>CAWDLT010000001.1:0-97436 GCA_963803305.1 uncultured bacterium
TCGTATGACGGCCCCGGGGGCAACGCTACACACGAGGGGTTTCATGGTCGGAGTCCTACCCCCCATTATCAGTCCTTTTTTTCACAGCGAGCCACCGGGGCCGTCCTAGCGCCTCGCGTCGCTCCGCGCGACCCTCCCCCTCGGGCGCGAGATACTGCGCGGGCGATGTCGCAGGAGAACGTTGAGATCATCCGGCGGCTCTGGGTTGCGTATGTCGGGCAGGACTACGAAACGTCGACCGCGGTGTTGGACGAGGCCGTCGAGCTGTCGTCGGACCCACGGGCGAACATGGAGAAGGGGCTCGTGAGCGGGCGGGAGGCAGTCGTTGCCTCGATTGCTGGCTTCGTTTCCTCGTTTGACGACTACTGGTGCGAGGAGCCGGAGGAGCTGATCGACGTCGGGGATTGGGTCCTAGTGGTGGTCCGCTCCGGCGGTCGCGGGCGAACGAGTGGCATCCCGGTTTCGCAGGTCTGGACGCTTGCGTACAAGCTGCGCCGCGGGCGGGTCATTCGGATCGAGTTCCACCCGGATAAGAGCGAAGCAATGAAGTCCATCGAAGCCGCCGGGGTCTCGGAGTAGGCGATGTCGCAGGAGAACGTCGAGATTTTCAGGCGCTCTGATGAGGCCTTCAACGCTGGGGACATCGACGCGTGGCTGGAGGAGTTCATCGACCCCGAGATCGAGTGGCATTCGGCGCTTCCCGTGTTGCTCACGCAAGGAGGAACGGTGTATCGGGGTCACGAAGGTGTTCGCGAGATGCTCCGAGAGATCGCAGAGGTTCTCGACGAGATGACGGCCGAGTACTCGGAGATCCACGAGGTCGGCGACCGAGTCGTCGCGATCGGCCAGATCCACACCCGCGGCGCGGCGAGCGGCGTCGCGACCGACGGGCCTTTCGCGCTCGTGGGCGATTACCGAAACGGCAAGACGATCCGGGTGCGGACCTACCGCGATCCCGATGAAGCCCTCGAAGCCGCCGGGCTGTCGGAGTAGGCGATGTCGCGAGAGAACCTCGAGATGGCTCGCCGCGGCTATGAGGCCTGGCTCCGCGGCGACCTTGACGCTGGGTCCGAAGACTTTGCGCCGGATTTTGAGCTCGACCTGTCGCGAGCGATAGGCACAGACCGAGGCATCTACAGCCTCAACCAGGCGCGACGTCTCCAGGAGGAGTTCCAGGAGGCCTTGGAGGTTGTTGAGGTCGGGGCCGAGTACATCGATTGCGGGGAGCACGTGGTCATCACGTGGTCGAACCGCCTCCGGGGCCGGGACGGGATCGAGGTGCAGGCTCGCGGGACCTGGCTCTGCACGATCCGCGACGGGTTGGTCGTGCGGATCTGCCTCTATCAGGAGGTTCAGGAAGCCCTCGAAGCCGTCGGGCGCTCGGAGTAGGCGATGTCGCAGGAGAACGTGGAGGTCTTCAAGCGGAACGTGGAGGCTTGGAACGCCGACGACTTCGACGCCTGGATCGACCTGAGGGACCCTGCGTGCGAATGGTTTGCGCTCATGGAGGTCTATCGCGGGCCTGCCGGAGCCCGGCAGGGCTGGGAGAGCCTCAAGACCGACATGCAGATCACGGGTCGGTTTGACGACATTCGTGACCTCGGGGAATCCGTGCTCGCCCTTGGGGAAATGGAATCGACGGGCCATACCACCGGGCTGAACTTCACTACTGAAATCGCAGAGCTGGTCACGTATCGCGACGGCAAGGCCATCAGAGTCCGCGATTTCGCCAGTCATGCTGAAGCCCTCGAAGCCGCCGGGTTGCGGGAGTAGGCCCTCGGCCTAGCGCCCCCGGTTCTCCCCCGCGGTCTTGGCCCAGTGGCAGGGACGGCATAGCGCTCTTAGGTTGCTTTGCGCGTACGGGTCCCCTCCCTTGCTCAGCGGGACGACGTGATCGACTTCCTGGGCCAGCCGCTCTTCGCATTCCTCGCAGACCGGGTTGTCGCGGAGCACGCTCTCACGGGTCGCGAGCCACTTCCGCTTCCTGTAGATGTCGGGCCGCTTGGCGCGTCGCCGGGCGGAGCGTTCGCGCTCGTAGGCGCGTCGGTGCTCGAGGCACTTCCCGCGCCCCTTCGGGTCGGCGTAGTTTGGGCAGCGCGGCTCGCTACAAGGGCGGTGCGGCACCGTCGATGTCCTCGACCTCGTATCCCGACCGCTCGACAATCGACGCTAGGCGGGCCTCCTCGATGTCGTCCAGGTACTCGAGCTCGCCGCGTTCATCGACAACGATCTGCTTGAACGGCGCGGTCAGGTGGATGAACGCCTCGGCGGCGTCGTCTATGTGCTCGTGTGTGGAATGGATGGCGGCGCCGGCCACGGCCTCGCTCGGGTCGTAGGCGTATCGGACCTGGTACGGGCGGTCGGCCGTCACGGCTCGATCAGCGGCCAGTCGGGGTGGTGCTTCTTGATCCAGGCGCGGAGCTGCTCGGGCGTCTTCTCCGGGTTGGTCCACGAGTAGACGGTCCACGGCTTGAGTCCGAGCGTCTCGCTCGAGAGCTCCTCGGCGATCGACTCGTAGGTGTGGCCGGCCGCACGCAGCGACTGGGCCTTGACCTTGAGATGGGTCCAATCGCTCAATTGAGAGCGGCCTGCTCGGCCTGGCGAGCAGTGAGCACCCGCTGGGCCTCGGCCATCTCGGGAGCGAGCTGGTAGCCCGAGCCTCGCTCGAGCTCGATGTGCACCAGGTGTCCGCTCTCGACCAGGGACTCGGCCACCGCCCGGGCGTCCTTCTTGTCGTCGCCGTAGGTGAAGCCGGCCGGATAGGCAAGGGTCAGCGCGGCGAGGAGCGTCTTCTGATCTTCGGTGAACTCGGTCACTTCGTCCTTTCCCTTCGTTCGAGGCAGAGGGCCCGGCGGCCGGATCAGAGCCGCCGGGCTTATCCCTGTCGTGTTCGAACTACTCCTCCCGAGGGAGGCTTTGGCTCAGGAGTCGCCCCCTGAAAGGTCGGCCACCGCGAACGCCTCCGGCCTCAGCACGCCGAGGGCTAGGCGAGTCTCTGCTCTGATGGCCACAAGATCCTTTTGGAAGAAGGATTCGTGTGAGTTACTCGCCTCCACGGTCAAGCCGCCCCTTCTGAACAGCTGCGCTCCCGTCGCGAATGCGCCGACCAGAGCGATGCCAGAGGAGATCGACGTGGTGACGATCACTCGCTTTCCCCAGAGCGACTCGCCTGGTTCGACCCTGTGTTGCTGAACGGCGACCCCCCGATGTAGTTCAGGTTGTCGTCCTTGAGCAGCCGCAGCTCGGCCCAGTCGGCGGGGTTGATGACGATGCCGTCGCTCGGCAGGTAGCTCGCCTCTGCCGCCGCGATGGCGGCGTAGACGTGGTCGGCTGCGTTCGGCGTGTCCGCGTCTGAGTAGACGCCGTCGTTGGCGCCCGGCACTCGGTCGAGGAGGCCGACCAGGTCGGTGCCGCTGCCTGTTGCGTTCAGGAGCTGGTTCTCCTCCTCCTGTCGCACGAACAGGCTCAGCCGAGCGTCCAAGTACGCCTGGATTCCAGGAGCATCCGCCAGCATCTCGTCCGAGATCGGCAGGAACGAGGCGATCTTGCGAACCGGCTCGTCCACCTCGTCGAACTCGAGCGTTGCCTCGGGCTTGGTTCCGCCCTCGGCCACCGTCCCGATCGCGCCGGGGTCGGCGGTCGTCTCCACGATCACCCGGACCTTGTTGGTGGTGGTCTGGGCGCTCGGGATCAGGTCGGCGACCGTCGGCGGCTGGAACAGGGTCGGCTGGATGCCGGGTCGAACGTCCGGCTGCGCCAGCGCAGCACCGACGCCCGGGCTGTCGAGGTCGCCCTCGAGCACGGCCGCCTTGGTCTGGAGCGGCAGCTCGATCGCCCCGCTCGACCAGCGAGAGCCGCGGGTCGCCGGGTCGGCGATCTTCTTGTAGCCCTCCGACTGGACGAATGCCGTTCCCGGCGCGAGGCCGGTGGAATGGGGCGAGCCGTCGCCGGGGATGACTTCGGATCCGCCGCCGCCGGAGATGGCGTGGATCTCTTTCTCGGTCGCCGCCCAATCCTTGGCGCGGGCGTGGAGCGCCTTGACCTGGCGGGCCTCCTCGTCGGTGAGCTGGCGGTCCTCGCCCGCGGCGAAGTCCATGATGTCGCGGGCTCGCTTCAGGATTGCGAGACTGTTACTGGGCATGAAATGGCCCCCTTCTTTGGTGGGTTTCCATGCCGACTGCTGAGGGGGGTCTTGTGCCTGGCCTTGGCCGGTTCGCGGCTCCTCGGCGTTGCATCCTCGATCGCCTGTGGCGGTCGGCTATTTCGTCCTTGCCGCCGTGGCGGTCCTCGGACGCTTCACATTCTAAAACCGTCACCCGGCGCTCCTGAGTCGCTCGAGCTCGCGCCTACATGCGGGACAGCGCTTGCCCTCGTTGCGGTCGACGGTCTCGTCCTGCGGGCAGCCGGCGCCGATCGGGCCGCAGCAGGGTGCGGACTTCGGCTCAACCGGTGGAGTGGGCGCCGCGGGTCGCGGACCGTTCGCAGGCTTCGAGCTGGGTGACGGTCCGGCGGGCGCCGGCGCCGCGTCCTTGGAGCGGTGCATCTGGCAGCGCCCCAGGTGCGGCTCAATCAGGGTGTCGCAGCCCGGGGCGGCGCAGCGCAGCAGGCCCTCGAAGTGGACCATCACCGCCCTCGCTTGTCCCGGTCGCTTGTACCAACCAAGCCACGGTCGTTCGCTCGGTTGTCCCTTCGCTTGTCCCTTATAGGGGGGACAAGGGACAAGCGAAGGTCCAGACCATTCCGAGGAGCCTTCGCTTGTCCCGTCGCTTGTCCCGGGACAAGCGAAGTCACGCGAGCCCCCAAACGGTCGCGTGAGCCTTGCTCGAGCGGCCCACTTCGGCGCCCTCTCTCTGGATGAATCGCTCATCCTCGAGCGCCTCCTCGACCTTGGTCCGCTTGGCCCCGATTCCGCCTCTCTCGACCGGCACCGCAATCTCGGGGATGGTCAGCCACTTCTCCTCGGCCAACAGCTCGGCGATCTCCTCGACGTAGTCGCGGCCCTCGGTCTCCTCCTTCAGCAGCTCGAAGCTCTCGGCGTCCTGGTCGAAACCGAGGATCAGCGCCGCCCGCTTGCCAACCTTGCCCCAGCGGGTCTTCGGGATTCCGAGGCGCGAGCGGTTGTCCTTGAGGATGTTCAGGGTGAAGACGGTGTCGGGGCGGCCGCCCCACGCGCCCGAGAGGCTGTCGAGCTCGTCCTCGACCCGGTCCTTCTTCGGGTGGTGGAGGAACCAAAACGCGACGTCGCGGTGAAGGCCGGCGGCCTTGGCCAGCTCCATAAAGGCGCGGGTGTCCTCGGGCGAGCCGACGCCCTCGAGGCCGCAGGAGTCGAGCGGGTCGCCGAAGACGACGTCGACCCCGTTCTCGGTCACGAACTCGCGCAGCCCGTCCCGGGCCTCCGGGGCGCGGAGGTCGAAGCCGCCCCAGTCCGCCGTGTGGACGAAGACCTCGCCGGGGATCTCATGCGGCCACGCCTCACGCTTGGCCTCGAGCTTTCGCCGGAACATCTCCCGCGAGCCCTCGTTCTCGATCAGCAACACCCGCAACGCGCGTTCCACCGCGAACCCGAGCCACTCGCGGCCCGAGGCCAGGTGGAAGGCGGCGTCGATCGCAAGCGTCGTCTTGCCGCGGCCGCCCTTGCCGCCAAGGATCACGAACCCGCCCACCGGGAGGATGACGTCCTCGGCATCCCCGATCAGCGCCGGCGGCAGCTCGCTCCTCTCCGCGACGAAGTCGCCGAGCGGATGGGCGAAGGGTTCGTCCGCTGAGCGCGAAGAAGTGGCTAATGCATTAGCGACTTTTGGCCCCGCACCGTAGAACTCCGTCCGGCCCTCGAGCGCCTTGGCGACGGTCATCGCACCGTAGGTCTGCTCGCCGTGGCGCTCGTCCCACTTCGGCCGCATCAGCCCCGAGCGCCGAAACAGGCGGTCGATCCGATCCGGGTCCGGGCCACAGGCGAAGGCCAAGAGGTTGCACAGCGCCAGGTCGGCCTCGCTGGCGCTCGCGTGGTCGTGGTCGCCGGCGTAGAGACGTTCGAACTCGATGCCGTTGCGGAACGTCCCGGCACGCCGTAGGAGCTCCTCGTCGTCCAACTCGACCCGCGGCAAGGGATCCGGCGCGCTCGGCGGCGTCACCCCGTTTCGCCCGAAGATGAACTCGGTCACCTTGTCGAGCGCCTCCTGGTGGGACTCGATTCCCCACGGCGTCGTCGCGTTGGCGGTGATGGTGAAGAAGCGGTCCTGCGAGTAGACCTCGAACTTGTCGTTCCACGGCGTGTCCGCGGTCGAGTGCCGGGTGGCGTTGAGCTTCGCCCGGGCGATCAGGTGAAGGCCGGTCCCGGACGGGCTCAACTCGGTGTAGGTGTGGAGCTGGTCGACGATCTGCTTCGCGGCGGGATCGAGGTTGCCGGCGCCGTCGATACAGCCGTCCAGGTCCACGCCCGTCAGGGGATCGTCAGGCGAGAAGACAAAGCCGATCCCGTCGAAGCCTTCGATCGCCGACGCCTCCTCGTAGGAGCGCCAGGTGGACGGGTCGGTCGAACTGGCCCGCCACTTTCGCCCCGACGAGGCCCGGTCGAGCGGCGCCCGAGCGACGTAGGGCACCTTTGTCTGCTTGCCGTCGCGCTTCTCGTAGGCCCAGACGACCCACTGTCGGCGTTCCTTGAGCTCGGTCGGGATCGCGTCAGGCTGCATCGCGTCTCCCGAAACGAGACCCGAAGATCGAGTCGCGAGGGCGGGACTCGGCCAGCTCGCGTTGATCGTGGAAACTTTCGTGGCAGTTTCGGCAGAGGACCGTCAGGTCGGTCTCGAGCTCGGCGCCGAGTCGCTTGTAGGTGTTGTGGTGGACGTTGAGCTCCACCCTCTCGGCGCCGCAGAGCTGACACCGCTGTCCGCAGCGGGCCTTGGCGGCCTCGCGGCGCTCGAGCCATTCCTCAGTCGCCAAGTAGTCGTCATAGTCGATCCTCGAGGAGCCGCGGCGCGGGCGAATCAGCGGATAGAACTCGCGTCCCGGGTGCTCGTGGTGGGGGTGGTTGTGGGTGTCCCGAAAGCCACAATCAGGGCAGCCGTCGCGGACCTGGTCCACGCCGTTGGCCGTCTGCAGGACGACGAAGCCCCACCGTGGATGCCTGCACTCTCGCTGGACGCCAAGGTCGGCTTCGTAGACCTCCTCTCGCGGCTCCCGGGCCTTTGCGTAGAGGAGCTCCAAGAACTCTTCGGGGGTCATGGTGGAAGCTGGCGGCGGCCGCAAAGAAGTCACCTCCTCTAGCGGCCGCCGCACCGGTTAGATCGACTCGGGATCGACGCCGACGGCGATCAGCCGGCGCTCGAGCGATTCAATTCGCGCCTCAGCAAGCGCCAGGTCGCGCCCGCGCTGCTCGAACACCCTTACGAAGCGGTTGACTTCCTCAGGGGTTGGCGCCAGCACCTCGTCTACGCGCTCATCTGTGAGCGCGTCCACTACCTCAGAAGGGGACATCGTCGCCCGCCTTCTGGACCCGCATCCCGTAGAGCTTCTGCATCTCTCCGGGTCGGGCACCGAATGCTCGGATCACGACGTGGTCGCCCGGCTTCAGGTCATGCTCCTCGACCAGCTGGCGCAGGTGCGCCCGCCAGCAGGGGACGTCCGTCACCTCGCCGTTGCCGTTCTCGATCCGCAGCAGCGGGACCGTGGAGCCGCCGTGCTTCTCGGTCGACAGCTCGTCCACTTCGGCGACCTTTCCGCCGAGCGTGTCCGGCTGCGGGGGATCGCCGTTCCAGCTATCCGGTCCCTTGTAGGGATCCGGCTCAGCCGGGGGTTCGGGTACTCTGGATTCAGACATTGAGGTCTCCTCCTCGTCTTGCGAGCCCCGGCCATCACCGGGGCTCTTCGTTTTCTCGCGACGGATCGGGCGTCGCGCCCGTAAGTCCTAGGAGCCGATGGAGAGCTTGGGAAGGGACAAGAAGTCGCCTCCCCACCCTGATCACAGGGATTTGGCCCGCCCGGGCCGCGGCGTAGCAACTGCCGCGAGACACACCTAGGACGCGGGCCGTCTCCTCGATCGTCAACGTCTGGCGCTCGCTCATGCCGACACCCTTCGCCGCCCACCGCGCCGGCGTGGTGCCGCATGAACCTCGCGCAGCTCCTCGAGGAAGTCTCGATACGCCTCGGCGTAGGGGGCGCTCGGGCGCTTGTGGCCGTTCTCCCAGCGGTAGATGCTGGCCGCGTCGGTGCCGATGGCCCGCCCTACATCACCGAGGCTCAGACCGGCGGCCTCACGGATCATTCGTCCTGCACCGGAGGCGGCGAGCTGGCGACCTTCCGCGATCGCGAGGGCCCGGTCGGTCTTTGAACGCTGCGCCAAGGTAGGGACAAGAGTACAGACTTATCGGTTTGCGTCAAGCCCTTTCGCGGCGGTGCTATTCTCCCTTGTCGGTATGTTGTCCCGGTCTAGAGAGGAGACAAGATGAGCAGCGCCCTCGCATATAGGGAGCCGACGAAGGACCACCCCTTTTGGACGATCATCGCCACCCAGGCGGGCTCGCCGTTCACCGTCACCCTCGAATATGCGGCGTGGACGAATGAGGACGGCTCCAAGAGAACGTTCGGCCTCGCGAACGTCTCGGTCGCGCAGGCCGACCCGGGCGAAGCGCCAACCGAGGACTTCAAGAACATCACCACGGCGACCATGCGTGACCTAGCTGACAACTGGGACGGGCTCGACAACGCCGCTCGCGCCTATCTCGCGGTGCTGACCAAGGGCACCGTCACGACCCAGGACCTGTTCAGCGTGAGCCCGCGTACTCGCCGAGTCCTCTCTGACTCGTTCCTGGCCGACATGGTCCGGCGTCATGCCGACTACAGGACGCAGGGGATCGGCGCCAACAAGGCGCTCGCTCGCGAGGAACGGGTCAGCGTGTCGACGGTCAAGCATTGGTTGGCCACGGCTCGCAAGCGCGGGATCGGGGAGGCGAGCTGAATGGGCGGTCCTCCATATCCCTGTGTGCGGTGCGGCGGCATCCACGCCACGTACCGTGACGAGCGCCGCTGCTTCGATGAGCACGAGGCCGCGATGACGGACGCCGACCGCCTGCGCCGCCACAAGGAGGCCGACGCGTTCGCCACCCACGCCGCCGACGTGGTCCTCGAAGGTCTGCAAAGGGGAGTCGACGTCGCACTTCCTGATGACGAGGACGCCGACTGATGCGCGGCTCTGTCATCCGCCGCGGCTCGGGTTGGACGGTTCGCTACGACGAGCCCGGGGAAGACGGCGAGCGCCGCCAGCGTCGCAAGAGCGGGTTCGCCACCCGGCGCGAAGCGCAGGACTTCCTTGCCGAGCAACAGGCCCGACTCCGCGACGGCTCCTATGCCTCCCCGTCGAAGCTGACGCTCGGGCGGTACCTGATCGACGAATGGTTGCCGGCGGTGGAGCCCACCCTGCGTCCGCTGAGTGTCACCCAGTACGAGCAAGCGGTCCGGTTAAGGATCGTCCCCGAGCTCGGCGGCATCCGGCTACAGGCGCTCTCAGCGGGCCACCTGAACGGTCTCTATTCCGCGCTCGAGCGGCAGGGCCTGTCGGTCTCGACCCGAAGGCTCGTCCATGCCGTGATCGGGCGCGCGCTCCGCGACGCCGAACGCTGGGGACGGGTTCCCCGCAACGTCGCCCGGCTGGCCGACCCGCCGCGGCCGACGCAGTCACGGGCCGAGGCGTGGACGCCCGGTGAGGTCAGCCGGTTCCTCGCGCACGTCGCGGACGACCGTTACGCGGCTCTCTGGCGCTTGGCCGCCGTCACCGGGATGAGAAGGGGCGAGCTTGCCGGACTCACCTGGCGCTGCCTCGACCTCGACGCCGCGCGGCTATCGATCGAGCAGCAGCTCGTCCCGACCCGCGGCGGGGTCAGCTTCGGCCCGCCGAAGTCGACTCGCTCGCGGCGAACGGTCAGCCTCGACCCGCAGACGGTCGCAGCGCTCGAGCGCCACCGCGAGACGCAGCTCCTAGAGCGTCAGCTCGCTGGCGAGGCTTACGACGACCGCGACCTCGTGTTCTGCGACGAGCTCGGCGGGCCCGTTCACCCGCAACGGCTCACGGAGTGGTTCCGGCGTCACCGCAAAGCGGCGGAGATCCCCACCGGGACGCTTCACGTCCTGCGCCACACCGCGGCGACTTTGGCGCTGACCAGCGGCGTCCCGGTCCATATTGTCGCCGCCCGCCTCGGGGATACGCCGACCACACTTTTGAACACCTATGCCCACCTGCTGCCGCAGTCGGACGAGGTCGCGGCCGAGCGGGTGGCGGCGCTGCTCGAATGAGACCGGAGGCGACCGCCTATCACGAAGCCGGTCACGCCGTCGCGCAGCATGCGTTTGGGCGGGCGCTTGACCGAGTAACGATCCTGCCCGACCCCGAGACGCTCTCGGGCGGCGCGATGCACACGCGCGAGATAGTGCCGCCGAATCTCGTGGGGCGGGGTGAACCTGCGACCTTCACGAACGCAGAGATCGAGGAGGTGGAGAGAACGGTCATCGTGATGCTCGCAGGGGGGATCGCGGAGAGGCTCGCTGGCGACTACGCACCTGGCGGCGCACGCGGTGACCAGGAGGCGATCGCCGAGCTATTGCCGCTGCTGGCCAAGGTTCGCGGCGTCGAGGAAGACGCCTATATCCGAGAGGTCACGTCCAAGGCGGGCGAGTTCGTACTCGCCAACCGCGCGGCTATCAAGCTGCTCGCCGAGGAGCTACTGCGACGCGAGACGCTCTCGGGTGCAGAGGTGGCGCGACTACTCTCAGGACCGCGCTCGTGACCGTTTCGTGCCCACTTGGGGCCATTTACCGCTTGAAATAGCGGGGAACGCTAGAAGAGCTGGTTCTCGCCGGCGAAGATCTCGCTCACCGAGTCGTCGGCAAAGATGCGGCGGATCGAGTCGGCGAGGGTCTGGGCGGTCGAGAGCACGGTGATGTTGTCCGGCGCGCCGGGGCGAAGCGGGATGGTGTCGGTGACGACGATCCGCTCGATGCCCGATTCCTCGTAGGCGAGGCGCTCGTAGGCCGGGCCCGAGAAGACCCCGTGGGTGGCGGCCGCGATCACCCGGGCGGCGCCTTCGTCTAGCACGGTGCTCGCCGCCGCCTGCAGGGTGCCGGCGGTGTCGATCATGTCGTCGACGAGGACCGCGGTCTTGCCCTTCACGTCACCGACGACGTAGCCGATCTCGGCGACCTGCTGGGCGGGGCGCTCCTTCTCCATCACCGCCCAGTGGCAGCCGATCTTGCGGGCGAAGTTCCGGGCGACCTTGACCCGGCCGGCGTCGGGCGAGACGATCACCAGCTCCTCGGCGAACGCCTGGTCCATGAAGTACTGGGTCAGCATCGGCATCGAGGTCATGTGGTCCACCGGGACCTCGAAGAATCCCTGCACCTGGCCGGAGTGGAGGTCCATGGCGAGAACTCGATCGACGCCCACCGCCTCGAGCGCCTTGGCGACCACCCGAGCCGAGATCGGCTCACGCGGCTGCGACTTCTTGTCCTGGCGCGCATAGCCGAACCAGGGCATCACGGCGATGATCCGGTGCGCCGAGGCACCCTGCGCGGCATCGACCATGACCAGCAGCTCCATCAGGGCGTCGTTGGGCGTCATGCCCTGTGCGGCGTTCATGGCGGTCGACTGGACCAGGAAGACGTCGGCGCCGCGGATCGACTCCTCGTAGCGGCAGTAGACCTCGCCGTCGGCGAAGGTTCGGAGGTCGGCGCGCCCGAGGTCGACGTCGAGCTTGCCCGCGATCCTGGCGGCGAGCTCCATCGAGCAGCGCCCGCCGAACACCATGAGGCGCTTGGTGTAGTCCTGCGGGATCGAGCTGACCGCCTGGGGGCGCTCCTCGAGGGTTGCCATCAGTCCTCCGGATTCTCGTGTTCGGTGCGCGCTTTCCTGTCGGCAAAGCCTTCGACGTTGGCCTGCTCGGTCCGGCTGATCCCCAGCGCCCCCGGAGGAACGTCCTCGGTGATCACCGAGCCGGCCCCAGTGTAGGCCGCGTCCCCGACATTCACGGGCGCGACGAGCGATGTGTCAATCCCGGTCCGCACATCGCGCCCGATCTTCGTGCGGTGCTTGCGCGAGCCGTCGTAATTGGCCGTGATCGTCGCCGCCCCCAGGTTCGAGCCCGCGCCGACGTCGGCGTCCCCGATGTAGGAGAGGTGCGGGACCTTCGCCCCCTCGCCGAGCTCTGAGTTCTTGACCTCGACGAAGGTCCCGGCCTTGGCGCCCTCGCGAAGCGTCGCCCCGGGCCGAAGGTAGGCGTAGGGCCCCACCTGGCAGCGGTCAGCGACCTCGCACTCGACCAGGTAGGAGTGCGGGATCATGACCTCGGCTCCGATCACCGAGTCGATCAGCGTGGTGTGCGGGCCGATGACGCATCCGCGCCCGACCCGGGTGGCGCCGCGCATGTACGTGCCCGGCTCGATCACCACGTCGACCTCGATCTCCACGTCGGCCTCGATCCAGGTCGTCTCGGGGTCGGTGACGGTCACCCCCGCCAGCATGTGGCGCTCCAGGATGCGGCGCCGCGCGATCGCCGTGGCGACGGCCAGCTCGGCGCGGTTGTTGACGCCGATGTTGACGCTCACGTCGTCGACCTTGTCGACCCGGACCAGCCCGCCCTGATCGCGGATCAGGCGCAGCGCGTCGCCGATGTAGTACTCGCCCGCGGCGTTGTCGTTCGTCACCCGTCCGATCGCGTCTGCCAGCGCGGCCGCGTCGAACACGAAGGTGTTCGTGTTGATCTCCCGGATCGCCAGGATCTCTTCCGGGATCCCCTCCGGATACTTGGTCTCGACGATCCGCTCGAACGCCCCGTCGGAATCGCGCACCACCCGCCCGAGCGAGGTCGCGTCGTCGCGGTCGACGGTCACCACGGTGGCCGCCGCGCCCGCCTCGCGGTGCGCGTCGACCACGCTCGCGATCAGCTCGCCGGTGAGCAGCGGGTGGTCTCCGTTGACGACCACGACGAGCTCGGAGGCCCGGATCAGGTCGAGGGCGGCGCGGACCGCGCCGCCCGTCCCGTCCGAGGCGGGCTGGACGACGGTCTCGGTGCCCTCGGGCAGCGCCGGCCCCAGATCGCGCTCTGTAGAAACGATCACGCAGACGCGCTCGGCCCCCGCCTCGCGCGCCGCGAGCACCGGCCAGGTGATCATCGGCCGCCCGCAGACGGGGTGAAGCATCTTGGGCAGCGACGAGCGCATCCGGGTTCCCTCGCCGGCGGCCATGATCAGCACGGTGGGCCCGCTCACCTGCGGAATCGTAGAGCCGCACCGCTCGGCCGTGTTGGGGCCGATCTCATTCGCAGGCGCTCGGGCACGTCAGGCGGCTTCGCGACGTTCGGCCGCGCGGGCGGGGACGGGCTACCAGCAGCTTAGACTGACTGCAAATCCGGGGTGGTGTAATCGGTAGCACGCTCCGCTTTGGACGGAGAAGAGGTGGGTTCAAGTCCTCCCCCCGGAGCTCATTCCAGTGGGTCGTGACCGGCTTTGATCCCCGGGCACCCGGCGCTCAGTCGCTCGGCCGCCGCACCCGGCCCGCCTGGGTCCCCGGCTCGGTCGCGGGGCCGCGCGGGGGGGCGATCCCGAGCACCCGCATCGCCTTGAGGCCGAGGCTTAGCTTCTCGCGGCCTTCGCTCGAGGTGATGTCGTGGCCGCCGAGCTCGCGCACCCGCTCCAGCCGGTAGCGGACCGTGTGGCGGTGGGTGAACAGCTGGGCGGCGGTCTTGGCGACGTTTCCGTCGTTTTCCAGATAGGCCTCGACGGTGGTCACCAGCTCGGTCTCGTACTGGTCGTCGTACGCCGCCAGGGGGGCAAGCGTCTCCTCGTAGAAGCGCTGGAGCTCGCCCGGGTCCTCGCTCATCGCCGGGAGTAGCAGGCGGTAGGCGCCGGTGTCCTCGAAGGCGAGCACCCCATGGCCCTCGGCCTCGGCGACATTGGCCGCCAGGAGCGCCTCCTTCCCCGCCCTGTGGAGGTCGACCGGGTCACTGATCGATCGGCTTCGGGCGACGATCACTGCGAAGCCCGGCAGCGCCGCCGCGAGCTCGCGTTCGAGGCTCTGGGCAGCGCGGCTGAGGTGCGCGTCGTCGGGCGCCGAGACGATGGTCGAGACCTCGGCGGTCTCGCCCTCCTCGAGCGCCCCCAGGGCGCCCGCGCCAACCGAGCGAAGCGCCCGCAGCGCCACCGTCAGGACCCTGGAGCGCCATTCCCCCGCCTGGGCCGAATGGGGCACCGCCCGCGCGATCACGACGCCCGACCCGGATCCGAGGTCGCTTCCGAGCTCGGCCGCCCGGGCGACGATGTCGCCTCGATCGGTCACCTGGCGGGCCAGCACCGCGCGGACGAAGGCGCTCGCCGCCTCGTCGCTCGCCCAGTCGGGGGCGCGCGAGCGCTCGACCTCCAGGGCCAGCAGGGTCGAGACCATCCGGGTCATCGCGGGGGCGGGGTCCCTGCCGCGAGCCCGATAGCGAAGCTGGCCGACCACAGCGTCGGCCACCCGGAGCTCGGCCGAGGTCACCCCCTCGCCGTCCGACAGCAGCTTGCTCTCCTCGGCAGCCGACGACGCGGCGACAGCCAGCACGGTGCTGGAGCGGTCGATCAGCGCCACGCTGGCCCCGAGCGCCTTGGCGGCCGCCCGTGTCACCGCGGGCAGGCCGGCACCAGACTCGATCGCCCCCGAGAGAGCGTCCAGGGTCGGTACTTCATCGGCCTTTGCAGGGGTTTTACGGCTCGCGGGCTTGGAGCTCACGAACGGATCGTAGAGGCCCGATCGAACTCGCCGGCCACCCTCGGCGGGGGGCTCAGTCGAGGCCCGGGATGATCTGGGTGATCTGGGGCCAGAAGTAGACGATCAGGACGCCGATCGCGATCCCCAGCCCGATCAGCGCCACGAGGACGAACACCGACAGGATCGCGGCGGTCGCCTTCTCCCAGGTTCGTCCGTAGGAGCCGAGGGTCGGCACCAGGATCAGGGCTCCGAAGGCGAGCAGGCTGATCACTCCCGCGCCGCCGAACAGGTAGTACTCAGTCCCGATTCCCAAGCGGACCAACCCGGTCATCTCGGCTCGCATTCTGGCGCAAGTGGGTGACGATCATCGCGACGGCGGCGCAGGCGGCGAAGGCGGCCGCGCCGAGGGCCCATCCGGCGGTCACGTCGCTCAGGTAGTGGACGCCCAGGTAGACGCGGGAGAGGCCGATCGCCGCGGCGAGCGCGAACCCACCGGCCAGGAGCGCCGCGCCGCCCGCCATCCCGGGACGCAGCCGCAGGACGACCGTCAAGGCCAGCCAGGGGTAGATCATCGCGTGAGCCGCGTGCCCGCTCGGAAACCCGTCCCCGGAGACGTCCACCAGCCCGCCCGCCGGACGCGGCCGGGAGGTGAGATCTCGAATCTCCTGGACTCCGGCATAGATGATCGCGGTCGCGGCGAGGAGCACCACCGCCTCGCTCCAGCGCCGCCGCACGGCGAGGAAAGCCGTCGCGATCAAGGTCAAGGGCAGGGTGATCGCGGCTGATCCGAACGCGGTCACGACCTTGGCGATTGAGGTCAGCGCGGGTCCGCGAAGGTCCGCGGCGAGATCGGCCGCGGCCCGGTCCCCCGGAGTGGGCCCGGGATCGTGGGAGATGAGCGACGTGTATGCGATCACGACGTAAAGCGCCACCGCCAGCACCGCAACCAGCGTCGTGAACTCCAACCCGAGGCCGCCCGGGGTGAGGCGGCCGATCACGAAGCGCGCCTCGGGGGCCAGCCGGCGCCCGAGCGCGACGACCGTGCGAAGGATCGGCCGGCGCTCCATCCCGGCCACCAGCCGGGCGCGGTTTTCGCCCTCGCGAAGGAAGCGCACCGTGAGGACGATCGCGACGATCACCGCCACCGCGATCCCGAACACCAGGGTCCCCTCCCCCGCGGCGCTGGCGGCCGCGTCGAGGCTTTGCGAGGCGAAGTACCCGATCAGCGAGAACGCCGCCGCCCACAGCCCGGTCCCGATGATGCTGAACGGCGCGTAGTAGGAGTAGCGCATCCCCGAGCTGCCGGCGGTGAACGGCGCCAGGGCCCGCACGAGGCCGATGAACCTGCCGATCAGGATCGTCTTGCCGCCGTGCCGGGCGAAGTACTCCTCGACCTTGGCGAACCGCTCGTGAGTGATCCGAACCTTCGGCCCGTGGCGCAGGATGAACTCCCGCCCGAGCCGCCTCCCGAGCATGAAGCTCGTCGTGTCGCCGGCGAACGCCGCCACCCAGACGATCCCGATCGTCAAGACGATCGACGTGTCTCCCTGGCCCGCGACCGCGCCGCCCAGGATGATGACGGTCTCGCCGGGGAGGACCAGCCCGACGAACGCCCCGGTCTCCAGGAACGCCGCGAGTCCGACCAGCGCATACGTGAACGCCCCGAGGGTCGAGGAGACGTCCCGGAGCGCGTTCTGGAGGTCAACGCTCGGCAGCAGCTTGTTGAGGGCCACCAGGCCGGCCACCACCGCGGCGGCGACCGCCGCCTGGATCAGGTGCGAGCGGCGCTCCCCACTCTGTCCGGAATCGCTCACGGACCACCCTCCGGGCCCGCGACGATCACGCCCGAAAAGCGCGGCCCGAGCGCGGCGGCGGCGCGATCCGCGGCGACGACGTCCTGGAAGAGCCCGAACGCGGTCGGCCCCGAGCCGCTCACCAGGGCCACCGCCGCGCCCACCTCGTCGAGCGCGCCGAGCGCCGAGTCGATCTCGGGGCGAAGCGAGCGCGCCGCCGCCGCCAGGTCGTTGACGAGCAGCTCGCCGTAGTCGAGCGGCGAGGCGCCCCTCCCCGCGGCGGCCCGAAGCTGCTCGGCGATCTCATCGAGCTCGCCGGTGCCTCGCGCCTGGCCCGCCCGGTCGAGCTCCGCGTAGGTGTCGGCGCTCCGGAGCCCCTCGCTCGAGGGGATGAGGACGACCCCGAACTCACCCGGCAGATCCAGCGGCTCGATCACCTCGCCGGCGCCGCTCACCAGCGAGAACCTGGGGGTGATCTGGGAAGGGACGTCGGCGCCGAGAGCGGCGGCGAGCTCGTCGATCCCGTCGACCTGATCGATCGCCAGCCGAAGGAGCGCCCCGGCGTCCGCGCTTCCTCCCGCGAGGCCGGCGGCGATCGGGATTTGCTTCTCGATCTCCACCTGGAGGCGCGGCCCGGCCCAGCCACGGGCCCGGAGCGCCTCGAGCGCGGCCGAGGCCAGGTTCGGGCCATCCACCCCCGGGCAGATCACCTCGTCGCGGTCGCCCTCCGTGACAGTGATCCGATCCGCGAGCGTCAGCGGGCAGAAGAGCGAGCGAATCTCGTGAAGCCCGTCACCCCGCCGGGGGCCGACGTACAGGCACAGGTTGAGCTTCGCCGGCGCGCGCAGCCTCATCCCGGCTCCAGTCGCTCGAAGAGGCGTGCGAATTCCTCCGGGGCGAGCTGCTCGGCCCGCGCGTCGCGATCGATCCCGATCGCGCCGAGCGCCCCGTGGGCCTCCTCCCTCGAGGGGCCTCCCGCCAGCTCCAGCGAACCCGCGAGCGGCTTTCGCCGGTGGGCGAACGCCGCCCGCACGAGCCCGACCAGCGCCGGCGCCGGAGCGGCGGCGTGGCGGGTCAGGCCGAGCAGGGCGGAGTCGATCCGGGGCCTGGGCGTGAACACCGCCCGGTCCACCGCCCGCAGGAGCTTCACCTGGCAGGCGAGCTGCACGAGGACGCTCGGGGCGCCGTACGTCCTCGAGCCCGGGCCCGCCCGCAGACGGTCGGCGATCTCTCGCTGGACCATCACCGTCCACTGCTTCACCCCGGCCAGCTCGATCGTCCGCAGGAGCACCGGGGTCGCGATCGAGTACGGCAGGTTGGAGACCACCGCGCTCGGCACCGGCACGAGGCCGGCCAGATCGACGCGCATCGCGTCGCCCTGCGTCACCGAGACGTTCGCCTGGCCCGCGGCCAGCTCGCGAAGCCGCGCCGCCAGGCCGGCGTCCAGCTCGACCACGTGCACATGCTCGGCGGCCGCGGCCAAACGCCGGGTCAGCGCCCCCTCCCCTCCACCGATCTCGAGCACGACGTCGGCCGGGTCGAGTGCCGCGTCGCGGACGATCGCCTCGAGCAGGTTGGAGTCGGCGAGGAAATGCTGGCCGAGCCTGACCGGACGCCTCGCGGCGCCCGGACGGGCGCCCGGGGGCGAGTCGCTGTCGGGCATGCTCACCAACCGAAGGCCCGGGCGGCATTCGCCTCGACGATTCGCTCGAGCTCGGCGACCTCGACCCCGCGCTCGAGCGCCACCACCTCGGCCACCTCGGTCACGTGGGCCGGCTCGTTGGGCTTTCCGCGAACTGGCTGCGGGGCCAGGAACGGGGAGTCGGTCTCGACCAGAAGCAGATCGTCGGGCACCACCCGTGCCGCCTCGCGCAGCTCGCCGGCGCTGGGATAGGTCACGTTTCCGGCATAGGAGCAGTACCAGCCGCGCTCGGCGACCTCGTCGATTCGCGACGCCGGCACCGAGCAGCAGTGGAGGATCACGGCCACACTGTCCGCGCGTGCCGCGAGCGTCGCGAGCGCCTCCGAGAGGGCGAGGTCGGAGCCGGGCTCGTCACGCACGTGGATCACCAGCGGAAGGTCCACGCGGCCAGCGATCTCGATCTGGGCCTCGAACGCGGCACGCTGATCGTCGCGATCCGCGCCGTCGCGGTAGAAGTCGAGGCCGGTCTCGCCGATCGCCACCACCCGTTCCTCGCCGGCCAACGCCTCGACGTCGGCGGCGGCGCGCCGGTCGAACCCTGAGGCCGAGTTGGGGTGGCGGCCCACCGAGGCGAACACCTCCGGGTGCTCGCCGGCGGCCTCGAGCGCCTCGTGGTTCGACGCCTCGTCGAGGCCGACGTTCAGGATCCGACGCACCCCGGCCCCCCTCGCGCGAGCGACGAGATCGGCGTCCGGCGGCTCGCAGATGCCGAGGTGGGCATGCGTGTCGACCACCCGCCGCAGTCTAGGTGCGTGACCCCGGGGCGTTCGCTACAGGTCCCGCCGCCGAAAGACGGCGCTCGCCGCGGCGACCGCGACCGCCACGTAGGCCGCCGACCACACCACGAGCCCGGCGCCCCCGCCCTGGGCGCCACCGAACGGGCCGAGTTGGAGCACGGCACCCGTGAGCCCGGTCGTGTCGGATACGAGGGCGTGCAGGGAGGCCTGATACAGGGCCTCGAACGGAACGGCCCAGGTGGCGACCTGGGCGATCGACTTCAGGGCGTGCGAGTCGAGGGCGTGCCCGATCTGTCCGAGCAGACCGGCCGTGATGCCGGCGCCGTAGATCATCAGGACGGCGATCCCCTGTGCGGTCGCGCTCAGGAACACCGCGCTGAGGGTGGACAGGCCCGTGATCACGACCACCGCGGCAGCGAGGCCCAGCGCCGGGCCGAGAATGTGGTCGGGCCACCATCCGCCGACGGCGCCGGTGATCAGGAGCGCCGCCAGATAGACGACCAGGACATAGGCCGCGGACATTCCGGCCGCCCCCGCGAACCTCGCCACCAGCATCGTCGACCTGCCGATCGGCCGCACGATCAGTGGCTGGAGGAGGCCCACCTCGGCGTCGCCCCGCACCACCCCCAAGGTCAGGAAAACGGACAGCACCGCGCCGAGGAAGAGGATCGCGAACAGCGCGAGGCCGAAGATCGTCGCCCCCGTGAAGGCGGTCGGGTCGACGATCCGCTGGCCGCTCGCGAAGCTCTGCGCGTCGCGAAACGCGAAGTGGGCGCCGACCCCGTACAGGAGCAGGAAGCCGGCGGTCAACACGAGCACGACCACGAAGACCCGCCGGCGCACGCTCTCGCGAACCGCGTAGCCGACGATCGTCGCGGCCCCCCTGAGCTGATCGGCGCTCGCGACGCTCATCCCGTCCGTCCTTCGACCGCCTCGAGGTAGACCTCCTCCAAGGTGCTCGCCAGGAGCTTCGCCGAATAGACCTTCTCGCCGGCCGCGACTAGGTCGGCGATGATCCCGGGAACGTCCTCGCGGCCCGCGCCCTCGAACACCCGCATCCCGCCCCCGGTCTCGACCTCCACCCCCTGGGGGCGCTCGAGCTCGTCCGGGCGCCCCTCGGCGACGACCCTTCCCCGGTCGATGATCGTGACCCGGTCGCAGACCGCCTCGACCTCGCTCAGGAGGTGCGAGTTCAAGAGCACCGCCACACCGCGGTCGCGGAGCCTTCTCAGCAGCTCGCGAACGATTCGCCGCCCGACCGGGTCGAGGGCGCTGGTCGGCTCGTCGAGAAGCAGCACCCGCGGTCCCGACACCAGCGCCTGGGCGATCCCGAGCCGCTGCTGCATGCCCTTCGACATCGCGTCGACCCGGGTGGAGGCGGAGCCGGCGAGACCGACCAGGTCGAGGAGCTCGTCCCTCTCCCGCGCCCCGCGGTCGGATCCCGCGAGCCGCTGATGGAGGGCGAGGAGCTCATCGGCCGCCATCCAGCCGGGAAATCGAAACAGCTCGGCCAGGTAGCCGACGGCCGCGCGGGCCGGGGCGGAGCCCGCCGGATGGCCACCGACCTCGATCCCGCCCGAGGTCGGCCGGACCAGGCCGCAGGCGATCTTCGTCAGGGTCGACTTGCCCGCCCCGTTGGGGCCGAGAAGCCCGACGAGCTCCCCCTCCGCCACCTCGACGCTGACGCCCGCAAGAGCCTTCGTCTGCCCGTAGCGCTTGCTGACCTCGTGGGCGAGGAGGGCTCGCTTCACCTAGATGACGTCACCTCGATCTTCGGAAAGAGGGCCGTCAGCTCTCCGACCCGTTGCCCGCCCTCGCGGGAGCCGAACGAGGCAAGCTCGCGGCCCTCCTCGGCAAGCGCCTCGAGCAGGCGCCCGCAGGCCTGCGGCATGTAGGCGTGGAGCAGGAGCGCGAGGACCCGCAGCCCCTCGGCGAGGCTGTACAGAGCGACATCCAGCCGATCGCCGGCTTCGCTTCGCCTCTGGGGGCCATCGGACTCGGGAGAGCCCGGCTCGTCCTCCTTCGCCAGGTCCCAGGGACGGGTCTCCTCCACGTAGCGGTTGAGGCGACGCACCCTGGCCCAGATCGCGTCGAGCGCCTGGCTCAGCTCGGAGCGGTCGAGCAGCTCGCGGACGGTGCCGTCGAGCCCGGCCAGGCCGTCGGGGCCCTCGATCAGCGCCGGGTCGGGCGCCGCCTCGGGGACTACTCCGTCGCGGTAGCGCGCCACCATCGCCAGCGTGCGGCTGGCGAGGTTTCCGAACTCGTTGGCGAGCTCGCCCTCGTAGCGCGCCTCGAAACCACTCGCGGAGACCGAGCCGTCACGGCCGAATGAGACCTCCCGAAGACAGTAGTAGCGCAGCGCGTCGGAGCCGAAGCGGTCGATCACCTCGAACGGGTCGAGCACGTTGCCGAGCGACTTCGACATCTTGTGGCCCTCCATCAGAAGGAAGCCGTGGATGAACATCCCCTTCGGCACCTCGTAGCCGGCCGCGAGCAGGAACGCCGGCCAGTAGACGGCGTGGAACTTGAGGATGTCCTTGCCGATGATGTGGAAGCCGGGCCAGTAGCGCTCGGTCAGATCCTCGCCCGGGCACGCGTAGCTGAGCGCGGTCACGTAGTTGAGCAGGGCGTCGAACCACACGTAGATCACCTGCTCGGAGTCCCACGGGACCTGGACTCCCCACGTGAGCTTGGGCCGTGAAAGCGACACGTCCTCGAGGCCTCCCCTGATGAAGGAGAGGGCCTCATTGCGGCGCGCCGCCGGGTGCACGAAGTCGGGCCGCTCAGAGTAGAGGCGCTCGAGCTGCGCCTGAAAGCTCGAGAGGCGGAAGAACCAGTTCTCCTCGCGCTCGCGCTCCAGCGGGATCTTGTGGATCGGGCACGTGTTGTCCTCGCCGATCTCGGCCTCGGTCTTGAAGTCGGCACATCGGGGGCAATACCAGCCCTCGTAGACCCCCTCGTAGAAGTGGCCGTTGCGATGCACCCGCTCGACGATCTCCTGCACCTTCGCCTCGTGGTGGGGGTCCGTGGTCCGGATGAAGAAGTCGTTCGAGGCATCGATCCTGGGCATCAGGTCGCGGAACCTGGGCGCGTTTCGGTCGGCCAGCTCCTTGGGCTCGAGCCCGAGCTTCTCGGCGGCCTGGGCCACCGGCTCGCCGTGCTCGTCGGTCCCGGTCAAAAAGAAGACGTCCTCGCCGCGCTGGCGCATGTGCCGGGCGAGGACGTCCGCGGCGATCGTCGAGTAGGCGTGGCCGAGATGCGGCTCGGCATTGACGTAATAGATCGGCGTGGTGACGTAGTAGGACACGGGAGCGAAGGAGGATAGTTAGCCGGTACCCGGGCCGGAATCGACGGGCATGGTCGGCGGGAACCGAAGGCGCCTCACTGCTTGGCGATAGGGCCGATGTCCCGATCCTCGGGTCGAAGCCTCGCCGTCGCTCGGCCGGCTGCTCAGCGGGTGAGCAGGCGGCCGAGCGGCCGGCTGCTCAGCGGGTGAGCAGGCGCCGAAGTCCCGCGCCCGCACCGAGAAGCGCGGCGCCGAGGAGCACCAGCGATGCCAAAGGCAGGCCGGTGAACGGAAGGATTCCCCCACCCTGACCGGCGGTGCTCGCTGATCCGCCCAGGCCGGTCGAGGCGCCCGCGGAGGGACGCGAGCCCCCACCACCCTGGCCACCGCCCTGGCCGCCACCACCACCGCCGCCGCCGCCACCGCCCTGGCCGCCGCCACCGCCACCGCCCTGGCCGCCGCCGCCACCGCCACCGCCACCGCCCTGGCCGCCACCGCCACCGCCACCGCCCTGGCCGCCGCCACCGCCACCGCCGCCGCCCTGGCCGCCGCCACCGCCACCGCCGCCGCCCTGGCCGCCGCCGCCACCGCCGCCGCCACCGCCGCCACCTGATGACGTCACGCTGCACTTCTCCGAGTGGTTGACGGTCTCGGATTGAGTGGGACTCAGGTAGGCGAAGACCGCCTTCAGGTTCCACTCCCGGTCCCCGTCGTTGCACCTGGCGCTCACGTACTCGCCCTTCTTCACGGTGACCTCGAAGTCGGTCAGGGGCAGCGGGGAAGCCGCCGCGATGTTGTCGATGTCGAGCTGGGTCCCGTAGTCGCCGCTCGCCCGCCTGTAGATGCCCTGGAGGAGCACGTTCGTGTTTCCCTGGGTGTTCGTCGACGGGCTCGAGCAGTCGATTGTGAACGGGGGCGCCGCGTTGGCACGGGTGAACAGCAGCAGCGTCGCCCTGCCATTCTTCGGCTTGCCATTGAACGCCAGCACGCACGCGTGGACCGTGTTCGTGCCCGCGGCGGCTTGAGCTTTGCCGCTTCCGACCTTGGCACGGCTGCAGGCCGCCATCGCCGCCTGCATCGTCAGCGCGCCCGAGACCTTGGACGTCTTGCAGGTGGGGATCCCCCTGGTCCGAACCTTCAAGTCGTCGTCGAAGTAGATCTGTGCGCGGTCGGTCTTGGCGGTGCTCGAGCTGTAGGTGGTGTGGGTGTGGACGAACAGCTTCCCTGGCTTGTATGTCTTCTTCGGGACCTTGTCCGGCGTGAACGTGAAGACGGCCGTGGAGCGGGTCGCCGCCAGGGCGACGCCCACCACCGCGAGCGCACCGACCACGATCGCCGCCGCAACGACCCCGAATCGCCAGTAAGCCCGCAACATCCTTCCCCTCCTGCGCCCGCTTCAGCCGGAGCGCAAACTGCCCTGGCCTCGGCCTCAACTCTAGCGTCGAGCCGAGCCCTGAGGGAGCGCGGTCTGTCAGGCAGCTGACCCCAGGCTCGGGCGACTCGAGGAGCGAGCTAGAGCAGGCTCTCCTGACCCTTGGCGGCCCGGCGGTGACGTGGGATGCCCGCCGCCTCCGTGAGCGCCGCCTCTACGTCGGCCAGGATCGCCTTCTCGGAGCGAGAGGCGACCAGTGGCTCGGACATCCCGTCGACGTGCACGTAGGTGCGCCGGCCGTCACCGCGCTCGCCCGGGTCGAGCGGCACGAGGGCGTAGATCCGGTCGGCGCGCGCGAACTTTCCGTACCCGAGCGAGATCAGCCGAGGGTCGCGCTTGCTCGCCATCGCGACAAGCCTAGCTCGACTTCCTCTCGAGCTTCTTGAGCACTCGCTCGGCGCGCTGCGTGCAGTCGGGGGCGAAGGGCCGCTGGGCGAGCACCCCGACCTTCCCGTCAGGTCCCGCGATCACGAAGTGAGCGGCGCCCTGATGATCGTCGGCGCTCGACACCTCGTCGCCATCGTTCAGGAGCTGCTCGATGGTGCAGAACGGGTCGCCGCCCATCTCGTAGCCGCGCGCCGTCTGCTTGAGCTGAAGCTCGGAGATCAGCTTCGAGTCGGAGACCTGGGAGCTCGTCCCGCAGCTCGCGACGGCGAAGGAGATGGCAGCGAGCCCCGGGACGAAACGGCTTGGGAAGCGCATCGCGCCCGCAAGCTACCCGGACCCGGGGCGGAATCGGCTTGGCCAACGCACAGAGGCCCGACAGCCCGGCTCCGCGTTCGACCAGCCGGAGGGGAAGGGGTGCCACCCCTCCGGCTGGCTCGCGGCGCGGCTGGGCCGCTAGTGGCGGTGATGCTTCTTGTGCTTCACCCTGCAGGTCTGGGAGTCCTTGACCTTCTGGTTGCTGCTCGGGTTCAGGTAGGTGAACTTCGCCTTCAGGTTCCACTTGTGGTTCCTGTCGCGGCAGCGGGCGCTCACATACTTGCCCCGCTTGACCGTGGTCCTGAAGTCGATCAGCGGCAGCGCCGAGGCCTTGTTGATGTTCTTGATGTCGAGCTGGGTGCCGTAGTCGCCCTTGCGGACCTTCTTGAGCACCCCCTCGAGCAGCACCGTCGTGTTGCCCTGGTGGTTCTGTGCAGCGATCGTGCAGCCGATCGTGAACGGCGGCGCGACGTTCGCACGGGTGAACAAGAGGATCGTCGGCTTGCCATTCTGCAGCTTGCCGTTGAAGGCCAGAACGCACGCGTGGACCGTGTTCGACCCCGCCGCGGCCTGCGCCTTGCCGCTGCCGACCTTGGCCCGGCCGCACGCCGCCATCGCCGCCGCCATGTCGATGTTGCCCGAGACCTTCGTCTTGTTGCATCGCGGGATGCGCTTGTTGTTGATCTTGATGTCGTCGTCGAAGTAGAGCTGCGCCCTACTGGTCGCGCCGCTGGAGCTGCCGTAGCTGGTGTGCGTGTGGACGAACAGCTTCCCCGGCTTGCGGGTCTTCTTCGGGACCTTGTCGGGGCTGAAGCTGAAGACGGCTGTCGAGCTGGTCGCCGCCATCGCCACGCCGACAACCGCCAGCGCGCTCGCTGCCGCCACCGAGATCACGACGGCTGTCCGTCTGCCCAATCGCATATATCCGTCCTCCAATTCGGGGCGGCATCCGGCCGCCCATCGACTCCTCAGTTGTACGAACACGAGTGGGGCAGTTTCGATGCGCCCGGCCTCAGGACTCACGGACAGCAAGAGGGGCGGCCCGGAGGCCGCCCCTCTTGCGCATGAGCCGGGCCGAGGACCCGGTTCACTCAGATGCGTCGATGATCGGCTAGCCGCTCACCTTGCACGTCTGCGACGAGCTCGGCGAGTCCGACTGGCCGTCCGAGTACGTGAACTTGGCCTTGATGTTGAGCCGCTTGTTGGCGTCGTGACACCTGGCGCTGATGTACTTGCCCTTGTTGACCTTGACGTTGAAGTCGACCAGCGGCAATGGCGACGCGGCGTCGATGTTCGGAACGTCGAGCATCTTGCCGCCCTTGAAGTCGGCGCCGAGCGACGAGGGGTTCGGCTTGATGGTCCCGATCAGCAGCACGTTCGTGTTGCCGGCCTGGTTCGAGGACGGGTTCGCACAGCTCATCGTGAACGGCGGCGCCGCGTTGACCCGGGTGAAGATCAGGTCGGTCGCTCGACCGCTGCCGTCCTTCTTGCCGTTGAAGACCAGCGCGCACCCGTGGATCAGGTTGGCTCCGGCGTACGCCGCAGCGCTACCGGCGCCCACCTTGGCCTTGCTACAGGCGGCCATCGCCTGCTTCATCGTCTTGGTGCCCGAGACCTTCGACTTGTCACAGGTCGGGATGCCCGCGGTGGTCAGCTTGCCGTCGTTGTCGAAGTAGATCTGCGCGTGATCGGTGAAGCCGCCCTGCGTCGAGCTGCCCGGATGTGCGTACTTGGCGTGCGTATGGACGGTCAACGTCGCCGCCTTGTAGGTCGTCTTCGGCAGGGTGCTCGGGCTGATCTTGCTTCCGGTCAACGACGAGCTGTTGCCGTCGGGTGCCGCCACGGCAACGGCCACCAGGGCCAACGCTGCGGCGGCGGCGAGGGCCAAGACGACCCCGTGCCGCTTGCGGTTCCTCATGTCTCCGTCCTCCTTGTACCGGGGCCGGCGTCCGACCGTCCCCTGTCCCGGCGGGTGGATTACCCGCGAATCGAACGGCGCAACCGTAGCGAGGCCCGGGGCTCGACGCGCCGGTTCAAATCGCCGTTCTTGGCTGTCCGGCCAGCCATGCGGCAAGTGACGGTGCCGAGCTCGGGGACGGACCCCGTCCCCGACAACGCGAGAGGGGCGGCAATTGCCGCCCCTCTCGCCGCGTTCTGATCGGCTCAGAAGAGCCTAGAAGCGTCCAGTCGTGCTAGCCGACGACGCACTTCTGGGTTGCGTTCGTCGTCTGCGTTCCGGCGCTGTAGGTGAACTTGGTCTGCAGCTTCCAGGTCTTGTTGGAGTGGCTGCACTTGGCGCTGATCCACTTCGATGCGTTGGGTGCGGAGGCCTGCTTGCCGACCGTGACGTTGAAGTCGGTCAGCGGCAGTGCCGAGGCGTCGTGGATGTGGTTGAAGTCCAACAGCTTGCCGTAGCCGGCCTTGCCCGCGGCCTTCAGGGCGCCGTCCAGGAGCACGTTCGTGTTCCCGGCCGTGTTGGTCTTCGGGCTCGAGCAGTTGATCGAGAACGGCGGCGCCACGTTGGCGCGGGTGAACAGCAGCACGTGGCCGCCCGATCCCGAGCCGTTGAACGCCAGGACGCAGGCGTGGACGACGTTGCCGCCGGCCGCCGCGGTCGCGGTGCCCGTCCCGATCAGCTTGCTGCCGCAGGCCGCCATCGCCTGCTTCATCGTCTTCGTGCCCGAGATCGACGTCTTGTTGCACTTGCCGAGCGTGCTCGTGTTGACCTTGAAGTCGCTGTCGAAGTACAGCTGGGCGCGGTCGGTGTACTGGCTGTTCACGTCGCTGTAGTTCGTGTGCGTGTGGACGTTGATCTTGCCCGCCTTCGGCGTCGTCTTCGACACCTTGTTCGGGCTGAACTTGAATACCGCCGTCGAGCTGATCGCCGCGTAAGCGATCCCCGCCACGGCCAACGACATGGCCGCCGCGAGAGCCAAGACAACAGTGACTCGTCTCCTGCTCCGCATCTAGTGCTCCTCCTTGTAGGTGCGCGCGGTGCGCGCCGTTGGCGCAGCTCTCTCCAGTCCGCGCCTCGATTGCCTGCCCCGCATCAACACGCCCGACACCCATGTCGCACCCTGCCAACGCGGAAACTGGGCGCCAGTCTAACGGAATCAGCGGCGCTGCGCCGAAAATCCCGAGCCGGCCGCTAGGGCTGCTGGCGCACGTGCAGGTAGTCTGTCGCCTCGGGCGACTTTCCGATCGAATTCTGCTTTCCCTGCTTGCGGCACGGCGGGGCCGGCACTGTCGCCGTACTGCTCCTGTCGGTCAGCGCGTAGCGCTTGACCCGGTCGTAGAGGTCCGTGGCGCTCGGGAACAGACTGTCCGTGTGAGCCGAGAAGTTCGGGTCGCTGGCGACCTGCGAGCGGGGCGGCAGGGTCGCGTTGATGCCCGCGCCGCAGGGCGTGTTGGCGAACGCAGCCAGGCCCCGCTTCACCTGGTTGTAACCGAGCGGCTTGAAGTACGGGTTGGCTCGGTTCGAGACGAGGCGGTTCGAGAAGGTGGCGAGCGTTTCAGGACCGAGCGGGCTCGTGGTCCTGAGCAGCTTCAGGAACTTGTCCGGCGCCGGCTGGCCGTTGTTCGTGGCCGCGGCGGCGTTGCCGAGGAACGCGGTGATCTCGTGCTTGTAGTCGCGAAGGCCCTCGGCGATCGAGTTCAGGTCGGAGAGGTAGGGGGCGTGGCCGTCGACCGTCGTCCCGAGGCGGGCGAGGAAGGGGGTCAGGTCGTCGCTCAGCAGCCTGCGGAGCGCCGGGAATCCGCTCCCTGAGGCGTTGATCGCCCCCCGGAGGCCGGCGAAGAACTTCTCCAGGTCAGGCGCCGCCTTGCCGGCCGCGATCAGTGTCGGGCTGAGCTGCTTCGCCGCGGGCTGGAGTTGGCGCACCAGCGGGTCTGTGTTGGCGGCAAAGCTGTCGAGGCGATCGAGCGTCGCCCTCGACTCGCGCTGGAAGGTCGGCAGGATCTCGAACAGCTGCTCGAGGTCGGCGTTTCGGCGCGCCGTGGTCTGAAACACCGCGTTGGAGTTCTGGATCAGCCCGCGGAGCTGGTCCTTTCGCTCCGAGAGCGCGTGGAAGACGTCGCCCCCGCTTCGGATCAGGCCTCTGACGGCGGGTTGCTGGTCGTTGAGGATCTTCAGGACACGGTTTGTCTGCTCGGCGAACGGGTCGAGCTCGGCGATCGCCGCCGAGAGGTTCGCGCCCTGGTTGTGGAGCGCCGCCGCGGTCCCCTGCATCCAGACCCTGAACGCCTGGCGGGTGCGGGCGTTGAAGGTCCTGAAGATCTCGTCGAGCTGGACGGCGCTCGAGACCTGAGCCTCGGGGATCGTGCCGCCCTCCGCTAGCTTCGGCCCGTCGCGGTTGCCCGGCGTCAGCTCGACGTAGGTCTCGCCGAGCAGCGTCTTCTGGCGCAGGATCGCCCGGGTGTCGGCGGGGATCGGCGCGTACTGGCTGTCGACCTGGATCGAGGCGTCGGCGAGCCCCTTGTCGGACAGGTCGATCGACTCGACCTTGCCGACCGAGACTCCCGAGATTCGGACGTCGGACTGCACGGCGAGCTGGGTCGCCTCATTGAACGGAACCGTGAAGCGGTAGCCCTCGGGCTTCAGCGGCAGCGGGCCGCCGAACGCGATCCACAGGAAGAGCGCCAGCGCGAAGCACGAGAGCGCGAAGCCGATCGCGACCAGGATCCGGGTGATTGTCGGCGGGCGAGTTTCCATCAGAAGGGAGGACAGTGAGATGGGTCTGCCGCAGCGATCTGCTCGTACTTCGGCACCCCGCTCAACTGCCTGAGCGTGTTGAGGAACTGGTCGGTGAACGAGATCGAGAACTGAGCCGAGCCGATCGTGCTGCAGTTCGCGAGCACCAAGCCGTGCCGCAGCGGGCCTCCGGCGTCCTGGGTGAAGAACAGCGTGTTGGTGTCGTGGTTCAGCCACCCGAGCCAGAACAAGTAGCCCTCCTCGGCCGACCCCGGCGGGTTATAGGCGAGAGCGTTGAACAGCCTGTTGAGCTCGCCGAAGCTCTTGGTCAGTCCGGTCGATGCCTTCGACAGAGGCCTCGCGGCGCCGTTCAGGGTCCGAAGCGGCTTCTGGACCGCGCGAGCGAAGGGTCGGATCTGATGCTGGATCGGGCCGACCGTGTCCCGGAACAGGGGGCGCGTCTGCCGAAGCGCCGGCGCCAGCGCCTGGGCGGCCGGGATCAGACGCCGCGACGCCGGGCCGAGCTGGAGCGCGAGCTGGTTGCCGCTCTGAAGCGCGCTGCGCGTTTCGCTGAGGGTGCCGGGAAGCTCCTGAAGGGTGGCGCGGATCGCGGCCTCCTGGTGGGCGAACGAGCCGAGCACGTCGTTGGAGGAGCGCACGAACCCCGCGAGCTGGGTGTCGCGGTGGCCGAGCTCCTGGCTCAGGAGGCCGAAGTTGGTGATCACGCGCCGGATGTTCTTGCGGCGCACCTGGAGCGCCCCGTTGATCTTCGCCAGATCGCGCGCCGTGGGATCGAAGCGCTTCAGGGCCGCGGCGAGCTTCGGGCCGTTGTCCCCGCTCAGCCCCTGACCGGCTGCCTGGAGGAGGAGCTGGAGATAGGACCGCGTGTCCCCGTCCAGAGTGGCGAGGATCTGGTCCGGCTGGACGTTCGGCTGAGTCTGGGCGAGTGGGATCGTCGACCCCTCCTTGACCTCACCCGGGCGGGTCCCCGCGTCCACGTTGATCGTCATGTCCTGAAGGCCGGTCCGGGGCCGCAGGAGCAGCGTCGCGTCGGGGTGGATCAGGCGCGCGTACTTGTTTTCGATGTCCATCGTCACCACGGCGCGGCCGTTCTGGAGCGTCACGGCCCCGACCGTGCCGACCTTGATCCCGGCGATCGTGATCTGCTGGCCCTGCCCCGGCGTCACCGCCTGCGCGGTGGTGAACTCACCCTTGAGCTCGAAGTGGTCGGTGCCCAGGATCGGCACCCAGGACGGGAAGTTGGCCGACTGCTGGACCAGAATCACGCCGGTCGTGACCACGGCAAGGACGACGACGATCATGATCGCCACGAAGTCGCGGAGGTGCTCTCGGATCGCGCGTCTCATGGCTTCGGGCTCGGCGGGCCGATCGCGCCGGCCGGGCCGTTTAGGTCGGGAACCTTCTGGGTGTAGCAGGGGACGTCCATGCGGAAGGGGGGCTTGCCCTGAGTCGGGAGCCGCGGGCGCGTTCCGAGCGGATTGGAGATGTTGAGGCCCCACACCGACTGCTGGAGGGGATCGCTGTATCCGGGCTGGGCCATATGGACAAGCTTCGGGCCGCCTCCCGCCTGGAAGCGGACGAAGGGGCCGTTGCCGTCGAAGCCCTGGCTCTCGCCCGCGAGCCCGACCGTGCTGTAGAAGAACTCCCGGTAGTTGGGCTGGCCGGTGCTGAACGGATAGGCGCCGCCGGCGTCGTCGACCACCGCGTTGCCGGCCGGGATGAGATTGTGCGAGACGCAGCGGCTCAGCTGGCCGAGCTGCGGGAAAAGCGACAGCGCCGTGTGGGTGGTCTTGGAGAGCGGAGGCGCCGAGGAGGCGAGCAGCTTGGCCGTGCCGCCGAGCTCGTCGTCGGCCAGCAGCCTGCGGGTCTGGATCAGCCAGGGCGTCCCGGCGTCGATCGTCGCCGGGAGCTCCTCGATGCCCGGCAACGAGGCGCGCGCCAGGGCACGGAACGGCGGCAGGGCCTGATTGAGGTGAAGCAGCGAGGGTCGCGCGGCCTCCAGCGTCGGCGCGAGCTCCCGGACCGAGGCCGAGAGGTTGGCCGACTGGGACGCCAGGGCGGCGGCGGTGGTGTTGAAGTTGGTGATCAGGTCGCTGAGCGACCCGTCGGTCGAGGCGAGCTTCGTGAACAGGTCACGCTGGCCGCGGATCAGGCTTGAGAGGTCGTGGGGGTGCTCGCCGAGCAGCGCCTGGTTGACGATCGCGGTCCCCTTGCCCGCCTTGCCCCCATAGCGGAATGTCTGGTTGATCGCCTGCGCGGCGGTCAGGCCCCGGACGTCGGGGTCCTGGGTGGCGTCCTCGGCCGCGGTCGGCGGCTGGTTCAGCGTCGCGCCGTATCCCTCCAAGGCCTTTTGGAGGCTGTTGCGGGTGTCCTTCTGGAGAGAGGTCAGGACCTGGTCGATCTGGACGGCGGTGGCGGTCTGGGTGACGGGGATCGTCTGCCCGCTCGAGAGGTCGGAGGCGCTCGGGCTCCCGGGCTGGAGGTCGAGGAAAAAATTGCCCTCGAGGAACAGCCGTGGCCGGATCGTGATCGTGGCGTCCTTGTGGATCGGCAGGCCCTGATCGTCGACCGTGAACGTCGCCTCGGCCATGTTGCCCTTCGCATCGACGGAGGTGACCTTGCCGACGTTTACGCCGGCTATCCGGACGGGCGAGTCGGGCTTCAGGGTGGTCGCGTTCTCGAACGTGGCATGCAGCTCGTATCCCTGGCCCGTGAACGGGATGTGCTTGGTGAAGGCGAGGTAGAAGCCGATCACGAACAGGATCGCGACCACCGACCCGATCGCCAAAGGGCTCGGTCCGCGGTAGTGGCGGCCGAAGATCCGCTCGTCGGGCCCGGGGCTGGACGGGTCGCGCTTCACGGGGCCGCGGTTTCGACGAAACAGCGCCATTACTGCGAGCCCCTGGTCGTGGTCTGAAGCAGGGGCGGGTTTCCGACCATCACCTTGTTCTGGATGTACTTCTCGTTGCCTGCGGCGCAGACGTGAGGCTGCCCGGGCGCCGCGGTGTAGGGATAGGGATTCACGTGGAGGAAATTCGCTGTGCCCGCCGGGCCGTTGGCCGGGGCCGAGGAGGGGCTGTTCTCGCTGTTCGGGGCGGCGGTTCCCGCGCCGGCATTGATCTGGCCCGCCGACATGACGATGAACCGCTGCCAGGTGCCGATCCCGTCACCCTGGCTGAGCAGGCTCTGGGCGTTCTTGAGGAGCAGTGTCGGGTACTTGCAGAAGGTCTGTGCGGGGGCGACGAAGCGCAGCGTCGGGGTGAGGAAGTCGAAGAGCTGGGTCGAGCGCCGAACCCCCCCGTTGACGCCCTGGTCGGCGCCGAACGCCTCGAGGGTCCGCGCGGTCGGGGCGAGCTGCGCGTTCAGCTGCGGAGCGCCGGGCAGGACATTGGCGCCGGTCTCGAGGGCTGAGGCGATCGCCGGCGAGCTCTCGCTCAGGGACTTGATCCCCGGCCGCAGGTCCGCGAACAGGGTGGCGCTGTGGCCCAGGAAGCTCCTGATCCGGGGCGCGGTGCGGGTCAGCGTGTCGAGGGTCGGCGGCGTCTCGGAGATGGTGTCCTGGATGAATGGCCGCGCCACCCGCGCGAAGGCGCCGAAGGTGGAGTCGAGGGCGACGAACATGTCGGCCTGCACCTGGGCAACCGGGGCGACCTCCGCGGCCGTGTTGGCGAGCGCAGTGAAGAAACGGCCGAGCCCGGTCTTCTTGGAGGCGAGGTTTCTCGCCACGGGCTCGAGCTCGGCGACCAGCGGCTGGAGCTCACCGAGGGCGGCGTTCAGGTCCGCCCCGCGGCCCGCGAGGGCGTCGCCGAAGGCGACCAGGTTCTCTTGCGCGGCGTGCCGCGTCGCCGGGTCGAAGGTGTTGAGGACGGTGTCGATCTCGACCGGGTGGGGGTGCGCAGCCGCAAGCGACAGGACGGCGCCTTCGGGATAGCCCTGCTTGGAGGTGCCCTTGTTGATCTCCAGGTACTTGAGCCCGAGCGCCGACTTGGAACGCACCACGACGCTCGAGTCCTTGGGTAGCGGATCGATGCTCTTGTTGAGCTTCAGATCCACCTTGGCGTGGACGGCGCCGGTCTGCGGGTCCTGGACCGGCTCGACCGACTCGACGAAGCCGACCTGGACACCACCGATCCGGACGTCGTTGCCGGGGACGAGCGTGTTCGCATTCGGCACCTGAACGGAGATCCGGTAGCTGGGCACGAAGGGCAGCCCGTTGTTGGCGTTGTAGGCGAGGAAGATGGCGAGGATCACGATCAGGGTCGTGATCGCGCCGACCAAGGTCGGGCTCGCCGCGATCGCGCCGACTCCCCGGCGCCTCATCGGCGCTTCCCCCGGTGGGAGCGATGGTGCGCCCCGATCAGGGTGTCGAACAGGTCGCGGGCGGCGCTCAGCGATGGTGCCCGCGGCTGACCCGAGCTGGAAGGCGTTGTGGTGGTCGTACCCGCCGGCGGTTGGCCCTCGGCGTCGAGCGGCTGACCGGGCTGGACCGCGCTGGAGCCCCCGCTCGCCGCGTTGGCACCGACGGCCCCGGCCGGCGTCCCGCCCGTGGCTCCCTGGGTTCGTGCCTTCGCCTCGGCGGCCGCCCGGGCCAGGGCGGCGTCGGATCCCGCGGCCGCCTTTCGCGCCGCCGACAGGTTGGTCTTCGACGCCGCCTGTCCCCAGGTGGCCTGGCAGCCCTCCGTCGCGGTCGTGACCAGGGCCGTGCAGCCCGGCGGGATGGTCAGGAAAGCGCGCAGGAAGTGGCCGTACTGGTCGTACCCGTTTACCCCGCCCGTCGTGTTGTAGAGGAAGTTGGTGAGGCCCTTCCACCCGCCGGTCTTGCGCAGGCTGGCCAGGACGGCGCCCAGGCTCTTGGCGCCGGGTGCACTCTTCTTGGCCAGGGTCGAAACCTTGCGCAGGATCGGGTCCGAGTTGACCAGAGGCTGCTGGCTCTCCGCCGAGGCGGTGCCGAGCGTTGTCAGGGCCGGCGTCGCCGCGTGGGCGAACGGGCCGAGCGCCCTGGTCGCCCGAGCGATCGCCGGGGCGCCGGTGCGGAACTCGGAGAAGACCGGTGTCGCCTGCTCGGAGAACCCTCGGAGCTTCGCCATCGTGAGCCGCAGCTCGTGAAGGGCGGCTGGGAACTTCTGGAGCCCGGACTCGAGATCGGCGCTTCGCTCGGCGGTCGCCTGGGCGGCTGTGTTGGCGTTGTTGATGAACCCCGCCAGATGAGTGCGCTCGCGGGCGAGAGGGGTGAGGATCGTGTCGGAGTCCTGCGCCAGCCGCGCGAGCTGGTGGTTCTGGGCCGCCAGCACGGCGAGGACCCGGTCGGTCTGGCGAAGGGCCGGGTCGGCTCGCTTGATGATCGCGTCGAGGGTGTTACCGCGCGCCGCCAGGCCCGCGCCGAGCTCATTCAGGATCAGCCGGAATCGGTCCGCGTAGGGCTGGCGCATGATGTTGTTGACCAGGTCGAGGTCGACCTCCTGTCCGTTGTTCTCGAGCGGCAGGAAGCGCTGGCCCGCCCCCGGCTGGCCGGGGGGGATCACGGTCAGCGGCTGCGGGGGCTGACTTCCCGGAGGCCGGGGCTGGGTGGGCTCGCAGTCCACGTACTTCTCGCCGAGGAGCGACTGAGGCCGGATCAGGCATGAGGCGTCCTGGCGGAAGTCCTGGACGCCGGCGTCGGTGATGTTCAGGACGACGACCGCCTTGCCCGGATCGGCGCCGTGGCCGCGGTCCGCCCACTCGCCCGGGGTCGTCACGTCGACGGCGTCGATGCTTCCGACGTGGGCCCCGGCAACCCGAACCTCCTCGCCCGGTACCAGGAAGTTCGCGTTGTCGAAGATCGCCCGGACCTCGTAGCTCGACCCGGAGCCGCCCGCGGCCGCCCCGAAGACGACCAGTGCGGCCGCGGCCAGCAGGGCGAATGTCGCGACGATCCGCCTCATGGTCCCGGGGGCACGTCGGAGGTGGCGCACTTCGGGTTCGGGCCCGGGCCACCGGAGAGCAGGTTGCCGTCATCCGTGAACGGGTTGGAGCCTGAGATGGGCTGGGTCGCGCCACCGGGACAGCGGGTGAAAGTGCCGAAGGTGAGTCCGTTGAACTGCTGACTCGACGGAATCGGCGCGAGCTGGCCGGTGGTGTAGGACCCGCCCCCGCCCGTGCAGACCGCGTTCGTGTCGCCTGGCTTGCAGTAGTGGAACCAGTTGGCGTCGGCAGTCGAGACCCGCGCGTAGTGGCCGTTCGCGTCGTAGTAAGCCGAGACCTCGCCGAACTTCGAGATGAAGCCGAGCAGGTCAGGGGTGTAGGGGCGCGCGAATTTGATCACCGGCTGCGAGGCGTTGAAGCTCGTGATCGCCTGCGGGACCGCCTTGCTGGCCTTGCTCTCGACCCGCGGCAGGTCGCGGAGCGTGTCGGTGAGGTCATTCGACGGCCCGGGCCGGTTGACGGACTTCCGCAGGTCGCCGAGCACCGGCACCGATCGCTCGGCGACCGGCCGCAGCTTTCGCAGGAAGGGCGCCAGGTTCTTGGTCGCCGGCTTGGCGGCGTTGACGACCGGGGTCAGGTCGTCGAGCGCGGCTCGCAGGTTGACGAACGTGGTGTCGGCCTGGCGGAGGGTCGGCGGGAAGGCGACCAGGCTTCGGTCGAGGGCCTGGTTCTGGCTCGCGATCGCGCCCAACGCCTGGTTGGCGTTGGCGGTCAGGTCGGCGAGGTCGTTGCTCCGAGCCCCGATCGCGCCGAGCGCCTTCGATCCCTTGACGAGGAACTGGTTGAACGCCTCACTGTCGCTGGTCAGCTCGGTGAACAGCCGCCGGGTCGCCGCCAGCGACGGGGCGAGGTACTTGTAGGTGCTCTGCGCGCCAGCGGTGTTGCCGTCATAAAGCGACGCCGAGCCCTGGATCACGTTGCGAAGCCCCGCCCTGACCTTGGGCCGGAAGGTGTCGAATAGCTGGTCGAGATCGACCGGGGAGGTCGTCTTCGATCCATTCACGGTCGCCCCGTCGGCGAGCACTGGCGCGTTGTTGGGCCCCGGGGTGAGCGAGACGTAGCGGTTCGCGATCCCAGACAGCGAGGTGGCGCGGATGATCGCCGTCGTTCCCTCGTGGAGCTGCTCGTCGACCGAGATCGTGACCTCGGCCTGAGAGTCCTTGGTCAGGCTGATGTCGTCGATGCTGCCGACCGACTGCCCGGCGACCAGGACCTGACCCCCGTTGACAAGCTGGCCGCCGTTCTGGAACAGCAGGTGATACTTGTGCCCGCTCGACCCTCCGAACAGGACCACGAGCACGAGGACGAAGCCGATCAAAAGAGCCCCGCCGCTGGCAACCCGGGCGATCCACGCGCCCCGCCCGGTGTTCGCGGACTGCCGTTCAGGCGTCACAGGTCTGGGGCAGCGTGCCCCCTCCTATGCGCATCCTAGGGATCCGGCTCTGTCCTGCGGGAATCATCCTCTCCTCCTCCCGCGCCCGAGTCAGCGTCCGGGCGCGAGACTCTCCTGCAGGAATCCTATTCCTCGGGCGCCTTCGGGGCGGCGGTCGAACCTAAAGAGGACTACTGCTGGGCGCGAAATCCCAAACCGAGCTGATCCGCCCGGATTGAATCGCGCCCGACGATCCTCATTCACGGGGATTCCTGCCCGTCAGCTCGGTGTAGAGGTCGTTCGCCCGCGTCCCGGTCAGGGCCGCCACCACCCCGGCGGCGGCGCGGGGCCGCGCCCCGGATTGAACCAGCCGGCGCAGCGCATCCACCGCGAACGCCAGGTCGGTGCCGCCGGCCTCGGACTCGGCGGGCGCGATCACGACGACGATCTCGCCCTTCACCTCGTCGCGGAAGCGTCGCGCGAGCTGGCCCAGCGGACCTCTCGCCACCTCTTCGTGGAGCTTGGTCAGCTCCCGGCAGACGGCCGCGGGCCGGTTCGGCGCCAGCGCCGCGAGGGCGGCGAGCGAATCTGGCAGGCGCCTCGGCGACTCGAACGCCACGACGGTGTCGGCCGAGCGCAGGACGCGCTCGAGCTCGCCCGCGCGCCGCGGCAGGAACCCTTCGAAGCGCCACCTGTGGACCGGCAGGCCCGACGCGACCAGCGCCGTGGTAACGGCGGAAGGCCCGGGCAGGACCTCGACCTCGAGGTCACGACTCAGGCAGGCTCGGATCAGTGGATACCCGGGGTCCGAGATCGCCGGCGTCCCGGCGTCTGAAATCAGCACCACGCGGGCTCCCCGCTCGACCTGCTGGGCGAGCTGGACGGCGCGCTCGGCCTCGTTTCCCTCGTGGTTGGAGACGAACCGCGGCCGTTCGATGTCGAGCCGCTCGTACAGGCGGCCGGCGCGGCGGGTGTCCTCGCAGGCGACCAGGTCGGCCTCGCCCAGGGCCCGACGGGCGCGGGGGCTGAGGTCCTCGACGTTGCCGATCGGGGTCGGGCAGACGGTCAGGCGGCCCGCCATCAGGCCTTCCCCCCTCCGGACTCGAGCGCCATCGTCGCCGCCCCGATCAATCCGGCGTCGGGGCCGAGCTCGGCGGCCTCGACGCGCACCTGGTTCATGGGCCGAAGGGCGCGTGCCCGGACCTCCTCGCGCGCCGGGCCGACCAAGAGCTCGCCCGCCCTGATCACGCCTCCGCCGATCACGATCATCTCCGGGTCGAGCGCGTTGGCGAGGCTGGAGAGCGCCACGCCGATCCGCCGCCCGGCCAGCGACAGGACGTCGCGCGCCGTCTCGTCGCCGTCCAGGGCGGCGTCGGTGACCATCGCCCCATCGAGCTCGGCCCCGCCGGCAACCGCACGGCCGAGGGCCGAGTCGGGCTCCCGGGCCGCCGCCGCGCGCCCCTCGCGCCCGATCGCCGTCCCGGACGCCAGCGACTCCACACAGCCGCGGTTGGGGCAATCGCCTTGACACGACGGGCCGTCGGCCTCGATCACGATGTGCCCCAGCTCACCGGCCGCTCCGGTCGACCCGTGGTACAGGCTGCCGTCGATGACCAGGCCGCCGCCGATCCCCGTGCCGATCGTCAGCATCGCCGCGTTTGTGGCCCCCCGGGCCGAGCCGAATCGATGCTCGGCGAGCAGCGCGAGGTTTGCGTCGTTGTCGAGCTCGACCGGCAGCTTCAACCGCTCGGCGATCAGATCGCGAATCGGGACGTCCTCGATCGCGAGGTTGACGGCCATGATCGCCGCGCCCCGATCGCGGTCGATGGTGCACGGGATCCCGAGCCCGATCGTGGCTGCCTCCGGGCGGGTCTTGACCGCGGTCCTGAGCTCGCGCTCGAGCGTCGCGAGGAGCTCGTCCTCGGTCAGACCGGAGCTCGGCGCCGTCGCCCGGTGGAGGATCCGGCGGTCGGAGTCGACGACCCCGACCAGCATCTTCGTGCCCCCCAGGTCGACCCCCACCGCCTCAGGCATCGACGTGGCCTTCGCGCGGACGATCTTCCGGGTAGGCCATGCGGCAGTATTACCCGCCGATGCCGAACGACGGCGAGCAGGGGCGGCGGCCGGAGCGCCCCGACTACAAGGTCTACAGGTCGCGCCCCGGGCTGTTCAGCCGCCTTCGGGCCCCCGACCTGTCGAAGCTGCGTGCGCGAAAGGGCGGCAAGGGCGGCGGCGACAAGCGTGGGGGCTCTGATCGAAGCAGGGGCAAGGCCCCGCGCGCGGGCCAGCGGCCGCTTTGGCGCCGGATCCTGCGCTGGGCGGGAATCGCCGCCCTCGCCTGGATCCTGATCAGCTTCCTCGCCTTCGAGATCTCCTCCCAGATCCAGAAGGGAAAGCTCGTCGACATGGGGAACACCCTGCACGGCAACCCCTTCCTGGCGGTGAGCCCGCAGACCATCCTCGTGATCGGCACCGACATCCGCTCCGGGCAGTTCGCCGGCGCCGCCGAGGCGGCCTCCAAGCACTGCCTCGAGGCGGCGGGCAGCGGCAGGGCGCCCCCCAAGAAGTGCACCCCCTATCGATCCGACACCCTGATGCTGCTCCGGGCGGGCGGGGGCGCCTTCCGAAAGCTGTCGATACCGCGAGACACGCTGGCCCAGATCCCGGGCCAGCCGGAGAACAAGATCAACTCGGCCTACGCGACCGGCGGCGCCAAGCTGACCGTGCGGACGATCGAGAGGTTCCTCGGAATCAACGTCGACCAGGTGGCGATCATCGACTTCGACGGCTTTCGCAAGTTCATCGACTCGATCGGGGGCGTCGACGTGAACGTGCCGACGACGGTCTGCTCGAGCGTCTCGGGGGGAGCCTTCAACCTGAAGCTGAAGAAAGGCGAGCACACGCTCGACGGCTATCAGGCGATCACGCTGGCGCGGACCCGCGAGAACAACCTGATCACCGAGCACGGCTTCTGCAAGAGCCCGCCGCAGATCACCGACATCAACCGGGTCCAGTTCCAGCAGGCGGTCCTCGACGGGATCCGCGGCCGGCTCACCGACCCGCTCCGGCTGCCATACAACTTCATCAAGGGCCCGTTCATCGGCTGGAACGCGCCCAAGGCGATGGTCTCGAGCATGGGCGCCTGGACGATGCCGCAGCTCGTGTTCGGGGCGTTGATCGGTTTCAACAAGGGCTCCGACGTGCTGAAGCCGAGTGGGACCACCGCGGCGGGCAACCTGATCGTTCCCCGGCAGGAGTGCGTCCGGGCGGTGAAGAAGTTCCTCGGCTCGAGCCCGCCGCACACGCCGGCCTGCTCGCCCCCGAGCTAGGGGTCAAGGCGACCGCGTGTCCGTGCGGCTGGAGCCCCTACTCTTCCTTCTTCGCCGACGTCGCCGCGGCCTTGGAGTCCTTGGCCGGCTTGGAGCCCTTCGAGTCGTTTGAGCTCTCAGAACCCGTGGAGTCCTTCGAGCCCTTCGAGTCACCCGAGTCCGATCCGGCCCCGTCCCCCGACGCCTGGGCGGCGCCCTTGCGCGCATAGTCGGTGGTGTAAAAGCCCGAGCCCTTGAAGTGAACGGCGATTGGGTGGAAGACCCGCTCGACGGGCGCGCCGCACTCGGTGCACGCCGAAACGGGGTCGTCCGACATCGCCTGGAAGACCTCGAACTGGTGGCCGTTTGAGCATCGGTACTCGTAGATGGGCATCGCAATCGATTATCGCAGCCGGGGTCGCGGCGACCGGTTGGGCGGCATGGGAAGGGCGAACGGTTGTCGCTTGACAGCCGACAATCCCCCCGCCTATCCTGTTTTGCGCAGTGACAACGCGGAAAGCAGGAGGCTCATGAAGCTGATTCGACGTGCTTGGGTGTCCCTGTCGGCTGCTGTAGTCCTGTCGCTGGCGGTGGTGCCCGCGGCACACGCCGCACTCGGGCTTCAGGGGGTGTCGGCGTCGCCGACGGATCCCGCGGCGGGGGCCCACAGCGACGTCAACATCCACATCGGCTTCACGGACCCGAGCGCCGACGTCAAGGACCTGACGGTCGGCCTCCCCCCGGGCCTGGTCGGAGATCCCACCGCCACGCCCGTCTGCAGCCTCGTCGACCTGCAGAGCGACTCCTGCCCCAGCGCGAGCCAGGTGGGCACCGTGACCGCGAACGTGACCGCCCATCTCGCCGACCCGCTGCCGTTGACCGTTCCGCTGACCGTCAACGGCTCGCTCTACAACGTCACGCCCGCGGCGGGTGAGCCGGCGCGGTTCGGGATCGTCCTGCGTCCGATCGGCTCGGACCCGCTTCCGGCCTTCCAGAAGATCATCCAGGTCTCCGACGTGAAGCTCCGAAAGAGCGATTTCGGCCTCAACACGGTACTCAGCGACATCCCGAACACGGCGCAGGCCCTCGGAGGGGCGCTGAGCGTCCCCACCGACATCAACTCGCTCGACATCAGCCTGAACGGCATGGTCGGCGGCCAGGGCTTCATGCGCAACCCGACCTCCTGCGGCGTCAAGACGACCACGTTCAGCGCCGACTCCTACGCGAACCCGAGCCAGGCGGTGACGGGACAGGCGACCTACGCATCCACCAACTGCGCGGCTCTCCCGTTCTCACCGAGCCTCGGCGTCTCGCTTGGTGGGCCCGGGGCCACCAAGCCCGGGCAGAACCTGCCGATGACCGCGACGGTCCACCAGGGCGAGGGCCAGGCCGGACTGCGAGGCGTGCGGGTGCTGCTTGCGCCCCACGTCGGCGCGAACATCTCGGTCCTGGTCAACAGGTGCAGTTTGAAGCAGTTCCGCGCCGACTCGTCGAAGTGCCCGGCGGCCAGCAAGGTCGGATCGGCGACCGCCAAGTCACCCTACCTGCCCGCCGCGCTGACCGGTCCGGTGGTGATCGTCCCACCTGCCAAGGGAGGCTTCCTGCCGCGGCTCGGGGTCGATCTACAGGGTCCGCTGGCGCTGCAGGTATTCGGCAACTTCGTGCTCGACCCGAGCCCGGGGAACAGCTTCTCGAACCTCCCCGACATCCCGATCTCGAACTTCAGCCTCCATTTCCACGGCGGAAAGGGCGGCCTGATCTCGAGCTCGGACAACCTCTGCAAGTCCAAGCCGGAGATCTTCCAGTCGGCGTTCATCGGCTGGAACAACACCGGAGCGGGGGGCAACGTCCCTGCGACGGTCAAGGGCTGCGGCTAGCTGCCCCTGATCGCCCGCCCGCGTCCCCCGAGGGCGCACGTCATACAGATCATCTAGCCTCGCGGCCCGATGGCCGAGGCCGAGGAAACCCGCGCGGGCGAAGTGACCCTGGATGAGGTCGTCGCGCTGTGCAAGCGCCGCGGCTTCATCTTCCAGGCGTCCGAGATCTATGGCGGCCTCGCGTCCACGTACGACTACGGCCACTACGGCGTCCTGCTCAAGAGCAACGTCAAGTCCGAGTGGTGGCGGGCGATGGTCGGCGAGCGCGACGACATCGTCGCCCTCGACTCGGCGATCCTCCAGCACCCTCGCGTGTGGGAGGCGTCGGGCCACCTCGAGGGGTTCACCGACCCGCTGGTCGACTGCCGGGCCTGCAAGATGCGCTTCCGCGCCGACGACCTCTCCTCCGCGCAGTGCGGCCGAAAGCCCTCCAAGCACCCGGGCGAGTTCTCGGACTGCGACCTGACCGAGCCGCGCCAGTTCAACCTCATGTTCAAGACCCACATGGGCCCGGTGGAGGACGAGGCCGCGGTCGCCTACCTGCGGCCCGAGACGGCCCAGGGGATCTTCATCAACTTCAAGAACGTGCTCCAGTTCGCGCGCAAGAAGCCGCCGTTCGGGATCGCCCAGGTCGGAAAGTCGTTTCGAAACGAGATCACGCCGGGCAACTTCGTCTTTCGCACCCGGGAGTTCGAGCAGATGGAGATGGAGTACTTCGTGCCGCCCGGCGAGGCCCGGAAGTGGTTCGAGCACTGGCTGGAAGAGCGGATGCGCTGGTACACCGACCTCGGCATCCGGCCCGACCACCTGCGACTGCGAGAGCACCCCGCCGAAGAGCTCTCGCACTACTCCTCGGGCACCTCCGACATCGAGTACCTGTTCCCGATCGACTGGCGCGAGCTCGAGGGGATCGCAAACCGCGGGGACTTCGACCTCACCCAGCACGCGAAGCTCTCGGGGGAGAAGCTCGAGTACTTCGACCAGGACAGGGGCGAGGCCTATGTCCCCCACGTGATCGAGCCGGCGGCCGGAGCCGATCGAGCCACCCTCGCGTTCATCGTCGACGCCTACGACACGGACGAGTTCGAGGGCAGGAAGCGCACCGTGCTGCGACTCCATCCACGGCTCGCGCCGGTCAAGGCGGCGATCCTGCCGCTCGTCTCCAAGGACGGCATGCCCGAGCGCGCGAGGGAGATCTACGAGCAGCTTCGCGAGCATGTGCCGGCCGAGTTCGACGCGGGCGGGTCGATCGGGCGCCGCTATCGTCGCCAGGACGAGATCGGCACCCCGTGGGGCATCACGGTCGACGGCCAGACGATGGAGGACGGCACGGTGACCCTTCGCAACCGCGACAGCCTCGAGCAGGAGCGCCTTGCCGCCGACGGGCTCGGCGAGCGCCTGGCGGCGAAGCTCGCCGAGCCATGGCGAAGCCCGAAGCTCGACTGACCCGGCTCAGCGTCGCCGAGGCCAAGCCGACTTGCGTCGAATAGGCGAACGCTATGCGGGCGTCGGCGGGAACCGGCACCATACGTGACATCCGTCACACTTGCCCTGGCCAGCCGGCCAGGATTCGACTAAGCTCAACCCTTACACCAAATGGTGCAACCAATTGGGCGGCACAGGGTGTGAGCGATCGGAGCGGGCTTCCGCTCCACAGCGAGGAGGATCAAGATGAGCGTTGCGCAGAAGGACGGGATCGAACAGGGCTCCTTCGCCGACCGGATCACCTACGAGGACCTCTACCAGCGCTGGGAGGAGGGCAACTGGAAGGTGACGGAGCTCGACTTCTCGGCCGACCGCGATGGCTGGGCCGCCCTCAGCGAGATCCAGCGCCGCTCGGCGCTCTGGATCTACTCGATGTTCTTCTTCGGCGAGGACTCGGTGACCGACAACCTCTCCCCCTACATCGATGCCGCGCCCAAGGAGGAGCAGAAGTACTTCCTCGCAACCCAGCAGGTCGACGAGGCACGCCACTCGCTCTTCTTCCATCGCTTCTTCAAGGAGGTGATCGGCGCGGGCGAGTCGATCGGCTCGACGCTCGCCTACACCGAGGCCCAGCTCGGCTGGGGCTATCGGCACGTCTTCGATCGCCTCGACCAGATGGGCGACGAGCTTCGTCGCGACCGCTCGCTTCCGAAGTTCGCCCAGGGGATCGCCCTCTACCACATGGTCGTCGAGGCGACCCTGGCGCAGCCGGGCCAGCATTTCATCGAGGACTACTTCACGAAGGCGGGGACGATGCCCGGGTTCAGCGAGGGGATGCACAACGTCTCGCGCGACGAGCAGCGGCACATCGGCTTCGGGGTGAAGGTCCTCTCCGACTGCTTCCGCGAGACCGATGAGTGCAAGGCGGCGGTGGCCGAGATCCTGCGCGAGGTGATGCCCTACTCGGTGGCCGTGTTCACGCCCCCGGGCTGGGACCTCGAGTACACGCGCTGCTACGGCTTCGAGCTCGAGGACATATTCGCGTTCGGGATGCGCTCGATCGAGACCAAGTGGAAGGCGGCCGGATACCCGATCGACGAGATGCCCCCGGACATCTACCCGTTCGACCTCTCGTTGCCGCAGGAGGAGCGGGCGCGGCGCGCGATCACGCTGATGCGCGCCGGCGTCGCGGGCGAGCCGGTACCAGACCCGGACTCCTCACCCGAGGTCCAGGCGCTGGTCTTCGACGTGATCGCGCGCTCGGCGCACAAGGACGCGGTGAACGGAACGCCGATGACGATCCAGTGGCGCTTCGAGGACGCCGCGCCCTGGTACGTCCGGATCGACAACGGGAACTCCGAGGCGACCCAGGGCCTGGCGGCGAATCCCGACCTGACCCTCGACACCTCATGGCGCGACTGGGTCGAGCTCTCCACCCAGGGCGGGGACCCGCGGCGCGCGATGCTTCGTCGCAAGCTCCGCCCGCGTGGATCGCTGCGAGCCCTTTGGAGGATGCAGAGAGTCTTCCCACGGTCCGGCGGCTGAGCCCGCCGGCGCCGAGCCTCAGCCTGGCGCGATCAGGAAGCGGACGACTCCGGCCCCCGCGTCGATCGCCGGGGCGAAGTCGCGGTCGGGGTCGGTGAGGCGCTGAAGCGCCCCGCCATCGGCCGCGGCGAACATGTAGGTGACGGCCGCCTCGGCGTCGTAGCGCAGCTCGAGCACACCTTCGGCCTCCTTTCGCCGAAGGGCCTCGGCGAGCCGCTCGCGGTTGTGCTGGTAGAGCTCTGCGAGCTCCGCCTTGATCTCCGTGTTCTGACGGCCGGCGCTGAACAGCTCGTAGAGGATCACGTAGAAGCCGGGGTCGCTCTCCAGGACCGCCTCGGCTCCCGAGACGAGAACTCCGACGACCTCCTCCGCCGTCTTCGCCGCGGCGAGGGGCTGCTCGAGCAGCCCGAGCCGCGTCTCGGTGTCGCTGCGAAGCACCTCGATCAGGAGGCGCTCCTTGGTCCCGAAGTAGTAGTGCAGGAGCCCCCGGCTGACGCCGGCCTCCCTCGAGACGTGCTCGAAGGTCGCACCTGCGATCCCGCGATCCGCGACGCAACCGCGCATCGCGTCCACGATTCGCTCGGCCTTCTCGCCGGTCAGCCGCTCGCGCGAGTCGGCGGCCTTCGGGCCGGACTCCTTCCGGTCGGCGGTCTCCAAATCCATTGAGCCTCTTCCCTTCCCTGTCCGGCCCCAACAGCACCGGTCGACCGCGAGTGTAGTGCCGTTCGGGGCGGTCGGCCCGAAAAGGGGCGCTATCGGAGGCGCACCGGCGGATTGTGTCCGGGGATCACGATCGCCGGGTCGAGCTCGCGGATCCGTCTCCACTGCTGGAGCAGCTCGTCGCGCTCCGGCCCGAAGTCCTCGGGCAGGTCCATCTGATCGAAGTATTCGGGCAGCGGTCCGACGCAATCGGAGCCGATCACCACGAGGCCGTCGTCGGTCTCCACGAGCAGCGAGATCAAGCCGTCAGAGTGGCCCGGCGTCCGGAGCCATTCGAGGCCCGGCTCGATCTCACCCTGCTCGCCGTCGAGCACCTCGAGGTTGGCCATCTCGAGCATCCCGGAGACGATCTGCGCGTACGGTGCCCCGGTCTCGCGCCGGTGAACGAAGGTGCGGCGCTGGGGCCAGGCGGCGAGCCCCTCGGCGTGATCGAAATGGAGGTGGGTGAGGATGACGTCCTTGATCTCGTTGGGGTCGACTCCGAGCTCGGCCAGCGCCCCCAGCACCGGGCCTCCCTGCATGATCAGGCCGGGGTCGACCAGGTAGTCGCGCTCGCCACGAATCAGGAGCGTGTTCGGAAAGGCGACCATCCCGGCCGTCCGCCCACCGTTCTGAAGCTCCTTGTAGCGGCGAAACCCGTCCGCCGAGTCATCGATCGCGCTCACCTCGGCCTCGCCGTTCGAGACCGCGAACACATGCCGCTGGGCGGGGACCAAGACGTGGACTTCACTCATGTACGTGTCCTTCACACATTGAATAACTCCGCCGAAAGCCTCGCCTTCGGCTCCGTTTCCGGCGGGTTCGGGCGCGTTACCGACCGGCAGGTCGTACTCGCCCGACCCGCGACTTCGTCGCTAGCGCCGGCGGGGCTTCAGGTGCTCGCCGCGGGTTCCGGTGTGGGCGTCGTCTGGGAGGTGTATTCGAACTCCTCCTCGGCGCCGAACAGGCGGTCGAGAAGCGCCTTTCGAAGGTCCTCGCTGAGCGCGATCGCCAGCGCGGCACCGACCAAGCCGACGACCAGGATCCTCCCCCAGCGGCGCTTCTTCGCCTTGCCGCGCAGGCGGTCGGAGGCATCACGAAGGGACTCGGCGGCGCTTCGAAGCTCGCGCTGCACCTTCTTGTCCTCGGTCACCGCCTTGACCGGGCCCTTGCCATTCGACATCCGTGAATAGGCGAACCGGGCGGAGTCGAACGCGTCCTTGACGCTGTTCCGAAGCTCCGGATCCTCGATCAGCCGCCGTACGTAAGGATTCGAGCCCGCCGACTGTGCCGCCTGGCGGGCCTTGTCGGCCCTCGTGCTCTTTGCTGCCATCGCGAAAAATCTCCTCGTCGGTGTTGGGTTCGTTCCTCGTCGATCGGGTCGCTAAGGGAGCATATACCCGCGATTGGGAGCCTACAGCGCCGCCTCCAGCGCCCCCTCGACGGTGTCGACGAAGACGAACTCGAGCCCTTCGCGCTCGTGGTCCGGAATCTCCTCGACATCGCCGCGATTGCGCTCCGGGACGATCACCCGCTTGATCCCGGCGCGCTGAGCAGCGAGTGACTTCTCCTTCAATCCGCCGATCGGAAGCACCTGTCCGGTCAGCGTGATCTCACCGGTCATCGCGACGTCCGGCCTGACCGGCCTGGCGCTGACGAGGGACGAGAGCGCGGTGGCCATCGCAACCCCGGCCGACGGACCGTCCTTGGGGACCGCGCCGGCCGGCACGTGCACATGTATCTCGTGCTCGGCGAACCACGCCGCGCCGAGCTTCGGTGCCAGCGCCTCCTGGTGGCCGCGCACCCAGGACAGCGCCGCCTGCGCCGACTCGCGCATCACGTCGCCGAGCTGGCCGGTGATCGTCAGCTTTCCGTCACCCGGCATCGCCGTCGCCTCGACGAACAGGACCTCTCCCCCGGTCGGCGTCCACGCGAGCCCCGTCGCGACGCCGGGGTGGCGGGTACGGCGCCGCTGCTCGGCGAAGAAGCGGCGCCTTCCGAGCAGCTCACGGGCCCGCTTGGCCGAGATCGTGGCCTTGCCCTTCGCCTTTCCCTCGGCGACCTCGCGCGCGACCTTGCGGCACACGGTTCCGATCTCCCGCTCCAGGTTTCGCACCCCGGCCTCGCGGGTGTACTCCTCGGCGATCGCCCTCAGCCCGGCGACGCTGAACGCGATCCGGCTCCGCGACAACCCGTTCTGCTCGATCTGTCTCGGAACCAGGTAGCGCTTTGCGATCTCGACCTTCTCGTCCAGCGTGTAGCCGGCGAGGGTGATCACCTCCATCCGATCCTGGAGCGCGGGCATCACGGTCTCGAGGGTGTTCGCCGTGGTGATGAAGAGGACCCCGGAGAGGTCGAACGGCAGGTCGAGGTAATGGTCGCGGAAGCTGTCGTTTTGAGCCGGGTCGAGAACCTCGAGCATGGCACTCGACGGGTCGCCGCGGAAGTCGGCGCCCATCTTGTCTATCTCGTCGATCATGAACACGGGATTGCTCGAGCCCGCGTCGCGCAGCGCCCGGACGATCGTTCCCGGCATCGCGCCGATGTACGTCCGCCGGTGGCCCCGGATCTCGGCCTCGTCGCGGACCCCGCCCACCGAGATCCGCTCGAACTTCCGGCCGAGCGAGCGCGCGACCGATCGCCCGAGGCTCGTCTTGCCGACCCCGGGCGGCCCGACGAAGCACAGGATCGGCCCCTGCGCGGCGCCGGCGGCCCCCTCGCCCGCCGAGTCGGCCGACTCGGCGGAGAGCTTTCTCACCGCGAGGTACTCGAGGATCCGGTCCTTGACCTTCTCCAGGTCGTAGTGATCGGAGTCCAGGACCTCGCGGGCGTGAGCCATGCCGAGGTCGTCCTCGGTGGTGACGCCCCACGGCAGGTCGATGATCCACTCCAGATAGGTCCGGATCACGCCGTACTCGGCCGCGGCCGGCGGCAGGCGCTCGAGGCGCCCGAGCTCGCGGTCGGCCTGCTTTCGGGCCTGCTCGGGCAGATCGGCCGCCTCGATCCGCTCGCGGAGCTCGTTGATCTCGGCCTGCTGCTCGTCGGCCTCGCCGAGCTCGTGCTGGATCGCCTTGAGCTGCTCACGCAGGTAGTACTCGCGCTGGCCCTTCTCGATCCCCGACTGGACCTCGGACTGAATCTTGGAGCCGAGCTGGATCACCTCCAGCTCGCGGGCGAGGATCTCCGACAGCCGACGCAGTCGCCGGCCGACGTCGACCAGCTCGAGCAGCTCCTGCTTCTCGGCCGTGGGGATCCTCAGCGCCCCGGCGATCAGATGGGTCAGCGCCGAGGGGTCGTCGACGTTGGTGACCGCCAGCTGGAGCTCCTCGGGCAGATAGGGGATCTGCTCGATGATCTCCGTGAAGGTGCGCTGGACGTTTCGGGTCAGGGCCTCGAGCTCGGCGGAGGGCTCGACCTCGTCGGGGAGCGGCTCGATGCGCGCCACCAGATAGGGCTGCTCAGCGACGAAGTCGCTGATCCGGACCCGCTCCGTCCCCTGTACGAGGATTCGGATCGTGCCGTCGGGGACCTTGAGCATCCGGGCGACGATCCCCGCCACGCCCACGTCGTAGAGCTGCCCGGGGCCCGGCTCGTCGAGCTCCGGGTCACGCGAGGCGACTAGCGCCATCATCCGCTCGCCCGACAGGACCTCGTTGATGAGGCGCATCGAGCGTTCCTGGCCGACCGCCAGCGGGGTCAGCGTGTCCGGATAGATGACCATGTCCTTGATCGGCAGCACCGGGAGCGCGGCCGGCACGGGCTGTCCCTGGCGCCGGCGGATCGCCTCCTCGAGATCGGGCGTCTCGACGACCTGGATCAGGCCGTCATCCCCCTCGGGGCCGCCGGGCTCCGGGGTGCTCGCGCCGGGCGGTCGCGCCAGGGGGTGGGGGGATTCCTCCCCGACCTCGGCCATCAATCGATGGGTGCTTCCTTGGGCTCGATCGGCACCCGGTGGGAGGTCGGGTTGGCGGAGCGAAGAGGCAGCTCGACTCGAAGGATTCCATCCTCGTACGTGGCCTTCGCCTGCTCGGCGGCGACGTCGGCGTTCAGCTCGACGACGCGCCGGAACGGCCCCGCCTCGATCTCGACCTGCTGGTAGACCCGCCCCTCGGTCTCCTGCACCGGGCGCTCGCCGCTCACCACCAGCTCGCGACCGGAGATCTCCAGGCCGATCGTGTCGAGCGTCACGCCCGCCAGCTCCACCTTGACGACCGCCCTCGGTGGGCCGCCGCTGTAGTAGACGTCGACGTGTGGCGAGAAGCCCGTCTGCGGACGTCTGGACCACCAGCCGCCCTCACCCCAGACGTCTCCGAACAGCTCGTCCATCTCGCGCCGCATGCGCTCGAAGTTGACCAGCAGGTTTCGCTCGCGGGCCACGGCCCTACCTTAGCTGCCGGCACGAGGCACGCCGGCGGTCGCTAAACGTCGTAGACGGCGCCCTCTGCCGCCATCATCACCGGCTCGCCGAAGGCCTTCGAGCCCTCACGCTCGGCGAGGCCCGAATCGAGCTCATCGGAGATGTGGGTGAGGACGACGCGCCTCGCCCCGGCCCGGCGGGCGTGGTCGCCGGCCTCGGCGGGCGTCATGTGTCCCCGGACGCCCGTGCGCTCGGGGCGGGGCAGGGTCGCCTCGACGATCAGGAGGTCGGTGTCACGCGCGATCTCGATCAGCTCATCGCCGGGGCGACAGTCGGCGCCGTAGGTGAACCTCCCCCCGCCGTTCGTCGAGGTGAAGTCGACCGCATAGGTCGTCGTGAAGTGGGGAACCTCCTGGAAGCGGGCACGCAGCGCGCCCACCTCGACCGTCGAGCCCGCATCGTACTCCTCGATCGCGAAGGCCTTCTCGACCAGATCCTCGGTGCCCCACGCGCCGACCACGCGGCGAAAGCACTCGGCCGCTCCGGACGGCGCGATCAGCCGGGGGCGGGCCGGATTGTCGGTTCCGGGATAACCGCCGACCGGAACAGGCTGCTGGCGGGGCGCGTAGGTGAGCGCGTAGGAGTACGGGATCAGGTCGAGGAAATGGTCGGCGTGCAGGTGCGAGATCAGCACCGCGTCGAGCTCGGTGTAGTCGAGATGCTGGCGGAGCTTCGAGAAGACCCCGTTGCCGCAGTCGAGGAGCAGCCTGGTGCCTCCGTCCTCGACCAGGTATCCGCTGCACGCTCCCCCGGCATCCTGCCAGGAGGGCGATTTGCCGAGGACAGTGATGCGCATCGTCACGATCAACTGTAACCCCAATGATGCGTGGCCGACCCGCGAACTGATCCCGTAACGACCGACCCGCCGCCCGCGGAGCCGGCGCTATGGTCCTGCCATGGTGCAGGACTGCGCGCGATGCGGACGCCCCGTGGACGGTCACGCCCGCTTCTGTCCATCGTGCGGAGCACCCCTCTCGGTCCTCGACGGCGCGGAGCGAAAGCTGGCGACGATCGTCTTCGCGGACCTGGTCGGCTCGACTGAGCTGGCCTCGAGCCTCGATCCCGAGGAGCTTCGGCGGCGCCTGACGCCGTTCTTCGACGTGGCGCGCTCGGCGCTCGAAGAGCACGGCGGCACGGTGGAGAAGTTCGTCGGAGACGCCGTGATGGCTGTCTTCGGGGTGCCGCAGGCCCACGGCGACGACCCTGATCGCGCCGTGGCCGCCGCGCTCGACCTCACCCACCGGGTGAGCTCGCTCGAGAGCGGACTGTCGGTCAGGATCGGGGTCGAGACGGGCGAGGTCCTCTCGACCCAGCAGCGCGGCGACCTCTCGGTCACGGGGGAGGCGGTGAACGCCGCCGCCCGCCTCCAGCAGGGGGCTCGGCCTGGTGAGGTCCTGGTCGGCGAGCGCGCGGCGCGGGCGTGCCGGGCCGCGAGGGTCGAGGAGCGAGAGCCGATCGAGGCGAAGGGCTTTCCGGCGCCGCTGCCGGCATGGAGGGCACTCGATCCGCCGGCCGACGAGGGTCCGCCCGCCGGGGCCCGCGGCGCGGCGACGCCAATGATCGGTCGCGACGACGATCTCGCCCTGCTCGAGCTCGCCTACCGGCGGGCCGCCCGCGACCGGGCGCCCCAGCTGGTGATGATCACCGGGGACGCCGGGGTCGGCAAGACGCGCCTCGCGACGGAGCTCTTCGGCGCGCTCGGCTCGGCCGATCCGCGACCCGGGATCCTGATGGGGCGAAATCCGGCCTATGGCCGAGGGATCGCCTTCTGGGCGCTCGGGGAAGTCATCCGAGCCGCCGGCGGCGCGAGCGCCGACGACTCGGTCGACCAGGTCCACGAGGCGCTCGCGGCGCGCCTCGCCGAGCTGGGCGCCTCCGATGCCGACGCCCTCGCTACTACCCTCGCGACGGCGCTCGGCGGCGAGGCCGCCGAGGGGGACATCGAGGATGAGCTGAAGCACGCCTGGCGCAGGCTCGTGGCCCTGCTCGCCGCGGACCGCCCGCTGGTGATCGGGATCGACGACGCCCACTGGGCCGACGACGGGCTCCTCGATCTGATCGAGGAGGTCGTCTTTCGCCTCACCGACGCGCCGCTGATGGTCGTCTGCACGAGCCGGCCCGAGCTGCTCGAGCGTCGATCGGACTTCGGCCGCGCGGCGCGGAACGTCACCCAGATCGAGCTCCGGCCCCTTACCCCTGAGGCAGCCGCCGCGCTGGCCGTGGCGCTGCTTCCAACCGAGACCCGGGAGCTCGCCCCGCGGGTCGCCGAGGCCTCGGGTGGCAACCCGTTCTTCGCCGAGGAGGTGGCGTGCGCGATCATCGCGGACAGGCGGCGGCCCACCGACCAGCTTCCGGACACGGTGCAGGCCGCGATCGCCGCCCGGCTCGACATGCTGCCGACGAAGGAGAAACGAACCCTTCAGCACGCGGCGGTGCTGGGCCAGAACTTCCTCGGCTCCGCGCTCGCCGAGCTCTCCGGTCAAGCGCCGGACGACGCCCTTCGCTCGCTGACCGAGAAGGCGCTCGTGCAGGAGCGCCTCGCGATCGGCCCGGACCGCTATGGCTTTCGCCACGCGCTGATCCGCGACGTGGCCTACGCATCGTTGCCGAGGGGCGAGCGGGCCAGGCTGCACGACCTGGCGGCCGAGGGGATCGCCGGACGCGCGGGCGAGCGCTATCCGGAGCTCGCCGAGCTGATCGCCTACCACTGCGCCCAGGCGGCCGAGCTCGATCCCGACACGAGCCACGGCGACGCCGCGCACGACGCCAGCGTGGAGGCCGCGCGGATCGCCGCCCGCCGTGGCGCGACCGCCCGGGCCCAGGAGCTGTTCGAGCAGGCGGCGGAGCAGGCCCGCGACGCGTCCGAGCGCGCCGAGGCGTTACGCGCCGCGGCCGAGCTGGCCCTCCAGCGCTGGCGCGGCGACGAATCATTGCCGCTGCTGAAACAGGCGGCGAGGATCTCCGAGGAGGCGGGCGAGGCGGAGCACGCGGCGAGCGCGTACGCGCGCACGGTCGAGGTGTCGGCCCGGATGGGCGGCGTGAGCGGATGCCTCCCCGAGGACGAGCTCGAGGAGATGCTCAGCCGGGGCCGCGAGCTGGTCGGAGAACACGACACCGTGACCCGTGCCCGGCTGCTCCTGGACGAGGCGTGGATCGCCTGGCGGTTCGGCCGAGAGTCCGAGATGGCCGAGCCGACGCGGGCAGCGCTCGAGCTGGCGCGGTCAACCGACGACGTGCCCTTGCTGTCGAGCGCGCTCGACGCGATGTGCGCCGTGGCGTGGGGCGAGGTCCGATACGACGACGCGATCGAGCACAGCCGCGAGCGGCTCGAGCTGCTCGCCGATGCCACAGGCGGCGGATCGCAGATCGGGATTGAGCGCAGCGACGCGCTGCACATGATCATCGAGTCGCTGGTCGCGGGCGGTGACCTGCGCTCGGCGGCCGAGTATGGGGACCAGGCGCGAGAGCTGGACCTCTCGGTCGGCACGGTTTACTCGGGCTGGGCCCGGGGCCTGCTGCCGGCCTTCTTCCTCGGCGAGTGGGACAGCGCTCTGGAGATGGCGAATGGCGTCCGCGACGCGTGGGCTTCATCCGATCGGCCGCCGATCGCAGCGCTGGGTGCGGCGCTCGCCTGCGCGGGCGCGATCCTCGGTTATCAGGGGGACGAGGACGGGAGCGAGGATTGGTTTCGCTTCGCGTCGGGCGTCACGTCGGAGGTCGGCGGGCAGAGGTCGGGGGTGGCGATGCTCGAGGCCGATGTGGCTCTGCACCGCGGGCGGGTCGCCGACGCGGTCGCGCTGGTCGACGAACCGGTGGGGCCCACCATGTGGTGGCGCTCCTCCTACGCCGCAGCGCGGGCCGAGGTCATGATCCGAGCCGGGGCGAACCGAGTCGACGAGCTGATCCTCGAAGCCGAGGAGTGGGTGGGCGACCACCGATACGCGCGGGGCATCCTGCTTCGAGCCGAGGCCTTCGGGCGAAGCGACGAGAGCCTGCTTCGCGAGAGCCTCGCCGTGTTCGAGGCGATGGAGTGCCCCTACCAGGCCGCCCGCACGGGCTGGCTCCTCGGTGGCCCCGACCGCGCCGAGGCGAAAAGGACCTTCGACCGGTTGGGCGCGACGCCGCCGGCCGGCTAGCCGGGGGCAGGCCTCAGCCCCCGGATCGCTCCTCGGACTCGCGAAGCCGGACGGCCAGCGCCCGCATCATCGCCCACGCAGCCTCCGGGTTCTGGTCCACGAAGGCGCGGAATTCCCACGGCGCCATCCCGTGGCAGCGCATGTCGGTGACCGCCGTGACGCTGGCGCTCCGGACCCCGTCGTCGAGGAGGGAGACCTCGCCGAAATAGTCGCCGGGGCCGAGCGTGCGCACGACCTCGCCCTTCACCGCGACGCTCGCCTCCCCTGACTCGATGATCCAAAAGGCGGTTCCGCCCTTGCCTTCCTCCGTGGCGCTCTCACCCTCAGAGAAGCTCCGCTCTGCCATCTGGGCGGCGAGCTTGGAGAGCTTGCCGCGATCGACGCCGGAGAAAAGCGGCACCTGGCTGAGGCTCTCGACGAGGTCCGCCATCGCGCCGATCTTATCCGCCGACGAGAGGGGCTATGCCGCGCGGGCGGAGGCCTCGTCCGGCGACTGGCGCATCAGGAGCGCCGGCTGGCGCGGGGGCACGAGGCCGTCCGAGGTGTTGGGCCTGAAGGTGGAGCATGGCTCGTCCAGGTCGAGGGCGCAGAGCATCTGCCGGTGAAAGAAGCACTCCTCGCAGCTCGGGCTGCCCTTGCGCCGCTTGCGAGCTCGCCGGCGGCCCGTGCCGATCGCCTCGGCCAACTCCATCGCGCGCCGCTCCATGTCGATCAAGCCCATCCCCTTCGGTCGAGGTCTGCAAGTCGTGAGGCGGCGGCATCATTCCAGCGGCGCGGGGCGCGCGCATCGTCCAATTGCGCAAAGCGGCGGAATTTTGGCCGACCGCGGCGCGCGAGCTTTACGCGGTTTGCGGAAAGCTAGAATCGACCCTGATGGCGATCCCAGAGCCGACAGCCCGACTGAGCGCCTCGCCGCGCCTGTTCGACAACGGGTTCCTGGACTTCTTCTCCAGGATCCATCCATCCGTGCCCGCGATCATCTTCGTCCCCGCGGCGATCGCGGGGGTCTGGCTCGGTGCCGACCGCGGCTACGGGGTGCTTCAGCTCGCCCTGCTGGTGGTCGCCGGGGTCGTGATCTGGACCCTGACGGAGTACTGGCTCCACCGGCTCGTCTTCCACTGGGAGCCCGACCATCCGATCGGCAGCCGCCTTCACTTCATCATCCACGGCGTCCACCACGACCATCCCAACGACCGGCTGCGCCTCGTCATGCCTCCGGCCGTCAGCGTGCCGCTGGCCGCCCTCTTCTTGTGGATCTACACATTGATCTTCGGCACGCCCGCGGCTTATCCGATCTTCTCCGGGTTCATCCTCGGGTACCTGACCTACGACTACACGCACTACCACGTGCACCATCACACCCCCAGGACGAAGCTCGGCAAGAGGCTGCGCGAGCAGCACATGCGCCACCACTTCCAGGACCACCGGTTCGGGTACGGGGTTTCGTCCCCGTTGTGGGACGTCGTGTTTCGTACCCTGCCCCGCAAGCGGCGCCACTGAGGCCGGCGGCAGTCACCCCGCGCGGCGCGTCGTTACCATCCCCTCGGTTCGGGATTTGATCCCGCGCTTACACTGGCGGGCGAACGGGACACACACACCTCTCCACCTGTTTTCGCTCTAATCTCCGGCACCGCGAATCCCGCGGACGCCACACACCGGTTTTCGAGACCATCCAGAGAAAGGACGCCTTGATGGCGAATGCACTTGACGAAGCGGCGAGCCTGCTGCGAAACCGCATCCGTGAGCTCGACTCCGAGCGAAAGAAGCTCGAGCGAGCCCTTTCCAACCTGACCGGAGGACGCCTCGGCCGCCGGGGTCCCGGCCGTCCACCCAAGTCGAGCACGGCCAAACCGGCCGCCACCCCGCGTCGCCGCCGCCGTCGCGGCGGCACCCGCGCCGACCAGGCTGTTCGCCTGATCAAGGCGAACCCCGGGATCAGCGCCGCCGAGGTGGCGAAGAAGATGAAGATCAAGCCGAACTATCTCTACAGGGTGCTGGGAGACCTCCAGAAGGAGGGCCGGGTGAAGAAGTCCGGCCGCTCCTACACGGCTGCGTAAACGAGCCTGGCGCGGCTGGGGCACGGGACGGTTCCGGGCCGCTCCCGTGACCCTTCGCCAGATCCGGACGGTTGGGGCCCCCTCGCGAGACCCTTCGCCAGATTGTTGCCAGACAGTTGCCAAAGCAATTGTCGGCACAACTGGCCGGGTCCCGCGCCCGGCCCCCAACCGTCCGAAGTGCGGCGGCCCGAACCCCGTCGCACCGTCGCGAATCTCCGACATCGCGGGTCTTGCCGATCGTTCGGGACGGTCCTGGTTTGGGGCTGGGTAAGGGGGCCGGCGGCCCGAGGAAGCCACCCGCCCGAGCTAGCGACGAAGTCGCGGGTCGGGCGCCCACGGCCTGCCGCCCGGTAACGAGCCCGAACCCGCCGGCAGCGGAGCCGAAGGCGAGCAGCCGGCGGAGTTATTCGACGAAGTCGCGGGTCGGGCGCCCACGGCCTGCCGCCCGGTAACGAGCCCGAACCCGCCGGCAGCGGAGCCGAAGGCGAGCAGCCGGCGGAGTTATTCGAGGAGCCCGAGCGCCTCTACGGCTTCGCGCTCGGAGCGCAGCTCCTCGACCGAGGCGTCGATGCGCTGGCGGGAGAAGTCGCTGATCTCGAGGCCCTCGACGACCGAGTAGGCGCTGCCGGCGCACCTGCATGGCTGGCCGCAGATCACGCCCTCGGCGATCCCGTAGCTGCCGTCGCTGGGCACGCCCATCGAGACCCAGTCGTCGCCCTCGGTGCCCAGCACCCAGTCGCGGACGTGGTCGATCGCCGCGTTGGCGGCCGAGGCGGCGCTGGACGAGCCGCGGGCCTCGATGATCTCGGCGCCGCGCTTTGCGACCCTGGGGATGAACTCATCGGCTATCCACTCCTCGTCGTCCACCGCGGCCCAGGCGCCCTGACCGTCGACCCTGGCGTTGACCAGGTCCGGATATTGGGTCGGCGAGTGGTTCCCCCAGACGGTCATGTTGGTGACCTGGGAGACCGGGGCGCCCAGCTTGTTGGCGAGCTGCGCGATCGCGCGGTTGTGGTCGAGGCGCATCATGGCCGTGAAGCGCTCGGCGGGAATGTCGGGGGCGTGTGACTTGGCGATCAGGCAGTTGGTGTTGGCCGGGTTTCCGACCACCAGGACCTTGACGTCGTCGGCCGCGCCCGAGTTGATCGCCTCGCCCTGGGGCTTGAAGATCCCGCCGTTCGCCTCCAGGAGGTCGGAGCGCTCCATCCCCTTCGTTCGAGGCCGGGCGCCCACCAGGAGCGCGATCTGCACCCCGTCGAACGCGGCCTTCGGGTCATCATGGATGTCGATCCCGGCGAGCAGGGGGAAGGCGCAGTCGTCCAGCTCCATCGCCGTTCCCTCGGCGGCCGCCATCGCGTCGGGGATCTCCAGGAGCTTTAGCCGCACCGGGGAATCCGGCCCGAGGAGCTGCCCGCTGGCGATCCTGAAGAGCATCGCGTATCCGATCTGGCCCGCTGCTCCTGTGACCGTGACGCTCGTCGGGGTCGGGCTCAAATTCACTGCCTCCTGTTGGTCGCTGAACGCTTGCGGGTGCAGACGCTACGCGATCGCGCGCTTCAGGCCTTCGTCGATCGAGGACAGGAACTCCTGGGTGGTCTGGTACTCCTGACCGCCGCCGACCAGCATCGCCAGGTCCTTGGTCATCCGGCCGCTCTCGACCGTCTCGATGCAGACCCGCTCCAGGGTCTCCGCGAACGCGGTCACCTCGGGCGTATCGTCGAGCCGGCCCCGCGCCGCGAGCGCGCGGGTCCAGGCAAAGATCGAGGCGATCGGGTTGGTGGAGGTCGGGTTGCCCTTCTGGTGCTCGCGGTAGTGGCGGGTCACGGTTCCGTGAGCCGCCTCGGCCTCCACGGTCCTGCCGTCGGGGCTCATCAAGACGCTGGTCATCAATCCGAGCGACCCGAAGCCCTGGGCGACGGTGTCGGATTGCACGTCACCGTCGTAGTTCTTGCACGCCCACAAGTAGCCGCCTTCCCACTTCAGCGCGGCGGCGACCATGTCGTCGATCAGGCGGTGCTCGTAGGTGAGGCCGTTGGCGTCGAACTCGGCCTTGAACTCGGTCTCGAACACCTCCGCGAAGAGGTCCTTGAACCTCCCGTCATATGTCTTCAGGATCGTGTTCTTGGTCGACATGTAGACGGGAAACCCCCGGTCGAGGCCGTAGCGAAACGAGGCCCGCGCGAAATCGCGGATCGAGTCGTCGAGGTTGTACATGGCCATCGCAACCCCCCCGCCGTCCGGAAAGTCGAACACCTCGAGCTCGATCGGGTCACTCCCATCCTCGGGCGTGAAGGTGAGCATCAGCCTGCCGGCTCCCGGGACCAGGGTGTCGGTTGCCCGGTATTGGTCGCCGAACGCGTGGCGGCCGATCACGATCGGCTTGGTCCACCCGGGGACTAGGCGTGGAACGTTCGAGATCACGATCGGCTCGCGGAAGATCACCCCGCCGAGGATGTTTCGGATCGTGCCGTTGGGCGACGGGTACATCCGCTTCAGGCCGAACTCCTCGACCCGCGCCTCGTCGGGAGTGATCGTCGCGCACTTGACGCCGACCCCGTGCTCCTTGATCGCCCGTGCCGCATCGAGCGTAACCTGATCGTCGGTGGCGTCGCGACTGGTGATCCCGAGGTCGAAGTAGAGGAGCTCGACGTCGAGGTGGGACAGGATCAGCTGCTCCTTGATGAACGCCCAGATGATCCGGGTCATCTCGTCGCCGTCGAGCTCGACGATTGGGTTCTTGACCTTGACCTTCGCCATGTTCAACCCCGCGCGGCCGGCCGGGGGCGGCGATGCTATCGGGCGCGCAGTCCTTCCAGGAGCCGAACGACGACCGGCTCGACCGACGCCACCGCGGCCTTCGGGTCCTGGGCGCTCGCGACCAGCAGTGCCGCGTCGATCTGGGCGGCGAGCAACACGTTCGCGGTGATCGCGACGTCGCCCGGCTCCATCTCCCCCGCCTCCATCGCCGCGGCCACCCCCGCCTCCATCAACCCGATGCCGAGCTCGCCCGCAGCCCGCCGCCACCCGTCCCAGCCCAAGACCACGCGACTCTGCCGCAGGCCGATCCGCTGCAGCTCGCGTGAGCTCGCGGCCTCGTTGAGATAGGCCCTGCTCCCGGCGATCAGCTGGTCGAAGGGCCCGCCCCCGGCGGCTTGCGCGGCGGACGCGATTCGCGCGATTGCTCGGACCTCGGACTCCTTCCACACGGCCCGGAAGAGGTCCCTCTTGCTCGTGAAGTGGTGGTAGAGCGCCCCGCGGCTGACCCCGGCCCTCCCGACCAGCTCCTCGATGCTCACCTGGTCGAAGTCCCTTTCGCAGAAGAGCTCGAGGGCCGCCCGCATGAGCGCCTCCCGCGCGCCCTCGGACGGCCTGCCCCGGCGCCTCGCCGCGGCGCCGGCGGACGCCGCTGAGCCCGACCGGCGGCCGAGCTCAGACCGGGTCGGGGCCTTGACTCGGGTGGCCACCTCCACTATTTACCGACCCGGAGTCGGTAATTAACCGGGCAATGAAAGGAGACCCCATGGACCTCTACGCGATTCGCAGGAAGTCGGGCTGGAAGACCGGGCCCGAGCTCGAGGAGGCGGCGGCCAAGTCCCGCCAAATCGGTGACGAGGAGATGTCTGACGACATCCGGTGGATCCGGAGCTACGTCCTCCAGGAGGAGGATGGATCCCTGGGGACTCTTTGCATCTATCAGGCTTCGAGCCCCGAGGCGATCCACGATCACGCCGGCCGGGTCGGCATGCCCTGCGACGAGGTGACCGTGGTCGCCGACACGGTGATCGTCCGGCCCGACCCGGAGTAAGTCGACATCGAGACGAGCTCGCGGGCGCGGCGAGTGAGGGTGACGCCCGCCCCCGGGACGAATACGAGCCTGGCGAGCGAGCGGCGGCGACTCCTGCCCCAGCGACGATCCGGGACAGACCGCCGGCTGGTGTGCGATCCGGATCGCCGCGGGCTCGACCGCGCGGTCAGCGGCGGCTGCCGGGTAGGAGGCCGGTCCGAAGCGATCCACATTGTGCCCGGGGGCCGGACACCAAGTGGATCGGCGGCGTTGAGGGTTTGGCGGCGGAGGAAGTCCGGGCCGTGCCAACCCGGCTCGCCGCCCCCTCTTCGGCTGCTCCTCGACCCCCTACCCAGCCTCAGTGTGTGCCCGACCCCACCGACCCCGTTGACCCAAGAAGTGAATTGTGGTTCACTTCTTGGGTGCCCTACCGGCCCACGGAGCGAACGGCGGCCCGAAGCGCCGCGACCCGGCGGCGGATCGTCGCCGCGGCCCGGGGGCTGATCGCCGAGGGCGGCTACGCCGCCGCGCAGGTAGCCGCCGTTGCGGAACGAGCGGGGGTCGCGACGGGGACGGTCTACCGCCACTTCCCATCGAAGGCCGACCTGTTCGCAGAGGTGTTCCGCGAGGCCTCGCAGCACGAGGTCGACGCGGTCGCTGCCGCCGCGTCCGAGTCGGGCGAATCGGCCGCTGAGCGGATCGCGGTGGCGGTTGAGACCTTTGCGCGGCGAGCCCTGCGGGGACACCGCCTCGCCTGGGCCCTGATCGCCGAGCCGGTCGATCCGGCCGTCGAGACCGAGCGCCTGGTCTTTCGCCGCGCCTACCGCGACGTGTTCGCCTCGGTGATCGCCGCCGGCGTCGAGTCCGGAGAGCTGCCGGACCAGGACCCGCAGGTGAGCGGCGCGGCGCTGGTCGGGGCGATCGGCGAGGCGCTGGTCGGCCCCGTGTCCCCCACCGCCGGCGAAGCCGGCGACGAGGCCGTGATCGCCTCGCTTCAAGACTTCTGTATTCGCTCGGTTACCGGAAGGGAGCTCGCCAGTGTCGAAGCTTGAAGAACGCGCGCCCGCCACCACTCACGAGGTGTTCAACCAGGCCCCGCCGCTCGAGGGCTACAACGTCTTCGAACGCGACCGGGCCCTGACCGAGGCCCTTCGCAGGGAGGGCGGGGAGTGGGCCGAGGACGAGGCCCGCGAGCTGGGGGCGATCTGCGGCCGGGCGGACGTGCTGGCGCTCGGCGCCGAGGCCAATCAGAACCCTCCCAGGCTGCGCACCCATGACAGGTTCGGCAACCGGATCGACGAGGTCGAGTTCCACCCCGCATGGCACGACCTGATGCGCCTCGGGATCTCGCAGGGGCTTCATGCCTCGCCGTGGCGCGATCCCCGGCCCGGCGCCCACGTTGCGCGGGCCGCGAAGTTCATCCTCCTCTCCCAGGTCGAGGCGGGGGTCGGCTGCCCGATCTCGATGACCTACTCGGTGATCCCCGCGATCAGGAGGCAGCCCGACGTCGACGGCGAGTGGGAGTCGCGCTTCACCTCGCTGTCCTACGACGGCGAGAGGCTGGTCCCCGCCCCCGACAAGAGCGGGGCGCTTTGCGGCATGGCGATGACCGAGAAGCAGGGGGGCTCCGACGTCCGCGCCAACGCGACCACCGCCAAGCCACTGAACGGCGGCGGGGCGGGCGCTGAGTACGAGCTGACCGGCCACAAGTGGTTCTGCTCGGCGCCGATGTGCGACGCCTTCCTCGTCCTGGCGCAGGCCGAGGGCGGGCTCTCCTGCTTCCTGCTGCCGCGCTTCGATCCCGCCGGCGAACGCAATCGCTTCCACATCCAGCGACTCAAGGACAAGCTCGGGAACCGCTCGAACGCCTCGAGCGAGGTCGAGTTCCGGGGAGCTTGGGCGAGGATGGTCGGCGAGGAGGGCCGCGGCGTCCCGACGATCATCGAGATGGTCAACCACACCCGGCTCGACTGCGTGATCGGGGTCAGCGCCGGGTGCCGATGGGGAACCGCGATGGCAATCCATCACGCGACCCATCGCTCGGCGTTCGGAAAGCCGCTGATCGACCAGCCGCTGATGCGAAACGTCCTCGCCGACCTGGCGATCGAGTCAGAGGCGGCGACGATCGGCGCGATGTGGCTCGCGCGGGCCTTCGACGAGGCTCACGCCGGAGACGAGCAGGCGGTCGAGCTCCGTCGCCTCAGCACCCCGGTGCTCAAGTACTGGGGCTGCAAGCGCGCGCCGGTTCACGCGGTGGAGGCGCTCGAGTGCCTGGGTGGCAACGGCTACATCGAGGAGTCCGGGATGCCGCGCCTCTTTCGCGAGAGCCCGCTCGCCTCGATCTGGGAGGGCTCGGGCAACGTCCAGTGCCTTGACGTGCTACGAGCGATGGCACGGAAACCGCACGCGCTCGAGGCCTTCATGTCCGAGGTCGCCGAGTCCGCCGAGGCCGAGCCGCGGATCGCAACCGCGCTCGAGGCGCTTCGAGGCGAGCTCTCGGATCCCGAGGCGATCGAGTCCCGCGCCCGATTCGTGGTCGAGCGCATGGCGCTGGCGCTTCAGGGCTCGCTCCTGGTCCGCTACGGCGACCAGGCGGTCGCGGACGCGTTCTGCGCCTCGCGGCTCGCGGGGGAGTCGGGACGCGCGTTCGGGACGCTCCCGCCGGCCACCGACTTCGGCCGGATCATCGAACGCCACGCGCCAGGCGTCTGAGCCTCGCATTGGCCGGGTGGGGACAGCGCCAAACGACCCGCTGCTGCCGAATTGCGCTGAATAGACGAGCGCTATTCGGCCATCGATGCCGGGAGGGGATGTTCCCCTACCTGCCTGACCCGGCCCGAGCCCCGAGGCGCGCCGAGTCGTCAGAGCCAGCGCTCGTCGAGCCGCCGCACCACGGCCTCGGTCAGCCGCACGGCGTCGGCGAGCGTTCCGTAGTCGACGTTCTCAGGGACGTCGGTGGGCCAGTGATAGTTGGCTGGTTGCTTGAGATCGGTGCACGAGCAGAGCGACGCGCACTCATAGCCGGCGGCGAGCGGGATCACGCTGTCGGTGGCGTTTCGAAGCCGAAGGTTCGGGAACATCCAGATCCCCAGCTCCTCGGCGACGCCGTCGATCAGGGCGAGCGAGCGGCGCGGGTACTCGCGCATTCGGAGCATCCCCTCGCCGCGGAGCGCCAGCAGGTGCGGCGACCCCAGCGTGTCGAGGGCCATGAAGAAGGTGCTCTCGCTCGGCAGCTCACGGAGGTGGCGCCCGCAGAACGACTGCATCCCCTCGCACATCGACTCCTCCGAGGTGGACACGAGCATCAGCCGGACCCGCTCGGAGGGGTGCTCCGAGAGCGCCCTCGCGATGGCCAGGAGCGCCGCCACCCCGGTCGCGTTGTCGTTGGCGCCGGGAACCGTCTCGCGCCGGCCGATGTCCGCGAGGGCAGCCGCCGAGAGGGCGGAGACCGCGGTTCCCGCCTTGACCAGCGCCGGGCGTCCAGCCAGGGCGCCGCCCCCGACCATCAGGGGTATCGCCAGCACCGGGGCCATCAACGGCGGGCTGGTGTCGACCCGATCGATCAGCCAGGGAAAGCGCCCGAAGACGAGCTCGGGGATCGCCGGGTGGTAGAGGAGCCCGGCGTGCGCCGCGTCGTGGTGGGCCACCAGGACGACGGTGCGTTCGGCATCCGGAGGACCGAGCTCCCCGACCACCGTGCTTGCGGTTCGCTGCGGCAGGAGGGATCGGAGCCTTCGACGCCCGGGCGGCAGGTCGTCAGCGGCGGCCAGGCCGGCGAGCCCGGCGAGCGCCGCGCCGGCCGCCCGGTGACCTCGAAGGGCGAGCCCTCCCGCGGCGACGCCCGCCATCGCGGCGAGGCCGAGCGGCCACCAGTACGTGCCATGGACGCGCTCGCTCTCCACGCGGACGTCGGTCGCGCCGAGCCCGCGCAGACGCTCCGCGACCCACTCGGCGGCGACCAGCTCGCCCTGCGAGGCGGTCGGCCGGTGGATCGACGCGAGCGCCTCGACCAGGTCGCGAAGCCAGGCCTGATCGAGGTGTGAAGCGGGCTCCGCTGGGGCTCTTGTGGCGTCTGGCGGCATCGAACGGGGAAACCTACCGAGCGGCCCCGGCGGGTCGAGCCCCGGGCGGATTCGATCCGGCGACCTAAGATTGACCCCAGATGCCGGTCCGAGGTGCATTGACGCTGTTTCACGTCCGGGGAATCCGGATCGGCGTCGACTACTCGTGGTTCTTCGTCCTGTTCTTGATCATCATCGGGATGTCGGGCTTCTATGCGGACGTTCTCGGTGTCCCGAACAGCGATTCCGAGCCCTACCTGCTCGCCGTGATCAGCGCGCTGGCCTTCTTCGGCTCGATCCTCCTCCACGAGCTCGGCCACGCCTTCGTCGCCCTGCGCCGCGGGATTGCGATCTCGGACATCACCCTGTGGATGTTCGGGGGCGTCGCGACCATGAGCCGCGACTCCGACTCCGCCGGCACCGAGTTCAAGATCGCGATCGCGGGCCCGCTCGTCACCCTGGCCATCGCGGTCATCTTCATCGCGATCGGAACCGCGGCCGCCGGGTGGACCGAGCTGTCCAGCGTGATCCGCTTCCAGGTCCCGTCCAATCGGTCGGGGCCGGTGGCGGTCCTCGCCTGGATGGCGAGCATCAACCTGTTCGTCCTCGCCTTCAACCTTCTTCCCGCGTTTCCGCTCGACGGCGGGCGCGTCGCACGCGCGATCGCCTGGCGGATCACCGGGGACCGAAACCGCGCCACCCGGGTCGCCGCCCGCCTCGGCCAGGGCTTCTCCTACGCGTTCATCGCGGTCGGGATCGCGCTGGTCCTGATCGGCGACCCGTTCACCGGCATCTGGCTGGGGCTGACCGGCTTCATCCTCGGCCAGTCGGCTCGTGGCGCGGTGCTGCAGACCGAGTTCGCCAGCCGGATCGAGGGCATTCGGGTCGCCGACGTGATGGACGAGCAGCCGGTCGCGATCCCCGAGGACGCCAGCGTCGAGCGCGCCCTGGACGAGTACTTCCTTCGCTACCGCTGGCCCTGGTTCCCGGTGGTCGACACCTACCAGAAGTTCCTCGGACTGGTCGAGCGCGGCGCCGCCGACGCCGTCCCCGAGCCGGTGCGGAGCTCGTCGACGGTGCGCGACGTGTTCGAGGCCGACTCGACGGGAACCCTGCGCGTCCGCGACGACGCGCCCCTCGAGTCGCTGCTCGGAAACGACGCGCTTCGGAGGCTCGGGGCCCTGATGGCGGTCGACGCCGACGGCCGCCTGAGCGGAGTAGTCACCGCGGATCAGATCGGACGCGCCCTCCGCACCGCGCTGGCGCGCTCGAGCCCGCCGGATACCCCAACCGCCTAGCCACCGCCCGTCTGCTACCGCGATATAGGATCGCGCACCCATGCCCAGAGGACTCCCCGACCCAACCCCGCCCGCGCTGGACGGCTGCAAGCCATCGCCTAGCCGCGTCCTCGGTCGCTCGAAGGACACCAACCCTTCGACCTCCCTGCGTCCTCCCCATGCTCGACTCTTGCTCAGCTACGACCGGAGTTGCGACGGTGAGCCCTAGGCATGACGTACTCGTGATCGGCGCCGGCCTGGCCGGCCAGAGGGCCGCGCTGGCGGTGGCCGAGGAGGGCGTCTCGGTGGGGATCGTCTCCAAGGTCCACCCCGTCCGCTCCCACTCCAACGCCGCCCAGGGCGGGATCAACGCGGCGCTTCAGGAGGGCGACAGCTGGGAGTCGCACGCCTTTGACACGGTCAAGGGCTCGGACTACCTGGGCGACCAGGACGCGATCGAGATCATGTGCCGCGAGGCGCCCGAGGAGATTTTTCACCTCGAGCACCTCGGGGTCACCTTCCATCGAAACCAGGAGGGCCTGCTAGGCACCCGCGCCTTCGGCGGCGCCTCCCAGGCGCGCACCTACTACGTGGCCGACATCACCGGCCAGGCGATCATGCACGTGCTCTACGAGCAGCTGATGAAGCACGCCGAGCTGATCTCGCGCTACGAGGAGTACTTCACGACCGGCCTGGTGCTCGACGACGACGGCAACTGCGCCGGAGCCCTGATGCGCAAGATCTCCGACGGCTCGATGGAGCTGTTCGAGGCCGAGAACGTGATCCTGGCGACGGGCGGCAACGGCCAGGTCTGGCAGCCGACCACCAATGCCCTGATCTGCACCGGCGACGGGATCGGGATGGCCTACCGGGCGGGGGCGTCGCTGATGGACATGGAGATGATCCAGTACCACCCGACGACGCTCGCCAAGAAGGGCTTCCTGATCACCGAGGGCGCCCGAGGCGAGGGCGCCCACCTCTTGAACGCAAAGGGCGAGCGCTTCATGGAGCGCTACGCCCCGAACAAGATGGAGCTCGCCTCGCGCGACGTCGTCTCGCGAGCCGAGCAGACCGAGATCAACGAGGGCCGCGGCTTCGAGGACGGCACCGTCGCGCTCGACATCACCGTCGTGCCGCGAAAGCGGATCCACGAGGCGCTTCGCGAGATCGTCCTCATCGGGCGCGACTTCGCAGGCGTCGACATCACCCGCGAGCCGATCCGGATCAAGCCCGGAAACCACTACACGATGGGCGGAGTGAAGACCGACGTCAACGGCGCGACCTCGATCCCGGGTCTCTACGCCGCCGGCGAGACGGCCTGCGTCTCGGTCCACGGCGGGAACCGGCTCGGCGCCAACTCGCTGCTCGACACGCTGATCTTCGGCCGCCGCGCCGGCGAGCACGCCGCCAACCGCGCCAAGCAGGTCGAAGGGACCCGGGCGCCGCGGTCCGCCCTCGCCGACGAGGAACGGCGGATCGCCGAATTGATCGGCCGGGACCCAGGCTCCGGGCGGCGCTTCTCGGAGGTCCGCAAGGAGCTCGGCCGAACGATGGACCACTACGTCGCGGTGTTCCGCGACGCCGACGGCATCCAGTCCGCGCTGGAGACGGTCAAGCGCCTTCAGGAAGAGGCGAAGATCGCGTACATCGACGACGGAAGCGCGGTCTTCAACCAGGACGTCCTCGGCGCGATCGAGCTCGACTTCATGCTGGACTGCGCCGAGTGCAGCTGCGCCGGAGCGCTCCACCGGACCGAGAGCCGCGGCGCCCAGTACCGCACCGACTTTCCGGAGCGAAACGATGAGGAGTGGCTCAAGCACATCGACCTGACCCGCGACTCGGACGGGCCGGCGATCAGCTACTCACCCGTAACGATCACCGAATGGCAGCCGATGGAGCGCACGTACTGATGGCTCGCGCCGCTAGGGTCTGGGTACCGCATGCCTGAGTACACGCTCAAGGTGAGGCGCTACCAGCCGGAGAGCGGCGACGGCGCCTACTGGCAGGAGTTCAAGGTCGACCTCGACCCGGATCTCTCCGTGCTCGACGGCCTGCTCCAGATCCGCGACCGCCAGGACGGATCGCTGGTCGTGCGCTGCTCGTGCAAGGCGGCGATCTGCGGGTCGTGCGGGATGAAGATCAACGGCTCCTCGACCCTGGGCTGCAAGACGCAGATCTCCGAGGCCCACGAGCGCGCCAATAGGAGCGAGCCCGGCAGGAACCGCGACGCCCCCGGAGGCGGAGCCGAGGAGGCGGCGCGCCCCATCTTGGTCGAGCCGATGGGGAACATGCCGGTGATCAAGGACCTGGTGACCGACATGGAGTCGACCCACTGGGGGAAGATCCGGCGGGTGACGCCGTGGCTGCTTCCGGAGGGCGATCCGCCGGAGCGCGAGTACGTCGTGCCTCCCGAATCGATGATCGACATAACCCAGTCGATGGCCTGCATCCAGTGCGGCGCCTGCGTCTCATCGTGTCTGTCGATGGAGGTCGACCCCGACTTCGTGGGACCCGCCGCGCTCGCCAAGGCCTACCGCTTCGTCGGCGACCCGCGCGACGGCGAGACCAAGGAACGCCTCTACGACCTCGCCCAGGACCCGCACGGGATCTACGACTGCACACACTGCTTCTCGTGCATCGACGCGTGCCCGAAGGGCGTCGCCCCGATGGACCAGATCATGCGCCTTCGGCGCCTCGCGGGCCACGATCACGAGATCGACGACGTCAACAACGGCCGCCGCCACGAGACCGCGTTTACGAAGATCATTGAGAAGAAGGGGACGCTCGACGAGTCGCTGCTGCTGCAGGAGTCCTACGCGCAGGGGGTGAAGGGCAAGCTGGTCCCGACTCCGGGGGCGATCAAGGGGCTGGCCGGATCGCTGCCCACAGCCGTCCGCGGGATTAGGACCGGCAAGATGCGCTCGCTGTCGAAGTTGATCCCGGGCGTCCACGAGAAGCTTCCCGGCGACTCGCAGGACCACGTCAAGCGTCTCTACGAGCACGCCGAGGAGCACCGCACCGAGCTCAACCTCTACATCACGGGCGAGGAGGAGCTCGAGGACGAGGGCGATCAGCAGGAGGCCCCGACGCCCGAAGCCGGTGTGGAGCCCGAGCCGGACGAGGAGGCGAATCAGTGAGCGGGTTGAAGCTCGCCTACTGGCCCGGCTGCGTGTCGCGCGGCTTCACCCCCGAGCTCCACGGCTCGATGGCGCTGGTCGCCGATCGGCTGGGAATCGAGCTCGTCACCCTCGATCGGGCCAACTGCTGCGGCGCCGGCGTGATCGCCGAGCACAACCAGGAGCTCGCGGACACCCTCAACGCCCGCACCTTCGCGCTCGCCCAGAGCACGGGGCTGGCGATGATGAACATCTGCTCGACATGCCAGGGTGCCCAGTCGGAGTGCCAGCAGCGCCTCGACGCCGACTCGGCCTATCGGGCCCACATCAACGAGGCGCTGGCGGCCGAGGGACTCGAGTACGCCAAGGACAAGCTGGGCTTCGAGAACAAGAACTTCCTCTGGGTGCTGGTCGAGGACCTGGGGCTCGACGAGCTGAAGGCCAAGGTCACGCGCCCGCTCTCGGGCCTGCGGGTCGGCCCGTTCTACGGCTGCTACGTGATCCGGCCGCGCAGCCGGATCGGCTACGAGGAGCACCCCGAGCGCGACCTCTATCTGGAGAAGGTGATCGAGGCGCTCGGCGGCGAGGTCGTGGAATACGACGGGGCGCGCAAGTGCTGCGGGTTCCCGGTCATCACCATGAACCGCGAGACGTCGCTGCGCCAATCCGGGACCCACGTCGGCGACGCCCTCGATGCGGGCGCCGACTGCCTGGTGACGCCGTGCCCGCTGTGCCACCTGAATCTCGACCTGCAGCAGCCCGAGGCCGCCAAGGTCACCGGCAGGGAGCTCGGCCTCGCGGTCCTGCATCTGCCGCAGCTCGTCGCGCTGGCCCTCGGCTTCGAGCCCAAGGAGCTCGGGTTCGGCAAGCACATCGCCTCCACCGACTGGGTGGTCGAACGACTCTCCGGCGCGGTTCCCGCCTGAGCCGATGAATGACGGCGGCGCCACGCCCGAGCCACCGGCCCCACCGCCGGAGGTGGAGCAGGCGGCGATGCTCGGCCATATCCAGGAGGCGGTGAGCCTCTACATGACCCACACCGACGTCGACGAGGAGACCGCCCGCGCGGTGGTCAAGCAGCTCGCCGAAGACGGCTAACCGCCGCCTTCCTCTCCGCCGTCTCGCCCGGTGCGCGACGGACGATTCATCCGCCGCTCGATCCACCCCGCTCCGACCGTGTCGGTGAGCCCGTGGGCGGCGATCGAGCAGAGGATGGTGAAGGCCGCGACGTCGAAGATCGTCTCGGAGGCGCCGACCCGTGACTTGAGGACGAAGAGCGCGAACAGCATCGAGGCGACCCCCTTCGGCCCGAACCACGAGATGAATAGCTTCTGGGGCCTCGGCAGGCGGCTGTTCGAGAAGGAGAGCAGGATCGCCGCCGGACGTGCGACCAAGAGGGCGAGCGCGATGAAGACGACGAGCTGCCACACCTCGCGGTCGTAGCCGATCGCCACGATCAGGGCTCCGAAGACGAAGAAGGTGATCACCTGGAAAATCGCGCTGACGTTCTCGGCGAACTCCACGAAGGCCTCGGGGATCTCGTGCTCCGAAGCGCCCATCGCGATCCCCGCCACGAAGGCCGCGATCAGCCCGTTGCCGAGCGTCACGTCGGCGAGGCCGAAGGCGGCGAGGCCGAAGCCGATCGCGTAGATGCCCTCGTAGCGGGCGGTGATCCCGCCACCCGGGAGGCGGTCGTGGAGCCTGCCGCCGAGCGTCCCGAGCACGACCCCCACCAGGGCGCCGAACGCCGCCTCGCCAAGGAGCTTTGCGGCCTCCGGCCCCGCGTCGCCTCCGGGCTGGGCGAGGATCAGGAAGAAGAGGACGAACGGCAGCGCCAGACCGTCGTTCAGGCCGGACTCGAGGTTCAGGGTGTGGCGGACGATCCCCGGGACGCGCTGGGCGGTGACGACGGTCGAGGTGACGACCGGATCGGTGGGCGTCAGGACCGCCGCGAGCAGGAACGCCTCCGCCCAGGTGAGCGGGAAGATCGCCTTCGCCGCCAGCCCCAGCAGGACGAGCGTCAGCGGCATCGCCAGCACGATCGCCCGCGACACGGGGCCCCAATGCGCGGTCAGGAGCTCCCGCTCGACGAACAGGCCATCCGAGAACAGCGTGAGGATCAGCGCCAGCTCGACGAGATAGACGATCGTCGCGTCGCTCGCGTCGACCGAGACCAGGCCGGTTGCCGCGAGGGCGATGCCGAGGGCGACCGAGAGCACCGAGATCGACAGGACGGTCCCGCGCATCACCCCCGAGAGGGCCGCCCCCACCGCGAGCAGCCCCCCGACGATCAGAACGGCGTCGCCGAACCCGATCTCCATGACGGGCTTATATCCGGTTCACCCGCGGCGGACGGGCCGGTACCAGTCGACGTAGCGCCCGCAGGAGTCGCCCAGCGCGACCCGGCGCTCGGCCTCGCCCGGTATCGGGCCCCCGTGGCCCGCCCGGCTCGCGGCGATCGCACCGAGGTGAGCCTGCGACTTCGTCCCCAGCAACCGGCCCGCGAGCGGCGGGCGCTCGACGTCGACCGTGAAACGGACCGGCCCCGCCCGCGGCACCACGAGCTCTCCCGCCGGGTAGTAGGGGACCGATCCGCGATAGTCGAGGTTCGCCGGCAGGGTTGCGTCGAGGCCCGGAGCCCGGACGTCGATCGGACGGGTCGCGTCGTATTGGAGCGAGATCCGCCAGCGTCCCGCGGGAAGGTTCAGCGCTTGGGCGACCGGGGCGCCGTCCTCGGCCGTCGCGCCCGGCGACCAGCCCGCGCCGGTCACCGGCGGCGTCGCGAAGATGGTCGCTCGCCCTCGCGGCGCCGCGCCGCCCCGACAGCGGTGGATCGCCCCGGGGTCGGGCCCCTCGGCGAGGGTCCGTCGCGCTCCGAGCGGCCCGGTCCGCTTCCAGAGCACGAAGTCCGAGGTCCGGCGGACGGGTCTGAAGGCCGGCGGAGGGCCGCTTGCGTAGGCGGCGCGGGTCGTGATCACGAACGGAAAGCGCGCCAGGGTCCGCGGTGTCACCGAGTCGAAGTCGAATTTGCGAAACACGCCCTCCAGCCGCAGGTTCGGCCTCACGTAGTTGGGGTCGTAGTAGTTGCGAACCGCCGTGAAGGCCCGCGCCCCGCGAAGCTCGTAGGAGACGAAGTTGTCGCGACCGAGGAAGAGGACGTCGTGGCCCTCAACCAATGGACGGAGCTCGGCGAGCTGCCCGGCGTGGTCGCCGGGCGCCACGGGTGCCTGGCGGAGCACCAGGAAGCTCGAGGCGGCGATGCCGAGGGCCAGGACGACGGCCAGGAGGCAGCGCGGGCGGCGACCGGAGCCGCCGCCACTCAGCAGGCCGCCGAACGAGATCAGGGTGATCAGGGGGGCGGCGATCGCGAGGGCCTTGGCGCTGGTGTAGACGGTGCCGAACGCGAGGGCGCCCAGGTAGATCACCGCCGACGTGGCAAGCGCCGCCGGGACGACCCAACCGTTTCGGCGGATCCACCGCGGCAGGCCGAGCGCCAGCGCCGTCAGCGCGACCAGGGCCCCCAGGTAGAAGCCCGCGGTCGGTCCGCTCGCGTCGGCCGCCGAGAGGCGGAAGTCGCTCGCGGGCCAGATCCCGAGCGCCTCCAGCGGCGAGAGCTGGTGGCGGAGGTTTCCAAGCCCGCCGCTGATCGTCGACGACTTGAAGGCGCGGAAGTTCGTGAAGTCGATGACCCGGCCCAGGTCCGGTGCAGCGAGGACGACGAGCGTCAATACGACCGCCGCCGTCGCGAGGAGCAGGTCCGACGGGCGCCGTCCCGGAGCCGGGCCGCGATATCCCGACACGGTGATGTCGGGGAGCTCCGGGCTCGCTTTCCGGCGGGGGCCACTCGCGTGACCCTTTTCCAGATTGTCGCCTGACAATTGCTCCGCAGTTGTCGGCACAACCGGCCGGGTCCCGCGCCCGGCCCCCGCCCGCCGGCCCAGCCAGCTGGCGAGCAGCCAGATCGCCGCCGTGCCCGCCAGCCAGAAGAGACCCGGGAAGCTGTAGGCGTAGGCGGAGCCGGCGGCGATGACGCCGAGGGGGATGGCCCGGCGGGGGCCGGTCGTGCTCGGGAGGAGGAGCGCGAAGGAGAGCAGGAAGAGCGCCTGGATCGGCTCCTTGAACGCCTCCTGGGCGAGGTAGGCGGCCGCGAGGTAGGGAAGCGCCGAGAGCCCTGCCGCGATCACGCGCCAGGGCCTGCCCACGTCCCGCAGCGCACCGAACGCCACCAGCGCGGTGAGCGCCGGGATCGCGAGGCTGAGCCCGGCGAACGCCTCGATCAGCCCGACGCCGAGGCCCTCGCTCAACCCGGCGACGAGCGCGTGCGGGCCCACCGGATATCCCTGATGGATCAGCGCCGGCATCTCGCCGACCCGCGACTTCAGCCAGTCGGCGATCAGCAGGTGGTTGGCCATGTCGTCGTTGACCAAACCCACCCCGAGCACTCCGATCCGGCCGTTGGCGATGAACGGAATCGACCCGATCACAACGGCGAGGGTGGCCGCCGCCAGAGCAAGAACGGGGGGTCTCCGGAGGCGCTCCGGGGGCGCCATGCCCCACAGCAGGGTGAGGAGGGAGAGAACAACGAGTGCCGCAAGGGTGATCGCGACCGCGGTGGCGTGGCCCGGGAGCTTGATCGCGATCCCGCTCGCGGTGACGATCGCGGCCAGGCCGACTGGGCCCGCGAGCCAAGTTCGTTCGCGCCGGCCGCAGATCGCGAGGATCGCCCGTCCGACCAGGTGCGAGGCGGCGCAGACGACGGCCAGGGATGCGTAGGTCGCGAGCGCCACGAGCGCGCGGATCGTAGAGGTGGGCGCGAACTCCTAGGCTGCCGGTGCCGGCGCTTCGGTGCGGCGGATGAGGCCGCGCTCGTGGAGGAGCTCGGCGAGCTGCACCGCATTGGTCGCGGCCCCCTTGCGGAGGTTGTCGCCCACGATCCACATGTTCAGGCAGCGCTCGTGCGAGGGGTCGGAGCGGATCCGCCCGACCAGGACCTCGTCTCGGCCCGCGGCGTCGCTGGCGAGCGGATAGACGCCGTCGCCCGGCGAGTCGACCACGACCACGCCGGGTGCCTTGGCCAGGAGGGCGCGACACTCCTCGGCCGAGAGCGCCTCTCGCGTCTGCACGTTGACCGACTCCGACTCTCCCGCCAGGACGGGGACCCGGACGCAGGTCGCCGAGACCTTGAGCTCCCGCTCTTCAACGCCGAGGATCTTCCGCGTCTCGGCCATCATCTTGCGCTCCTCGGTGGTGTAGTCGTCGCCCTGTTTGAAGGTCTCCACCTGGGGCATGACGTTGAAGGCGATCCGATGGGGGTAGACCTCGGCCGGCGGCGGCTCGGTCTCGTGGAGGAGAGCGTGCGTCTGCGCCTCGAGCTCGCGCATCGCGCGGCGGCCGGTCCCCGAGACGGGCTGGTAGGTCGAGACGACGATACGCTCGATTCCCACGGCCCGGTGGATCGGGGCGAGGGCGACGACCATCTGCATCGTCGAGCAATTCGGGTTCGCGACGATCCCGTGGTGCTCGTCGAGGGCTTCCGGATTGACCTCGGCGACGACCAGCGGCACGTCGTCGTGCATCCTCCAGTAGCTCGTGTTGTCGACCATCACGGCGCCCGCGTCGACGAGCGCCGGCGCCCACTCGGCGCTCACCGCGCCCCCGGCCGAGGAGAGCACCAGGTCGATGCCCTGGATCGCATCCGCCGACAGCGCCCGGCACTCGAGCTCGCCGCCGCCGAACTCGATCGCCTTGCCCTCCGAGCGCTCCGAGGCGAAGGGCACCACCTCGGAGGCGGGGAACTCGCGCTCGACGAGCACCCGGAGCATCGTCGATCCAACCGCGCCGGTGGCGCCCAGGACGCCGACCCTGTATCCCCCCGCGGCCACGGTTATGGGGCAACGCGGGGTCGGTGCTCGGTCCCGGTCGGCTCCTCGCGTCGAACCGCGTCGGCGCCCAGGTCGAACGCCTCGTGGAGGGCCTTGACGGCGTCCGGCACCTGGGCGGCGTCGATCACGCAGGAGATCTTGATCGGCGAGGTCGAGATCATCTCGATGTTGATTCCGTTTTGACCCAGGGTCCCGAACACCTTGGCGGCGACGCCGGGGTGGCTTCGCATTCCCGCCCCCACGATCGAGACCTTGCCGATCCGCTCGTCGGTGAGGATGCGCTCGCCGAGCTCGAGGGCGCCGAGCACCTCAGTGGCCACGGGCAGGTCGTCGCGGCCGACGGTGAACGAGAGATCGGCCTTGTGGTCCGATGAGATCGGCTCGTTCTGGATGATCATGTCGACGTTGACGCTTGCGTCGGCGAGCGCGCCGAAGATCGTCCCGGCGATGCCGGGCTCGTCGCGGACGCCGCTGAGCGTCAATCGCGCCTCTTGCTCGGAGTGTGTGACCGCGGTTACGAGGGGTCGTTCCATCGTCTCGTCCTCTGCGACGACGAATGTACCGGGACCCTCCTCGAATGAGCTGCGGCAATGGATCGGGATGCCGTGGTTCCGCGCGTACTCGACCGACCGAAGCTGAAGCACCTTCGCCCCCGAGGCGGCCATCTCGAGCATCTCCTCGAAGGAGACGATGGGAAGCAGGTGCGCGTCGCCGACGATCCGCGGATCGGCGCTGAACACGCCCCGGACGTCGGTGTAGATCTCGCATACCCGAGCCCCGAGGGCCGCGGCGATCGCGACCGCAGTTGTGTCCGACCCGCCGCGGCCGAGCGTGGTCACGTCGTGGCTGTCACCGGAGACGCCCTGAAATCCGGCCACGAGGACGATCTTGTCGTCGGTCAGGGCCTCGCGGATCCGGTCGGCGCGGACGTCGATGATCCGCGCCTTCGTATGGGAGGAATCGGTCACGATCCCCGCCTGCGATCCGGTCAGCGAGATCGCGCTGTGGCCCATGTCGTGAATCGCCATCGCGCAGAGCGCGCACGAGATCCGCTCGCCGGTTGACAGCAGCATGTCCATCTCACGGGCCAGGGGGCGCTCGGAGACCTCGTGCGCCATCTCGAGGAGCTGGTCGGTCGTCTTCCCGCGTGCCGACAGGACCGCGACGACCCGCATCCCCTGATCGCGCGCGGCGACGATCCGCCGGGCGGCCCGGCGGATGTCGTCGGCCCCCGCGACCGAGGTGCCGCCGAACTTCATCACGACGATTTCGCTGTCGGCCGCCATCTCGGCGACTGAGGATAAGAGTTGCTAGGGGCGCATTGCCCGTGCATGGCCTTCCAGGCCCACCGATGGCCCAAGAACGCTCACATGGCCGACGCTATTCGGCCATCGACGCCGGTCGCCGGGCCGGGTACGCATCAGCGCCGGCGTCTCGGTGGCACGGCGGGTCCCGGCGCCGCGCTCAGGGCCGAGGGCCGCGAACGTAGGCCTGGCTGTACGTCGGGCCGATCCCTCCGGGAAGGTTTGTGGAGTAGGAGTTGAAAGTCGCGAAGCGCGGATTGCGGCTCAGGAGGTTGGCGTTCTTCATGTTGAAGCTTTCGTCGTTTGCCGGATCGCCGTTGTTCGCCCTGCTGAGGAGCTTGGTCTTCCCTGCGCCCCGGTCACGAAGGAAGACCTGGTAGTCGCTGCCTCCGCTCGTGCCGGGCAGGTTGGTGGCCTCGGACTCGAACTCGACGAACTTCCCGTTTGGGGACACCGAGCCGTTCTCGCTATAGCCGCCGGTCGCCGGATCACCGCCGCTGGTCCTCGAGATCAGGGTCGTCTTGCCCTTCTTTCGGTCACGCAGGTAGACCTGCTCATACGTCGGGCCGAGCGACCCCGGCAGGTTCGTCGCATAGGACTCGAACTCGATGAAACGCCCGTTCGCGGAGGTCGAGACGTCCTGGCTCGTGTCATCGGCCGGAGACCCGCTGTTGCTCTTGCTGACCAGGATCGTCCTGCCGCCGCGCAGGTCCCGAACGTAGGCCTCATCCTTGCCGCTCCCGAGTCCACCCGGAAGGTTCGACGACTCCGACTCGAAGGCCACGATCCGCCCGTTCGGAGAGATCGCGGGGTCCTCGCTGTCCGCGTCGGCCGGGGTTCCGCCCGAGGTTTTGCTGATCAGCTTGGTGTTGCCCTTCTTGCGGTCCCGCAGGTACACCTGGTCGTCGGGCGAGAGGGTGCCGGGCAGGTTGGTCGCGTCTGACTCAAACGCGATTAGACGGCCGTTGCCCGAAATCGATGGATCGTTGCTGGAGCCACCAGCCGCGGGATCGCCACCGCTCAACTTGCTGAGCAGCTTCGTCGTGCCGCGCTTCAGGTCGCGGACGTAGACCTGGTAGTAGGTCGGCCCGATCGAGCGGGGGAGGTTGGTCGCACTGGACTCGAAGGCGACGAAGCGACCGTTGTCGGAGATCGACGCGTCGTAGCTGTCGCCTCCATCCGCGGGGTCGCCGCCGCTGGTCCTGCTGACGAGCTTCGTCTTGCCGGTCTTGCGGTCGCGCACGTACACCTGGTTGTTGTCGGTGGACGCTCCGGGGAGGTTGTCGGCGTCGGATTCGAACGCCACCCAGCGGGCGTTCGGGGTGATCCCGCCGGGATAACTGCTTCCGGCCGAGGCGGGGTCGCCCGCGGAGTTCTTGCTGACCAGCTTCGTCTTCGTGTCCTGCGCGCCGAGCGCGATCGCGGCAAATGCCGCCGAGCCGACGACTGCGACGACGATCGAAAGCCTGAGCCTCACGGTTCCCCTTCCCTGAAGTTTCGTGTTGCCAGCCGGGCCCGACGCTATCCCGTCGCGGGACCCCATGTCAAGCGACTCTCCCCCTTCCGGACGAATCTCGGCCGGATCCTGGCCGTAAGGACGATCGCGGCTGGCGCTTGCGTGACCGATGCCACACACGGATCCGATCGCGGTCGATATATCAATCCGATATATGGAGCTCGAGCTCTCGCCCACCGCCTACGTGATCCTCGGGATGCTCGGCTGGCGTCCGATGAGCGGCTATGAGATCAAGTCGATCGTCGACAAGTCCACCCGCTTCTTCTGGGCCGCGAGCTACGGACAGATCTACCCCGAGCTGCGGCGCCTCGCCGAAGGCGGGCTGATCGAGGGGGAAGCCGATCCGCGGGGCGCCAGGAAACGCAACGTCTACAGCCTCACGCCGGCCGGACGGGAGGAGCTTCGCGGCTGGCTGGCACGGGAGCCCGAGGTCTTCGAGCTCCGTGACGAAGGGCTCCTGAAGCTGTTCTTCGCCTCCGCGACCGGCGGCGCCTCGGCCGAGTCCACACTCGACGCGATGCGTCGGGCGCACCGATCGATCGTCGAGGAGCTCAGGGCGACCGAGGTCGAGGGCCCACCGGGTGGCTTCGCCTACGTCGTCCTGCGCTACGGGATCGAGTTCCACGAATGGATCGCGGACTGGGCCGAGCGCGCAAGCCGAGCCCTCGAGGACGCGCCGACCCGGGACGGGAAGGCCGCCTGATGCTTGACCCGCTCGCCCGGCTCGTCTACCGCCGGCGCCGCCTTGTCGCGATCGGGGCGGCGGTCTTCTTCGTCCTCGCCGGCGCGATCGGCGGCTCGGTCGCGAGCCACCTCGACCCTTATGGCGCCGACGACCCCGCCACCGACAGCGCCAAGGCCGACAACCTGCTCGAGGCGCACGGGTACCGCGACACCTCGGTGATCGTCCTGGTCCGCGACGCTCCGATCGCGAAGCCCGAGACCCGGGCCCGCGTCGCCGGGATCGAGCACCAGCTTCGCGCCCGGGCCGACGTCGCCTCGGTGACGGGCTACTACGACTCGCGCTCGCGCGCCTTCGTCTCTCGGGGCGGCACGAAGACCTACCTCGCGGTCGCCCTTCGACCGACCGAGGACAAGGCCCTCCAGGACGCGGCGTCCAGCATCGCGAATCAGCTCGACACCCAGCCCGGCGTCACCGTGGGCGGATTCGCGCTCGCCAACCAGCAGGTCAACAAGCAGGTCGAGTCCGACCTGCGAATGGCCGAGATGCTCGCCTTCCCCCTCCTCTTCCTGCTCTCGCTGCTCTTCTTCCGAAGCCTCGTGGCGGCGCTCCTGCCGCTCCTGATCGGCGCCCTGGCGATCATCGGAACCTTCCTCACCCTCAGGATCGCCAGCGAGGTCGGCTCGATCTCGATCTTCGCCCTCAATCTGACCACGGGGCTCGGCCTGGGGCTGGCGATCGATTACAGCCTGTTCATCGTCTCCCGCTACCGCGAGGAGCTGGCGCGGCGAGGTGTGGACTTGGAGCGGCGCGGCGGTCGAACCGAGCGCTGGGAAGCGCTTCGCGCGACGATGCGGACCGCGGGACGCACGGTGCTGTTCTCCTCGCTCACGGTCGCCGCGGCACTGGCCTCGCTGATCGTCTTCCCGCAGCGATTCCTCTATTCGATGGGGATCGGCGGGTCGCTCGTCGCCCTGCTGGCCGCCGCCGTGGCACTCGTGGTGCTTCCCGCCGTGCTCAGCATCCTGGGGCCGCGGGTCAACTCGCTCGCGCCGCGCTTTCTGCGGCGCCGCGCCGACCGCGACGCGACCCAGGCGGAGTCGGGCTTTTGGTACCGGCTCTCACGGCTCGTCATGCGGCGGCCAATCCCGATCGCGACGGCCAGCGCCGCGCTCCTGATCGCGCTCGGCATTCCGTTCTTCTCGATCAAGTTCACGACGGTCGACGCTCAGGTGCTCCCGACCAGCGCCACCGCACGCCAGGTCGATGACGTGCTGCGATCCTCCTTTCCACCCTTCCGGGACACGCCGATCCGGCTGGTGATCAAGGGTGGGGAAGCGAACGCGACGTCGCGGGTGGTCGACGAGCTGAGGCGAGAGCCGGGGGTCTCGGCGGTGGCGCGGCCGCGGCGGCTCGGGGGCGGTGTGACGAGCGTCGAGGCCGTCGCTGACGCCCCCTTCATCTCCGACTCCGCCAAGTCGACCGTGAGCCGGATCCGCGATCTGCCGAGCCCGCCCGGGGCGACGGTGCTGGTCGCCGGCGCGACGGCCCACTTCCTCGATTTCCAGTCGAGCCTCAAGTCCCACCTGCCGATCGCGCTCGCGATCGTGGTCGGCGCGACCCTGGTGATCCTCTTCCTGATGACCGGGTCGGTGGTCCTGCCCATCAAGTCACTGCTGATGAACTTCCTGAACCTGAGCGCGGTATTCGGAATTCTGGTCCTGGTGTTCCAGCACGGAAACCTCGAGGGCGTGCTCGGCTACACGAGCCAGGGGGCACTCGAGCAGTCGATGCCGATCCTGCTGTTCGCGGTCGCCTTCGGCCTCTCGACTGACTACGCCGTCTTCCTGCTGTCGCGGATCAAGGAGGCGCGCGACCACGGCGCCCCGGACTCCGAGGCAGTCGCGATCGGGCTCGAGCGAACCGGCCGGATCGTCACCGCGGCGGCGCTCCTGTTTGCGATCGCGATCGGCGCCTTCGCCACCTCGCAGATCATCTTCATCAAGGAGAACGGCATAGGCACGGCGCTGGCGGTCCTGATCGACGCCAGCATCATCCGGGCCCTCCTCGTCCCCTCGCTCATGGAGCTGCTCGGGAAGTGGAACTGGTGGGCACCGCGCCCGCTGCGACGCCTTCACCAGCGCATCGGGTTCAGCGAGGGCGGAGCACCGCCGCCCGCCTCGGCATCGCCGAGCTAGCGCGGTCCGGGGACCGACTGGCGCCCGGACAATGCTCGGCCGAGGGTCACCTCGTCGGCGTGCTCCAGGTCGGCCCCCACCGGCAGGCCGCTCGCCAGGCGCGTGATCGTCACCCGGTCTCGCAAGAGCTCCGCGATGTGGAGCGCGGTCGCCTCGCCGGTCGTGGTCGGGTTCGTCGCCAGGACCACCTCGGTGACGCTCCCGTCGCTCACCCTGCTGACCAGCTCGGCGATTTTCAGGTCCTCGGGATCGACGCCGTCGATCGGCGAGAGCGCCCCGCCGAGCACGTGATAGAGCCCGCGATACTCGGCCGTGCGCTCGATCGGGATCACGTCGGACGGCTCCTCGACGACGCAGATCAGCGCGCGGTCACGCCGCTCGTCCTCGCAGACCCGGCATCGCGGCCCCTCGGCGAGGTTGAAGCAGACCTCGCACAACCCCACCTTCTCCTTCACCTCGCGAATCGCATCCGCGAGGCCGAATGCCTCGGCGTCGTCGGCACGAAGGATGTGGAAGGCCAGCCGCTGGGCCGTCCGCTGACCGATCCCGGGCAACCGGGAGAGCTCGGTGATCAGCCGCTGGATCGGCGCCGGATGCACAGGTTGAGCCTAGGCGCCCGGGAGCCCCAGGCCGCCGAGCCCGCCGCCGCCGGCGATCCCGCCCAGCTTGCTCGTCGCGAGCTCCTGGGCGGAGCGAATCCCCTCGTTGACGGCCGCGAGGACCATGTCCTGGAGCAACTCGGCGTCGGTCGGGTCGATCGCCTCGGGGTCGATCGCGATCTCGAGCAGCCGAAGATCGCCGCTGACCTTGACCTTCACCATCCCGCCGCCGGCGCTGGCCTCGACGACCTCGTCCTTGAGCTTCTCCTGCGCCTCCACCATCTCGGCCTGCATCTGCTGGACCTGCTTCATCATCGCGTTCATGTCCATGCCGCCGGGGCCGGGCCTCGTCATCGTGCCTCCTCTGCGTCGACCTTCTCGGATTCCTCGAATTCCTCGGCATCGAACTCCGACTTCAGCCGTTCGATCAGCTCCTCGTCGGACAGCGTCGCCTCGCCCTCCGCCCCCTCGCCCTCGGGGTCGCCGTCGAGCATCACGTAGACGGGTCGAAGTCGCTCGCCGGCGATCGTGAAAACGGCGTCGGCAAAGCGGTCGCGCGCCTCCTGCGCCTCGGCCTTTCGCTTGTTGAAGGCGGCGTTGGGCGGAAAGCCGACTTCGAGAACCCTGCGCTCGAGGTCGACCACCACCGGACGCGCGGCAGAGAACACGGTCGACAGGAACTCGGACCCCGAGTCACGCAGCTGGTCGATCACGGCGGGCCAAAGCCCGCCGATCCGCTCGATGTCCAACCCCTCCTCCACCGCCACCGCGGACCTCGCTCGGGCGGACTCCTCCGCCGGATCCGACGGCGCGGCGGATGACTCCGGAGCCTCGCCCTCGAGACCGGCGGACGGCTGGCTGGGAGGGCGCGGGGCCTCGTCACGGCGAGTGCCGGATTGTGCCGACATGCTTGTCGGCACAATTCCGGCCTGCTCGTCAGGTCGAGGCCCCGCGCCCCCTGACAGGCGTCGCTCCAGATCCTCCACCCGCTGAAGCAGCGCCTGGCGGGTGGGGTCGAGCTGCGGCCGGGCGGCTCTAAGGACCGCGAGCTCGAGGGTCATCCGCGGCTCATCGCCCTCCTTGATCCCGGCGAGGGCCGCGGCGATCGTGTCGATCGCCCGGACCAGGGCGAGGTCCGAGAACGCCTCCGCCTGATCGCGCAGGCGCTCGGGATCGGCGGCCGTGACGCTGAAGGTGTCGGGCACATCGCCGATCGTCCGGATCACGAGGAGCTGGCGGAGGTGTGCGAGCAGGTCCCGCCCGAACTGGGCGACGTCGCGACCCGAGCGGTTCAGCCGCCCGCTCGCCTCGAGCGCGGCGCGGCCATCCTCGGCCGCGATCGCATCGGCGGCCGCCAGGATCAACTCGGCCTCGGCGACCCCGAGCACCGCCAGGACGTCCTCGGTCACGACCTGCTTGCCGCCGTAGGAGACGAGCTGGTCGAGGGTCTTGAGCGCGTCGCGAAAGCTCCCGCCGGCGGCGCGCGCGATGGCGGCGACCGCCCCGGGCTCGATCTCGATCGACTCGAGCTCGGAGACCCGCCGGACCACCTCAGCGATCTGGTCCAGCGAGGGGCGCTGGAAGTCGAATCGCTGGCAGCGATCGACGATCGTCGGCATCACCTTGTGCGGCTCGGTCGTGCAGAGGACGAAGACCGTGTTCGGGGGCGGCTCCTCGAGCGTCTTGAGGAACGCGTTCCAGGCCTCGCGGGTGAGCATGTGCGCCTCGTCGAGGATGTAGACCTTCCAGCCTCCCCCGGAGGGCGCGTAGCCCACCCGCTCGCGGAGCTCGCGGATGTCGTCGACGGAGCGATTCGACGCCGCGTCCATCTCGATCACGTCCATCGAGGTGGCCGAGGCGATCGTGCGGCACGACTCGCACTCCCCGCAAGGGGCCACCGTGGGCCCCTTGACGCAGTTCAACGACCGGGCAAGGATCTTGGCGAGCGACGTCTTGCCGGTGCCCCGCGACCCGACGAACAGGTACGCGTGATGGACTCGATCGCGCTCGACGGCGTTACGCAGGGTGCGGACGACGTGTTCCTGCCCGACCACGTCGTCGAAGCTCTGCGGGCGATGGCGGCGGTAGAGCGACGAAGCTTGGCTCACCGGATCGAGTCTATCCAGGGGTCCCGCGCCCAAAGCGAACCTCGGGCGGCGGGCGGTCCGCGATTGCCGGTCAGGCCGGCCCGTATTCGGGCCGAAGAGCCGCGAACTCCAGAAGATGCCCTGTGAGCGCCCTCGGCTGATCCTCCGGGATCAGGGTGTAGCTGTCTGGAACCTCGACCAGGCGGCCCTGGGGAAGGAGCTCGGCGAGTCGGCGCCCGTGCTCGCGGGGCATGACGCGATCCTCGGCCGCCCAGATCACCAAGGCCGGGCGCTCGAAGGAGCGCAGCCGCTCGGTCGCTGCGCGGAACTCGTCCCTGACGCCCTTGGCCCCCCGGGCGTACTTGGCGAGGTCGCGCCGGATCGCGGGATTGGAGAGCGCCGGCGCGAGCCACTCGTCGGTGACCGGACCGGGTATCGGGCGCTTGGCCATCCAGCCGAAGCTCATCGGGAGGCGCCGAAGCGCCCTCAAGCGCATCGGCTGGACCGCGGCATTGACGCCGCCCGGCACCTTCGCCGCGAGCTTTGCGACCCGGCCCGGGAGCCCCGGGGGATAGTTGTCGAACGCTTCGCACGACGCGAGCACGAGCCGCCCGATTCGTGAGCCCCCGGGCTCGCCGGCGAGAACCACGGCCCCGCCCCAGTCGTTCTGCACCATGATCACGTCGTCGAGGTCGAGAGCCTCGAGGAACTCCGCGAGAAGCGCCACCTGGCCGGCGAGCGAGAGATCGGCCTCGGGGGGCATCGGACGCCGGTGGCCGCCGAGCGGAAGGGTCGGCACGACGCACCGGCCACGCTGGGCGAGCTCGGGGACGACGTTTCGCCACAGCGAGCCGTTCATCAACAGGCCGTGCAGGAGAACGAATACGGGGCCGTCGCCCCCGGAGTCCTCGTACTCGACCGTTCCCGCTCTCAGGTCCACCTCGGCCATCGCTTCCTCCTCGTCTCGCCGGCGCCCTGGCCCGCTGGCGGTCGGGACGCCGCTATGATTCGCCGTCGTACTAGATAGATCGCTCTAATAGCGCAGCGTAACACCGACGGAAAGCCAAGAGGCCAGCGATGCCGACCGAGACCCGCGACCGCATCCTCGAGACCACAGCCGAGCTGTTTCGCCGCTACGGATACACCGGCACCGGCATGAAGCAGATCGTCGCCGAGGCCAATGCGCCGTTCGGGTCGCTCTACCACTTCTTTCCGGGGGGCAAATCCGAGCTCGGCGAAGAGGTGGTCCGGCGCTCGGGCCGGATGTATCAGGAGCTGTTCGAGGAGATCGCCGATCAGGCGCCCGACCTGCTGAGCGGCGTCGAGGGCTTCTTCACGGGCGCCGCGGAGGTCCTCCGCCAGACCGACTACGCCGACGCCTGCCCGATCGCCACCGTCGCGCTCGAGGTCGCGAGCACCGACGAGCCGCTTCGAAGGGCCTGCGCCGGGGTGTTCGAGGGCTGGATCGCCTCGATGAGCGGGCGGGCGATCGACGCCGGGATCGACGCCGAGGCGGCCCGCCGGCTCGCGATCACCCTGATCGCCGAGCTCGAGGGCGGATTTCTCCTCTGCCGCGCCGCCCGAAGCACGGAGGCGCTCGAGGTGGCGAGGATGAACGCGGTCGCGGCCGTTCGCGCCGCGCTCGAGGGCTCGGCTAGGCCCGGGTAGCGACGACCTCGACGTAGTCCGCAGGCGCGACCAGCGCGCCGTCGCCCGCGGTGTTGCGGGTCCGCATCAGCTCGAGCATGTCTTCCTCGAGGGCTGCGGCCCCCTCGTCTCCTACCCGGGCGAAGGCCATCCTGATCGGCCCGAAGTAGGTCCTGAAGTACTCGAGCCAGTGCTCCGGGGAGTGGAAGCGGAAGTTGACCACCGCCGGCTCGACCCGGAGGCCCGAGACGCCCCCGCCGAACAGCTCGCGGACACGCTCCTCGGTCCCCCAGAGGGAGGGCCGCTCCACCCCGGGCGGGGGCGGCGCGTGCCTGGCGATCGTCGCGAACATGCCGCCGCCGATCAGTCCGTCCGGGGTCCAGTTGGACATCCCGATCCGCCCGCCCGGAACGACGACTCGCAGGAGCTCGGCGGCCGTCTTCGGCTGGTCGGGTGCGAACATCGCGCCGAAGGTCGATAGCGCGACATCGAATGATGCGTCTTCGAAAGGAAGCGCCTGGGCGTCACCCTCGATGAACTCGACTTCCAGCCCCTCGGCCGCCGCGCGCTCGCGACCGTTGGCCAGGAGCTCGGGCACGTAGTCGACGCCGACCGCCTCGGCCCACCGCCTGGCCGCGGCGATCGCCCCATTGCCGCTGCCGCAGGCGACGTCGAGGACGCGCTGCCCAGGCATCACGCCGACCGACTCGCAGAGGCGCTCGGCGACGAGCTGGGTGCGATTCCCGATCTTGGCGAAGTCCCCTTCCGACCAGATCTTCTGCTGGATCTGGGTGACCGCGCCGAGATCTGGACCGTCGTCAGACACCGGGCGCAACTATCTCAAGATCCGCCGTCCTGTGCCGATCCCCCGTGTGATGGGCGGCAGGCGGATACGGTGGGGGCTGGGGGCGATCGTCACCCTGATGCTGGTCGTGGCGGCAGCCGGTGCGACGCCCGCCGCGGCCACGATGCGGAGCACGAAGCTCGACCGCCACCTCTGCAAGACGGTCCACGGCGGCCGCTTCGTCGCGATCCCCGGGTTCCCGGGCGAGAAGATCGACCGGCGCCTGATTCCGGACATTCGTTGGATGAAGCGCCGGTTCGACATCTTCATCACCGACGGATACTCGAACGACCCGGTGCACGCGAGCAACGGCGAGCACCCGATCGGCCTCGCGACCGACATCGTGCCCAATCGATCCGTGGGCGGGACCTGGGGCGAGATCGGCGAGCTCGCGCACCTCGCCGAGCCGACTCAGAACCACCCGATCGCGCCGTGGCGGTGGGTCGGCTGGAACGGGGACCCCGGCCACGGCCGGGGCAACCACCTGCACCTCTCCTGGATGCACTCCCCGAGCAAGCCGCGACACCCGGCCCGGGTCGTCTACACGCGAAGGTGCCCCGGCCCGACCACAAGCCCCCATCACCGTCACCACCACCGAAACCGCGCCACGGGCGGGACCAGCCCGACCGGAGGCTTCGGCGACGGCGGCTCGCCGCCGAACGGGGGCATCCCGGCGAACGCCAAGGTCGCCCCCGCCGTCCCGGACAACTGACCGGCAGACCTCGAGCGGACAGGACCGTGCGACCCGTCCTCGAGAACGGTCCCCGGGCGCTTTCGTCGTGGCTAGCTCGGGCCAGGCCTATCCGCGGCACATGCCCGCTACCGCTTAAGGCTGCTTCCTTCCGGATCTGACCTGGTTCGCGGACGCGCATTGCGCGGGACCTGGCCGTCAACGCCGCCCGCGACGTACTGACCCCGAAGGCCGTGACCCTCGGACGGGCATTCAGCCCCGCTAGAGCGGATTGCGGGTGACAGGGCACCGCTACCTCCCCGCCTAGCACGGTCCGCCGCGCATCCTAGACGATTGATTCCAAACCCCCGCACACGCGGAATCAACCGTCTAGCGGCTTCGCGCGCGGGTAGGTCATTGGTCCGCCAATCGGCCCGGCGCTCAATGGTCGTCACCAGGCACCGATCGGTGACGTGAGATGTCTTGGAGGGCGCTCAATGTGTGGAAGACGCTCCGTACGCCGCTCGGCGCCGGGCTCGTGATCGCGGCGATCGCCGCGACCGCGCTGCTCGCGGCGCCGAACGCCGCGAGGGCCGACGGCTCGTGTGCCCTGGGGAGCTTCGGCGCGGGCAACTGGCCGTGCGCCAATTGGCGGCCATACTCGGCCTCGAGCCCGTTCAACACCAAGATCGGCGCCCATCCTCAGGTCGAGTCGGACTCCCAGGCCGTCGTCAACACCCTGAACCGCGGCGGCCACATCAGCTCGCTGGTCGCCGGCGATTCCGACCGAGGCGCGAGCCCCACCTTCTGGTCGACCCCCGCCGACCCGACTTACCGGATCGAGTGCGAGTCGTTCGGCGGCGGGTGTGACGTCTCGGGGATGGAGGTCCACATCCCCACCCGGGCGGTCCCCGAGGGCGGGTTCGCGCGCCTCAAGAGCTGCGGCGGGTGCAGCGCCAACGAAGGCGACTGGGACCACGATGCCCACATGACCGTCGTCGACCAGGCCTCGGGGTGGGAATACGACTTCTGGGCCGTCCACTCGAAGGCAAACGGCGTGCTCGAGATCGGCTGGGGCGGGCGCACCCGGATCGGGGGCGACGGCCTCGGCTCGGGCGGAGTCGCCGCGGGGTTCGGCAACCTCGCCGGCATCATCCGCGGCCCCGAGTTCGCGTCGGGCCACATCGACCACGCGCTGACGATCGCGGTCCCCTGCGTGAACGGAAGTGTGTGGCCGGCCCACGGGAAGGCCTGGCAGTGCGGCGAGCACGGGATGTCGACCAACAACCGCCTGGAGCTCGGCTCGCGCGTGCAGCTCCAGATCTCCGACTCCGAGCTCGCCCGCCTGCCGACCTGGCAGCGCGGCATCGCACTGGCGCTTCGCGATTACGGCGGCTACGTCAATGACACCACCGGCGACCAGAGCCAGTGGGGCCCGAGCCTCGAGAGCGCCGGCACCTACACCGACTTCGGCTACTCCGACCCTGCGGCGCAGGCGAGCCCGAGCGACGACACCGGCGACTACAACCACAACGGCGAGCAGGAGAAGTGGTACTACCTGTTCAAGCGAATCGACTGGAGCGAGCTTCGGGTGCTCGCGCCATGCGATCCGGCCGCCGGTTGCGACGAAGGCCCGCCGCCGGTCGGCTCGCCGCCCCCCGACTCCTCGGGCCGGCCCTCGCTCGCCTCGGCCGCCTCGTCATCGGCGAGGTCGACCCGCCGATCGCATCGACACTCCCGCCGCAGGGGAGGGACTCCCTCCTCCGCGCTTCGAGCGCGCCACGGGCATCAGGCTCCCGCAATCGGCGCCCGAAGGCTCGCGGCGCTCCGCAGGCATGCGCGCCACTCGGGGCACGGGGCCTCCCAGCCGGCCGTGGCCGCAAAGGTCAGCCCGTCGGCTGCCACGGACTGAGCTCCGCGGCCTCACCCGTCGAGGCATCGAGACCTAGGACGCCTTGCGCGGTCCCTCCGAGCCGGTATAGACTCGGCACCGATGGGAAGGGATGGGTGTCGTGCGATCGGGGTCTCAGCGGCGATAGCCGTGGTGGCCCTCCTCGTTCCGGCATCGACGCTGGGCGCCAACGGCTTCACCAGCGGGGTGACCGCCGGCGAGGTCACCGACCACACGGCCCTGCTCTGGGGGCGCACCACTCATCAGACGAAGGTGAACGTCCAGGTCGCGAAGGACAGAGCCTTCCACAACGTGGTCCGAAACCTGCCTCTGAGGGCGGCCGACGGCAACAACGACACCGTCCAGATCCGTCTCGGCGGCTTCGCTCCCAACACCCCCTACCGCTACCGCTTCTGCTACCCGAGCGGGCACCCGTGCAGCGCCACCGGCAAGTTCCTGACCGCACCGCGCGCCACGGACCCGAAGACGATCCGGTTCGCGTATTCGGGCGACGAGACCGCCGTGCCGGCGCCGGGGAAGCACCACCCGTTCTTCGGCAACTTCAAGGCCTTCGCGTCGATGTCGAACGAGCACAACGACTTCAACATCGACTTCGGCGACACGATCTACTCGGACCCGGAGGTCCCGGGCGTGTCCACCGCCTCGGGGGTCGGGCAGAAGTGGGGCATGTACGCGAAGAAGATGTCGATCCCGAACATGCAGAAGATCCGCTCCGCGACCGGGCTCTACAACCACTGGGACGACCACGAATTCATCAACGACTTTTCCATCCCGGAGAACGGTCGGCCGCTCTATAACCGGAGCGTCCGCGCGTTCCGCAACTACGAGCCCGTGACCTTCAGCGACAAGAACGGGATCTACCGGAGCTTCCGATGGGGCAAGAACCTCCAGATGTTCTTCCTCGATGAGCGCTCGTTCCGAAGCGGCAAGGCGTCGTCGAACCACGTCTGCGACAACCCCGACACCGGCCAACCGGACCTGGCTCCCACGGCGCCGCAGGCCACCCGGAACTTCTTCTCGGCGGTCGTCCCGTCCCTGTCCCAGCCGGTTTCGCAGGCCTGCCTGAACAGGATCAACAACCCGAGCCGCACCTTCCTCGGCAAACGCCAGCTGAACACGTTCCTCAACGCCGTCAAGACCTCGACGGCGAAGTGGAAGGTGGTCATGAACGAGACCCCGATGCAGCAGTTCTATGCCCTGCCCTACGATCGCTGGGAGGGTTACGCATACGAGCGCGTGAAGCTGTTGAAGGCGCTCCAGAAGTCCAGCGTCAAGCACCTCGTCTTCCTGACCACGGACACGCACGCCGCGTTCGCGAACGTGGTCCGCTACCGGACGCTCACCGGCGACTCCGCGCCGGCCAATATCCCTCCCGCCGCCGCGCCCTCGGACAGCCCCTATCAGGACTTCATCATCGGGCCGGTGGGAACGAAGAACTTCTTTCAGGAGATCGACGACACGACCGGGACCACCGGCAGCGGTCAGCTGATCTCAAGCGCGTTCTTCAAGCCGTCCGCGACGGGATCGTCGCCGGGCGGCGGCATGGGAATGGCATGCGCGCAGGGAGGCGTGAACAGCTACGCAGAGGTCACCGTCAAGAGCGGAACGCTCAGGATCGCCTACAAGGACGAGAACGGCAAGATCGTCAAGGACGTCGACGGCTCGACGCCCTGCGGGCCATATGTCCTGACGCACTGACCTAGCCGCGACGCAGCGGACGTTCGTCACATCCGCTCTCGCGACGCGACGCCTATCATCGGCGTCGAATCGCGTCTAGGCAGCTGTCTCAGGAGGTAGCCGGCCTTGGAGGCCTGGACCCGCCGCGTCATACGTCATCGAAAGAAGGTCATCGCCGCCTGGCTGGTCCTGTTCGTCCTGGGCGGCTATGGCGCCGCCAACGTCGGCAAGCTGCTCAGCAACCGCTTCAGCGTCCCCGGGTCCGACGCGGAGCGGGGCCTCGACCTGCTCAAGAACCGCTTCGACGAGCGCGGCGACGGCGCCTTCACGCTGGTCTTCCAGACCGACCGCCCGGTGGCCGGCACGGCGGCCTTCAAGCGCCGTGCGGAGGCCGCCGCGGGCCGGGCCGCCTCCGTCGTTGACGGCGCCAAGCCCGGGCCGGTCCTGCCCGCCTCGCGAACGGTCGCCTACGTGCAGATCAACACCCCGCTGGACAACGCCGCCGCGGCCGACGGGACGACCACGATCCGCGACGCAACGCCTCAGGTCCCCGGGGCCACCACCTATCTCTCCGGCTTTCCGGCGATCAACCACGACACCCAGAAGATCTACAACCAGGATCTCGCCCGCGGCGAGTCGATCGCGATCCCGATCGCGCTAATCGTCCTCGCCTTCATGTTCGGGACCCTGGTCGCGATCGGCGTCCCGTTCGCGTTCGCGTTCGTGACCATCCCCTCGACGCTGGGGGCGATCTGGATCTTCGCCCACTTCATGGACATGGCGGTCTACGTGACCAACATCGTCACCCTGATCGGCTTCGCGATCGCGATCGACTACTCGATGCTGGTCGTCTTCCGCTACCGCGAGGAGCTCGAGCGCACCGAGTCCGCCCAGGAGGCGCTGGTGACGACGATGCGGACCGCCGGGCGGGCGACCCTTTTCTCCGGCGGGACGGTTGCGATCGGCCTCGCGCTCCTCCTCTTCATGCCGCTTCCCTTCATGCGCTCGATGGGGATCGGAGGGCTCCTGGTGCCGCTGTTCTCGATCGCCGCGTCGGCGACCTTCCTGCCCGCCCTGCTGTCGCTGCTCGGTCGCAAGATCAACCGCTTTCGCGTCATCCCGAAGCGCATCCTCGCCGCCCGCGCCGAGGGCCGTCCCGGCTTCTGGACCCGGCTCTCGCACTCGATCATGCGACGGCCGATCCTCTACCTGGTCGGGGCCGGGGGGCTGATGCTCGCGCTGGCGCTCCCGGCGCTCCAGCTCCACCTGACGGGCGGCGACAACCGGGGCGTCCCGCTGACCACCGAATCGACCAAGGGGCTGGCGCTCCTCGACGACACCCTGGGCCCGGGCGCGCTGGCACCGAACCAGATCGCGATCGACACCGGCCGGCCGGGCGGCGCGACGCTGCCGGCCACCGTGGCCGCGGAGCGCCGCCTCGTCGCCGAGCTCCGAGGCGACCACGAGATCGACCCGAGCACGATCCAGGCGCCGATCCTGGCCGGCCCGGGACCGGCCGGCGTCGCGCGGGCGCAGAAGGCGAACCTGATCGACGCCGACCGCCAGGTGATCCAGATTCGCGCCGCGGGGCGAAGCGACTCGGGAACGCCCGAGGCCGTCGACCTGGTCCACCGGATCCGCGACGACTACATCCCGGCCGCCGGCTTCCAGACCTCGTCGACCGTCCTGCTGACCGGGGCGCCGGCCTTCGGGGTCGACTTCATCGACCGCGCCTACTCTGCGTTCCCCTGGCTCGTGCTGGCCGTGCTGGTCCTCTCCTACATGCTCCTGCTGAGAGCCTTCCGCTCCGTGATCCTGCCCCTCAAGGCCGTCTTGATGAACCTGCTCTCGGTCGCCGCCACGTACGGCGTCCTGGTGCTGGTCTTCCAGCACGGGCTCCATTCGGCGCTCGGCCTTCAGCCCTCGCCGCAGATCGAGGCCTGGATCCCGGTCTTCCTGTTCGCGATGCTGTTCGGGCTCTCGATGGATTACGAGGTCTTCCTGCTCTCGCGGATGCGCGAGGAGTGGGACTCCCACCACGACAACGAGCGGGCGGTCGCCAGGGGCCTCGAGCACACGGGGCGGATCATCACCGCCGCAGCGATCATCATGATCGCGGCGTTCTCCGGGTTCACCTCGGGGTCGTTCGTCGGCCTTCAGGAGTTCGGGATCGGGCTCTCCGCGGCGATCCTGCTGGACGCGACCATCGTCCGCGCCCTGCTCGTCCCCGCCCTCATGAAGCTGCTGGGCGATTGGAACTGGTACCTGCCCGAACGCGTTCGCCGCGCCCTTCGGCTGTCGCCGCCCCGGCCCGCGACTGAGTCCGGCTCCCCTCCCGAGTAGCAGCAAAGGCCTGAACCGCTCAAGGTCGCGCTTCGGGCCCCGGCTCCGCCGGCGGGCGGTCGCGATCTCGGTCGCTCACCGCGCAGGCGGGGGTGCTTCCCGGCAGCCGGTACCGGTTGTCCGCAACCAGCCGGTAGGCCTTCGCCGCCAGCCACGAGACCCCAGGTAGGAGCAGCGCATGGCCGGCGATCCTCCAGATCGGCCCGCCGGCCTTGAGTGTCACGGCAATCGCCTCGTGTCCCGAGCGGGCCGTGCCGTCAGGCTGAACGCACTGCACCGCAGCGGCGGCCCGCTCCTCGGTTATCCCGATCTCGTCCAGGTCGGTGAGCTGCCAGGCGACGATCTCCGCATCCGGCCCGATCCGTTCGAGAAGACGCGCGCATGTCGTGCAGAACGCGCAGTCCCCGTCATAGACGAGCACCGGGCGCTCGCGACGGCGCCCCTGGGCCTCAAGCGCACCGCCTACGATCCATGCGCTCACACTTGGATGGTAAATCGACGTGAGGATTCCGAACTCAGTCCACGAATCTCGCCCCTGGCGCATCCGCGAGATCGCACCGGACTTCACGTTGGAGGACGTCTGGGCCCTTCCCGTGCACGGCGGCGCCGAGGACTTCCAGGCGCTGATCGACAACACCGCCGGCTTCAATCCGGCCGACGCGGAGTCCGTTGCGACCCGCGTCCTTTGGCGCACCCGCGACCGCCTCGGCCGTTGGTTCGGCCTCGGCAGGATCTCGGCCCCGGTCGGTAGTCGAGACGACGAGCCGGGAAAGCTAGCGATCCCGGGCACGGACGAGGCCTCACTCGCCGACCGCCTGCCGGACGATCTGCGAGGCACCGCGGCGGATCTGGACTTCGGATCCCTGCCCTTCGTTCCCCTCTATCGCACCGATGACGAATTCGCCGCGGAGGTGTCCAACCGGACCGTCCACGGCGTGATGCACCTGGCGTGGGCCGATCAGGGTGAAGGCCGTTATCAGGGCCAGATGGCCGTCTACGTCAAGCCGCGCGGCCCGTTCGGGAAGGGATACATGGAGCTCATCAAGCCGTTTCGGTACTGGATCGTCTATCCGGCGCTGATGCGACAGATAGAGCGAGCGTGGACGACGCGGGATTCCCGGTAGGCCTCTAGGTGGCGCCGGGCTGCGCCGATGAGCGCGTCGAGAAGGGCAGCCGCCAGTCCTCGTGGCTCTCCTGGTTGATCGACAGCCGCCACTCGTACCTGCCCCCGCCCGGAAGCGGAAGCGGGCCGACCGTGATCGCGAGCGGGACGTCGATCGAGGTGCCGGGCTTGACGCCCGGCGGCCGGCCGACCTCGAAGGTGCCCTCGATCGCCACCGGCTCCTCGACTCCGTCTTCGGTCTCGAGTAGCACGGCGCCGCCGTCGCTGTCGACCAGGTCGAGCCTGAACGTGTGCTCGACGTTGGTGCGGTCCCACGGGACCTGGATGTACGCGGCGATCGCCGACGGGGTCGGCTCGGGGCCGGTTATCGACCAGCCGCCGCCGAGGATGTAGAGCTTCCCCTCGACGGCCTCGGCGGCATCGGCCAACAGAAGCGTCACCTTCATCGGGGCATCCTCGCACGCCGAACGGGCCGGGGCGTCCCGCGCCCACGTGAGGCGCGACGAGCGGGGAATCCGGGCCCCGGGAACCGGCGCAGGGAGCGCCGTACCGTGTATATGCTCGCCCCCGCCAGTCGAGCCCACCCGTCCGCTCGACGATCAGCCGGATAGAGGAGGAAGTTGTCTTGAGGGGTTTCAGGCAACCGTGCGTCGTCGCCGTCGTGACCGTCTCGCTGCTCGCCGCCGGGGCGAGCGCCGCGAGCGCGGCTCCAACGCCGAGCCCCTACAAGCACAACGACTTCGGCAACTTCCGAAACATCCTGCCGCCGGCCCAGGGGGCGAACGCGAATACCGCCCAGATCGCCGCCTTCGAGGCAAACGGCACCTTCCCCCCCTACACCAGCGGCCGCCAGCTCAACATGTACGCGAACCTGATGTACGCGACGCCCGGCCTCCAGGCCTCGCAGATCGGGAGCTTCTACAAGGACGCAAGCTTCGGCGCCAAGCCCGCCAACGTGGTCCGGACTTACAGCCCGCGAAGCGACGTCACGATCCAGCGCGACACCTACAACGTCCCGCACATCTACGGGTCGACCCGCGCCGGGGCGATGTTCGGAGCGGGCTATGTGACCGGCGAGGACCGCCTGTTCCTGATCGACGCGCTGCGCCACGCCGGGCGCGCCGACCTGTCGTCATTCGCGGGCGGCGCCAACGCCTCGATGGACGAGTCGGTATGGGCCGACACCCCATACCGCGAGGCTGACCTCCAGACCCAGTACAACCGCGCCCCGCGCCTCTACGGACAGCAGGGGGTGCAACTCCAACACGACGTCAACGACTACGTCGCCGGGGTCAACAAGTTCATCTCTCAGGCCTGCGCGGACCCGAGCAAGCTCCCCGGCGAGTACCAGCTGATCGATCCGTCGCAGAGCATCTGCCTGCCGGGGCACGAGTGGAAGGTCTCCGACGTGATCTCGATCGCCTCGCTGGTCGCGGGCATCTTCGGCAAGGGCGGCGGCGGGGAGCTCGGCCTCGCGCAGTCGCTCCAGGCGGCGAAGAACCGCTTCGGCGCCGGCATCGGACGAAAGGTCTGGTCGGACTTCCAGGAGTTCGACGATCCGGAGGCCCCGAGCACGGTGCACGGCAAGCGTTTCCCCTACGGACAGCCGCCGCCCAACGCGAAGGGCGTCGCGCTCCCCGATCGCGGCTCGCTTCAGTCGTCGAACGTGGTCTCGACCGCGAACGGCAACGCGCCCGCGGCGAAGGCCTCGACCGATGCGGGCCAGCTCCCCGCCGGAATCCTGAGCCCGTTCCAGGAGAAGCACGGCGCCTCCAATGCGCTCGTCGTCTCGGCTCCGGAGTCGCAGAGCGGCCATCCCACGGCCGTGATCGGACCGCAGGTCGGCTACTGGTCGCCGCAGATCCTGATGGAGGAGGACATCCACGCCCCAGCGACCAGCAAGGGGCCGCCGATCGACGCGCGAGGCGCGTCGTTCCCCGGCACGAACCTCTATGTCCAGCTCGGCCACGGGCGCGACTACTCGTGGAGCGCCACCTCGGCCGGACAGGACATCACCGACACCTACGCGCTGAAGCTCTGCAATCCGAACGGAAGCCGGGCGACCCTCAACGCCGACCACTACGAGTTCGGCGGCAAGTGCCGCGCGTTCGACGTCCTGACGCGGACCAACTCGTGGGTTCCCACCCCCGCTGACCAGACGCCGGCGGGCTCGGAGACGCTGACCGCGTTGCGCACCAAGCTCGGGATCGTCGTCGCGAGGGCGAAGATCCACGGCAAGCCGTACGTGTACACGAAGCTCCGTGACACCTACTTCCACGAGGTCGACCCGTCGGCCCAGGGTTTCGCCGATTTCAACAACCCCCGGAAGATGCGCTCGCCGAAGGACTTCATGAAGGCCGCGAACGAGATCTCCTACACGTTCAATTGGTTCTACCTCGACAACAAGCACATCGCCTACTTCAACTCGGGGGCCAACCCGGCGCGTCCCGCCAACGTCGACCCCAACCTCCCCACCTTCGGCCGAAAGCCGTACCTGTGGAAGAACTACAACGCCGGCGACGCGACCGAGTCGATCACCCCGCTGGCGGCCCATCCGAACGTGATCGACCAGCGCTACCTGACGAGCTGGAACAACCGCCAGGCGCCGGGGTACAACACCGGCTTCTCGTCCCTGTTCCGCTCCCAGCCCCTCGACGCGCGGATCAAGCGCGACATCGCGGGCTCGAAGAAGATCAGCCTCCAGAAGCTGATCAGCGACATGGAGGACGCCGGGACCGTCGACCTGCGCGGCGACCGCGTGCTGCCGTGGATCCTCAAGGTGATCAACAAGCAGCCGGTCAGCGACCCGACGCTCGTCAGCGCGCTCGACACGCTCAAGCAGTGGAACGCCACCGGCGCACACCGCATCGACCGAAACAAGGACGGCGTCTACGACCAGGAGCAGGCCGTGAGAATCATGGACGCCTGGTGGCCTCGCCTGGTGGCGGCGGAGTTCCAGCCCACGCTCGGCACCACCCTGTTCAACCGGATCCCGTTCGGCCACGACGCCCCCGGACCGATCGGCTCGGCCTTCGACACGAGTTCGTACGGCTACGTGCAGAAGGACCTCCGCGACCTGCTCGGCGCTCCCGTAAGGGGGCGCTACTCGAGGGTCTACTGCGGGAAGGGAAATCTGGACGCCTGCCGCACCGCGCTGCTCAACTCGCTGAGCGACGCCCTCGCCCACGACTCCAACGCCGACCTCTACGGCGGCGAGACCCCGGCCGCGCACGACCGGATCGGGTTCAGCGCGGTCGGCGCGATCACCCAGCCGAGAATCCCGTGGGTTAACCGCCCGACCTTCCAGCAGGCGGTCACGATCCCCCACCACAGGTAGCCCGCCGCTCGAGCTGAACCCGCCGCCCCGGCCGCGATCGGCGCGGCACCGATCAGCCCCCGCCCCCACACAAGCGCACTCGGCCGAGCCGAGCGGCCAAATAGCAGTAGGCGGGCTTCGGCTGCAGGTTGGCGCGCACGACCCCGAACGGCTCGAACTTCGGGCCCTCGACGGCGGTGTCACGAAGCGCGTAGACGATGAACGCCCGTACGTCGGTGTTACGGGTCGACCGATACATGCGGGCGAGCACGGGCCCCTGGGCCGAAGGCCGGACGCTCAGCTTGCCGCGGCGCCCCGACGTCCCGCCGACTCCGACCTCGGTGACCCAGAGCGGCGTCGCATGGTCACCGAAGCGATCGCGAACGCGCCGCAGCCGGTTCAGGTTCTGTGTCATGTTCGCCGCGCGCGGCGAGCCGTGCGGGTAGGGGTGAGCGCCGATCCCGTCAAAGGACTCCGCGCCGGCCATCCGGTAGACGCTGGTCAGGAAGCTCGGCGCCCCGATCCCCCCCTTGACGGCGGATGCCCCGACCGAGAGACCCGCGGTGAGGATGGGCACCGCGCTCGCGCTGTCGATGGCCGCCCGGTGTGCCCCCTCCACGAGCCGCGAGTAGAGCGCGGGCGAAGGGCGTGGAGCGAAGAATCGCGGCAGGTTCGGCTCGTTCCAGACCTCGAGGGCGATCATCTCCGGAAAGCGCTTCAGCATCGCCCCGACGAAGGCGCGCCAAGCGGCCAGGTGGCGGCGACTCGGGGGGTATGCACAGACCTTGTCGTGTGAGGCCTCGCAGACGCCCGGACGGTTCCAGCCGCGCTCCCGCGCCCACGCGGGAGCCCCGTAGGCGAGCGCGACCGGCTGAATGCCGGCTCGCAGCATCGCGTCGTAGATGCGGGCGATCGGCGCCCACTTGTAGGTGTGGACGAGCGCGCCGCCGTCGCTGCGTGGTGGTGTCGGCTCGACCGAGCCCCAGTGAACCGCGAGCCGATCCACGCCGGCGCCGGCCCGGGCCGTGAGGGCGATCTGCTGCTGGGCGCTGAACCGCCTCGACCCGGCGGGGCAGCGTTCGCTCGTGCGGATGACCCGGGCCGCGTAGCCGGGCGGCGTCGCGAGCGACCGATAGCAGTAGTCGCGCCAGCTCCCCGTGAAACCCCAGGGCGGCGCCTCCAGGACCCGCGCAGCGGCCGGCGCGGTGCTGGAGGCCGGCGGCGAGCCCGAGCCTCCAAGCAGGATCACCACTGCAACGGCCGCCGAGGCCACCAGCGCCGCGGCGGCGATCGCCAGCCGCCTTCGGCGACGCGCGGCCGCCGGGTCAGGACGCCGCCCGGATGCACGCTTCGAATCGCCGGCTCCCGCCTGCCCAGCCACAGACCAGATGCTAGGCGCCGGGTGGCGCGAGCCCCGCCGCCCAACCTATGATCAGCGCCTCCGGGCGCGTAGCTCAGTGGGAGAGCGCTCGCTTCACACGCGAGAGGTCGCTGGTTCGAAACCAGCCGCGCC
>CAWDLT010000002.1:0-552987 GCA_963803305.1 uncultured bacterium
GGTGCCTCTCGAACCCGCTCTATGAGCGGGTTTCTCTCGTTCGGAGGGCAAGGAGGGACCGTTCGAGGGACAGTCCGATCGACTTTGACCGGCCGTGATCCAAAGAGAATCGCTCCGCTGCTTACGGGGAGACCGGCACGCGGACGAGCTCGCGCTTCCGCTTCTCGCGGAGGCTGTCGCGTAAACGCTGACCAGGCGCGAGATCGGCTCAATCTGAAAACGGCAGGGCCTTCCGGCCCTCGACTCAGGCCGCCACGGCCGCCAGGGTGTGCCGGTGGAGCTTCAGAAGGTTGTGGGTGGCTGCGATCAGGCGCCATTCCGAGCGGACCGCGGTCCGGCCCCGACGTTTGAACCGCCCGGCCCGCCGGTTCTGCTTGATGTCGGCGAAGACGGGCTCGACCATCCATTGGCGCCGCGAGTAGAGCTCGGCACCCCTGTCGGTGGCGAGCACCCTGCGCATGAAGTCGTAGGGCCCGCCGAGCCGCGTCTTTCGTGGTCCCTTGCTTCGGTCGGCGTCGGCGGCGACGAGCGGGGTGATGCCGCGCTCCCGCAGCCGATCGATGTGCTCGTTGGACCAGTAGCCGGCGTCCGCAAGCACGACCTCCGGGCGCTCTTTGACGCCCGCCTCGGCGAGCTCTCGCTCCGCCGCGGCGACCATCGGGTCGAGCTGGGCGAAGTCGAGCCCGTCGGGGGCGATCTCGGCGGCGACGATGATCTGGTGCTCGGTGGTCACGGTCTGGGCGTTGTAGCCCTGCAGGTAGCCGCGGTAGGCCTTCATGTTCTTGGAGTCGGGTCGGTGAGATTCAGCTTGCCCTCGGGCTCGGCGGGCGGCGTGTGTGGGTCCGGGGGGCGGCCGAAGCGCCGGCCGTTGCGCGTCACCCCGCGGGCGCGGTAGGCCTCGTAGTCGCGGTTGGCGCGGCGCTCGGTGCGCCAGTCCTCGACCAGGCGCCGGCGGCAGAGCTCAAGGCGCCTTGCCCGCTCCCTGGGCACTGATTCTGCCTTGGTGGCGCGCCCTTGCTCGAGCCGCTCCTTCGCCTCTCGAAGCCAGGCTCGCCTGCCTTCGCGGCTCGCCAGGTGCTCGGGCAGCTCGTCGCCGCGGGCCTCGCCGTGAAGCTCGTCCTCGGCGGCGTCAATGCGGCCCGCCTCGGCGAGGATCTCGGCGGCGATCTGCTCGTAGCTTCGAGTGGCGTGGTTTGACGCCGAGGCCTCGAGCTTGGTTCCGTCGACCGCGAGCACGCCCACCTCGACCAGGCCGGCGTCGGCGCAGAGGCCGAGCACCTGGCCGAACAGGTCGGCGAGTGTCTCCTCGTGGCGGACCCGAAACCGGGCGATCGTCGCGTGGTCGGGGATCTGGTTGGCGCAGATCACCCGGAAGGCGATGTCCTCGCGGCAGCGGCGCTCGATCCCTCGCGAGCTTCGCTCGCCGATCGCGTAGGAATAGGCGAGCAGGGTCAGCATCATCTTCGGCTCGTGGGCGGCGGCGCCGTGGCCGTCGGCACGATAGACGGCGTAGAAGGGCTCGAGGTCCAGCTCCTCGATCGCCTCGATCACGAACCAGGCGAGGTGATCGGCGGGCAGCCAGTCGCGCAGATCCGGCGGCAACAGCAGCGGTTGGTCTCGATCGCAGGTGAGGAAGTTCTGGGGCATGCCCGGATGGTCCAAAACGGGCCGGACAGCAGGGGCGTTTCTGCGACAGCCTCCGCGCGGAGCAGAAGCGGGCTACTCCGGCCTGAATCGCCCAAACTGGACGCCGCTGGGATGCTGGGAAGGACCCTCGAGTTGCCTTATTCGCCGCGTTTGCGGGCGATCACCAGCAGGTATTCGTAGGCATACTCGGCGGGGCCGTCCGGCGCGCCGGTGTCGGCGCGCGTCGCGTACTCGAGGAAGTCGCGGTCGAACGCTGCCGCCTGCTCGGGCTGATCGGCGAGGCTCGCAGCGTGGGAACGGATCTTGTTCGAGCCGCACGATTTCGTCGACTGTGGCCACTGTGTCGCGTTGACCGTTCACGTGGTCGGTCGCGGCCGCGCAAGTGGTGTAGACGTCGAACGGCAGGTATCAATGGTGTGGAGCTTCCGTGACGGCAAGGTCACACGGGTGGACGTCTTCCCCGACCGAGCCGAAGCCCTCCAAGCCGCCGGGCTGCGGGACGGATGAAAGTCAAGTCCCTGGACGCCCACTCTCCTTTCTGGCAGAGTCACGCCCGGTGCGGGTGACGACGAGCTAAAGCGCAGGTTCGGGGCTGATCCCTGCCGCGCTGCTTGGCTCTTTCGAGATGCCTTCAAGATGCGCGCCCCCGTGTCGCACCCGCACCGCTTCTCTTCGGCTTCGGCTGCCAGTCGTCCGTGAGCCGCCGGTAGGCCGCCTCGAACTGCTCGGAGAGCTCGCGCTCATGAGCTTGCTCGCGCTTTGACGCCGCAGAGCCGGAGCGCCGGCCACGCCGCGGGGGATCGCCGGCGGCAAGCTCGAGCCGACGCAGCTTGTGGCGGTGAAGCGACGGCCGCCCGAAGGCGTAGTCCTCCTCCTTGGTCAGCAGGTGCCAAAACAGCACGCAGAGTTTGCGCGCCGTCGCCACCAGCGCGATCTGGGCGCCGCGCCGGGCCCGCAGGCGCTCATAGAAGGCGCGCAACGGGCCCGGCGTGCGGACGACGATCCAGGCCGCCTCGCAGAGCATGTGGCGGGCCGCCGGCGAGCCCTGCTTGGAGATCTGGCCGTGACGCGCCGGGGCCTCGCCGGACTGGCGAACCCGAGGGTCGAGCCCGACGTAGGAGACCAGCTTGTCGGGCGTTCCGAAGCGGCCAACGTCGCCGACCGTGGCCCAGAAGGTCGCCGCCGAGACGAGGTTGACGCCCGGGACGCTCATGAGGCGCCGGATCTGCCCGGAGTCAAGCGCGGATCGGGCCAGCACCCTCTCTGACTCGGAGACCTCGCGATCGAGGAAGTCGACCTGGCGCAGGCAGCCGGCGAGGGTCTCGCGCTCGTCGTCGGGCAGCGCCAGCGCCCCCAACCACTCGCGCCCGCTGACCCCGAAGACGTCCGTGATCGGCGGCCTTCCCTTCAGGTTGCGGGCGAGCACCGCGTGGAGCTCGTTCTTGGCGCGGGTGCGCTGGCGGACCAGCGCGGCGCGGCGGGCCAGCCGCCGGCGAAGCGCCCGCGTCTCCTCATCGGGGCCGAAGACCTCGGGCAAAAAGCCGGCGTCGAGCAGCTCGCAGAGCGTCCGGGCGTCGACCTTGTCGGTCTTCACCTTCGCCTCGGCGATCGCCCGCAGCTTGCGGGTGTTGGCGATCACCACCCGGGCGACGTGGGGCTCGATCAGGCGCTTGATCTGGAGCGCCGGCCCGGTCGCCTCGAGCGCCACCTGGTCTGTGGGCGCCAGGCTTTGGGCGAACAGCTCAGCTCTTTGCGGCTCGTCTTCAGGCGCCCGGCCGAGCGCACCTCGCCGCCGTCCTTGATCGCCACCTCGCAGTAGTCGCGGTGGACGTCCAGGGCGATCGATCGCATGTGGCCTCCTTCGATTGTGTGGTGGAGACGCAGCGGGCGAAACGACACCGACGGATCCGTGCTCGCGGCACAACCGGACAAGTCGCAGGGGCGGCCATTGAGTAGGTCGGGCTCGCGGCCCATCCCGTAATGCGCGGCCTGCCCGTCTGCGTTCTCCCGAGTGCCCCTTCCTTGTTCCGGTGCGCCCGACGCTAGTTGGGAGGCCGGACGCCCGGCTGGGGCACCGGCTGTAGTTTCATGCCGGGAGTAGTTCGGGCTCCGCTTGGACGGGCCAGGGTCGCGGGACCCGGCGGGGCCGTTTCTGCGGCACAACTACAATGCGCGACGAGGAGCCCTGCCACGCCTCAATGCTCGGGTTTCCCGCGAAGCGGCGGGTGACCGACCAGACAATCCGACCACGAATCGACCGCTTCAGTAGCTGAAAGTCGTTGCCCCATCGGCTGCGAAATCCATCAGCGGAGTGGCTCCTTTGAGTTCCGCGTTCTCGACCAGCTGCTGTTCGTCGAGATCTCGCTCTTTGAAGCAGATCGGACAGACGTAGAACTGGCCACCCTTCTCGATGAACTGTTCATGGACTCGTACAACTGGTGGGTCCATATCCGCACGGATGCCGTCGGCGTAGCCCCGGAGTGCGAGGCGAACGCCATCGACTGTCAACCACATCACCACGTCCTTGCCCTGATCGAGTGCGGCGACAGCCACGAGGTACGCGACCACGACGCGATCGGAATCCTCCTCCCCATGCGTACAGCCGACGATCACTCGCTCGCTGCTTGCCATCAGACGCCTTCCTTTCTGGGGTCCGCCAGCCGATCGAGTCTACCCCCGACGCTACAGCCGCCAAGGCCAGAGGCGCCGAAGACTCCACGCAATCGGGGTTGACCAGGCAGAGCTTCCCGTCCGGGATCGCGATCGCCACGATCCGCGGTCTGATGTCGATGCCGAGCGGTCCGGGGTCAGCACGCTCATCCGACCTTGGTTGCGACGTAGAGGTGGACGCTTCCCCAGCCGCCGATCTCGCGCTCGCGCACCCGAAAGCCGAACTCATCTAACAACCGATCCGTGTCGCGGATGAGGTCGCCGGAACGTTTCCACATGCCCACCAGGGCGGTCCCGAGGCGGTTGCCGTCGCTGGGGTAGTTGACGTCGATCAGGACCAGATGGCCACCGGGCCGCAGCACGCGGCGCAGCTCCGTCATCGCCCGCGCGCCGTCCGGGTACCCGCTGAAGGACATCGTGTTGACGACGGTGTCGAAGCGGCCATCGGCGAAGGGGAGCGATTCCACGTCGGCCTGCCGGAGGTCGGCGCGGACTCCGGCGCGGTCGAGGTTGCGACGGGCGATCGCAACCATCTTCGAGTTCAGATCGACACCGCTGGCCTCGACCCGCCCGGCGTAGCGAGTGAGCAGCCAACCGGTGCCGAAGGAGACCTCGAGCACTCGCGGACCGTCGATGTGGGGGAGCGCCTGGCGAAGCCACCTCCGCCAGATCGGCAGCACCCTGACGGCCAGGTCATAGAGGCGAGCGAACCGGGAGTAAGCGCGATCGAAGGACTCCGTGAACCTTCTCTTGTCCCGAGGTTCGGTCGAGTCGGGCGGCGAGGTCATCGAGGGATTATTGGCGCGACTGATCAACGGCAGCGGGGCGGTAGGCCGTTGAGCTATGAGGCAAACAGCGCAAGCGAGGTAGCAGGCAGCTCGATCTCCCCGGCTTCGCCGAAGGAACGCAATCGCTCGGATATCTCTTCGCGGACCCGCTCCCGCTCTTTCTCGCCCAGACGGTTGAGCACCATCGCGATCGCACCGGCTGCGCTGTTGAGAAATTCCCAGTAGTCGTCCACACCCGCAAACCGGAAGCGGAATGTCACCTCGTCGATCGCGGGGTCCGAGAACCCGGCCTCGGTGAAGAGGCGGCGAAGCCGGTCCCGGTCTGCGAGGGCGAAGATCCCCGGCGCACCGGCTTCCGCCGCCGGCATGTAACCGCGCTCGCGAAGCACACGCGAAGGCAGCGCAGCCCACGGATTCTGCTCGGGTCCAGCGAAGACAGCGCATGCCACGCGCCCGCTTGCCGCTCGCAGAACGCGGCGTGTCTCTCGAAGTGCGGCGCCTACGTCCGCCATCAGCATGTAGCCCCAGCGGCAGACAACGCCGTCGACGGATCCGTCCGGCAGGTCGAGATGCTCAGCATCGAGGACGCGGCACTCGACGTTCTGCAGGCCGAGCTCCTGAGCCCGGCGACCCGCGACCTCGACCATGGCGTCGGCGAAGTCGCTGACGATCACTCGTCCAGTTGGTCCAACAAGCCCGGCTACGGAGAACCCTACGACTCCCGTCCCGGCTGCCAGATCGAGGATCGTCTCTCCCGCGGATGGCTGGAGCCGCTCGAGCATCCGTTCAGTGACGGGCCGAGCGACCTCCTCGAAGTAGGTGTGGCGGTCGTCCCATCCCGGCGCCATTGCCTCCCATACGGCATGGCTTGCGCCCTTGAAGTCGCCCGCGTCCATACCTTCGGCACCACCCTAGCGAGCCGTGTGCGAGCCTCTCCCTTCCGCGTGCCGCCGGCAACAAACCGAAGCGTTCAAGCGACCTCGGCTCACTTCCCTTCGTCGCGCGGAGCAGGAGCGTTACTCGCCGATCAGCGACTGAGCAAGCGGGACAGAGTCAAGTCGTAGGTAGTGGTGTAACTCCTCGTCGGTCCCTTCACGCGGCTTGTAGCTCAGCCACCTCCTCTCGTTCCTCATCGCCCTGGTCCTCGAGGACCAGGGCGATCGACTCGGCCGAGAGGTAGCGCCGCCCGACCAGCCACTCGTCGTTCTGCTCGATCAGCAGGGCGCCGGCGAGGCGGAGCGCCGAGGCGTCATTGGGGAAGATGCCGACGACGTCACTTCGACGGCCGATCTCCTTGTTGACCCGCTCCAGCGGGTTGGTCGAGCGCAGCTTCGGCCAATGCGCGGCCGGGAAGCGGTAGAAGGCCAGCAGGTCCTCCTCTGCACCCTCGAGGAGCTCGGCGACCTTCGGCACCCCGTCGCGAAAGCGCCCCAGGACCGAGCCGAAGCGCTCGCGCGCCTGATCGCGGTCCGGAGCGTCGAAGATCTCCCGTAGCGCCGCCGAGACGAGGCCGCGCTCACTTCGCCGACAGTGGCCGTGCATGTTGCGGACGAAGTGGACCGTGCAGCGCTGCCAGGGGCAGCCGAGGATCCTTGAGATCGCCGCCTTCAGGCCTTGGTGCTCGTCGGAGATCGCCAGCCGAACGCCCTGAAGGCCGCGGCCGACCAGCGAGCGCAGGAACTCCGCCCAGAAGGCCTCGGACTCGACCTCGCCGATGTCGATCCCGATCACCTCGCGCTGGCCGGTCTCGTGGACCGCGTAGGCGACCACCAGGGCCTTCGAGCGAACGTGGCCGCGGTCGCGGACCTTGAGGTGCTTGGCGTCGAGCCAGAGGTAGGGGAAGGTGCCCTCGAGCGGCCTTTCGCGGAAGGCCTCGACCCGCTCGTCGAGCGCCCGGCAGAGCGCCGAGACCCGGTCCTTCGACATCCCCGAGATGCCGAGCTGCTCGACCAGGCGGTCGACCTTGCGGGTCGAGACGCCGTTGACGTAGGCCTCCATGACGACGGCGACGATCGCCTGCTCGCAGGGGCGTCGGGGCTCGAGGAAGGAGGGGAAGTAGGCCTCGCCCGATCGCTTCTTGGGGACCAGGAGCTCGATCTCGCCGACCCGGGTCTCCCAGGCGCGGGGCCGATAGCCGTTCCGGTGGGTCGCTCGCTCGGGGGAGACCTCGCCGCGGGCGGCGCCGATCTCGTTGCTGATCTCGGCTTCCATCAGCTGCGCCGTCACCATCGCCACCGCCTCGCGCAGGAAGTCGGCGTGCTCGTCGAGGATCGTCTTGGCGACGACCTCGGGGGTCGTCATGCTTTGCCTCTCGGCCATCGTGGTGTTCCTTTCGTCAGTCGACTTGCTGGTCAACCGACGAGTCTGGGGCCCGCGGTGGCCGGAACTTCGTTCCGGCCCTACCTCGGGCTCGTTACACCACTTCTACCGACGTGACCCGTAAAAGCTCCGTCCAGGAGGCACCAACGGCTCGAAGGAACGGGTGCGCCAGTCCGTTGAAGCACCCGTCCCCTCACGGTCTCCCTGGCACGAGAGGAGGCATCTTGGAGGTGTGTGACCTCGACGGATGTCGTGTTCCGTGCCTCTAGGCAGTCCGGTACATCCACCATACGCCCGGTCTTGAGACCGCACAAGGGGCGCTACCGGATTCCAGTAGCGGATAACGGAGGGTCGGGTGCTGGGTCTCACGCCTCGCGGGACCGCTGAGCGGCAAGCTGCGATGCCCTAGATCCGATCTTTCTCACCCGGCCAGTGCGCTGAAGCCCCGGGGCGCTTTCGAATAGGCTGGCGATGAACCCGGCCGCTGGTTCGCTCGTAGTACGGGCCCGGAGAGTTCGGCGAATGGGGGGGGATTTCGATGCGACGTTCACGCTTGTTCATGGCCGCGGCGGCTGCATTCATCTTGCCCGCCTTCGCGTTCGGCGCGGGCCCGACCGAGATTCAGGTCAAGGACAACTCGTTCAGCCCCAAGGCACCCCCGCTCCGAGGCTTTCAGCCCGGGGCGAGCTTCCACTGGCAGCGGGCCGCGTCGTCGACCGGGTTCCACAACATCCACCAGGACGCCGGGCTGTTTCGCTCCGGCAACCCGACGAGCGGGGCGATCGACTTCAGCGTCAGCGCCTCGTCCGGCAGCTATCACTACTACTGCGACATCCACGGCTCCCCGGCAGGGGGCATGACCGGCGTGGTCAAGGTTCGCCCGGCATTCAGCGCCGCCCCCACCGCGAATCCCTTCACGGTCACCTGGGCCGATTCCGGCACTACGACCGGCCAGGCATTCGACGTCAACTACCGGGTCGGGACCTCGGGCACGTGGAAGGTCTGGAAGAACGACACCGCGCAGCGCAAGGCGGTGTTCGGCCAGGCTGGCAGCCCGGTTGTGGTCACCAAGGGCAAGACCTACCAGTTCCAGGTGCGCTCGGAGAAGGGAAGCGACCACAGCAAGAAGAGCGACTTCTCGCCGGCGCTCACCGTCAAGCCCTAGGAGAGGGCGTGCGGTGCGCGCTCGCCCGGAGCGCGTTCATCCGTTCGGGTGCGAGGCCAGCCAGCTGCGGTAGTCGCGCGTGTAGACCGTCCCGGCGCCAGCCATGCGCGGACGTAGTGATCCCAAGTAGCGGCCCCGGCGGATGAAAAAGGTCGCAACCCGGCCCGCCGACGCGGCCTCCCCTGCGACTCGCCTCTGATACAAGGGCCCCGCTCCAAGCGCTCGGGCGGGCATCAAGGCAGGGGGGTTTCGAGCGCCGAAGGTCGAACGCTTGGTCGAGATGGCTTCGCCGAGGCAAGACAAGCCCCAAGCGCGCCGCGGCCCATGGGCCGCCGGCGTCGCGATCCTCCTCGTGGGGACGCTGGCGGTCGCCTGGCTGGCGGGGGGACCATGGTCGGCGGCGGGCTCCGTCGCCCATCACGACAAGGTCTCAAAGCGGCTCTTCTCGCCGAACGGCGTCTGGAACCATCCGCTCGCCGACGGCGCGCGCATCGACCCGCACTCACCGCAGCTCGTCACCCGGCTGGTCAAGGAGGTGAACCGCGAGAAGCACGCTGGCACCGGGCCCTGGATCCAGACCGACAGCTACAGCACGCCCTTGTACGTGGTGGGGCCGCACCAGCCGCGGGTCCACGTCGCCCTGTTCCAGGGAAACTCGGCCGGCCGAAGGAGCCTTCAGCACTGCTTCAACCGGGTGCCGATCCCGCCCCGAGCCAGGCCCGCCGCGGGAAGCGACGCACACATGGTCGTCTGGCAGCCCTCCACCGACACGCTGTGGGAGTTCTTCGACGCCCACAAGCAGAACGGGCGCTGGCACGCCGTCTGGGGCGGGGCGATGAAGCATGTCTCCAAGAAGCCGGGCTATTACACGAGGAAGTCGTGGCCTGGCCGCTCGCTTCTGAACTGGGGCGCCACCGCATCGAGCCTCTCGGTGATCGGCGGCGTGATGCGGATCAAGGAATTGAAGGGCACGCGGATCCCCCACGCGCTGGCGATGATCGTCCCGTCGCCCCGCGCGCGCCAGTACTCCTGGCCCGCCCAGCGGACCGACGGCGGCGGCCCATCCAACGCCCTTCCCGAGGGGGCGCGGCTTCGCCTGCCCGCGAACCTGAACCTGAAGAGAATGCACCTGCCGCGGATCGTCCTGATGATGGCCAGGGCGGCCAAGGCCCACGGGATCATCGTCCGCGATCAGAGCGCCGGGGTCGGCTTCTTCGCACAGGACCCGGGGCCGGGCGGCGGCGACCCCTACTACGGCGCCGGCGGGCTGTTCGGCGGCCAGTACCCCAACAAGCTCCTCGCGAAGTTCCCCTGGGGCAAGCTCAAGGTGCTGAAGATGAGCCTCTGCACCAACCAGTCGCGCCTCTGCCGGCGGCACTAGCCGGATCCGAGCCCGCCCAGCCGCCTGGTACGGTCGCCCCGTGAACCGCCGACCGCGCTGGTGGGTGATCGTCGTTGCCTCGGTGGTGTTCCTGGCCGCGGCGCCTTCGGCGGGCGCGGAGAGCGCCCGCCGGCACCTGGTCGCGAGCTACGCGCCGATCCTCATGCTGCGTGCCCAGGAGGATCCCCCATGCGACACCTCCGAGGAGCAGTTCGAGCCCACCACGGTCAACACGATGCTGGGCAACCCGCGGGTCGACCTGACGCGCCCGGCCGCGCCTGGCAGGCCCGCGATCACGAGGCCGGCGCCGACCGCCGCCGAGGTTGCGGGGCTGGGAGGCGCCTGGCACCTCGACGTTCCGGGCGACCCGCTGAACGCGGAGTGCACGTACGCCAGGGACTTCGCGGCCCTGAAGGCGGCCGGTCGCGCCCCGCCGATCACCTACGCCCACATCGCCACCCAGAGGGGCCACTCCGGATTCGTGGTCCAGTACTGGTTCTTCTACTACTTCAATCAGTTCAACGACCTTCACGAGGGCGACTGGGAGGGTATGCAGATCGCCTTCGATGCGGCGGATGCCCGCGAGGCGCTGGCCGAGGGCCCGTCCGAGATCGCGCTGTTTCAGCATGGCGGCGGCGAGAAGGCCGACTGGGACGACGACAAGGTCGAAAAGGAGGGGACGCATCCTGTCGTCTATCCCGCGGCCGGCTCGCATGCGACGTTCTTCGACTCCGCCGTATTCGTCGAGAACGGACAGGGCGGCTCGGGGCTGGGTTGCGACAACACCACCGAGCCGCTTCGGCGGGTGGTGCCCAGACCGGTGCTGATGCCGACCCGACCGCCCCCGGGATCGCGCTTCCAATGGCTGACCTTCGATGGGCATTGGGGCCAGAAGGAGAAGGGTTACAACAACGGTCCCCAGGGGCCGACGACGAAGAGCCAGTGGCGCGAGCCGTTCACGTGGATGGACGGCGTCCGCTCCACCAGCCCCAAGCTGCCGAGCGGCCTCGTCCTCGGGCCCGCGGTGACCAAGGCCTTCTGCGGGGCGGTCGCCACCGCATCGTCCTTCGTCAACCTCGAGGCCCAGACGCGCCTCGGGGCGATCCTGACCGGCCTCGCGTTGGTCCTGCTGGTCGCGGTCCCGGTGGGCCTGACCCGCTGGACCCCGGTCGATCTGACCCGCCTGCGCCAGATCCGGGCGTTCGGCCAGCTCGTCCGCGCCGCTCGCCAGCTTTACGGGCGACACTGGGTCGCGATGATGACGATCGCGCTGACCGCGATCGTGATCATCGGAGTCGTCGAGGGGGCGGTATGGCTGTTGACGACCGTCACCGGCGGGATCGACCTCGGGGTCACGATCACCATCTCGATTCCGGCGATAGCCCGCTCGCTTGGATTCGCCGCGGTGGGCGGGGCCGTGATCTCGTTCGTGCGAAACCTCGACCGGGGCGAGGAGGTTGGCGTCAGGGCCGCCTACGGGGCGGTGCTGGCACGCTTTTGGCGGGTCGTCTTCGTTCAGCTGATCGCCACGTTCGCGGTCACCTTGATCGCCCTGACGGTGATCGGGATTCCGATCGCGATCTGGAAGTACGTCGAGTGGCAGTTCGTCCAGCAGGAGGTCCTGTTCAAGGATCAATCGATCCGCGGCGCCCTGCGGGGCAGCTCGCTGCTCGTCCGCGGTCACTGGTGGAAGACGGTTCGTGTGGTCGTCTTCCTGTGGCTGATAAGCGTCGTCGCGGGGCCGATCTTGACCTTCGCCCTGATCTTCACCACCCTGTCGCTCACCTGGATCAACATCCTGGGCTCGCTGGTCTTCGCGCTGCTGATCCCCTACGTGGCAATCGGTCGAACGCTGCTCTATTTCGATCTCGAGGTTCGCGCCGAGAAGGGCGCCCGCTCACCGGGGCGCCGTCGCCGATGGTGGTCGAGGGCGCGGCCGAGCCCTCAGCCGGGCTGAGGATCCGGGCCGCTTACCTCGTCGGCCGCCGCCAGCCCGACCGCCACCAGGTCGAGCGGGTGGACCCATGACTCATCGAGCAGCGTCCCGCCGGCCCGCTGAACCGCTTCCCTGACCGGTATCGCCCAACGGTGCTCCAGCAGCGCGATCGCCGCCGCGGTCCCGTTTGGGATCGAGTCGGTCACGTACCAGACCTGCTCGCCCTCGAAGACATGCCCGTCCTCGAGGGCCTCGGCTCCGGCGACCGCCCCTTCGACCGCCCCCTGCTCGCCGGCCTCTCCGAGCCCGATCAGGGCACCCACCGTCGCCCCGAACTCGGTTGCCTCGTCGGGCGTCAGGTCACTGGCCTCGATCACCGTGACCTCGCCGCTTTCGTCCTTGTTGACGAACAGCAGGTCGATCAACCGGATCACGTCGTGGTCGCGCAGTCTCCCGAGCTCGGCGACGATCTCACCCGAGAACTCGCCTCCCTCGAAGCCGAGCACGACGAGCTGGACGGGTCCGATTGTCATCTTCTTCTCCTCTCGATCGCGGGGGTCATGAGGCCAGGAGCTTCTGCTTGGCGGCCTCGAACTCATCCGGGGTGAGCGCGCCGGAATCCTGGAGCTCCTTCAGCTCCTTGAGCTTCGCCACCACATCGCCTCCTGCGCCGGGGGTCGCCTCGGCCGTTGGGGCGGGGGCGGGTGGCGCGGGCGCCGATTGCTGCTCGAGCGTCGATAGGCGCTGCTCCTGCTCGGCCTCTCGCTCCTGCCCTCGCTGCCGCGACTTGCCCACCGCGTAGGCACCCCCGCCGATCATCGCCGCTCGCAGGAGCGGCCGTCTGCGCATCATCATCCTGTTGCTCCTCCTTTTCTCACCATCATGCCGATATCTCCGCCTCGGAGACGCCGTGGCCGCGGCGGCGGCCCCTAATATGCCCGATCGAGGGCGTCCCCCACCGAAGGAGGTCCAGTGACGGCGATCGCGGAGCAGGACCTCACCCAGGTCGACCTCGGTGACCTGACCCTGTGGGCCGACGGCCCGCCGCATGACCTCTTCACGCGCCTGCGCCGCGAGGCGCCGGTTCATTGGAGCCCCTTGGCCGATCACCCCGAGGAGGCCGGCTTTTGGTCGATCACCCGCGCAGACGACCTTCGACGGGTCAGCCTGGACTGGGAGACGTACTCCTCCGAGGTCGGCGGAGTCCTCGTCCTCGACGACTTCGGGATCCCGCTCGAGGCGCAGCGCCAGCAGATGATCTCCATGGACCCGCCCCGCCATGACCGGATCAAGGCGCTGTTTCAGCGGGGATTCACCCCGGCGCGGATCGCCGAGCACGAGACCCGGATCCGGGCGATCGTCAACCGGGTGATCGACCGAGTTGCCGAGCGGGGCGAGTGCGACCTCGTGCAGGACGTCGCCGGCCCGGTGGTCGCGCGGGTGATCGGGTCCTTCATCGGGACCCCCGAGGAGGACGACCAGCGCCACATCGAGCAGACGAACATCGCGCTCGGGTTCGGCGACGAGGACCTGCGCCCAACCGAGCAGGCGATGGTCGAGATGATGAGCGAGGCATGGGACGAGACGATGGAGCTGATCGCGGCCCGCCGCGCCCGCCCCGGCGACGACCTGCTCAGCGTCCTCGTCCACGCCGAGGTCGAGGGCGAGTCGCTCACGGACTCGGAGATCTTCATGGGAATCGGCCTGCTCGGGGCGGCCGGGAACGACAGCACCCGCGCGGTCTTCACCAGCGGGATGCTGGGGCTCCTCGCCGAGCCCGACCAGCTCCGGCTGCTGCTCGACGATCCGTCGCTCGTACCCGGCGCGGTCGAGGAGCTCCTGCGCTTCTACCCCGCGTTCTCCCACTTCAGGCGCACCGCCCGGCGCGACGTCAAGCTTCACCGGCAGACGATCCCGGAGGGCGGAAAGGTGCTGCTGTGGTACGTGTCCGGCAATCGCGATGGGGAGGTCTACGAGGACCCCCAGCGCCTCGACGTGACCCGCGACCCCGACCACCAGGCCTTCGGGGCCGGCGGTCGACACTTCTGCCTCGGCGCCGCGCTCGCCCGGCTGGAGCTCGCGACCCTGCTCTCCGAGACGCTTCGGCGCCTTCCCGACCTCGAGCTCGCCGGGGAGCCCACTCGAGCGCAATCACTGTTCCTCAATCAGCTGAAGACGCTGCCGGTTCGCTTCACGCCCGAGTCAGCTCCCGCCGCTCGGTAGGCCCGCGAGCGGGTCGCTCGATTCGGCGCGAAGCACGTCTCGGGAAAGTCGCGCGGCCATCCTGGCCCGGTCGGGACCGCGGAGGCCATACGGCAGGTACGCGGTCCCGAACGGGACGTAGACCCTGACCCCGAGGCCCGAGCTCGTGGCGACGCTCAGGACCCTCCTGGTCGGGAGCCCGTAGAGGAGCTCGAGCTCGCACGGGGTGGCGGCGTCGCGGAATCGCCGTGCGGACCAGGCGACGAGAGGGGGGTCGTGTGATGCGATGGAGACCTGGCTGACCCGTCCGGCGAGGCGCTCGACCAGGGCGCGCACACCGCCGCTCGGATCGCGCGAGGCGTCGTGGGGCGCCGGAAACTGCCCCTTGACCAGCCGGACCCGGAGGCCGAGCTCGAGCGCCACCTCGGCGTCGGAGTCGCTTCGAGTCCAGCGTCCGGGAAGGGTGCATCCGAGCGGCTCGCCACCGCTTCGATGTCCGCTTCGGCTTGTGAGGAGCGCCAGAATCGGATCGACGTCCGTGGCTCGAAGCGAGTCGAAGTGCACCGCGAGCCCGCGGTCCGCCGCGGCGGCGAGGACGCCGTCGAGGAGGCCCGGGTCCGATCCGAGGCCCGGGAGCTTGATCGCCACCCGGCTCTCCGGGGGCGCCCCCGCGATCGCCTCCAGGCAGGCATCGGCGACGATCCGGGGTGGATCGTGATCGGCGTTCAGATATCCGAGCGTCGCCCTGGGGCCCCGTTCGGTCACCCGCGCGGCCACGGCCAGCGCGTCGGCGGCGCTCGGACCGGCGACGTAGCGCCTGGCGGCGCGTTGCACGAGGCCTCGAAGCGGGTTCAAGGGTGGGCGGCGGCGGCCTTGACGCGCTGCCTACGGCCGAGCGCGTGGCGCGCCGTCGCCGCGATGATCGGGAGGCTCCTCAGGCTGGTCCGGTACCTGACCGCCACCACGCATTCGCGCTCGCGCTCGGTCCACGTTCGCGTCCACGCCTCGGGACTGCCAAGGAACTCGTAGCCGGCCAGCCCGCGGCCGACCGCGTAGGCGATCGACCGCGCGTTCAGGAGCGCGCCCGGCGAGCAGCGTCCAAATTCCTCGTCGTAGCCGGTCTTCAGCAGCCACAGTCGATCCGCGGTCTCGACCGCCAGCTGCATCGCCGCGGCCCTGCCGTCGATCCGCAGGAAGGCGATCCGGAGGGTTCCCTTGCGCGCCGTGAGCTCGCAGTAGCGCCGGTAGAAGGCCCGCTCGCGATCGGCGTGCAGAAGGGCCGTGCCGGCACGGCCCTTCCAGCTGTGCTCCTCGACCGCCATCGCCTCGTCGAGCAGCGAGTCGACCTGGTCGGGCCCCGGACAGCGGAAGTCATAGGTGAGGGCGCCGAGCGCCTCGGCGCGCCGGCGCGCCCTTCTGAGGTCCGAGCGTCGCCGGGAGCTGAGCCGCGACTCGGGCTCCGCCCAGCTCGAGTCGAGCTCGATGACCGGGCAGCCGGTCTCTGGGCGCTCCAGGACCAGGCCGGGCAGGCGAATCGAGGAGCGAAGGGCCGCGGGAAGGCCCGACCCGGCAGGGAGGCGCCGCAGCATGAGCGAGGAGGGAAGGTGGGTCAGGGCACGTCCGAGCGCATCGAGGGCGGGCTGGTCGGCGGCCACCGCGTCCATCGGCTCGTGCAGGCTCGAGGTTCCGACGAGCTCGAGCAGGGCGGGCTGATCGATGTGCTGGGCGAGCGCGGCCGCGGCGCGCAGTCGCCCGGACCGATCGCGGACCAGCGCGGCTCGAAGGCCCCTGCCCTCCCCGAAGACCTCGGCTGCTGCGAGGGTCCAGGCGTGTTCCTGGGTGAGAAGTCGAGCGGGACCGGCGAGCTCGTCCCAGGGCCCCTCGAGGGACACGAGCTCCGCCGGGTCGGTGACCCAGTCGATGAGGAGGTCCGGCTCTGCCCGATGTACCCCGTTTCCCGCCTGCGTCAAGCTGGGCCCGTCCGTGCGCTCGAATTGCGTTGTCGCTCTGAACAGTTGCACTTAATCCCCGTCTGCGCGCCGCTCGTCGGTTAGCTCATCGGCCGTCACCGCGTCGCCCTGTAGCTCTCGCCTCCAGGCGCGGAGCAGGTGGTGAACGGCCTCGGCTCCGACGATCGGCTCGCCTGGGAGCGGTAGACCGTCACGGGAGAGGATGAAGGGCCGTGTCTGCGGTCCCCCGAGGCCGCCGTGGAAGGAGATCAGCTCCTCGAAGGCGCACCCCTCGTCCAGCTCGGGGTCATAGAACGATCCGACCATGATGTCAGCGACGTTGGTGAAGCCGTCGGTGCGCAGGAGGTGACGCGCCGCGCCGGGTGCGAAGGAGGCGAGCGGGTCCTCGCCCTCGACGTGGCCGTCGGTCAGCCGGTGACTCCCATCCGCGCCGAGCGCCAGAGGCCCGTGCTCGGAGGACCGGACCATCAGCCACCCGACGTGGGGGTGGTCCCGCAGCGCCACGGTCAGCTTCGGGTGGCGCTCGTCGATCTCCTCGAGGGTGAGGCGACGGCTCTCCTCCATCAGGTAGACGAGCCCCAGGTTGCCCGAGCCGAGGACGACGACCTCGCGGCCCGAGACGTCGTTCTTGGGCCGCTTTCTCGCGGCCCTCCCGGTCGCCTCGTCCATCGCGTGGCGGGCCATGTCGGCCTGCTCGTCGCCACCCGCGAGCGCGGCGACCCGCCCACCCGCCAGCGAGCGCTCGACCAGCTCGTCGAGTCCGTACGCGTTTCGCTGTTTGAAGGTCGCGCCCTGCGTCTGGCCGTGGTCGGAGAGGACCACGATCTCGTAGGGGCGCCGCGCGAAGCGACGCGCCCGGTCGATCCGGTTGAACTGCTGGTCGAGCTTTCTGAGCGCCTCCATCGTGTCGGCTCGCTCGATGCCCGAGTGGTGGGCCACCTCGTCGTAGCTCGAGAAGGTCGCGTAGACCGCGGGACGTCCGACCATCATGTCGGTCAGCACCCCATAGGTGATCAGGTCCCGGACGAGCACGCACATGGTCGCCCGCAGCATCGGATAGATCCCTGCGCGGTGCCCGCGCGGGCGGACGTCTCGCCGCGCCGCCCGGACCGCGGCCGTCCACTCGAGCAGGATCTCCCATCCGAACAGGGCGAGCACGCGGGTGACGTTGAAGCCGTTCGCAAAGAAGGCCCGGTAGCCGGGGTTGGCACTTCGCTCGGCGTCCATCCGGCTCACCGTGAGGATCGCCTCGTCGGCTTCGCCGGAGAGCAGGTTTCCGCGGCTCGCGCCGCCGTCGGTGAGCAGCCCGGCGCCGCTGGCGAGGCGCCGCTCGATCTCCGCGCAATCGCCGGGCGCCGAGCAGGCGATCAACCGCCCGGCCTCCTTCTCGACCCATCGAAACGCGGGGATGTCCTCGTTTGACCCGAGCAAGATGCCCGCCTGGCTGGCGCCGGTCTGCGACGAGAGGTCGGGCTCCCATTCGGTGAGCCGGTAGCCGCGCTCGGCGACCCACCGCGCCATCGTGGGGGCGCTCCCGTCGCGCATCGCGTTGCGGAGCACGGGCAGGGCGAGCCCGTCGATCTCCAGGAAGACGATCCCGGGCACGTCGGTGGGCGCTCGCGCTCCCTGGCGCCGAGCGACCCGCTGGATGACCCGCAGCATGTAGCGGTCGTCGTCGTTCGTGCCCGTCAGCACCTCGAGGATGATCGACACCGCTGCGATCACGAGCGCGGCGGCCAGCGCGCTACCTGCGGAGTCGACCCGGATCGTCCGGCCGAGCACCTCGTGGGCTGCGAGCAGCGCCCCGGCGTCCACCACCAGGACGAGCAGGAACCCGGAGATCAGCGTGAACGGCAGCCGCAGGCTGGCGACGACCGGTGGGAGGACGGCGTTCAGGCCCGCGATCACGGCCGCGACCAGGAACGCCGAGCCAAGCCCGTGCAACGCAACCCCCGGGACCAGGGCGGCGGCGACGTACACCGCGATCGCCGCCAGAACCCAGGAGACCGCGACCCGCCACGGCCGGAGCGTCGGCTTGGTCGGTCGCCAGGTGACGTCCTGGCCGTAGTGGATGGAGGTCACCTTCCGGCGCCCCCCTCGGCATCGCCACGCGACGCGCGCCGATCCCTGAAGTCCCGGCTCTTGACCATCGCCTCTCCGTAGGAGGACTGCACCAGGTCTCGGCCGCCGGACCACCCGAACACCCACGAGACGAGGACCAGCGCAAAGATCACGTCCCAAGTCGAGACGATGAGCTGCTGGGAGACCGAGTAGGCCGCGGCGTTCGCGGAATCGGTCGAGCCCGAGAGCGCGGCGGTGTTCATCGCCTGGGTCACGCCGACCCCGCCCGGGGTCACGGAGACGCTGTTGGAGACCGAGTTCGACGCGCTGACGCCGGCCACCGTCTTGAAGTCGACCGGGATCCCGTAGGCGGCCAGGAACACGGCGATGATCCCGAGCCGGGCCAGGTAGCTGGCAAGCTCCGGGAGCGCGAGGCGGACCAGGGCGGTGCGCGGCTGAGCGAGGATCGCTCCGCCGGTGGCGAGTTCGGCTCGCAGCTTGGCGAGGCGTCTCCAGAAGACCCGCGCCAGGAGAACGATCAGGGCGACGATGCCGCCGATGAGCGTGATTAGGAGGACCTCGTGGTCGGAGACGAATCCCAGCTTGATCGAGAACGAGCCGCTGACCGTGAGAAAGAGGTACAGGTAGAGCGCGATGTTGAACACGGAGAAGGGGATCTTCTGGACCACCAGGCCGGAGAAGATCGCCGCGAACGTCGCTCCGGCGATCAGGGTCGTGAACATGACCAGCATCACCCAGGTGCCGAGGTTGGCCGGGAGGAAGGCGTTGAGCGCGACCGCCGTCGCATAGCAGGCGAGCGCGAGTCGAAAGGGGATGGCCGCCCGGGGGAACGCGGCGCGAAGGATCGCCAGCCAGGCGAGCGCGGCGAACGCCGTCTGGAGGGTTTCGAGGACCGCTGCGGCGGCGATCGCCCAGAGCGGCACCTCGGCGACCTTCCTGAGCAGGTCCCGGATCCAGTCCGCGATCGGGACCCCGATCAGGTTGAGCACGAACAGGGTGGCCACCACGCCGCCCGTCCATAGGCCGATCCGAGCCAGCCGGGCCGAGAGCGTGTCGGGGGGCTGCGCGCCCAGGCCGGGTGAAGCGGCTTCCATCGGGCTCACCCTATCCACGTATCCATGGCTCCAGCCGGGGTGATGTGATGTGCGGCCGCGAGCCGAGCAGATGAGCACAGCGCCGAAATCAGATCCTTCCGGGGCGAACCGCGCCGACACGAAGGTCACCTTCGTCGGCCACTCGACCGTTGCGATCGAGGCCGCGGGGACCCGCGTCCTGACCGACCCGCTGCTGCGTGACGGGCTGCTCTGTTTCCTGCGCCGGCGCCCGCCCCTGCCCCACCTGGGCGCGGCCGGGCGTCCCGACGCCGTGCTGATCTCGCACCTGCACTACGACCACCTCGACTTCCCCTCGCTGCGCAGCCTGCCTTCCGGCACGCCGATCGTCGCGCCGCGAGGATCGCGGGGGTTTCTGCGGCGGCGCGGCTTTCACGACGTCGTCGAGCTGGACGAGGGCGCGAGCCTCGAGGTCGGCGCGCTTCGGATCACCGCGGTTCACGCGCGCCACGGACGCGGGGGTCGCCCCGGCGCGGGCCGAGTCGGGTCGGTGGGTTACCTCGTGGACACGAACGCCCGGGTCTACTTCGCCGGCGACACGGACCTGTTCGCCGAGATGGCCGAGATCGGCCCCGGGATCGACTGCGCGCTGCTTCCGATCTGGGGCTGGGGCCCGCGGCTAGGCCCCGGCCACCTCGATCCGTTCACCGCCGCCGAATCGCTTCGCCTCCTCGGGCCGCGGCTCGCGGTGCCGATCCACTGGGGCTCCTACACGCCTCTGGGCGCGCCGAGGCTGTGGCCCTGGCTCGAGGACGAGGCCGCGAGCCGGTTCCTCCGCGACGCCGCGCGGGTGGCCCCGGAGGTCGAGGTCAGGGTCCTGGCCCCCGGGCAGTCGCTTCGGCTAGGGCCCGGTGATTCTCGATAGGGTCGGTTCGTCGTCTCGAGGACGCGAGGACGCGAGGACGCGAGGACGCGAGGACGCGAGGACGCTGGAGATGCTGGCAATCACAGAGGACGCCGCGGCGGCGATCAAGACAATCGTGGGCTCGTCCGGAATGCCGGCGGGCGCCGGCCTGCGGATCACCCGGGAGGTGAACACCGAGGCCGAGGGCGCCCCGCGCACCGACCTGCGCCTCTCGGTGGTGGAGGGCCCGCAGGAGGGCGACGAGGTTCTCGAGCCGGAGCCGATCTTCGTCGATCCGGCGGCGGCGCGGTTCCTGGACGACAAGCTGCTCGACGCTGACATGGTCGAGGAGGACGTCCGCTTTCGCCTCGACGTCCAGGCGGAGGCGCTCTAGGCGACGTCGCGACCGCGATCGTGCGTCGCCGACGAGGGCGGTGGCGGCCCGGGCCCGCATCGGTTAGGTTCCCGTAGGAGACCGGAGGAGACGTGGATCCGAGCCTGCTGAAGACAATCCCGCTGTTCGCGGACGTGCCCGACGAGAAGCTTCGGAAGATCGCCCCGTTCGCGACCACCGACGAATTCGCCGAGGGCCAGGTGGTGATCAAGGAGGGCGGCTACTCCAACCACTTCTTCGCGATCGAGGAGGGGACGGCTTCGGTGGAGCGCGACGGCGAGCACCTCGCGGACCTGGGCCCCGGCGACGTGTTCGGCGAGCAGGGCCTGCTCGAAAAGCAGGAGCGCTCTGCGACCGTCGCCGCGACCTCGCGCCTGCGGGTGATCAAGATCGAGCACTGGGAGCTCTCCCGGATGCGCAAGTCGATGCCCGAGGTCGTCGAGGAGCTGCGGCGCAAGGTCGAACAGCGCCAGGGCTGAATAGACTCCCCCGCGAAATACGGTCGGTGGTCAAGGGAAGTCCGGTGCGAAGCCGGCGCGGTCCCGCCACTGTGACCGGGTAAGGCGACGCCGCACGGCGCAAGCCGAGCCACTGGGGACGCCCGAGCGTCTCCGGGAAGGCGCGACGTCGATCCCCGGAAGCCAGGAGACCTGTCCTCCGGCCAGCCACATCAACCCTCGAGGAAAGGGTGGCTCACATGGTCATACCTGGATTTCGGCTCGGCTGGCTGATCGCCGCGGCCGTCGGATGTCTGGCGCTGCTCGCGAGCAGCGCCCACGCCGAGACCCGCGGCGTCGATCTACGGGTCCTGAACACGGCCGGCAAGTCGCTGGCGTCGTTTCGGCAGTACACCGGCTCGGTCGATATCAGGACCGACCCGAGCGCCAAGTGCTTCGGTCGGGGAACCGGGGGAAGCGGCGACCGGGTGGCGGTCGACGGATCGACCGCGCTGGGCGCGGTCCGCGACGCGCTCCGGAGCGCCCCGGCGTTGAAGCCGCTTTCGGTCACCGACGCGTTCCTGGACGACGGGTTCGGCCTCGGCGTCTGCGGGATCGCGGGCTATCGCGCCAGTGGTTCGAGCTTCTGGTACGTGAAGCGAAACCACGTCGGGGCACAGGTCTCGGGCAGCCAGCTGAAGGTCCATGAGGGCGACGAAATCCTCTGGTACCTCTCGCCCGGGTTCCCCCCTCCCCGCGAGCTGAAGCTTTCGGCGCCGCTCAGCGCGAAGCCGGACGTCCCGTTCGCGGTCACGGTCCACTCCTACTCCGATGACGGCACCCGTCGCCGGGCGGCGGGGGTGAGGGTGACCGGTGCCGCCGCCCCGACGGGAGCCGGGGGCCACGCGATGGTGACCGCCCCCGCCGGAACCGAGGTCCTCCAGGCGACCGATTCCCCGGACATACCGTCGAGCCGGGTCAAGGTGTGTGTCGCCGCCGATCGCTCGAGTTGTCCGAGGGCCCGGGGCAGGCGGATCCTCGGCAGCGACCATGCCGACCGGATCCACGGCACCGCCGGGAACGACTCGATCCAGTCTCGTGGCGGCGCCGACGTGGTCGACATCACCTCGCCGGGACACGACAAGGTCGGGTGTGGGGGAGGCCCCGACCGGGTGCTCGTTAGGGCCTCCGACCACAACGACACGATCCGCTCGAGCTGCGAGCAGGTGGTCAGGAAGTGAGGAGGGGCCGTGGCCTGGCAAGGGGGGCGGCGCTCGGCCTGGCCGCCCTCCTCGCCGGTTGCGGCTTCGGCCCCGGATCCGCCTCGAGTGGCACGGCCACCCTTACCGTGACGCGCGGCTACGGGGCCGAGGCGATGGTCACGGCGACCGACTCCGACCCGCCCGAATCGGAGACGGTGATCCGGCTCCTGGACAGGTCGGCCGAGATCACGACCCGCTACGGGGGCGGCTTCGTGCAGTCGATTGACGGCCTGGCCGGAGCCGAGAACGGCGGACGGCGCTCGGACTGGTTCTTCTACGTCAACGGCCTCGAGTCCCCGGTCGGAGCCGCCGACGTTCGCGTCCACCCCGGTGACCGCATCTGGTGGGACTATCGGGACTGGACCGGCGCGATGAGCGTCCCCGCGGTGGTCGGCTCGTGGCCTCAGCCGTTCACGGGCGGCCCTAGGTCGGGCGGCGGCCCTCCGGTGCCCATCCAGTGCCTGGGCGCAGGGCACGCGTGCGCGAGCGCCGCCGACGCCCTTCGCAGCGCCGGGGCCCGACCGATGATCAGCCGAGGCGAGAGCGCGCCCGAGAGCACGGCAAGGATCGTGGTCGGTCCCTGGGCCCGGGTCCGCAGGGATCCCGACGTCGACGGGCTGCGGGGAGGCCCCCTGCAGAACGGCGTCTTCGCGCGCTTCGAGCAGCCGCTCGGCGGTCAATATCGCCTCATCGCCCTCGACTCGACCACCGCGCCGGCGCGTGACCTCGGCGCCGATGCCGGGCTGGTGGCGGCGCTTCGCCGCGGCGACGGCCCGGCCACCTGGATCGTCACCGGGTCGTCGGGGCCGGCGGTGCGCGCCGCGGCCGACCAGCTCGACGAGCGCTCGCTTAAGGATCGCTACTCGGTAGCCGCGCTGCCCGGGGGTCGGGCCGTTGCCCTGCCGTTCGTCAATGGGGCCGGTACGTGAGATCTCCCCTGGCCTACGTTCCGCGCCGCACCCCGCTCGCCGACGCTGGGCCGATCGCCGCGGGCGTCTATCTCGGATCGTTCGCCCTGGTCGCGTTTCTCTACTCGAGCCCGATCATGCTGGCGGCTGCCGGCGCGGGGGTCGTGGTCGCGGGGGTCGCCGCCGAAGCCGGAAGCGCGCTCCGGGCTTCGGTGCGCTGGGGCCTTGCCCTCGGCGTCTTCATCGTCGCGGTGAACGGCCTCATCGCCCAGCGCGGTGACACGATCGTCTTCCACGGCCTCTGGCTTCCGCTCCTCGGGTCGACCGACGTCAGCGCCGAGGCGTTCGCCGAGGGCGGTGTGCTCGCCCTTCGGATCGTCGTCGTGCTGATGGCGTTCTCCGTCCACTCGGCCTGTGTCGATCCCGACCGCGTCCTTCGCCTGCTTCGCCCGCTCGCTCGCCACTCGGCGCTGACCGCGACGCTGATCGCGCGCATGGTGCCTCTGGCGGCCGCCGACTACATGCGCCTCGGCGAGGCGGCGGCGCTTCGCGGCCCCGCGGCGGCGCCGGTCGGCCGGGCGACGCTGGCGCGCCGTCTCGTGGCCGGGTCGCTCGACCGCGCCGTCGACGTGGCCGCGACCCTGGAGCTTCGCGGCTATGCGCACGGCGCGCCGCGAGGGGGCCGGCCCCGGCGTCGCTCGCGCCACGACGGGCCCTTCATCGGCGCCGGGCTGGCGATCGCCGCGGTGGCCATTGCGGGCCGGATCTGGGGCCTCGGCTCGTTTGATCCCTACCCACTGATCAGCCTCGACCTCGACGCGGCGACCCTGGCGCTGGCGGCATCGATCCCGATCGTCGCGGCGTTCCCGTTCGCCGCCGCCCGAAGGAGCGCCCTGTGAGGGCCGAGCCCCTGGTGCGGATCGAAGCGCTTCGGTACCGCTATCCCGAGGCGCGCGAGAGAACGCTCACGGGGCTCGACCTCGAGATCGACCCCGGTGAGCTCGTCGTGCTCGCCGGCCGCTCCGGATCCGGGAAGACCACCCTGCTGCGCGCCATGTGCGGCCTCGTGCCTCACTACCACGGCGGCGCTGTCGAGGGCGAGGTTCGAATCGCGGGCCTCGATGCTCGTGACCATGGGCCCGCGGAGCTGGGGGGCGCGGTGGGCATGGTCGCGCAGGACCCCGAGACCCAGGTCGTCTCGACCACGGTGCGGGGCGAGCTCGAGCTGCCGCTCGAGATGCGCGGGGAGCCCGTCGCGGCGATCGCGCGAGCCGTCGAGGAGGTCGCCCTAGCGCTCGGGATTCCGCAGCTCGTCGACCGGACGGTCGACACGCTGTCCGGTGGGGAGCTGCAGCGGGTCGCCCTGGCCGCGGCGCTCGTCGGCCGGCCAAGGCTGGCCCTTCTCGACGAGCCGACCTCGCAGCTCGATCCGGTCGCGGGCGACGAGCTGGTCGGCCTGCTGCGGCGGCTGAATGAGGAGTGGGGGATGGCCGTGGTGCTCGCCGAGCACCGCCTGGAGCGCTGCCTGACGGCCGCCGATCGAGTGCTGGCGATGGACGGCGGCCGGATCTCCTTCGACGGCGAGCCGGCCGACTTCCTCGACTGGGCGCTCGGCGACGGTGGGACGCTCGCGACGCCGGCGGCTCGCCTGTTCGCCCTCGCCGGGCTTCGGCCCGCCCCGGTCGGCGTCAAGCGAGCCAGGGTTGCGCTTCGGCGCGCGGGCCTCGAGCCGGCGGAACCGAAGCCGCGGACGCCGGAGAACGGCCTTCGCCCCGCGGCCGGCGCGGCCGCCCCCGATCCCGCCCTGCGGGTCCGCGACCTTTGGGTGGAGCTCGACGCGGGCGACGGGGGCCACGACGTCCTGCGAGGCCTGACCTTCGACGTCGCGGCCGGCGAGCGCGTCGCGCTGATGGGGCGAAACGGAGCCGGCAAGACGACCCTGCTGCGCGCCGCGGCGGGCCGGGTCGAGCCCGTCCGGGGGCGGATCGACGCGGCGCGCGGGTGCGCCCTCTTGGCCCAGAGCCCGACCGACCTGCTCGTCCGCGAGCGGGTGGCCGAGGAGCTCCCGGGCGATGCCGGCCGGCGGGCCCTCGCCGCAGTCGGGCTCGAGTGGGCGACGGAGGCCGACCCGCGCGACCTGTCCGGCGGCGAGCGCCAGCGCCTCGCGCTGGCGATCGTGATGGCCGGGCGCGAGGGCGCGAGCGGTCTACCCGGCCTCGTGTGCCTCGACGAGCCGACCCGCGGGATGGACCGCGCCCGAAAGGATGAGCTGGCGGCGTGGAGCGTCGAGATGGCCGACCGCGGCGCCGGGGTCCTGGTCGCGACCCATGACGTCGAGTTCGCGGCCTCGTTCGCGGAGCGCGTCATCCTGCTCGGCGCCGGCGACCCGATCGCCGACGGCCCGGTCGCCGACATTCTCTCCGGGGGGTGGTACTTCGCCACCGAGGTCGCCCGCATCCTCGGGATCGACGGGGCGATCTCGCCGGAGCGCGGGGCCGAGCTGCTTCGGGCCCGGGCCGACCTCGCCGCGGAGCCGGTTCGATGAGTTGGGAGCTGGCCGTCTACGCGATGCTCGGCCTGGTTCTCGCGGGCGGCTTCGGGTGGTTCGAGCGCTCACGTCCCGGCGCCCGCATGGTGGCCCTGGTCGCGGCGCTGGCGGCGCTCGCGGTCGCCGGCCGGCTCGTCTTCGCCGCGATACCGAACGTGGTCGCGACCACCGACATCGTCCTGATCACCGGCTTCGCGGTCGGCGCGGCGCCGGGATTCGCGGTCGGCGCGCTGGCGGCGGCGGTCTCCAACATCTGGCTCGGCCAGGGCCCCTGGACCGCCTGGGAGATGGCGGGCTGGGGCCTCGTCGGCCTCGGCGGCGCGGGCCTCGCGACGGTCACGCGGGGGCGGCTCGGCCGGATCGGCCTGGCGCTCGCATGCGGGATCGCGGGCCTCGCGTACGGAGCGCTGCTCGACCTCTCCGTGATGGTGGGATACGGGGGTGAGCAGTCGCTTGACCGCTACCTGGCGATCTCGGCCCGCGGGGCGCCGTTCAACGTCGCGCACGCGGTCGGCAACGCCGCCCTCGCGCTGGCGGCCGGCCCGGCCCTGGTGCGGATGATCTCACGTTACCGCGGCAGGTTCGAGTTCGAGTGGCCCGCGACGATCGGCGCCACGGTCCGCCGGTCGGCCGGTGGACTGCCGATTCTGGCGCTCGCCGCCGCGATGCTCGTCGCGCTGCCCGCGGGCGGCGCGCGGGCCGACGGCCCCCGATCGGCGGTGCGCTGGCTCGAGCGCGCCCAGGGCTCCGACGGCGGTTTTCCCGCCTCGTCCGGCTCGAGCTCGAGCGCCGCGATCACCGGCTGGGCCGCGCTCGGGCTGGAGGCGTCGGGCGTCAACCCGCTCGCGGTGCGTAGCCGAGGGCGCTCGCCGATCGGCTTCCTGCGCTCCGACCTCGACACGATCCGCTCGACCGGCGACCTCGAGCGCACCGTCCTGGCCCTCGATGGCGCCGGGGTAAGCCCACGACGCTTCGGAGGTCGCGACCTGGTCGGCGAGCTGCGGGCTCGGCGCTCGACGAGCGGCTCGTTCGAGGGCCAGGTCAACCTGACCGCGTTCGGAATCCTCGCTCTTCGGGCCGCCGGGGCCCGGTCGTCGGCGCTTCATCGCTCCGCCACCTGGCTTCGCGACGCGCAGAACGCCGACGGGGGTTGGGGCTTTCGACCCGATGCCGGCAGTGACCCCGACAGCACCGGGGCGGCGCTTCAGGGACTGGCGGTCGCCGCCGGCGGGGGCAGCGCTACGCGCCGCGGCGCCTCCTATCTGAGGCGCGCGCAGCTCGGCGACGGCGGCTTCGCGCTCGCAGGGACGGGCTCCTCGAACGCCCAGTCGACGGCCTGGGCGATCCAGGGGCTCCTGGCCGCGGGCGCGAACCCTGCCGCGGTCAGGAGGGGCGGCCGTTCGGCCCTCGCCTATCTCGGCGCCCGGCAGGCGGGCGACGGCCATTACCGGTACTCGGCCTCGAGCGATCAGACGCCGGTCTGGGTCACCGCCCAGGCGCTGGTCGCGGCGCACCGAAAGGCGTTTCCCCTGGCGCCCGTTCGTCGCTCCGGCACGCGGCGCGGCGGGCCGGACCAGCGGTCGCGCTCGGGTGACGGCCACGCCGCGGTCCGGGGCGCCGGCGGGGCAGCCGGCTCGCACGGGTCCCGCGGCTCGAGACGCTCTGCCGCGGCCCGCGCCCCCCGCTTCGGGCTGCCCGCGGCCTCGCGCTCCGGCCGGGGCCGGTCGTCCCAGGACACGGCCCTCCCGGTCGGCGCGGCGCTTCTTTCGCGCCAGGACGCGCCGGCCGCGCGAGACGGCGGAGGCGAGGAGGTCGCCTACGTGGCCGCGGGCTTCGGCCTCCTGATCGCCGCGCTCGCGGGGGGCTTCCTGTGGTATCGGCGGCGCCTCCCCTAGCCGGGCCGCGCGAGGCGGCCAGATACGGTTTCGCCATGGAGGTCGAGCAGGCGATCCGTGATCGGCGCACCCACAAGGCGTTCGGGCGGCGCCCGGTGCCGCGCCGCACGATCGACGAGCTGCTCGAGCTCGCTCGGTGGGCCCCCAACCACCACCTGACCAGCCCGTGGCGTTTTCGGGTCCTGGGGCCCAGGGCGCTCGAGCGCCTCAAGGAGGCGGCCGGCGCCGAGGCGGCGCCGAAGCTCGACCGAGCCCCGACCCTGGTGGTGTGCTCGTGCGTGACCTCCGGTGACCCCGTGCAGGACGAGGAAGACCTGTGCGCGACCGCGTGCGCCGCGTACATCGTCTTGCTGGGAGCGCACGCGCGCGGCCTCGCCGGCTACTGGCGAACCCCGGCGGTCCTGCGGACCGAGCGCGGGCGCCAGGCGGTCGGCATGTCCGCCGAGGAGCGCTTCGTCAGCCTGATCCATCTCGGCGAGCCGCTCTCCGAACGGCCCGCCCCCGGCCGCGCTCCGGTGGCCGAGACGACGGACTATCTCGATTGAGGCCGGCGGCGGGCTGATGCTTTCACGGGTCGACGCTCTCGAGGCGCTCAGCACCGAACGCTTCGACGTCGTCGTGATCGGAGGGGGGATCACCGGCGCCGGGGTGGCGCTGGATGCCGCCTCGCGTGGGTATTCGGTGGCGCTGGTCGAGCGTGACGACTACGCGTCCGGGACCTCCAGCCGATCCTCGAAGATGGTGCACGGCGGGCTTCGCTACCTCCAGAACTTCGATCTGGGGCTGGTGCGTGAGGCGCTTCTGGAGCGCCAGCTGATGGTCCAGTTGGCCCCGCACCTCGTCTACCCGACGGCGTTCCTGGTCCCGACCCTGGGCTCCGAGCGCCGCAGCCGGCGGATCGGGATCGGGCTGAACATGTACGACGTGATGGCCACCACACGGGTCGGCCAGGGACGGCGCGAACGCCAGGCTCGTGAGCGCGCCTCGCGACTGCGGCCCGCCGGCGAGGCGCCGGCCGAGGAGGACTGGGCGCCCGACCGCCACCGGACCATCACCGGAGCCGAGGCGGCCGAGCTGATCCCGGCGCTCGCCGAGCGTGATCCCAAGGAGGCCTACCTCTTCTACGACTGCCAGACCGACGACGTACGCCTGGTGCTCACGGTCCTCGGCGAGGCGGAGCGGTTCGGGGCGGTGGCCCGAAACGGCTCCGAGGTCGTCGAGTTGATCACCGAGGCCGACAGGGCCGCGGGAATCCTCTGCGTCGACGGCGAGACCGGGAATCGCTTCGAGGTGCGGGCCGACAACGTCGTCAACGCGACCGGGGTCTGGGCCGATCGGATCCGGCCCGACGAGATCCTCGAGGAGGAGGAGGTGCCGCGGATCGCTCCCAGCCGCGGCACCCACGTGACGGTGTCGGGCGACGCGCTGCCGCTGAACGGCGCCGCCTGCATCGTTCCGGCCGGCGAGGACCGGACGATCTTCGCGCTGCCCTGGTACGGGAGGGCGCTGATCGGCACGACCGATCGCGACTACGACGGCGACATCGGGAGCGTCCAGCCCTCCGCCGACGACATCGAGTACCTGCTCGACGCCACCAACGCCTTCTTCGGCCTCGCCTTGAGCGAATCGGACCTGACCGGCGCCTACGCGGGAGTCCGCCCGCTGATCTCGACCGGCGACCCGCGCAAGTCGGTCGACATCTCACGACGCGCCGAACTCTATGAGACCTCGTCCGGGCTCCTCACGATAACGGGCGGCAAGCTGACGACCTGGCGGCGCATGGCGAAGCAGGTGGTCGACAGGATGGTGGAGCGCGAGGGCCGCGAGGCGCCATGCCGCACCTCCGAGATTCCGCTCGGGATGCCCGCGACCGACAACGACCTCGAGCCGCCCGCCGAGCTCGCCGCGCGAGATCTGCCCGGCGGTTGGCGCGAGCTGCTCGCGTTCCGCTACGGCCACGCGGCGAGGAACGTGCTCGCCGCCGCCGCGGAGCGCCCCGAGCTGGCCGAAGCGATCGCCCCCGGACGGCCCGACCTGCTCGCCGAGGCGGCGATCGCGGCGCGCCTCGAGCAGGCGCGCTCGGTCGCCGACGTGCTGCTTCGGCGCACCCGCCTCGCGGTGCTGGCCGCGCCCGAGCTTCGAGGCGCCAAGGCCGTGGAGCCGATCGCGCGGGCGATCGGGGGCGAGCTTGGATGGAGTGCCCGGCGGGTCCGCGAAGAGGCGCGGGCGTGGCCGGACGCGGCGCGGGCCGAGGGCACCGACCCGGCCGGTTGACCATCGCCCGCCGTGGCGCGGCGGTCGCGCCGTTATTCTGCGCCGCCATGGCGGAGAAGCTCGACGACCTTCACCTGGCAGACCTGCGCGCCCGGGCGGCTGAGCTGGGCGTGCCGCGGTTTCGCCTCCTGCGCCGCGATCGCCTGATCTCCGAGCTCCAGCGGCGAGGCGGGGCCGACGGGTCGGCGTCCGAGGCCACGGCGGCCGATCCTTCCTCGGCGCAGACCCCGCCGCAGGGCACCCCGGTCGCGGAGCCGCCCAGAGAGCGCGAACCGCTCGACGCAGCCGCCACCGAGCAGGTCAGCGGGCTCCTCGAGGTGACCCCACAGCGATTCGGCTTCCTTCGCCTCAAGGGCCTCGAGTCGGGGCCCGACGACGTCTACGTGTCGGCGTCACAGGTGCGCAGGTGCGAGCTGCGCCCGGGCGATCAGGTGTCAGGGCCGGCCCGTTCGCCGCGCCGTGGCGAGCGCCACCGGGCTCTGATCCACGTCGAGCGGGTCAACGGCTTCGAGCCCCTGGCCGAGGATCGACGGCGCTTCGACGAGCTCACCCCGATCGCGGCGACCCGCCGCGTGGCTTTGGACCGAGATGCTTCCGACGTCCTCACTCGCGCCGTCGATCTGCTGGCTCCACTGGCGCTCGGCCAGCGCGTCCTGATCCGCGCGGCGCCCCGGTCCGGCCGTACGACGCTCTTGCGGGGACTGGCGAAGGCGATGGGCGAGCCCGGGGCGGTCGAGCTGATCGTGCTGCTGATCGACGAGCGCCCCGAGGAGGCGACTGCCTGGCGCGAGGCCCTGCCCGGGGTGGAGATCGCGACGGCGACGGCCGAGCTCGCGCCCGCCGATCAGTCGCGGCTGGCCTGGCTCGCGTTGGAGCGGGCGCGCAGGCTGGTCGAGGCGGGTAGCGACGTCGTCCTGATCGTCGACTCCCTCACGCGGCTCGCGGTTGCCGCGAAGGACGTCGCCGAGGTGAAGCGGCTGTTCGGCTCCGGTCGAGAGCTCGAGCCGGCCGGCTCCGGTTCACTGACCGTGATCGCGACCGTGGTCGAGGGCGCCGATGACGATGGCGCCGGCGAGCGGGCCGTGATCACGACCGAGAGCTCGCTGATCACACTCGACCCGGAGCTCGCGGCGGCGGGCGTGGTCCCGGCCCTTCGAGCCGCCGCGTGCAGGATCTCCGACGAGGAGCAGCTGCGAAGCGCCTCCGAGCTGGCGGCGAGCCGGCGACTGCGGTCGCTGCTGGCGGATCTGGACGCGACCGAGGTGGCGGCGCTTCTTCGCGAGCGGATCGAGGCGTCCGGATCGAACGCCGAGCTGCTTCAGGGAATCGGCTAGCGGCGGTAGGCGAGCCGGGCCCAGGAGGGCTCGTGCGAGAGCTCGATCGGCTCGGAGTCACGCTCGGGCTGCACGTATCCGAACGTCTGCGTGTCGGGGTCGAAGGCAATGTCCAGCTCGCCCTCCTTGACCCGCTGGTCGAGCCAGGCGCCGCGGAAGACGAGCCGCCGGATCCAATGGACGAGGCTTCGGCTCGCCGGGCCGACCAGCTCGGTCCAGTGCTCGTTGATGTGCTCGCCGAGTGAGGAGGTCGGGTCGGCTATCTCGCCGTTGACCGCCAGCTCGAGCAGGTCCTGAAGCTCCTCACCACCAAGGCCGACATCCACGAAGTCGAGCTTCACCGCGGCCTGCTCGACCCGCTGCGAGAAGTCCTCCTCGTTGAAGGAAAACCGCAGCTCTCCGTACTCGAGCACGTAGTCGGACCCCGAGTCGTAGTTCCCTCTGCGAGTTGCCTTCTCCACAGTCTCTCTGTCGGCCCGATCTGACCCATGTCCGCGGCCGGCCGGACGACTCGAATCTTCTCCGATGCCGGGGCGCTTCGGGAGCTGGGCGCCGCGCCTGAACGCTGATTTGCATCGCAGCGCCCCGAACGGGCGGGGCGCCGCCCGCGCCGGTGGGGTTGAACGGGGTCGTGAGGAGCGAGGCGCAAAGGAGGCCGCGCCGCCTGCGAGGGCTGCCCAGGGTGGACGTTCGCGGCCGCCGGGTCCCGGTGGCGATCTCGCGGCGGGCTCGACTGCTCGGCCTCTCGCTGCTCGACCGGCGCCGCGCCGGGTCGGGGCTGCTGATCCCGGGGTGCCGCGGCGTCCACACCTTCGGGATGAGGTTCGCGCTGGACCTCGTGTTTTTGGACTTCGACCTGCGCCCCGTGTCGCTCCACCGGGCGGTACCTCCGCGCCGGCTCGTCTTCGAGCGCCGCGCCCAGGCGGTGCTCGAGCTCCCGTCGCAGCCGGAGCGAAGGCCGACCTGATGCTGCCCCAGCTCGAGCCCGTCGCGACGCTGGTGGTCTGCGAGGACGACCCGCCGACCCTGGAGCTGCTCTGCGACCACCTCGATGCCGACCGCTTTCGCGCCCTGCCGGCGCCGTCGGCGTCCGACGCGCTGCGGCTGTGCCACTACAAGGCGCCGGACCTCCTGCTCCTCGACCTGCGCCTTCCCGACGCGCAGGGCCTCGACGTCCTGCACGAGATTCGGGCCTCCGGCCGAGCGAGCGGACGCTACGATCCGGAGCTTCCGGTGATCGTGCTGAGCGGCCGCGCCACGGAAGCCGACCGCGTTCGCGGCTTCGCCGAGGGCGCGGATGACTACGTCACGAAGCCATTCCACTACCCTGAGATCGCGGCCAGGATTCGCGCCGTGCTGCGCCGCCGTGAGGGTCGTGGGGACGGGCCCCGCCGGGTGGGGGACATCTTCATCGACCCGTCGCGACGCGAGGTTCGGGTGGGGGAGAGGCAGGTCCGGCTGGCGAACAAGGAGTTCTCCCTCCTGCGAGCCCTGGCCGCCGAGCCGACCCGGGTCTTCACCAAGGACGAGCTCCTTCGTGACGTCTGGGGGTTCAGATCGATGGGGAGGACGCGGACGCTCGACTCGCATGCCAGCCGGCTGCGTCGAAAGCTCGACCCCGAGAACGGGTCTTACGTGATCAACGTGTGGGGGATCGGCTACCGGCTGGTCGACCGCTGAGGCGGACCCGGTGGGCGAGGCCTCGATCGGCGTCCCGGGACTCGGCGCCGCGGGCTGGACGCTCGGGCTCGCGCTCGCCGTCCTGGTGGTCGGTGAGCGTATCCGCGATGCGGGGCGTCGCGAGGCCCTCAACCGCGCGCTCCACGAGCTCCGTCGACCCCTCCAGTCGCTCGTCCTCTCCCCGGTGACCGCCCGCGGTCCCGGATCGCACGCGATCCGGGTCGCGCTGGCCGCACTGGGTGATCTCGATGCCGAGATCAACGGCGGGCGGCGCCGCTTCGAGCCGCGGCCGGTCGTCTGCCGGGCGTTGGTCCAGCCGGCGGTGGAGCGCTGGCGGGGGATCGCCGCCGCGGCCGATCGATCGCTCGTCCTGCGCTGGCGGGCGGGATCGGCCATGGTGATGGCCGATCCCGAGCGTCTCGCCCAGGCGCTCGACAACCTGATCCACAACGCGATCCGCCACGGCGGCCTCCGGGTCCAGGTCGAAGCTCACGCGTTCGCGGCCGGGGTGCGGATCTCGGTTCTCGACAGCGGCGCGACGCGGGGCGCCGGCGGTGCGGGACGCGACCCGCGTCACGGCCACGGCCTCCGGGTGGTGGCGGCGGTGGCCGCCGAGCACGGTGGCCGTTTCCTGTTGCGGGTATCGCCCGCCGGTACCACCGCGACGCTCGAGCTTCCGTTCGCGTCGCTCGGCCCGGCTCGCGACCCCGAGGCGGTCGAGCCGCGGGCGGCCCGCCGATTCGAAGCGCGCCCGGGCATCGCGGGCTCGGCTCGGTGAGCCGCCGTGCCCGGGCGATCGGCTTCGGGTGCGCGGCGCTTGCCTGCGCGGGGCTGGCGGCGGCGCTCGCCGGTGGGTATCGCAGCGACGTCCAGAGCCAGCTCGGCCCTCTTCGCTCGGCCCTCGTCGCGCGGGTCCAGGTTCCCGCGCGTCGCCGGCTCAGGCCCGCCGACGCGGAGCGCCTGCTCGAGGTACGCAGGATCCCGGAGCGGTTCGTGCCGGCCGGCACCCTCTCCTCGCCGGCCCAGGCGGTCGGCCGTGCCGCAGCGGCGCCGATTCCGCCGGGCGCCTACGTGCTCGCCTCGCAGCTCGCCGCCCCGGGCCCCGAACGCCGCCGGCCAGGCGCCGGCCTCGGCGACGGGCGAGAGCCCGTTCAGATCTCGGTCACCGGGGCCGAGGCCCTCGCGACGACCGGCCACGACCCGCGGGGCACCCGGGTCGACGTGATCGTCACCACCGAGCCCGGCCCGGGCGGCGGCCGCGGGCGGACCCGGCTCGCCGCGCGTGGCGTCGAGCTCCTCGCCCTCGCGGCGTCCGAGGACGGCGGGGGCGCCGCTCTGGAAGGAGGCGCCGGCGCCTGGGACGCGACGCTCGCCCTCACCCGCTCGCAGGCGATCCGCCTCATCCAGGCAGAGAACTTCGCCCGCCAGGTGCGCCTGATCCCGCATTGACCGCTGCGTCGAAGGCAGCCCTGGCCCGCCCGCCGACCACGGCGAACACGATCAGTTCCAGCCGGCTTCCCCGTGTCCCGTGCTGGCGAACCTCCTCGACCTCGATCCGCGCGGCCTCGTCGATCGGGAATCTCCCCACGCCGGTGCCGAAGGCGACGAGGCCCAGCGACCGTGCCCCGAGCCGGTTGGCCTCCTCGAGAGTCGCAGCGGTCGCCGCGCGGATGACGTCGGCCGAAGTCGGGCCGCCGAGCTCCATGGTCGCGGCGTGGATCACCCACTTGGACGGCATCGCGCCGGCGTCCGTCGACGCCGCCTCGCCGAGGCCGATCGGGGCGGCCGCGTCGCTCGCCCGCTGGATCTCGGGCCCGCCAGCGCGGGCGATCGCCGCCGCGACCCCGCCACGGTGCGCCAGCCGGGTGTTGGCGGCATTCGCGATCGCATCCACCTCGAGCGTCGTGATGTCCGCCTCGCGGACCTCGATCCTGGCCATCGGGGAGCGAGCCTAGCTCGATCGGGCGCGGTGCGAACGCGGGCCGGGGCGCGACCGTGCGGCGCGGGGTTGGGTCGACAGTGGGTGTCGCCGACCGCCACGCCGAGACCTTGGCCGTCGACCTGCAACGGCGCCTTGCCGACCTGCGGCGGGCCGAGGCGATCGCGGGCCGCCCGGGCGGGGACCTGGAGCACGCCGTCGCCGCCCTGGTCGACGAGCACGCGGCGGTCCTCTCGGAGCCGCGACGAGCCTTGGTGCGCGAGCTGATCCTCCGCGACACGGTCGGCCTCGGGCCGCTCGAGGAGCTCCTGGGAGACCCCGCGGTCGAGGAGGTGATGGTGAACGGCCCGGAGGAGGTCTACGTGGAGCGTGGCGGGCGGATCGAGCCCACCGAGGTGCGGTTCGAGTCCGAGCGGGCTCTGCGTGACACGGTCGAGCGGATCCTCGCACCGCTGGGGCGGCGCGTGGACGAGTCGAGCCCAATGGTCGACGCCCGGCTCGCCGACGGGTCGCGGGTGAACGTGGTGATTCCGCCCCTCTCGGTCGACGGCCCGGCGATCTCGATCCGTCGGTTCACCGCGACCCGCCCGGACCCCGACGAGCTGGTCGCGATGCGCACCCTGACCGAGGATCTCCGTGAGCTTCTCGCGGCTGCGGTTCGCGACCGGCGAAGCCTCCTGATCTCCGGGGGCACCGGGTCCGGGAAGACGACCCTGCTCAACGCGCTCTCGACCTACATCGGCCGAGCTGAGCGGGTGATCACGATCGAGGACGCCGCCGAGCTCAACCTTCGCCGGTCACACGTGGTCAGGCTCGAGAGCCGCCCGCCGAACGTCGAGGGGCGCGGTGAGGTGACGATCCGTGACCTGCTTCGCAACGCCCTCCGCATGCGGCCGGACCGGATCGTGATCGGCGAGGTCAGGGGGCCCGAGGCCCTCGACCTCCTCGCGGGCCTCAACACGGGCCACGACGGGGCGCTGTCGACCCTGCACGCGAACTCCCCGGTCGACGCTCTTCGCCGGCTCGAGACGCTGGCGCTGATGGCCGGGGTCGGATTGCCCCACGAGGCGATTCGCGACCAGGTGTGCCGCGGGGTGGACCTGGTCGTGCACCTAGCGCGGATGCCCGACGGCCACCGCAGGGTGACGGAGGTGGCAGAGGTCGACACGGCAGCCGGCGGGGTGGGTGCCCGGGAGGTGTGGAGGCGTTGACCCAGGACGTGCCGATCGTCTCCGTCGTCCTGGCGGCAGCCGGTGGCGGGACGGCAGCGGTGGCGGTCCGGGAAGCGGTGCTCGCGAGCCCGGCGGTCGGCCGGTGGCTCGCGGACGCGGTTCAGCCGATGCTCCGCGCCGGCAGCGAGGGGTACGCGCCCACGGATGCCGAGCGCCGCCGGCTCGCGGCGCTCGGCACCGTCGCGCTGTTGATCGCGGCGTTCGTGATCGTCGGTCCCGGCCCGGCCACGTTCGTCGCCCTCGCCGGGCCCAGCGGCGCCACCTGGGTGGTCGCGGCGCGTCGCAGCCGATACCGGCGCGCGGTCGAGGGCGGCCTGCCCCGGGTGGCGAGCGCCGTCGCCGACGCGCTCGCGGGCGGCCGCTCGGTTCGAGCCGCGCTCGTCGCCGCGTCCGATTCCGTCGACGGGCCGCCCGCAGCCGAGCTGGCGCGCCTTCGGGCCGATCTCGAGCTCGGGGCGTCGACGGCCGCGGCCCTGGGCGCCCTCCAGGGCCGGCTTCGGTCGGCCCGGGTGGACTCGTTCGCCACCGCGCTCCTCTCCCAGCAGGTCAGCGGCGGCGATCTCGCCGGGCTGCTGCGCCGGTTCGCGTCCGCCGCCGCGGAGCGCGATCGGGTCGCTGCCGACGCTCGCGCGGCGACCGCCCAGGCGCGGTTCACCGGGCTGCTGGTCGTCGCGATGCCGACCGGGGCGGCCGTGTTCGCGGAGCTGATCCAGCCCGGGTTCGCCGACTCGCTGCTCTCAAACGCCGCCTCGGCGACCCTGCTCGCAGTCGCCGCCGCGTTCCAGCTGGCCGGATTTGCCGCGATCCGGCGCCTCTCGCGGGTCGAGGAGGCGTGATGGCCGGGGCCTGGGCCGCGCGATGAGCGCGCCGATCCTGATCGCGTTCTCGGTCCTGCTCGGGGCCGCGGCGATCTGGGAGCTGGCAGGAAGCCGAGCCGAGGAGCTCCGCGGCTCGGCAAGGGCCCTGCTCTCGACCCTGTCCGGCGGTCGGGTGCGCTCGGTGGGCGCGGCGGCCCTTCGGCTCCGGCTCCCGGAGCGGATCGAGCGTTCGGGGCTCACCGGAAGGGTGCCCGTCGCCGCGGTCCTCGGTTCGAAGGTCGCCGGAGCGGCGCTCGGGGCCCTGACTGCGGCGGTCGCCCTCCCGGCGGTGCCCGGTCGTCTCGCGATCATCGTCGCTCCCGCGCTCCCCGCGGCGGGGTTCGTGGCGCCGGACGCTTTGCTGGAGCGGGCGGCGCGACGCCGGCAGGCCCGGATCGTGGCCGCGCTCCCCGAGGCGCTCGACCTGCTGGCCGTGGGCACCGGCGCGGGTCGAAGCCCCGTGGTCGTGCTCGGCGAGATCTCCCGCGCGGCGTTCGGGCCGCTGGCGGCCGAGCTCGGGATCACGGTCGCCGAGATCGAGTGCGGGATCCCGCAGCGCGACGCGATCGCCTCGCTGCGGGGTCGAAACGCATCCGGCCGAGGAGCGGGGGCGGGGCTCGGCGCCCTCGCCTCGGCGCTCGAGCGCTCACGCCGATTCGGCTCGCCCCTGGCCGATCAGCTCCACGAGCAGGCGATGGGGCTGCGGCGCGACGCGCGACGCCGGATCGACGAGCGCGCCGCACGCGCGGCACCGAAGATCCAGCTAGTGGTCGCGCTGGTGCTTGTCCCCTCGGTTCTGCTGATGATCCTCGCGGCTCTCCTCGCCAACGCGGATTCGTTCTTCGGGGCCCTCTGAGGCTCCACGCCTGCAACGCCGATTGCAAACCGAGCGGCTCCGACGGGGGTCCCGCCGAGGCCGCCGGAGTGCCCACCAACGCCTTGGCCAAGCCGGATTCGGCCATCCGAGAGGCCGGGTAGCAGTTCCGTCCGACGGATCGTGTCCCATCTGCGACCAAGATTGTGTTGCAAAGTGGGGCACAGTGGGATAGCGTGGCGATTCGATCTGACCCATGGACCGGGGTGGCGAGGCTCCTCCCACCTCGCCACTCCGGTCCGAACACTGAAGCGGCTCGGCCGTTCGCACCCGTCGAAGCGGCGAGAGAGGACCTCAAGGTTGGCGTTTCGCGGTCATTACGAGCACACCCTCGACTCCAAGGACCGGCTCACGGTTCCGGCGAGGTTCCGAGCGGCGCTTGCCGATGGAGTGGTTCTCTCCGCCGGACTGGACCCCTGCGTCGAGGTCTACCCGACCGCCGACTACGCGCGCTTCGAGGAGCAGGTCCTCGGCGAGCTCAATCCGCTGAGCCGTTCGGGGCGGATGATGAAGCGACGCTTCCACGGCCGCTCGCACGACGAGTCGCTCGACTCCGCGGGGCGGGTCCGTCTCCCCGGGCACCTCGTGAGCCACGCCGGCCTCGCCGAGGGGCCCTGCGTCGTGATCGGGGTGGCCGACCACCTCGAGATCTGGAACACCGACGCCTGGGCGGCGCACGACTCCGAGATCGATGCGACCGCCGCCGAGATCGCCGAGGAGCTCGCCGCCGGCGGGAGTGCCTGAGGGACGGCGACGGCGATTCGCGGATGGCCACACTGACCTACATGCGCACCGAGCACCTCCCAGTCCTGGCCGGAGAGCTGATCAGCGTCCTCGATCCGAGCGCCGGGGAGACGGCGATCGATTGCACCTTCGGCGGCGGCGGCCACGCGCGGCTGGTGGCGGAGCGCCTCGGCCCATCGGGCACCCTGGTGTGCATCGATCGCGATCCCGCGGCCGAGCAGCGCTTCGACGAGCTGGCGGCCGAGGTTGACTGCGAGACGCGGTTCATCCGCGCCGATTTCGCCCGGGCCCTCGACCTGCTTCGAGCCGAGGGCGCGCACGCGGATCTCGTCTTCATGGACCTGGGCATATCCTCGATCCAGCTCGACGCCCTGGAGCGGGGCTTCTCCTACACCTACGACGCGCCGCTCGACATGCGAATGGACACCGGCCAGGAGCTGAGCGCGGCCACCCTTCTCAACGAGTGGCCCGAGCGGCGCCTCGCCGAGGTGATCCGAGAGCACGGCGAGGAGCGCCATGCCCGCTCGATCGCCGCCGAGATCGTTCGCCGCCGGCCGCTGGAGACCACGTCGGAGCTGGTCGACGCGATCAGGGCCGCCGTTCCGCCCGCCTACCGGTTCGGGCGCGGCCATCCGGCCAAGCGGACCTTTCAGGCGATCCGGATCGCGGTCAACGACGAGCTCGAGCTCCTTGACCGGGCGCTCCCCTGTGCCTGGGACCTGCTCCGCGAGGGCGGGCGGTTCGCCGTGATCTCGTTCCAGTCGCTCGAGGACCGCCGCGCGAAACGGTTCCTTCGCGACCTGGCGCGCGGCTGCACCTGTCCCCCGGAGCTCCCGGAGTGTCGCTGCGGCGGGCGGCCCGAGGCCGAGCTGATCACCCGCCGCGCCCTCTCGGCCACCCCCGAGGAGATCGAGCGAAACCCCCGCTCGCATTCCTCCCGCCTTCGCGCCGCTCTCAAGGCGAGTAGGGATGGCGTCGCCGGCGGCGAAGCTGGGACCACCTGATGGCGGCTCAAGCTGCAACCGCGGCCCGTCCCGCCGCCAAGACCGCGCCGGCCCGCCGCACCCGTCCCCGCACCCAGCCCCCGCCACGACGTCGCCCCGCGCCGGTCGAGCGCCGGCCGGCGCGGATGCCGATGCCCGTCCGGCTCGTCCCGGTCGCCGTCGGGCGCACCGCGGTCGCGGTATCGGGGATCGCCGAGTCCGGCCTGGTCAGACGCCTGACCAGGGGCCGATTGTGGATCGGCCTGCTGACCACGCTCCTGGTCGGAATCGTCGCTCTCAACGTCCTCTCCCTGAGCTTCAACGCCGCCGCGAGCAGGAGCGGGAAGCAGGTCGATTCCCTGAAGCGCGAGATCTCGATCCTCAGGGCGCAGATCTCCAAGGCAGGCGCCTCGGAGCAGCACCTCTCCGCGGACGCCTCGAGCCTCGGCTTGATCGTCCCCGAGCCCGGCACCATCATCTACCTCCACCCGAAGCCGGGCGACGCGGCCCGGGCCGCCCAGCGGCTGGCCTCGGGCGCGGTCACGGCGGGCGACGGGTCGGTGACGACGAGCGCGCCGGTCGCACCCACGCCGACGGCCTCCCCGGCTGCCGTGGCGACGCCGTGATCGAGCGGCGCATCGGCCTGCTCTTCGCCTGCTTTCTGCTGCTCTTCTGCCTCGCGATCGGTCGAGCGGCCTGGGTACAGGGCGTGCAGGGCGCCGGCCTGAGCGCCGACGCGCAGAGCCAGCACGTGCAGACGGTGACGATCCCCGGCCAGCGCGGCAGCATCCTCGACCGCACCGGACGCGAGCTCGCTGTCTCCGAGGACGCGGCCGACGTCGTCGCGACCCCCTACCAGGTAAGGAGGCCCGCCGGGACGGCCCGCCGGCTCGCGCACCTCCTGCCGGTCTCCAGCGCCGACATCCTCAAGGCGCTCTCGGACCGCTCGTCGGGGTTCGCGTATGTCGCCCACGAGGTCGACCTGAAGACAGCCGAGCGGGTGCGAAAGCTCGGGATCGAGGGGATCTCGACGGTCCCGTCGAGCCGGCGGCTCTACCCGGAGGGCAAGCTCGCCACCCAGGTGATCGGCACGGTCGGCACCGACGGCCAGGGCCTGACCGGCCTCGAGGCCGCCGACCAAGGCATCCTGGGCGCCGCGAGCGGGGAGCGAGCGGTGACGGTCGACGGGCTCGGCAAGGAGATCGAGCGGAACACCGTCTCCCAGGCGCAGCACGGCGAGGACCTGAGGCTCACGATCGACGCCCAGATCCAGGCGCGGACAGAGCAGGTGCTGGCCGACGTCGGGGCCACCTATCAGCCCAAGGACGCAACGGCCATCGTCATGAACCCGCGTAACTCCCAGATCCTCGCGATGGCCGACTGGCCGACCGTCAACCCGTACGATCCGGGCTCGGCCGACCCCCGCGACCTCCAGAACATGGCGACGGGGTTCACCTACGAGCCGGGCTCCACCTTCAAGGCGTTCACGGTCGCGGGGGCCCTCCAGCAGCACATGGTCACCCCGAGCACCGTGTTCCAGCTCCCGGTCGAGCTCCACGTGGCCGACCGGACGATCAGCGACGCCGAGGCTCGCGGCCCGGAGAGCCTCACGGTCGCCCAGATCCTCGCCCAGTCGTCGAACGTCGGGGCGGTCAAGATCGGGCTCGGGCTCGGGGCCCAGCACTTCTACGACTGGGTGCGCCGCTTCGGGTTCGCCGTCCCGACCGGGACCCAGTTCCCCGGCGAGGAGGGTGGCATCGTCCCAACCCCGTCGCAGTTCTCGGGCTCGACGATGGGGAACCTCCCGATGGGGCAGGGACTCTCGGTGACCCCGATCCAGATGGCGGCCGCCTACTCGGCGATCGCCAACGGAGGGATCCTGAGGCCGCCCCAGCTCGTCCTCGATCAGGGTGACACCCCGGTGTCCGAGCCGCCCGGCGATCGCGTGATCAGCGCCGCCAACGCGGCCAAGCTGCGGCAGATGCTGGAGGGCGTCCTCGAGCCGGGAGGCACCGCATCCGAGGTGAGCATCCCTGGCTACACGCTGGCGGGCAAGACCGGAACGGCCCAGGTGGCCATCAAGGGTGGCTACTCGACCACCAAGTTCATCGCCTCGTTCGTCGGCTTCGCCCCGGCCCACAACCCGAGGCTTCTGGTCGCGGTCGTCGTCAACGACCCGAAGGGCGGCAACTACTACGGCGGAACCGTGGCCGCCCCCGCGTTCGAAGAGATCGCCAAGTTCGCCCTGCCCTACCTCGAGATCCCCCCGGATCAGGGATGAGGAGCTTTAGCTCCGAAACAGGCGTGTCAGGGCGCCGCAGGCGCCCGCAGGTGATTCACGTGCGAACCGCGACGGCGGCGCCCTAAAATCGCCGCGATGGAGCTCCGCGAGCTTCTCGCCGGCACCGACGTCGCCGAGTTCGCCGGGCCTGAGGGAGTCGAGGTCTCGAGCCTCGCATACGACAGCCGCCAGGTGCAGCCCGGAAGCCTCTTCTTCTGCGTCCCGGGGGAGCGCTCCGACGGCCACGACTTCGCCCCCGCGGTGGTGGAGGCGGGAGCCGGCGCCCTGGTCGTCGAGCGCCTCCTGGACCTGCCCGTGGCGCAGGCGAGGGTCCCGAGCTCGCGCGCCGCGATGGCGCCCGTGGCGGTGCGCTTCTGGGGCGACCCGACGGCGCGGCTTCGAGTCGCGGGGGTGACCGGGACCAATGGCAAGACGACCACCGCGTTCTTGATCCGTCACGTGATGGAGGCCGAGGGCGTCTCGACCGGACTTCTCGGCACCGTGAAGAAGGTGGTCGGAGGAGTCGAGAAGGACGTTGAGCGGACGACGCCGGAGGCAATCGATCTCCAGGCGACCTTCCGCGAGATGCTCGAGGCGGGAGACCGGGCCTGCGCGATGGAGGTCTCCTCGCACGCGATGTCCCTCGGCAGGACGAGGGGGATCCGCTTCACGGTCGCCGTTTTCACGAACCTGACCCAGGACCATCTGGATTTCCACGGCGACATGGAGTCCTACTTCGCGGCCAAGCGCGGCCTGTTCGTCGACTCCGCGAGCCCGGTCGGCGTCGCGGTGGTCAACCTCGACGACCCCTACGGAGCCCGCCTCGCCGACGAGCTGCGCGGGGAGGGGGGCCCGCGCCTCCTCACCTTCTCGCCCCAAGGCGCCGAGGGGGCCGACTATCGGGCGCTCGAGGTCACGTTCGACGCCGCGGGGTCGCGGTTCCTGTGCGCGGGGCCCGGCGGTGAGATCGGTGTGCGAACCCCGCTGCCGGGACACTTCAACGTCGAGAACGCACTCGGCGCGCTGGCGGCCTGCGAGGCGCTCGGCGTGTCCGCCGATGCCGCCACCGCCGCGCTCGCCGGCGCGGGCCGGGTCCCCGGGCGGTTCGAGCCCGTCGACGTCGGCCAGCCGTTCACCGTGATTGTCGACTACGCGCACACGCCGGACTCGCTCGACAACGCCCTGCGCGCGGCGCGAAAGCTGACCACCGGAAGGCTGATCACCGTGTTCGGCTGCGGCGGCGACCGCGATCGCGACAAGCGCCCCCTGATGGGTGAGATCGGCGCCCGGCTGTCCGACGCCTGCGTGATCACCTCCGACAACCCGCGCTCCGAGCCGCCCGGGGCGATCATCGATGAGATCGTCGCCGGGATTGCGAGCCCGGGCCGGCGCGTCCGGGTCGAGGCCGACCGCAGGGCGGCGATCGCGCTGGCCCTCCATGAGGCGGCCCCGGGTGACACAGTCGTGATCGCCGGCAAGGGCCACGAGCAGGGCCAGGAGCTCGCCGGGGGGCGAAAGATCCCCTTCGACGATCGCCTGGTCGCCGCTGAGGAGCTACGCCGAAACGACGGCGAGCGCGGCGCTTGATCGAGCTCTCCCCCGATCGGATCGCATCAGCCGCCGGCGCCGAGGTGGCTCGCGCGGGCGGCGGCGGGCGCCCGGAGCGAGCCGTGATCGATTCTCGCGAGGTCGGGCCGGGCGACCTGTTCTTCGGCCTCCCCGGCGAGCGATCGGAGGGAGGCGAGTTCGCCGCCGCGGCCCTCGAGGCAGGCGCGTGGGGAGTCGTGGTGGCGCCGGAATGGGCTCACGCCCTGGCGCCTGGAAGCGGCGAGGCCCCGGCCGCCGGCGGAGGCTGGGTCCTGGCGGCCCGGGATCCTCTCGCCGGCCTCCAAGGCCTGGCGCACGACTGGCGACGCGAGCTCGGCTGCCCCGTCGTGGGGATCACCGGATCGGTCGGGAAGACCTCGGTCAAGGACATCTGCCACGCGATCCTGCCGCTCCGCGTCCATGCCAGCCCGCAGAACTACAACACCGAGATCGGGCTGCCCCTGACGATCCTCAGCGCCCCGCCCCAGACCGAGGCGCTGGTGCTGGAGATGGCGATGCGCGGGCGCGGGCAGATCGCGGAGCTCTGCCGGATCGCCGAGCCCCAGATCGGCACGATCACCAACGTCGGCCCCGTCCATCTCGAGTTGCTCGGGACGCTCGAGGCGATCGCCGAGGCGAAGGCGGAGCTCCTGGCCGCTCTCCCCGAGAGCGGCAGGGCGATCGTCCCCGCCGATGCCGAGGCGCTTCGGCCCCATCTGGGGACCAGCATCGTCACGATCACGTTTGGAGCCGGCGGCGACGTGTTCGCGCGTCACGTCGTCCCCGGCCGCCGCTCGATGGAGGCCGCGATCGGCACCCCGCACGGCGCGGCGACTTTCCGGTTCCCGTTCGACGAGGCACACAATCTCTCCAACGCCCTCGCCGCGATCGCGATTGGCGTCGCGCTCGAGGTCTCGGTCGATGAGATGGCGCGTCGGGCGCCGGGGATAACCTTTTCGCGCCTGCGTGGAGAGTTGATCGAGCTGCCCGGGGGCACCGTCCTCGTGAACGACTGCTACAACGCGAACCCGGTTTCGATGCGCGCCGCGTTGGACCATCTGGCCGCTATCGAGGCCCCCCGCCACGTCGCCGTCCTCGGCGAGATGGCGGAGCTCGGACCGGATGCGGCCGGCTACCACCGCGAAGCCGGAGCCCACGCACGCGGGCTCGGGATCGGCCCGATCCTCGGGGTCGGCGAGCTGGCGCATGACTATGCGCCGGACGTCTGGGCGCCCGACGCCGAGGCGGCCGCTCCGCTCGCCGAGAAGCTGATCTGGGCGGGCGACGCCGCGTTGATAAAGGGCTCGCGCTCAGTCGGGCTGGAGCTGATCGCCGACCGGCTCCGCGCCGAGGACGGCTCGGGCACGTGACGCCGGTGCTCGCCAGCGTCGCCTCCGCCGCCGTCGACCGCGGCGAGATCCTGATCGCGGGGATGGCCGCGATGCTGATCACGATCTTCCTCGGGCCCAAGTTCATCGAGTTCCTGAGGGCCAGGGAGTTCGGGCAGCAGATCCGCGAGGACGGCCCGCAGGAGCACCACTCGAAGGCCGGGACCCCGACCATGGGCGGGCTGATCGTGTTCGTTGCGATCGCCGTTCCGTTCCTGGTCCTGGGACCGCGGGACACCCAGAGCCTGGCCGTATTCGGGGTGGCCCTGGGGGCGGCCGCGCTCGGCTTCGCCGACGACTACATCAAGGTCAGCAAGCGCCGCTCCCTGGGCCTGCCCGCTCGCTGGAAGCTCCTGGTCCAGATCGGGCTGGCGCTCGCGCTCTGGTGGGTGGCGACGACCCAGGTCGGGCTCGACCCCCGCCTCCAGGTCCGGGTCTTCGACGCCCAGATCTATCTCGGGCCGGTGCTCTACGTTCTGTTCGTCTTCCTGGTCATCGCGGGCGCGTCGAACGCGGTCAACCTGACCGACGGGCTCGACGGGCTCGCGGCCGGGTCGTGCGCGATCGTGCTGCTCGCCTACACGGCGATCACGATCACGAGCGGCCAGGAGGGACTGGCCCTCCTGTCGGCGTGCCTGGTCGGCGCCTCGGTCGGCTTTCTGTGGTTCAACTCGTTTCCGGCGGCGATCTTCATGGGGGACACGGGCTCGCTGGGGCTGGGGGCGGCGATCGGCGCGCTGGCCGTCATGACCCAGACCGAGCTCCTGCTCATCATCCTCGGCGGGATCTTCGTGATCGAGGCGCTCTCGGTCGCGGTTCAGGTCCTGAGCTTCAAGATGTTCCGGCGCCGCGTCCTGCTGATGGCGCCGGTCCACCACCACTTCGAGATGATGGCCTGGTCGGAGACGAAGATCATGCTCCGGTTCTGGATCATTGCCGCGGTCTTCGCCGGCATCGGCTACACGCTCTACCAGAACTCGATCGGGTGACGAAACCCCGACCGCCGCTCCCCGGCGGGCCGTACCTGGTGCTCGGGCTCGCCCGTTCGGGGCAGGCCGTGACCCGGATGCTGGCCGCGGCCGACCAGCAGGTCGTCGGCTGCGATGCGGCGGCGCCCCAGGGGGCGGCAGGGCTGAGCGCGTCGGGCGTCGAAGTTCACCTGGATACCGATGGAGTCGAGCTGGTCGAAGCCGCCCGCTGCCTGGTCAAGAGCCCCGGGGTGCCGGATGGCGCGCCGGCTCTCGAGGCGGCGCGCCGACGGCGGCTGCCGGTCCTCGGCGAGCTCGAGCTGGCCTGGCGCCTGGTGCCGGGCCGCTTCGTCGCCGTGACCGGGACGAACGGCAAGACCACCGTCACCGAGCTCCTCGGCCATGCGTGGCGTACCTCCGGCGAGCCGGTCGCGGTGGCGGGCAACATCGGAACCCCGGTCGCGTCGCTCGCGGGCTCGATCCCCGGCGATGCGACTGTCGTCTGCGAATGCTCGAGCTTCCAGCTCTCCGACTCCGAGCTCTTCGCCCCCGAGTGCGGGGTCCTGCTCAACATCTCGCCCGACCACCTCGACCGCCACGGCGACCTGGACTCCTACCTCGCCGCCAAGCTCCGCGTCTTCGCCAACCAGGGAAACGACGACGTCGCCGTTTTCAACGCATCCGACCCGGCCTTCCGGGGCCTCGACCTCGGCGGCTGCGGGCGCCGGGTCGCCTACTGCCGGGGAGGCGACCCGAGCTGCGAGGTCGCGCTCGTCGATCAGGTGATCTTCGCCGACGGCGAGCCCCTGATCGGTGCCGCCGATCTCGGCCTTCGGGGCCCGCACAATGCCGACAACGCGATGGCGGCCGCCGCGGCGGCCCTGGCGATGGGGATCGAGCGGGCCGCGGTGGCGGACGCCCTGAGGACGTTTCCGGGAGTGTCCCACCGGCTCGAGCAGGTCGCCGAGATCGGTGGCGTCACCTACGTCAACGACTCGAAGGCGACGAACGTCGCGGCCGCCGCCGCCGCGCTCGACTCGTTCGAAGGCGGGGTTCACGTGATCCTCGGCGGGTCGCTGAAGGGCGGAGGCTTCGAGGGGCTGGTGGAGCCCGTGATCCGCCGATGCGCCGCCTGCTACCTGATCGGCGAGGCCGCCGAGACGCTCGCCCGCGATCTGGCGCCGGCCGAGGCGAGTGGAGTCGAGCTCCGGCGCTCGGACGGGCTCGGCGAGGCGGTCGCCGAGGCCGCGGCAGCGGCACGCCCCGGCGAGGTCGTCCTGCTCTCGCCGGCCTGCGCGAGCTTCGACGCCTTCCGGGACTTCGAGGAGCGGGGGGAGCGGTTTCGCGCCCTCGTTCGGGGGCTCGCCCGATGACCGCCTTCTCGCTCAGCCGGCTGGGCCCCCGGGCGCGACGCCGGGCCGGTTCGCAGCCGATCGAGTACAACCTGCTCCTCACGGCGACCCTCTGCCTGCTCGCCTTCGGCGTCGTAATGGTCTTCAGCGCCAGCTCGACGACCGCCCTCCTCGGCCAGGGCGGCGACAGCGCCTACTACCTGAAGCGGACCCTGCTGATCGGCGCGTTCGGCCTGGTGGCCATGCGCCTGCTGGCGGCTCGCGGGCTTCGGATCATCCGCCCGCTCACCCCGCTGCTTCTCGCCGCCTCGTTCTTCCTCCTGCTCGCCGTGCTCGTCCCCGGAGTGGGGGCCTCGACCAACGGGGCAAGCCGCTGGATCGCCGCGGGGCCGTTCCAGCTCCAGCCCTCGGAGCTCGCCAAGCTGGCGCTTGTCCTCTACGGAGCGAGCGTGCTCGCCGCCCGCCCGACCATGGTCCGGAGCATCCGCACCCTGGCCCCGTACTTCGCGGTGGTCGGCCTCGCGTGCATGCTGATGGTGGCCGAGCCGGACCTCGGGACCGCGATCGTGGTCTGCTTTGCGACCGCCGCCCTGCTGATCGCCGCCGGGATGAAGATCCGCCAGCTGATGCTCCTCGCCGGGGCGATCGGCGTCGTCGTGCTCCTCGCGATCCTGATCGAGCCCTACCGAATGGCCCGCCTGACCGGGTTCCTGAACCCGACCGGCGACCCGAGCGGCGCCGGGTTCCAGGCGATCCAGGCCAAGATCGCTCTCGGCTCGGGAGGCATCTTCGGCGTCGGCCTGGGGCAGAGCCTCCAGAAGGCGTTCTACCTGCCGGAGGCCCACACGGACATGATCGCGGCGGTGATCGGCGAGGAGCTCGGGCTGGCCGGCCTCTCGGTCCTCGTCGGGCTGTTCGGGCTGTTCGCCTACGCCGGGCTTCGGACGGCCCAGCGGGCCCGCGATCGCTACGGAAAGCTGCTCGCCGCCGGCCTCACCTCGCTGGTCCTGGTGCAGGCGATCGTCAACCTGTTCGCGGTGCTCGGCCTGGCGCCGCTGACCGGGGTGCCGCTTCCGTTCGTCTCCTACGGCAACTCGAGCCTCCTGGTCATGCTCGCCGCGACGGGACTGCTCCTCAACGTGGCTCGCGGGGGCCGGGCCGCGGCGCCCGCGCGGCCCGCCACCGGCGCTGCGAGACTGCGCGCCATCGACGGCGGGCGGGCCAGGCGTCGCGTCCCCGCCGCAGAAAGGAGCGTTTCCCGCAGTGCCCAGAGTCGTCATAGCCGCGGGGGGAACCGCGGGACACGTGGTGCCGGCGCTGGCCGTCGCCGACGCGCTTCGCGGTAGCGGCGCCGCGGTCTCGTTCCTCGGCACGCCCGATCGCCTCGAGGCCGACCTGGTCCCCGCGGCGGGATACGAGATCGACTACCTGCGGCTGCGCGGCCTGGACCGCGGCGCTCCCTTGAAGGCGGCGGGGGCGGCGGTCCTCGCGCTCCGAGCGGTGCCGGCGGCGCGGGCGGCCCTTCGGCGAAGGGGCGCGACCGTCGTCATGGGGGGAGGCGGATACGTGGCCGGCCCCGCGGGATTGGCGGCGATCTCGCTGCGGACCCCGCTGGTCCTGACCGAGGCCGATCGCCACCTCGGGCTGGCGAACCGCCTCCTGGCACGGCGGGCGCGCCGCGTCTGCCTCGCCTTCCCGATCGCGGGACGAGAGGGCGATCCCTACCGGCTGACCGGTCGGCCGGTTCCCGCGGCGATCCTGAGTGCCGATCGCCGGGAGGCGCGCCGGCGGTTCGGGATCGGCACCGACGAGCGCTGCCTGCTGGTCTTCGGAGGAAGCCAGGGAGCGCGATCGATCAACGAGTGCGCGCTCGACACGTTTCTGGGAGCCGGCGCGGGGACCGAGCGCGCCTTCCACGTGATCCAGATCACCGGCCATCGCGACCATCCGCTCGCTCGCGAACGCCTTGAATCCGCGCCGGCCGAGCGGTTCACGCTGCTCGAGTACGAGCCCGACCTCGGTGACGCGCTCGCCGCCTGCGACCTGGTGCTGGCCCGCGCGGGCGGCTCGGTCTTCGAGCTCGCGGCGGCCGGGAGGCCGGCGATCCTGGTCCCCTATCCCCATGCCGCCGCGAACCACCAGCACGCCAATGCGGCCTGGATGGCCGACGCGGGGGCCGCGGTCGTGATCGAGGACGCCGCGCTCGATCCCTCGACGCTCGCGCGGACCGTCGGGGAGCTGTTCGGCGATCCCGAACGCCTCGAACGGATGGCGGCCGCCGCGTCGAGCCTCTCCCGGCCCGATGCGGCCGAGCGGATCGCGCGCGAGGTCCTGGAGGCCGGCCGATGAGCGGGTGGTCCGAACGCAGCCTTCACTTGATCGGGATCGGCGGCGCCGGGATGAGCGGCCTGGCCCTCGTCTGCGCGAGGCTCGGCGCGCGGGTGAGCGGCAGCGACCGCGCCGAGAGCTCCTACCTGGCGCGGCTTCGCGAGGCGGGGCTCGAGCCGACGGTCGGACACGACGCCGACGCGGTGCCCGCGGATGCCGAGGTCGTCGTCTCGACCGCGGTCTCGGACGACAACCCGGAGCTCGCGATTGCCGTCCGGCGCGGCCAGCGAGTGGTCCATCGCGGCGAGCTCCTGGCCGAGCTCTGCGAAGCCAAGCGCCTGATCGCCGTCTCCGGAACTCATGGCAAGACGACGACGGCGGGGATGCTTACTCACGCGCTCGGGGCGATCGGGGCCGATCCCGCCTTCGTCCTGGGCGGCGAGCTCCCCGGCGCCGGGCCTGGGGGCGAGGTGGCGAACGCCGGCTGGGGAGAAGGCGAGTGGATAGTCGCCGAGGCTGACGAATCCGACGGGAGCTTCCTTCGGCTCGAGCCCGAGATCGCGGTGGTGACCAATGTCGAGCTCGACCACCACTCGCGCTGGGCCTCGCGCGCCGAGCTGCTCGAGGCCTTCCGCCGCTTCTGCGAGCCGGCCGCCGGCCTGGCGCTGCCCGCGGACGGCGAGGCGGCCGGGCTGGCCGGTGGGCAGCGCACCGCTGCGTTCGACCTCGATCGGCCGGGGCCGGAGCTCGACCTGGCGGTTCCGGGTCGCCACAACGTGCTGAACGCCCGCGCGGCGCTCGCCGCCCTCGAGCTCGCGGGATTCGATCTGGCCGACGCCGCCTCGGCCCTCGCCTCGTTTCCCGGCATGCTGCGAAGGCTCGAGCTCCGGGGCCATCGCAACGGGGCGGCGATCTACGACGACTATGCCCACCATCCGACCGAGGTGGCAGCGGCGCTGGCGGCGCTCCGCGAGCTCGAGCCCCGCCGGCTGATCGCCGTCTTCCAGCCGCACCTCTACTCGCGAACCAAGGCCCTCGGTCGCCGGTTCGGCGCCGCGCTCGCGGCCGCCGACGAGATCGCGGTGCTCGACGTCTATCCCGCCCGCGAGGAGCCGGTCGGGCCGCTCGCGGGGGTGAGCGGGCTCGACGTCGCCCGCGCGGCGGCGGACCACGCCGGCGGGCGGCCCGTGTGGTGGCTCGTCGACGCAGAGCGGGCCGAACGCGCCCTCTCGCGACGGCTCGGCGAGGGAGATCTGCTGGTCACGATCGGGGCGGGAGACATCCATCTCCTGGCCGGCGCGCTGGTCGAGGGCGAGGCCCGGTGAGGGCCCCCGCGGAAGTCGAGCGGGACTACCCGCTGGCCCGGCTGACCACGGTGCGCGCCGGGGGCCATGCCGAGATGTTCGCCCGCCCTCGCCGCGATCCCGAGCTCGCCGAGCTTCTAGAGTGGGCCGCCGTCGAGGGGGCCGAGGTGAGCGTGGTCGGCTCGGGGTCCAACCTGCTCGTCTCAGACCGCGGGGTAGGAGGGCTCGTGATCAAGCTCGATGGCGAGCTGAGCGCGATCGAGCGCCGGGAATCCAGCGTTCTGTGCGGCGCCGGCGCCCGCCTCCCGTCGGCTGCCGCGAAGGCCGCCCGCTGGGGGCTGAAGGGCCTGGAGTTCGGGATCAACATCCCGGGGACGGTGGGGGGAGCGGTGAAGATGAACGCGAACGCCTACGGCGGTGAGCTCGGCGGGGTGCTCGAATGGGTCGACGTGTGCACCGCCGGACGGATCGAGCGCCGAGCGCCCGGCGAGCTCGGGTTCGAGTACCGAAAGTCCAACCTGCGCCCCGGGGAGGTCGTCTCGCGAGCCTCATTCGGGCTGGCCGAGGGAGACGTGGACACGATCCGCAGCACCATGGCCCAGATGCGGGGGATGAGGCGAGAAGCACAGCCGTCCGGGATCAAGACGTTTGGTTCGACCTTTCGCAATCCGCCCGACGCCGAGGGCCGAACCGCCGGCCAGCTGCTCGAGGCCGCCGGATGCCGGGGCCTTCGGGTGGGCGGTGCACGACTGTCCGACGTCCACGCGAATTTCGTCGAGAACACCGGCGAGGCCAGCACCGCCGACATCCTCGCGCTGATGGCCGAGGCTCGGCGCCGCGTCCACGCCCGCTTCGGGGTCGTGCTCGAGCCCGAGGTTCAGGTGCTCGGCGAGGTCGACTGGCCCGAGGGGTGGGATCTGGCCGAGGACGCGGATGAGGCCTGAACGACTCGGGCAGGGGCGGCCGCCGAGAGCGCGAATCATCTCCCTGTGAGCACCTCCGCCACGACGGCCGCGGGGAAGCGGCGGACCAGGGGACGCGCCCCCACCGCGCGGCCGTCGGCCCCGAGGCCGAGGACCGCATCGCCGAGGGGACGCGCGCCGCGAGCGCGACGCCCGCTGTCGCGGCTCACCGCCGTCCTGCCCCGAAGGCCGCTCCGCTGGATGATCGTCGTGGCGACTCTCGGAGCGGGGCTCGCGATCGCCTACTTCAGCTGGTTTCGGGACTCCTCGCTTGTCGCGGTGGAGCACGTAAGGGTCGAGGGGGTCGCGAGCTCCGACAAGCAGAAGATCGTCGCCGAGCTCACCCACGCCGCCCGTCAGATGACCACCCTCCACGTGCAGACGGACCGCTTGACCGCCTCGGTTCGCGACTCCGCGAGCGTCGCGTCGCTCACCGCCGACCCGAGCTTTCCGCACGGCCTGACGATCCACGTCACCCAGCGCCAGCCGGCCCTCGTGGCCCACCACGGCGATCGTCAGGTGCCGGTAGCCACCGACGGCTCGGTGCTTCCCGGGATCGACGTCCCGAAGAGCCTGCCGCGGCTCGAGGTGGCGTCGTTGCCGGCCTCGGGCCGGCTCGGCGGCGAGGCCCTGGCCGAGGCCCTGACGATCGGCGCCGCGCCGGCGCCGCTTCGCCCCCTGATCGACGGGACGACGCGCTCGAGCGACTTCGGGATCACGGTGACGATGCACGGCGGCATCGACCTCAAGTTCGGAACGGCGAGCGACCTGGAGGCCAAGTGGGCCGCGGTCACGGCGATCCTCGCCAACCCTTCGGTCAGCTCGCTGACCTACATCGACGTCCGGGTGCCGCAGCGCCCGGCGGTGGGGGGGACCTCGGCGCCTTCGGCGGCGACTACCCCGGTGACGCCCACGACGACCACCCCGGCCGCCCCGATGGCGGTTCCATGAGCGCCTGTCGACCAACCCTCGACTCCAGCTTGAGGCGGGCCGGAATCGCCTGACTCTCGTGTTGGACTCGAGGGTTCGGCGTTGCACGATTCCGTGCCGACCCCGGAAGCCCACGTTGACAGGGAAGCCGCGATGCCTTACCTTCGTCTCAGGCTTGAGGCTCAAGGCGTTCCGAAACTCTCAAGCATCGGTTTAGTCTCGGATCGCGCAAACGGGAGAACAACAAGCGAGAGGTCATGGTCGAATCCTCGTATCTCGCGGTGATCAAGGTCGTCGGCGCGGGCGGCGGAGGCACGAATGCCGTCAGCCGCATGGTCGACGCCGGCCTCAGAGGGGTCGAGTTCATCGCGGTCAACACCGACGTGCAGGCCCTTCAGGCCTGCGAGGCGGACATCAAGCTTCCGATCGGCCACCAGCTCACGAAGGGACTGGGTGCCGGGGCGAATCCCGAGATCGGCGCCGGCGCCGCGGCCGAGACCCGCGACGAGATCAAGGAGGCGCTGAAGGGCGCCGACATGGTGTTCGTCACCGCGGGCGAGGGTGGCGGCACCGGGACCGGCGCCGCACCCGTGATCGCGGAGATCGCCAAGGAGGAGATCGGCGCGCTGACCGTCGGTGTGATCACCAAGCCGTTCGAGTTCGAGGGAAGCCGCCGCATGCAGCAGGCCCTCGACGGGATCGACAAGCTGCGCGCCAAGTGCGACACGCTGATCATCGTCCCGAACGAGAAGCTGCTCCAGGTCGTCGAGCGCCGGACCTCGGTCAGCGAGGCGTTCCGGATGGCCGACGACATCCTGCGACAGGGCGTCCAGGGCATCACCGACCTGATCACCACCCCGGGGCAGATCAACCTCGACTTCGCGGACGTCCGCGCGGTCATGTCGGAGGCCGGCTCGGCGATGATGGGGATCGGGTCCGCATCGGGCGAGAACCGGGCCGCCGAGGCCGCCAAGATGGCCGTCTCCTCGCCGCTCATGGAGGAGTCGGTGGAGGGCGCGACCGGCATGCTCCTCAACTTCACCGGCTCCGAGGACCTCAACCTTTTCGAGGTCCACGAGGCGGCGGACATCGTCGTCTCGACCGCCGACAAGGGCGCGAACATCATCTTCGGGACGGTGATCGACCCGTCGATGGCCGACGAGGTCCGGGTGACCGTGATCGCCACCGGCTTCGAGGGCTCCGAGACCCTGGCGCGCCGGCCGATGCAGCTCCGCGACCGAGCCCGCCGGCGAAACGTGAGCGGGCTCGAGGATCGCGAGCGCCGCGAGCTCCAGGTCTCCGAGGACGAGATCGACGTCCCCTCGTTCCTGAAGGGCAACTAGGCCACTAGCCTGCCTGGGGTGGCCACCGCCGCCCTGAAGCGCACCCCGCTGTACGAGGCGCACCACGCCGCGGGCGCGAAGCTGGTCCCGTTCGCCGGCTTCGAGATGCCCGTCTCCTACCAGGGCGTGCGCCCCGAGCATCTCGCGGTTCGCTCCGGCTGCGGCGTGTTCGACGTCTCGCACATGGGCGAGATCGAGACCTCGGGCCCCGATGCCCCGAGGCTGCTTCAGCGCCTGCTCTCGAACGATGTCTCGAAGCTCGGGGTGGGCGGGGCGCAGTACTCCGCCCTGTGTCGCGATGACGGGGGGATCCTCGACGACCTGTTCACGTACCGGCCCGCCGACGATCGCTTCCTGACGGTCACCAACGCGGCCAACCACGAGCGCGATCACGCTTGGTTCGCGGAGCACGCGGCCTCCTACGACGCCAAGGTCGTCGACGCGATCGACGGTTACGCGATGCTCGCGGTCCAGGGCCCCGAGGCGCGCTCGATCCTCGGCGGGCTCGCCGACGGCGAGCTTCCAGCGCGCATGCACACGGCCGGCCTCTCCATCGCCGGAGTGCAGATGCTCGTCTGCGGCACCGGGTACACGGGAGAGGACGGGGTTGAGCTGCTCGTGCCCCCCGGACACGTCGGCGCCGTCTGGGAGGCGCTGATCGCCTCGGGCGCTACTCCCGCCGGGCTCGCCGCCCGCGACACGCTTCGGATGGAGGTCTGCTTCCACCTGTATGGCAACGACATGGACGAGCACCGAAACCCGATCGAGGCGGGGCTCGGCTGGTGCTGTCGCGAGAAGACGGGGTTCATCGGGGCCGACGCGGTCCGGGAGGCTCGCAAGCGCGGCACGGAGCAGGTCCTGGCACCGTTCGTGCTCACCGGGCCCGGGATCCCGCGCCAGGGCAATGCGATCGTGAAGGATGAGAAGGAGGTGGGGGTGGTCACCAGCGGGACGCTCTCGCCCTCGCTAGGGATCGGGATCGGGCTGGGCTACGTGGCCCGGGGCCTCGCCGAGCCCGGAGCCGAGCTGGAGATCGACGTCCGGGGCAAGAGGCGCCCCGCGCGCATAGAGTCGAAGCCCCTGTACGAGCGAAAGGAGCGAAGCGTTGGCGGATGAGACCTACCCGGACGGGCTTCGGTACCACCCCGAGCACGACTGGGCGCTGATCGACGGCGAGGACGCAACCTTCGGGATCACCTGGTACGCCCAGGACGCGCTGGGCGAGGTGGTGTTCTACGAGCCGCCCGCGGTCGGCTCGCGGGTCGAGGGCAACGAGGCGTACGCCGAGGTGGAGTCCGTCAAGGCGGTCTCCGACGTCTACGCGCCGCTCTCGGGCGAGATCACATCGGTCAACGAGGCGATCGGCGATCGCCCCGAGCTGATCAACGAGGACCCCTACGGGGAGGGGTGGCTGGTCAGGGTCAAGTTGTCCGACCCGGCCGAGGCCGAAGGCCTTCTGGACGCCGACGCCTACCGCGGGCTGCTCAGCGATTGAGCCGGACCCGCCGGGTCCGCCGACTAGCATCTGTGGCCGGTCCCCACCAGCCGCCAGGAGCGACGCCTTGACCCGCTACACGTCCGCAACAGACGCCGATCGCGAGGCGATGCTCGATGCGATCGGTGTCGACTCGGTCGACGAGCTGTTCGCGGACATCCCGGCTGAGCTTCGGCGCGAACGGCCGCTCGACCTTCCCGACGGCCTGTCGGAGACCGAGTGCTTCGACCACCTGGCCTCGCTCGCGAAGCGAAACGCCGACGCCGACGCCGAGCTGTGCTTCCTGGGGGCGGGGATGTACGACCACTACTCACCCGCGATCGTCGATGCGATCACGCAGCGATCGGAGTTCCTGACCCCCTACACGCCGTATCAACCCGAGGTCTCCCAGGGCGGCCTCCAGGTGATGTTCGAGTTCCAGACCGCGATCTCCGAGCTCTGCGCGCTGCCGGTCGCCAACGCGTCGTTGTACGAGGGGCCGTCGTCGGTCGCCTCCGCCGCCTACCTGGCGCTCGGAGCCACCGGGCGCAGCCGCCTCGTGGTCTCGCGCGGCCTCCATCCCCACAGCCGCGAGACGCTTCGAACCTATGCACGCGGGTTCGCGGCCGAGGTCGTCGAGGTGGGCCTTGACGACGGGACGACCGACGCCGCGGAGCTCCGGGCAGCGCTCGACTCCGACACGGCCGCGGTGCTGGTCCAGAATCCGAACTTCCTCGGCGGCGTCGAGGACCTCGAGAAGCTCGCCGCCGCCGCGAGGGATGCGGGAGCGCTGACCATCGCCTCGGTCGATGCGCTGACCCTCGGGGTGCTGCGTCCTCCTGGGGAGTGTGCAGTGGATGTTGCGGTCGGCGAGGGCCAGCCCCTCGGCGGGCGGCTCGACTTCGGCGGCCCCTCGTTCGGCTTCTTCTGCGCCGCCGAGGAGCACTTGCGGCGGATGCCCGGACGGATCGCGGGCGAGACGGTGGACGCAGACGGCCGGCGCGGGTTCGTGCTCGCGCTCCAGACCCGCGAGCAGCACATACGCCGCGAGAAGGCGACCCACAACATCTGCACCTCCCAGGCGCTCAACGCCCTCGGAGGGATGGTCTACCTGGCCTGGCTGGGCAAGCGGGGGTTGGTCGAGCTCGGCGAGCTGCTGTGCCGGCGGACCGCCTATGCGCGGGAGCGCCTGGCGGCGATCGACGGGGTGAGCCTGCTCCACTCCGCGCCCGTGGCGCGCGAGTTCGCGGTCAGGCTCGAGGCGCCGGTGGGCGCCGTGTTGGACCGGGCGGCCGGGGAGGGCATCGCGGCCGGGTATTGGCTGGGCAGGGAATACCCCGAGTTCGAGGACGGGCTCCTGGTGGCGATCACCGAACGGCGCTCGAAGGATGACATCGACCGCTTGGCCGATGCTCTCGAACGCGCGATCTCGGGCCTCGATGGCGCTTTTGTGGCGGACAGCGCCACAAAAGTGCCACGGCCGCAGGAGGTCGCGCGGTGAGTGCGCAGCCCACCTCTACCCCGCCCACGTCGGCCGATGTCCCGACCCCGCAACAGAGGGAAAGCGCGACCACGATCTTCGAGCGCTCCGTCGCCGGCCGCCGCGCCAGCACCCTTCCGCCGCTCGACGTCCCCGACCGCCCCATGGACGAGCTGGTCCCCCGCGAGCTGCTCCGCAAGCGGCCGCCGGAGCTCCCAGAGGTCTCAGAGCCCGAGATCATCCGCCACTACAACCGCCTCTCGCGGCGCAACTTCGACCTCGACACGGGGCCGTACCCGCTCGGCTCGTGCACGATGAAGCACAACCCGCGGTTGAACGAGCGGGTCGCGGCGCTCCCCGGGCACGCGCGCCTTCATCCCGCGCAGGACCCGAGGCGCGCGCAGGGCGCCCTGGAGCTGATGTGGCGCCTCGAGCGCGCCCTGGCCGAGATCTGCGGGCTCCCCCACGTCAGCCTTCAGCCGTCGGCCGGCTCGCACGGAGAGCTCGCCGGCCTGCTCCTGACCCGTGCCTTCCACGAGGATCGCGGCGAGCAACGCACCCGGGTTCTGACCCCCGACACCGCTCACGGCACGAATCCGGCCTCGGTGACCATGGCGGGCTACGAGGTGGTCAAGGTGGCGACCGACGAGCGGGGAGGAGTGGACCTGGACGACCTGCGATCGAAGGTCGACGAGCGGGTCGCCTGCCTGATGCTGACCAACCCCAACACGCTCGGGCTGTTCGACGAGCGGATCGCCGAGATCACTCGCGAGGTGCGCGATGCCGGCGGGACGCTCTACTACGACGGCGCCAACCTGAACGCGATCATGGGCCATACGCGCCCTGGCGACATGGGGTTCGACATCGTCCACGTCAATCTCCACAAGTCGTTCTCGCAACCACACGGCGGCGGCGGACCGGGGGCCGGGCCGATCGCCGTCTCGGATCGCATCGAGCCGTACCTGCCGGTCCCACGGCTGGTTCGACGAGACGGCGATCCCGCGGTCACCTACGAGCTCGACGGCGACCGGCCGAAGTCGATCGGCCGCCTGCGTGGCTTCGCGGGCAACTTCGGCGTCTTCGTTCGCGCCTACGCGTACGTGCGAAGCCTCGGGGGCGACGGGCTCACGGAGGCATCGGAGACCGCCGTCCTGAACGCCAACTACCTGCTCGCGCGGCTCGCGCGGGGGCGGGCGGGACGGCATCTGCCGGTCGCGTTCGAGCGCCGCTGCATGCACGAGTTCGTCCTCTCCGGAGCGCCGGCCCGGCGCGAGCTCGGCGTCAAGACGCTCGATGTCGCCAAGCGCCTGCTCGACTACGGCCTCCACCCGCCGACCATCTACTTCCCCCTCCTCGTCGACGAGGCGCTGATGTTCGAGCCGACCGAGACCGAGACGAGGGAGGGCCTCGACGCGCTGGCCGACGCGATCGAGGAGATCCTCGCCGAGGCCGAGCGCGATCCCGAGATCCTTCGCGAGGCGCCCTACACGACGCCCGTCCGCCGCCTCGACGAGGCCGCCGCCAGTCGCCGCCCCGTGGTCCGCCAGGCCCTCTAGTCGCCGAGCAGCTCGGCCGGGAGCTCCTGGGTCAGCTCGAGCACCGGCGCGAACAGGTCCCCTCGACTGGAGACCCGCTTCAGGACGTCTGAGGCCTCGAAGGACAGCCCGCCCTCATCTTTGCGCTTCATCGCCCGCTCCACCTCCCGCCACTCGACCGGCGTGGAGACCGTCGGGCGCTCTCGCGCCCGCAGCGAGTAGGCCGCGACCGTGGTCTTGTGCTGGTCGTTTTGGCTCCAGTCGACGAACACCTTGCCCTTGCGCAGCTTGCGGGCCATCCGCGAGACGACCCGGTCGGGCTCGGCGCGCTCGAGCGCCTGGGCCACCGCGTGGGCGAACGGCTTTGTCCGCTCATACGTGATCTCGGAGTTCAGCGGCACGTACACCTGCAGCCCCTTGGACCCCGAGGTCTTCGGGAAGCATTCGAGGCCCAGGCCGGCGAACATCTCCCGAAGGCGAAGGGCGACCCGGCAGCAGTCGAGGACGTCCGCCGGCGCGCCCGGGTCGAGGTCGAAGGCGAGAACCGTCGGTCGCTCGATCTCGGCGGCGAGCGAGAGGGAGGGGTGGAGCTCGAGCGCGGCGAGCTGGGCCATCCAGATCAGCGTCGCCTTCTCGTTGCACAGGCAGTAGTCGATGTCGCCCTCGTTTCGCCCGCTCCACACGGCCGCCGTCTCCACCCATTCCGGCCGGTGGCCGGGGCAGCGCTTCTCGTAGAACGAGCCCGCCTCGACGCCGTTCGGGTAGCGCTTCAGGGTCAGCGGCCGGTTGCGCAGGTGGGGCAGGATCGCGTCGGCGATCCGCGCGCAGTAGTCGATCACCTGGCCCTTCGTGAACCCACTATCGGGCCACAGCACCTTGTCGAGGTTCGTCAGCGCGACCCGGTGCCCGTCTACGTCTACTTCGCGGCTTTTGCCCTGCTTCGCGATCTCGACTTGCTCTGGGAGCTCTTGGCCCGCGATCCGGACTTGGGCTTCGACTTCGACTTCGGCTTGGCGCGAGAGGCGCGCTCCTGGCCGCCCTTCTCCTTCGACCCGGCCGCCAGCGGCTCGCCCTTGACCGCGGCGAGGCTCTCCTCGAGAGCCGCCATCAGGTCAGGGGCCTTGGTGGGCTTCGGCGCCTCGGAGACCGCCTCGACCACCTCCTCGCCTCGTGCCTTTCGCTCGATCAGCGCCAGGAGCTCCTCGCGGTACTCGTCGCGGTACTTGTCGGGCTCGAACTCGCCGCTCAGCGACTCGATCAGCTGCTTGGCCATCTCGACCTCGCGCTTCTCGATCCTCTTCCCGTTTTCGGGGATCACGTCGTCCAGCTCGTCGGGCGAGACGACCTCGTCGGCGAACCGCATCGTCGCCATCGTCAGAACCTTGCCCATCGGCCGGATCGCGGCGAGGTTCTCGCGGCTTCGCAGCACGAAGCGGGCAATCGCGACCTTGTTCGAGTCGGCCATCGCCTTGACCAGCAGCGCGTAGGCCTTCTCGGCGCCCTTGTCGGGGCCGAGGTAATAGGGGTGGTCGAAGTAGATCGGGTCGATCTCGTTGAGGTCGACGAAGTCTTGGATCTCGATCGCCTTGGTCTTCTGGGGATCGAGTTCCTCGAGCTCGTCCCGCGTCAGCACGACGTACTGCTCCGGCGTGACCTCGTATCCCTTGACGATCTCGTCGTAGGGGACCTCCTCGCCGTCGATCTCGGCGACCCGGCGGTGGCGAATGCGGGAGCTGTCGCTCGCCCGCAGCTCGCGGAAGCTGACCGACTTCCGTGACACCGCGCTGTACAGCCTCACGGGCACGTTCAAGAGCCCGAAACTGATCGATCCTGTCCAAATCGCTCGCGCCATCAACCCTCAGTTTCCCAACTTAGCGGTTGTTCCTTGATACCCGTTATGGGGCGGATCGAATCTTGCGCCGCGCTAGGGCCCGCTCCCGCCCCCGGCCGTGCAGCACCAGCCGGCGAGGTGCGGGAAGCCGACCGTGCGTCCCGCCCCGGGCGCGAACTGACGTGAGATATCGGACACCGCGTCGACCTTGCGATCGCTTGGCCGGATGAACAACCACTGATCCGCATCCGGCCAGCCCAGCAGGAGCCAAGCGCCATCGGGCGACCAGGCGAGGTCGGTGAAGCGCCCCGGCCCGCCGAACAGCCGACGCTCGTGTACGCCCGTCGGCGCGACGCTCAGGAGCGCAAGCTCGCTCCCGGCCGGCGTTTGGCGCGCCAGAGCGATATGGGCTCCGTTGGGGGCGATGGCGGTGGCCTCGGCCGGCCGGCCGGTCGAGCCCTTCGAGATCGGCCGGCCGTGCCGGTCGAGGACCACGAAGAACGACCGGGCCACGACGAGCAGTCGCCCGGAGGAGGACCACTCGAGGCTCTGGATTCCTCCCCCGAACGGGGGCGAGCGCCACAGGGTCCTTCCCGACCCGACGTCCACCGCGCGGATCCTTCCGGTGGCGTCGACGAAGGTGAGGACGTTATGAGCAGTCGTCGGCACCCAGACCGGAGCCGTCGAGGCGGCGTCTCGGGCGACGAGGCGATCGCCGGTCCCGTCGCCGGCCACGACTCGCACCGAGCTCCCGCCACGGTAGGCGACCCGGAATCCGCTTGGCGCCCAGGCGAGGTCGGAAACCCGATGCCCCGCCGGCAGCGACCACCGCACCGTGCCGTCGGGCTCGACGGCCGTAAGCGTTCGGCCCCTGGCGACGGCGACGAACAGGCCCTGAGGCGACCAGGCCGCCTCGTCGTAGGCGCCGAGTCGCCGCTTGCCGCCGTCCTGGGCCACCACCCACGAGCCCGTCGGGGAGGTGACCAGCAATCGCCCCGACGTGGGAAGGGAGGTGAGCTCGGGCCGGGCGTTCCTGTGGCCGGGATGGACCACGTCGTGGACGAGGTCCGCCACCTTGGCTCCCGCGGGGCTGAGGCCGAGCGCCAGAAGGACCAGGCCGACCGCCAGCGCCAGCAAGAGGCGGCCACCGCGGGGGCGGGCGCGAGACCGGTCGGCCTGCTCGAAGGCGGCCCGGACCACCCGCCAGCCGCGTTCGTGTGCCCCGCGCTCGTCCGGAGGGGGCGCATCGCGGAGCAACTCGGTGAGCCCTCTGGTGTTCATGGAGCCGGCTCCTCCAGCAGCGCCTGGAGCCCATCCAGCCCTCGGCGCAGCCGTGAGTTCACCGTGCCTCGAGGCAGCTCGAGCATCGATGCGATCTCACCCGGTGTGTACTCGAGCAGGTAGCGCAGGACTACCACCGCGCGGTGCTCGGGCGAAAGCGATGCCAGGGCGGCGAGCGTTGCCTCGGAGTACGGGCGGCCACCGGCCTCCTGGTCCGCGCGCTGGTCGGCGGCTCCGGGCTCGACGTTCGTCTCGATCGCGGCCTCGCGCCGCAGGGCCCTGGCGCGGGCCCAGTCGATCGCGCGGTTGACGACGATCCGGTTCAGCCAGGGTCCGAACGGCCGCCGCCGATCGAATCGGTCGATCGCCCGGACGGCGGAAAGGAACGACTCCTGCGCGATGTCCTCCGCCGCCGCGGCGTCGTGGACGACGAGGTAGGCCGCCCGGTGCGCCCACGGCCAGTGGCGCCGGTAGAGCTCCTCGAGCGCCTCCTGGGATCCCGCCTTGGCGGCCTTGATCCAGCGGCGCTCCTGGCGGCGCTCGCTCGCCGGCCGTGTCGATGCCCGCCCGCTCGCCGGGATTTGTATCGCGATCCTGTTCGTGGCCCGATCGGCGGCCAAGTGGGTTTCCTCCCCGGTGCTCGCGACGACCAGCACTCCTCGCGCCGCTCCCATCTTCCACCGAAAGGTCCAGGCGCGGGCCATCCAACCAATACGAGTGGAGAGCCGATCGAAGTCCCTCGCCCATCTAACCGGAGAGTCGGCTGACGGCAGTCTCCTGACGGGAAGCGGCCGGCCCGGACAGCGGCCCGAACGGGAGCTCGACTACGAACGAGGAGGTTCCGTCGAACCGGTGGTTCTGCCAGTTCGGCGCCGTCCCTGCCAGCCAGGGAAGGTGACGGAAGGGCAGCCCGGACAAGCGGGCGTATCGTCGCGCCACGTAGACGCTCGGGCCCCAGGCTCGGACCATCGGCTCGGCCTCTTGGTGAAACCAGATCGTGATGTCGGGATGAATCGCCTCGATCATCCTCGCGGCCAGGCGGGTCTCTGGCTCTGAGAAGGGGTGTGGGCCGGAGTACTGGAGGTCCCATCGGCGCCCGAGCTCTCGCCAGCCGGCTGGGAAGTTGCGGTTCAGGTCGACGCCTCGGCCGTTCAGACGGGTCCCGAGCGCGAGGCCGTCGGGGTTGAGGTTCGGGACGAAGAAGATCCTCCCGGCGGGCGGGCAGCCGCCCATCGTGAAGCCGTGGATCGCGGAGGCGGCGCACTCCGTGCCATGGATGCACCCGAAGACGAGCACCCTTCGGTACCAACTATTCGGGTCGCTGGTCCCGTCGAATCGCCTCGGATTCGGGTATCCGTACGCCTTGACGTGGATGGGGCGGCCCAAGGCGGAGCGGCCGGCCGTGATCGTTGTTCGACTGGAAGGCGCGCCCGGCATCGCCCTTCGATCCAGCCGCCCGAGCTTGGTGCGCAATGACTCCGATGACGGGCCGGCTGGCGCGGCTGCGGAGGCGGACCGCTCGTGCCTGGCGGTGTTCGCCCCGGCCCCCCACAGGCAGATCGAGATGGCGGCCACAGCGACGGGGATCCCCTTGATCCACATCGGGCTAGGCATCGTGTGGGGCGAGCTCGCCCTGGTGGCGCCGGCGGGCGATGAGGATGAAGGCGCCGCCGGCGAGCGTCGCGACGACGACGATGGGGATGACTAGCCGCCAGGCCTCACCGTTCCCGGCGTTGGGCACGGGGGGTGGGGCACCTGGGCTTCGGGCCTCGAACGTTCGGGTATCGACGAGCGCCACCGGTCGGCCCCGGTCGGCCACCGTGAGCGTCGAGCCGTCGCTGCTCACGCCCAGGCCCAGCTGGTAGAGGTCCTTGCGGCCCGCGAGCGATGGGGTGTCGATGCAGACGGCGCGCCCCTCGCCCGTGTCGAGGGCGTGAACGAACGGGTGCTTGCCGCCGCCGTCGTAGAGCGTGTAGGCCCAGCGGCCATCGGGGCTGACGGCACGGGTGAGCGGGTAGCCGCGCATCTCGTCCGGGTTCTCCCCGTTCGGGTCGACGATCGGCTTGGCGAGGAGCTGCCCCGCGGCGACGTCGTATGCGCGGACCGCATATCGGGTCGGATCGCCTGGGGACAGGTACTGGATCAAGTAGAGGCGCGAAGCGTCCGGCGAGATCGCATCGAAGCTGAAGTCCCCGTTCAGCGTCAGGCGATCGCGAACGCCCAGCCCGTCGGCGTCGAGGACCAGGAGGTGAGTCTTGGACTGCGGGAAGCTCGCGCGCGGCCTGATCAGGGCCAGCGTGCTCCCATCGGCCGACAGCCCGCCGGGCGACCCATCAAGGGCGACCGCCGGAACGGTGTAGTTCCCGGTCACCGCCCTGGAGCCAAGCACCGCGCCGCCCGCTCCCAGCTCGCGAATCGTGGTCGCGCCATGCTTCGGGTGGGTGACGTAATGGGTGCCACCCGGGCCGGGAACGCCGCCACTCGGTGTGATCACTCCCGGAACGGGAAGACCGTCGCCGGTGGCGGTCGGCGCACCCGCCACGATCGCGAGTGCGATTGCGCCGAATGCCACGCCGAGAATCCGTCGAGCCATCTCTCGTCCTCCTCGTCTTGCGTGCGATGCATCTGGGGTACGACAAGGGGTGCCCGGCAGGTCCCGGGAATCGGCGGTGTGTGACTACGAGAACCTGTAGACGATCACCTGTGGGCCCCGAACGCAGACGACGGACTCGGTGTACGCACCGACGGCTCGGAGGAGACAGGTCCACCCGTCGGCGTTGCGCTCGACGGCCTCGTGGCGCCGCCACCACGGGCTTACCGAGAAGGCCCGGCAAGATGCTCCTGATCCCGCGGCACCTGATTCCCACTATGCGGACGTCGTACCCACCGCCTCTGGGCCCCGGTCGGCACGGCTTGAACAGGGTCGGCAGCGAGGTCACAGTGGTTGTCGTCCCGTGTCGATCCCCGCAGCCGACAGTTAGAAGAGCAACAGCGATGCTTGCGAGCCAGGTCGGTGCTCGACGGCAACGGGGGCGCATCAGCCGTAGCCGGGCTCAAGTGCAAGGCGCCTCGTCGTAACGGCGGTGGAGCCATCGGCGTATTCCACCTCGATCCGCACCGGGGCGCTCACGGGAGGCGCTCCTGCCCAGTAGTCCCCGTGTCCACGAGGCAGGCTGAGAGCCCCGCGCCCGAGTCCGGCCGGGTGAAGAAACGCCTCCCAGTAGCCGAGTCGCTCGCCGTGCTCGCCCGTGTTTGAAAGGGTCAGCCGGCGGCCCGCGATCGATGCAGCGACGCGCTCGGCGGGGCGCTCCAGCCAGATGGCCAGGCCGACCCGGTCGCAGGCCGTCGCGCTAGGGATCGAATTGGCGCGGCCACAGGCGATGCCCATGTACGGCTCCTTCGCAAGCTCGAGACGGCGCGGGCCCGCACGGATGGTGGCGGATTGATCAGCGCCGCAGGCAGCGACTAAGGCGGCGACGAGCACCCCGGCCATGACGGCTACGAGCTGACGGCGGTTCATTGTTGGCAATACGCCCCGACCGAAAGGGGAGGTCCCGGCGATCGTGCCCGGATCCCCGCCGAAGAACTGGCTCCGAGCGATAATCACCCCGTGCTCTTCGAGCTCGAGCGGGTGACGATGTCGCGCGACGGCAAGATCGTGCTTCAGGACCTGAGCGCGTCGCTGCCCAAAGGTGCGAGCTGCGTCGCCGGACCCTCGGGGAGCGGCAAGTCGACGCTCCTTCGGCTGCTCAACCGGCTCGCCGACCCCGACTCGGGAGCGGTGCGTTACGAGGGCTCCGACGTACGCGAGCGCGACCCGCTCGAGCTCCGGAGAGAGGTCTGCCTGGTGCCCCAGCTTCCGGCGCTCCTTGAGGGGACGGTGGAGGACAACGTCCGCTTCGCCGCCGATCTCGCCGCCAAGGATCCGGACATCCCGCGGCTGCTCGATCTCGCCGGCCTCGATCGATCGTTCGCCGCGCGCCCCGGCGGGAAGCTCTCGGTCGGCGAGCAGCAGCGCGTGATGCTGGCCCGCGCCTTGGCGCTCGAGCCGCGCGTGCTGCTGCTGGACGAGCCCACGTCGGCCCTCGACGAGGGCGCACGGGGGGCAGTCGAGGCGACCCTTCTCCACCTGCGAGACCGGGTCAAGGTCTCGACCGTGCTCGTCACCCACGACCTCGACCAGGCCCGCAGGATGGCCGACTGGGTGGTGAGGCTCGACGAGGGCCGGCTGGTGGCCGAAGGCCGGGTGGCCGAGCACCTCGCGGTCTGAGCTCGCTACGGCTCTGACCTCGGTCAGAGCGCGGCCATATGGAGGATGGGCCCGTGGACCCGCGCGATACCGGTCGCGCGGGGAGAGCCGGGACGGTAGGCCACGATCTTTCCTTCGCCGGCGCTGAAGAACAGCCGGTCTCCCGACGCTGACCAGGACATCGCGTGGTAGGCGGGGTCGAGCCGGGAGTCCTTGACGATCCTTGCTCGCCCGCCCTTCACGCTCGCCAAAGCCATCGACCACCTCGCCCGATCGGAGTGTTGTGCTTGCGATTCGGGAACGACTGGAAGCGCCAGAAGCGAGCCATCCGGTGAAAAGGCGCCCTCATACTCGAAGGTGTAGCCAGCCGGGGGCTTCACTCGCCTCGTCCTGCTGGTTCGACCGTTGGTGATGCGGAATTCCTGGCAGTGCGCAGGGCACCATGCGATGAGGCTCTCAGAGGCACCAATCCAGGCCTGGGGCGTGCGCGGTTTGGGTCACCCGCCCGTCGACGGTCAGCTCGCGAACCGCTCGCAGCTTCAGCGCCGGCCAGGTCCCGCGGACCTTCTTGCGATGGTCACGGAGGGCGAGCCACACCCTCCCATCGGTGGCGGAGGGAACGATGCTCCAGGCCCATCCAATCTTTCGGCCCTGCGGCCGACCGGGACGGCCGGGGTCGTAGACGGAGGTGTTGCCTGAGCCGATCACCAGCTTGTCCCCGCTCGGGACAAGGCAGTAGGTGGCGTCGGCGCAGCCGACCATGATCGGCAGCGTGCGTGCGCGGCCGGAGTGGATGTCGAGCGCGACGAGCCGATCGAGGTTTCCCTTCGCCGGACCTTCGAGGTAGAGCGTGCCGTGGGGATGGGTCTGTCCGCTTGGGGTCGAGCCGCCCCCGCCCCCGCCGCAGCCCGTTAGGACAGCAGCAAGCATCGCTACCAGGCTGACCGAGACGCGACGCATCAGTTCGACTACTACGAGCACGCGGACGTCAGAGGTCCCCGGCTTCGAGCAGTTCGCAGCTGAGGTGCGACCGTTTCCGTCCGCAGGCCCGCGTAGCTTACGAACATATGTTCGTGACCGAGGCGCCGGTGGGTGTGCGCGATCCAACGCCGCAGGAACCAGCACCACAGCAACCATCTGACCCGGAGTCCGGGCGGGTCTCGCTCGAGCTGCTGGAGCACGAGATCTGCCAGCTCGCGTCGGACATGACGGCCGGCATGGCGCGCTGGCTCGCCCTGGTCGCGGAGTTCGACCGGCGCGACGGGTGGAACGACTGGTCGGGATGCCGGTCCACGGCAGGATGGATCTCGTGGCGTTGCGCCGTCTCGCCGCGTGCGGCGCGCGAGCACGTTCGCGTCGCGCGCGCCCTGGCGGAGCTTCCCCGGATCCGCGCCGCGTTCGAATCGGGTCGCCTGAGCTACTCGAAGGTCCGTGTGCTGACCCGGGTCGCTGAGCCCGACTCCGAGTCCGACCTGCTCGAGCTCGCGGAGCACGCCACGGCGTCCCAGCTGGAGCGAATGCTGCGGGCGTTTCGCCGCGTGACCCGCGCCGAGGCTCGAGATGCCCACGAGAACCGTCACCTCACCTGGCGCTGGGATGAGGACGGCTCGCTCTGCCTCCGCGCATGGCTTCCCGCCGAGGAGGGAGCGCTCGTCCTCGCCGCCCTGCAGGGGTCCCATGACGCGTTGTTGCGAGACCGTGACGATTCCGTGCGCGGCCCCGCGGGGCCGGCGAGCGGGAACGGCCCCGCGGGGCCGCTGGACCCCGACCGCCGGCGGGAGCAACCCCGGCCGACCCACGCCGACGCCCTCTGCTCGATGGCCGAGACGACGCTCGCGCGCGGACCCACTCCCCGTGCCGGGCCGGACCGCCACCAGCTCACCGTCGACGTCGACCTGGATCTCCTGGCCCGGGATGGCGGGGGCGCCGTACACGTCCGCGACGGCCCGGCGCTCGCGCCTGAGACCGCCCGACGCCTCGGTTGCGACGCGTCCGTTGTGCCGATTCTGAGCGCGGGTGGCCGGGTCCTCTCGGTCGGCCGGCGGACGAGGTCGATACCTCCCCACATCAGACGGGCGCTCGAGGCCCGCGACAAGGGTTGCCGCTTTCCGAGTTGCGAGAACCGGCGTTGGGTCGACGGCCACCACATCGAGCACTGGGCCCGGGGCGGCGAGACGAGCCTCGACAATCTGGTCCTGCTCTGCCGCCACCATCATCGGCTCCTCCACGAGGGCGGCTACTCGGTCAGGCGCGGCGCCGCCGACGGGGAGCTCGAGTTTCGCCGCCCGGACGGGCGCGCGGTCGCGGTCTCGCCACCCCTGCCACCGGCCCGCGAGCCACCCGTTGCCAGGACCGGCCGCGGTCCACTGATCTCCGGCGCCGGCGAGCCGATGGATCTGGTGTCGTGCGTCGACGCGGTGTTCGCGGCCACCGGACACGGATAATCCCGTCGATGTCGACCCAGGCCCGCCGTCCGTGACCAGCTCCTCGATCCAGGTCAGCATCGGCGACGTCGCGGCCACGCTCGCGCTGGTGGCGGTCGCGATCGCGGTTTCGTTTTGGCGCCGCGCCGACCTCGAGCGGGACATCGGGATCGCCGTGGTGCGCTCGGCGATCCAGCTGACCGCGATCGGCTATGTGATCAAGTTCATCTTCGACCAGGACAGCCTCTGGTTCGTGGTCGCGCTGATCACCGTGATGGTGGTTTTCGGCGCCCTTCAGGCCCGGGCCAGGGCCAAGCAGGTTCCGGATGCCTTCTGGCCCCTGCTCGGGGCGTTGGCGCTCGCGGCCGCCGGGACGCTGGGCCTGGTGCTCGCGCTCGGCGTATTCGATCCGAAGCCCCGGTATCTGGTCCCCGTCGGGGGCATGGTGGTCGGAAACTCGATGACCGCCGCCGCCGTGGCCCTCAACCGGCTCGGAGACGAGGTGACCTCCCGCGCGCGGGAGCTCGAGGCGACCCTGGCTCTCGGCGCAACCTCCGCCCAGGCTGCCGCGCCGATCGTCCGTCGCAGCCTGCGGTCGGGGATGATCACCCTGGTCGACTCGACCAAGACGACCGGCCTGATCTTCTTCCCGGGCACGATGGTCGGCATGCTGCTGGCCGGAGCCAGCCCCACCGATGCCGTCCGCCTCCAGCTCATCCTGCTCTGGACGCTGCTCGGCAGCGTGGCGCTCGCGGCTCTGTTCGCGGTCAGTCTCGCGTACCGGAACTTCTTCACCGCGGCGCACCAGCTCCGCGACCAGCCCGCCCCCTGACGGACGCCATCGATAAGAATCGGGCAAGCATGGCGCGCGACGCAAGAGTCTTCAGCGGAATTCAGCCGACCGGGCGAAAGCACCTCGGCAACTACATCGGGGCGATCCGCCAGTACGTCGAGGGCCAGGATCGCGGCGAGGCGATCTACTGCATCGTCGACCTGCACGCGATCACCGTCCCGCAGGACCCGGCCGAGCTGCGCGAGCGGTTCTACGACACGACCGCGATCCTGATCGCTGCGGGTCTCGACCCGAAGCGCTGCATCCTGTTCCGCCAGTCCGACGTCCGCGAGCACACGGAGCTCTGCTGGCTGCTCGGCGCGGTGACCGCCTGGGGGGACCTCAATCGGATGCCCCAGTTCAAGGAGAAGGCCGAGCAGCAGCGCGAGCTTGTCTCGGCGGGCCTCTTCTTCTATCCGGTCCTGCAGGCGGCGGACGTGCTCGCCTACCGGGCCACCGAGGTGCCGGTCGGGGACGACCAGCGCCAGCACATCGAGCTGATGCGGGACATCGCGGAGCGCTTCAACGCCCGGTTCGGGGACCACCTGGTGGTTCCGGAAGGCCGCTACCCGGAGGTCGGCGCACGGATCATGAACCTCCAGGATCCAGAGGCCCGGATGTCGACCACCGCCGGCTCCGAGCAGGGCACCGTTTACATCCTCGATCCTGACGAGGTCGTGCGAAAGAAGGTCCGAAGCGCTGTCACCGACTCGGGGCGGGAAGTGCGCCGCGGACCGGACAAGGCGGGGGTGACCAACCTGATCGAGGTCCTCTCGGTGGTCCGCGGGACGGCCCCCGATGACGTCGAGAGCGAGTTCGACGGTCGCGGCTACGGCGACTTCAAGGCCGAGGTCGCCGAAGCGGTCGCGACCTACCTGGCCCCGGTTCGCGAGCGTTACGCGGAGCTCCGCCCCGACGAGGCGGCGATGGAGGGCATCCTGGCGGCGGGGGCCGAGAAGGCGCGGGCGATCGCCGCCGCGACCGTCGCCGATGTGCGCGGCGCGATGGGCCTCGGACCGCCCGGCTGATGGCGGTCCGGCGCACCTTCTAGGCTCCCCACATGAGGGCAGCCGAGCTCGACCTCGACCTCGAGGTGTTCGCCGGTCCGTTCGACCTGCTGATGGCGGTGGTGCTCCGCGAGGAGGTGAGCCTCGCGGAGGTGCCGCTGGGCGAGGTGGTGATCGCCTACCTCGAGCACCTCGAGAGCTCCGGCGAGCTCGACCTCGATGCCGCGACCGAGTTCCTCGTCCTGATCGCTTCGCTCCTCGAGCTGAAGTCACGGCTCCTGCTTCCCGCGGCGGAGGATGATCAGACCGCGCTGGCGCCCGGGGAGGCGGCCGACGAGCTCCTGGCCCGGATGCTCGAATACCGGCGCTACCGCGACGCCGCGGCCCATCTGGTAGGCCTGTTCGCGGAAGGACGCGGCTATCTGTACCGATCCGCGCCGCTCCCGTCGGAGCTGCGCCGCGCCTCGCTCGAGGCCGCGACCAAGGCGTACGAGCCACCCAGCCTCGCCGCCGCCCTGGGTGGTCTCCTGCGGGTGCCTCCCGAGCCGGACACGAGCCACATCCGGCCCACCGTGTCACTCGATCGCCGACTAGCGATCCTGCGATCGCTCCTGGCGCGGCGCGGGAGCTTCGATTTCGACGACGTCTTCGCTCGCGAGGACCGGCTCACCCAGGCAGTCACGCTGTTCGCCCTGCTCGAGATGCACAAGCGGGGGGAGGCGAGCTGGGACCAGCCCGAGCTCTTCGGCCCAATCAAGATCAGCGCATGACGACCGAGCTTCAAAAAATCGTCGAGGCGTTGCTGTTCCTGTCCCCCGAGCCGGTTTCGACTGCGGAGCTCGCCGCGGCCTGCGAGGTCGGCGAGGCCGAGATCGACCGGGCCATCGACGCGCTCGAGGGCGCCCTGGACGACGAGCACCGGGGCGTTGTCCTGCGACGGGTGGCGGGAGGGCACACGCTCGCCGCGATCCCCGTCGCCGAGGATGCGGCGCGCCGCCTCTTCTCGAAGCCGCGAACCCCTCCCCTCACCCAGGCGCAGGCCGAGGCGCTCGCGATCATCGCCTACCTTCAGCCCGTGTCGCGACCCGAGGTGGCGCGGATCAGGGGCGTCTCGTCGGAGTCCGCCGTCGCGACGCTGACCGAGCGCGGTCTGATCGAGGAGTCCGGCCGCTCCCGGTTCGGAGCCGTGGTCTACCGCACGGCTCCGCTGTTCGAGAAGCTCTTCGGCCTCTCGGGGCTGGATGAGCTGCCGGACCCGTCACGCTTCGATCCCACGCCGGAGGACGAGCGCGACCTCCGCCAGCGCCTGCTCGCCGCCGGAGAGCAGCGGGCGACCTGACCCGAGCCGGCAGGCGGCATGCGACTCGTCAAGTACCTGGCCCATTGTGGGGTCGCGTCGCGTCGCCGCGCCGAGGAGCTGATCGCCGAGGGGCGGGTGCGGGTTGCGGGGGAGAAGGTTGTCGACCCGGCCCGCGACGTCGACGCGGAGAGCGCGGTCGAGGTCGATGGCCGCCCCGTGGTCCCAGAGCCACGCGAGGTCTGGATCGTCAACAAGCCCGCGGGGGTCGTCTCCACGGCGCGCGAGCCCGGACGGCGCCCTGCCGTCGTCGAGCTCGTCGACTCGTCCCGGCGCCTCTATCCGGTCGGCCGGCTCGACGCCGACTCGACGGGATTGATCCTGTTGACTAACGACGGCGAGCTCGCCAATCGCCTCAGCCACCCCCGCTACGGGGTCGAGCGGCGCTATCGCATCCGGCTGCGCCGTCCCGCCGCGCCGACCCAGCTCCGAAGACTTCGAAAGGGCATCGAGCTTGACGACGGGCCGACCGCGCCCGCCCGGGTCCGCGCCGTGTCCCCCCGCGTCCTCGAGATGACGCTGGGCGAGGGGCGCAATCGCCAGGTGCGCAGGATGGTCGAGGCGGTCGGGAACCAAGTCGTGGCTTTGACGCGCGTCCGGTTTGGCTCGCTCGAGCTCGGCAACCTGCCCGAGGGCGGCGCTCGACGGCTTCGTCCGCCGGAGGTGAAGCGGCTCTGGAAAGATTCGCGCGCCGATGAGTGATCAAGAGCGACTCTGGGCGGTGCGCGGCGCCGTCAAGGTGGACAGCAACGACACCGATGCGATCGTCGGCGCCACCGAGGACGTGATGCGCGAGCTGATGGACCGAAACGACCTCGGCCCCGGGCAGATCGTGAGCTGCCTGTTCACTGCCACCGACGACCTGAACGCGGAGTTTCCCGCGGTCGCCGCCCGTCGTCTCGGCCTCGGTGCCGTGCCCCTGATCTGCACCCGCGAGCTCGACGTGCCCGGCGCGATGCGAAGCGTGATCCGGGTTCTCGTCCACTATTACGCCCCGACCGACCACGTTCCGCGGCACGCGTACCTAGGCGAGGCCCAGAATCTGCGGGCCGATCTCCACTCGGCTCAGTAGGCGCGGGGCGCGGCGTCGGGCCCGGGCCAGCACAATAGGCAGCCATGACGGTGACCTTCGCGCAGAAGCTCGAGCGCATGCCCCACTACGAGGCCGGGCTCCACGAGGACGCCGCGCGGGCGACGTTCGGCTCTGAGGCCGTGATCAAGCTCGCCTCGAACGAGTCCCCCTGGGGCCCGCACCCCGCCGTCGTAGAGGCAATCGGCGAGGCGAGCGCCGGGCTCAACCGCTATCCGGATCAGCATGCGACCCGGCTGCGCGGCCGGATCGCCGAGCGCTTTGAGATCGAGCCGGCGCGGGTCGCGGTCGGGAACGGCTCCTGCGAGATCCTGCTCGCCGCGGCAGAGGCGCTGTGCGAGCCCGGCGATGAGCTGCTCTTCGCGTGGCCGTCGTTCTCCATCTACCCGCACCTCGCGGCGCTGTCGGGTGCCCGCGAGATCAGGGTGCCGCTCGCCGCCGGCTACGTCCACGACCTCGACGCGATGCTCGCCGAGGTCACCGCCGCGACCCAGCTGATCTGCGTCTGCAATCCGAACAACCCGACCGGGACCCACCTTCGGGCCGAGGCGGTGAGGGGGTTCTGCGAACGGCTTCCCAACCACGTCACGGTGGCCCTCGACGAGGCATACGTCGAGTTCCAGACCGACGACGACCCGGACGCCACCGTCGACCTGCTGGCGGAGTTCCCCAACCTGATGGTCGTGCGGACGTTCAGCAAGGTTCATGGCCTGGCGGGCCTTCGGTGCGGTTACGCGCTCTGCTCCGCCCGGCTGCGGGCGGCGCTCGACGCGGTCCGCCAGCCGTTCAGCGTCAACGAGCTGGCCCAGGTCGCCGCCGCCGAGGCCGTGATGCACGCCGATGACGTCGCCGAGCGGGTCGAGCGCACGATTGTCGAGCGGGTGTTCGTAGAGGAGGGGATCCGTGATCTCGGCCTCGCCCCGCCCTCGTCGCAGGCCAATTTCTCGTGGGTGCCGCTCGGACAGCGCGACGAGCGCACGGTGATCGAGGCGCTCGGCGAGCGCGGCGTCGTGGTCCGCGGCGGAGAGGGGCTGGGCGACCCGGGGCACATCCGCGTCAGCTACGGCACCAGGGCCGAGAACGAGCGCTTCCTGGCGGCGCTCGGCGAGGCGCTCCCCGCCTGAGGTTTGCGCCGACGGCGCGCGCCTGCTACAAAAGGTGGCGATGAACCGCGTCGGCATGACGGCTTTCACGACCGCCCCCAAGGGGCGGCGCCCGCGTGCCCGGTTCTATTACTGGCGATTTAGCTAGGCGTCCGGCTCGGGCCGCATCGGCCCACCTGTCAGGAGAGCTCCACCGGACGCCGCACCTGCGCCCCTACGCGAACGCTTGAACGAGAGGAACCAGGACCATGGCAGTCGTGACGAAGGAACGGGAGAACCCGCGATGATCGCCGGTATGGAGGGCCAGCGCACGAGGGACTCGGTGCGCGATCGCCGCATCGCGCGGGTCGTCGAGCTAGTCGCGCCCGCGACTCTCGTCGACGAGCTTCCACTCGGCGACAAGCGCGCCACGGCGGTCGTCAGCGGCCGCGAGGAGGTCGCCGCGGTGCTCGACCGCGATGACGATCGCCTGCTCGTGGTCGCCGGCCCGTGCAGCGTCCACGACCCCGACGCGGCGCTTGACTACGCTCGTCGACTCGCCACCGTCGCGGCCGGCCTCGGCGACCAGCTATTGATCGCGATGCGGGTGTACTTCGAGAAGCCGCGCACCACCATCGGCTGGAAGGGGTTGATCAACGACCCTCACCTCGACGGCTCCGGCGACGTCAACGCGGGCCTGCGGGTTGCCCGAGAGCTCCTGCTCGACGTCCTCGACATCGGCCTGGAGATCGGTTGCGAGTTCCTTGATCCGATCACCCCGCAGTACATCGCCGACACGGTCTCCTGGGGGGCGATCGGCGCCCGGACGAGCGAGAGCCAGACGCACCGCCAGCTGGGCTCCGGACTCTCGATGCCGATTGGGTTCAAGAACCGAACCGACGGCAACGTGCGGGTCGCGGTCGACGCCGTCCGAGCCGCTGGTGCCCAGCACGCGTTCGCGGGCATCGATGACGCCGGGGCCCCGGCGATCCTCCACACGACGGGGAACCCCGACGGTCACGTGATCCTCCGCGGTGGAGAGGACGGGCCGAACTACGGCGCTGCCGACGTGGAGAGGGCGGTCGAGCTGCTTCGCGCGGCGGGCCTGCGCGAGCGGCTGGTGATCGACGCCTCTCACGGCAACAGCGGCAAGGACCCCGACCGCCAGGTGACGGCGGCGGACGAGATCGCCGCGCAGGTTTCCGCCGGCAACCGCGCGATCGTCGGGGTGATGCTCGAGTCGTTCATCGTCTCAGGCCGCCAGGACCTCGCTTCTGGCCACCCGCTCGCGTACGGCCAGTCGATCACGGACGCCTGCCTCGACTGGGAGCGAACCGCGGTGATCCTCGACCGGCTTGCCGGCGCGGTGGAGGCTCGCCGGCGGGCATGAGGCTCGCTGTCATCGGCGTTGGCCTGATCGGCGGCTCGATCGGGCTCGCGGCGAGGCAACGGCTCGACGCCCAGGTCGCGGGCTTCGATTCCGATCCCCGCAACGCCGAACGTGGCCTCGAGGTGGGCGCTCTCGACCATGCCGCCGCCTCGCTCGCCGAGGCGGTCGACGGGGCCGAGATCGTCTTCTGCGCGGCGCCGATCGCCGCGCTGCCCGGGCTGGTCCGGGAGGTGCTCGCGGGCAGCGGGCAGGACACCGTCGTCACCGACGTCGGCTCGACAAAGGAGGCGCTCCTGGCCGGACTGGCGGGCGCGGCCGGGGAGCGGTTCATCGGCGGGCATCCCCTGGCCGGCGCCGAGACGGACGGGGTCGAGAACGCGAGCGCCGACCTGTTCGAGGGCGCCCGTTGGTACCTGACGCCGACGGAGCGCTCGAGTGGCGTCCTCTACGACAACCTGCAGCGTGCGATCGCCGACCTCGGCGCCCGGCCCCAGGCCATCGACGCCGAGAGCCACGACCGGTTGATGGCGACGGTGAGCCACGTCCCCCACGTGATCGCCAACGTCCTCGTCCGCGAGGCGGCCGCCGCCGCGGACGAGGAGTCCGAGGCCTTGCCCGAGGTGGGGCCGAGCTTTCGCGACACGACCCGGGTCGCCGGCGCGAACCCGGCCATCTGGGGCGACATCTTCGCCACCAACCGCGAGGCGGTCGCCCGCGAGGTCGAGGCGATCCGTGAGCGCCTCGGCGAGGCCGCCGAGCTGATCCGCACGGGCGACACCGACCGGGTCGCCGCGTGGCATCGGGCCGCCCGTGACGATCGGCGCCGGCTGCTCGAAGCCGATTTGGGGGGCGGCGAGCTCCGCGAGCTCCGGATCGGGGTCGAGAATCGGCCCGGGACCGTTGCCGAGATCGCCCTCGCCCTGGGCCGCGCCGGCGTCAACATCGAGGACATGGCTCTGTACCCGGCTCCCGACATGCGGACCGGCGCGGTGTCGCTGTGGGTCGTCGGCGACGAGGAGGCGGACCGCGCCAGGCAGATCGTGCGCGAGCTCGGCTACTTGGCCACGGTCTCGGTGTGACGAGGTTCGAGCCATCTGGGCCGCTCTCGGGCACACTCCGCCCGCCGCCCGACAAGTCGATCAGCCACCGCGCCGCCCTGATCGCGGCGATGGGAGAGGGGGAGACCGAGGTCGACGGGTACCTCGACGCCTCCGACACCAGGGCGACCCTGGGGGCCCTGCGTACGCTCGGCGTCGCCGTCCAGCAAGACGCAAGCACCGAGGTCCCGGGCGGACTGCGGGTTCGGGTCGAGGGAGCCGGCCTGCGGGGCCCCGGGGAGCGACAACGGCCCTCGGGCGGCGCCGTGCCGATCGAGGTGGAGAACGCGGGGACCCTGCTGCGAATGCTTCCCGGGTGGCTCGCCGGGCAGGGTGCCGGAGCGTGGACTCTCGACGGCGATGAGTCGATCCGCAGGCGGCCGGTCGACAGGATCGCCGAGCCACTGAGCCGGATGGGCGCCGAGATCGAGTGCCGCGAGGGTCGCCTGCCCCCCGTTCGAGTCGCGGGAGCCGCCCTGCACGGGATCGACTACCGGTTGCCCGTCGCGAGCGCCCAGGTCAAGTCCTGCGTCCTGATCGCCGGTTTGCTCGCCGACGGGCCGACCCGCGTGAGCGAGCCGGCCCCGACCCGCGACCACACCGAGCGCCTGTTGAGGGCGGCCGGAGCGACCATTGAGTCCGTCGACCCCCGGACGACTCCCGTGGTCGGCGGTGGCCCCGCCAACCGGGTGATGATCAAGCCCGCCGAGCGCCTCAGGGTGGGCCGGATTCGCGTCCCCGGGGACTTCTCCTCGGCGGCCTTCCTGCTCGTCGCCGCGGCGATCGTTCCCGGAAGCCAGGTGCGAGTCGAGGGCGTCGGCCTCAACCCGACCCGGATCGGCCTGCTCGGCATCCTCAACCGGATGGGCGCCATGGTCGAGGTGACCGAGAGCGCGAGCGACGGAGAGCCCGCGGGCTCGATCGAGGCGCGCCACGGCGGGCTGGCCGGGACCCGCGTTCACCCCGAGGAGGTTCCTGTCGCGATCGACGAGCTGCCTCTCGTGGCGCTGCTCGGCTGCTTCGCGGAGGGCAGGACTGTGGTGTCCGGGGCAGGTGAGCTCCGGCACAAGGAGTCCGACCGGATCGCGAGCGTGGTCGAGGGGCTGCGGGGAGTCGGGGCCGAGATCGAAGAAACCGACGACGGATTCGTGGTGACCGGCACCGGCGGGCTTCGCGGCGGAAGCCTCGACTCACGCGGCGACCATCGCCTCGCGATGATGGGTGCTGTGGCGGGACTGGCCTCGCCGGAGGGAGTCGAGGTGGTCGGGATGGACGCGGCGGAGGTCAGCTATCCGCGCTTTGCGCAGGACCTCGCCTCGCTGCTTGCCGCGGGTTAGCGCTCGCTGGGGTGTCCCCGGCCGGGCCAGGGGGAGAGGAGGAGCAGCAGGCGCGCGTCGTCGGTGGCGCGCACCTCGTGGCGCTCGTTGGGGTCGAACTCGGCAAGGAGGCCGGCGCCGCCGCTGACCATCTCCGAGCTGTCCACCTCGATCGCACCCGACACGACCAGGAGCCAGGCACGCTCGTGCACCTGGTGCTCCCCCAGCTCCTCACCGGCCGGAAGCTCGATCACGATCACACGTCCCTCGGCCTCCGAACCGAGCACTTCGGGCTGGCGCGGCTCGATGGAGAGTTCCGGGATCTTCCAGGTTCGCATCGCTCCAGGCCAACTCTATCCTCAGCGCCATGGTGATCGCCATCGACGGCCCGGCCGGGGCCGGCAAGTCGACGGTTGCGCGGGCGCTCGCCGAGCGCCTCGGGGTGACGTATCTGGATTCCGGCGCGATGTACCGGTGCGTCGCCCTGTCCGCGATCCGCACCGACACTGACTTCGACGACGAAAGCGGGCTCGCCGAGCTGGCGCGGGGGCTCGACATCTCCGTGGGCCGCGAGGGCGTCCGCTTGAACGGCGAGGACGTCACCGAGGCGATCCGGGCTCCGGAGATATCGGCCGCCGCCTCGCGGGTTTCGGTCCACCGATCGGTCCGCGGTGCGATGGTCGACCGCCAGCGCGAGCTGATCGCAGCCGCCGACTACGTCGCCGAGGGCCGGGACATCGGCACCGTTGTGAGCCCGGATGCGCCGCTCAAGGTGTACCTGACCGCGAGCGCGGGCGAGAGGGCTCGACGCCGGGCTGCCGAGACCGGCGAGCCGCTCGAGAGCGTGAGCTCGGAGCTGGCGTCGAGGGACGATCGCGATCGACGGCGCGAGCACGGTGCGCTTCGCCCTGCCGCCGACGCGACGGAGGTCGACACCACGGGCCTCGAGGTGGGCGAGGTCGTCGAGCGGATCGTCGCTCTCGTTCGCGAGCGAGGCCTGGCCAGCCGATGAGCGGGCATCGCCGTCCCCAGGTCGCCGTGGTCGGGTTCCCCAACGTCGGCAAGTCGACCCTCGTCAATCGACTGGCAGGTGGCCGCGAGGCCGTGGTCCACTCGGAGGCCGGAGTGACCCGCGACCGCAAGACGCTCGACTGCGAGTGGAACGGGGTGCCGTTTCAGCTCGTCGACACCGGCGGTGTCGACCTCGCCGCCGAGGACTCGCTCGCGCGCGCGGTCCAGGGCCAGGCGCACAGGGCGATCGCCGACGCCGAGTTGGTGGTGCTCGTGGTCGACGCCCGGGCGGGGCTTCGCTCCGGAGACGCGGAAGTCGCGGAGATCCTGCGCCGCGGCTCGACCCCCGTGCTGGTCGTCGCCAACAAGATCGATCAGCCCGGCGACGCCTACCTCGCGGCGGAGTTCCATGGCCTCGGCCTCGGCGACCCGCTCGCGGTCTCGGCCTCCCACGGCCACGGAACCGGCGACCTCCTGGACAAAATAACCGCCCACCTCGCCGCCAGAGCCAGGGACGAAGTCGCGGTCGCCCCGGAAGTGCCTGCCGCCACGTCGCAGGGTGGGGAGGCCGGGGCTAGCGACGAAGTCGCGGTGCAGGCGAGTGACCCTGCCGCCAAGGCTCAGGGTGGGGCGGCCGGGGCTAGGGACGAAGTCCCGGTAGTTGCGGAGGTGCCTGCCGCCACGCCGGCGCCCGAACCCGCCGGAGACGCAGCCGAAGGCGAGGCTTCCGGCGGAGTGGTTGTTCGTGTGGCCGTCATCGGCCGCCCCAACGTCGGCAAGTCGTCGCTCGTCAACGCTTTCAGCGGGGTGGAGCGTGTGATCGTTTCCGAACAGGCGGGCACCACCCGCGATGCGATCGACTCCGAGCTCGAGGTCGGCGGGCGGACGATGGTCCTGATCGACACGGCCGGACTGCGGCGCCGGACGAAGATCGCCGGCACGGTCGCCCACTACGCGCAGCTTCGCTCCGAGCGCGCGGCGCGGCGGGCGGACGTGGCGCTGGTGGTCTGCGACGCGTCGGAGGGCGTCACCTCCGAGGACCTGAAGGCCGCCGAGCTGGCGATGAAGTCGGGCTGCGCGACGCTCGTCGCCTTGAACAAGTGGGACGTCAACGCCACCGATCTCGAGGATGTGACCGCACGTCTCAACAAGCGCCTGCGCCAGCGCCCCCCGGTGATCGCCTGCTCGGCGCTCACCGGCCGCGGGGTCCCGAAGCTGCTCGAGGTGGCCATCGAGCTTGCCGATCGCCGGGCGTCGCGGATCGCGACGTCCGAGCTCAACCGGTTCGTAGGCGATCTGGTGGCGACCCGCCCGCCCCCCGCGCGGCGCGGGCGGCGCTTGCGCCTCTACTACGCCGCGCAGGTCGACCGATCGCCGCCTCGATTCGCGATCCAGGTCAACGACCGTGGCCTGATCAGCCGCGATTGGGCCTTTCACCTGGAGAACAGGCTTCGCGACGCATACGGGCTGCAGGGCGTCCCGCTGGTGATCGAGTACGTGCCCCATTCGCGGCGCACCCGCCCGAGGCCGGGGATGGCGGCGAACTCGCGCTAGACGCGAGTCGATCCCGCTATAAGACCGACGATGGCGAGGCTCCCCCGACCTCGACTCCGCGTGCCGCGCCCCTCGATGCGCCGCGCGCGGGAGGCCGTGCGCCGAGCCTGGGAGCGATGGCTCGCCCTGTCGATCTACACGCGACGGAGGATCTGCGCGCTGGGCGCCCTGGTGGTGGTGATCGCGCTGGTCGTCTGGGTGGCGGTTCCGGCGCTTCCCTGCGGAGCCCCGGGAGGCGGAGGTTGCCACCCATCCGACCACGCGATCGACCTGGTGCCGGCGGACGCACTCGCCTACGCACACTTCGAGGCCGACCCCGGGAGCGACCAGTACGAGAACGCCAAAGCAATCGCCGCGGGCTTGCCTACCGTGAGCCAGCAGGTGATCGGGCGGCTCCTGGCCGGCCTGCCGGCCCCGCACGCAGGACCGATCGACTTCGGGGCCGACGTGTCGCCGTGGTTCGGCGGAGAGGCCGCGCTCGCGATCGTGCCCGTCGGCGGGCGGGCCGCGCAGGAGGTCCAGCTGCTCCAGGTCGACGACGAGAAGGGGGCATCCGGGTTCGCCGCCGCGGTGGCGACGGGCACGCCCCGGACCGTCACCTACAAGGACATCGGCGTCCAGATCGACTCGCGCGGGCTCGCGACGGCGATCGTGGGCGGCTTCCTGGCGATCGGGGCGAAGGACGGCGTGCGCGAGGTGATCGACGCCGATACCGGGGCCTCTCCGTCGCTCGCCGGTGACGCAGTGGCTGGCTCTGTGCGCGGGACGCTCCCCGCGGAACGCCTCGCCGACCTCTACCTCTCAAAGGCCGGGATCGCGCGGTTGGTCGCGAAGCCCGGGGCGCCGTTCTCCATCCTCGCCCCGGTGGTCGATCCTGGGGCCAGCCGGGGCGCGGCGGCCGCGCTGGTGGCCGGCGGCGACGGGCTCGGCGTCGAGCTTCGATCCAGCCTCGACCCGGACCGCGCCGCGTCCCACCCGAGCGTCTTCGCGGCCCTGCCCCCCTTCGAGCCGAGCCTGCCGTCATCGCTCTCGGCCGACTCCCTGGGGTACGTCGGCATCGGCGACCCCGGGAGCGCGATCGCGGCGCTGGCCGAGCAGGCGGGCTCGTCGGGCCCGGGTCTGGCGAAGTCAGCCGGGAAGCTCCTCGGAGGGGTCGAGGCGCTCGGCAAGGTCGATCTGAAGAGCCTCCTGCCGTCACTCGGCGACGAGGCCGCCCTCGCGCTCGAGCCCGCGGCATCGAGCAAGGGTGGGCTGGAGGCCGGGAACGCAACGCCGCCCTCCGGAAGCTCTCGGCCGAGCCCCCAGACTCCGATCCTCACCTTCGTCGCGGGACGGGTCGACGCCACCACCGTGGACAAGGCCTTGGCCGATCTCCAAGCCCCCGTGGCAAAGGCCCTGGGGGCTTCGGGGTTCAATCCCCACACGGTCGACGGCACCAAGGTCCGCAGCGCTCGCGTCTCGCCCACGGTCGAGCTGAGCTACGCGATCGTCGACTCGCTGCTCGTGATCGCGACCGATCCCGACGGCGTGGCGGCGGTCTCGACCGGCGACTCAGGGCTCGCGGACGCCTCCCTATTCGATCAGGCGACCGCCGACCTCCCGGACGAGGTTTCGGTGCTCGGCTTTCTGAACCTCGACGGCCTGATCGCGCTCGGCGAGAGCGCCGGCCTGGCCTCCGATCCCGCCTACGCGGCGTTCGCCCCGGAGATTCAGAGGCTCGAGGCGCTCGGGGTGGCGGTCGAGAGCACGCCGAGCGAGCTCTCCACGGACGCCCACCTGGTGATCGGCACCGCCACCGGAACGTCGAGCCCCGCCGGCGCGCCCTCCGACTAGGAACGGGTCGGCGCCGCCGGGCGTCCGGTACCCTCGCGCCGATGGCGAGCGAGGGCGTGTCGGCGAACGAATTCCTGTTCACCTCCGAGTCGGTCACCGAGGGCCACCCGGACAAGATCTGCGATCAGATCTCCGATGGCGTGCTGGACGCGGTGATGGCGCAGGACCCTGGCGGCCGGGTCGCCTGCGAGTGCCTCGTCAACACGGGGTTCGTCGTCGTCGCCGGCGAGATCTCGACCAAGGCGACGATCGACATCCCGACGATCGTTCGCTCGACCCTTCACAGGATCGGCTATGACCGCGCCAAGTACGGGTTCGACGCCGACACGTGCGCGGTGATGGCGGCGGTGGACGAGCAGTCCCCCGACATCGCCCAGGGCGTGGACACGGCGTATGAGGCCAGGACCGACCCGACCGACGACGACGAGCTCGATCAACTCGGGGCCGGCGACCAGGGGATGATGTTCGGCTACGCGACCCGTGAGACCCAGGCGCTGATGCCGATGCCGATCCAGATCGCTCATCGCCTCGCCCAGCGGCTCGCCGAGGTCCGAAAGACCGGCTTGGTCGACTACCTGAGGCCCGACGGGAAGACCCAGGTGACGGTTCGCTACGAGGCCGGCCGGCCGGTCGAGGTCGCGAGGCTCCTGATCTCGACCCAGCACATGCCCGGGGTCGACGGCGAGACGCGGATAAGGCCCGACCTGTGGGAGCACGTCGTCGAGCCGGTCCTGGAGCAGGAATGCCCGGACCTGCTGGCGGGCGTCGACCTCCGTGAGGGCTTCCTCGTCAACCCGACCGGCAAGTTCGAGATCGGCGGCCCGATGGGCGATGCCGGGCTGACCGGGCGCAAGATCATCGTCGACACCTATGGCGGGGCCGCGCGGCACGGCGGCGGCTGCTTCTCGGGCAAGGACCCCTCCAAGGTCGACCGCTCGGCCGCCTACGCGGCCCGCCACGTGGCCAAGAACGTGGTCGCCGCCGACCTCGCCGACCGGTGCGAGGTGCAGGTCGCCTACGCGATCGGAGTGGCCCATCCCGTCTCCCTGATGATCGAGACCTTCGGCACCGGCCGGCTCGAAAGCGAGGAGCTGACGAGGATCGTCCGCGAGGAGTTCGATCTTCGCCCGGGCGCGATAGTCCGCGACCTGGAACTCCGCCGTCCGATCTTCCAGAAGACGGCCGCCTACGGCCACTTCGGTCGAGAGGATCCGGACTTCACGTGGGAGCGCGTCGATCGCGCCGATGCGCTGCGGATGGCCGCCGGGCTCGAGGCCGCGGCGACCGCGGACGTCTCCTAGCCGGAAACGCCGGGCCCGGTGGCGGCCGGGGTGTCGCCGAGCCCGGTGGGCGAGGCCGCGTGGGTCGCGCGGTCGACCTGCTCGACCACTTCGTCGGGGTTCGCCACGCCGGAGAACACGAAGTTGAAGTCGTCTCCGGCCGCGGTGTCGAAGTCGACATCGCCCACCTGGAGCAGCCGCTCGAGGGCGGACTGGTCGTAGTTGACGTTCTGGACCCTCTCCAGCCTCGTCTCCTGAATCTCGCGCGAGATGATCCCACGCTTTATGTGGAGCCGGCGAGTGGTGATCGTGTAGTGGACTGTGATCCGCTTGATCAAGCCCGCCAACACCACGGCAGCCACTCCGGCCAGGGCGACCAGCACCACCAGGCCGGCGTCGTCCTCCACCAGCTGGACCACGATGCAGATCGCGATCACCGCGAGGATGCCCTTGATGTAGAAGGCGATAATCGACCGCCACGACGGGTGGCCCTGGAACATCACCTGCTCCCCGGGTGCGAGCCTCGGCGCCACCGGCGAAGCATAAGTGCTGCGCAGGGGTGCGCCGTCCGCCGCCATCCCTAGCTTCGACCCGGTGCCCATCGCCAAGGTCGAGCCCCTGACCACCGCCCGCGCTCTCAGGGGGCCGTTCGACTACCTGCTGCCGGAGCGGCTGGGCGCGGTGGACGTCGGCAGCCTGCTCTTGGTGCCGTTCGGCCGCCAGCGCCTGCTCGGGGTCGTCGTCGAGGTCGCCGAGACGAGTGAGCTGGCCCCCGAGAGGCTCGCGGAGCCGATCCAGGCGCTGGAGTCGGGGGCGACGCCGGAGCTGGTGCGGCTCGGGCGGTGGATCGCGCGCCAGTACTGCTCCACCCCTGCGCGAGGCCTTGAGCTCGTGCTTCCCCCGGGCGTCGGGCGCTCGGGGCGGGTCGCCGGCCCGCGGCTCGAGCTCCTGGCGGCGGCGACCGCGGCGGGCAGGGCCGCGCTCACGGATGGCACCCGGCTCGGACCGCGACAGCGCCGCGCCCTCACCGAGCTGGTCCCCCATGAACCCGGCGGCGATGAGCTGGCGGCGGCCGAGCTCGAGGATGCCGGGGTCGAGCGCCAGACGCTGAAGCGCCTCGAGGCAAGGGGCCTGGTATCGCTGCGAAGCCGCGAGCGGCACCGTCGCCCCTCGATCGTCACGGTCGGCGCCCCGTCCGTTCGTCCTCGGCTCTCGCCTGAGCAGGAGCGGGCGGTCGCGAGGATCGTCGCGGCGATCGACGGTGCCGACGAGCGCGAGCTTCTGATCCACGGCGTCACGGGGTCCGGCAAGACCGAGGTGTACCTGGCCGCCTCCGAGGCAGCGCTAGCGCGCGGGAAGGGTTCGATCGTGCTGGTCCCCGAGATCGCGTTGACGCCCCAGATCGTGGCCAGATTCGCCGCCCGCTTCGGCGATCGGGTCGCGCTGCTCCACTCACAGCTCGCGCTCGGCGAGCGCCGCGACGAGTGGCGCCGGCTCGATTCCGGCGAGGCGCGGATCTGCGTCGGCCCGCGCTCGGCGGTCCTGGCGCCGGTCGGCGACCTCGGGCTGGTGGTGGTCGACGAGGAGCACGATGCCTCCTACAAGCAGGAGGGCGATCCTCGCTATGACGCCCGGGAGGTGGCTCGCCACCGGGCGGCGGAGTGCAGCGCCGCGCTGGTGTGCGGCAGTGCGACCCCGCGCCCGGAGAGCTGGATGGCGCTGCCCCGGATCGAGATGCCCCGGCGGGCCGACGGGCGCAGCCTGCCGGAGGTCGAGCTCGTGGACCTGCGGGGCCGTTCGCCTCGATCGGGCCCGCTTCACCCCCGAACGGCCGAGGCGCTCACCGAAGTAGCCCGGCATCAGCGCAAGGCGATCGTGCTCTTGAACCGGCGTGGCTGGTCGCCCTTTCTGTCCTGTGGCTCGTGCGGCCGCGCCTGGAGCTGCCCGCACTGCGACGTGTCGCTGGTGCTCCACGAGGGCCACAACCAGGGCACGCCGGGCGCCCGCTCGGAGCTGCGCTGTCACCACTGCGGTCACACCGAGCCCGGGCCCTCGGCATGCCAGGAGTGCGGATCCGTTGCGCTGGCCCGTCACGGGGTGGGAACGGAGCGGCTGGCGACCCTGCTTGATGAGGCCGTCGCTCCGCTCCCGATCTTCCGGCTCGATTCCGACAGCGCGGCGCAGGGAGGGGGCCACCTGGAGATCCTGCGGCGTTTCGACCAGGCCGATTCGGGGGTCCTGGTGGGCACCCAGATGGTCGGCAAGGGGCACGACTTCCCGGACGTCGTCCTGAGCGTCATCCTGGACGCGGACGCCACGCTGCGATTCCCGGACTTTCGCTCCGAGGAGCGGACCTTCGCCCTGGTCTCCCAGCTCGCCGGCCGCAGCGGACGCGGTGAAGGCGGGGGAAGGGTGCTGGTGCAGACGCTCGCGCCGGATGCCCCGGCGATCCGCCACGCGGCCCGCCACGACTCCGCCGGCTTTCTGGCCGATGAGCTGGAGCGGCGCCGGGAGCTTCGCTATCCGCCCTTCTCGCACCTGGTCCGGGTCGAGGTCACCGCGCCGCAGCCGGCGCCCGCGCAACGGGCCGCGGAGCGGCTCGCGGAGGTGATCTCCGAGGCGATCCCGAAGGGCACCGCGCTCCTGGGCCCGGCCCCTCGGTTTCGGATTCGGGACCGTCACCGGCGCCAGCTCCTGCTCAAGGCCGTCGACCGGGAGGCGACGGTGGCCGCGGTTCGCGGGGCCGTGGAGGGCCTCGCGGCGGCTCGCAAGCTTCGCGGGGTGGCACTGACCGTCGACGTCGATCCGCAGTGAGGGCGCCACTAGACTCGTGGCGATGAGCGACCGGCCCGATGCCGCGACGATCCCCGAGGAGGGGCCCGTGAGCCCGGAGGGCCCCGCCGACGATCGGCTCGGTGAGCTGGACGCGGCGACGCGCGAGCGTCGCTCCGCCGCCCTGAGCCAGATCCGCACCTTCGGAGATCCGGTCCTCAAGTCACGCGCCTCGGAGATCGCCCGCTTCGGGCCCGAGCTGGAGCGAGAGGCGGACGGGATGATCGCGATCATGCGGGACGCGATCGGTGTCGGCCTTGCCGCCACCCAGCTCGGCGTCATGCACCGGCTCCTCGTCTTTCAGGCCGGGCCCCAGGCGACCCCGACCGCGATCGCCAACCCCGAGCTCGAGTGGGTCTCTGAGGAGGTCGCCACCGCGGAGGAGGGTTGCCTCAGCCTGCCTCGTGTCGCGGTGGACGTCGAGCGGGCGCTCTATGCGCGCGTCAGGGGCTTCGACGTCAACGGCGACGCGTTGACGGTCGAGGGGTCTGGGCTCGAGGCGCGCGTCCTCCAGCACGAGATCGACCACCTCGACGGGATCCTGATGCTCGACCGCGCCCCGCGCGAGCAGCGCAAGGAGGCGCTTCGCGCGCTTCGCGAGGGCGAGAGCTACGCGCCGCACGAGGACGACGACCAAACGAATTGCGAGTCGTCTACCTAGGCACCTCGGACTTCGCGGTCGCGGTGCTTCGGCGCATCGCGGAGTCGCCGTTTCGGCCCGTGCTCGTGATCGCTCCCCCCGACCGCCCCAAGGGGCGGGGAAGACGGGTGGGTCCTCCGCCGGTGGCCCTCGCGGCGCGCGAGCTCGGCCTGGACCTCCATCAGGCCGAGGGCGTCAACCGTCCCGAAGCGGTCGATGCGGTACGCGCCGCCAGGCCCGCTCGGGGCGTCGTGTGCGCGTTCGGCCAGCTGATCTCGGACCCCCTCCTCTCGGAGCTGCCGATGCTGAACGTCCACCCGTCGCTCTTGCCGCGCTGGCGCGGGGCGGCGCCGATCGAGCGCGCGATCATGGCGGGGGACCGCGAGACCGGGGTGACGATCATCCGGGTCGCGGAAGGGTTCGACTCCGGGCCGATCGGCCTTCGCGAGCCGGTCCCGGTCGTGCCTCGCGACGACTACGGCTCGCTCTCGGGCCGGCTCTCCGAGCTCGGCGGGGAGCTGATCGTCAGGGCCCTGGAGCTCGATCAGCGCGGTGAGCTCGACTTCGCCGAGCAGGACGAGTCGGCGGCCACCTACGCCGACAAGATCACGGCCGCCCAACGCCGGCTGGATCCGGGCAGGCCGGCGGTCGAGCTCGACCGAGTGGTGCGCGCGCTCAGCCCCCGCCCGGGGGCGAGCCTCGAGCTCGAGGGCGGCGAGCGAATCGTCGTCCGCGAGGCCGTGGCGGAGGCGGGGAGGATCGAGCCCGGCCGGCTGGTCGCCGAGGACGGGACCCTGCGGTTGGGGTGCGCCGACGGAGTGCTTCGGCTGGAGCGGCTCCAGCCGGCGGGCAAGCGGGCGATGGCGGCCGATGCGTACCTTCGCGGGCACTCGGCCCCGCGGCTCGCGAGCTGAGTCGCCCGGCACCGACTTCTCCGCGGGCTACGATCGAATCCTCGTGGAGTCCGGGAGCGATCAAAAGGGGGCGCCTCTGAAGCGCCCGCCCTGCCCGGGATGCGGCGAGCCATGGCTGCGGCCGACCCAGCTTCCGGGTCGCTACCGGTGCGTGTACTGCCTGCGGCGCTACGAGCTCGTCTCGGGGTGTCCCAAGTGCGGCGCGCATCAGACGATCGTTCGAATGAGCACCTCCGAGGACCTGCTCTGCCAGCATTGCGGGGGATCGATGCTGAAGCCCGTCTGATGAGCGAGCGGGAAGGCACGCGACCCGGGCGGGACCTCTTCGCGGCTCGGCGGGTGGCCCCGTCGATCCTCTCGGCGGACTTCGCGAACCTGAGCTCACAGGTGGCGGAGGTGATGGACGCCGGCGCCCGGGTGATCCACGTCGATGTCATGGACGGTCACTTCGTCCCTCCGATCACGATCGGCCCGCTCGTCGCCGGCTCGATCGCCGACCAGGTGCACGGCGCGGGAGGGGCGATCGACGTCCACCTCATGATCGAGCGCCCGGCCGACCACGTGGAGGAGTTCGCGCGCGCCGGAGCGGACTGCATCACGCTTCACTTCGAGGCTGAGCGCCATCTGACGCGCACGCTGGACGCGATCCGTGAAGCGGGATGCATGGCCGGAGTCGCCCTCAACCCCGGGACGCCGGCCGCGTCGATCTCAGAGCTAGGAGCCGCCGCCGACCTGGTTCTGTGCATGTCGGTCAATCCGGGCTGGGGAGGGCAGCGGTTCATCGCCTCGTCACCGGGGAAGATCTCGAGGATCGCCGGGCTCGCTCCCGCCCAGACGATCGAGGTGGACGGGGGAATCGACGTCGAGACGGTCGCCTCGGTCGCCGACGCCGGCGCCACCCTGTTCGTCGCCGGCTCGGCGGTGTTCGGCCAGCCAGACCCCGCCACGGCCTACCAGCGAATCGCCGAAGCCGCCCGCGCCGAGTAGGCGCAGTTCAGCTCGCTTCGTCGGCGGCGGCGACGCGGGCCTCGATCTCCTCTGGCGACCCGGGTACGGGCACGTCCTCCGGGCGCGGACGGGGGCTGCGATAAAGCAGATAGAGGAGCCCGCACAACAGGGCGGCGGCCATCGCGAACCCCGCCTCGACCCGGCGGAACTCGCTCAGGATCGGCAGGAGGTTCCAGATCAGGAAGGCCGACGCCGCGCTCACCCAGCAGGCGGCGGCGCGCCTCGCCTGGCCCTGCGCGAGGGCCGCCTGGTTGAGCGTTCCCGAGCACAGATAGAAGCCCATGCCCACGGTGACGAGCAGAAGCCCGGCGCGGTCATAGGTGAACTTGTCGCCGAAGGCGATCTGCATGATCTGGGGCCCGGCGGCGAGGACCACGATCCCGACCAGGCCTGCGAACGCCGCGATCGCCATTACGGTGAATCGCACCGAGAGCCTGAACGCGTCGGCGTCGCTCGCCCGGGTGCTCGACCGCAGGCGGGTCAGATGGGGGAGGAGGCTGGTCGCGACCGCCTGGAAGAGGACCAGCGGGGCGCGGGCGATCATCAGGACGTTGAAGATGAACCCCGCCGCGGCCGCGTCCTCGGAAGCGTGGACAAGCAGCGGGCCGGCGTTGAGCAGGGTCTGCTCGCTGACCATGACCAGGAGCACCGCGGCGGCGAACCCGCCGCCGCGGGCCAGGGTGAACTCCGACTTTCCGTCCGCGCCCGACTCGGGCGCGACCGCGCGGCTTCGCATCGCTCGCCCGGCGAAGGCCAACGGGACGACCGTCAAGCTGAGGATCGGCGCGGCGATCACGCCGAGCGCGACCGCGGTCTGTCCGCTCGCGATCCCGAGCGCGACCGCGAGGGCGAACGACATCCGCGCCGTCGACTCCATCAAAAGCAGCGCTCCGTAGAGGGCGAAGCGGCGATTGCCGGCCAGGTAACCCCGCCCGTAGAAGCTGGCGGCGAAGGCGAGCACGGCGGTGACCCCGATCCAATAGAGGGTCTGGTTTCCGGACAACAGGTCATCCTGGATCGGGCCCCGCAGGGCGATCGCCGCGATCGCGAAGGCGGCGGCCAGCCCGGCCTGGATCGTCGCCGCCACCCGGAGCGGCTGGCCGATCGGCTCGCCGTGGGCCTGGCGTTCCGCGATCGTTCGCGAGAGCAGCTGCTCGACGGGCCGAAACAGGACCGAGATCAGGATGAAGACGGTCGACCACAGGACCACGACCTCGCCGTACTCGGCCTTGTCGAGATTGTGCGAGGCGAGCGAGAAGTAGACGTACGTGAAGACGCCCGCCGACCCGACGCCGAGAGAGAGCATTCCGGCGGAGCGCCCGAAGCGTCTCGCCTCCGCCGTTGCCTCGCGCACCACCGCCGGGCACCTTAGACGCTCGTGCCCCCCCTTCCTGGGCACTCGCGGCCCCGACGGGGCGCGTAGAATCCCCTTGACTGACCAGTCAATCAATAGGGAGTCCTACGATCCATCAGATGGCGGCCGTGGTCACACAGCAGGACCGGTTCCATCTGCGCCGGGCCCTCGAGCTCGCCGAGGGCGGTCGCGGACGGGTCAGCCCGAACCCGCTGGTCGGCGCGGTCCTGGTCCGTGACGGAGTGGTGCTGGGCGAGGGCTTTCACGCCGGGCTCGGGGATCGGCACGCAGAGGTCGTGGCGATCGACGCTTGCCGGGAGTCCGGCCAGGACCCCGCCGGCGCGACCCTGTACGTGACCCTCGAGCCCTGCGCCCATCACGGCCGTCAGCCGCCGTGCACCGAGGCGATCCTGGCGGCCTCGGTCGCGAGGGTCGTGATCGCGTCTGATGACCCGAGCGAGAAGGCGAGCGGCCGGGGCCCGGGAATCCTCCGTGACGAGAGGGTCGAGGTGGAGGTACTCGACGGCCCGGAGGCGGCCGCGGCTCGGCACCTGAACCAACCGTTTCGAAAGCATGCGCGGACCGGGCGGCCGCTGGTGGTCGTGAAGTCGGCACTGAGCCTCGACGGGCGGGTGGCGACGTCCGAGGCCGATTCGAGATGGATCTCCGGGCCCCAGAGCCGCGGCCTCGCGCACCGTTGGCGCGCCGAGAGCGACGCGGTATGCGCCGGGATCGGAACCGCGCTGGCCGACGATCCGCTGCTCACCGCCCGGGACGTCGGCGAGGTCAGCCAACCGACCAGGATCGTGTTCGACTCCCAGGCGCGCCTGCCGCTCGACTCGAAGCTCGTCGGGTCGGTCGACGCCGCGCCGCTCGTCGTGATCGCCGGCCCATCGGCGCCCCGCGATCGCACCGAGGCGCTTCGGGCCGCCGGGACGGAGGTCGTCATCTGCGACGGCGACCCGCCCGCGCGGGTGACCGCCGCGCTCATCGAGCTCGGCAGGCGGGGGGTCACCAGCGTGCTCCTCGAGGGGGGCCCGACCCTCGCCGGCGCCTTCCTGGACGCCGGTGAGGTCGACGAGCTCCGCCTGTTCATCGCCCCGATCGTGATCGGGGGCGCCGCCGCGAAGCCCCTGTTCGGCGGCACCGGCGCATCCACGATCGCCGACGCGATCCCCGCCCTGGCGCTCGAGTGGGAGCGCTCCGACGCCGACCTGCTGGTTCGAGCCCGCCTTCGGGAGTGGTGAGCGCGCGACCATGTTCACGGGGCTCGTTCGCGAGATCGGAACCGTCGAGTCGTTCGATCGCACCGACGCGGGGGCTCGGCTCCGGCTGGCGGCGGGCCTCGCGCCCGAGCTCGCCGCGGGCGACTCGGTGTCCGTCGCGGGCGTCTGCGTCACCGTCGCGTCGAGCGGCGAGGCCTCGTTCGAGGCCGACCTCGTGAACCAGACGCTTTCGCTGACCACCCTCGGCGGGCTGGAGCCCGCCCAGCAGGTCAACCTCGAGCCCGCGGTCCGGGCGGGGGAGCCGCTCGGTGGTCATCTGGTCCAGGGGCACGTCGACGCCGTCGGCTCTGTCGTCTCGATCGTCGAGGACGGCTTCTCCAAGCGCGTCCGTGTCGCGGCGCCGGCCGAGCTCCACCGGTATCTCGCCGAGCGCGGCTCCGTCGCCGTCGACGGGGTCAGCATGACGATCGCGGCCCTGCCAGAGGGAGGATTCGAGGTCGCGCTGATTCCGGAGACGATCGAGCGAACGACGCTCGGGGCGCTCTCGCAGGGTGACGAGGTCAACCTGGAGGTGGACCTGATCGCCCGATACGCGGAACGCCTCATGCAAGGCTTAGTGGACCGGGAAAGGAGCCCAGATGCCTGAGAGAAGCCCCGCCACAGATCCCGCCGGCCCCCCGGACACCAGCCCGTTCTCCCCGATCGAGGAGGCGATCGAGGAGATCCGTAGGGGGCGCATGGTGGTCGTCTGCGACGACGAGAATCGCGAGAACGAGGGCGACCTGACGATGGCCGCTCAGTTCGCGACCCCGGAGGCGGTCAACTTCATGGCGACCCACGGGCGGGGGCTGATCTGCCTGTCGCTGACCTCCGAGCGATGCGACGAGCTCGACCTCGACCTGATGGCCGCCAAGAACGAGTCGCCGTTCAACACGGCGTTCACGGTGTCCGTGGAGGCCGCCGAGGGAGTGACCACGGGAATCTCCGCGCACGATCGCGCCCGCACGATCCAGGTGGCCATGGACCCCCACGCGAAGCCCTCCGACCTCGTCCAGCCGGGACACGTCTTTCCGCTCAAGGCCAAGGAGGGCGGAGTGCTGGAGCGGGCCGGTCAGACAGAGGCGTCCGTCGACCTGGCTCGGCTCGCCGGGCTGATCCCGGCCGGGGTGATCTGCGAGATCATGAACGACGACGGGACCATGGCCCGAGTGCCGGACCTGATCGGCTACTGCGAGGTCCACGGGCTGAAGATGGTCAGCGTCGCCGCCCTGATCGCATACCGTCGGCGAAAGGAGCGGCTGGTCGAGCGAGTGGTCTCGACCAAGCTTCCGACCGCGTTCGGGGAGTTCACGGCGGTCGGATACCGATCGCTGGTGGACGACAAGCATCACCTAGCGATGGTCAAGGGTGACGTCCGGGGCCACCCCGACGTGGTCGTACGTGTGCACTCGGAGTGCCTGACGGGCGACGTGTTCCACTCGCTGCGATGTGACTGCGGAGAGCAGCTCGAGGCGGCGCTGGCGATGATCGAGCGCGAGGGCCGCGGCGTCCTGCTCTACCTCTCTCAGGAGGGGCGCGGGATCGGGCTGCTCAACAAGCTGCGCGCCTACAAGCTCCAGGAGGACGGGTTCGACACCGTGGACGCGAACCTGAAGCTCGGGCTGCCGGCCGATCTTCGCGACTACGGGATCGGGGCGCAGATCCTCGTCGACCTGGGGCTTTCCAGCATCCGCATCCTGACCAACAACCCGAAGAAGATCCACGGGCTCGAGGGCTACGGGCTCTCGGTCGCCGACCAGATCCCGATTCAGGCCGTCCCCAACCCCCACAACGAGGAGTACCTGCGGACCAAGCGCGAGCGCCTCGGCCACACGCTCCACCACCAGGGCCTGCCTCTCGACGAGGAGCTGATCGCCGACGAGCAGCGGGCGGATGCGAGGGGCGGCGAGGCCGAGCCGGCTGATGACTGACGGTGCGGCGGAACCCGGCGAGGAGTTCTCCGAGTCCCAGCGACGAGCGCTCGCCGGAATGGAGTTCGCGATCTGCGTGGCGACCTTCTATGCGGACCTGGCCGGCCGGCTCCTCAGGGGCGCCGAGGCGGCCTTCGGCGAGGCGGGGATCGAGCCCTCCGCCGTGGAGACCCACGAGGTGCCGGGCGCCTTCGAGCTTCCCCTCGCGGCGCACTGGTGTGCCGAGTCGGGCCGATTCGCCGGGGTCGCGTGCCTGGGCGCCGTGATCCGCGGCGAGACGAGCCACTACGACCACGTCTGCGGGGAGGCGGCGCGCGGGGTGCAGTCTGTCCAGCTCGATACCGGCGTTCCATGCGCGTTCGGGGTGTTGACGTGCGAGACGATGGACCAGGCGCTCGCGCGCTCGGGAGGTGACAGGCGCGATCAGGGCCGAAGCGCGGCGGCGGCGGTCATGCGGATGGCGCTCTTGAGGTCGCGCCTCACGAACGGCGCGCAGGCCCGGCCTCGCTGATCCCGCCCCGCTACGATTGCGCTCGTCATGGCCAAGGTGTGTCACAGCTGCGGGAAGGGCCCCGCGTTCGGCAACTCGCGCAGCCACTCGATGGTCGCGACCCGCCGACGTTTCAACCCGAACCTCCAGAAGGTGCGGATCGACGATGCCGGACGGCCCCGCCGCGTGTACGTCTGCACCCGCTGTCTGAAGTCGAACAAGGTCACGAAGGCCGCGTAACACAACTCCGCCGAAAGCCTCGCCTTCGGCTACGGAATAACTCCGCCGACATCCTCGGCTGCGCCTCCGGGGTCGTCGGGCTAGGGCTCGTTACCGGGCGGCAGGTCGTACTCGCGGGTGTCGCGACTTCGTTGCCGGCGCGGGCGGGTGATAATCCCGGCTCGGATGGCTGATTCGTCGATCGAGCGCTTCCGCCGGGTGGTTACGACCGCCTACGGCTACCTCGACGAACGGCGCCGTGAGGTCAACGACCTGAACGTGTTCCCGGTCGCGGACGGGGATACGGGCGACAACATGGCTCTCACGCTTCAGGCCGTGCTCGAAGCCCTGCAGAGCCTCGACGGAAGGCAGGTCGACGCGGGGGGGCGGCAGGCGATTGTCGACGCCGTGGCGCACGCCGCCCTGATGGGGGCGCGCGGCAATTCTGGAGTGATCCTCAGCCAGATCGTCAGTGGGGCGGCGCAGGTGCTTGCGGAGCGAGAGGGTCAGCTCGTCGACCCTGAGCTGGTCCGCGTGGCGCTGCTGAAGGCGATCGACACGGCTCGGCAGGCGATCCCGAACCCGGCTCCCGGGACGATGCTCACGGTGCTCGAAGAGATGTCGAACGCGATCCACGAGCACATCCGCCAGATGGACAAGATCCGACTCGAGCCCGAGGCGTCGGATGACGAGCAGGACGCGCTGCTCGCTGAGCTGCTCGAGGTGGCTGTCGCCGCGGGCCATGCGGCGCTGGATCGAACCCCCGAGCAGCTCCCCGTACTCGCCGAGCACGGTGTGGTCGATGCTGGAGGCTACGGCCTGCTTCTCCTGGTGGCGGGGATTCATGCCGGCCTTCGCGGCACGGCGGTCGAGGTCTCGCATTACGAGCCGCCGGAGGTCGTCCCCTCCCATCACGAGGACAGCCGCTTCAGATGGTGCTCGAACTTCGTCGTCGTCGGGCACGGAATCGATCCGCAGCTCTTCGTCCCTCGGCTCGAGAAGCTCGGCGACTCGGTGATGGTGGTCGGCGACAGGGACGCCGTCCGGGTTCACCTCCACACGAACAAGCGCGACCCAGCAAAGGCGCTCTTCGCTGACGTCGGCGAGATCGTCCAGGAGGACCACGCCGACATGTGGCGGCAGATCGAGGCTCGCGACCGCCGGCTTCGCGTCGCGCCGGGGCGCACCGGCGTGATCGCCGTGGCGGCCGGGGCGGGGATGAGGGCGCTGCTCGAGGGTCTCGGCGCGTATGTCGTCGACGGCGGGCCGACGCTCAACCCGTCGCCCCACGAGCTTCTGCGCGGCATCGAGGATCTCGAGGCTCCAGAGGTGATCGTGCTTCCGAACTCTCGAAACGTGATCATGGCCGCGCAGCAGGCTGCCGAGCTCAGCAACCGTGCGGTGGTCGTTGTGCCGTGCACCTCCCAACAGGCGGCACTGGTCGCTTTGGTGGAGTTCGATCCCGAGGCGGATGCCCACCTCAACGCCGACAGGCTGAGCACCGCGCTGGGCGAGATTCGCACCGGTGCGGTTGCGCCGGCGGCCAAGGCGGATCGCAAGGGACGCTTCCTGAGGGGAGATGCGGTTGGATTCGACGGTGACGAGATCGTCGCCTGGGGCGGCGAGGGATCGACTCTGTCGGCGACCATCGAGCGGATCGCCGAGGGGGCGGAGATCGTCACCGTCCTCCAGGGGGCCGATGCCCGTATACCGATCGATGAGCTACCGATCGATCTGCCCGGGGGAGTTGAGCTCGAGGTCCAGCGAGGGGATCAGCCGCACTACTGGTGGCTGATCGCTGCGCAATGAGCCGGGGGAGGCTGCTCGATGAAGTCATGGAGGCCCACGGGGGCCTCGAGCGATGGCAGGCGGCGCGCTCGATCCACGCTCGGGTGCGCTCGGGAGGGCTGCTCATCCGGACCCGGATCCCGGGCAATCGGCTCGCCGACTATCGGCTCACCGTCCAGGTGCACGAGCCAAGGGCGGTGATGGATCCGTTCCCGCGACCGGGGGAGCGCGGCGTGTTCGAGCGCGGTGAGGCCCGGATCGAGCGCGACCATGGCGAGGTCCTCGCCTCACGCTCCGATCCCCGCGCCGCGTTCTTCGGCGTTTCCGGGTTGCGGCGAAACCTGCGCTGGGATCCGCTCGACTCTGCCTACTTCGCGGGATATGCGATGTGGAACTACCTCACGACCCCGTATCTCCTGACACGCGACGTGCTCGAGGTGAGAGAGGGAGGTGTCTGGGAGGAGGGCGGGGAGCGGTGGCGCCGACTGGAGGCGCGCTTCCCTCCGTCGGTTGCGACCCACTCCCGGCAACAGACGTTCTACGTCGATGCGCAGGGCCGCCTGAAGCGCCACGACTACGTGGCCGAGGTGATCGGCGGGTGGGCGCGCGTAGCCCACTACTGCGCGGACCACGTCCAGGCGGGGGGCCTCGTGTTCCCGACGCGGCGGTGGGTTCGCCCGGTTCGCCCGGGCAATCGCTCGCTGCCCTTCCCGACCATGGTCTCGCTACAGCTGACCGACCTGCACGTGGAGAGCCGGTAGGTTTCGGGCGTGGCCGCCGACCAGCCGGTTCTCTGGCACATCGAGGTCTCGCACTTCAACGAGAAGGCGCGATGGGCGCTCGCTCACAAGGGCGTCGAGCACGAGCGCCGCGCGCCGATCCCCGGTGCGCACATGATCGTCGCGCTGTGGCTGACGCGGGGCCGCCACAAGACCTTCCCGTTGCTTCAGCTCGAGGGAGAGGCGATCTGCGACTCGACCGCGATCATCGCGGCGCTGGAGCGCCGCTTTCCCGACCCGCCTCTGTATCCGGAGGATCCGGTCGAGCGAAGCAGGGCGCTCGAGCTCGAGGACTTCTTCGACGAGGAGCTGGGGCCGCATTCGCGGCTGCTCGTATTCCACGAGGCGACGAAGGACCCGGCGACCGTGGAGAAATTCACGGTTGAGCTGCTACCCGGCCGCCTGGCCGACGTCGGCCCCGTCCGGGCCGGGGCGATGCGCTTCTTCTCGACCTTCGCCGGACTTCGGTACGGGGTGAAGAGCGATCGTCGGGCGGAGCTCGCGAGGGCCAAGATCGTCGCCGCGTTCGATCGCCTCGAGTCCGAGCTCGGCTCGGGCGACCACCTCGTGGGCGACCGCTTCACCGTCGCCGACCTCACAGCCGCTTCGCTGCTGTACCCGCTCGTACGGCCGCCGGAGGGCCCCGTGACCCCGCCCTCACCCGAGGGATTCGAGCGCTTCCGCGCGTCGCTCTCCGACCGACCCGGGTACGAGTGGGTGGCCGAGATGTTCCGGCGCCATCGCCTTCCTACGCCCGCCGCGGTCGCGGCCTGAGGGATCGGCTCCGTGTTCGTCGGGTCGCCCTGACCGGGCCCCGACGGCCTTCTCGCTTGCGTCCGTCCAGCCGCCGCGGCCCTTCCTAGCCTTGGCTCGATGACGACCGCCAGGGCAGCGATCTCGCCGGGCCGAGCCACGGTCGCGCGGGCACTCGGCTCCGGCCGGGCTCTCGGCCCCGGCGAGCTTGGCGGCGTGACGCTGAGATCGCGCCCGCGGCCGAGCCGGCTGGAGGCTCCGATCACGACGCTTCGCGGTGCGGGGCCGCGGCTCGCATCGACCGCGTCGGAGCTCGGCATCGAGACGGTCGGCGACCTGCTGCTCCACGTACCGCATCGCTACAGCGACCGCAGTGAGGTGCGAACCCTGGCCGAGCTTCGGACCGGAGAGCAGGCGACCGTCGAGGTCGAGGTCAGAACGGTTCAGGTGCGCCCGACGAGCAGGCGGCGGCTGCGAATCGTCGAGGCCGGGGTCGCCGATCGAAGCGGTCCGGCGACCGCCGTGTGGTTCAACCAGGCCTGGCTCGCCGACCGGCTGCGGCCGGGAACCCGGATGCTTTTGTCCGGCAAGCTGGAGCGGGGGCGCTTCCGGGTTACCGAGCACGAGTTCGTCGGCGCCGAGTCGGGGCTCCACACGACCGGGATGGTCCCGGTCCACCCCGCGACCGAGGGGCTGTCGCCGAAGCGGCTCCGCGAGTGGGTGCGACAGGCCACCGAGCTGGCGGGCGACGTCCTCGAGCCCCTGCCGGCCGAGCTTCGCGCCCGCCGCCGGATGCCCGGATCGGCGGATGCGATCCTCGCGGCCCACTTTCCCGATCGACGCTCGGACGCCGAATGCGCTCGCGAGCGACTCGCGTTCGAGGAGCTGTTCCTGCACCAGGTCGCGCTCGCGGCGCGGCGCCAGGGACGCGAGTCGAGCCGTCCCGGGGTCTCGCTGGGGGCTCCCGCCGAAGGGGTCGCCGGCTGGCTCGGCTCGCTGCCGTTCGAGCTCACCGCGGGCCAGCGGGACGCGCTCGGGGAGATCGACCGCGACCTGGCGCGGGCGCTGCCGATGCAACGCCTGCTGATGGGCGAGGTCGGCAGCGGCAAGACGGTGCTCGCCCTCTACGCGATGCTTCGCGCGGTCGAGGCCGGTTTTCAGGCGGCGCTGATGGCGCCGACCGAGACGCTCGCCGAGCAGCACGCCGCGACCCTCGGCCGCCTGCTCGCCGAGCACCCGGTCCCCTTCACCCTGCTGACCAGCGCTACCCCCGCGGCCCGGCGCCGCGAAGCCCTGGGCCGGCTCGATTCGGGCGAGCTCTCGATCGTCGTCGGGACGCATGCCCTGATCGAGCAAGACGTGGCGTTTCGCCGGCTCGCCGTCTGCGTGGTCGACGAGCAGCACCGGTTCGGCGTCGGGCAGCGAGCGGCGCTCGACGCCAAGGGGCCGGATGGGGCCGCGCCCCACGCCCTGCACATGAGCGCGACGCCGATCCCGCGAACCCTCTCGCTGACCGCCTACGGCGATCTCGACACGAGCGTCCTGCGCGAGTTGCCGGCTGGGCGGCGGCCCGTCGACACCTGGGTCGTGGGGGAGGAGAAGCGCCCCGGCGCGTATGAGTTCATCCGAGCCCGGCTTCGCGAGGGGCGCCAGGCCTACGTGGTGTGTCCCCTGGTCGAGCACCGGGCCGAGAGGGGGCGGGCCGAGGGGCTCGAGGCGAGGGCGGCGGAGGCGGAGGCGGAGCGCCTGAGGCGCGCCGAGTTCGCCCAATTCGAGGTCGGGCTCCTACACGGGCAGCTGCCCGCCGCCGCCAAGCAGGCCGCGATGGAGCGCTTCGCCTCGGGGAAGACCCAGGTGCTGGTCGCCACGACCGTGATCGAGGTGGGAATCGACGTCGCGAACGCGACCGTGATGCTGGTCGAGGGCGCCGAGCGCTTCGGGCTCTCCCAGCTTCACCAGCTCCGTGGCAGGGTGGGGCGCGGTGGGCATGCCTCCCAGTGCATCCTGTTCGCCGACGCCGGCTCCGAGCTCGCGCGGCGCCGCCTCGAGGCGATCGGGACCGAGCGCGACGGGTTCAAGCTCGCCGAGATCGACCTGGCTCTGCGCGGGGAGGGCGAGATCCTCGGGACCCGCCAGCACGGAATGCCGCGCTTTCGTGTGGCCGACCTGCCCGACGACCTCGGCCTCCTCACGGAGGCACGGCGCGAGGTGATCGCGCTTCGCGAGCGCTTTGGCTCGCTGGCCGCGCCGGAGCTCGGGCCGATGCTCGAGGCCGCCCGGCGCCGGTTCGGCGGCGAGGGAATACGGGCGTGAGGATCGTCGCCGGCGAGCTGAAGGGCCGGCGCCTCGTCTCGCCCGGACGCTCGGGGGGCGTTCGTCCCACCGCGGATCGGGTTCGCGAGGCGGTGTTCTCGATCCTCGGCGGGGTCGAGGGCGCAGCCGTCCTCGACCTCTTCTGCGGCACCGGGGCGCTCGCGATCGAGGCGCTCTCGCGCGGCGCCGAGCGGGCCACGCTGGTCGATACACGGACTTCGCTGGCGCGTCGAAACGCGGGCGCGCTCGGGGTCTCGGGCCGCTGCGAGATCGTTCGAGGGGATGCGATCCGGTATCTGCGCCGATCGCGGCGGCGCTTCGACCTGATCTTCTGCGATCCGCCCTATAGACTCGCCGACCGTCTTGAGGGGGAACTCGACTCGCTCATCGGCGCCCGGCTCGCGGAGGGCGGTCGCCTGATCTCCGAAAGCGCGACCCGCCGGCCGCTCGGCCTCGGCCTGCCGGTGCTCATCGAGCGCCGGTACGGCGACACGACGATCCGGATCCACGAGGCACCGGCGAGATGAGCGACGCACGCATGGCCGTGTGTCCGGGCACCTACGACCCGGTCACCAACGGCCACCTCGACATCATCAGCAGGGCGGCGAAGGTCTTCGACGAGGTCGTGGTCGGGGTCGTGAACCAGCCGACCCGAAAGGAGTCGACCCTGTTCAGCGCCGAGGAGCGCAGGGGCTTCATCGACGATGCGGTGGGTCGCAACGGCCTCGCCAACGTGCGGGTCGAGATCTTCTCGATCCTCGTCGTCGAGCTCGCCCGCGAGCTCGGGGCGACTGCGATCGTGAAAGGCCTGCGGGCGATCTCCGACTTCGAGTACGAGTTCGAGATGAACCAGCTGAACCGCAAGCTCGCCCCGGACATCGAGTCGATATACATCATCGCCTCGCCCGACTACAGCTTCCTCTCCTCGACTGGCGTCAGGGAGATGGCGACGTTCGGAGGCGACGTGTCGGACCTAGTCCCTCCAGGCGTCGCCGAAGCCCTCAGGGAACGCCTCAAACGCTGATGGGTGTGGGCAGGAGCTTGCATTCTGACGGCGAAATCAGGCCCGTCGGCTCGGGTTTTCGCTGCTCCGCGTAAGCTTTCCGCACTCTTATGGACGTTCTCGTTCTAATCGACAAGCTCGACGACCTGATTCACAACGCGCGGCCCGTGCCGCTCACCGACCAGGTGCGCGTCGACCGTGAGGAGATCTACGACCTCCTGGATCAGATGCGCGCCACGATCCCCGAGGAGATCAAGCAGGCCCGGTGGATCGTCAAGGAGCGCCAGGAGATGCTCGCCGAGGCCAAGCGCGAGGCCGAGCGGGTGGTCAAGGAGGCGCGCGACCAGCAGTCCCGCCTGATCTCCGAGGAGGAGGTCTACAAGCAGGCCGAGCGCGCCGCCGAGGAGATCATCGAGGATGCTCGCGAGACCGAGCGCCAGATCCGGCTCGGCGCCGAGGACTACGCCGACGAGATCCTCTCGACTCTCGAGGTCAACCTGGAGAAGTTCCTCGCCGCGGTTCGCCGCGGTCGCGACCGGCTCGCCGGACGCGAGGAGGAGCCGGCCGAAGTCGGTTAGTCGCGGGCGCCGCCGAGCGACGCCCGCCGATAGGGTCGCCACGTGGCGAACCCAGCATCGCCGACGATTCGAAAGGCCGCCCCCGGCGACGTCCCCGACCTGGTCGATACGCTCGCTCGCGCCTTTCACGACGATCCGGGATTCAGCCACCTGCTTCCGGACCCGAGCGACAGGACGGATCGGCTGCGAGCCTTCTTCGAGACGGAGCTCCGGGGGACGGGGATCTCACTCGAGAGGACCTGGACGACCGACGACCTCTCGGGAGCGGCGATCTGGATGCCACCGGACAAGTGGCGCGTCCCGGTCTCGGCGACGCTTCGCGAGCTGGCGCCGATGGCCCGGGTCTTCGGCCGGCGCCTCCCGCTCGCCTTCCGCTCGCGGTTGCGGATGGAGGGTCGCCATCCGAAGAAGCCCTCACACGGGTACCTGCTGATCATGGGGGTCGCTCCGGAGCGCCAGGGCCGCGGCCTCGGGACGGCGCTGCTCGAGCCGGGCCTCGCATCGCTGGACGGCGTCCGCACCCCCGCGTATCTGGAGGCCAGCAGCACCAGAAGTCGCGAGCTCTACCGGCGAATCGGCTTCGAGGTGACCGGGCAGCTCGATCTTCCGAGCGGCGGCCCGCCGCTGTGGCTGATGTGGCGCGAGCCGGGATAGGCTCAGGCGCCGACGGCGAGCGGAAGGAATGACCATGGGTAAGCGGTGGTTTTCGGAGCAGGAGCTGGGCGAGATGGCCCAGCCGACCATGCAGCGGGCGATCGAGGCGCTCGAGCGCGGCGACACCGACCGGGCAATTGAGCTCTGCGAGGAGATGAAGCACGAGTCCCAGTTCATGCACGACCTGCTGGTGGACGGGATCGCGGGGCTGATCTCGTTCGTCAAGGACAAGCTCGGGGACGAGGGGGTGGAGGAGGCGTGGCGATGGAGCTTGGAGCGCAGCTGGCGTCGCCCGGTGGAGACGATCGCCGAGTCCGACCGCCGGGAGGTGGCCAAGGCGCTGGCCGCCACCTGGCGGGCGCACTCGACCAGCGGAGTCGGCCCGAAGCCCGGATCGTTCGAGATCGCAGAGGACGACGAGAAGCTCACTTTCACCATGAACCCGTGCGGATCCGGGCAGCGGCTATGGCGCCTGGGCCGCTACGGGGAGCACGGGTGGGGGGTCACCGACGAGGCCCACGACTGGAGCTACGGTCGCTCGGGTTTCCCGCTGTACTGCACCCACTGCGCGTTCATGAACGAGGTCCTGCCGATTCGCTGGATCGGATACCCGGTGTACCCCTCCGACCCGCCCGATGACTTCGACCACGATCCCTGCGTCTGGCACTGGTACAAGAACCCCGCCGACATTCCGACCCGGCATTTCGACCGCTACGGGTTGGAGCGGTCGGATGGGGGCTGAGGGGCCGGACGAGAACGCCGTCCGCGAAGCGCTGGCGGACGCCACGGGGAGCGACCCGGGGTCGGTTCGGATCGCGCGGATTCCAGGCGGCGCGTCGCGCGAGACCTTCCTGGTCGAGGCCCCGCTGAATCGGTGGGCGCTCCGGCGCGATCCGCCGGGCGCGCAGTCGTTCGTCCCGCTGGAGGTCGAGCTCGGCGTCGTGCGCACCGCCTTGGGGGCCGGCGTCCCGGTCCCGGCGCCATCGCGAGGTCCAGCGACGACCCGGCCCTGGCGGCATGCGAGCTGTGGGAGGGGGAACTCGACCGGATCGGCGAGCCCCCCTTCGCCGTCAGCGAGCCTCCCGGGTCAGCGCGAGCGTGTTCAGCGAGCCGCCGCCGTCTATCGCGATCGTCTCGCCGATTATGTACCCGGCCTCCTCCGAGGCCAGGAAGGCGACCAGAGCGGCGACTTCGGCGGGCTCGGCCATCCGGCCGGTCGGCTGCGTGGACAGCAACCGGTCGACGATCTCGGCGGGCATTCGCTTCACCCGTTCGGTCGCGACCATTCCGGGGAGCACCGCGTTGGCAGTGATGCCGCGCCCAGCGTTCTCGGCGGCCAGGGTCTTCACCATTCCGATCAGCCCGGCCTTCGAGGCCGAGTAGGCGACCTGTCCCGGCAGCCCGCTTAGCGCCGCGGAGCTTGAGATCACGACCACCCGCCCCCAGCCCCGCTCGCGCATCCGCGGCAGGCAGGCCTGCACGACGCGAAACGCGCCGGTCAGGTTGACCTCGATGTCCGCGTCCCATTGCTCTGCGGTCATCCGATGGGCGGGGGCGATGGTGTCGACGATCGCGGCGTTCGAGACGCAGACGTCGATCTCGTCGAGCTCCGGCAGCGGGTCGACGGCGAGGTCGACGGTGTGATCACAGCCGGGCGCTCGATCGAGCGTCGCGACGTCGAGGCCGTCGTGGCTGAGCCGCGCCGCGATCGCCGCGCCGATCCCGGCGGCCGCCCCGGTTACGAGCGCCTTCCTCACAGCCCCGTCTCCTGCGCTCCGGCCCGCCCTACGTCGCTCTTCTCGTAGAAGCGCTCGAGGAGGGCCCTCGTCTCCTCGGGATCGGCGCACGTGTACGCGTTCCAGGCCTCGGTTCGAAGCTGGAAGTCGAGCGGCTGGCCGATCACGTCGAGGATCGTCTGCTTGGCGGAGCGAACCGCGGCCTGTGAGTTGCGAAGGATCTGCCGGGCTGTCAGCTCGGCCTCGGCGAGGAGCTCGTCGTGGGGGACCACCTTGGCGACCATGTTGCAGGCCAGGGCGCGCTGGGCATCGATCGGCTCCGCGGTGAGGAGCATCTGCATCGCTACGCCGACGCCACACGTGTTCACGAGGCGAACCAGTCCGCCGTCGCCGTGGTGGAAGCCGCGGCGAGCCTCGAACGACCCGAACATCGCCCGCTCGGATGCGACCCTGATGTCACAGGCGAGCGCCGTTTCGAGCCCTCCGGCGAGGGCCCAGCCGTTGATCGCGCCGATGATCGGCTTCTCGATCCGGTGCATCCCGCGGGTGAAGCCGTTCAGGCCGAGCTCGACGATCTCGCGGATGCGCGCCGGGCTGGCCTCCCCGATGATCGGCGGTATGTACGTCTTCAGGTCGGCGCCGGCGCAGAACGCGTCACCCTCGCCGGTCAGGATCGCGACGTCGACCGAATCGTCGTCACGGAAGTCCGCCCACGTGTCGACCATCAACTGGTGTACCTCGGGGTCGATCGCGTTGCGGGCGTCGGGGCGGTTCAGCGTCACGTAGGCGACGCGGTCGCGCTTTTCGTAGACCACCTTCGGCATCGCTCCTCCTTCGTTCGGGGAGGGGATCGTATGGCGCTACCCTGGCCCCAACAGGCGAGTCCGCCGAGCCGAGGATGTGGCGGCACCTCAGGGCCCGCGCCGAGCGCGGGCTCTGTGCTTCAGGTGGGCGGACCGGCTGGCTGGGGGGACACAAGCGCATGATCAGCCATCAGCGAGCACCGTGTTCCTCCTCCCACTGACGCTCGGTGGCTGGGTGCTTCTCGAGGCGGGCCTGCGGGTGCGCGACCGCGCGCGCCACAAGGGCAGCACGGACCGCGACCGCGCGACACGCATTCTGATCGGCGTCATGTTCGGCGTCGCGTTCCTGCTGGCCATGGGCGCGGCGTCGGCGGCGCCGTCGCTGCGGATCCCCGGCCCCCACCGGGTCGTCGGGTTGATCGTCATGTGGCTGGGGCTTGCGGTCCGCGTCTGGGCGATCGCCGCTCTCGGCGGGGCTTTTCGCACCACGGTCGAGGTCGACCCCGGCCAGGCTGTCGTCTCCAACGGCCCCTACGCGTGGGTCCGCCACCCCTCATACACCGGCTTGCTCGGAATCGCGGCTGGATTCGCCCTCGCGGTCGGCAACTGGCTGGGACTGGCCTTGTGCGTGGCGGTGGTCCTGCCGGCGCTGTTGCGGCGCATCCAGGTGGAGGAAGCCGAGCTCGACCGGGTGCTCGGCGACCCCTACCGCGCCTACCGGATGCGGACCAGACGTCTCATCCCCGGTGTCTGGTGACCCGCTCTCGTCCTCACTCGTATGTGGCGCGGATCACCGCCAAGTCGTCGGCGTGCCAGACGATCTGTCCCGAGCACCACTCGGCGAGCTGCTCGGCGGAGGCCGGGCGGTCGACGCCGGGCTCGAGCGGAGCGACCTGAGGGTCGGCGAGCACCACGTCACCGATCACCATCGAGCGCGACTGCTCGCGAACTCGGCGGAACAGGTCGCGCTTCTGCCCGTCGTCGAGATGGTGGACGGAGAGGACCGAGACGACCAGGTCCCAGGGCCCGTCGGGGAGCGGGTCCTCCATTCGCGCAAGCCGAACCTCGATTCCCTCCTCGCGGGCCCTGAAGACCATCTCGGGCTGGGCATCGAGTCCCGTCACCTCGGCGTCCGGGTGGCGCTCCAGGAGGCGGCGCGCGGTCTCGCCGGTCCCCACCCCGAGCTCCAGGACTCGCCTCGGCGGCCAGGGGATCGCGTCGATCGTCGCCTCCTGGAGCTCGTCGTAGCGCGGGACCTCGGCCCGGATCGTGTCCAGATAGGTCTCGGGGTCCATGTGGAATTGTGCGCTCAGGTCGGGCTTCCTCGCAGTTCAGCCTCCGCGCTAATCTCGACCCAGAGGTGTCAGCGGGATTTCACAGTGTCGATCTTGCCCGTTTTGCGCTTCGCCCGGGCGAGGGGCGTCGCCTCGACATGGAGGCCGATCCCGGGGAGCTCGAGCTGGCCGGCCAACGATACGTCGTGGCGGGCGGCTCCGTCCGCGCGCGCCTCGACCTCTCCCGAACGGCGGGCGGTTTCGCAATCCGGATGCGGTTCACCGCCCACGTCTCGGGGCCGTGCATGCGCTGCCTCGAAGAGGCGGATGTCCCGATCGAGATCGACGTCCGCGAGGTCGACCAGCCAGGCTCCGAGGACGAGGAGCTCCGGAGCCCCTACGTCGAGGGCGACGAGCTCGCGCTGGGGTCGTGGGCGCACGATGCCCTCGGCCTGGCGCTTCCGATCCAGCTTCTCTGTCGCTCAGACTGCCCCGGCCTGTGCCCGATCTGCGGAGAGCCGCTCGGCGGCGCGGACCCGGACGCGCACCGCCACGCGCGGGCGCCCGACCCGCGGTGGGCAGGGCTTCGCGAGCTGAAGTGAATAACTCCGCCGAAAGCCTCGCCTACGGCTACGTTTCCGGCGGGTTAGGGTGCGTTACGGGGGGGCAGGACGTAGCCGCGCCTACCGCGACTTCGTCGCCAGCTCGGAGCCAGGTCAGGCCGGGGCGGGCTCGGGTGCCGTCAGGGGGACGCCGATCACCTTGAGGCGGCGGGTGAGGGCGGTGAAGGCGAACTTGTTGACCTGCTCGGACGTGTAGCCGAGGAGCTCCCAGTCGTTCGGATCCTGTCCCGGCGGAACCAGGACCAGGCTGGCGACCGGGAGGTGCTCGGAGAGGCAGGCGCGGAGGCGGTCCGCGAGGGCGGGGTTCTCGCGGCAGGCCTTCTTCAGGTACCAGGTGCCGTATGCGACGTGGCGGTGCTCGTCGCGGGCGACGTTCTTGAAGCCCTCGAGGAAGCCCTGCATCTTGCCGGTCTTCTCCCAGTAGTCGGTGATCGTCCACTGCCCGGTCAACGCGAGCGTCCCCTCGATGACCATGTGGTAGAGGGTCACGAAGTCGAGCTTGGCCTCTGTGCTCGCCGGGTCGGCGATCAGCGTCCGGCCCGCGTCGACCAACGACTTGTCGAACAACTCGACGAACGCGTCGTTGACGTTCTCGCGCACCCGCGCGAGCCGCGTCTCGATGTCGGCGTCCTCGACCCCGGCCACCTCGCGATAGAAGCGGTCGAAGAACTGCATGTGACGCGCCTCGTCGACCTGCTGGGTGGTCAGGAAGGCCTCCTCCTGCTCGTCCTCGTAGGCCATCACGAGGCCTGAGAACTGCGTGGTGACGCGCTCCTCGCCGATGAAGAACGCGGACATGCCCCACACGAACCAGTCGCGCTCCTCGTCGCTGAGGGCGTCCCAGTCGTCGCGGTCGCGGGAGAAGTCGAGATCCTGGGTCGCCCAATGCTGGCGTTCCCATAGCTCGTAGAGCTGCTGCGGCGTCAGCAACTGGACCCGGTTGAGCTTCGAGTCGTCGCTGATCGTGGCGACGTCTCCCTGTTGCGAGAGCTCGAGCAGCGTGGCGGCCATCTGATCCTCCCGGTCGGTGATCGTGGGCAGCTGGCCCCGCGGAGCGACTGCGAAGCCGCCGGGCGAGGCTACCAGCGGACGTCCCGGGCATGTCGAAGCGTCCACTACCATGCCCGCTTCAGTGGCGGTACCGAAGAAACGAACCTCGCGCACCCGACGCGACAAGCGCCGCGCGACCCACAAGGTGAGCGCCCCCCGTCTGAACAGCTGCCCGCGCTGCCACAGTCCACGTCTGCCGCACCGGGTCTGCCCGGTCTGTGGCACCTACGCCGGCCGTGAGGTGATCGACCACGAGATCGCCGAGGCCGCTCCGACCGAGGCGGCGGGGGGCGAGGAGTCGTAGGCCGGATGGTCGGCTCCGCGGCGGCCACCGGGTGACGGTCGTCGCCCTCGACGGGCGGGGCGTCGAGCAGGGACCGCAGGTGATCGTCGACGGCGCGCGCGCCGCGGCGGGCGACGGGATCGGGATTCGCGTTTTCGGCGACCTCGAGGCGCTGGCGCTGCTGCGCCAGGTCGATGGTGTGGAGCTCGTCTCGGCGCCCGGCGAGATCACGAACTCGGACGAACCGGTCGCGGCGGTGCGATCGCGGCCCGATGCCTCGGTGGTGATGGCCGCGCGAGACGTCGCCGAGGCCCGCTCCGATGCGGTCGCGAGCGCCGGGTCGACCGGGGCGACGATGACCGCGGCGCTGTTTGCGCTCCGTCGCATGCAGGGGGTGCGCCGCCCCGCGCTTGCCGTGCAGCTCGTCGTGCCCGGCGAGGCCGGGCCGCCCACCCTGCTCCTCGACGTCGGCGCCAACGCCGAGGCGCGGGCCGTCGATCTCGTCCAGTTCGCGTTCCTGGGCGCGGCCTTCTCGAAGGCCGTGCTCGGCGTCGCCGAGCCCCGGGTCGCGCTGCTTTCCGTCGGCGAGGAGCCGACGAAGGGCAGCGGCGAGGTGATCGAGGCCCACGCCCGCCTTGGGGCGGCGAGCGGTCGGGCGATCCGGTTCCAGGGAAACATCGAGGGACGCGACGTGCTGGCCGGCAGGGCGGACGTGATCGTCACCGACGGCTTCACCGGCAACGTCGTGCTGAAGACGATCGAGGGAACTGCCGGAGCGGTGGCCGGGGCGGTGCGCGTCGCCGCCCGTTCCGGCCTGCGGGCCGCCGCCGGCGGGCTTCTGCTGCGCCCGGCCCTGGGCGGCCTTCGCCGCCAGATGGACCCGGACGGGACCGGCGGGGCGATTCTCCTGGGCCTGCGGGCCGTGGCCGTGGTCGGCCACGGCAGCTCCGGCCCGGACGGGATCGCCAACGCGATCCGCCTGGCGGCCCGCGCGGTCGACGAGAGCGCCGTGGAGCTGACCTCCGATCTGCTCGGAGAGTCGGGGGTGAGCCGCGGCGCGATGCGTGACGAGGCGTGATAGGAAGGAGCAGATGAACCCCGAGGGTCTGAACCGCGACGACGTCCTGGCGAAGGTGCGAGGCCACCTGTCCGCCGAGCTCGAGGTGCCGCTGGAGGAGATCGAGGAGTCGACCCGCCTGCGCGAGGACCTCGACGCCGATTCGCTCGACCTCTACGAGCTGGTCATGGAGCTCGAGGACACCTACGGGATCAGCGTCTCCGAGGAGGAGGCGGCCCGGATAGAGACCGTCCGCGAGGCGGTCGACTTCGTCTCCGGGCGTCTCGGCGCCCCGACCTGATCCGCCGATGCCGCGTGGGATCCGAAGGCTCGGCTCCCGGGGCCGCAGGGCGAGGCGCGGTCCCGCGGGGCTCGGCGAGCTGATCGATCGGCTGCCGCGCGACCTGCGACGCCGCGCGGTCACCCATTCCTCGTGGGCCGACCACCGCGCCGATTCCTACGGGCGACTCGCCTTCCTCGGCGACGGCGTCCTCGGGGTGGCCGTCGCGGAGCATCTGTTCAGGCGATTCCCGCGGGCCGACATCGGTCGCCTGACCAAGGTCCACGGCCAGGCGGTCAGCGGGCGCGCCTGCGCCGAGGTCGGGGACGCCCTCGGCCTCCCCGAGATGCTGCGTGAGGCTGCGCCCACCGAGCTCGAGCGCGGCATAGCCCCGGAGGCGCTCCTGGTCAGCGAGCGCGCCCTCGCGTCGATCTGCGAGGCGATGATCGGCGCCTGTTACCTTCATCACGGCTTCGATCCGACCCGCGAGGCGACCGTGGAGGCGTTCTCAGAGCAGATCGAGCTCGCCTCGGAGACCCTCCTGGACTTCAAGTCCGCGCTTCAGGAGATGCTGGCGCGAGAGGGATCGCGAGTGGCCTATGAGGTGATCCGCGAGGAGGGCCCGCCGCACGAGCGCCGCTTCCAGGTGGTGGCGAGGGTCGACGCCTCGGTGATTGGCACCGGGCAGGGGCGAAGCAAGAAGGCCGCCGAGCAGGCCGCCGCGGCGGAGGCCCTGGACCGGCGCCGCCGGTAGGACACCGCAATGGGCCGACGAAACCCACATCAGCGAAAGCCGTCCGACTCGACAGCGAGCCTACCGGGCCGCGTAGCGATTCCATGCACCTGAGCTCGATATCGATCAAGGGCTTCAAGTCCTTCTCGGAGCGAACCCGGCTGGTCTTCTCGCCGGGGGTCAGCGTGATCGTGGGCCCGAACGGGTGCGGGAAGTCGAACATCACGGACGCGGTGCTCTGGGCGCTCGGAGAGCAGAGCCCGCTCGCGGTCCGCGGGCAGACGATGCAGGACATGATCTTCGCGGGCGGCGACGGCGAGTCCCCCCGCCGCCACGCTGAAGTCGAAGTCGTCCTCTCGAGCGACGAACCCACCACGGACCCCGCCGGAGCGGAGTCGGGAGCAGATGGAGAAAGCCCGAGCCGAAGGCGAGGGCAAGATACTTCGGCGGGAGACGAGCATTCGGCGGGTTTTTCGGAGATTTCGATCACCAGGCGCCTGGATCGAAACGGCGATGGCGAGTACCGGCTGAACGGGGCCCGATGCCGGCTGGTCGACGTGATCGAGGCGCTCGCGGACGCGAACCTGGGTCGTGAGATGCACTCGGTGATCAGCCAGGGCCGGGTGGACGAGATCGTCAACTCGAAGCCGCGCGACCGCCGCCTCCTCGTCGAGGAGGCGGCGGGCCTCGGCAAGCATCGAAAGCGCCGCCGGCGCGCTCAGCTGAAGCTGGAGCGAACGCAGGCCAACCTCGACCGGGCCCTCGACGTCGAGCGCGAGGCCCGCGGCCGCCTGCGCCCCCTGAAGCGCCAGGCGCAGGCGGCGGACATCCATGCCCGCCTCGAGCGTTCCTCGGCGGAGCTTCGTGCCGGGCTTCTCGCCGAGCAGCTCCGGGCGCACGCGGGCGAGCTGGACGATGCGGAGCGGGCCGCGAGCGAGGGGCGTGACGCCCGGCGGCGGATCGAGGCCGAGCTGGCCGAGCTCCACGAACGGCGGAGTGAGATCGAGCGGCGCCTCGCCGAGCGCGACCGCGAGCGGACCACGGCCTGGGGTCGCCTGACGGCCCTACGCGCCGCCCACGAGCGCCTCAGCGTCCGCTCGGAGGCGCTCTCGGCGCGCCGTGCAGAGCTCGTGGCCGAGATCGACGGCCGGCGGGCAGCGCTCGGCGCCCTGGCCGACGAGGCGGGCGACGAGCGCGACGACGACGATCCTCTGCGAGCCGGGCTGGAGGCGATTGGGACGGCGCTCGGCGACGCGATGCAGGCTCTCGATCGCGCCCGGGGCGCCGCCGAGGGCGGCGATCCCGCTCCCGAGGTGGCCCGGATCCGCGATGCATCCGAGCGCGCCGCTGGGCACGCGGGGCGTATCGAGGAGCTGCTGGGAAAGAACCGCCAGGGGACGCTCGAGGACCGGATCGCGGTCGAGAGCGAGGCGCTCGCCAGGCTCGACGCGCTGCTCGAGGCGGCTTCGGGCGCCAGGCGCGCGGTGGGTGAGCGCACCGAGGCGCTCGAGCATGAGATGCTCGCCGACGGCGACTCAGACGACGTCCCGGCCCGGCTTCGAGCCTGCTCGCGCGACGAGGCCGAGCTCCAGGCGAAGCTGCTGTCGGGGGGTGACGCGCTGACCGAGGCCGAGGTCAAGGCCGCACATCTGCGGGACCGTCGCGATGAGGTGGTCGCCGAGCTTGAGGGCATCGCCGGCCGGCTGGGTCACGAGGTCCCCCCGGCGACGGAGCCGATGGACGCCGAGCAGCGGACCGAAATCGAGCGAAAGCTCGAGCGCCTCGCCCGCCGTCGCGAGGCGCTCGGCCCGGTCAACCCGCTGGCCGAGCAGGAGTACGCGGACGCGCAGGAGCACGTGGACCAACTCGAGGAGCAGCGAACCGACCTCGAGTCGGCGCTCGCGGAGCTGACCGGGCTGATCAGCGACACGGACCGCAAGATCCGCTCCGCCTTCGAGGAGACCCTCGAGGCGACCCAGCGAAACTTCGAGGAGCTGATCGAGCACCTCTTCCCCGGCGGCCGGGGACGCCTGCGAGTCGTCAAGGACGCCGGCCCGCGCCTCTTCCTGGGAGGTAACGCCGACGACAACGAGGCTCAGGGTGGCGAGCCCGAAGTGGACCCCGACGCTGCGGAGTCGGGAGCAGATGAAGAAGGCCCGAGCCGAAGGCGAGGGCAAGATATTTCAGCGGGAGACGAGCAAGCGGCGGGTAGTGGTGTGGAGATAGAAGTCACCCCGGCCGGCAAGGCGACTCGGCGGCTCTCGCTGCTCTCCGGAGGAGAGAAGGCGCTCGTCGCGCTCGCGTTCGTGTTCGCCGTCTTCTTGGCGCGGCCATCGCCCTTCTACATCCTCGACGAGGTGGAGGCCGCGCTCGACGACGCCAACATCGACCGATTCCTCCAGCTCGTGCGGCGGTTCTCGGACCGCGCCCAGTTCGTGATCGTCACCCACCAGAAGCGCACCATGGACGCCGCAGACGTTCTCTACGGGGTCAGCATGGGCAAGGGCGGGACCACCAGGGTGATCTCTCGGCGCCTCTCGCACGACGAGGAGTCACGGGTCGAGGACGAGGCTCGGACCGAGGCCGCGTAGCCTGCGGCCCGATGGCCAGGAGCTGGCACGAAGCATTCGACCTCGGTGAGCGTGGCGAAGGCGGCCCGACGCCCGACGGCGCGGGCGATCGCACGACCGAGCCCGAATCAGGCGGTGGCCTGTTTCGGCGTCTCCGCGAGAGCCTCACGAAGAGCCGGCAAGCGCTCCAGGCCGAGCTCGGCGCGACCCTCTTCGACCAGCTCGACGACGAAACCTGGGAGCGGCTCGAGGAGGCCCTGATCCTCGCGGACGTCGGAGCCCGGACGACGGCCGAGGTGGTCGGCCGCCTCGAGTCCGAGGTGGAGGGGGGAGGGGTGAGCGGCGCCGAGGCGATCCGCGACCGTCTGGTCGAGCTTCTCGCCGAGGCGGCCGGCGGAGAGGGCGCCCCGGTCGACCTGAGCGCTCGCCCGGCGGTGGTGATGGTCGTCGGTGTCAACGGCACCGGCAAGACCACCACGGTCGGAAAGCTCGCGTGGCACCTCGCCCGCGAGCTGGGCCTGTCGGTGATCGTCGCCGCCGCCGACACCTATCGCGCCGCGGCCATGGAGCAGCTCGAGCAATGGGCAGAGCGAGCCGGGGCCGAGATCGTTCGCGGGAGCCCGGGCGGTGACCCCGGCGCGGTCGTCTTCGACGCGATCGTGGCCGGCCAGTCGCGCGGCGCCGACGTGGTCATCGCCGACACCGCCGGGCGTCTCCACACCCACTCGAACCTGATGGCCGAGCTGGCCAAGGTCCGCCGGGTGGCGTCGAAGCAGCTCCAAGGGGCGCCGAACGAGACCCTGATCGTCGTCGATGCGACCACGGGGCAGAACGGCCTGCGCCAGGCGCAGGCCTTCGCCGAGGCGGTCGACCTGACCGGCGTCGTCCTGACCAAGCTCGACGGCACGGCGAAGGGTGGCATCGCGCTCGCGATTCACGGCGAGCTCGGGCTTTCCGTGAAGCTGATCGGGGTGGGCGAGGGCCTCGAGGACCTGCGGCCGTTCGACCCCCGGGAGTTCGCGGCGGCCCTGATCGATTGATGGGGCCCGCCTCGGCGGGCGCGTAAGCTGACAGCTCATGTTCGACCAGCTCTCAGACCGCCTGCAGGAGACGCTCTCCGGAGTCCGCTCGAGGGGAAAGCTGACCGAGGCGGACGTCGACAGCGCGATGCGCGAGATCCGCCTCGCGCTGCTCGAGGCGGATGTCAACTTCAAGGTCGTCAAGGCGTTCACCTCGCAGGTCCGAGAGCGCTGCCTGGGCGCGGGGATCCTCGACAGCCTCAACCCCGGCCAGCAGGTGGTCAAGATCGTCAACGAGGAGCTCGCCGAGTTGATGGGCGGCGCGAGCCGCGACCTGGCGTTCGCCGGCTCCGGCCCGACGGTGATCCTGATGGCCGGACTCCAGGGCTCGGGCAAGACGACGGGCTGCGCGAAGCTCGCCAAGCTGCTGGTGAGCCAGGGCAAGAGCGTCGCCCTGGCGGCTTGCGACACCCAGCGTCCCGCCGCGGTCGACCAGCTCGTCACTGTGGGGGAGCAGGCGGGCGCCCGCGTCTATCAACAGGGGACCGAGCGCCCGGCCACCGAGATCGCATCGTGGGCCCTGGGCCAGGCGAGCGATGCCGGCGACGATGTCCTGATCGTCGACACGGCCGGCCGGCTCGGTGTCGACGAGGAGCTGATGGACGAGCTGGCGGCGATCCGCAAGCAGACCAAGCCGCACGACATCCTCCTGGTGCTGGACGCGATGACCGGCCAGGACGCCGTCAACGTCGCCCAGGCGTTCGCCGAGCGGGTGGATTTCGACGGCGTGCTGCTGACGAAGCTCGACGGCGACGCCCGGGGCGGGGCCGCGCTCTCCGTCAGGGCGGTCACGGGCAAGCCGATCCTCTACGCGTCCACGGGTGAGAAGCTCGGCGAGCTCGAGCGCTTCCATCCGGAGCGGATGGCGAGCCGGATCCTCGGTATGGGCGACGTCCTCTCGCTGATCGAGAAGGCCGAGGAGGTCTCGGATCGCTCCCAGGCCGAGGAGCTCGAGCGAAAGATCCGCCGCCAGGAGTTCACCCTCGCGGACTTCCTCCAGCAGATGCAGCAGGTGAGGCGGATGGGCCCGCTTGGAAACGTGCTCGGAATGATGCCGGGCATGGGCAAGGCCGTGAAGCAGCTCCGCCAGGCCGACCTCGACGACCGCGAGCTCGATCGCCTCGAGGCGATCATCCTTTCGATGACCCCCGAGGAGCGGGCCCGTCCGCAGATGATCGATGGCTCGCGCCGCAAGCGCATCGCGCGCGGCTCGGGGACCACCGTGCAGGCGGTCAACCACCTGATCAAGCAGTTCGGTCAGACGCGGAAGCTGATGGCCCAGCTCGCGAAGGGCAAGATGCCCGACCCGCAACAGCTGATGAGAGGCATGTAAAGTCAGCCGCCAGATGGCGGTGCGGATCAGACTCAGGCGAGTGGGTTCCAGCAAGAACCCGATCTGGCGCGTGGTGGTCGCCGACCGTCGCGCTCCCCGCGATGGCCGCACGATCGAGACGATCGGCCACTACAACCCGCAGACCGACCCGTCGACGATCGAGATCGACGTCGACCGGGCCCGCCATTGGCTGGTCCACGGCGCCAAGCCGACCCGTACGGTGGCCGGGTTGCTGCGGACGAAGGGCATCGAGACCGTCGGCGCCTAATGCGGGACCTGGTTGAGTTCCTCGCCCGGGCTCTGGTCGAGGACCCGGACTCGGTTCAGGTCGAGGAGGTGGAGGAGAACGGCGACCTCGTCCTCGAGGTGACCGTGGGCCCTGACGACCTCGGCCGGCTGATCGGCAAGGGCGGGCGGGTCGCGAACGCGATTCGAACCATCGCGAAGGCCGCGTCGACGGGCTCGGAGAGGCGCGTTCTGGTCGAGTTCGTTGAGGATTGACGTCTTCACGCTGTTCGCCGAGTGGTTCGACTGGTTCGGCTCCCAGCGTCACGTCCGAAACGCCGTTCAGGGCGGGGCCGAGCTTCGGTTCTTCAACTACCGCGACAGCACCCCGGTCGGGGGCGGCCAGGTCGACGATGCGCCGTACGGGGGCGGCGCCGGCATGGTGCTGCGTGTCGACGTCGTGGACGCGGCGCTGAGCGCCGCCTATGAGGACGGCCGCGAGCCGAGCCGGACCATCCTCCTGGCCCCAGCGGGACGACCGCTCGACGACGCGCTGGCCTCCGAGCTCGCCTCCGAGCCGCACCTGGCGCTTCTGTGCGGCCGATACGAGGGCGTCGACGAGCGGGTCAGGGAGCACCTGGCCACCGATGCCGTGTCGGTTGGCCCCTACGTCCTGTCGGGAGGCGAGCTGGCGGCGATGGTCGTCGCCGACGCCGTGATCCGCAAGCTGCCGGGCGCCCTGGGGCACGCCGACAGCGCCCGCGAGGAGTCGTTCTCGGAGGCGCTCGGCGGGGCCCCCGAGTATCCGCATTACACTCGCCCCGCCTCCTATCGCGGCTGGGAGGTGCCCGAGGTTCTCGTCTCAGGTGACCACGCGCGGGTGCGGGAATGGCGGCTGGAGCAGAGCCGAAGGCGGGCCGCCGCCGCCCGGAACGGCTGAGCGCGTTCGCTAATATGCCCCGGCTGCGCAGCCCTCGGGCTCGCGTCCCTTCAGGCCGATCTTCCGGCCCAGATCCGGGGGCGGTAGGTGCCAAGGCATCCGCCCTCACCGAGAGCCCATGAGCACGATCATCGAGAGCATCGAGCAGCGCCAGCTGAGGCGGGTGCCACGGTTTGCGCCGGGCGACCGGGTGCGCGTGCACTTCCAGGTCGTCGAGGGGGCCAGAAAGCGCACCCAGGTCTTCGAGGGGGTCGTGATCGCCCGCCGCGGGTCTGGCGCGCGCGAGACCTTCACGGTCCGAAAGCAGTCGTTCGGGGTCGGTGTCGAGCGGACCTTCCCGGTCCACTCGCCGAAGATCGAGCGGCTCGAGGTCGTCGCCAAGGGCGATGTCCGCAGGGCCAAGCTCTACTACCTGCGCGGGCGGGTCGGCAAGCGGGCCAAGGTCGCCGAGCGGCGCTGGGGGATCGAGGATGAGCTGGTGATCACCGAGGACGCCGAGGCGGTGGACTCCGAGGGCATGGCTCAGAGCGAGGCGGAGTCCGTGGCGGGGGTCGAAGGGGATGAAGCGGAGGCGGATGACGCACAGGCAGGTGAAGCGGTCGAGGCCGAGGCGCCTTCACAGGAGGGGGCAGAGGTCGAGGTCGAGGAGGAGAGCTCGTCCGACGAGGAATCCTCCAAGGAGCCCGAGGCGAAGGCCGAGGGCTCTGAGGCATCCCCCTGATCCCCAAGCCGACAACGGGGCGGGGGGCGCTCATCGAGCTGGTGGTGATCGTGGCGCTGGCGGTGGGCCTGGCGCTCCTGATCCAGGCGTTCGTGGTCAAGCCCTACCAGATCCCCTCGGGCTCCATGGAGCCGACCCTCGACCCTGGCCAGCGGGTTCTGGTCGACCGGGTCACCTACCGGTTCACCGATCCCGCGATCGGCGACATGGTCGTCTTTCACCCGCCGGTGGGCGCCGACAACGAGCGCTGCGGGGTTCCCGAGCGAGCCCTGCGGGCCTGCCCGCAGCCGATCGACAAGGAGTCGGACACGAACTTCATCAAGCGGATCGTGGCCGGTCCCGGCGACCGCCTGTCGATCAAGGACGGCCACCCCGTGGTCAACGGAGTGGAGGCCAAGGAGGACTTCATCAAGCCTTGCGACGGCGGTAACCGCTGCAACCAACCTCAGACGATCACCATTCCCGACGGCATGTACTTCATGATGGGCGACAATCGCGGGGCGAGCGACGACAGCCGGTTCTGGGGGCCCGTGCCGCGGGCGTGGATCATCGGCGAGGCCTTCTTCACCTACTGGCCCCTCGACCGCGTCGGCCTCCTCTAGCCGAAGAAGGGCGCCGGGCTCCGTTCCACCCGGCGGCTAGGGCATCATGCGCGATCGTGGGACGGGCGAGCACAGCCGCTTCCGTCGCGACCGGTAGGCCACCCGCAACGGCGGCGCGGAGACGAAGGCGCCGCCGGCGCGCGGCGCGCCTGTTTCGGTTCGACCGCGAGCTGGGGGCACGCTTCGTGGCCGGGGCCGACGAGGCCGGGCGCGGCTCGCTCGCCGGGCCGCTGGTGGCGGCCGCCGTCCTGATCGACTACGAGCGGCTCGGCCTGCGAGACCGCCGCTCGCTCTCCGATCTGGACGACTCGAAGGTCCGCACGTCCGAGGAGCGCGAGGCTCTCTACCCGCTTGTCATCCGCGCCGCCGCAAAGGTTGCCGTCACGGTGCGATGCGTGCGCGGGATCGACTCGCGAGGCCTTCACGTCACCAACCTGACGGCGCTCGCGCGGAGCCTCGAGCGCGTCTCGGTGCCCGACGCGGTGTGCCTGGTCGACGGCTTCTCGGTCCCGAGCGAGCTGGAGCATCGAGCGGTGATCGACGGCGACGCCCGAAGCGCGGCGATCGCGGCCGCCTCGGTGATCGCCAAGGTGACCAGGGACCGGTACATGTGCCGGGTCGACGGCGCGTATCCCGAGTTCGGATTCGCCGGCAACGTCGGCTACTCGACCCCCGAGCACCGGGCCGCGATCATGGATCACGGGCCGTCCCCGCTTCACCGACTCTCCTTCCAATCGATCGCCTACAGCCAGCTCGAGCTCGCCTGAGGCCTAGAAGGCGCCTCGAAGGTGCTCCCATTCGACCGGATCGCCCCCGCGGTCGAGGCGAACGCCGACGACGTCGAAGCGAATCAGGGAGTGGCCCGGCAGCGCGCCGCGATGATCGCGAATCCAGGCGAGCGCGAGGGCGCGGAGCTTCCGCTGCTTGAGGGGGCCGACCGCCTCGACGGGGCGCTCGGGCCCGGCAATCGAGCCCGCGCTGCGCGCCTTGACCTCGACGAAGACCAGCGCGCTCCCGTCCAGCGCCACCAGATCGAGCTCGCCCGCGACCTCGGAGGTGCGCTCGTTTCTGGCCAGGATCCGCATGCCGATCGACTCGAGCCGCTCGGCGACGAGCGTCTCCGCGGCACGACCGAGGCGCTGGCCCGTCCTCGACACGGCATCGACGCTAGTGGCGCGACCCGCGCCGAAGGCGCGCCAAACGTCGAGGCTTGGCACCGACCCGGGTCTCGTTGCGTCCGGCACAAGCATGGGTGCCGGCTTGCGGGCCGCGTGCGGGTTCGCTACCCTCGCGCGCTCGGGCGTTCGGCCAAGCCTCCCCTCGCAGACGCGGGGGTCGATGTCAAGCACGATCGCAACCCGGCGCCCGATTGGATCGGAGCGCAGCCTGTCGCAGCGCCCGCCCGCAATCCGCCCGCGAGCCACGAAGGAGTCCGATCGATGTTCTCGAAGCCATTTGGAATGCCGTCCGTGCGCCCGGCCTGCGCCCTGATCGTCGCCTGCCTCGCCAGCTTCTCGATGCTGACCGGCGTCGCGGGGGCAGCGAACGGCGGAACCGGGACGCCGGCGCCGACCGTGAAGGGCTCCAAGGCCAAGCTTCGCCACGGGAAGGCGATCGCTCCCCAGTCCGCGCCGCGCGCCGTGAAGCGCGTGATCGCCGCCGCGAACCGGATCTCCAAGGGGCACGGGTACTGCAACGGTGGCGGGTATTCGAGTTGGAGGTCACCGTGCTACGACTGCGCGAGCGCCGTGAGCTACGCCCTCCACGGCGGCCGCCTGATCAAGCAGGCGATGCCCCCGACCAGCCTCGAGGGCTGGGGGCGGCACGGCCACGGGAAGTGGATCTCCGTCTACGCCAACTCCGGCCACGCCTTCATGACCATCGCCGGCCTGCGGTTCGACACGGCCGACACGCGCGGAAGCGGCCCAGGCTGGGCCCGGGGCATGGGCTGGGAGAGCTCCCAGAGGTACGTGGTCCGGCACAAGCGCCGGTTCTAGGCCGCCGACGGCTTACGTCGCCCGGGCGTCTGCTCCTGCGCCCCGGCGGCCCTCAGCCCCTCCTCGGCGCTGGCGTACATCCGCATCCGAGCCTGCTTTCCGTCGCGAAAGGTCCACACCTGGGCGAAGCGCATGTCTACGGGCAGCCCGGTCGTCCTTGATCGACCGCGCTGGCAAAGGACCGCGACTACGTCGTCTCCGGCGTCGACGAGGCCCTCGACCTCGAGGCTCCAGTCCTCCCAGGTGGCGAGCCAGTTGTCCATGAACTCGCCCGCCCCCTCGACGCCCTCGTACGTCTGCTGCTCGGGCCAACCCCGAAACGTCGACATGTCCCAGACGAAGTCGGTGGTGAACTCACCGCTCAGGTTGCCGGTCGCCAGGAACCGCTCGAACGCCTGGCCCAGCCTCTCGAGGTTCTCCTGCGACATCGACGCCGCAGTATCGCGCCCGGGACCCTCGAGCCGAACGCTCAGGTCGCCGATCCGGCACATATGGCGCGCGATGCGCGCGCCATCCGGCCATAGCCTCGCTCCGTGCTCGCGACCGCCCGCACCTTCGCGCTGGTGGGCGTGGAAGCCCACGCGGTTCAGGTCGAGGTCCACGTCGGCCGGGGCCTGCCCGTCTTCTCGCTGGTCGGCCTCCCCGACGCGGCGGTTCGTGAATCGCGCGAGCGGGTCCGGGCCGCGCTGGTCAACTCCGGGTTCGACTACCCGCAGCAGCGGATCACCGCGAACCTGGCGCCGGCCGATCTGCGAAAGGCGGGGCCCGCCTTCGACCTCGCGATAGCGGCGGCCCTCCTCGGCGCCTCGGGGCAGCTCGATCCCGCCCGCCTCGATCGGCTCACGTTCGCCGGCGAGCTGGCGCTCGACGGATCGATCCGGCCGATCCCCGGAGCGCTGGCGATGGCCGAGGCGGCGCGTCGCTCCGATGCGAAGGCGATCGCTGTGCCGGTCGCAAACGGCGCCGAGGCGACGCTGGCGGGCGGCCGGGTGATCCCCCTCGGGCGGCTCGCCGAGCTGTCCTCGATCGGCACCGAGCGCGAGCCCCCGGCGCCGGAGGTTCCCGACTGGCCGGCGGATCGGCCGGGCCCCGAGCTCGGTGACCTCGCCGACATCCGGGGGCAGCCCTACCTCAGCCACGCGCTCGAGGTCGCGGCGGCGGGCGGGCACAGCGTCCTGATCATCGGCCCACCGGGCGCCGGCAAGTCGCTTGCCGCCCGCAGGCTGCCCTCGATCCTGCCCGCTCTGAGCCGCGTCGAGGCGCTCGAGGTACTGAGGATCGCGAGCGCATGCGGACGCCCGCCCCGGACCGCCCCACCGGCGGCGCGGCCGTTTCGAGCGCCCCATCACACGATCTCGGCGGCGGGGCTGGTGGGAGGGGGCTCCCCGCCTCGGGCGGGGGAGGCGACGCTCGCGCACCGCGGGGTGCTGTTCCTCGATGAGCTCGGCGAGTTCTCACGCCAGGCGCTCGAGGCGCTGCGACAGCCCCTGGAGGAGGGCCAGGTGACGATCGTGAGGGCCGGCCATGCGGTCGAGCTTCCCTGCCGGTTCACGCTCGTCGCGGCGTCCAACCCGTGTCCGTGCGGCCGTGGCGAGCAGTCGGGGGATTGCGAGTGCCAGCCGGCCTCCGTCCACCGATATCGCGCCAAGCTGAGCGGGGCTCTTGCCGATCGCATCGACATCGCGATCTCGGTCGAGCGCCCGAGCGCGGAGGACATGGCTGCCCCGCCGCGCGAAGCCTCGGCGCGGGTCCGCGAGCGGGTCACCGTGGCCCGCGAGCGCCAGGCGCGGCGCATGGGGCCGGGGCGCTGCAACGGGGACATGGGGCTGGCGGAGCTGCGCGAGACGTGCCGCCTCGACCCAAGGGCCCGGGACGTGCTCGCGGAGGGACATGCGAGGCTCGGGCTGAGCGGCCGGGGGCACGATCGGGTGCTTCGGCTCTCGCGGACGATCGCCGACCTCGACGGCTCGGAATCGATCTCTGCGGAGCACCTGGCCGAGGCTCTGACCCTGCGCCGCCGCGGCACGGGGTGAGCCGGTGAAGGTCCCGATCTGGACCATCAAACGGGACGAGTCCGCCTTTCCGCGGTGCCTTCTCGATCTGGGTGGCGAGGCGCCGGGAAGGCTGTTCGGGTGTGGAGATCGAGGCCTGATCAGCGGCCTCGAGGTGCGCCACACCGTGACGATCGTGGGCTCGCGCCGGGCCAGCTCGTACGGCCTGGAGGTCGCCGAGCGGCTCAGCGGGCTCGTCGCGGCCGCCGGCCTCGTCGTGGTGAGCGGGATGGCGAGGGGAATCGACGCCGCCGCCCATCGCGGTGCGCTGGCCGCCGGCGGGTCGACCATCGCGGTCCTCGGCGGCGGGCCGGACGTCATCTATCCGAGTGGCAACCGGCGCCTATATAGCGACATCCTCGCCACCGGGGCGATCCTCTCCGAGACGCCGCCGGGAGTACGCCCGAGGAAGTCGTCGTTTCCGACCCGAAATCGCATCATGGCCGGGCTCGCGGCGATCACGGTCGTGGTCGAGGCGGCGAGGCCATCGGGCTCGTTGGTCACGGCGCGCCACGCGCTCTCCCTGGGCCGCATTCTCGGGGCCGTTCCCGGGCCCGGTGACCTCGCGGTCCTCGCAGGGGGCCAACGACCTGCTCGCCGACGGCGGGGTGCCGATTCGCGACGCGCAGGACGTCCTCGATCACCTCCTGGGGGTCGGGGCGACCCACGTCAGGCGCCTCGGCCCCGCCCTCGAGCCGGCGCTGGCGCGAGTCGTCGACCTGGTCGAGGCGGGGAGCCGAAGCCCGGACGCGGTCGCGACGGGATCGGGGGTGGCGCCGGGTGAAGCCGCGGTCGCGCTCAGCCGGCTCGAGCTGCTCGGCTACGTCCGGGTCGATCCGGACGGCCGGTACACGAGGACCGGCCTGACGGCGCCGGATGTTGATCGCGAGGACCCGACTACGCTGGAGGCGTGAGCGAAGGACGTCGGATTGCGACCTGCTTGTCGATCGCCGGCTCGGACTCCGGCGGAGGCGCGGGAATCCAGGCCGACCTGAAGGCGTTCGCGAGGTGCGGGGTCCACGGGACCACGGCGCTGACCGCGCTGACGGCGCAGAACACGGTCGGCGTCCAGATGGTCACCCCCGTCGGGGCCGAGATGATCGTCGCCCAGGTCAGGGCGGTCGCCGACGACCTCGGGGTCGACGCCGTCAAGGTCGGCATGCTCGGAGACGAACCCACGATCGAGGCCGTCCTCCGGGCGCTCGACCTGGTCGGCGACGTCCCGATCGTGGTCGACCCCGTGATGGTCTCCCAGAGCGGCGCGGTCCTGCTCGACCCGAACGCGAAGGCGGCGCTGATCGAGTCGATTCTGCCGCGCGCCACCGTCGCCACCCCCAACCTGCCTGAGGCGCGGGAGCTCTCGGGGCTCGGCGAGCGGGCCGGCTCTGAGCAGCTCGCCGAGGCGATTCAGGCGCTCGGCCCGCAGGCTGTGATCGTCACCGGAGGCCACGCCGAAGACGGCGCCGATCTCCTGTTCGACGGCTCGGGGTCGCTACGGATCGACGGCCCGCGCTACGGGGACGGGGCATCGCACGGATCGGGCTGCACTCATTCGTCGGCGCTCGCGGCCCACCTGGCTCGCGGAACCGAGCTCGCCGAGGCCGCCCGCTGGGCACGCGAGGTCGCGGCCGAGGCGGTTGGCAACGGCCTGCGCGAACTCGGCGCGGGACCGGGCCCCGTCGATGTGTTCGGATTGGCGGTGCCTACCCGCTCCCGAGGGGCGCGCCCCACCTGAGGGCCGGAGCTCCGAGGGCCCGCTGGCATAATCCGAGGCGTGAAGCTGGTCCGCATGAAGCCCGGATACGGTGACCTGCTGCTGGCCGAGGGTGACCCCGAGGTCGCCCAGGACGAGGAGCGCCTGGTGGAGGAGTTTCGCCGTCAGCTCGAGCTCGGGATGTGGGCCGCGGTCCCGACCTCGGAGGGGGCGCGCCGCGAGGCGACCATGGTCCGTGACTTCGCGGAGGTCCCGAAGGGGGCCGACCGGGTCGTGTTCTTCCCCCCGGCCGCCGGCGGTTGACGCTCCTGGTCCTCACATCGGCGATCGCCTGCGCGGCCCTCGCGATCGTCGGCTTCGGGCCGGGCATCGCCCGAGCACTGAGGCGGCGGATCGACCAGCGCCTGGCCGATCCGGCTCCACCCCCGTATGACCCGGGCCGTGAGCGTCGCGCCGAGTCGCGTGCCCGCGAGCTCCTGCGCTCGGTCGTCTCGGCCACCGACTACGCGATGTACTCGGAGCTCGGCTTCATCGCGGTCGAGGGGTCGGCCGGCGACGGCTACGGATACCTGCTCTACCCGCACCGGCCGATCGTCGCCTACGACACCGACACCGGCGAGCTCCTGAACGAGTACTGCGTGGGCTTCCCCGATCGCACCGACACCTCGCTCGGCGAGCGACTTCCCGACGCCGACGACGTCCTGGCCAAGTGGATGTCGCTTCGGGCCGGCGAGCGCGAGCTGATCTCGGTGGCGAACATGCACGTCCCCGGGCGCCAGCTCGACCCGCCCCAGGTGCGGCGAGACCTGGCGCGGCTTCGTGATTGGCGCTCGCGCCGGGTGGGGGCTGCCGCATGAGCCTGCCGCGCCCCCGCTCGAGCGCGGTCTTCGACGGCCCCGACCGGGCGGCGGCCCGCGCCTACATGAAGGGCATCGGCTTCGACGACGCGGCGCTCAGCCGTCCGACCGTCGGGATCGCCAACACCTGGATCGAGGCGATGCCGTGCAACTACCACCTCCGCGGGCTCGCCGAGCACATCAAGGAGGGCGTCCGGGTGGCCGGTGGGACCCCGATGGAGTTCAACACGATCGCGATCTCGGACGGGATCACGATGGGGACCAAGGGGATGAAGACCTCGCTGGTCAGCCGCGAGGTGATCGCGGACTCGATCGAGCTCGCGGTGCGCGGCTACCAGTTCGACGCCGTCGTCGCGCTCTCGGCATGCGACAAGACGATCCCGGGCGCCGTGATGGCGCTCGCGCGCCTCGACATCCCGGCGGTGATGCTCTACGGCGGGTCGATCGCGCCCGGGCGCTGGCACGGCAAGGACGTGACCATCGTCGACCTGTTCGAGGCGATCGGCGCCCACGCCGCCGGCGAGATCACCGACGAGGACCTGAAGTCGCTGGAGGACGTGGCGAGCCCCGGTGCCGGTGCCTGCGGCGGGCAGTTCACGGCCAACACGATGGCCTGCGCCTTCGAGGCGCTCGGGATCTCGCCCGGCGGCTCGGCGATGGTCCCCGCCGAGGACGGCGACAAGGCGACGGTCGCCGAGAAGATCGGCGAGCTGGTGATGCGGGTCCTCGCCGACGACCTTCGCCCCAGCCGGGTGATCACCCGGGAGTCGCTCGAGAACGCGATCGCGTGCGTGAGCGCGTCGGGGGGCTCGACCAACGGCGTGCTCCACCTGCTCGCCGTCGCTCGCGAGGCGGGGATCGAGCTGACGATCGACGACTTCGAGCTGATCTCGGAGCGAACGCCGCTGCTCGCCGACCTGAAGCCCGGTGGGCGCTTCGTGGCCACCGACCTCTACCGGGCCGGCGGCGTTCCGCTGCTCCTCTCCCGCCTCTCGGAGGCCGGGCTCCTGCATGACGACGCGATCACCGTGAGCGGTCGCACGATCGGCGAGGAGGCCGCGGCCGCCACAGAGGCGCCGGGGCAGGAGGTGGTGCGTCCACTGTCGGACCCACTGAAGGCCCAGGGCGGCCTCGCGATCCTGCGGGGCAACCTGGCGCCGGAGGGCTCGGTGGTGAAGCTCGCCGGGACCGAGCGTCGCGGCCAGACGGGCCCGGCGAGGGTGTTCGAGTCCGAGGAGGACTGCTTTCGGGCGGTCAAGGACCAGCTGATCGAGCCGGGTGACGTGATCGTGATCCGAAACGAGGGCCCGGCCGGGGGACCGGGGATGCGCGAGATGCTCCAGGTGACCGCCGCGATCGTCGGGGAGGGCCTTGGCGAGGAGGTCGCCCTGTTGACCGACGGGCGCTTCTCCGGCGCGACGAGGGGATTGATGATCGGCCATCTCGCCCCGGAGGCTGCCAAGGGAGGTCCGGTCTCGGCCCTTCGGGATGGCGACTCGGTGACGATCGACATCGATGCCCGCGAGGTCCGGGTCGACCTCTCCGACGCGGAGATCGCCGAGCGGATCGCCGCCTATGCGGTCCCGGAGCCGAGCTATCGAAGCGGCGTGATGGCCAAGTACGCCGGAACGGTCGGCTCGGCGTCCGAGGGGGCCGTCACCGGCTAGCCCGGCTCGTCGAGGAAGGTCTCGACGACGCGGTTGAACCTGATCGGGCGCTCCAGCTGGGGGATGTGCCCGGTGTCGGCGAAGATCACGGTTCGCGAGTTGTGCAGGTGGCGTCCGTACTCGATCGCGTCCTGGGCGGGCACGACGTGGTCGTTTCGCCCCCAGACGATCAGGGTCGGCACCTCGACGTCGTCGAGCTGCTCGAGGATGTCGTATCCGATCAGCCCCTGGACCGCGGGCAGGAAGCCCGGCCTGCCGGTGCCGTTCTGAAACTGCTCGAGCAGGAGCTCGGGACGCAGCTCCTCGGGGTGTTGGCAGAGCCCCTTGAAGCTCGCCTGCCGAAGCCGTGGCCGGCGCATCCCACGCTCCTGCAATCGCATCAAGAGCGGCGCTGCGCCGGTCGCCATCCGGGCTGCTGTCTCCGCGGGGCGGCGGCGAAGGCGAGCGCTCGCGACGCCCGCGGCCGAGACCAGCACCAGCTTCTCGAACCGGTCCGGCCGCGAGACCGCTGCCTCCGCGGAGATGAATCCGCCCATCGAGTTGCCCACGAATGCGCACCGGTCGATCCCGATCGCGTCGCAGAAGCGGTGAACGAGGCGCCCGTAGCTCTCGATCGAGATCCGCCAGGTGGGCAGCGGGCTGTGGCCGAAGCCGGGCAGGTCGAGAGCGACAACCCGATGGGCGGACGCGAAGTGGGGGAGGTTCTCGAGCCAGTTCTGCCACGAGCCGGACAGCCCGTGGACGAAGACGATCGTGCCGCGCTCCCCGCCGGCGGCGGGGGAGAGCTCGACGTAGTTGACGGCCGTGGGATGGTCGTGATCCGCCGGCGGCGAATCGTCCAGCGGCGTCTCGCCGGCCATCGGCACGCTCACCCGGCGAAGGTGGGCGCGCCAGTCGATCTCGAGCCACCGGGGGTCGGGGTTCCCGTACGGGTCGGGGCCCTCGGCCGGGCTCGGGTCGGGGAGCGGCCCCGCGCCGGGGGCGAACGGCAGGAACTCCTCGAGCAGGTGGCTGCCCAGGGAGGCCTCGGGGGCCATCCCGTCGCGTCGGTCTACCCCTTCGCGCACTTGGTCAGCCCGTACGGGTGGGCCAGCTTCTTGAAGCTCGCGAACGGGTCGGCATGGTCCACCAGGAGGGACGGGTCGCTCTTTACCTTGTCGAGGTCCTTCTGCGCGGCATCGAGGATCCGGCTGACCTGATCCTCGCTGCCCTGGGGCAGCCCAACCACGCGGATGTCGTCGATCTGCTTTTGGACGATCGGCGCGAAGTAGGTGTTGACGAAGGCTTCGAGGTCGGACTGGCTGGGCCTGCGGGCCTGGAGGTTCTTGCGCTCGGCGGCGCTCAGCTCGCCGTTTCCCTGCCTGCAGATCGCGTTGCTCATGAACAGGAAGGTCCGCTTGCTGAGCGGCGGATTGCCGTTCGAGTCGCTGCCTCCGCCACACCCGGCGGCCGTCGCGGCGACGATCAGGGTCACGGCGAGCGCGATCGCCCGGCGCGCGTCGATTGGGACCGTCACGAGTGCCTGGCCGGCACAGGCCCGGGACCTCGGGAGTTATCGTGCCTGCGTTCCAGGATCGGAAGTCTCCCACAGCCCGTCCTCGGGCGAGGCGTTACTGTTGCGGCTCCGCGAGACACCTCGGCAATGATCGACGCGGGATCAAACGATGGGAGCGGCGCTTATGATGCAATGGCAGCGGACCTCCGTCTTGAAGGCCGACACGGCGAGCGGTGAATCCGTGAGTGCGTATGAGAGCCATGGCGTCCGCCTGGGAATCTTGCTCAGCGCCGCGGTTCTGATTGCCGGCCTCTTCGTTGCCGGCGCCGCCCAGGCGCAGCCGCCGGCGCCGGGGGACGTTGGCTTCAGCACCGCTCCAGGGCTCTTTCCGGGCTTCTCGCCCGGTGTGCACGACTACGTCGTCCGCTGCAACGACACATCGGTCACGGTCGACGGCCACACCTCTCCGCAGTGGGAGGCCAAGGTCGCCGCCCACCCCTTCATGAGCGGGGACTTCACCGAGCCGGTGCCGCTGACGGTCGGCCAAGCGTTCACCGTTGGCGTACGACGGGTCGGGAAACAGACGATCTACCGCTACCGCGTGCGCTGCCTGCCAAATGACTTCCCGACCTACAGCTATAGCCGCCACGGTCCGGTGTCGCCCAGGTTCTTCGGCGCGGACGTGGACTTCGGCCCCCCGCTCGCGCTTCGGTACGTGATGATCTTCGACGACCACGGGGTGCCGATCTGGTGGGACCATGTCCCGGGCCGCGACGTAACCGTGCTTCCGAGCGGAAACGTGCTCTGGTTCGATCGGGCGTCGAACCATTGGGAGATCCACCGGCTCGATGGAAGCCTGATTCGAACCCTCGACGCGGTTGGGCAGCCGGCCAACCGTCACGACCTCCAGGTGCTGGGCAACGGTTCCTTCCTGGCCGGGTCAAACGTCCAACAGAGCCACGTCGACACCAGTGCCTACGGCGGCTCAGGAGACGCGGACGTCGCTAACGCGGAGCTCCAGCAGGTCGGTTTTGGCGGAGATTTGAGATGGCGCTGGAAAAGCCACAATCACATCTCCCTGGCAGAGACCGGACACTGGTGGAAGTGGACTCGCACGCATCCCGCCCCCGAGGGCTACGACATCATGCACTGGAACTCGATCGAGCCCGATGGCAGGGCTGTGGTGGCCTCCTTCAGGCATCTCGACGCGGTGTACAAGATCCGGAAGAGCACCGGCGACATCGCCTGGAAGCTGGGCGGCACGGAGACGTCAAAGAGCCTAACCGTCAAGGGCGACCGTCATATAAAGCCGCTCGGCGGTCAACATGACGCCCGCGTGCTCCCGGACGGAACCGTGACGGTGTTCGACAATCGGAGCTCCAATACGAGCGCGGGGGACTTGACGCCCGAGGCGGTGCGCTTCAGGATCGACCCGAAGAAGCGGACCGCAACGCTCCTGGAGTCGATTTCCGACCCCAACGTCCCCGGGTCCGGCTGCTGTGGCTCGGCGAGGCGCCTACCCAACGGGGACTGGCTAATCGACTGGGGCGGTGGAAAGGCAACCGGAATCGGCGGCTACCAGCGCGATGGCGATCGGACTTTCTTCCTCAAGTTCGACTCCGGCTTTTCCTACCGCGCGGTGCCGGTGCCCGACGGCGTGGTGTCGGCGCAGGACCTGCGCGATGGCATGGCCGCGATGTACAGCGGGCAGTGAATCCGTGGGCCTGACACGGGAGATCTCACGTCCGTCGTCCAATTTCGCTCCACTCCCGATCTAGCCGCTGCACGCGATCACCCGTTGCCGGGATCCGATCGCGACTCGCCAGTTCCCTGTGACGCCGGGCGTGGCGGGCAGATCGAGCATCGCCCTGGCCCCTCCCCGGAGCGAGCCGATCGCAATCGGGGCGCCATCGGCGAACCTACCCGCCCTTACGATGGCGGGCGGGCCAGCGCTCGCGGACAAGACCAAGCGCCGGCCGGAGGGCGAGAGCGTCCCCATGGCCGCATTGTCCGACCCATCTGGCCGCAGCGCGATGCAGCCCCGCGAGGCTGTGGTCCAGTGAGCGCCGGCTGCCACGAGACCGTGAGGCGCCGGGCGATTTGATGTCCCGGGCCGGCCGGCCGGACGGAGCACAGTGCCTGCGGCCTGAAGCAGGACGTTATCGGCGGTGATCCTCACGGGTTGCGGGCGCGAGAGGAGCTTCGCCGGGCTGTATGCGGGCGAGCCGTAGGCGGCCAGCAGGCGCCTGAGCTCCGGGGTCTCCAGTCCCAAACGATGCGTCTTGGACGGTGGAGGGAGGCTGGCGGACGATGTGGTCGGAGATGAGCGCGCGCCCGGCGCGTTGGTGTTGATGATGGCCGGCCCGGCGCCATTCGCCACCACATTGAACAGATTGAACTGAGGCGGCACCGCCGATCCGGCAAGCGCCAGCGAGGTCAACCCCGCCCGGAGGCGATCCGAGCCGGCATCGAAAAAACGCTCCTGACCGTGAAGCTTGTACACGTTCCCGGCTACGCAGAGCACGAATACCACGAGGACCGCGGCAGCTGCAGGTGCGGTCAGGCCGTGCGGCAGCCTGAAGCTCTGCCCGAGATCGCACACCAAGAGTAGGAAGAGGACCGCGTCCGGATAGAGGTAGCGCACCTCCTGCGGCTCCCGCCCTCCTCCGGGAGCGAAGTTGGTCGCCATCCAAAAGGTGAAAAGCGCCGCGACCATAGCCAGCGCGAACGGCGAGATCGATCGCGAGCGTCGCACCCTGGCAACCAGGAAAGCCCCGAAAAGCGCGAGCAGCGCAACGCTCACCACCGTCTGCATCGGCTTCGAGATCGGGTGACCAAGGTAGGACCAGGTGCCGCCCAAGCCGCCGATGCCCCGCAGGGTGGCCACAAGAGACCTCTCCGTCCAGCCGGGCGCCCTGACGATCAGCGATCCCAGCGACCCCGATCGACCCGAGTCGAACTCGAGCAACCACCAGGTCGCGTACGCGATGATGGGAAGGACAAAGACCCAGGACCGCCGCCAACGCTCGGGCGAGGCGCGGCTCAGCACCAACACCACGGCCGCCGCCGCGAAGGCGAAGCTCGTGCTGTGCGACGCGAGGCCGACAACGAGGAGAACGCACGCGCCGACATCACCCTTCAGGTCCCTTCGCTCGAGCGCCAACAGCATCGCGAGGCCAGCGGCGATCGAGATCAGGCTGGGGATCCGGAGCGGGACCGCGACCACCTCCCCGGAGCTCCCGAGAAAGAGCAGAACCGTTGTAGGGATGATCGCGAGGAGCTCTCCGACCCGGCGGCGGACGAGCACGTAGAACAGCCCAGCGCACAGGAGCAGCAGGGCGATGTGGGCGAGCCGGTACGGCGCATACGAGCCGATCCCGAGTCCCTCGAAGGCCGCCTTGTAGAGAAGCAGCGGGATTGCGATCAGGTGTTTACCCCGCGGCGGGTTGAACAGGTATTCCCCCATCGGCTGGCTGATCGACCGGTTTGCGTAGCCCCATTCGTCGCCGCGGAGGGTCTGCTCTGTCGACCAGGCCCAGATGAGCGCGGCCGAGATTGCCATCAGCAGGCCAAGAACCAGCCACGGAACGAACGTGCGCCAGACGCTATCCGGAGGAGCGGCTCCGCCTTGATCGCTCGGCGCCAAGGAATCGCTTGAATGGGCGCTCACGCGTACCCCATCCGCTCGAGGATCGGTATCTCGTGGATCTGGGGGGGCTGGAGGTGGTCCCAGAGAATGCCTCGGGGGCGCTTGAAGACTCGCTCGACCTCGATCGCGGCGCGGGGGGTGGCGATCAGGTCGACCGGCAGGTCGTGGTCGGTAAGCATAAGGTGCTCGCGGAGGATCTGAATCGGATGGACCGTGGTCGCGACCTGCGTTTGGTCGCCGATCTTGCCCTCCTCGATCAGCAGTCCGTACTCGAGGTCCGAGAACCCGCCCCCCTTGCCGAGGCGCCCCCCGCTCAGGTTCACCGCGACCGATCCGCAGAGCACGAAGTCGATCTCGGGGATCTCCTCGAGCGCGACGACCTTGCCGTGCTTGAGCGCACCCTTGATCGTCGCGGCCTCGCGAACCTGCGCCTTTGTCAAGCGCTTCGGGTCCAGGAGCCGGAACGGGTGCTGGTCGCGAAGCCGCGGGACCGCCATCACGATCTTCTTTCCCTCCTCGAGGGCGAGGCGTCGGGCATGCGTCTGCGGCGAGTCGGGGTTTGCCTTGATCACCTGCGCCGGCTCCCAGAGGCGGTGGTCCGCCAGCTTCTGTGCGGCGAGCTTGGCGCCGGCGAAGTTGGGGATTCGCCCCTCGGCGCCCGGAAATCGCGACACCCCCTCGCGATCCATGGCGCGCCAGACGGCGCGCCGTACCTGGTCCTTGGACCGCATCGCACCGAAACATAGTTGTTCGGTTGGGCGGCACGTCCCGGGCTGCGAGAATGACGCGCCGATGGCAGACGAGCAGCGGACTCCACTCAGCGCTCCACCCCCCGACGAGGGCGCCGCGCAGGCGCCCGCCCGGCGCTCGGCGGAGGAGATGCGCGACCTGCTGCCCGCGATCGAGCCGGAGCGAATGCTCAACGACTGGGGCCGCTCGGAGCGGATCGAGGGGCTGATGGACCGAACCCTGGTCGAGTTCTTCTATCGCTACTGGTTCAGGGTTGAGGTCGAGGGGATCGAGAACGTGCCCGACCATCGGGGAGCGCTTCTGGTCTCAAACCACGCCGGCGCGCTGCCGCCGGACGCGGCCATGATCGCCAAGGCGATCCGCGAGGAGCATCCGAACCCCCGGCCCCTCTACCTGACCGTCGAGCACTTCTTCAAGGGCTTTCCGGGCTTCTCGATGCTGATCCCGAAGATCGGTGGGGTCGCCGCGCACCCGGCGAACGTTCATCGGTTGCTGTTCGACGAGCGCCAGCTCGTCCTCGTCTTCCCGGAGGGCCGAAAGGGTACCGAGAAGCTCTACCGGGACCGATACCGGCTGCGGCGCTTCGGCCGCGGCGGGTTCGTCGAGGCGGCGATGCGGGCCGAGGCGCAGCTCGTCCCGACCTGCGTCGTGGGCGCCGAGGAGGCGATGCCCGTCTTCGGGCAGGTGGACCTCCTTAGGCGGCTCACGGGGCTGATCTACTTCCCGATCACGCCGACCTTCCCCTGGCTCGGGCCGCTCGGGATGCTCGGCTACCTGCCGGCGAAGTTCAGGATCCGTTTCCTGGAGCCGATCGACACAGTCTCGCTCGGGGGCGTTGAAGCGGCCGAGGACAAGGCGCTCGTCCAGACGCTGGCCCAGGAGATCCGCGCACAGATCCAGGAGAACCTCCACGAGATGCTCGCCCGGAGGCGATCGGTGTGGATGGGATGAGCGCAGCGGCACGCGAGCTCGCCGGACGCCCCGCCGAGCCGGCGCCCGATTCCGAGACCCGAAGGGTCCTGGTCACCGGCCTGTCCACCTACTGGGGCGGGCGCCTTGCCCAAGCGCTCGAGAGCTTCGAGCAGGTCGAGGCGATCATCGGCGTGGACGAGAGCGCCCCGACACGCGAGCTCGAGCGCACCGAGTTCGTCAAGGTGACGAATCAGCACTCGCTCCTGGCGCGGATCGTGCGGGCCGCCGAGATCGACACCGTGATCGACACGCGGCTGGTCGTCAACTCGCTGATGGCGTCGCCGCGCCTGGCCCACGAGAACAACGTGATCGGGACCCTCAACATCCTCGCGGCCTGCACCGGGCAGGGCTCACCGGTCCGCAGGTTCGTGTTCAAGGGCTCCACCCATTACTACGGGTGCGAGCAGGACGATCCGGCGTTCTTCACCGAGGCGATGGCGCGACCCCATCCGCCGCGAACCGGCCTCGAGCGCGACCTGGTCGAGGCCGAGGAGACGGTGGGCGACTTCGCGCAGCGAAACCCCGCCGTCACGGTGACCGTCCTGCGCTGCGCCAACGTCCTCGGGCCCGACGTCGACACGGCCTTCACGCGAATGTTCGGCCTCCCGGCGGTGCCGATGATGCTGGGCTTCGACCCCCGGCTTCAGTTCGTCCACGAGGACGACGTGGTCCACGCGCTCGAGCACGCTGCCTTCCACCGCGCGCCGGGGGTCTACAACGTGGCCGCCGACGGGGTGCTGGCGCTTTCGGAGATCATCGGCCTGCTCGGCAAGCGCGCCTTGCCGATCCTGCCCCCTTGGGGAACGGGCCTGATGACGGGCTCGCTTCGCCAGCTCGGGTTCAGGATCCCCGACGAGGTGATCAACCAGCTTCGATTCGGGCGGGGGGTCGACAACCGGCTCTTCAAGGCGACCGGGTTTCGCTACGGCTACACCACCCGCGAGGCGGCGCTCAGGCTGGGAGAGCACCAGCGGCTGGCGACGGTCATGCGCGGCGCGGAGCACACCTACAAGTACGAGCGGGAGGTGGAGGAGTTCCTGCGGTGGAGCCCTCACGTGCGCCGAGACCAACCCGGGGAGCGCGGCGGGGTCGCCGCGGATCGCGAGCCGCTCGGATTCTGAGCACCCTCGACGCTCGACGCGATACCCCGAAAGGCCGGTTACGAGGCCGAAAATGCAGGAATAGCACCGGTTCCTGCCTAAACTGACCCTTGGTTTCGTGGGACGAAGGGTTCAGATAGCTCTGGCTGCGGTTCTCGGATTGCTGATGATCACGGCGGCCGCCGCCTACGCGCTCGACCGCGCCAATTCGGACAAGATCGCCGACGGCGTCCGAGTTGGGGGGGTGGCGGTCGGCGGGCTGTCGGCCGACCAGGCGCGGCATCGCATCAAGTCGAAGCTGCTCGACCCGCTCGACAAGCCGGTCACCGTGACCTTCGAGGGCAACAAGTACGTGCTCAAGCCCGAGCGCCTCGAGCTGCGCGCCGACATCAACGGCATGGTGGACGAGGCCCTCTCGGCCAGCCGCTCGGGCAGCTTTCCGACCCGGGTCTGGCGCTATGCGACCGGCGGCAGCGTCGATCGCGAGATCGCGCCCCAGATCAGCTACTCCGCCGGCGCGCTCGACGGATTCGTGGACGAGGTCGCAAAGCAGATCGACCGCGCGCCGCAGGACGCCTCCGTGGCTCCGACCCCGACGTCGCTCAATCCGGTCGCGGGCAGGGACGGGGTGACCGTCCTCACCGGGACCCTTCGCTCGCGCCTTCGGGCCGCGATCGACAGTCCGAGGCACCGAACGGTCTCGCCGGCGATCAGGCGGGTGAAGCCTGCGGTGACTACCGCCGACCTGGCCCAGAAGTACCCGGTGTTCCTGACCGTCGATCGGGGGGCCTTCCGGCTTCGGCTCTGGAAGGACCTGAAGGTCGCGAAGACCTACACGATCGCGGTCGGCCAGGCCGGCCTCGAGACCCCTGCCGGCGAGTACACAATCGACGACAAGCAGGTCAACCCGTCGTGGCACGTGCCCGACTCTCCGTGGGCCGGCGACCTCGCCGGCAAGGTGATCCCGCCCGGACCGGACGACCCGATCAAGGCCCGCTGGATGGGCTTCTACGCGGGCGCCGGTATCCACGGGACCGACGAGATCTCCTCGCTGGGGACGGCCGCGTCTCACGGGTGCATACGGATGGCGATCCCCGATGTCGAGGAGCTCTATCCGCAGGTGCCCCTCGGCACGCCGATCTACGTCGGCAACTGACGCTGGCTGGGATCGCCACAGCGCCTGCAGGCGCAGGTCGCGACCCGTTGCCGGCGAACGAGGGGTCATGAGCGGGTCCTCGGACGAGATCAGCCCGGCGTGGGAGGCGGCGCTGGCCGGCTTCGAGCGCGACCTTCGAACGCGCGGGGCGTCGCGGCACACCCTGCGCGCCTACGCCGCCGACCTCTCCGAGCTCGCCGCCTGGGCCACCGCGCGTCGCAGGGAGCCCGGCGAGCTCGCCTATCGCGACCTTCGCGCCTACGCGGCGGCGTTGTCGGAGCGGGGGCTCGCGCCGTCCACCGTCGCCCGAAAGCTGGCCGCGGTCCGAAGCCTCCACGACCATCTCGTGAGGGCCGAGCGGGCCCGGCATAATCCCGGCGAGCTCCTTCCGAGCCCGAAACGCGCCACCCGCCTTCCCCGCGTCCTGTCACCCGAGCAGGTGGCGGGGCTGTTGGAGAGGATCCCCGCCTCTTCGCCGCTGGAGCTCCGCGACCGGGCGCTCTTGGAGCTCGTCTACGCCTGCGGGCTTCGGGCCGAGGAGGTGGTCAATCTCGACCTCGACTCGCCGGACTTCGAGTCGGAGGTGCTACGGGTGGTCGGCAAGGGCTCAAAGACGCGGATCGTCCCGATGGGCGAGCCGGCGCAGAGGGCCCTGGAGCGCTATCTCGAGAGAGCGCGGCCCGCGCTTTCGTCGAACCCGCGTGAGGCGGCGCTCTTCGTCTCGCGCCGGGGGAGGCGGCTCTCGCCGTCTGACGTTCGGCGTCGGCTCGAGCGCTGGGTGCGGGAGGCCGCGGTCGCCGGACACGTCTCGCCCCACACCCTGAGGCACTCGTTCGCGACCCATCTGCTCGAGGGAGGGGCGGACCTGCGCTCGATCCAGGAGCTTCTCGGCCACGCCAGCGTCTCGACCACCCAGGTCTACACGCGGGTGGAGCCGCAGAGGCTTCGCCGCGAGTACGCACGCTCACATCCGCGCGCCTGAGCCTCGGCGGATAACTTTTCCGACCACGATGGAGACCAACGTCAAAGCAGTCGAGCTCCGGGACCTTTGGCGCCGCTACAAGGAGCAGGGGGACGAGCGCGCGAGAGAGAGGCTCGTGGTCGCATATTCGCCGCTGGTCAAGTTCATCGCCGGGCGCATGGCCTCGGGGCTGCCGTCGCACGTCGAAGAGGGAGACCTGATCTCCTACGGCCTGCTCGGCCTGATCGGGGCAATCGAGCGCTTCGACCTCGAGCGGGAGATCAAGTTCGAGACCTTTGCGGTCGCCCGGGTGAAGGGGGCGATCATCGACGAGCTTCGCTCGCTCGACTGGGTGCCGAGGTCGGTGCGGGCCAGGGCACGCAACGTCGAGCGCGCCCACGCCAAGCTCGAGGCCAAGCTTCAGCGCTCGCCGACCGACGAGGAGATGGCCGAGCAGCTCGAGATGACCGTCGAGGAGTTCCGGGACGCGCTCCTGGAGATCGCCAACTCATCGGTGCTGGCGCTCGACGACCTCTGGACCTTTGCCGATCCCGAGGGAAGTGGGGGCCAGATCTCGGTCCTCGACACGATCACCGATCCGAACGCCGTCGACCCGGAGACCGAGGCACAGGCCTCGGAGGTCAAGGACCGCCTCGCGGACGCGATCGAGTCGCTGCCCGAGCGAGAGCGGCTCGTGGTCGCCCTCTACTACTACGAGAACCTGACCCTGCGTGAGATCGGCGAGGTGCTCGGCGTCACCGAGTCCCGGGTCTCCCAGCTCCACACCAAGGCCGTGCTCGGGCTGCGCTCGCGGTTCGCGGGCAGCCTTCCCTGACGGCTCGGGTGCCCTCGCATATATTGCTGCGGTGGCCCACAAGCCGGCCGACCGGATTCGCAACGTCGCCCTGATCGGGCATCGGGGGAGCGGCAAGACGAGCCTCGCCGAGGCGCTCCTCTTCGAGGCCGGGGTCGTCAACCGCCTCGGGAAGGTCGCCGACGGCTCGACCGTCCTCGACTTCGAGCCCGACGAGCAGGAGCGCGAGATGTCGATCGGCGCCGGGGTCGCGTCGTTCGACTACGACGGGCGCAAGATCAACCTGATCGACACCCCCGGGGACTCGAGCTTCATCGCCGACACGCTCGGGGCACTGAGGGTCGTCGACGCCGCGGTGGTGGTCATCAACGGCGTGATGGGCGTAGAGGTGCACACCGAGCGCCTCTGGGCGCGGGCTCACGACGAAGGGCTGGCTCGGCTGGTGTTCGTCAACATGCTCGACCGCGAGCGGGCTGACTTCTTCCGCACCCTCAACTCCCTGAAGACGGCGTTCGGCCCCCACGCCGTCGCCACCGAGATCCCGATCGGCGCCGAGCAGGAGGTCCGCGGCGTGATCGACCTGATCGACATGACGGCGTTCACCTACGAGGGGGAGGGGAGGGGCAGCGCCCGCGAGGTCGAGATCCCCGAGGACCTCAGGGCGCAGGCCGAGGAGTACCGCGAGAAGCTGATGGACGAGGTCGCCGAGAACTCCGACGAGCTGATGGAGCGCTACCTAGAGGGCGAGGAGATCTCGCACGGGGAGATCGTCTCGGCGCTGAAGCAGGGCGTCACCCGAGGGCAGCTCTTCCCGGTCACCTGCGGGGTCGCGACCAAGAACCTGGGCACCAACCGGCTGCTCGAGGCGCTCGTCGAAGACGTCCCGTCGCCGGCGATGCGAGGCACCGTCGAGGCGCTGGACGGCGACGGAAACCCGATCGAGATCGAGCCCTCAGAGGAGGCCGAGCCGATCGCCTACGTGTTCAAGACCACCGCCGACCCCTACACGGGGCGGATCAACATGCTGCGCGTCCACTCCGGCGTCCTGAGCTCCGACTCGCACGTCGTCAACGTCACGCGCGGGGCCAAGGAGCGGATCGGCCAGCTCTCGGTGCCACGCGGCAAGGAGACCGATCCGCTCGACGAGCTCGGCCCCGGCGACATCGGCGCGGTGGCCAAGCTCCGCGAGACTCGAGCCGGCGACGTGCTCGCCGCCAAGGATGCCGCGGTGTCGTTTCCACCCCTCGACCTGCCCTCGCCGGTGATGGCGTTCGCCTTCGAGCCGAAGTCCAAGGGCGATGAGGAGAAGGCGGCGACCGCCCTTCGGCGCCTGGTCGAGGAAGACCCGACCCTGGACGTTCACAGGGATCCGCAGACCGGCGAGCAGATCATCGCGGGGCTGACACAGATCCACGTCGAGGTGATCACCGAGAGGATGAAGCGCCGCTACGGTGCCGAGATCGAGCTTCACCCACCGCGTGTTCCCTATCTGGAGACGATCAGGAAGCCGGCCAAGGCGCGCGGCCGCTACAAGAAGCAGACCGGGGGCCGCGGGCAGTTCGGCGACTGCCAGATCGAGATCGAGCCGGCCGAGTCGGGCGCCGGATTCGAGTTCGTCAACGCGATCAAGGGCGGCGTGATCCCGACCGGGTTCATCCCCGCGGTCGAGAAGGGGATCGCCGAGGCGATGGAGCAGGGCGTCCTCGCCGGATACCCGGTCAAGGACGTCCGCGTGCGCCTCTTCGACGGCCAGCACCACTCCGTGGACTCCTCGGAGATGGCCTTCAAGATCGCCGGGTCGATGGCGTTCAAGCAGGCAGTGGCCGACGCCGACCCCTACCTGCTCGAGCCGATCGTGCAGATGGCGATCGCGGTTCCCGAGGAGAGCGTGGGTGACGTGGTGGGCGATCTCAACTCGCGGCGGGGACGCCCACTGGGCGTGGAGCCGAAGGGGACCTTGACCGAGATCAAGGCGGAGCTGCCGATGGCCGAGGTACTCGACTATGCGCCCGACCTGCGGGCGATCACCGGGGGCCGGGGCGATTACACGATGCAGTTCGAGCGCTACGAGGAGGTGCCCGGGCAGATCGCGCAGAAGGTGATCGCCGAGGCGCAAAGGGACGGCGCCGACAAGGCCGCCTGACCCCGGCGCCCGGCAAGCGGCCTCCCGCGCTCCCAGCGGGCGCGTTGCTACTTTGGGTCCGTGTCGGACCACTCCGCCTGCGACGTCTGCTCGCGCACGATCCTGAAGGGCGAGCAGGTCCACGAATACGTCACCCCGCAGGGCGAGCAGCACGGCGTGTGCGTGCTGTGCCGCCAGCGAGCCGAGGCCTCCGGGTGGATCCCGGCCGAGCAGTACGGCGCGATCGCCCGCCAGCCGCCGAGTCGTGCCCGGCGCGGCCAGGCGCTGAGGGAGCGGCTCGGACGGGCCGCCTCACGGGCGCGCGCGGGGGTAAGGCCCTCCCGGGGGCCCGCCGACCCCGATGATCGCGACCCGGGTCGGGCCAGAGGGGCTCGGGGCGCTCCCGCCGGGACGCTGGAGCGCCAGCCCTCCGAGCCCTCCGAGCCCTCCGAGCTCTCCGAGCTCTCGGAGGCCGCCGAGCGCCCGAGCGCCGAGCGACGGCCGGCGCCGGAGCCCGTGCCGGAGCCGGAGCCCAAGCGCGCCGCGAAGCCGCGCCTTGAGGCCAAGCGCCGCCCCAAGGCCCGGTCCGCGGCCGCGCCTTCCCAGCCGGCCGCGCCGCGGCCCCGGCGCGGCCCGGAGGCGATCATGCGAAGCGCCGTCGATCGCTTCAACTCGAGCCGCGACCGCCGCAAGGTGGGCGGCCTGATCCGGTCGTTGGGAGAGCCGCGGGCGGCGGTCGTGCCCGACCCGAGGCGCCAGCTCGCGGTGGTCACCGTGGCCTGGGAGCTCTCCTGGTACCAGTGGGAGGTGAACGGCGAGGACGACGACGCCGACCGGGGCACCGTTCGCGAGGTCGCCAAGGGCGACGAGCTCTCCGAGCTCGCCGAGGAGGCCCGATCGTGGAATGCGGCCGTGGGTGAGGACGGCGGGCTTCGGCTTCAAGGCTCCGATCGCGACCGGGCGTCGGCCAAAGAAGCTTGAGCGCACGCCGGCTGATAGTCCACGTCGATGGCGGGGCCCGCGGGAACCCTGGGCCGGCGGCGATCGCGGCCGTGGTGGCCGATCCTGACGGAGAGCTGGTCGAGGAGCGCTCGGAGTCGATCGGCCGGGCGACCAACAACGTCGCCGAGTACCGGGCGCTGCTCTTGGGGATCGAGCGCGCCCGGGCGCTCGGCGCGACCGAGGTCGAGCTGGTCGGCGACTCCGAGTTGATCGTCCGTCAGGTCCGCGGCGAATACCGGGTCAAGGACGCCAACCTTCGCGGGCTCCACAGCCAGGTCCGCGAGGCGCTGGCCGGTGCGGCGAATACCGGGTCAAGGACGCCAACCTTCGCGGGCTCCACAGCCAGGTCGCAAAGGTCGGATTCGACGGCTGGACGATCCGCCATGTTCGCCGCGAGGTGAACGAGCGCGCCGACGGGCTGGTCAACGAGGAGCTCGACGATCCCGGCTGATCGATACGCCCGACGCGGCCCCACCCGCTGGCGCTTTTCGGTCGCATGCCGCACAAAACGCGCCAACAGCGGGCCTCTATCCCCGACCGGGGCGGGCTTGCCGACAGCTATAACTACGGCTAGCGCGGCTGTAGCTCAGTTGGCTAGAGCGTCTGCTTGCCATTCCGCCGAAGCAAAGCGGGCGATTCCCTGTCAACCATGCGGTTTCAGGCCGGGAGGTCGGGGCTTCGCCCCAACTCGTATGCGGGCCTGTTTCCCGGCTTTTCTTGTGGATTTGGGCAGCGAACCCGGCGCGGCTGCCCGATCAGCGCGCAGTCGTATGGGACCGGAGCCCCAGTAGCTCAGCTGGATAGAGCAGCTGCCTCATAATCTCGGCACCGGGATACAGGGTTTGTGGCTCAACCAAGGGGATTACGAGGCATTCGAGCTTGCTACTTAGGGCCGTTCGAGTTTGCGGAATTTGCGGCCGTTCATGCCGGATTTGGGCAAAAAGTGTGGCCATTTTGCCCAATGACTGCGTCACGCCCGCTGGCCTGCGGACAACTACTGCGCCATACTGTCAGCACTGGCTTCGAGCCGGCCTGGATAGCCGATTGACCTCGACCGTGATCGCATAGGGACGCCCGGAGAGGGATGAGTTGGCCTCGGTTGAGTTGGCATCGATTCTGATCAGTGACCTGGTTGGCTCAACGGGCCTCGAGACGCGGGTCGGCCCAGCGCGGGCCGACGAGCTGCGGCGGGAGCATTTCGGCGTGCTTCGCGGGGCGATCGAGGCTTGCGAGGGCCGCGAGGTCAAGAACACCGGGGATGGTTTGATGGTGGCCTTCACTAGCTCGTCGGCCGCGGTGGAGTGTGGCGTGCGCATACAGCAGCTGATGGAGCGCCGCAATCGCTACACAGACGAGCAGCTGCACGTTCGAGTCGGGATCGCTGCCGGGGAGTCGACCGTTGAGGGAGGCGATTACTTCGGCATGCCCTCGATCGAAGCCGCGCGCCTCTGCGATCAGGCCCCAAGTGACGGGGTCCTCGCCTCGCTGACGGCGAAGATGATGGCGGGGCGCCACGACGGTTGGTTGTTCGAATCCGTGGGGTCCCTGGAGCTGAAGGGCATCCCGGAGGCGATGGAGGCATTCGCGGTTGGGTGGGAGGTGCTGGGCGCGGAGGAGGTGCTCGAGGGATCGGTGCTGCCGATCGTGCTGCGCTCGGCGCCCCAGATCGCCTATGTGGGCCGCGGCGAGGAGCACGAGCGGCTGCGGGCGGCAGCCCGGAAGGCGAGCGCCGGCTGCCGGCGGATGGTGCTGCTCTCCGGCGAGCCGGGGATGGGCAAGACGCGCCTCGCCGCGCATACCGCGCTCGAGGCGCACAGCGGCGGATTCACCGTCTGCTGGGGCGCGGCGGCGGAGGATCTCGGCGCACCCTATGGCCCGTGGATCCAGGCGCTCTCGCACTACGTCGAGCACGCGCCCGAAGCGGTGCTGGTGGGGCATGTTGAGCGCCACGGCGGCGAGCTCGCGCGACTCTGTCGAGACGCGCTGGCCAAGCGGGTGCCCGGTGTCCCGCCGCCGCAGGAGGCCGATGTCGAGACCGAGCGCTACCTGCTGTTCGAGGCCGTGACGGGGCTCCTGCAAGCGGCGTGCGATCACGCTCCGACGGTGCTCGTGCTCGACGACCTGCAGTGGGCTGACAGCCAGACGGTCTCCCTCATCAAGCACGCTGCGGCGGGAACGGCGGACTCCCGGCTGCTCGTGCTGGGGACATACCGGGAGACGGACCTTGACCGGGGTCATACGTTGCGGGACGCTCTCGCGGACCTGCATAGGTTGGACGGGGTGGAGCACCATGCGCTGCCGGGCCTCGAAGTCGAGGAGGTGGCGGAGCTCGTGGCAGCGGGGACCGGGCTCGAGAGGGGCGTGGTAAACGTTGAGCTGGCCGGGGAGATCGCGCGCGAGACGGACGGGAACCCATTCTTCGTCGCCGAGATCGTGCGCCACCTGACTGAGTCCGGCGCGATCTCGGAGGGGCCCGATGGGCGCTTCGCGCTGCAATCGCAGATCGCGGAGCTTGGGCTGCCGCACAGCCTGCACGCGGTCGTGGGCCAGCGGGTAGAGCGGCTAGGCGAGAATCTGGAGCGGACGCTGACGGTTGCCGCCGTGGCCGGCCGCACGTTCGACATCGAGCTGCTCGTCCGGCTCGTTGACGCCGGCGAGGACGAGCTCCTGGACGAGCTCGACAGGGCGCTGCAGGCGTCGTTGCTGGTCGAGTCTCCCGCGCGGGCGGGGCGCTTCAGCTTCGCTCACGCACTGATCGCACACGCTCTCTATGACGCCGTGGGGGCGACGAGGCGGGGCCGGCTCCACCGGCGGGTCGCTGAGGCGCTCGAGGAGCTGTGCGGCGAGGATGCCGGTGAGCGCCTGGTGGCCGGATGGCTGGAGGAGACCGTGGGTTCCGCCGGCGGCTCGGCGGCGGTTCTTGCCTACCACTGGGGCGCCGCCGGGGACTCGGAACGGGCGGTCAACTACCTTCTGATGGCCGCCGAGGAGGCCGGTCGCGCCTTGGCGGAGGCCGAGGTCGTCTCCCTCTACAACCGGGCGTTCGAGCTTCTGCCGGAAAGCGACGTGAAGCGCCGGCGCGAGGTGAATCTGAAGCGGGCGGTCGCATACGCGCGCTTCACCCACATCCTCGGGGGCGAGGCGTCGGACGCCGCTCAGTCCCAGCGCGCGCAGCGAAGGGCCGAAGGCAACCGCGGCGGCTAGATTCGCGCGGCCGACCTGGCTGGACGAGCGATCACGGCCCGAAGTCAGCCGGCGTGACGTCGGCGGCAATCTCGTAGATGTGCGTGACCGTGTGCTCGCCGACCTGCACGGCGTGCTCTCGCAGCCGCTCCTCGCCCGGCGCCTCGTAGACGCAGAAGCTCTTGATGCCGGACTCGTCGCTGACGATGTGGCTGTGCTCCCAGGCGATGTCGGGGAAATGCTCTACGGCGACGTCCTTCGAGCGCTTGCCGACGCTCGCCATGTCATCCATCACGGTCGTATCGAAGACCCGTTCGATCACATAACGCGGCATCGGCTTCCTCCGTTCGTCTTCCCCCCTGCTCCGCGGATACTAGTAGTAACGTGAGCGGGTTGATGGATCCGCTACCGATGACCTCGCTGTGAGCTGGTCGTCGGCCTTCGCCGGCTCTTCGCTCGCGAGCTGATGCAGACCGCGGCGTTCCTTCGCAACGTGCCGGTGCTCGCGGGCCTGCCAGACGACTTGCTACGGCGCCTCGCGGGCGAGGTCCGCGAGTTGCATGCCGATGCCGGGGATTGGATATTTCGCGACGGCGACCCCGCCGACAGCCTGTTCATCGTCTGGGGCGGGCGGCTGGACGTCGTCGACGAGGGCCCGCCGGAGGCGCTCATCCGCGTTCTGCGCCGCGGCGACGTACTGGGCGAGCTCGCACTGCTGCGCGAGGGCACGCGCTCGGCGTCGGTGCGCGCTCGTCGCGACGCCGAGCTGCTCGAGCTGGGTCGCGCCCCGTTCGAGGGCCTCATCCAGGAGGCGCCGAGCTTCGCGCTCGGCCTGACGAGGGCGATGGGTGCCCAACTCGCCGCCAGTCGCACGCCGGTCGCCGTCGCGACGCCCCCGCGAACGATCGCGGTCGTCGGCCTGGACCCCGAGGCGCCGACCGCGGAGGTGGGGCGGGGCCTCGCCGATGCTCTGGCCGCTCACGGGTCGACCGCCAGTCTGAGCGGCGGCGAGGTGGCGACGATCGATCAAGCCGAGCACGACGCCGATCGCGTCGTCCTCCTCGGCGGGGCCGCGGGCGATGAGTGGACGGACCTTTGCCTCCGCGAGGCGCACCTCGTGCTAGCGGTCACCAAAGGGGCCCCGGGCGCTGCAGCGCTGGAGCGCGCCGCAACGCTGCAGGGTTGCGAGCTGGTCGTGCTCGGACCGAGCGTGGCCGGCGAGGCGCTCGATGCTCTGCAACCGCGCGAGGTACAGGTGATTGCCGAGGTTGCACGCCGCCCTGCCGCCATGCAGGCGACCGCGCGGCGCCTCGCCGGCCGTTCGCTCGGCATCGTGCTGTCGGGCGGCGGGGCGCGGGCGCTTGCCCACCTCGGAGTCCTCGAGGAGCTCGGCGCCGCAGGGCTCCGCTTCGATCGCATCGCCGGCGTCAGCCTTGGATCGCTCGTCGCGGCGGCGACCGCGATGGACATCGGCGCGGAGGCTGTCTATGACGTCTTCGAGCGCGGAATGGCAGCGAACCCCGCCAACGACTTCGCGATTCCCGCCTTTTCGCTCATCCGAGGCGCCAAGGCTCGGCGGCTGCTCGACGACGCCTTCGGCGAGCGGCGCATCGAGGAGCTACCGCTGCGGTTCTTCAGCCTTAGCTGCGACCTGGTCGCGCGTGAGGCGGTCGTACACCGGACGGGTCGGGTGGTCGACGCCGTCTACCGAAGCCTCGCCATCCCCGGCGTGTTCCCGCCGGTGGCCACCGAGAGTGGCCAGCTGCTCGTCGACGGCGGCGTCCTCGACAACCTCCCTGTGGCCACGATGGCGCGCAGCGGCGAAGGCCCGGTGGTCGCGGTCGACGTGACGGGGCGCATGGGGCAGTTCAAGCAACCGGAGCGGCCGGGCCTCGCACGGCTCGGCCGGCGGCTGCGACGCGCGTTGACAGGCAGCGAAGCCGAGATCCCCCGCCTGGGCGAGACCATCCTGCGCACGGTCACGGTGGGCAGTATCGACACGATCGCCGCGGCGCGGCTGCACGCGGACCTCGTCATCGCGCCGCCCGTCGACGGGATCGGGCTGATGGACTGGGGTGCGATCGCCCGGGTGCGCGACCTCGGCCGCAGGGCGGCGCATGAGGCGCTCGCCTCGGATCCAGAACTGCCAAGCCGCCTGGGGATCTAGAGGGAAGACGGGCTCGTGACTGACCTGGGGCGACCGACGCGGCGGCGCGGGCCCGCGCCCCGCACCGTGCTCGCGATCGCCTCCCTCGGGGCCGCCGTCGCCTTCGTCGACGCGACGATCGTCAACATCGCCTTTCCGAACATCGGCAGCTCGTTCCCGGGCACGTCGATCTCGTCGCTGTCCTGGATCCTCAACGCTTACAACATCGTCTTCGCGGCTTTCCTCGTCGCTGCGGGGCGGATCGCCGATCTCCTCGGGCGCCGCCGGGTGTTCATCTTCGGCCTCGAGCTGTTCACCTTTGCGTCGCTCTTATGCGCGATCGCGCCCTCGCCCAACGCGCTGATCGCGTTCCGGGTCGTCCAGGCACTCGGGGCCGCCTTCTTGGTGCCCGCATCACTGGCCCTGGTCCTCCACGCCTTCCCGCCCGAGCGGCGCTCGCACGGCGTCGCGCTGCTCTCGGCGGTCGCGGCGGCCGCGGCGGGACTCGGGCCGTCGCTCGGCGGGTTGCTCGTCGCCGCCTCCGACTGGCGACTCGTCTTTCTCGTCAACCTGCCAATCGGCGTGGCGGCGATCGTTCTCGCGCGCAGACGGCTCGTCGAGAGCCGCGCCCCGGGACGGCGGCGGATGCCCGACATCGCGGGCGCGGGAACCTTCGCCCTGGCGATCGCCGCGCTCGTTCTCGGCGTGGTGAAGGGCCAGGAATGGGGTTGGACGAGCCCGCGGATCCTCGCCTCGTTCGCCATCGCCGTCGCCCTCGGGGCGGTGTTCATCTGGCGGTGCACGTGGCACCGCTCGCCGATCGTCGACCTGTCGCTGCTTCGCATCCGCACCTTCAGCGCCGCCAACGGCATCACGATCGTCGCCGCCGCCGGCTTCTACGGCTACACCCTGACCAACGTCCTGTTCCTTACCGGGGTCTGGCAGTACTCGGTGCTGCAGGCGGGCCTCGCCCTGACCCCAGGCCCGTTCGTCGCCGCCGCCGTCGCGGGGCCGACGAGCCGGCTCGTGACCCGGATCGGGCACCGGCCGGTGCTCGTGGCCGGCGGGCTGATCTGGGGCGGGGCGCTCCTGTGGTTCGTCGAGCGCGTCGGCACCACACCCGAGTTCGTCGGCCAGTGGCTGCCGGGAATCATCATGCTCGGAATCGGGGCGGGCACCCTGTTCCCGAACCTGAGCGGCGCCGCTGTGGCCTCGGCGCCCGGCGAGAGCTTCGCGACCGCGACCGGCCTCAACTCGGTCTCCCGCCAGCTCGGCGCCGCGATCGGCGTGGCGATGGTTGTGGCGATCATCGGCACGCCGTCGCCGCTCGACGCCGCGGCCGTGTTCGACAACGCCTGGACTTTCGGAGCGGTTTGCCTCATCGTCGCCGGGCTCGGCTGCCTTCTCGTCGGGCGCCTGGCCGGTGGCGAGGCCCCCTCGCTCGCCAGCGCCGCGAGGGGGCTACTCAGCGAGGACCACGCCGAGGCGGCCGCTCCACCACGCTCTCGGCGTGCAATCACCGTCGACCCCGCGAAGCCGGCGCCTGCACGGGCGCAGACCGCGGCGGAGTTCCTCGGGAAGGTCCCCCTGTTCGCCGGCCTCGAGCCGTCGGCGCGCGAGGCGCTCGCTGGCCGCACGCGAGCGGTGCGGGTCGACGCCGGTGAGTGGCTCTTCCACGAGGGCGACCCTGGAGACGCCGTCTACGTCGTCCGAGCCGGGCGTCTCGAGGTGGTCAACGAGTCGGCGTCGGTGATCATCCGCGAGCTGGGGCGCGGCGACACGCTCGGCGAGCTCGCCCTGCTGACGGCCTCACAACGCTCGGCGTCAGTTCGAGCCGCGCGGGCGAGCGACCTGTTGGCGCTGGAGCGCACCGACTTCGACGAGCTGCTGCACGCCTCACCCGCGCTCTCCCTGGCTCTCAACCGCACGCTTGGTGAGCAGCTGCGCGCCGTCCGTGCCCCTGCCCCGACGGCTCGGCCGCGACCGACCACCGTCGCGCTCGTCGCGCTCGACGACGGCGTGCCTGCCGTCGACCTCGCACGCCATCTCACGCGAGCCCTGGGGCACCACCTTTCCGCGACCCTCCTCGAGGGCGGCGAGACAGCCTCCGCCGCGCCCGGCGCCGAGCCCTCCTCCGCCTACGGTCCGCTCCTCGACCGCGCCGAGTCCGGGCACGATCTGGTGCTTCTGGCCGCCGGCTCGGCCGTTGACGCCGGGGTCTGGACCGCCTTCTGCCTACAGCAGGCCGACCGAATCCTCGCGGTCACTGCCGGTGGATCGGTTCCTGACGCGATCCGCGATCGACCGGAGCTTCGCGGTTGCGATCTCGTCGCCCGGAACGTGACGCCCGGCTCCGGTGTGCTCGACGGCTGGGCGTTGGCGCTTGAGCCGACCGAGTCGCACGCGCTGCGCGATTCAGACCTCAACGCCGACCTCCAGCGCATCGCCAGGCGACTCTGCGGCCTCTCGGTCGGCGTCGTGCTCTCGGGTGGCGGCGCTCGGGCCTTCTCGCACATCGGCGCGCTCGAGGAGCTCGCCGGCGCAGGCGTCACGATCGACCGCGTGCTGGGCGTCAGCATGGGCGCCTTCATCGGGGCCTTGTTCGCGATGGGCCTCGACGCCGACGAGATGGACGCGCGCTGCTTTGAGGAGTGGGTCCAGCGTCGGCCGCTCGGTGACTACACGGTCCCGCGTCGCTCGCTGATCCGGGGTGACCGCGCCGAGGCAATGCTGCGACGAACGTTCGGCGAGACGGCGATCGAGGAGCTGGCGCTCAGCTACATGTGTGGGTGCGCGGAGCTGCGCAGTGGAGACCTCGTCGTGAGCCGCTCTGGTCCGCTGTGGGAGCGGGTTGGCTTCAGCATCTGCATCCCGGTTCTCGCCACACCACAGGTTCGGGGCCGGAACCTCCTGATCGACGGTTCGCTCGTCGACAACCTCCCGGTGAGCGTCATGGCCGATCTCGGCGAGGGTCCGATTGTCGCCGTCGACGTCAAGGCTTCCTTCGAGCACGCCGCCGAACGTGGCGGGCCGGATACGGCGACCGCCGACAGGCGCCCGCCGAGCTTAGGAGAGACCCTTACGCGGATGCTGCTTCTCGGGAGCGCGAACACCTCCGAGGCCGCACGCCGGCACGCCGACATCGTGATCGAGCCTCGAGCCGAGGGCGTTGGCCTGTTTGAGTTCCACCAGCTCGAGGCGGCCCGCGAGGCCGGCCGGCGGGCCGCCCGCGAGACCCTTGAGCGGTCTCCAGCCACCCTCTTCCATTAGCCGCTCGTATCTCGCCCAACGTGGCGGCGATATGCGCATGAACAAACGGTTCCTAGGCCGTTTCGTGCGAAGCGGGCAAGGTGTCCGAGACGATCACGGGAACGCCAGTAGAACAACGGACATGCCGGGCGGACAGTCTCCACTCACCCCCGGAATCGCCTACGGAATGCCATTCCGTAGGCACTTGGCTCAACCAAGCCGCGCGCGACGCTCCGCCGCTGCCGACCTCTCCCCCTCGACGATCAAGGGGTAGGGGTCGGCAGCAGCTGCGCTTGAGGGTGGTGGTGGACGAACGAAGAGCATTGGAATCTTGGGGATGGGTGGATCGGTGAAGGGCAATGGCGGAGGAGGATGGGGTAGCCGGGATCGAGGCGGCGGACAGGTCGAGTGAGCGGGCTCGAGGTGTGAGGACGCGAGGGACTGGAACGGCCACGAAGTCGAGGCGAAGGGCCGGCGAACGTTGATCGAGATGGCGGGGATCTGATCAGCGGTGCGAGGGCGGGTCGAGTGGGACAACGGAGTCGGTGGCCCGCCTTAGCAGAATGAGATGCGCACACGGCACGAACCCGATTCGGTCCCCGTCCTTGGCGAGCGCGGCCTCTCGGCGTTTGAGCTAGATCTCGCGAATCGGATCGCGGCCGAGGTCGCTTCCCGGCTCGCCGGTGAGGACCGCGGCGAGCCCAAGACCCTTATCGACGCGGGCGAAGTCGCCCGCATTCTCGGCTGCGAGTAAAGCTGGGTCTACGAGCACCAGACGGAGCTAGGAGTCATCCGCCTCGGCCATGGCTCGAAGCCGCGGCTTCGCTTCGAGCGCGAGCGGATCGCGAAGATCGCGAGCCTACCGGCGCCGGAGGGAATGGCGGCCGAGCCTCGGCAAGCGACCCCGAGACGACGTCGGACGCGACACTCGACCTTTCCGCTGCTCGAGATCAAGGGCCGCTGTTGAGGCGCGGCGCGCTTTGCGGCGTTGCCTTCCGCGGGCTTCGCTCCGACGCCCTCTACTGCAGCCCGGCATGTCGCGCTGAGGCTTCGCGTCGTCGGCGCCTGCGCGAAGGCCACGTCGTCGACGGCTACAGAGACCTCGCGACCTACAGGGCCCATCAGAGGCGCACAAAGCTCTGAGCGGGGGAGAGTTATCTTGACCTCCTCCCTCATTGCCCATAGAAGACGTCCTCGATGCCGCGAAAGCCAACCGGACAGGTCGTGGCGCCCCAAGGCGGGCGCGCGTGGGCGATCCGGTTCCGCGCTTATGGCGTCCGTCGCTACCTGACGCTGGGGACCCCAGAGAACGGATGGACTCGGGCGCGCGCCGAGGCGAAGCTGCGACACGTTCTCGCCGACGTTGAGCGAGGCGTATGGACGCCTGAGGATGAGCCAGCAGCGCGCAGCAACGACCCAGACCCGACGCTGCGCGAGTTTGCATCGGCGTGGCTCTGGACGAAGGAGCCGGAGCTGCGCGACAGAACCATCGCCGCCTACACGTGGGCCCTGGAGCTGCACTTGCTCCCGTTCTTTGCCGACCACCGACTATCCGAGATCACCGAGGAGGAGGTCGATCGGTATCGCGCGATGAAGCTCCGCGAGGGGCAGCGTGAACGAGACGCGGGTCGCCGACACGGGCTGGCGCCGAACGCGGTCAACACGACGATCGTGCGCCTCGCTCAGATCCTCAATTTGGCGGTCGAGTACCGCAAGCTCGAATACAATCCGGCGCGGGGACGGCACCGTCTGGCCAAGCCGACTCAGCCGAGGCGGACCTACGTTGCGCCCGAGCAGCTGGGCGCGCTTCTCGATGCCTCGGATCACCACCTCGCCCGCTGGTGGCGACGCTCGCCGGTGCGGGCTTGCGGATCGGGGAGGCATGCGCGCTCGACTGGCGCGAGCTCAACCTCGCAACCGGCACCCTCGTCGTGGTCGAGGCGAAGACGCCGCGGGCGAGGGCCGCGAGGTGGACCTTCCAATCGGGCTTCTCGAGGAGCTCCCGACTTCGCGCGCGCGTAGCCCCGTACGCGAGCTACCGATCCGGTGTTCGTCACCCGCGCACGGAAGGGTCGTCATGCCAGGCAGACGCCGAGGAATGCGCAAGCTCGGCTCAAGACGGCGGCGAAGAAGGCGAACAAAAGCCTTGCGATGAACGAGATCGCGCCGCTTCAAAGCGTCACCCCTCACTCGCTGCGCAGGACGTATGCGAGCCTTCGGGCGGCGGTCGGAGACGACCCTGTCTACATCGCAGAGCAGCTCGGTCACCGGGACGCGCGATTCACGTTCCGCCTCTACCAGCGGGCCGTGAAAAGGCGCCAGCGGCTCGACGGCCAACACCTCGCGGCATTCGATTGGGCAGCAATGGGCAGCAAGGGCACGGAAACGAACTTCGGGCGACCGACCCCAACCGACCCCCGTCGCCTGAGAAGCCCGTAGCGAAGCTAGAATCCGCCCCCGCGCGGCTGTAGCTCAGTTGGCTAGAGCGTCTGCTTGCCATGCAGAAGGTCGTGGGTTCGAATCCCATCAGCCGCTTCGCACTTGAGGGCGGCCTGTTCGCGGCGACGGGGTGCTTGAGAGTCGAGGCCAAGAAAGGCGATGTTGCGCGCATCGGTTCCCCCCAACAAGGACACGACGGGCTCACGGACGAGGCGTGGCCGGGGCTCCTTGGCTTCGCTTGCGCGTCGCCAGACCGCCGCGCTTTCGCTCGCCGGCTTCGTGTTGCTTCTCCTCACCGCGAGCGCGATCGCGGTGACCTGCGGCCTCAGCCAGCCCGCCGGCACCGCGGGCTGCGTCAGCGAGGACGGGTCGGGACCGTGTGCCGACGGCCACGGGCTTCGCAGCCCGTACTCCGTGGCGGTGAGCCCGGACGGAAAGAGCGTCTACGTCGCCTCGGCCGGCAGCGACGCCGTGGCGCGCCTGAACCGAAACCGGACCACGGGGGCGCTCACCCAGCCTGCAGGGACAGCCGGCTGCATCAGCGAGACGGGGGCGGGACCGTGCGCCGACGGCCACGGGCTCGATAGCCCGCGGGACGTAGCGGTGAGCCCGGACGGAAAGAGCGTTTACGTCGTCTCGTGGTACAGCCAAGCCGTGGTGCGCCTCAACCGAAACCCGACCACCGGGGCACTCACCCAGCCCGCCGGCACCGCCGGCTGCATCGGCGAACCGGGGTGGGGTGAGCCCTGCGCCGACGGCCATGCGCTGAATGGACCTGAGAAGGTCACGGTGAGCCCGGACGGGAAGAGCGTCTATGTCGCCTCGTTCTCGGGCAACGCAGTGGCGCGTCTCAACCGCAACCGGACCACCGGAGCGCTCAGCCAGCCCGCCGGCACCGCGGGCTGTATCAGCGAGGACGGGTCGGGGCCGTGTGCCGACGGCCACGGGCTTCGCAACCCGTCCGGGGTGGTGGTCAGTGCGGACAGGAAGAGCGTCTACGTGACCTCGCTTCACGACGCGGTGGCGCGCCTCAACCGAAACCGGACCACGGGAGCGCTCAGCCAGCCCGGCGGCACCGCGGGCTGTATCAGCGAGGACGGGTCGGGGCCGTGTGCCGACGGACACGGGCTCGTCAGCCCGAACGGGGTGGACGTGAGCCCGGACGGGAAGAGCGTCTACGTCCCCTCGATCGACAGCAACGCCGTGGCGCGCCTGAACCGAAACCGGACCACGGGGGCGCTCACCCAGCCTGCAGGGACCGCCGGCTGCATCAGCGAGACGGGGGCGGGACCGTGCGCCGACGGCCACGGGCTTTTCAGCCCGATCGGAGTGGCGGTGAGCCCGGACGGAAAGAGCGTCTACGTCGCCTCGGCCTCGAGCACAACCAGCGCCGTGGCCCGCCTGAATCGCAACACCACGACCGGGGCGATCACCCAGCCCGCCGGAACCGCCGGCTGCATCAGCGAGGAGGGGCCGGGACCGTGTGCAGACGGCCACGGGCTCCGCAGCCCCTACGCTGTGGCGGTGAGCCCGAACGGGAAGAACGTCTATGTCGCGTCGTGGACCAGCTGGGCCGTGGCGCGTCTCAACCGGGCGCCCTAAAGGTAGAAGCTGAGGACCCGGCTCGCCGCGCGTTCCAACGCTTCGTGGTTTCACCGGATCGCGAGGCGCTCCCAGCCGGTCTCCCTTCAGTCGAGGCCGTGATTTCGGACGTCGGCCGAGCCGCAGGTTCGCTTTCCATGGCGAGGGGCAGAGCCGGGTCTGCGAATCAGAGCGCTGCAATCTCGTGGCAGCGGCGACGGCAGCAGGGCCGCCTTCGACTATTCCGGACCCGTCCGACCCTCCCTGTCCCACAGCGCAGCGAGATCGCGGGCGCCGTGAATCAGTCCGAGCACGTACACGTCTCCTCACGGGAGCAGACCGGACTTGCCCCGTCGGCCCGACCGTGGATCACTCGGTTCGATCAGGCGCTTCCGAGAGGGGAGCGCGGCAGCTCATCGCTGGGGGCGGTCCACTCGAACCCGCCCTCGCGGTCGGCGATGAGGCCGTCCACGGAGACGCTCATCGAGTAGATCAGCATGGGCTTAGGGGCGCGGCATGCTAATGGTGGGGCATGGCGGGCAAGGCATCGGAGCGGTTTGTCTGGGCGGTCGACACTCTGGGGGTCCGCCCCGCCGATCGCCTGCTCGAGGTCGGCTGCGGCCACGGCGTCGCGGTCTCCCTGGTCTGCGAGAGGCTGACCACGGGAACGATCACCGCGATCGATCGCTCGCCCAGGATGATCGAGATGGCCAGGCGGAGGAATCGCGAGCACGTCGACGCGGGCAGGGCTGCGCTCGAGGCCATCGCGCTGGAGGACGCCGACCTCGGCGATCGGCGCTTCGACAAGGTCTTCGCCTTCAACGTCGCTCCCTTCTGGCTACAGCCGGAGGCGGCGTTCGGTGGCGTCCGCGAGCACCTCGCCCGGGATGGGGCCTTCTACCTCTTCTGGGACGCGCGCCACTCTGCGCCGGAGCGAGCCCGGGACCTGGGGAAGGAGCTGGCCGATCGGCTACGCGAGGGCGGATTCTCCGTCGACACGGTGCTGGTCGAGGACCTGCGCCCGGTCCCCGCGGTCTGCGCGATAGGGCGGCCCCAGGGCGGATGAACATGGACCGCGACACCGATCGGGTGACCCGGTCACATCGGTGGAGCGCGGTCATTCTCCTTGCGCCTTGGCACTGAGCTCGCCAAGCCGCGCCGCGCTTCTGGCGTCCATTGGCACGAAGGTCTCGATCGCGAGGTTCGCCGCCGAGACCTGGAGCGGCGCCCCGAGGGTGGCGATCACGGTGAAGAGGCTGACCTCGCCGACCGGTGTGCTGGGGCGGTAGGACACCCCGGGGTAGGACCCTCGGATTGACCGGGTGGCGACGGCGGCGCGGGTGCCGTCAAGCTCAGCCATCTCAAGACCTGCGGCAACGGCCGACGCCAATACAGGAAGGTCAAAGTCATTTTCGTTGACAGGCCGGCCTACAGCTACGGGTACCGCACGGGCTGCTGAGCCGCATCCACGGCAACTGCGCCCAGCCGGCTTCTTTGGGCAGCGTTGTCCGACACTAGCTTCTTCGAGCCTTTGCGGCGGCGCGAGATACTGCGCAAGCCCCGGGCGCGACCCAAGGGCAGCAGCGCCGAGGTCGCGTTCGGGGCTGGACACCTGTGGACGATCCGAGACGGCACGGTTGTGTCCCTGCGAACCATAGGATTGCCACCGTGCCCTTCACGCTCAGGAACCTCAAGGAGGACCTGGACGACCTCGGGTCCAGGTTCGACGGCGCGCCGGACCTGGAGTTCCGCTCGGCGACCGAGGCGCTCGAGCTCGAGAAATCCGGCCTGGGCTACCAGCGCGTCCCGCCCGGCTATCGCTTTCCGTACGGCCACACGCACAAGGAGCAGGAGGAGGCGTACGTGGTCGTGCGCGGGGGCGGGCGGATGAAGCTCGACGAGGAGATCGTCGAGCTCAAGGAGTGGGACGCGGTGCGCGTCCCGCCCGGTACGTGGCGAGGCTACGAGGCCGGGCCGGAGGGCCTCGAGATCCTCGTCATCGGCGCGCCCAACCTCGGCGAGGCTCCGCGCGAAGACGTCGAGGGCCAGCGCGACTGGTGGGCTGACTAGCCCTCCGTAGGTGAGCGTGAAGCGCGGAGAGGTAGCGCACTCAGGTGAGGGTGGGTGCGCGCTTCCCGTTGAGCCCGTAGGTCCGAGCGGTGGCGGGCGGGTGGGCTGACCGCGCCCCGAGCTCAGGCGCCGCCGGCGCCCCGAGTCGCTTGGGACGCATCGAAGGCGGCGCGGTTCCGGGCGATCGCGAGGTGGTTGGAGCTCACCCATTCGGCGAGCGCGAGGGCTGGCTCGAGCAGCGTCCTGCCGAGGTCGGTGAGCGCGTATTCGACCCGGGGGGGCACCTCGGCGTAGGCCATGCGGGTGACGAGCCCGTCGCGCTCCAGATGGCGGACGGTGCGGGTCAGCATCCGCTGTGAGATGCCATCGACGTTACGCAGCAACTCGCTGAATCGCATCGGGCGCTCGGCGAGCATCCCGACGATCAGAAGCGACCACTTGTCGCCGACTCGATCCAGGATCTCGCGGACCGGGCGGCCGTCCTCGGGCCAGTCGCTGCACGGCCCGACCCGCGGCATCGGATCGCGATCGCGATGCCCGGGCTCAGCCGGGGCCATGCGGGCCGCCTGGGCGCGCGTCGTGATGACTGCTCATGGGGTTACGCACGGAACGTAACTATTGCAGGCGGGAGAGGTGCCCTACCCGTGGCGATCCGGGTGGAGGAGTCCTCGCTCAGGCGCCGTCTGCGCGCAGGAACTCGACGACCTCGGTTGCGCAGCGATCGGGCTCGTCGGCGTAGACGAAGTGGCCGGCGCCCTTCAAGACCACGAGCTCGGCACCCGGGATCTCCTGCTTGAACCGGTAGGCGCCTCCCAGAGGCGCGAAGAGATCGTGCTCACCCCAGAGGATCAGCACCGGTGCGCCGATCTCGGCGAGCCGGCCGTCGTAGCGCTCGAGCTTCGAGAAGTCGCCTGATCTGTAGAGGTCCAGGACGCCCTGTCGCCCGTCCTCGGTCTCGAAGGTCTTCCAGTATTGGGCCGCGGCGGTGCCGTCGATCCCGGTCGAGACGGCGGCGAGCATCTGCGTGAACCCGTCGCGGTTCATGGTGGCGACCATTCGCTCGCCCTCTCCGGCGGTGCGCAGCGCCCGCGCCATCCCGTGCCACTTGCCGTCGGGAAAGAAGCCGCTGCCCGAGATGGTGAGGGCGGCGATCGCCTCGGGATGCTCGCAGGCCCACCGCAGCCCGATCAGGCCGCCCCAGTCGTGGACGATCAGCGCCACCCGGTCGAGCCCCAGCTCGCGGCGAAATCTCTCGACCGCGCGGATGTGGCGCTCCCAGGTCCCCGGCGGGTCGGCCGGCGAATCGCCGAACCCCGGCAGGTCCGGGGCCAGCGCCCGAAAGCCCGAGTCGGCGAGCGCCGTGAGCACGTGGCGCCACATGTAGGAGGTCTCCGGAAATCCGTGCAGGCAAAGCGCCGGGACGGGACTGGGATCCCCCTCGGGAATCCCCTCCCGGTAGGCGATCCCGGCGGCCTCCTTCTGCTCGACCCTGCCCACCCCGCGACCATACACGGGCCGCAAGCGGCGCCCCGGGAGCCTCCCGAGCGCCCGCTAGGCTTGCCGGCCAAGGCGCCTTGGCGGAGTGGTTACGCAGCGGCCTGCAAAGCCGTTTACGCCGGTTCGATTCCGGCAGGCGCCTTCGGCTCTAGCAAGCGGAACCCCGCTTGCAGGGACGTCGGATTATGAGGGAGGGCAAGCGGGGCTTTCCGGCGTCCGAGAGCCGCCCTCAGGCGTCAACAGGTGACGGCAGTTCCGGCGAAAGTCGCGTGTTGCGTGCACGGTCGGGTGCACGGCGCCGAAAGCGCAAGCGGCGGCCGAAGACACCGCCAAACTTAGGCTCGGTTGCTCGCACTGGCAGTCATGCGAGTACTGGGTTCACGCGGGAGGAGGCGTCAGCTCAGTAGGCACCTTCGCTGCTGCTTCATATCCAGGACAGGCGTCTGCGACTGCTGCCGATTCGCTTCCGCTATCGGACCCATTGCAGGCGTTGGGCCCCAGGCGGCGTAATCAGTCGAGCGTGATGACGTTCTGGTGGGTGGAGGCGCTCGCCCGGGCCGGGCGGCTCGACGAGGCGCGCCTGGCCTTCGAGAAGATGCTCACCTACGCGAACCACGTCGGGCTGTACTCGGAGGAGATCGGGCCGACGGGCGAGCAGCTCGGCAACTTCCCCCAGGCGTTCACGCACCTGGCGCTGATCAGCGCCGCGTACAACCTGGACCGCCAACTCGGCTGAGCGCGTCAAGGGTGTTTGTCGACGCGGATCGGGCGGCTCCGCCGAAGACGCCCGCCTGGCTAGGGCCGTGCCAGGGCGCCTTGCATGCGGCGCCCGAAAGCGACCGCGATCAAGCCCCTGTAGGCGATTTACCGGCGGGCGAAGTCGCGCGGTGGGCTGGCGGTCAACCGGACACGCGACCTGGAGCTGCCGGCACCCCGATCCCCGTAGGGTCGAGATCGTCGCGCCCGATGTCGCGGCACGGTTGCTCGACGCGCTGCCGGCGGAGGATCGCCCGATGTGGGCGACCGCGCTCTACGCCGGCCTTCGCTACGGGGAGCTGCGGGGGCTTCGCTGGGGCGCCCTCGACCTGGCTGGCGGCACGATCGACGTTCGGGAGTCGTGGGATGCGAAGGCCGGAGCGATCGAGCCCAAGACGCGCACGTCGCGTCGGCGGGTGCCGATGCCCGTGGCGCTGCGGGAGATCCTCCTCGACTGTCGGCTTGAGGATCCTGGGGCGACAGACCGGGCACTCGTGTTCGGCAGTGGGGTGGAGGACCCATTCCATGCCGACGCTGTACCGGCTGCTCGTCGTTGCCCAGCGAGGATGTAGGTCAGGATCAACACGCCCGTCCGGGGGCTCACGCTCAGAACCGTAGCTCAGAGGGGAGTGATCAACTCGATGGAGCCGTCGGACAGGCCTCGGGGGAGCCGTCGGACAGGCCTCGGGGGCGCCGGTCCTGCGCGGAGGGGGAGAGGGGTGGAAGCGAGCGAGGCCGGTGCGCTACGCCCCGCTCGCCACCCCCCTGCCTCCTGCCTACTAACGGCTCGGCGCCATCGATTCGTACGGCGCGCCCGTCGTTTCACCGATCGAGGAGAATCCGCACCCCGCTCGCGGCTCGGCACCCGGCTGAGCCCCGGCGGCGAATCCCGATGTCCCTGCGTTCACAGGCAGGGCTGGAAGAGGCCCTCGATGGTGTCGCGGGATGGTTCGTGCCGCGGGAGGCCTGGGTCTTTCACCAGACGATTCACGGGATGGCTCCGGAGCGACCGATCACGGTGGTTGAGATCGGGTCGTCGCGGGGCCGTTCCACGATCACGGCGGCTCACGCACTCTTGGGGGGTCAGGAGGGAGGGATCCTGTATGCGGTCGACCCCCAGGGAGACGACGCGTTCGAGGAGCTTCGCTCGAACCTGAGCGCTGCCGCGGTGGAGTCGGTCGTCCGCTTGATTCGCGCCACCTCGCACGCGGCGCGAGAGCGGCTCGGAGGAGCCCCTCGATCTGGTCTTCATCGACGGGTCCCACGAGTACGAGTACGTCCGCGACGACTTCGCCGACTGGCTTCCGCTGGTGAGGCCGGGCCGGATCGTTGCGGTCAACGACCCCTTCTGGTGGGGGGTGTCGCGAGCGCTCCGTGTGCGCCTGGCGATAGGCGGGGCCCTTCGCTCCCCGCGGCTCGCGCACAACACCATCTTCTTCTCCTATCTGCCGGACGCGGACTTGACGCGCGACGACGGGCGCGAGCTCCTGCGTCTCCGCGCCTCACTTGTGATCGGGCGAATCGGCGGCTCGCTCCTCGCCGTGATCGGCGCCGCGACCGTCGTTCCGGAGCGGGTCAGGGGGCCCCTGCTTCGCGCCGTCTGGCGCACCTTCGAGCGGGTGCTCGCCCTGGTGCTCCCGGCGGCTGGGGCCTGAGCGCGCGAGGCGCGTCACCGCCAGCCGGGTAGCGACGGGAGACCGGCGGGCATACGGGTTCCCTGCGCCCGCCGGCTCCCGTGCAATCCAATCAACGGACGAACTGCCCTGGAAATGACGCAAGAAGCGCCGCCGGGCGGCGGGTAGGGAACTCACACGACGCCGCTTCTTTCGATGCTCGCCCCAGATGCCGGCTGTCCAAGAAGCGCCGGTGGCTACGATCAGCGTTGATGGCCACCTGCTCACACCTCGAGCAGATCCGGCATGATCCGCCGCCGAGGTGGCCGGATGCGAGGACTGCCTGAAGATCGGAGGGCGCTGGGTGCACCTGCGGGTCTGGCGAAGCTGCGGGCATGTGGCGTGCTGCGACTCCTCCCCGAACCAGCACGCCTCCAAGCACGCCGCCGCGAGCGGACATCCGATCGTGAGCTCCCTGGAGCCCGGAGAGAACTGGTCGTGGTGCTACGTCGACCAGGTGGCCTTCATGGTCGAGGCCGGCGGTGCCTGAACGGAAAAGGGCCCCCGCGAAGGGGCCCTGGCTTCCGAAGGACGTGCCGCCAGCGATGCAGCCGCTGGCCCGTCGGTCCTCAAGTTTTCGCCGCTTCCATCGACAGCGGCTTACAACAACTTAACACCAAACGGCGCGGAGGTTACGCCGCGTCCGCGGATCTTCGACGGGTCGGGATGATGCACGTTTTGCTGCGTTTCTCCGATTCGGCGCATGGCTCGCCCGCGACCCCGCCGGGACGGACAATGTGAAGGTTTGCTCGCAATCTCGCTCGGACGCCGGGGTCAGCGGTGGTGGCGGTGATGGCGTGGCTTCAACGACTGGGAGACGGAGCCATGGTTCGGGGCCATGTCGTCGTGGACCCCGCAGTTGGTTTGATCGGCCAGCCAGAAGTACTTGTCAGAGCGCTTCACCGCGTGCTTGATGGTCCGTCGCTTGAGGTAGTAGACGACCGTTCGCCGGTCAGCCGAGAACTTGGAGTTGACCCCGGATTGGCCGGGGACGAGCACCAGCGGGACCTGTCCGATCGAGCCCCGGACCCTGTGCTTCGTGATGAAGACGGGCGGAGCGTTGAAGGTGGCTCCGACCGGACCGGCCATCGTCACGGTGTGTCGCACGCGGCCGTGCTTGGCGAGTTTCGAGGTCGCCCGGATGATGTCGCAGTACCCGGGGCTCTGGTTGCTGCCGCTTCCCAGCGAGCCGCCGTCGCCGCGCCGGTCGGTGACGACCGTCAGCTTCGGTTTGCCCAGAACGATCCCGGCCGTCGCCAGGCTGGCGAGCACGATCAGCACGACGAGCAGGCCGACCCAGAGCCGACCCCACCGTTGTGCCTCTGATGCCTTTCCCTTCATCCCATGCACTTCCCCTGCGGGACCAGACATTAGCGATGGCGCGTTGCGGGCGCGCTGCCGGCGACGGCGCCTACGACGGGGCCAAGCTATAACTAGAGCGGTCCGGGCGCTTAGCTCAGTTGGGAGAGCGCCAGCTCGACAAGCTGGAGGTCACTGGTTCGAGCCCAGTAGCGCCCACTCTCGGTTAGGGAGGACCACTATGAGCGGGCACGAATTCCAACTCTCGGCGGAGACCCTTGGCGGGGTCCGGGTGGTCGGCGTCGTTGGCGAGCTCGACATCGCGACCAGCCCCGGCCTGCGCAAGCTGCTCGCCGAAACCGAGGGCGAGGTGGACAGCCCGATCGTGGTCGACCTGACCGGGTGCGAGTTCATCGACTCCACGGGTCTCGCGACGCTCCTCCACGGCGCGGACCGCGACCGGGCGAACGCGGGGAGGGTTGCCCTGGTGAGCTCGCCCGGTGAGGTGCGAAAGCTCCTCGAGCTGACCGCGATCGACCGGACCATCCCGGTGTTCGAGGCCTTGGACGAGGCGATCGAGGCGGTCCGTCCGTCCGGCTGATCGTCGAGGGGCCTTCGGTAGGGTTGGGCGAGGGTACGGCGCGCGAAGCCGGACTCGCATTCATCACGCGGCGCGGGACGCGAGACCGGCCCGGGACGCCGCGGCAGGTGACATTCGCCCGCCGCACGGACGCGACGGCCAGGGCTGTTCCACGTCGATGACGCGACCCATCCGCCACAGCTCGGCCTCTGAGGAGGATCGGCTCCTGCGCCGCTACGCCGAGAGCCACGACCCCGAGCTGAAGGCCGAGCTCTCGGAGCGATTCCTGCCGCTGGCCCGGTCGCTGGCGCTTCGCTACCGGGGAACCTCCGAGCAGCTCGACGATCTGTTCCAGGTCGCGAGCCTGGGGCTGGTGAAGGCGCTCGACGGCTACGACCCGGCGCGGGGCGTGAACTTCGTCGCCTACGCGGCGCCCACGATCCTGGGCGAGCTTCGCCGACACTTCCGCGACCGCGTCTCAGAGGTCCGGCTTCCCCGCGCGCTCCAGGAGCGGGCGATGGCGGTCTCGGGGGTGATCCGAGAGCTCTCGGAGGAGGGGGGAAAGACGCCCACGGTGTCGGCGATCGCGTCTCGCCTCGAGCTCTCTGAGGACGAGGTATCCGAAGCGCTTCAGGCCGACGAGGCACGCCACACCCTGTCGCTCGACGCCCCCGCGAGCCGGGCCGATGCCGACACGGTGCCGCTTGGTGACTCGGTCGGGGCGGGCGACTCCGGTTACGAGCGCGTCGAGGCGAAGCTCGCCGCGGCCGCGGCGCCGCTCGACGATCGCGAGCGCACGGTGCTGAAGCTCCGCTTCGAGGCTGACCTGACCCAATACGAGATCGGCCGCCGGATCGGCGTCTCCCAGATGCAGGTCTCGCGGATCATGCGAAAAGCGCTTCGCAAGCTGCTCGCGGCGGTGCGGGGCGGGGAGGCCGAGTCCTCGCCCCCCGGCCCGCCGCCCCCGGCTAGCACCCCGTGATCGCGGCGTGATCCGCCGGCCGCGACACCGCCTGTATCGTGGCCCCACCGCGATGGCACCCCTCGAGATCAAGACGCAGGAGCGCCCTGACCGGCTCCACATATCGCTGGCGGGCGAGCTCGACATCGTCAACGCCCCGAGCCTCGACGAGAAGCTGGCCGGCGTTCAGGCCGACCCGGCGATGACGGTCGTGCTCGACCTGCGTGGGGTCACCTTCATCGACTCGACGGGCCTTCGGGCCCTGATCGCCGCGGATGAGCGCGTCAGGGAAGGCGGGGGCCGGCTCGTGATCGTGCGCGGCGCCGCCGCGGTCGACCGGGCGTTCGAGGTCACTCAGCTCGACCAGCGCCTCGAGCTGGTCGACGACCCGACTCCCTGAGCTTTCCCCCGGTCAGTCGGGGTTGACGAGGCTCAGGCGGAGGATCTCTTCCTCGCCGAGCGCCTCCACGCGGCGCTCGCGGGTCAGTCGCTCGAGAACCGGCGGCAGGTCACCCCTGCCCGACGCGGCGAGAATCCGCTCCCCGCCCCCTTGTTCCAGCGGCCCGACGTTGATCACCAGCTCGTGGTCGGGAGCGTCGATCCCGAGCTGGACCCTGCTCCCGATCGAGGCACCGGGAGCGTGTGCGGCGATCGAGTCGGTGACGAGCTGTGCCTCGGTCACGCCCTCGAGCGAGAAGCCGACCCGGGCCGCGAGCATCGCGACGATCCGGCCGAGAACCGGCGCCGCCAGCGGGCCGGCAGAGACCGCTACGGCGACCTCTCCCGGCGGTGCGGCGACCGGAGCCCCGCCGTTTCGCGGCTCCTCATCGGCCGCGGCGGTTCCGGCGCCGTCGAGACTGAACCCCATCCTGACCCTGGTTCCCTCGCCGACCCCGCCCAGGAACTCGACCCTGTCGGTCAGGGTCTGGATCAGCGACAGGCCCAGTCCCTGGACGCCGAGCTGGGGCTCGGGCCTGTTGGGTGTGATCCCGACCCCGCGGTCGCAGACGATCACCTCGACCTCGTTGGCGCCGATCGACAGCTCGACCTCCATCGGTCCCCCGGCCTGCGGGTATGCATGGACGACGACGTTGTTGCACGCCTCGCTCACCGCGGCGTTGATGTCCAGCATGCGGGTCTCGCCGAGGCCGAGCACGCCGAGCGCCCCGGTCGTCGCCTGGCGGACGATGGCCACGTTGGCCGCCGCGCCCGGGAGCGTCAGGCGAAGCTCCGCGTCGGCGATCTCGGTCGGATCACTCGGCATGGGGTGGAGCTCCCGCCTCGGGGTGTCCGGACAGGTCGCGCGGGCGAGGGGCATCTGCTGAGCGGAATACCCCTTCACGCGGCGCCGAAACGCGCCCGGCCTTTCTTGATCGGCCGATCGCCGGCTTGGCGCGCGCGCCGGCCTGATCGATCCGGCGCTCCGGACCGTCCGAGCGCAGGATCGCCAGCACCGCCGCGTCGTCCTCCGGCTCGCCGGCGATGAACGAGTCCAGGGCGTGCTCCACCGAGCGAACGACGGCGCGGGGGCCGGCGGCGGAGGACAGGCTGGCCCGCAGTCGCTCCTCGCCGAAGCGCTCCTCGGGGCCGCGGGCCTCGGTCACCCCGTCGGTGTAGAGGACCAGCTGCTCGCCGGCCGAGAGCTCCAACGTGGAGAGCTCCCAGCGATGCTCGTCCGGCGCTCCGAGCAGCGGGCCCTGGAGCCCCACGGGATCGACCGTTCCCTCACGGATCAGGAGCGGCGCCGGGTGGCCGGCGACGAGGATCGAGATTCGGGCGGGGTCCCGGTCGACGTCGGGCAGGACGAGGACGATTGCGCTGCAGAGCAGCAGCTCGATCCCCCGCTTGAGGCTCTCATCGACGAGCCCGGCGGCCGCGCGGGGATCGCCGGTCAGCTGGCCGGCGGTGCGGATCGTGTGGCGCGCGAGCCCGGTGAGGGATGCCGCCGCAGCCCCGCGACCCATCACGTCGCCGATCGCGACCATCCATCCGCCCTCGATCTCGAAGACGTCGTAGAAGTCCCCCCCGACCTCGTTCACCTCGCCCGCGGGGCGGTACATGGTCGCCAGCTCGAAGCCGCGAAGGTTGGGGAGCTCGGGAGGCAGAAGGCCTTCCTGGAGGACCCGCGCGACCTCCGCGCGCTCGCCCGCGAGCCGCGCGTTCTCGATCGCGAGCGCCGCCCGCCGGCCGATCTCGAGAGCGATCTTGAGGTCGCTGGGGTCGAGGTGCCTCGAGTCCGGCCGATTCGCGAACGCGAGGACGCCGATCACCTTCGCCCCGGCGCTCATCGGGACCGCGATCACGGATCCCATGCCCAGGCCCTCGATGAAATCCGATTCGGCGGGGGGGCCGGCATCGTCGGGGCCCTCCGGAGGTGGCCCGGTCGCGAGCAGGGGCTTCCGGGTCCGCATCACCTCGGCCAGGGGGCCGCCGTCCCCGAGCCGTGCCGGCGGCGCCTCGAGCTGTCCTTCTGCGGCCCGGTCGGGCTCGGCGCCCGCGACCGCCACCCGCTCCAGGACGCCGTTTCGGTCCGGGACGCGGACGGCGCAGTAGTCGGCGAGCTGCGGAACACCCACCCGGGCGACGGCCTGGAGGGTTTCCGCGTGGTCGATCGAGGACGCGAGGAGCTCGCCGGTCCGTGCGAGCAGCTGCTCCGCGAACTCCGAGCGCTTCAGCTCGGTCACGTCCTTGGCGGTCGTGACCGCGTACAGGATGCGGCCATCCGGGGCGTCGATCGGCTTCGAGTTGACGGAAACCCACCGTTCCTCGCGGGCTCCTCGGGTGGCGATCCGCGCCATCCCCTGCCAGGGCAGCCGCAGCGAGGCCACATGCTCGGCTATGAGCTCCGTGTCGATCGCGGCGCCGCCCTCGGACCAGACCCGAAGGCGGTCGACCAGTTCAGCCCACGGTGCGTCGAGCGCCGCCTCCGGCTCCTGGAAGCCGAGCCAGCCGGCGGCGAGGTCGTTCATGTAGACGAGCTGTCCGTTGGCGTCGTGGACCACCACCGCCTCGTCGAGCATCGACATCACCGCATCGAGGCGACGCTCGACGCTCTCGAGATCCGAGAACAGCCCGGCGTTGTCGAGCGCGAGGCCGATGCGGTTCGCAAGGTCCTGGGCGAAGGCCACGTGGTCGGCGCCGTAGCGCCGTCCCGACCAGCTCGTTATCAAGGTCAGGGTGCCCAGGCTGCGACGGCGGGCGCTCATCGCCGCGACGACCCATGAGCGTATCTCGAGCGACTGAAGGAACTCGTGGTCGGAGGGATTGTGGGCGATCCGCCGCAGGTCCTCGGAGTCCATCCGGGCCCGATAGTGCGGGATCTCCATCCAGGCGCGCTCGCCAGCCACGAACCGACTCGGAACCGAGGGCTCGCGGTGCCGGATCCGCTCCGCGACCTCCGCCGAGTCCTGGCGTCCGGCCGCCCTGACCGCCGCCCTGACGATCCCTCCGTCGTGGATCGCGTCGATCATGCAGATGTCGGCGACCGCCGGGACGATCATCTCGACGACTCGCTCGAGCGTCTGGCCCAAGGGCAGCGAACCGTCGGCGATCGCGCCGACCGAGTCGAGGACCGCGAGCCGTCGCGAGCTGATCCGAGCCCGGCGGCGGGCCGCGGCCGCGGCGATCGCGAACGCCCCGCCGAGCATCAGGCCCGCCATCGTTATCCAGTACTCCGAGCGCCCGAAGTCGAGATCCCAGGCGGGGCTGAGCAGCCCGAGGAGGATCGCCGCCCAGGCCACCGCCGAGGTCGCGACGACGCCGCCCAGGGTCGCGGGAACGAACGGCGCCAAGACGAACATCCCGACCAGCAGGCCGGGCTCGCCGAGCGACGCATCGAGGGCGGCCAGCGCGCCGAGGACCGCCAGGCCGAGGGCAAGCCCGGTTCGGTCAGCCGACTGCAGGTCGCGGAGGAGAGCGAGGCGCTCGCGCCTCGTCCCCCGGCTCATCTCCATCGCCGAGCCCACGGTCAGGTTGTAGCGGAGAGCGAGGGCGCGGGGGCCACTCGGCGTGCCTATCGCTACCCGGGCTCGGCCGTGATCGCGGGATCGCGGCGGGGGCGAGACGGGATGACGGCGACGAGCGTGGCGGCGAGAACCAGCGCGGCGAGCAGCTCGAGGGCGATGAACTGGCCGTTGCTCTGCGGCCCGATGACAGTGAACCTGTCGTGCAGGGAGCCGGCGAGAAGCGCCGCCCCTCCCGCGACCAGCGCCCACGCTGGCGCGTCCCGAAGCGACGCGCCCGCGTCGCGAAGCAGGTAGGCGAGCGCGACGCACAGCGGGAGGAGCCCGAGGGCGCTGAGGCGCTGCTCGTTTGCCTCGAAGCCCGGGAAGTGGGGGCTGATGATCAGCGGCTGCGCGATGATCGAGGCTCCGATCAAGAGGGCGCACCAGAACTCCGCCGGTGGCCGGAAGCGCCCTCGGGCGCGCCATAGGGCGATCAGCGCGCCGGTCAGCGCCCCCGCCCACATGACGAGCGGCGCGGCGATCCGTGCCAAATGGGTCGCGAAGGCCGAGGGGGTTCCGGGGTGGCCGGCGAAGGGGATCACGGTGTCGCTCGGGATGCTCGGCGCGAAGCTGTACGTGAACGAGGTGATCGAGGCCTTGACCGCGAGGTAGATGACGAGCACAGTGACCACGGCGACCGCCATCTGAAGCACCCGGCGACCCGGGAGCATCGCCCGCCAGCCGGAACCGACGTACAGCCACACCGTTGCGGCCGGAACGGCGACCAGGGCGCTCTGCCTGCCCAGGATCGCGACGATCGCGCCCGCCATGACCCCGGCGAAGCGGACCGCCACGAGGCCCCAGATCAGGATCGCGATCCCGAGCACGAACGCCTCGTCGACCGGTCCCGGCGCGATCGCGTCGCCTCGGAACACGTAGGGGTTGAGGGCGAACAGCCCGATGCACAGAAGGCTCGCCGAGGCGGCCAGGTCGAGCCGCCGGCAGATGTCGACCATCGCGATCAGCGTCCCGACCACGAACACCGCGAACATGATCCGAAACGGGACGTGCGGGCCGCCGCCGAACAGGTCGCCCGCCGCCCCCAGGACCCACGGGAAGGCGAACCGCTCGGTGAACGCCGACCCGATGTCCGTGTGCGGGAGGCCCGGGGCGGCGTCGGCGATCCGCGCGTAGGTCTGCGTGTCGAGCGCCTGGGTGGCCGCGATCCCGGCCCCCCATCTGTACCAGTGATTGGTTGCGGCGAGAAAGGCAAGGATGCACACCACGCCCGCCGAGACCACTCCGAGGGGCCAGCGGCGCCCGGGCGCTCCCGTGGACGGATGATCGAGGCCCCGCGGCGGGGGTTCGTAGTCGGATTTCACGGTCCGACCGATTCATATACTGCGCGGGTGACGAAGGGGAAGCCAGCCAGGGTGCGATGGGTCGAACCGATCATCCTTCGGCGCCCCCGGTCTCTCGGATGAGCGCCTCGGAGGCGCCGCGCCAGCCACGGGGCATGTGGCAGCGCCAGGCCGATTGGACCTGGACTCTGGTGCGGCGCATCCACCTCGGCGCTCGCCGGCCCGCCAACTGGGCACAGCTCTTCCAGTTCGGCGTCGTGGGCGCCGCGGGCTATGTGGTCAACCTGGCCGTCTTCACGGTCCTGACCCTGGCGCTCGACGTCCAGCACATCTCCGCGGCGGTGCTGGCTTTCTGCGTCGCGGTCTCCAACAACTTCATCTGGAATCGCGTCTGGACGTTCAGGGAGTCGGCCGAGGGGGGGCACGCCGGGTTCCAGGCGACCCGGTTCTTCACCGTCAGCCTCGGCGGCCTGGCGGTCAACCTCGCCGTCCTGGCGCTCCTGGTGGACGTCCTGGGGGCGCCCGACATTCCCGCCCAGGCCGTCGCCGTCGCCGTCGCGACCCCCGTCAACTTCGTCGGCAACAAGCTCTGGACCTTCGCCTGGGACTAGGCGCGCCCCCCGGCGTCGCTGAGCGCCCCCCGGTGAGCGGGCAGGCGCATCGCCGGCACCCGCCACGCCGCCTCGAGCACGATCCGCTTGCTCATCTTCGACTCGCCGACTCGGCGATCGCGAAAGACGATCGGGATCTCCTCGACCCGAAACCCCGCGCGGAGCGCCCTGTAGGTCGTCTCGACCTGGAAGGCATAGCCGAAGGCCGAGATCGACCCGAGATCGATCCCCTCGAGGACCTCGCGCCGGAACGCCTTGAAGCCGCCGGTCAGGTCGTGGACCGGGATGCCGAGCACGGCTCTGGCGTACGCGCAGCCACCGCGGCTTATCGCGCGGCGAAGCGGCCCCCAGTCCCGAACGCCGCCGCCCTCGGTGTATCGCGAGCCGAGGACGAGATCGGCCTCGGCCGTGGCCGCCAGCAGGCGCGGCAGGTCGGCGGGGTCGTGCGAGAAGTCGGCATCCATCTGCGCGATCAGCGCGGCGCCGCTTGCGAGCGCCTCGCGAAAGCCCGCGACGTAGGCCGGGCCGAGTCCCTCCTTGCGCGATCGGTGGAGCACCGAGACGTCCGGATGCGCGGCGGCGAGACGGTCGGCGATTTCCCCCGTGCCGTCAGGGGAGGAGTCGTCCACGACCAGGATGTGAGGCGGTGGATCGAGCGGTTCGCGGATCGCGCCGACGATCGCCTCGAGGTTCGACACCTCGTTGTAGGTCGGGAGGACGAGCCAGGCGGGCGGCCCGGTTTCGGTATCCGTGGTGGTCATTTGGGCGATGGTTACACGAAGGCTCGAGGCGGCGAGCGATGACCAGCCTATGCGGTAGCGTGCTCGCGGGGATGGTTTTCGCGCACGACTCCCGACCGACCGCTTGAAGGTCGAGTTGATAGGCGGGGAGGACGCCCTCGGCGCCGTCGCGGAGCCGTGGCGGCAGCTGGCGACGGCCCGCGGAAACGCCTTCGTGACTCCCGAGTGGTTCCGCGCCGCGCTCGACACCGTCGATCGGGGCAGTCGTCCGGCCGTGGTCGTCGTCCGTGATCGCGACGCCGTACGGGGCCTCTTGCCGATGCTCGAGGGCAGATCCGCGCGGGGTCCGCGCGCGGTGCGGTTTCCGGGGTCCCGGTACGGCGACCTCTTCCACCCGGTCGCCGAGTCCGGTGACGACGAGGCGATCGCGATTGCGGCGGCGCCGGTGCTGGCCGAGCGGCTGGGGGCTCGCTGCCACCTCGACCTGGGCCGGGTCGACGCGGCGGCCGGGTGGTGGGGGGCGCTGGCTCGGGCCTGGCCCTCGCGGATGAGCGTCGTCTCACGTCCCGAGGAGGCCTTGCCGTACATCGAGCTCGACGGATCGAGCTGGGAGGGCTACCTGGCGGGCCGAAGCCGGGGGTTCCGAAGCCAGCTCGGTCGAAAGATGCGCGGCCTTCGGAAGGCCCACCAGGTCACGATCCGCCAGTCGGTGGCGGGCGAGGACGTGATGGCGGACATGTGGACTCTGTTCAGGCTCCACGACGCCCGGTGGCGGGGGCGCGACGTCGCCTCGTCGGTGGCCGACCCGCGCGCCCGCGACTTTCACTCCCAGTTCGTGCTCGAGGCGCATCGGCTGGGGTGGCTTCGCCTCTTCCTGCTGGAGGTCGATGCGGTCCCGGTCGCGGGCTGGTACGGGTGGCGGGTCGGGGACCGATTCTCCTACTACCAGGCGGGGTTCGATCCGGCCTGGGGCCAACACAGCGTCGGCTTCCTGCTCCTGGCCGAGACCGTCCGGGAGGCGATCGCGGAGGGCGCGTCCGAGTACGACCTGCTGCTCGGCGACGAAGCTTTCAAGGCACGTTTCGCGACCGATCGGCGGCTGGGGCGGTCCGTGCTCCTGGCGCCTCGGGTCTCCACTCCCCGGCTGACCGCGACCGCCAGGGCGTGGATCGCGCGGGCCCGGGGCAGGGGAGTCGCGTCGGGCGAGTCGAGCTCCAGCCAGGCCGGCTGAGCCGGGCCGCGCGTCAGGTCACGTACCACTCTCCGTCGAGGTGGGTGAGAAGCGACGAGCTCGTCGCGAGCATCGCGTGGACCTCGGGATCGCGAACGTGGATCACGGGCTGGCGGGCGAAGCCGACCACCGCGAGGCGGCGGCGAAGCGCGCCCTCGAGGTGGGGCTCCAGGCGTCCCGTGAGCGCCGCGCTGCCGACGCCGCGGGCGTGCTCGACCAGCTCGGCCACCACGGACTCCACCTCGGGCTCGGGAGCGCAGATGTGGAGCGCCCGGCTTGCGGCGCCCGGACGGGCCAGGTACGCGTACCAGCCGATCGGGTTCCCCTCTCGCCTCACCAGCCGGACCTCGAGGCCACCCATCACCGCCTCGACCTGGGCGAGGAGCTGCTCCAGATACCGCTGGTCATAGTTGACGTAAAGGTCGATCCCCCGAGTCAGCGCGGGCATGCTCTCGACCACGCGCGCCGCGTCCGCCCGCTCGCTTCGCACCCCGGTCGGGGGGGTCGGGAACGCCTGGGGCAGCAGTCGCGCGCCGAAGGCCTGAATCGGGATTGCCGCGACCGGCAACACCTCTCGGGGAGGGGCCCGCCGAAGCTTTGCGGCCGCGACGCCGCGGGCCCACGAAAACGGCCTCAGCACAAGCATCCAGTCGCAGGAGCGCGGATGATCGAGGTGCCCCCCGAAGGATCGCCACATCCGCACCACCGTGCTGGTCGGGCTGTCGGTCCAGGTGAGGTCCTGGTCGCCCGACAGCAGGCGCCGCATCAAGAGCGCGCCCGCCGGCCCCGCGCGGCGATCGGCGGAGACGACCAGGTGTGCGCAGCAGATCCCCCTCAGGTGGCGGCCGCCGAACCGCACCCGACGGGGCTGGGCCCCGATGAACCCGAGCAGCTCGCCCGCCTCGCCGACCGCCACCAGCGACGCGAGCTCAGGCTCCGCCCAGGCCGAGTCGATTAGGGTTTCGGTCAGGAAGGAGTCCTCGTGCGTCCACCAGGGCAGGCGGGCCTCCAGAAGGGCGACCACCGCCTCCAGGTCGGCGCGCTCGAATGGCCGAATCTCCGTCATGCGTCCAAACTATCGACACACTGCGTCAAACCAGCATCCGCTCGAGCGTTACTTCGGTTGTGATCATGCACCTCGATTTGACCCCGACCACCCGGAGGTTGGATGAGCACCTCTAACGCCACGGGGCCCGACGAGGCGTTCGATCCGACCGCCTGCCTGGAGCGGGTCGCCGAGCAGACCGCGAGGGCCGTAAGCGACCTCGGTCGTGCGGGCGCCGTCGTCGCGATCTCCGGCGGCGTCGACTCCGGCGTCGTGGCCGGAATCTGCGTCAGGGCGCTGGGACCGGAGCGGGTGCTCTGCCTGCGTCTTCCCGAGCGCGATGGCGCGAGCGAGTCGACCGACATCGGCCTCGAGCTGGCCAACTCCCTCGGCGCGCGGACGGTCGAGGAGCCGATCACCGAGGCGCTCGAGGCGCTCGGGTGCTACCGGCGCCGCGACGATGCGATCCGCCGCGTCTTCCCCGACTACGAGCCGACCTGGCGGCACAAGCTGGTGCGCTCGGCGCCGACCGGGGGGATGGTCTTCTTTTCGCTGGTGGTCGAGCGCCCCGACGGAACCGAGGACCGCCAGCGGATGCCCTCCGACGCCTACCGAGAGCTGCTCGCCGCTTCGAACATGAAGCAGCGCACCCGAAAGCTTCTGGAGTACACCTGGGCGGACCGACTCTCCTACGCGGTGGCGGGCACCCCCAACCTGCTCGAGTACGACCAGGGATTCTTCGTCAAGGGGGGTGACGGCCTCGCCGACGTGAAGCCGATCGCGCATCTGTACAAGGGCCAGGTCTACGCGCTCGCGCGCGAGCTCGGCCTCCCCGAATCGGTGGCCACCCGCTATCCGACCACGGACACGTTCAGCCTCCCGCAGACGCAGGAGGAGTTCTACTTCGGCCACCCCTACGAGCAGATGGACATGCTGCTGTGGGGACACACCAGGGACGTTGGGCCCGCGGAGCTCGCCGAGCGGGTCGGCCTCGAGGTCGCCGAGGTGGAGGCGGGCTACCGCGAGATAGACCGAAAGCGGGTCGCCACCGAGTACCTCCACGCGCCCGCGGTCCTTTTCGATTCGACCGACTGACGTGTGCGGGATCGCCGGCATCGTGCGGCCCCAGGGCGGGCAACCGGTCACCGAGGCGGCGCTGCTCCGGATGGCGCGGGCGATCCGCCACCGCGGTCCCGACGGATACGGGCTGGCGCTCGATCCGGGCGCGGGCCTCGTCTCGACTCGGCTCGCGATCGTCGACCTCCCGTGCGGCTGGCAGCCGCTCGAATCCGGGGAGGACGGAAGCCTCCTGATCTACAACGGGGAGGTCTACAACCACATCGAGCTCCGCGAGGAGCTTCGCGCGTGCGGCGCGTCGTTCGCGACCACGAGCGACACCGAGGTGGTCCAGCGTCTTTTGGAGCGGGACGGCCTCGCGGCCCTGGAGCGGTTCAATGGCCAGTTCGCACTGGCCTGGTGGCAGCCGGCGCGCCGGCGGCTCACCCTGGTCCGTGACCGCTTCGGCGTGCGCCCCCTCCACTACGCCCTGCTCGGGGACGGCACGCTCGTCTTCGGGTCCGAGGCGAAGGCCCTGTTCGCGTCCGGCGAAGTGCGGGCCCGGCCGGACCTGGCAGGCCTCGACGAGGTCTTCACCTTGTGGGGCGCTCGCGCCCCGCGGACGGCGTTCATCGGCGTCGATCAGCTGCCCCCCGGTGGGCTGCTCGTCTGGGAGCGCGGGCGGATCGTCGAGCAGCGCCGCTGGTGGGCCCCCGACTACGGGGTCAGCGACCCGCCGGATGCGGACCTCCGCGAGCTCTTGGGCGACAGCGTCCGGCTTCGCCTCCGCGCCGACGTGCCGGTGGGCGCGTACCTGTCCGGGGGCCTCGACTCGAGCCTGATCAGCGCCCTCGCTCAGATCGAGAAGCGCGGTGAGCTCCGGACCTTCTCGATCGCCTTCAAGGATCCGCGCTACGACGAGCGCGGCCACCAGGAGGCGGTCGCCAAGGCGCTCGGGACGAGCCACCACGTGGTCGAGGCAGGCCCCGTCGAGATCGCGAGAGCGCTCCCGGACGTCTTGCGTCACACCGAGACGCCGCTCGTTCGCACCGCGCCCGTCCCCCTCTACCTGCTCGCCGAGCAGGTACGCGCCAACGACCTCACGGTGGTGATCACCGGCGAGGGCGCCGACGAGCTGTTCTGGGGGTATGACCTGTTCAAGGAGGTCGTGGTCCGGGAGCTTGCCCGCACCGAGCCCGAACGGGCGAAGGCGATGCTCGAGGAGTTCTATCCCTACCTCGGCGGCGGCGGCGCACGGCGCGGCCCCGCGTTCACCCGTTTCCTGCTCGAGACCGGCTCGTCTGACGACCAGCTCGGCTCGCATCTGACCAGGGCCGCTGCGACCGCCACGGTGAAGGCCTTCTATCGCCCCGACGTGGCGGCCGAGATCGGCGAGTCTGCCTCCCTCGGCCGCCTCCGCGACGAGCTGCCGGCCGAGTTCGCCTCCTGGAGCACGCTCGAGCGTGCCGCCTGGCTCGAGGTCGCCACTCTGCTTGAGCCCTACCTGCTCGCCGCCCAGGGCGACCGGGTCGCCATGGCCCACGGGGTCGAGGGCCGTTTCCCCTTCCTCGACGACCGGGTGTTCGACTACTCCGCGGAGCTGCCCGACGAGCGAAAGCTCGACGGGCTGCGCGACAAGGTCGCCCTGCGTGACGTCGCCGCCGACCTGCTCCCCGAGGAGATCGTGGCTCGGCCCAAGCAGCCCTACCGGGCGCCAGAGGTGGTCCCGTTCTTCGGCTCCGAGGCGCCGGAGTGGGTGGAGGAGGCGCTCTCGCCGGCGGCGCTCGCCGAGACCGAGATCTGGGACGAGCGGCGGGTCGCCGGCCTCCTTCAGCGTTGCCGGGCGGGCCGCGCGACCGGGATCCGCGAGGGGATGGCGCTGGTCGGGATCCTCTCCACCCAGCTGTGGCACGAGGAGTTCTGCGGCGCCCGAGCCGGCGCCTATCCCGCTGAAACCGCTCAGCCACGTGTAAGAATCGACCGCTCCGCGCCGAGCTCGGCGGGGGAGGCTGCATGACCAACGGCGAGACTGACATCCGAAAGGAGATGCGGGCGTTCATCGAGGAGAACTTCCTCTACCTGCGCCCCGATGTCGAGCTCGGAGACGGCGACGACTTCCTGGCCCTCGGGATCATCGACTCGCTCGGGTTCGTTGAACTGGTCGAGGAGGTGCAGTCCCGCTACTCGGTGGCGATCGACGACGTCGAGATCACCGAGCAGAACTTCGGCTCGATTGACGCGATCACCGGATTCGTCGAGCGAAAACGTGCCGCGGCGTGAGCATCGGCACGGTCGTCGATGACCTGAGCTCCGCCGCCGAGCGGGACCCCGATCGGGTGGCGGTGATAGCCGGCGGGCGCGAGCTGGGCTACGGCGAGCTCGACCGCCTTGCCGGCGGGTTCGCGGCGGGGCTCGCCGAGCTCGGCGTGAAGCGCGGCGATCGGGTCGCCGTGCTGCTGCCCAACGAGATCGATGCCGCGGTCGCGATCGAGGGAACGTGGCGCGCGGGAGCGGCGCTCGCTCCTCTCAATCCGACCCTGAAGGGCGACCGCCTCGACTACGTCCTGGCCGATACCGAGCCCGCGGCGATCGTCTGCGACACGGAGCGCGCCGAGCTGTCGGGGGCCGCGGCCGAGCGGGCGGGGGGGATCCCGGTCATCTCCGACGTGGCCGGGCTCGCGGCCGCCGAGGGCCCCTCGCCGCCGCGGCCGCTTGAGACGGACCTCGCCGCCGTCATGTATACGTCGGGCTCGACCGGGGGTCCGAAAGGGGTGACGCTCACCCACCGAAACCTGTCGTTCGTCACCGGCTCGATCGTCGAGTACCTGGAGATGACCGCGGCAGACCGGGTGCTGTGCGTGATGCAGCTCTCGTTCGGGTACGGCCTCTCCCAGCTCTTGAGCTGCGTCAGGGTCGGCGGCGCGATCGCCCTCGAAGCGGGGATCGCGTTTCCGGGCAGGATCGTCCAGGCGCTCGAGACGCACCGGATCACGGGGCTCCCGGGGGTGCCGACCATCTTCCAGGTGCTGACCGCGCTTCGGGGCCTCGCCGACCGCGAGTTGCCCAGCCTGCGCTTCCTGACCAACGCCGGCGCCTCGATGCCGGCGGCGACCGTGGAGGCCGTGCGGCGCACCTTCCCGAACGCCAGGCTCTACCTGATGTACGGGCTCACGGAGTGCATCCGGGTCTCCTACCTCCCGCCCGACCAGCTCGACACCCGCCCTACCTCGTCGGGAATCGCGATCCCGGGGACCGATGCCTGGATCGAGGGGGCCGACGGCAAGCCCGCCGAGGTCGATGAGGTCGGTGAGCTGATGGTCCGCGGGCCCCACGTCATGCAGGGCTACTGGCGTGACCCCGAGCGGACCGCGGAGCGGATGCGCCCGGGTCGGTGGCCATGGGAGCCGGTGATCGCGACCGGCGACCTCTTCCGCCGCGACGGGGAAGGCTTTCTGCACTGGGTCGGGCGCACCGACGACTTGATCAAGTGCCGGGGCGAGAAGGTCTACCCGCGCGAGATCGAGGAGATCCTGCACGCCGCCGACGGGGTGCAGGAGGCGGCGGTGGTCGGGGTCCCGGATCGACTGCTCGGCCAGTCCGTCCACGCCCACGTGGCACCGGCGCCGGGCCATACCCTCGACGATGCGGAGCTTCGCCGGCTGTGCGCCGAGCAGCTCGAGGACCACAAGGTCCCCCAGCGGGTCTTCGTCCACGAGTCCCTGGCCCGGACCGCGCGGGGCAAGATCGACCGCCAGGCGCTGATCGCCTTCGCGAGCCCCCAGGACGCCCCCGCGTCCGGCTAGGTCCGGGCGGCGCCGCGGCGCCGATCGGCGGCCACCCCCCCCGGGCCGGCCGGACGCTGCCGCGTTGACCACTAAGCTCGCCGCCGATGCTGGGCACGTACGGGTCGCTCGTGGTCGTGCTCGCCGCCTCGTGCGTCGTCGGACAGGCCGTGTTCGCGCTCTGCGGCGCGGTGCGGTGGTCCTGGCTCGCCCCGGCGGTTGGGCTGTCAATCCTGATCGCGGTCGCATGGGGCACGGTCAGGCTGCCGGGGGAGGGGACCGCCTCGGTGGCGGCGATCGGGGCACTGTGCGCGGGATCGCTCGCCTGCGTGGCGTGGCGACGCTCGTGGCCCCGCGAGGGGCTCGGGCCCGGGATCGCCGCGGCGGGGGCCACCGTGGTCGCGGCCTCGATCCCATTCTTCGTCGAGGGGCGATTCGGGATCCTCGGCACGGGGCTCAACCCCGACATGTCGCAGCACCTGTTCGCGGCCGACGCGCTGTCGCACGGCGAGGCGGGCAGGCTGCTGAGCCAGGGGTACCCGCTCGGGCCGCACGCGCTCGTCGTCGCTGTCTCGACGCTGACGGGGTGTGGCCTCGTCCACGGCTTCGACGGCCTGATGGGAGCGACGGCCGTTTGTGCCTCGCTCGCGCCGCTGGCCCTCCTCGGTGGCCTCCCCGGATGGCGCCGTGTCACCTGCGCCGTCCTGGTGGCGCTCCCGTACATGGCAGCCTCCTACTTGATCCAGGGCGCCTTCAAGGAGACCATCGAGGCGTTGTTCGTGCTTGCGTTCGCGGTCGGGCTGCACGAGCTCGGGCGCGGGACGCTGGTGGCGGGGGACCCTGCGCGGCCTCGAGCGGTCCTCACGGCGCTCTCCGCGCTCCCCTTGGCCGCCCTGGCGGTCGGAACCGTCTACGCCTACAGCTTCCCGGGCCTGGTGTGGCCGGCCGGCGCCGCGGCGCTCTGGGCCGCGATCGAGCTCGCGGTCGCCGCGAGGCGCGGGGGCGGCGCCGCCGCGATCGCGCTCGCCCGGCGCTCGGCGCCCACGTCAGGGGTGGCGCTGGCGGCGATTTTCGCGGCCTCTGCCCCGGAGCTCGGCCGGATGATCGACTTCGCGAGCTTTGAGACCTTCGACCCGTCGGGGCCCGGCCTCGGCAACCTCTTCAACCCGATCTCGCCGCTGGAGGCTCTCGGGATCTGGCCTTCGGGCGACTTCCGCCTCGACCCGGGGGACGGCGTCGTGCCGGCCGCGATCTTCCACCTCGGCGAGCTGCTCGGCCTGCTCGCCCTCGCCTACGGGCTCGTCTGGTGGGTGGGGCGGCGTCTGCGGGCGGTCCCCTCGGCCCTCGCCGTTGCCGCGGCGCTGTTCGCCTACGCGCACTTCACCGGAACGCCCTACCAGGCGGCGAAGTCGATCGTGATCGCCGCCCCGCTCGCGATGTTGATCTCGGCCCGGGCCCTGATCGGCGGTGAGCTGCTGATCGAGATGGGCGGGCTTCGCGGCGCGGTCGCGAGGCGCCGCGGCGGAGTGGTGGGCGCCCTGGCCCGCCACCAGTCGGTGCTCGGCGCCGCACTGGCGATCGCCTTCGTGGGAGCTGCCACCGGGTCGAGCCTTCTGGCGCTGGCCAACGGCCCGGTCGGCCCCAGCGCCTACTCGCCCGCCCTGACCGAGCTCCGGGACCGGCTCGGCGGCGGCTCCACCCTGGTCCTCGCCCCGGCCGCGATGCTCGCCGACGAGCACGGTCGCGACTACCTGGTCTGGGAGCTCCGCGGGGGCCGGGTCTGCGTCGAGGCGCAGGCCCCGCCCGTCAGCTCGAAGCCCCCCGCCGGGGTGGCCCACGTGATCACGCAGGGCGCCGGCCCGGCTCCGTTCGGCGGCCTGCGGCTCGTGCGACGGGCCGGCGTGTACTCGGCGTGGGAGACGCGCCCCCCGCCGGCGGGCGTGGGGCCCTGTCCCCTGATCGCGGTCGGCGGGCGGGCCGACCCCGCCGCCCAGGGCTAGTCAGTCGGCCCAGAAGCCGGGTACCAGCTCGCCGTCGCCCGAGCGGTGCGGTCCGAAGACCAGCACCTCGAGCCCGTCCGGCCCGGCCTCGAAGGCCCGCGTGACCTCGGGGGCGATCCGGATCGCGTCCATCGGGCCGATCTCGACGACCTCGTCGTCGAGGCACACCCTCCCGCTGCCCGAGAGGACCACGCTGATCTCCTCGGCCTTCTCGTGGCGGTGACCGAACGCCTGGCGCTTTCCGGGGTGGAAGACGTGGTAGGCGAGCCCGGTGGCCTCGGCGCCGAGGTCTCCCTGCGCGAACCGGGCCTCCTGGATCTCCGAGAGGCCGCCCTCGACGGCCGAGTCCTCGACCTCCCGAAGGTTCTTGATCTCAAACCCGCTCACCGGGGCGATCCTAGCGCGCGATCTCGAGCTCGCGTGGCGCGATTTGGTCGCATGTCGACCGAAAACGCCGCCGGCCGCCCGGCGGCCCTACCGCGCCGAGGTGAACCGGGACCGCGAGGTAAAGACCCGGCGCGCGATGCCCCGGCGATAGGCGCGCTCGGCCCGCCGCGAGGAGTCGATCCGCAGGTCGGAGAGCGAGCCACCCGAGTTTCGCCACGTCTCGTGCCAGTAGGAGAGCGCCGCGATCCGGGGCCAGCGATGGCGCGCGACGTCGCGGATCGCGTGGCGGATCCATCGCGCCTTGGCGCGCGGATGGCGAGGGTCCTCGCTCGCCCCGTACTCGAGCACCGCGATCGGCTTGTGGGGCGCGAGGGCGGCGATCTGGCCGTAGGCGCGGTCGAGCCGGTCGCCGAAGCTCACCCAGCGCTCGCCGGCTCGCTGCGGCCCGTAGTCGCTCAGGCCGATCCAGTCGACGTATCGAGCCCCCGGCCAGTAGCTCGCGATCCGGTTCCACGCCGTCCTCGGCCACCCCCCGACGTCGACGTGGAAGAACCAGGTGATGTTGCCCGCGCCCTCGGCCCGGCAGATGTCGACGATCCGCCGGAAGGCATCGCGGAACCGCTCGGGGCCGTCCGCGAGGTCGGGGTCACCGTAGCCGTCGGTTCGGCCACCGCCGTTCCAGCGACCGTTCCACGGGAACCAGTCGCCGTTCACCTCGGTGCCGAACTCGGCGAGCAGGGGGATGCCGGTGGCGCGGGCGGCATCACACCACCGCGTGAGCCCCGGGTCCCAGGCCCCGGCGTCGATCGATCGCAGGGTGAAGTTGGGGTCGGCACCGCGCCCCCAGCCGGAGCGGGCCATCAGCCGCACGAAGGGCGTCCGCCCGGCTCTCGAGATCACCCCGACGTCGCGCGTTGGGAAGTGGATCCGGCCCCCGAACCAGTTGTTCGAAAAGTACGCCCAGGCGATCGGCCGGCCGGAGAGATGCTCGAACGCACGGATCCGCGCCGCGCTGACCCGGTCCTCGGGGCCGCCGAAGTCCGGAAACGCCGCCCGGTAGACGCGGTTGCCGGGCGGGGCGCGCAGGACGAGCCCCGGCGTCGACGGCCCGGGTCCCGGGGCCGCGCCGGCGGATTCGGCGCCGCCGGCCGCTCCGCCTCCCAGCGCCACGGCGATCGCCGCCGCCGCGGCCAGCGTCTTCGTGAAGCCCATCGCATGCAATTGTCGCCGAAGGCCCAATCGCGCCCCGACCATCGAGCGCTATTCGGCATCGGCGGGGAAGCGTCGGCCGTGATGGGAGCATCGACGGGCTCCGGGCCCTGGGTAGCATGGCCGCCGATGACCGTGACGCTTCCAGACGGGTCGGCGCTCGAGCTCGAGGCCGGCGCGACGGGGGCCGACGCAGCCGCGGCGATCGGCCCCCGGCTGGCGCGCGACGCGCTCGCCGTCAAGGTCGACGGGAAGGTCCGCGACCTCGCCTCGCCGCTCGCCGACGGCGCCCAGATCGAGGTCGTCACCCCCGACTCCGAGGATCCCGACGCCCTGTGGCTGCTTCGCCACGACGCCGCCCACGTCCTGGCGTCCGCGGTCATCGACCTGTGGCCCGGGACGAAGGTCTCGATCGGGCCCCCGATCGACGACGGCTTCTACTACGACTTCGAATTCCCCGACGGTGTTCGGCCCTCCCAGGACGATCTGGAGCGAATAGAGGAGCGGATGGCCGCCCACGTGAAGGCCGACGAGCCCTTCGAGCGCACCGAGCTCGGCGCCGATCAGGCGATCGCGCGGTTTCGCTCCTCCGAGCAGCCGTACAAGGTCGAGCTGATCGAGGATCTGGTCCGAGACGAGGGCGTCGAGACCGTGTCGCTCTACCAGAACGGCCCCTTCGTCGACCTGTGTCGCGGTCCTCACGGCCCGTCGACGGGACGGATCCGTGCCTTCAAGCTGAGCTCGGTCGCCGGCGCGTACTGGCGTGGCGATGAGTCGAGGCAGATGCTGACCCGGATCTACGGCACGGCATTCTTCAGCCCCGCCGACCTCGAGCTCCACCTCGAGCGGCTCGAGCACGCGCGGGCCCGCGACCATCGCCGCTTGGGCCCCGAGCTGGGCCTGTTCGCGCTCAGGCCCGAGTCACCCGGGATGCCCTTCTGGCTGCCTCAGGGAACCGTGCTGCTGCGCCTCGTCGAAGATCAGATCCGCGACCAGCTCGCACGGCGCGGCTATCAGGAGATCAAGACTCCCCAGGTCCTCGACCGAGAGCTCTGGCGACGTTCCGGGCACTGGGACAACTACCGCGAGGAGATGTTCCTCATCGAGGCGGCCGAGGGTACGGGCGCCGAGGAGCGCCGCTACGCGGTCAAGCCGATGAACTGCCCCGGCGCCTGCCTCGTCTATGCCTCCGAGCGCCGTTCCTATCGCGACCTGCCGCTTCGCCTCGCCGAGTTCGGCCTCGTCTCACGCAACGAGCGCGAGGGCGTCCTGCACGGCCTGCTGCGGGTCCGCGCCTTCACTCAGGACGACGCCCATGTGTTCTGCCAACCCGAGCAGATCACCGACGAGGTGGACTCGATATGCAGGGCGATCGACGAGCTCTACGCGACCTTTGGCTTCGACCAGGTCCGAGTCGAGCTGTCGACCCGCCCCGAGCGGCACATCGGGACCGACGAGCAGTGGGACCACGCGGAGGGCGCTCTGCGCGAGGCGCTCGCGCGCCAGGAGCGCGCCTACGACGTCAGCCCCGGGGAGGGGACCTTCTACGGCCCGAAGATCGACTTCCACGTCACCGACGCGCTGGGCCGCTCGTGGCAGTGCGGCACCTGCCAGCTCGACTTCCAGATGCCGGGCCGGTTCGACCTCACCTACCAGGGCGCCGACAACGCGGAGCACACGCCGGTGATCATCCACCGAGCGCTGCTCGGCTCGATGGAGCGTTTCGTGGGAATCCTGATCGAGCACCACGCTGGCCGCTTCCCCGTCTGGCTCGCGCCCACGCAGGCGGTCGTGCTCCCGGTTTCCGATCGACACCTCGACCACGCGTCCGAGGTGGCTCGGCGACTGGCGGAGGCCGGGGTCCGATGCCGCACCGATGGTCGATCGGGGTCGGTCGGCAAGAAGGTCCACGACGCCGAGGTCGCCAAGCTCCCGTACATGCTCGTGGTCGGGGACCGCGAGCAGGAGGCGGATGAGGCCTCGGTTCGCTCCCACGCCGACGGCGATCTCGGCCGGATGTCGATCGGCGAGCTCGCGACGCTGATCGTCGGCCAGCGCCCCGCCGCCTAGCAGCTCCCTCGCGACACGCAGGGACGCAGCACCCGCATCCCACGCCATGGGATGCCCGAGTTGAGATTGAACCAGTAGCCCTGATTGGAGTGGTGGTCGTCGTGGGCGTAGCTGGTCGGGGAGAGGCCGAGCCTTCGGCCGAGGCGGGCGAGGGGATCCTCATGGCCGAAGCTCGTGTAGGTGGCCGGACCCTCGAAGCTGAACCCCCACCAGTCGGGATTGCCGGTCGTGTCGTTGACGTAGGCGCCGTATCGCTTCAGGGCGGTGGCAATGGCGCGCTTCCAGCCCGGCATCCCCTCGAGCTCGGAGCGGCTGACCCGAAGCTGGAAGCGCGACCCGAGGTGGGGCGCGTCGCGCGCCGGCAACCCGGCCGCCGCGCACGAAAGCGCCTTGCCCCTGGCCGGATAGACGGCCTCTCCGCGAACGCACGGAACGGCCATCGTGAGCGCGTGGTCGATCCGGCCCCGGATCAGCTCGGGGCCTCGGATCAGCCCGGCAAGGTTGCCGAATCCCGCCGCGACGCCCCCGGAGCCGAGCCCCGTCCCGTCGATTCGGGTCCGCCCACCCCAGCCGAAGTCGAGCCTGCCGCCGTCCGCTGGCTTTCGGGTCACGTGCCACAGGTCGTACTCCCAGCCCGTGCGCGGGTCGATGATCGTCATGTGGGCGTCGTGGTTGTCGCCCGGACGCGCCGGGCCGCCGGTCGGCTGGGCGGCGGCGGGGATCGCGACCCGCATGCCCTCGATCTCGCACCTTCCCCAGGGCTTGGAGCAGTGCAGGCGGTAGGTCGGGTCGTCCGCGTGCGAGTAGTAGGTCGGGCTGCCTCCGCGGCTGGGGTCGCCGGCCACCAGCGAGCTGACCGGCGCCCCGGCCAGCAGGTGGCGCACGATCGCCGAGGAGCCGGGGACCTCGGCCCGCGTGCCCTCGATCGGCTCGTTGAACGGGCTGCGGCTCGAGTAGGGACGCCAGCACGATGAGGGCCAGTTTCCAACCCCGACCGCGCCGAGGTGGTCGCTGGCCTCGCAGCGAGGGTGGATCGCCCCGATCGGCGCGTGGGCGAGCAGGGCCGCCGTCACTAGGGCCAGCGCCAGCATCCCCTTCAAGGTTAGGGTGATGGCTCGCTGGCAGGCCCGTCTGGCGAAGTCCACGGTCGGCCCGCGGCGCCTCTATACTCCTCGCCGATGAAGGGGACCCGCGCCACGCGCCGCCGCTAGCGCCCGTGCTGCTGCTTCGCGTCCGTCCCGTCCGACCGATCCCGTCTGAGCCTCGCTAGCTTGACGCCCTTCACCAACCTCTAGTGGCGAACCCGCGCTTCGACCGGTCGCCCCCCGAGCGTGACCCGACGCGGATCAACGAGAGGATCCGCGTCTCGGAGGTCAGGCTGATCGACGAGGAGGGAAATCAGGTCGGGATCATCGCGACCGACAAGGCCCTGGCCCTGGCGTCCGAGCGCGACCTCGACCTGGTCGAGGTCGCTGCCGACGCTCGGCCGCCCGTCGCCCGGCTCCTCGACTACTCGAAGTACAAGTACGAGCAGGAGCAGAAGGCCAAGGCGGCGCGAAAGCACCAGCAGCAGATCAACGTCCGCGAGATCAAGCTGAGGCCGAAGATCGCCACCCACGACTACGAGACCAAGAAGGGCCACGTGGAGCGCTTCCTTCGACAGCAGGACAAGGTCAAGGTGACGATCATGTTCCGGGGCCGCGAGCAGGCCCATCCCGAGCGCGGGCGGGCTCTGCTGCAACGCCTCTACGACGACATCGAGGATCTGGCGACGATCGAGCAGGAGCCGCTCCAGGAAGGCCGCAACATGAGCATGCTGCTCGCCCCGGTTCGCATCAAGGGGACCGAGGCCGAGCGTCCGGCCGCCTAACGCCCCTCCGTCGTCTGCTTCAATAGCCGTTCGATGCCGAAGATGAAGACCCATTCCGGGACCAAAAAGCGGTACCGAAAGAGCGGCACCGGCAAGCTTCGCGGCCGCCGCGCCTACTCCAGCCACATACTGGAGAAGAAGTCGCCGAAGAGAAAGCGCCGGATGGCGGTGCCGACCGAGGTCGCCCCCGCGGACCAGAAGCGCGTCCGCACGCTGCTGGCCGGAAAGGGCTAGCGGGCGATGAGCCGAACGACCAATGCGGTGGCGCGAAAGCGCCGCAAGAAGAAGGTCCTGAAGGAGGCAAAGGGCTACTTCGGGCGCAAGCACTCGAGCTATCGCCTCGCCAACGAGCAGGTGATGCGCTCCGGGAGCTACGCCTACCGCGACCGGCGCGCCAAGAAGCGCGAGTTCAGGCGCCTATGGATCGTGCGCATAAACGCGGCCGCCCGCCGCGAGGGCACCAGCTACTCCGAGCTCATTCACGGCCTCGACCGGGCCGGCGTCGAGGTGAACCGAAAGATGCTCGCCGACATCGCCGTGCACGACCCCGAGGCGTTTCGCCGATTCGCGGAGCTAGCCCGGGAGGCCACCGCGGCGTAGAGCGGACGGCAGACACTCGAGACTCCCGGGCGGCCCATAGCGTGGACCGCCCTTTTTTTTCGCCTTCCCGGGACGCAGGACATGATCACCTCCCCCCAAAACCCGAAGCTGAAGCTGATCCGCAGGCTCCAGGCGCGCCGCGAGCGCGACCGAAGCGGCCTGTTCATCGCCGAGGGTGAGGACCTCCTGGAGGCCGCGGCAGCCGCCGGGGTCGAGCCCGAGATCACGCTGGTGGCCGGGCGTGACGTGGAGGCCGCGTTGCTCGACGCGGTCAGCACGCTGGGCTCGGGCACCCGCGCGATCGGGGTCTACACGCAGCGCTGGGCGGGCCCCGAGGGACGCCTGTCCGTGTTCCTCGACGGGGTGGGCGACCCGGGCAACGTCGGGACGATCATCCGCGCCGCCCACGGCCTCGGCGATGGCCCGGTGATCCTCGGGCCGCGATGCGCCGACCCCCACTCCCCGAAGGCGGTGCGAGCCAGCATGGGCTCGATCTTCCCGTGCCCGCCGGCCATCGCCGAGCTCGCCGACCTTGAGGCGACCAAGGTCGCGCTCGAGGCCGGGGCGGACGCCGACCTCTCAGAGCTCGAGCTCGAACCGCCCGTCGTCGTCTGCCTCGGCGCCGAGCGGGCGGGCCTGTCCATGGGGCCCTCGGCGGGCTTCGCCGCGCGGGCGCGGATCCCGATGCGGCCCGGCGCCCCCGACTCCCTGAACGTCGCGATGACAGCCGCCGTGGCGCTGTACGAGCTGGGAACTAGGATGGCCGATCGTGCCTGACGTCCGGGGAATCCTCACCGAGCTTCACCGCGAAGCCGAGGCCGCGATCGCCGCGGCGCCGGACGCCGCGGCGATCGAGGAGCTCCGGATCCGCTACCTGGGTCGAAAGGCGAAGCTGACCGGGATCCTTCGCGGGATCGGCGAGCTCGCGCCCGCCGAGCGTGGGCCGGTCGGATCGGCGGCGAACCAGGTGCGCCAGGCGCTAGAGGCCCGGCTTGAGTCGAGGGGCGCGGAGCTCGCCGCGGCCGAGCTCGAGCAGGGGCTCGCCACCGAAGCGATCGACGTCACCCTCCCAGGGACCCCGACCGCGCCGTGCGGATCGCGAAACCTGCTGGTGCGGACGATCCGCGAGATCGAGGACGTGCTGATAGGGCTCGGCTACCGGGTGATGGAGGGCCCCGAGGTGGAGCTCGACCACTACAACTTCACGGCCCTCAACCACCCGCCGGGGCACGCGGCACGGATGGCTCAGGACACCTTCTACGTCGACCCCGCGAGCCTCGACCCGGCGTTGACGCTGATCGCGACTCCGTCGGCACCCGAGGAGCCGATCGATGGGCAGCGCCTTCCGCCCGGCCCCGAGGACGTGGTGCTGAGGACGCACACCTCGCCGATGCAGGTCCGGGCGATGGAGACGCTCGAGCCCCCCGTCTTCATCATCGTTCCGGGCCGCTGCTACAGAAGCGACCCGTTCGACGCCACCCACAGCCCGATCTTCCATCAGGTCGAGGGCCTCGCGGTGGGGGAGGGGATCACCCTGGCCGATCTCAAGGGGACGCTCGACGAGCTCGCCAGGGCGCTGTTCGGCGCCGAGCGCGAAACGCGCTTTCGTCCCGGGTTCTTCCCGTTCACCGAGCCGAGCATCGAGGTCGACGTGTCGTGCTTTCGGTGCGCCGGATCCGGCGCTCTGGGCGACGGATCGCGCGATCCTCTGTGCAAGGGCACGGGGTGGATCGAGATCCTCGGCGCCGGGATGGTCGATCCGAACGTCCTCGGCTTTGTCGAAAACGGCGCCTACGACCCCGAGGTCATCCAGGGATTCGCGTTCGGGATGGGAATCGAGCGGATCGCGATGCTGAAGCACGGCGTGCCCGATCTGCGCAAGTTCTTCGAGAACGACGTCCGGGTGCTGGAGCAGTTCCGATGAAGGTGCCCGAGAGCTGGCTGCGCGAGCACTGCGATCCCGACCTCTCGGTCGAGGAGCTCGCCGACCTGATCGCCCTGCGGACCACCGAGGTCGAGCGGGTCGCGCACCTGGGCCCGGAGTCCGGGGACGGATTCGTGGTCGGCGCGGTGGTCTCGGTGGAGCGCCACCCAGACGCCGATCGGCTGAGCGTCTGCGAGGTCGCGACCGGCGAGACGACGAGGACGATCGTCTGCGGGGCGGCGAACGTCGCGGCCGGACAGATCGTCGCGGTGGCGCTTCCCGGCGCCGTGATGCCGGGGGGCGAAGAGCTCCGCCGCGCGAAGCTTCGGGGCGTCGTCTCGGACGGGATGATCCTCTCGGAGGCCGAGCTCGAGCTGGGCGACGATGCGGACGGGATCGCAGTGCTCGAGCAACTTCCCGCCGCCTCACAGGGGGCCGGAGGCGACCGGTGGTCCGAGCCTGCTCGGACCCCTCCGGGGGCCGCGGGGTTCGAGGTGGGACTGGCTCCCGGCACACCGCTGTCCCAGGTTCTGCCGATCGCCGAGTCCGTGCTCGAGCTGGAGGTCAACTCCAACCGGGTCGACTGCCTCGGCGTCTACGGGGTCGCCCGCGAGGTCCATGCGATCACCGGCGCGCCGCTCTCCGAGCCGCCGTGGAACGAGGACGCCGAAGCCAGGGGCGACGACGACGTGTCCGATCTCGCCTCGGTCGAGGTCGAGGTGCCCGAGCTCTGCCCCAGGTTCACGGCCCGCGTCTTCACCGAGGTGACGATCGGGCCCTCGCCGCTGTGGCTCAGGGCCAGGCTGAGTGCGGCCGGTCAGCGGCCGATCAACAACCTGGTCGACATCACCAACTACGTGATGCTCCTCACCTCGCAGCCGTTGCACGCGTTCGACCTCGATCGCGTGCCGAGTGGCGAGCTGATCGTCCGTACCGCGAGCGACGGCGAGACGATGACCACCCTCGACGCGGTCGATCGGAGCTTCGACGACGAGTCGGTCCTGGTCTGCGACCGCGACGGGCCCTCGGGGATCGCCGGGATCATGGGCGGGCAGACCTCGGAGGTGTCCGGATCGACGAGGAGCGTGCTGCTCGAAGTGGCGAGCTGGAACGGCGTCAACATCCTCCGGACCTCACGGCGGCTCGGCCTGCGCTCCGAGGCCTCCAACCGGTTCGAGAAGCAGCTCCATCCCGCGCTGACGATCCGCGCGCAGCGGGTCGCCTCGAAGCTGATCGTCGAGCTCTGCGGAGCCAGGATGGCCTCCGGGACGATCGACGTCGCCGGCGACGTCCCGCCCACCCGGCGCGTGCGGCTGCGCGCGTCGCGAACCGAGGCGCTGCTGGGGATGCGGGTCGAGCGCGAGGAGTGCACGACCTACCTCGAGCGGCTCGGCTTCGCGGTCGCAGGCGACGGCGAGGACCTGGTGGCCGAGGTCCCGGTCGATCGCCACTACGACGTCAGCCGGGAGGCCGACCTCATCGAGGAGGTCGGCCGCATCCACGGCTACGATCAGCACCTGCCCGCGACTCTGCCACGGGCGGGCGGGCCGGGCGGGCGGCTGACCCGCGAGCAGGCCCTTCGGCGCCGAGCCGAGGACGTCCTGCGCGACCTCGGGTTCGACGCGGTGGTCAGCCTCAGCCTCGTCGGCCCGGGGTTGCCGGGGCGGCTACGGCTGGCGTCCGACGATCCGCGCCGCGATCCGATCCGGGTCTCGAACCCGCTCTCGATCGAGCATTCAGAGCTTCGAACGACCCTGCTCGGCTCGCTGCTGGACGCCGCCCGCCACAACCTCGCGAGGGGCGCCGAGCGCGTGGCCCTGTGCGAGTCCGGCCGGGCCTACCTGGCGAGCGGCCGCTCAGAGGCTGGGGGCGTCGCCGGCGGCGAGTTCGTCGGCCGTCGCGGGCCGCCGGCGTTCGAGCCGCAGCTGGTCGCGGCGCTGGTCATCGGGCCTCTGGTGGCGCCGAGCTGGGGCGAGGTGGGGCGGCCCGCGGACTTCTTCGCGCTGAAGGGCGTCCTCGAGGCGCTCTGCGCCCAGCTGTCCACGGAGGTCAGCGTCTCGCCGAGGGGGGTGCCTTTCCTGCACCCCGGGCGCTCCGCCTCGGTCGAGCTCGGCGGGCTCGAGGCCGGGTGGCTCGGCGAGGTCCATCCGCTCGTCTGCCGCGAGTGGGACCTCGAGGCAGCGGTCGGCTTCGAGATCGGGCTCGCCGAGCTGATCGCCGGATCGTCGATCGGCCTGGAGCGATACGAGGACGTGACCACCTCTCCGGGCCTGCACCAGGACCTGTCGATCGTCGTCGACCGGGCGATGCCCGCGGCCGTGGTCCGCCAGGCGGTCCTGGACGGCGGCGGAGAGCTCCTTCGGAGCGCGGAAGTTTTCGACGTCTACCACGGCGAGCAGGTGGAGGGGCGAAAGAGCCTCGCACTGCGGCTCGAGTTCAGGGCCTCCGATCGCACGCTCACCGACGGGGACGTCGCCGAGCCCCGAGCTGCGATCGAGCGGGCGCTCGCCGAGATCGGGGGGGATCTTCGTGGCTGATCGGCGAATCCTGGTGGCGGGCGCATCGGGCTTCGCCGGCGCCCTCGCCGCCCAGCTCGTGTGGGACCACCCGAGCCTCGAGCTCACCTCGATCACGTCGAGAAGCGACGCCGGAACCCGGCTCTCGGAGCTCTACCCTCGCTACCGGGTGCCGCTCGAGCTCTCCGAGCTCGATCTCGCCTCACCTCCCGAGGTGGACGCTGCCCTGGTCGCATACCCGCACGGCGCCGCCGCCCCCGTTGTCCGGGAGTTGCGCTCGCGAGGCGTGCGGGTGGTCGACCTCTCGGCCGACTTCCGGCTGCGTGACATGGACACCTACGTGCGCTGGTATGGGGATCACGGCGCCCCCGAGCTGTTCGGGCAGGCGGTCTACGGGCTCAACGAGCTCTACCGCGACCGGCTGCGGGGCGCCGAGCTCGCCGCGACGCCGGGCTGCTACCCGACCGCGACTCTGCTCGCTCTCGCCCCGCTGGCCGAGCGCGGCCTGATCACCGAGGCGCTTGTCGACGCCAAGCAGGGGGTGTCCGGCGCCGGACGCGCGGGCGGCGACGCGATGCACTACGTGAACATGGACGAGAACGCCTTCGCGTACAAGACAGAGGGCCATCGCCACCGGCCTGAGATCGAGCAGGAGCTGGCGGCGCTCGGCAGCGAGGCGCCGGTTACCTTCGTCCCGCACCTGCTGCCGCTCGACCAGGGAGAGCTCGTCACCGCCTTCGTCAGCACCGCCGAGCTGATCGGCAAGGACTCGCTGACAGCCCTCTACCGGGACCGCTACGCCGCGGAGCCCTTCGTCACGGTGCGCGACCGCGCCCCGGGGCTGCGTGACGTTCGCGACACGAACCAGTGCCACGTCTACGTGACCACCGAGGAGCACGGGCGGGTGCTCGCCTTCGCGGCCATCGACAACCTCTGGAAGGGGGCCGCCTCCCAGGCGATCCAGAACCTGAACCTGATGCTCGGCCTGCCCGAGGGAGAGGGGATCTCGTGAGCGAGGCCCCGCCCCGCGAGCGGCCGCTGTTCGGGGCTCCGAGCAGCGAGTTCTTTCGCTCCCGCTGGGTGACGCCCCCGGAGGGCACCGAGCAGCTCGACCCGGCCGACCTGCCGCCCGGCTTTCGCGCCGGCGCGGCGGCGTGTGGCCTCAAGGGCTCGGGGGCGAGCGACGTCGGGGTGCTGGCCTGCGACGCCGACCCGGTCGGCTCGGCTCTTCTGCTGACCCGAAACGCCTCGGCCGCCGCCCCGGTCCGCGTCTGCCGGGAGCGCTGCGACCGCGGCTCGGTTCGGGCCGTGGTCGTCAACTCGGGGAACGCGAACGCGGCAACCGGCGCCCAGGGGCTCGCGGACGCGCTCTCGATGCAGTCGCGCGCCGCCGAGGAGCTCGGCGTCGCGCCGCGGCGCGTGGCCGTCGCCGAGACCGGGACGATCGGGGTGCCCCTGCCGGTCTCCGCGGTGCTGGACGGGATCCCGAAGGCCTGCTCGACCCTCTCACCGCACGGTGGCGAGCAGTTCGCCGAGGCGATCATGACCACCGACCGGGCCCCGAAGCGGTGCACGGTGCACTGCGGGGGAGTGACCGTCTCCGCCCAGGCAAAGGGGGCGGGAATGATCGAGCCGGGCTTCGCCACCATGCTCTGCTTCGTGCAGACGGATGCTCGCCTCGACGTCCCCGACGCAGCCCTTCGCTCCGCGGTCGCCGCATCCTTCGAGCGGATCACCGTCGACGGGCAGATGAGCACCAACGACACGGTCCTGCTCCAGGCGACCGGCTCGGCGGGGCGACCGCTCCCAGACGGGCTGCTCGAGGCGGTTCTGCTCCAGCTCGCGCTCGAGGTCGTCGCCGACGGGGAGGGGGCGACGCGGGTTTGCCGGATCGATGTGCGGGACGCGGCGGGCCACGGTGAGGCCGAGCGGGTCGCTCGGGCGATCGCAAACTCCCCGCTCGTCAAGACCTCGCTGTTCGGGCGGGACCCGAACTGGGGCCGGATCTCTCAGGCCGCGGGCCAGGCGCTCGCGGGGGAGGAGATGGGTGAGCTCGGTCCCGAGCGGATCGATGCCGAGGATCTCGGCGGCGATGGCGCCGAGGCCGAGATCGCCGTCGCGCTGGGCCGAGGCGGGGCGGGCGCCCACGTCTTCTTCAGTGACTTGAACTACGAGTACGTGCGGATCAACGCCGAGTACACGTCATGAGCCCGGAAGGTGCGAACCCAAGCGTCGAGACGCTGCTCGAGGCGCTTCCCTACATCCGGGAGTTCCACGGCCGCACGGTGGTGATCAAGTACGGCGGCGCGGCGATGCGCGACGAGGTCCTGCGCGAGGCGTTCGCAACCGACGTGGTGCTGCTCAAGTACGTCGGGCTCAACCCGGTGATCGTCCACGGCGGGGGGCCCGAGATCACGACGTACATGGAGCGGCTCGGGATGGAGGTGAAGTTCGTCGAGGGGGTTCGGGTCTCCGACCCGGCGACCGTGGAGGTCGCCAAGATGGTCCTGCTCGGCAAGGTCAACGCCGACATCGTCAGCCGCCTCAACCGGCACGGGCAACCGTCGGTCGGGCTGTCGGGCGAGGATGGCGCGCTGTTCGAGATCCGTCCCCATCCCGACGCTCAGAGAGTCGGGATGGTCGGTGACGTCGAGCGAGTCGACGTCGACGTCCTCAACCACATCGCCGAGGACTACATACCGGTGATCGCCTCGGCCGGCACGGACCGAGACGGCGACTCCTACAACGTCAACGCCGACACCGCCGCCGGCAAGGTCGCGGCGGCGCTTCGCGCCTACAAGGCGATCTTCCTGACCGACGTCGCCGGCTGGCTCGCCGATCCCGACGATCCCGGCTCTCTGGTCTCGCGCGCCGAGGTGGCTCGGGTCGCCGATGCGCTGACGAGCCTGGACGGCGGCATGCGCCCGAAGCTCGGAGCCTGCGTCGAGGCGATCCGGGGCGGGGTCTCCTCGGCGCACATCATCGACGGCTCCAAGCCCCATGCGCTGCTGCTCGAGCTGTTCACGGACGCCGGAATCGGGACCATGGTCGTGCCGTGAATAACTCCGCCGGAATCACTCCGCCGACATCCTCGGCTCCGCCTCCGGTGTCGGCGGGCTGCGACGCCGGCGCGCCGGCAGGGTCACTCTTCTGCACCGCGACTTCGTCGCTAGCGCTGGCCTCTCCACCGTTGATGCGTGACTCCCACCCAGCGCCGTTTTTCGGCGCCGGTCGGGCCTTCGGATGAGCCTTTCCGAGCTACAGGCCCTGGAGGAGAGGTACGCGATGCCGACCTATGCGCGGGCGCCGGTGGAGTTCGTGCGGGGGGAGGGCGCGCTGCTGTGGGACTCGGAGGGGCGTGAGTACCTCGACCTGTTCGCCGGGCTCTCGGTCCACAACCTCGGCCACTGCCACCCGCGGATCGTCGCCGCGATCACCGATCAGGCGGCCCGCCTCGCCGGGGTTTCGAACCTCTATTACACCGAGCCGGCGATGCGCCTTTCCGAGCGGCTCGCCGAGTCGAGCCTGGGCGGGCGCGTGTTCCTTTGCAACTCGGGCGCCGAGGCCAACGAGTGCGCGATCAAGCTGGCGCGAAAGCACGCCCACTCACGCGGCATCGACGCCCCCGAGATCGTCGTGCTCGAGGGGGCCTTTCACGGGCGCACCCTGGGCACCCTCGCGGCGACGCCGCGCCTCGCCCGGGACGAGGAATTCGGGCCCCTGCCATCCGGCTACCTCGCGGTGCCGCGCGATGATCCCGGGGCGCTCCGTTCGGCGGTCGGCGAGGGGACCGCCGCGGTGATGGTCGAGCCGATCCAGGGTGAGGCGGGCGTCTTTGAGATCGGCGACGATGTCCTGGTCGCCGCACGGAAGGCGTGCGAGGAGTCCGGGGCGCTGCTCATGTTCGACGAGATCCAGACCGGGATGGGCCGAACCGGGTCGCTTTGGGCATACCAGCAGCTGCCCGTTCGCCCGGACGTGATCAGCGCCGCCAAGGCGCTCGGCGGGGGTCTCCCGCTGGGCGCCTGCGTGACCGATCCCGATCTCGGAGAGGTGCTCGGACGCGGTGATCACGGCTCCACCTTCGGAGGCGGGCCGGTGGCCGCCGCGGCCGCCCTCGCGGCGATCGACCTGGTCGACGACCCGGAGATCCTGCGCCGGGCGCGCGACCTGGGGAGCTCCTTCATGGAGCGACTCTCCGAGCTGGACCGCGTCGCCGAGGTTCGCGGCCGCGGGCTGATGGTCGGCGTCACCCTCTCCGAGGGCCTGGACGCCGCTGCGGTCGCAGAGCGCGCCCTCGCCGAGGGCCTCGTGATCAACGTCCCCGGGCCCGGAATGCTCCGGTTCCTCCCACCACTGACGATCTCCTCCGACCAGCTCGACGCGGCCGGCCGGATCATCGAGCGTGTCATCGACTGAGGGCGGCCCGCCCCCGCCCCCGGACCCGCGGCGCGTCCTCGCCGAACAGGGCAGGGGGCCGCCGCCGACGCCACCGACCCCGCCCGATTCCGAGTCGAAGGAGCACCGGCTGCGGATCGCCCTCGTGCTGGTCGCGGCGCTCGCCCTCGGGCTCGGTGTCGCGGTGGCCGCGATCGTTGCGTCCGGGCCCGACCGCGAGACCGTGACCCGAACGACGACCACCAAGAGCGTCCGTACGGTTCAGCCCACCAGCACGGTGATCACGACCATCCCGACGATCACCACGACGATCACGAAGACGACCCGCACGACCACCGATACGTCGACCACCACGGCGACCACGACCGTGACCACGGGTCAGGGGCCGCAGGGGCCAGGCGGCACCAATCCCAAGGGTGGCGACTGAGCGCTCTCGGTTCGGCTGGCCGAGGTCGTGTCGGGTATTACTGGGGGTGTGCGCGCCGCGATAGTGGAGCTCGACGAACTCTCTGGGGAGGACGTCTGCGCCTGGCGGGCGCTCGTCGAGCAGGCCGCCGAGCCGAACCCGTTCGCCGAGCCCGATTTCGTGATCGCGGCGGGGGACGCGATCGGGGGCAGAGGGCTCGCGGTGGCGGTGGTGCGCGGAACCGACGGCTGGTCCGCTTGCATGCCGGTCCATCGCCCGCGAAGGTGGCATCGGATCCCGCTCCCCTGTCTCGCCACCTGGGAGCATCGGTACTGCTTCCTGGGAACGCCGCTGGTCCGTTCCGACCGGCTCGAGGCCGCGCTCGGGGTCCTTGCCCGCGACCTGATTCGCCGTCGCGGGATCTCGTTCGTGGGCGTCGACGTGCTCGCCGACGAGGGCCCGGTGCGAGAGGGGCTTCGAGCCGCGTTCGACCACGCTGGCGCGGAGGAGGCTCTGATCAGCCGGCACCGGCGCGCCTCCCTTCTCGCCGGTGGGGCGGGTCGAGCCGGCGTCACGGGGCGGCATCGGCGCGACCTGGAGCGAAAGCGGAGGCGGCTCGAGGACGAGCTCGGCGCGCCGCTCGAGCTCGCCGATCGGGCCGGTGACCCCGCCGCGGTCGAGGAGTTCCTGGAGCTCGAGGCGTCGGGATGGAAGGGACGCGAAGGCACCGCGCTCGCGTCGCTCGGTCGCGATGCGGCGTTCTTCAGGACGATCTGCGACTCGTTCCGCGATCTGGGCCGCCTGCACCTGCTGTGCCTGAGCGCCGGGGACGAGGTGATCGCGATGGCCTGCAACCTGCGGGCCGGGGACGGCGTGTTCTGCTTCAAGATCGCCTACGAGGAGCGCCACCGCCGCTACTCGCCCGGTGCCCAGCTCGTCCTCGAGCACATCCACTGGCTCGAAAGCCGGCCCGAGATCGGCTGGCTGGACTCGTGCGTGGGCGCCGACAACGATCTCGTCAACAGGCTGTGGCCCGATAGCAGGGAAATCGTCACCGTGGCGATCACCGCCGGCTCCCCGGGTGGCCGCTTGGCGCGGGCGGCGATCGCCGGTGCGCTGCGGCTTCGCGAGCTGCAGCGCGCCTCCCGCGCCTCGGCGTGAGCCGGGCCGTTGCCGGCCTCGCCGCTACGGTTCGTTCGCGGTGGCGATCCAGGAGGGCGAACAGGACGGCGCGCGCCCCGAGGTCGGGGTCAGCGTGCTCACCCCGACCCTGAATGAGGAGCAGCACATCGTCGATACGGTGAGGTGCCTCCAGGCCCAGCGCCACGAGGCGCCGCTCGAGTTCCTGATCGTCGACGGGCGTTCCGACGACGCCACGCGCGAGCTGCTGGCTGGCCTCGCCGGCGACGACCCGCGGATCACGGTCCTCGACAACCCGCACCGCGGGATCCCGTTCGCGCTCAATATCGGGCTTCGCCATGCGCGAGGCGAGTTCGTGGCCCGGATGGACGCCCATACGCTCTACCCCGCCGACTACCTGGCGCGCGGTATCGCGCGCCTTCGCCGGGGCGACGTCGAGTGGGTTAGCGGCCCGCAGCTCCCCCACGGAGATGGCCGATGGTCGCGCCGCGTGGCGCTCGCGCTGGGGACCAGGCTGGGGATCGGAGGCGCCGCGTTTCGCCGCGCGACCCGCGAGATAGAGGTCGATGCCGGCTACACGGGGATCCTGCGCCGCGAGACCCTGATTCGCCACGGAGGCTGGAACGAGGAGTGGCCGGTCAACGAGGACGGCGAGCTCGCGGCACGGATTCGAGAGGCCGGCGGGCGGATCGTCTGCATCCCCGAGATGGCGGCGCTCTACGTCCCGCGTGACAGCCTCGGCTCGCTCGCGCGCCAGTACCGGCGCTACGGCATCTACCGCGCCAAGACCTCTCGCGCGCATCCGTCGAGCATGCGCCGCTCCCATGTGCTTCCTCCGGCCCTGGTCCTGAGCCTCGTCGCCGGCTGCCTCCCGGTGGGCCGGCTGCCGCGCGGGGCGAGGGCGGCCCTGGGCGCCTACGCCCTGGCGCTCGTCGCGACCGCCGCGTCGAGGCGCCGCGCCGGGGTGCGGGACGCGTCCTCACTGCCGGCCGTCCTGGCGACCATGCATCTGAGCTGGGGGGCCGGCTTCTTGATCGGGGCGCGGCGGTTCGGCGCTCCGCTGAGGGCACTGGGATTGCTGGCGCGCGGGGTGCTTGCCCCCCGCGGTCGAGGCCGCCCCGACGGCGGCTAGACTCGCGGCCGATGCACGAGGATCCGACCCGTCACATGAGCTCGTCCGAGGGCGCCGGGGCGCCCGGCGACGGCGAGCCGCCGCAGGGCGGGATGAGCCGGGGGGTCAAGTGGTCGATCGCGGTGCTGGTTGCGATCGTGGTCGGGCTGGGGGTCGCCCTTGCAGTGGTCGCCTCCGACGACAACGGGAGCTCGGCGAGCACCACCTCGAGCTCCGCCGTGACGACGACCTCAACCGCGACCACGACTCAGGCGCCGCCGCCGACCACCACCTCGACTGCGACCTCCACCACCACGAGCACCACGAGCACGACGCTCACGACCACGACTACCGGCGACAACGGAGGGACGCCGGGGCCGTAACCCGCCGCGGGCGCCGCGGCAGGGGTTCGTCACGGATCCCGACCCGCCACCAGGTCCGGAAACGCCTCGGCGAGCGCCCGCGGGGGCTCCGGGTACCAGAGCCTCCCCGTGAGCAGGCGGCGCTTCACCCGTCCGAGCGCGAGCCGGATGCGGTGCACCGCCCCTCGGACCGGCGCCCTGCCCGCGAACACCTCGATCATCCGCTCGGTCGCGGCGAGCTGGGCCGCCGCCGCCGCGCGGGCTTCGTCCGGCACGTCGTAGTCGGAGAGCAGGCGCCGGCAGACCGCCTGCACCCCCAGGGCCAGCTCGAGCTCGTCTTTGGAGAGCGAGTCGGCTCGGTTTCTGACCACGGCGAGCGGCTGCGGCTCGGAGACGATCCCAAAGCCCGCGATCGCGATTCGCAGCCACAGGTCGTAGTCCTCGGCCTGACGCAGATCGTCGTCGAGCCCCCCGGCTCGCTCGACCGCCTCCAGACGGGCGGTTTGCACCGCGCCCACGTAGTTGCCCGCCGCGAGCGCGACGACGGGGTCGTCAGGGTCAGCGTCGGAGCCGGTCACGTATCCCGAGGGGGGCCAGATCCCGCGCCGCACACGCCCGCCTCCCGCGGCCTCGTCGAGGATCCAGGCGCGCGTGTGGGCGAGGCCGGCGCCCGGGTTTCGCCGCAGGACCGCCTCCATCGTCTCGAGGTAGGCCGGCATCAGCAGGTCGTCGCTGTCGAGGAAGGTCAAGAAGGCGCCACCGGCCCGCTCGATCGCCGCGTTTCGAGCCGCGCTCGGCCCGGCGTTTCGCTGGCGCACCACCCTGATCCTCGAATCGTCCTCGGCGAGGGCGGTCAGCAGCTCGGGCGTCGCGTCGCTGGAGCCGTCGTCGACCGCGATCACCTCGAACGACTGAGTGGTCTGGGCCGCCACCGATGCGATCGCCTGGCCGACCGTCTGCGCCGCGTTGTACGCGGGAACGATCACCGTGTGGGCGAGATCAGGCATCCGGGCCGACTCGCTCGCTCGCCCCGGCGCCGGTGGCGGCGGGATCGGTTCGAGTGCCGCGGCGGCGATCGCGCGCCATCGCTCCAAGCGCGAGGATCATCCGGCCACGTTCGGGGGCCAGGCGCCAGAGGGCGGCCACATAGACCAGGGCCGCCAGGATCGCCTCGAGGGCGATCAAGGCCAGGCCGGCGACGACCCCGCGGGTGCTGGCACGAAGGACGAAGTGCTCGAGCGGGTAGATCGCGGCCGCCATCACCACGGCGGCGGTCCCCGGGGCCCACACCTCGGCCCAGATTCGCCCCAGGGGCATCGCCACGGTGCGAGAGAACGCGAACGCCGCGTAGGCCCCGCCGACCACCGCTCCCACCGAGAGGCCGGCGGCGACGCCGTCGAGGCCGAGCGGCAGCAGGGCGAGCATCGCGGCGGCCGTGGCCCCCATCATCACCAGGTGGACCCGGGCCAGCACGGCGGGCCTTCCGTATGCCTTGGCGCCCTCGAGGCAGATCGACAGGAGCGAGTTTCCGGCCGCGAACAGGCACATCGCCATCAGAGCCTGGCCCGCCGGCCGCCAGACCTCGCCGAACAGGATCACCGCGAGGGGCTCACCGAGCGGGAAGAGGATGAGCGAGGCGGGCATCGAGACGACCATCACCCAGCGAAGCGACCGCAGATAGGCGGAGCTCAACCGGTCTCGGTCGTGCGAGATGCGGGCAAAGGCCGGAAACAACACGTGCGCGGCGACTGCCAGCGTGGCTTCGAAGGGCGCCATCGCGAGCCGCAGGGCGTATTGGTACTGGCCCAGCGCGGCGGTGCCGACGAAGCGTCCCACCAACACCCGGTCCACCTGCTCGCCCGCCCGCTGAACGACGCCCGCCGCGATCACGTGGCGGCCGAAGCGAACGAGCTCGCGCCACATCCCGAACGACGCCAGCCCCGGCCTCGGCCGCCAGCGCGCCAGCGCCCAGGTCGCAGCCGCGTCGACGCCGATCTGCACGTAGTTGCCGATCACGAGCCCCCAGACGCCGAGGCCGTTGGCGATCGCGATGATCGCCGCGGCGGCGAACGCGACGGCCGCCAGGGGCTCGACCACCGTCCGGCGAAGGAATGCGAGCCGGCGCTCGAGCATCGCGTTCGGCACCACCGTCGCCGAGCGCAGGAATAGCTGCCCCGAGATCGCGGCCGCCACCGCGCCCACCGTGTCGCTGCGAAAGAAGAGGCCGATCAGGGGCGCTACCGCGAGCGCCAGCAGGCTGACCGCGATCCCGCTCGCGAGCGTCGCCAGCAGAGCCGTGTTCGCCGCCTCCTCGATCCGATCGCGGCGTTGGATCAGGGCCGCCAGCATGCCGGACTCCGTGAACAACAGCCCGACGCCGACCAGCACCGCCGCCTCCGCGTACTGGCCGAAGGCGAGCGGCGTCGTCAGGCGGGCGAGCACCAGGAAGGTCGCCAGGATGATCGCCTGGGTGAGCGCATAGCCCGATCCCGCCAGGCCGACCCCGCGCAGGACCCGGCCCGTGAGGCTCTCGGGGCCCTGCGGGTTCATCCATCACCGCGTCTCGGCGCGGGCGCCGCCACCGGACCGCGCGCGACGTCCCGGGGGGAATGCGCCGCTCGTCGGGTGCTCGGTAGATGACCGCGTGGTAGCAAAGGACGAGTACGTCGCGTCTCGAGGGCCCCCACTTTCGGGAAACTAGAGCCTAGATGGGGGCTCGGCTCGACAAGGGGCGAAAGCTGCGCGTCGTGACCCTGATCGACCAGATGGGGGTGACGGGAGGGGCCGAGAGAATCGCCACCGAGGTGGTGACGAGGCTCGACCCGGACAGATTTGAGAACACTCTGTGCGTCAGTCGCTGGAGGGCGCGCGAGGAATCGGACCCCCTGATCGCGCCCCGGCTGGAGGCCCTTCGCGATGCCGGGGTGCGGATCGTCGGCCTGAGGCGTGGATCGCGGCTCGGCTTGTGGGCGTGGGCCCCGCTGCTCAAGCTGCTGCGAGACGAGCGGATCGACATCCTGCACAGCCACCAGTTCGGGTCGAACCTCTGGGCGTCCATATTGGGCAGGATCGCCGCAACCCCGGTCGTGATCGCCCACGAGCACAACTGGTCCTTCGATGGGGAGCCGCTTCGCCGCATCCTCGACCGCTACGTGATCGCTGGCCGCGCCGACGCCTTCCTCGCCGTCTCCCGCCAGACCCGCCAGGCAATGATCGACCTCGAGGGCATCGATCCCGAGCAGGTGCGGTTCGTCCCGCTGGGCATCGCCACCCCCCCCGCGGGTCCGCGGGGCGACGTCCGGGCCGAGCTCGGGATCAGCGAGGGGGCGGCCGTGATCGGGACCGCGTGCACCCTTCGCCCCGAGAAGGCCTTGGACGTCCTGATCCGCGCGGCGGCGGCGCTGCTCGGCGACTTCGCGGATCTGCGGGTGCTGATCGCCGGCGACGGCCCCGACCGCGAGCGCGTCGAGGGATTGATCGCCGAGCTCGACCTGGGGGAGGTCGTGACGCTGCTCGGCGGCCGGGGCGACATCCCCGACTTCCTGCGCGCGCTCGACGTCGCGGTCTGCTCCTCGGACTGGGAGGGAAGCCCCCTGTCGGTGATGGAGTACATGGAAGCCGAGCTGCCGGTGGTGGCCACGAGGGTGGGGGGGATCCCCGACATGATCTCCAGCGGGGTGGAGGGCGTGCTGGTGGAGCCCGGCGATCCCGAGGCGTTGGCGAGCGCGATCGGTGGGCTGCTGCACGATCCCGCTCGCGCGGCAGTGATGGGCCGCAGGGGGCGGCGCCGGCGGCGCACCGAGTTCGACCTCGACGTCACCGCCCGAATGATCGGCGAGCTCTACGAAGAGCTTTACGAGGCGGGCGGGGGCTGAGGCGTTGCGGGTCCTCTTCTACGCCGACTACTCCTACCACGCGGACTCCGGAAGGGTCAGCGCCGAGACGTCCTTCGCGCTCTTCGTCGCCCGCCTCTCCGAGCGTCTCGAGCGCCTGATCCTGATCGGCAGGATCAGCCCCTCGCCCGACCTGACCCCGTATGACTGCGGGGAGCGAGCCGAGCTGGTCGGGCTGCCCTACTACGAAAGCCTCGCCAATCCGCTCTCGGTGGTGCGAGTCGCGGGGCGGTCCGTGCTTCGCTTCTGGCGGGCGCTCGGAGAGGTCGACGCCGTCTGGCTGCTCGGCCCGCACCCGCTGGCGATCGCCTTCGCGCTACTCGCCGCGCTCCGCGGGCGACGGGTCATCCTCGGTGTTCGTCAGGACCTTCCGGCCTATGTGCGAAACCGCCATCCGGGCCGCCGCCTGATGATCGCTGCGGCCCTTGGCCTGGAGGCCGCGTTCCGCCTCCTGGCCCGGCGCTCGAGCGTGGTCGTCGTCGGCCCGGAGCTCGCTCGCCGCTATCGAGGCGCGCGCGATCTCCTCGAGATCACGGTCTCGCTGGTCGACGAGGGTGACGTTGTCGCGCCCGAAGTGGCCCGGGCACGCTCCTACGACGGCGAGCTGCGGCTGATCACGGTCGGCCGGCTGGACGCCGAGAAGAACCCGCTCCTGATCGCCGACGTCCTCAGTCGCCTCGTCGAACGCGGTGGGAGGTGGCGATTGCTCGTCTGCGGGGACGGCTCGCTTCGCGGCGCGCTCGCCGAGCGCCTCAGCCAGCTCGGGGTCGCCGAGCGCGCCGAGCTGGCGGGTCACGTCCCCTACGGCCCGCGACTCGTGGAGCTCTATCGCTCGAGCCATGCCCTGCTTCACACCTCCTGGACCGAGGGGCTGCCGCAGGTCCTGATCGAGGGGTTCGCCGCCGGGGTCCCGGTCGTGGCGACCGACGTCGGCGGGATCCGCGAGGCGGTGGGCGACGCCGCGCGCCTCGTCGTCCCGGGCGATCCCGGTGCCTCCGTGGCCGAGCTCGAGGCGATCGCCTCCGACCCGGCGCTTCGCGACCGGCTGATCGCCGCCGGGAACGCATACGTCGCCACGAGGACCGCCGGGGCCGAGGTCGGGCGGGTGGCCGAGTTCCTGCGGGGCTGAGCCGCTAGGAGCGCGGCGCGAGCACCGGCTCGCCGGGCGTCCACGCGGGCTCCTCGGAGGGAGCGGGCGATCGGCGGGTCGCGATCGCGAGCAGGGCGGGGCACAGCGCCAGGAGCAGCCACAGCTGCTTGCTGAACTGGTCCGAGAGGAAGAAGTCCATCGCGAGCAGCGAGACCAGCGCCACGACCACGGCGCCGCTCAGAAGCTCCATGCTCGCGTCGCCGGCCCGCCCGAACCGCCGTGCGGCCCGCACCCCCGTCCCGATCGCCGCCGCGACGAGGGCCCCGAACAGGGCGAGGCCCACGATCCCGAGCTCGGCCAGCACCTCCAGGTAGACGTTGTGGGCGAAGTGAGGCTCGTCGATGATCTGGTCGCTGGCCGTGATCGCGCCCGGCTCGGTCAACAGGTACTGGCCCGAGACGTCCCTGAAGTTGCCGGCGCCCACCCCGCGCACCGGGTGTGCCTCGACCATCCTCCACCCGACCTTCCAGATGTCCGTGCGCCCGTTGCCTCCGTCCGCGGTCGAATACCGCTGCGCGACGCCCGGGTCGAACAGGCCGATGTAGAGGACGCTCGCCGCGACGATCAAGGCGACCACCCCGATTGCAGCCCAGCGGCGCCCGCGAGCCAGGACGATTGCGGTCACCATGGCCGCGATCAGGCCGACCACGCCCCCCCGAGACGCAGTCAAGAAGACGCTCACGAGCGCCAGGCTGGCGGCCCCGATCAAGAGCAGGCGCCGCGCGGGTGAGCGCGTCACCGCCGCCAGCGCGAGCCCCAGGACCAGTGCGACCACGAGCACGGCCGCGAGCTGGTTCGGATCGGCGATCGTTCCCCGGAGGCGATCGAGGCTGGACGCGGCGGTCGGGTCGGTGGCGAGGCCGGAGATGTTCGGCGCCGCGACGATGCCGTAGCCGGCGGCGATCGCTCCGCCAGCGACGAGCGCGGCCAGGAGCCCCTTCGCGTGGGCCGGTGCGCGCACCGCCTCGAAGACGATCACGAAGAGCAGCGCGTCGAGCCCGTACTGGGTCAGGACCGCGAACGTGTCGCTCGAGTCCTGGGCCCACAGCGAGCTGAGCGCCACCCAGGCCAAAAAAGCGACCGCGAGCCAGCTGATAACCGGGTGGCGCGACCAAAACAGGCTCGACGGGGTGTTTCGGGTGGCGATCCGCGCGAGCCACGAGAGGGCGAGGACGAGGCTCGCGGCCTGGGCGCTGATCAGCGATCCGATCGCCCCCGGCGTCAGCGCGAAGAAGGCGAGCAGGGCGAAGGCGATCAGCCCCGCCGTGAGGTCGCTGATCGCCACGATCAGGAAGCCGATCGCGAGCGCCCCTCCGATCGCGAGCGTGGGGTCGTGTCCCGCCAGCACCCCGAAGGCCAGGCACAGTGCTGCGAACGCGAGCGCTCCCAGGATGCGACCGATGTCCAGTCGCGTGGCGGCCAATGGCCCCTCCCGGCGGGCCTCCTACTGGGTCGCGCCGGGTCGCGGCGTCGGCCCGGTCGGCGCCGGCGCAGGCGGCGGTTGCGACTTGGGCGTCGAGGTGTCCTGGCTGCCGTCCGGACTTGACGATCCTCGGCCGTCCCGCGTACTCGTGGTAATCGGCCCGCGCGGGCCGCGGGGCGCTGACCACCGCGAATCCGGAGGGCCTGATCTCGTTCTCCGCCATCAGCTCGCCCAGCTGGGTGAGCTGTCCGATCCGAGTCCTGCCGAGTCGAACGACGACGAGCACGTGATCGACGGCGGCGGCCAGCGGCAGCGCGTCGATCACCTCGCTCAGCGGCGATGAATCGATGATCACGAAGTCGGCGCGCGACTTCGCCTCGTCGATCAGCGGCTGGGTGGTCGGAAGGGAGAAGATCTCCGAAGTCCACGGGGCGGTCTGCTCGGCGATCAGGAGCTTCAGGTCGGGGCCGAGGTCGGTCGATGACACCAGGGCGTCGTCGAGGGTGGCCTCGCCGAGCAGCACGCTGACCAGCCCCTTGGAGCTCTGGGCGCCGAGCGAGGGCCCGATCTCGGGCTTGCGCAGGTCGCCGTCGATCAGGATCACCTTTCGACCCGCGAGGCTGAGCGATGCGGCGAGGTTCAGCGCCGTGGTCGTCTTGCCCTCCGAGGCCGAGGGACTGGTGATCAGGACGGCGCGGGACCCCCCGTCGCCGCCTCGACCCGGACCGAGCGAGGCGCGAAGCGCCCGGTAGGACTCGAGCGCGCCCGGGGAGAGGCTTTCGGGAGAGATCGGGGCGTTGCGCTGGGCACGGGACTCCTTCGGGATCCGCGCCAGGATCGGCAGCCGGAACCGTGCCCGCAGCTGCTCCTCGCGACTGAGCCGGGGGTCGAGGGCCTGGTAGGCGAAGGCGCCACCGACCCCGAGCACCAGCCCGACCAGGAGGCCCCCCGCGATGCTGAGCGCCGGCTTCGGCGAGGAGGGCGAGCTGGGGGGTACCGCGGTGGTCGCGGCCTGGACGGTCGGATCGGGGCTCGACCCGAGTCGCTTGAGCTGGGAGAGCTGGCTCTCGACGCTGCGCCGGTCGGCGGTGCTGTCGCCGAGCTGGGCGCTGAGTCCCCTGCTCGCCGTCGCGACCCGATCGTGGAGCTGAGAGGTCCGGTAGGCGATCGTCGAGTCGACGAACGCGTTCGCGATCTTGGCGGCGGCCTCGGGGGTCGACGCGCTGGCGGTCACCGCGACGATGTTGGAATCGGCGACCGGCTGGGCGCTCACGTGACCGAGGAGCGCCTCGGTGGTGCCATCGGCCTCGGGAAGCCCGTCGAGGCGCTTCTGGGCCCTGGCCGCGACCTCGTTGGTGGCGGTCAGCCGGGCGATCGTCTCGATCTCCCGCACCGGGTCGGCCGACTGCGAGATCAGGCCGAGGCTGATCAGCAGGTCGCTCTGGGGGGGCACCGGCGTGACGAGCATGTCCGCCTCGGACTCATAGGTCTTGGTGGCCGTCGCCACGTACAGGATTGCGGCCCCGGTCGTGATCACGACGGCAAGCACGATCAGCCAGAGGCGCTCGCGGAGGGTCTGCACGTAGCTCGCCAGGCCCCGGTCGGGGGCGGGTGGCTGGAGCCAGTCCGTGGTCGGCGTGCCTGTGCCTTGCTGTGATTCCCGCTGCGCCAAAGCTCCTCGTGCGCGGGTGATTGTGACAGTAGGCGAGGCCCCGCGCGCCCCGTTTACGGTGGTTCTCGATAGATGTCGGCTTCCCGGCCCGGCTGGGAAAGGCTCGCAATTCGGCTTGCGGGCCGCGAGTAGAATCGCCTCGCACCCGTTGATCTGAGGGAGCGTGGCAATCTTCAACCGTTCACAGCAGGCCGTGCCCGGCCCCGTGCCGCCCGAGGGCGGCTCGCGGCCACGAGTGGCGCGCGGGAGCTCCGGCTCCGAGCTGAAGCGGGTCGTCGACGCGGCCGCCGAACGGGTCGACGAGATAGTGAACAGCGCCGAACGGGTGGCCGCCGAGATCGTCGCCGGCGCCGAGGCGGAGGCGGCTCGCTACGTCGAGGGCCGCCGTCGGGAGGCTGACGAGGTCATGGAACAGTGGAGCGCCGACCTGCGCGGCCTCGCCGAGCTCTTGAGCCGCCAGGAGAACCGGCTGCGCGACCTCACCGAGACTATGATCGGCGAGCTGGGCGAGATCTCCGAGGTGCTGCGCCGCGTCCCCCCCGAGTTCGGCGGGCGAAGCGACCGTGCTGCGGCGCCCAACGGCGTCCCCGGGGACAAACCCGCCTCGCCGAACGACGCTCCGGAGGCTTCCCCCCCGCCGCCGCCCGCGAAGGCGGCTCAGCCGTCGCCGGAGCCCCCTGCCCGCGGGGGCGGGGGGAGCGAGCCGCGACGCCCGTCCGGCGCCAAGCAGCCCGGACGGGAGCACGCCCTGCTCCGCGCCGCGCAGATGGCGGTCGCCGGCAGCTCGCGCGAGGAGATCGAGCGTGCGCTTCGCGCGGAGCTCGGGATCGCCGACCCGGAGCCGATCGTCGACGACCTGCTCGGCCCGCGGTACTGAGGCGGGGCCGCGGGCTCCGTCCGCGCCGATCCCGCCATCCGCACTCTCAGGGGATACCTGAGCCGTCCCCGGAGGAGAGGTTCGCCCGGACCCGCTCGAGCCGCGCGAAGGCGACGATCCGCTCCGCCGCGGAGTACAGCGGGTGGCACGCGGTCAGGACCAGCCGGTCGTAGCCGACCCTGTGCACGATCCCGACGTCGGAGGGCGAGACGACCCGGGTCGTCTGAACCCGGTAGGAGAAGGTCGCGTAGGGCATCTCGACGTCGATTCGGTCGCCGGCTCCGAGTCCATCCAGGTGACGGAAGGGCGCCAGATACGTGGTCCGGTGGCCGGCGAAGGCGGTGGTTCCCCGCTGGCCCGGGAAGGGCGTGTCGGGGTAGTGCCCCGGCCCCTTCTGGAGGCTCGCCGTGTCGGTTCCCTGCACCGCGATCACGTTCAGGCTGATGCTCGGGATGACGATTCGCCCGATCGCCTCGCCGGTCTCAACGCGCTTTGCGAACAGGTCGGCCAGCAGTCCGACCCGCTGACGGTTCCCGTTTGCCCGCCGGGCTCGTCGCAGGTCGGACGGGCTGGGGAAGACGCGCTCCAAGTCGGCGAGCTGGCTCGCGGCCTGATGCTGCTGGATCGAGCCGTAGACGCTCGACACGGGCTCTCTCCAGGCGAGGGTCGTCGCCACGTCGGCGAGGATCACGAGGCCCGCCGTGATCAGTGCGACCGAGAGGACTTGGAGCGCCCGGCCCATACGGAGATGATGGCGGACGCCCTGGTCGCACCGCGCCCCTGCGCCCCTGCGCCGCATGCGAGACTTCGCGACCCCGATGACCGAGCGGCAGACCGAGCGGACGGCGTCGTATGAGGCTGACCCCGATCAGGTCGGCCGCGTGCTCCTGCTCTATTCGGGCGGCCTCGACACCTCGGTGATGCTGCGCTGGATCCAGGAGCGGTACGAGGCCGAGGTGGTCACCCTCACGGTCGACCTCGGCCAGCCGGGTGAGGACTGGGACGTGATCGTCGCGAAAGCGCGCGACATGGGCGTCGTCGACGCGGTCGTGGCGGACGCCCGCGAGGAGTTCGCCAACGACTACGTGTTGCCGGCGATCAAGGCCAACGCGATCTACGGCGCCGGGTATCCGCTGTTCACGGCCCTGGGGAGGCCGCTGATCGCCAAGCTCGCGGTTGAGCACGCCCGGGCCACCGGGTGCGACACGATCGCGCACGGGTGCACCGGGAAGGGCAACGACCAGGTGAGGATCGAGGCGACCGTGGCGACGCTCGGCCCCGACCTCAAGGTGATCGCCCCGGTTCGGGAGTGGCGGATGGGCCGCGAGGAGGAGATCGCCTACGCCCGCGAGCACGGGATCCCGGTCAAGGGAGGGACCGAGGCGCCGCCGTACTCGATCGACGACAACCTCTGGGGCCGCTCCTCTGAGGGCGGGACGATCGAGGACCTCGCGCAGCAGGCCCCCGATGACGTGTTCCAGCTCGTCACCCCTCCGACCGAGGCCCCGGATGAGCCCGAGCTGATCCGGGTCGGCTTCGAGCGGGGATGCCCGGTGACCCTCGACGGCGAGCGCCTCGGCCTTGTCGAGCTCCTGGAGCGCGCCGGTGAGCTCGGCCGCCGGCACGGGGTCGGGATCGTCGATCAGATCGAGGACCGGATCGTCGGCCTGAAGATCAGGGACGTGTACGAGGTCCCGGCGGCGGCGATCGTCCTGGCGGCGCACCGCGAGCTCGAGCGGCTCGTGTCGACGATCCACCAGAACAACTTCAAGCGGGCGCTCGAGGACAAATGGGCCTACCTCTGCTACGCAGGGCTGTGGCACGAGCCACTGCGGGGAGACCTCGACGCCTTCATGGATTCGGCGAACGAGCTGGTTACCGGGGAGGTCACGATGAGGCTCTACAAGGGTTCCGCCGCGGCGGTTGCTCGATCCTCGCCAAACGCGCTGTACGACCGCTCGCTGACCTCGTTCGACGAGTCGGGGGGCGAGTTCAGCCAGTCGGCGAGCCCCGGGTTCATCGAGCTGTTCACGCTTCAGACCCGAATGGCCCATCGGATCCGAGCCCGAGCGGGCGAGCGGGGGAGAAAGGAGGAAGGCGAATGACGGCCAGCCTTTACGAATGGATCGGACGCCTCGTGGTGCGGTTCGTCCTGGTCCGCTACCGGCGCCAGATCCGGATCGCCGGGGCGGCCGGGATCGCCGCCCTGGCGGCGGCCGCATACGTGGCGATCACCCGCCAGCCGCCCGAGGGCTGAGCGCCGCGCAAGATCCCTTGCAACCGGGCCCCGGGTCGAGCGGGACTTACGACTCGCTAACGATTCGCTAGGATTTCCGACGCCTTGACCGCCGAGTCCTTCGGGTTCGATCCCGAAGGAGCGGGGGAACCACTGGGGTGAGGCGCCGATCTCGCGCCACACCCCGGGGGCGAATCGCGGCATCTGCCGCGTAGCGCCAATCCTTCGGCGCGAGCCCGACAGCTAACCCCGTAGGCATCAGAAGGATGGAGTCGACGACCGACATCCGACCGATGCGCAACCGCCGATGCCGGAGCATGGGGCGTGCCCGCCTGGCGCTTGTCGCCGCGCTCACGTCCGCCATCGCCCTGGCCGTCCCAACGCACCAGGCCACCGCTCAGAGCATCAGCGACCTCAACTCGCAGATCAGCTCCGCCCAGGCGCAGGCCCAAAGCCTGGCGGCCGACGTCAACGCCAAGGCCGCCCAGGCCGCCGCCGCCCAGCAGCAGGCCTCGGCAGCGGCGGCCCGAGAGGCCCAGCTCACGGGAGTCCTCGCCCAGGGCGAGGAGCGCCAGGCGGCCCTCGAGGGCCGGGTTCAGCAAGCGAGGTCTCACCTGGCCCGAACCAGAGCGCATCTGCGCCGGGCGCTGGCCGCCCTTTCGGAGCGCCTCGTCTCGATCTACCAGGGAAACGCCCCCGACCTGACCGAGCTCCTTCTGAGCGCGCGGGGCTTCGACGACCTTGCCAACCGCGCTCAGCTCGTGGGCCGGATCGAGAACGCCGACGCATCGCTCGCCGGTCAGGTCCGGAAGCTTCGCGACCAGGTGGCGGCCGAGCTGGCGCAGGTGCGCGACGCCAAGGCGCAGCAGGTCGCATACAACCAGCAGGTCGCAGCGGCGCGCGACCAGATCGCCTCGGTGAGGGCCAACGCCCAGGCCCAGGCCGCCCAGTTCGAGCTGGCTCGCCAGCGCGAGGCCGCCGCCGCGTCGAGTCTTCGCTCGCGGGTCTCCGGGTGGGAGCAGCAGGTGACCGACCTGCAGCAGGCACAGGCTCAGCAGAGCCAGCAGGCCGCCACCGCATCGGCACAGCGGACCGTCTCCAACTGGGTCGGCAACTGGGCGATTCCCCAGGCGATCGTGATGTGCGAGTCGGGCGGGAACTTCAGCGCCGTGAACCCGTCGTCGGGTGCCGGCGGCGCGTACCAGATCCTTCCCTCGACCTGGCGCCTCTATGGCGGAGGCGGCGCTCCCCAGGACGCCTCGCCGGGCGAGCAGAGCCGAATCGCGTCGCAGATCTGGGCCGATTCGGGCCCCGGCGCGTGGGAATGCGCCCAGTAGGGCCCCCGCCGAACGGCCGCCAGAACACTCCCGCGCCCCAACTCTCCGCCGCCTCGATTCGGCCTTCGCGGACGGCCGATCACCGGCCGCAAGGCCTCCACACGGCATGCCGTCGGCCCGGCATGCATATCATTACCCAACTTTGGCGGCCGATTGCGCGCTATTTGCAAGTTTTGCGGACTTCGTGTAGGCTGCCTCTCGAATCAGGGTTCCCGAGAAGGACTAGGAGGCCTCCCATGGGTTATCGCAGAGGCTGATACGCACGCTGAATTCGTAGAGGACCCCGCAACGGCCGACATGCGGCCGGCGGGGTTCTCTTCTTTTTTTGCGACCTCGCCCGGGCGCCGCCCTGGGCGCCACATCCCGGGGTCGGCGGGCAGGGATCAGATCGACAGGCGCGGCCCGGCGGTGGTCCCGGCGGTCACGTATTCGTGGATCCGCTTGTCGAGCGCCAGTTCGGCCTCGAAGTCGGCGTCCTCGCCGTGGCGGTATGAGAAGCCCTTGTCCGCGAGGACGTTGGAGAGGATCTCGACGAAGTGCCCGTCGAGCTGGGTGCCCGAGACGCGCCGCAGCTCGGTGATCGCCTCGAAGGAGCTGACCGGCTCGCGGTAGGAGTCACGGGCCGTGAGAACGTCGTAGGTGTCGGCGACCGCGATGATCCGGGCGAGGACCGGGATGTCGTCACCCTGCACGCCGCGCGGGTAGCCGAGGCCGTCGATTCGCTCGTGGTGGGCGATCACGATCTCGCCGACCGGCTGGTAGCCGTCGATCTGCGAGACGATTCGAGCGCCCTCGTAGGGGTGCTTCTTGATCTCCTCCCAGTCGGCCTCGGTCAGCTCGACGTCGCCCTTCAGGATCCGGTCGGGGAGCACGAACTTGCCGATGTCGTGGAGCAGTCCGGCGGTGTGGACCAGCTCCTGCTCGGCCTCCGAGAGCCCGGAAGCCGCGGCGATCTCGCGCGAGTAGCGCGCCACCGCGGCGCTGTGGCGCGCCGTCATCCGGTCACGCAGGTCGAGGGTTCGGAGCAGGGCGCCGAGCAGCGCGACCTGGAAGCCGGCGAGCTGCTTTGCCTTCAGCTCGAGCTCGTCGGCGCGTTGCTGGGAGATCAGCAGGGCGCCGATCAGGTACTGGTAGGTGGCGAGGACAATCGCGAACAGGGCGACCGTCGCGAGGCCGATCTCGATGTACAGGTACGCGATCCCGACCGCCATGAGCGCGGAGGCGAGCTCGGACGGGAGCACCGAGACGTGCCCGCGCCGCACCTTCGCCGCGAGGCTGCCGCCCTCGACGTAGCACGAGTAGCCGGCGATCAGCAGGAAGTCGATCAGGTTCGCGAGCACGATCAGCCCGAAGACGAGGAGGTAGAAGAGGTCGTCCTGCTGGGTCGTTCCGGTCGCGTCCAGGACCGCGTAGAAGGCCAACCCCGAGAGCAGCGGGAACCAGGCGTAGGTGACCAGGTTGATCAGCAGGTCCTCGCGCGGATACCGGAACCGAAGCCAGCCGGCGAAAATCGTCACGACCCCGATCAGCGCCGCGGGAGCTGAGCCCAGGAAGACGACCGCGGTGACGATCGCGAGGAAGCTCGACGACACCTTGAGCGACCTGGACGAAGTCGACAACGCCAGCACGTCCCCCGCCATCGATAGAGCGAGGAGCAGGCCGAAAAGCGAGAGGTTCCAGTCCGTGTCGCCGGCCCAGTTGCGCCACACCGCCACCCCCACTGCAACGACCAGGGCGGCTATCTCGAGGGCGATCGCGCGTCGGCTCGGCCGCCCCGCCATGGCCGCCGGTTCAGCCACGGGTTCCCGCGGCCCGTCGGTCGGCGGAGGTCTGTCGCATCGAGCGCATGAACTCGTCTAGGTCGTCGGTTGAGAAGCGGCGCTGGCCACCCGGCGTCCTATAAACGGAAACCAGCCCCTGATTCGACCATTTGCGCAGCGAGGCGGCGCTGACCCCGAGATAGGTCGCCGCCTGGCCCACGTTTAGGAGTTTCGTTCGTCCTTCCATTGGTTGATCCTGCTTATGCGTCTCGGCCTGAAGCGAGCGAAACTTGAGCCCGGCTTTCAGTTCTGGACCGTTTGACGCCTGGAGCGGACGCGCGGCCTTTTCAGGTCTGCCAAGGTTTGGCAACGACGCCCAAGAAAGGCGCGTCAATGCAGGCTTAGTCGAGCTCTTGGTGGGTCTCGCCGGCTTCCTCGGCCGAGGCCGACGTCGTCGGCCCGGCGATCTCGACCGAGCTCTCGGAGGCGCCGCGCGCCGCGCTCTCGGCGGCGACCAGCAGGTCGGCCGCGTCGTGGCCGTGCTCGGGGCAGGCCGAGACTCCGACCCGGACCGCGATCCGCGGGCGGTCGGGCGACTGCGAGGCTTCGACTACCCGCACGAGGCGCTCCGCCATCGAGCGCAGCCGCCCCGCGTCGACGCTCGGGGCGAGCACCCAGAACTCGTCCTCGGCCTTGCGAAAGGCGCGGTCGGCGATCCGGATTTGGCTCTGGATCACCCGGGCGACCGCCGTCAGCATCACCTCGCTTGCCTCTCGTCCGTGCGACTCGACGATCGGCTCCAGGCCCTCGACCCTGGCGAGCGCCAATGCGAACGGATGGCCGTAGCGCCGGTACTCGGCGAGCATCACCCTCAGCCACTCGTCCAGGTCGTCGCCGTCGGTGCGCGTGGTCGGGGCGGTCCCGCCCGCCGCTCGGGAGCGCTCCCTGACCAGGCCCTCGGTCAGCGCGCCCTGGACCGAGCCGAAGATCTCGGCCAGCCGCTGGGCCAAGCGCGCGAGGTCGGCGGGACGTGCGCCGGACCCCTCGCCCAGCGACCCGAGCAGCACCGACTGAAGGACCGCGAGGTCGCGCGGGACCTCGGCCGAGGCCCGATCGCCTCGTCGCAGCCGTCCGAGCTCACCGACGTGGCGCTCCGCGGGCCCCGAGCCGGGGCCGTTGCCCGCGACGGGGGGATCGAGCGCGCCGAGGATGCCGGTGATCAGCGGGATCGCCTCGCCGGCGAGGAGCTCGAAGTTCACCTCGCCGACCCGGTCGAGCGGAGTGCGCTCGATCACCCCGACCAGCCAGGCTTTCGCGAGCTCGTCCACCGGCCAGTCGGAATCGGCCATCCTGCCTGGTGCCGCCCGTTCCACTCGCGAAACCTAGCCTACGTTCCAGTCGCCACCGCCGCGAGTACACTCGCCCGCTACGACGATGGTTGATCCCGAGGCAGAGGGAGCGGCCCCCGAGCGCGCCGCTTCCCAAGACGAGCTGAACGAGCCTGCCGAGGGTGACGCGATCCTCGGGGCGACGATCGACGCGCTCAAGAGAGCCGCGCACGGGGTCGAGATCGAGCGCCAGGTGGCCGAGACGCTCCAGCGGAGCCTGCTCCCCGAGATCCCGCCGATCCCGGGGCTCCGAGTCGCCGCGCGCTACCGGCCCGGGAGCGCCGAGACGCGAATCGGCGGGGATTGGTACGACACGATCCCGCTGCGCGGCGGCAAGGTCGGGATCGCGATCGGCGACGTGGTCGGCCGCGGCGTCGAGGCCGCGGCCCGGATGGCCCACCTCCAGAGCGCCCTGCGCGCCTACGCGCTCGAGGCGCTCCGCCCCGAGCTGGTGCTGGAGCGAATGAACAGCTTCGTGCTGGAGGGCGAGCAGGGCGGGATGGTCACCCTGCTCTACGCGATTGTCGACCCGGACTCCTCGACCCTCCAGGTCGCGACCGCGGGTCACCCGCCCCCGCTCATCCTGCGGCCCGAGGGTGAGCCGATCTTCGCCGAGGCCCCGGCCGGGAGCCCCCTTGGGGTCAACCGGTTCCCGTCCTATGCCGAGAGCCTCGCGACGCTCGATCCCTGGTCGACGGTGCTGCTGTACACCGACGGGCTGGTCGAGGGCCCGGAGCTCCCCCTCGGCGAGGGGCTGGAGGGGCTTCGCGCCACGGCCGAGAGTTGCCCCCGCGAGCCCGAGGGGCTGTGCCGAGCTCTGCTCTCCACGGTCGATTCCCGGGCCGGCTTTCGCGACGACCTGGCCCTGCTCGCCATCCAGCTCGCCCCGCCGGGGGAGACGCTTTCGATCGCGCTGCCCGCCAAACCGGCCTCGCTGGCCTCGATGCGGCGCGCGCTGTCCCAGTGGCTGCGCCTGGCCGGCGCGAGCGAGGCCGAGGTCTACGAGATGCTGGTCGCCGCCGGAGAGGCGTGCGCCAACGCGGTTGCCCACGCCCACTCTGCGGTCGCCGACGCCCCGTTCAACCTCGCAGCCGATCGCGACGGACCGCAGATCAGGATCGTCGTCTCCGACAGCGGCACCTGGCGTCCTCCGGGTGAGGCGAGCCGCGGGCGCGGCCTGCCACTGATGCGCGAGCTGATGGACGAGACGACGATCGAGCCGGGATCGGAGGGCACGACCGTGACGATGAGCCGACGGCTTCGCGAGGCGGCGGCCTCATGAGGGATCCGCTCGCCCAACTCAGCTTCGACGAGGTCGGGAGCGTGCTCGTCGGGCGGGTCGACGGCGAGATCGAGAGCGTCAACTCCGAGCAGCTTCGGGCCGCCCTGGCGCGCCGGCTGACCAACGACAGTGCCGGCCTGGTCCTCGACCTCTCCGAGGCCGCCTACCTCGACAGCTCAGGGATCGAGCTCTTGTTCGACCTCGCCCGGCGCCTTCGCACCCACCGCCAGCGCCTCAGGCTGGTGGTGCCGCCCGCGGCACCGATGAGGCGCGTGCTCGACTTGTGCGACATCGAGGAGGTCGCGCCGATGGACGCCACGGTCGAGGGCGCGGTCGAGGCGCTGGCCCAGCCGATGGAGTGAGCCGGGGCGCCGTCCGCCCGGGCGGACCGCTCTCAACCGCTGGCGGCCGACCAAGCGCCGCGAAAGCGCTCCAGGGAGTCCTTGAGAGGCCCCTCGCCGGAGTTTCCGACCACCAGGATCTCGCTAACCCGGTTCGAGAAGGCCTGCAGCAAGAGGAGCTCGGCGCGCCCCGTCAGGCGGCTGGGACGGGTGGAAAGGCAGATCACGCCGACCAGTTTCCCCGCGGTGACCATGGGCGCGCAGATAGACGTCCTGCCCGACTGAGTGGCACTCGAGCCCGAGCCGTGGACGAGCTGGGCGCGGCGCTCGAGCGCCGCGCGCCCCAGGGCGCCCTCGCCGACCGCGATGTGCTCCGGAGCGTGCACGCTCTCGGGTTCGCCGTCCTCGTCCATGGCGGCGGCGCGCCGCATCGATAGACCGTCTTCGTCGGCCAGGAAGATCATCCCGCCCTCGACGTCGTAGAGCGAGACCAGGCCGCTCAGGAGCCTGCCGAGCATCGCGTCCGATTCGCCGGCCGCGAGCGCGGCTCGGGCACGGGCGCGGGGGCTGACCGACGCCGCCGGAGCGGCGGCGTCGTGCGTGGGCTGGGCATCCGCGACCTCGGCATGGGGCTCGATCTCGTGGCGCTTGACGGCCAGGGCCACCGCCTGGGCACGACTCGACGCGCCGAGCTTGGCCATCGCGTTTCGAATGTGGGTACGGACCGTCTCGGGAGAGAGCACGAGCGTCTCGGCGATCTGCGCGCCGCTCACGCCTCCGGCCAGCATGCCGAGGATCTCGCGCTCACGGCTGGAAAGGGGCGCGCCCGCGACTCGGCGCCCCGCCGGGGCCCGCGCATCGTGATCTTCAGATGCCACTCCCGGAGGATCCCCGCGGCCGCGAGTGGATCGCTTCTCGTTCTCGTTCAAGTCTTTCGCTGTCGCGGCTCGCTCGACGGTGAGCTTAGCCGGTAGAGGTGGGTAGCACTACCCGCATTGCGGTAATACACCAACGATTTTCGGGTATTCCCACCCACGAATCCTTGACTTTCAGTAGTGGTCAGGCACAGTGGCCTCGTCCCGAAAACCAGTTGGGTCGATCGACGTTCAGGTCGGCCCGGCCACTCGACCCGGTCGTATCCGGGTTGGATTACCCGGAGCGACAGGGTCGTGTGGCGGTACAGCCGTTGAACTGCGGCAGGAGCAAACATCTCAAATGATTAATCGGCACTTTGTCTCGTCTCTTACACGTCGGCCCGCCGCGTGGCTGGCTGCCGGACTGCTCGTAGTCGCGCTCGCGGCTCCGTCGGCGGCCCTGGCTTCCTCGCCCACGCACGCTCAGTACGAGCCGAAGAACCATCAGATCGCGGCCACCGGAGGCGGCGGCTCAACGGGCAGCGGCCCGTCGGCCCCGAGCCGGAGCACGATCGGCAGCCTGCCGTTCACGGGGCTCGACGTCGGGGTCCTCGCGCTCGCAGCGGTCGCGCTGCTCGGCGCCGGGTTCGCCCTTCGGCGTCTGTCCGACCCGGCCAGGCACTCGTCCTCGTAGCCCGAGGCTGAGCGAAAACCACTAAGACACCGGCACGAGGAGCAGAAGTGTCCACCACCAACGGCACCAGCGCCGAGATCAACGAGCTCTCGCTGGCCGATGGGCCCGCGCCCGTAATGCGCGCCCTGGAGGCCCAGCGCCTGCTCGACCTGATCTCGCTCAAGGTGATGCCGGCGGTGGCGGCGGGTGTGATCACCTATCTGCACCTCGGCGCGGCGAGCTACGGCCTCCTGATGGCGGCCACGATGCTGATCGCCCTGCAGCTGGTCGAGCGGTGTGCACTGCCGCTCGGCCTGATGCCCGCGGCCCGCATCACGCTCGCGCTGGTGGCGCCGGTACTCGGCGCGATGCTTGCTCTGGTGCTCGAGTTGGGCGCCGGTGACCACGTGGCTCTGGGATCCCTTGAGCCGTCGGTCATCGGCGCCTGGCTCGTCCTCGCTCTCGGAGCATGGGTGACGGTGCATTTTCAAGACGGCCGTCCAGCTCGCGTGGCTGTGATCGGATCGGCGGGCTTCGCCTCCGACCTCGCAGCCGAGCTGCACGCCGCTGGGATTCGGGGGTACAAGGTAATCGGATGGTTCGGCGCCGCCGCGCCTGCCGCGCACTCGGGCGATCTCGAGTGCCTGGGCACGCTCGATGGGGTTCGCGCGGCGGTGACCGCGCGGAGGATCGAGTTGCTCGTCTGGGCCCGGGAGGAGGCCGGCGAGCGGCGCGGTGGCGTCGACTCCGATCCGAACCCGGATCCGTGCGCCCTGATCGCCGACGCCTGCCTCGACCTTCCGGTCCGGATGATCGAGGCGAGCCAGCTCTATGAGGAGCTGCTCGGCCACGTCCCGCTCGGGACCATCGACTCGGCCTGGTTCCGCTACATCATGCATCCGCGCTTCCGGCCCACCTCGCCGCTGTCGAAGCGCTGCTCGGACCTCGCGATCGCGCTGCCGACGGCGATTCTCGCCCTCCCGCTCCTCGGCGTGCTGGCGATCGCCATCAAGCTCTCCGACTCCGGCCCGGTGCTCTACCGTCAGCGCCGGATCGGCGAGAAGGGGCGCGCCTTCAACGTGCTCAAGCTCCGGACGATGGTGACCGACGCCGAAGCCGCGGGCCCGCAGTGGTGCGCCCCGAACGACGCCCGCGTCACCCCCCTCGGCAAGGTGCTTCGGCGGACCCACCTCGACGAGCTTCCGCAGCTCTGGAACGTGCTGCGCGGCGAGATGACCCTGGTCGGTCCCCGGCCCGAGCGGCCCGAGATCGTCACCGAGCTCGAGCGGCGCTTCCCCCACTACACGCGGCGCCACCTCGTCAAGCCGGGCATCACCGGCTGGGCCCAGCTCCGCTGCGGCTACGCCGGCTCCGAGCTCGGCACCGCGTGGAAGCTCTGCCACGACCTCTTCTACGTCAAGCGCCGGTCGGTGCTCGCCGACTGGCTGATCATCGTCGAAACCCTCTTCGAGGCGGGTCGCGACGCTCATCGGGCGCTCCGGGCGCCGGAAAAGAGGTTCCTTGTCGGCGAGGCCAGTGACTAGACGGACCCCGGGTCCAAGTGGCTCGGCTGCGATGGGCGGGATCCCGGCGCAGCTCGCGATCATGGTCGTCGACGATGATCGGCGCTGCCTGGAGGCGAACCTGGCGGCGTGCCGGCTGCTGGGGCTCCCGCGCCGCGCCGTGATCGGGCGAACCTTCGATGACTTTCTCGCAGCAGGGATGCGCTCGAGGGTCGACCACGTGTGGCGCGCCTTCCGCGAGGGTGGCGGCCACGCGGGTCCCTTCGAGCTCAGCTCCCAGGCGGCGGCGACCGAGGAGGTCCACATCACGGTGACCGCCAACGTCCTGCCCGGCCGCCACCTGCTGATCCTCTCGGGAGGCGGCGCTCAGATCGAGGAGCCTGAGGGCGGCGCCGAGCCGACTCGAAAGCCCGCGACCGCGAACCACGTTCCGCGCTTCACCCGCGGCGGGCCCACCTCGCGCGAGCGCGAGGTCCTGGCGCTGCTCGCCGCCGGTGCGACCGACGAGCAGATCGCCGGGCTGCTCGAGCTCTCTCCCGCCACCGTCCAGACCCACGTTCGAAACGCGAAGGCAAAGCTTGGCGCCCGGACCCGTGCCCAGGCCGTCGCCCTGGCCCTCCAGGGCGGGATGATCGACCTGACCTGACCGCCGTTCAGCTACTCGCCGCCGACGGCGATTGGCTGGGTGGGGCGTCGGCGAACGATCGCGCGAGGAGTCCGACCCCGGTCGATTGTCGCCTCACTCGGCCCCAGGCCGAGTAATCCGACAATCGATCAACCCGGGCCGGAGCGATGCCGACCCTTTCCCACCCAGCCCGATGCGGCACGCCGCGGCAGGGCGGCGGGTCCTGGCCTTCGCCCAGCTCCGCGGAAGCCGCGGGAGTCGGCCCCAACTATCTAGTTGCGGCCCGGCCGCAGCTTTTCCTGGAGCGGGACGATCTCGGAGTTGTACGGATCCCGAGCCCGCGCCGTGGCGATCTCGCGGCGCGCCAGGCCCGGCGAGCGGTGCTCGTGGAGGAGGGCCAGGAAGTAGTAGGACACCCACTCCTCGGGTCGCTTGGCGACCGCGTCATCGAAGGCGGCGATGGCGCGCCGGCGATCGCCGTTCGCGCGGGCGATCGCTCCCTCGGCGAGAATGGGGTCCACGCTGAGCGGGTTGAGCGAGCGAGCGCGGTCGAGGTCGCGATAGGCACGCGACGGGTCGGCCCGCCAGACCGCGTATGCATCGGTCGTGTAGCGCTCCGATAGGAACGGCGGGACGACCGTCGCCGCGAGCACGATCGCCGCGGCGGCGATCGCGAGGCGACCCCGACCCTGGCGAGCCGGGGGGGAGGCGGCCTTGTCCGACCTCGAAAGCGCCCGCACGCACGGTGCGCAGGCCGAGCCCAGCAGGGCGAAAACCGGGGCCGTGACCGCCGGATAGGGCCAAAACCAGTCGAGCGAGGAGTGGAAGAGCCAATAGGTGCCCGCGGTGAGCGCGATCGCCGAGAGCCAGGCCGCCTCGGGGCCCCGCCGGCGAGCTCGAATCGCCCCCGCGGCCGCCGCGGTCAGCGCGGCGGCGAGCAGCAGGAAACCGACGATCCCGAGCTCGGCCAGGTTCTCCAGCTCGACGCTGTGGGCGTCGTTGACGGCCGGCGGGGCATCCGGTCGGCGCTCCTTCAGGTACGTGTATCGGTAGCCGCCCGCGCCGTCGCCGAGCACCGGGTGATCGGTGAAGTCGACCAGCGCGATCCTCCACAGCTCCCCTCGGCCCGTCCGGGCGTTGAACGTGAAGCGGCTGTTCCGGCCGATCGGCCGGGTCGCCTCCCCGGCCTGAAACTGCGATGCCTTCTGGCTGACCCAGTGGATCGGATCGCCGACCGCGGCGACGAACGCGATCGAGCCGCCGAGCAACACGATCACCAAGCCGATGATCGCCGCGCGGTTGGCGATCCTGCCAGCGCGCGGCGACGACGGCAGCCGGCGCTCGACCAGAGCGCCCGCGGCGCCGATCACGAAGGCGACGGCGATGCTGAGCGCCGCGGCGTTGGCGGCGCTGCGAAGCTCGCCGCCGAGCTCGTGGATCGGCGTCCCGTTGTTCGCCTCGCGATAAAGGTCGGTGAGGGCCGGCAGGACGATGAGGGCGGGGAGCGCGGCGAGGGCGAGCCAGGCTACGCGCCGGGCGCGATCGCGCGAGAAGGCGACGTAGACGCACAGGGCGGCGGCGCCGGCGATCATCGAGCCGCGGCTCTGGCTCAGCATCCCCATCGAGAGGCACAGCGTCGCGGCGGCGAGGGCGGCTCCGCGCCCGAGCCACACGCCGCCGCGCCTTGCGGCGAGGCCGAGCGCCGGCCAGAAGGCGATCAGGAAGAAGGCCGCGTTGGCGTTGCGGTAGCCGAGCGGGTACTCGAGCGTGCCGTCGGTCTCCAGATAGCGACCCGGATGCTCGGCTGAATGCATGCCGATGATCGCGATCAATCCCGCGAACGCCCCGGCGACCGCGAGCGGGACGAGCGCCAGGTGCATGCGGGCGCCGAGCAGGTCGCAGAGCCACAGGCCGAGCGCGAACGCCACCGCGTAGGCGAGGATGCGCTGCCCGTCGGCAATCGCCAGGTCGGGCGCCGGGCTCCAGAGGGCCGACAGCGCGGCCCACGCGCCCAACGCGATCGGGGCGGCAAGCGCGACGATCACGACCGGTGAGGCGCGCAGTTTGCCGCGCCACGGCCCGATCCAGGCCACGACGGCGAGGGTCGCGCACAGGGCGACCGTCCCGGGGAGCAGCACGGTCCCGAAATAGGCGCCCGACTTGGCGCCCCACCAACACCACACTGCGGTCAGCGCGATCAGCGGCACCAGCGCGGCCAGCTCGAAGCGCTCAGCCCGCGGGGTGGGTTCGCCGCCGGAGGCTTCGACCGCTGCTTCCACCGACGTCAAGCTAACGCGCGGACGGGCGGAGCCGGCGGCCGGGCACGGGCCGCCGGGTCAGACCGACGCGTTTAGGAGCATCTGGTCCCAGTGGACGAGGGCAAGCGTGAGCCGTACGAGCCGGGCGAGCGTCCCCAGGGCGCCGATGATCGCCTCCGCGACAGCGTCTCGGCCGCCCGGACCTCGATCGCGGACGCGCTTCGTGAGGCGGTGGACCGCCTCGAGCACTCCGAAAGGGTCGCGCTCGGGGCCGCCGAGGAGCGGCTCGGCGCCCTTGCCGCCGAGCGGGTCGACGATGCGATGGTCAGGCTCGGCGTCGAGCAGGGCCGGCTCCGCGCCGAGCTCGAGCGCCGCATGGAGCGGGCGATTGAGCGCGTCGCGGCCGAGGTCGGGACGAGGTTCGGCGCGGCTCAGGCGCGGCTCGACGAGGTCGCGGCGCGATCGGCGGCCGGGGGCGCCGACGCCCGCGGTGAGCGTGAGCGTCTTCGCGAAGCGGTCGATCGGGCGCTCGGCGCGATCAGGGACGCCGAGTCTAGGGCGCTCGGCTTGATCTCCGGGGCGAGCGAGACGCTCGTGACGACCGAGCGCCAGGCCGAGGCCACCATGGGCCGGATCGAGGAGGCGCTGTCGCGGGTCGAGCGCTCGATCGTCGAGGTGGGCGAGGCCGAGGGCCGGGTCCGAGGGCTCGGGGAGCTGGCCGCCCGGACCGAGGAGCGGATCACCGAAGCGGCGGCGGCGGTGACCCGCGTCTCCGAGTGGGAGCCGCGGATCGCCGCCGCGGCGCGGGTCGAGGCCGAGGCGGCCCGCCGGATCTCCGACGCCGAACGTCGGATCCTGGGCCTCGTCGCTGAGCCCCGCGATCCGCCCTCGGGCGAAGGCGCCGGTTAGGCCGCGGCGAACGAGGCGGCGGTCGCCCGCAGCCCCTCGGACAGCGGCGTTTGGGCTCGCCAGCCCAGGTCCGCGGCTGCCCTGCCGCTGTCGATCGCGATTCGCTGGACCTCCCCCGGACGAGGCGGAGCCATCTCCGGGTCGAACGCCTTGTCGCATACGGCGGCGATCTGCTCCCCGAGCTCGAGCACGCTGGTCTCGACGCCGGTGCCGACGTTGTAGGTCCCCGCGGCCTCGGCCCGGGCGCCGTCGAGGAACGCCTCGACGACGTCGAGGACGTAGACGTAGTCACGGGTCTGGTGGCCGTCGCCGAACACGCGCGGCGTGCCGTGGCCGAGCAGCGCGCCGCAGAAGATCGCCACCACTCCGGCCTCCCCGAGCGGATCCTGCCGCGGCCCGTAGACGTTGCCGAGGCGCAGCGCGGTGGCCGAGAGGCCGTGCAGGCGGCCGTAGAGCGCCGCGTAGCCCTCGGCCGCGAACTTGCTCTGCCCGTAGGGGGCGTCCGGCCGGCAGGCTGCCGTCTCGTCCAGGGGGAGGTCGAGCCCCGCGCCCTCGCCGTAGATCGCCCCCCCGGTCGAGGCGAGCAGGAAGCGCTTCGCGCCCGCGGTCCGCGCGGCCTCCAGGAGGTTGAGGGTCCCGGCGACGTTCACGTTCAGGTCGTAGATCGGGTCGGCGACCGACCGCCGCACGTCGATCTGGGCGGCCAGGTGGAAAATCAGCTCGGGGCGGCGCTGGTCGAACACGTCCGAGACCGCCGCCGCATCCCGGATGTCGAGCTCGATCAGGGTGGCGCCCCGCGCGAGCGCCTGCTCGAGGTTCTCCCGGCGCCCGGTCGAAAGGTCGTCGATCACGACCACGTCGTCGCCGCGCTCGACCAGGGCGTCGACCAGGTGAGAGCCGATGAAGCCCGCCCCTCCGGTGACCAGAGCCTTCATGGAGCGGGCAGCTTAGTGGTCCGGGCCGAGCCCTCGGCGGTGCGGGTCGTCGGCCCGGATCTGCGGCACCGCAAAACCCCCCACGGTGCGAAATCGCGGGCCGGTGGCATCTGGCCTGGTTGACATGATCAGCCGACGATGGCGACGAGCCAGGTGGTCCACCTCCACGTCCACAGCGAGTACTCGCTGCTCGACGGCGCCTGTAAGATCGGGCCGCTCGCGGCGCGCGCCGCGGAGCTCGGGATGCCCGCTCTGGGGTTGACCGATCACGGGGTGATGAACGGGGCCGTCGAGCACTACAAGGCGTGCCGCGAGAACGGCATCAAGCCGATCCTGGGGCTCGAGGCCTACCTGGTCGACGACCGCCGGGCCGAGCGCCCCGGCGAGCGCAACCATCTGACCCTCCTGGCCGCGTCGGACGAGGGCTTTCGCAACCTTGTCCAGATGACCTCGCAGGGCTTCTTGGAGGGCTTCGCGCGCGGAAAGCCCAATGTCGACTCGGAGCTGCTCGACCGCCACTCCGAGGGGGTGATCGCGCTCACCGGGTGCCTGCAGTCGCGGTTCTGCCAGCGGCTGATCTCGGCCCGCCCGGACGACGCGCGGGCACACGTCGACGACCTGGTCGGGATCTTCGGCGCCGACAACGTCTACTTCGAGGTGCAGTCGAACGGGCTCGCCGAGCAGGAGAAGGCCAACGAGGGGATCGTGCGGGTCGCCGGCGAGCTCGGTCGCCCGCTGGTCGCAACCGCCGACGTCCACTACCTGCGCCGGGAGGACTACTCGAACCACGCGGCGCTGCTGTGCGTGCAGACGAAGTCGACGATCGAGCAGCCCAAGCTCCGTTTCGACACCAACGAGTTCTTCCTCAAGAGCCCGGCCGAGATGGGGGAGTCGTTCTCCCGCTGGCCCGGGTCGGTGGAGACGACGCTCGAGATCGCCGACCGCTGCGAGGTCGAGGTCGAGCTCAACCAGCTCCTCCTGCCGCGCTTCCCCACCCCGGACGGCGAGGACCCCGCGGTGCTCCTTCGGCGCCTCGCCACCGATGGGCTCCGGCGCCTCTACGGAGACCCGCCGCCGGCCGAGGCGGTCGAGCGGCTCGAGTTCGAGCTCGGGGTGATCGGCGAGATGGGCTTCGAGTCGTACTTCTTGATCGTCTGGGACTTCGTCAAGTTCGCGAAGGACAACGGGATCGCCGTCGGCCCGGGTCGCGGCTCGGCGGCGGGCTCGATCGTCGCCTTCTGCCTCAACATCACCGATCTCGATCCGCTCGCCAACGGGCTGCTCTTCGAGCGGTTCCTGAACCCGGCGCGAAAGTCGATGCCCGACATCGACATCGATTTCTCGGTCCGCGGGCGCGAGCGGGTGATCCGTTACGTGGCCGAGAAGTACGGGCGCGAGTCCGTCGCCCAGATCATCACCTTCGGCAAGATGGCCCCCAGGGCCGCGACCCGCGATGCCGCCCGGGTCCTGGGCTTCGACTACGCGACCGGCGATCGCGTCGCCAAGCAGATCCCGGAGCCGGTTCTGGGCCGCAACCCGAGCTTCGCCGACTGCCTCAAGGACGGTGGGGAGCTGAAACGCACCTACGACGCCGATCCCGACGCGCGGCGCATCCTCGACGTGGCCCAGGGCCTCGAGGGGATCGTCCGCAACAACTCGATTCACGCCGCCGCGGTGGTGATCGCCGACCGCCCCCTTGCCGAGATCGTCCCCCTGCAGCTCGCCGAGGACCGCACCGCTCCGGCCGAGCGGGGCGCCAACGGCAAGCCCGAGCGCTCCTACAAGATCGTCACCCAGTACTCGATGGGGCCGATCGAGGACATGGGCCTGTTGAAGATGGACTTCCTGGGCCTTCGGAACCTCGACGTGATTGAGGACGCGGTCGAGATCATCCGCCGCTCGCGCGAGGTTGAGATCGAGATGGAGTCGATTCCCCTCGACGACGCCAAGACCTACGAGATGCTCGCCCGCGGCGATTCGGTCGGTGTCTTCCAGCTCGAGTCCGAGGGTATGCGCGAGGCGCTGAAGCAGATCCGCCCGAGCGAGTTCAACGACATCGTCGCGATCGGCGCGCTCTACCGGCCCGGCGCGATGCGCTTCATCCCCGACTACGCCCGCGGCAAGCGCAACCCGGAATCGGTGACCTATCAGGACCCGCGCCTGCAGCCGATCACCGAGGAGACCTACGGATGCTGCGTGTACCAGGAGCAGTTGATGGAGATCTCCAAGCAGCTCGCCGGCTTCACTCCGGCCGAGGCCGACGACCTGCGAAAGGCGGTGGGAAAGAAGAAGCGCGCCCTGATGGCGACGATGGAGGGCAAGTTCATCGACGGCTGTGCGGCCTCCGGGACGGCCCCGGCGGTGGCCAGGGACCTGTGGTCTCTGATGACCGCCGCCGCCGACTACTCGTTCAACAAGTCCCACGCGGCCTGTTACGCGCTGATCTCCTACCGGACCGCCTACCTGAAGGCCAACTATCCCGCCGAGTACATGGCCGCGGTGATCTCCTCGGTGATGACGACCAAGGACAAGGTGCCGTTCTTCGTCAACCGCTGCGACGAGATGGGGATCGAGGTGCTGCCGCCCGACGTCAACTCCTCCGACCACGGCTTCGTCGTCTCGGGCAAGTCGATCCGGTTCGGGCTCGACGCGGTCAAGAACGTCGGCCACGCGGCGGTCGAGGCGATCATCGCGGCCCGCGACGCGGAGGGCGAGTTCGAGTCGATCTGGGACTTCTGCGAGCGAGCCGACGCGCGGGCCGTGAACAAGCGGGCGATCGAATGCCTGATCAAGTGCGGGGCGCTCGACTCGACGGGCGACGCACGCAAGGGAATGCTCGAGGTGCTATCCGCGGCCCAGGCGAGCGCCTCCAAGTCCCAGGAGGACGCACGGCGCGGCCAGAGCTCGATCTTCGACCTGGGCGGCGGGCCGGCCTCCGATCCGGGGATGCCCGCCACCGGCGGGACCGGGGAGCATCGCCCCCCGGTCCCGAGCGAGGAGTTCGACCAGCGGGAGCTGCTGCGGCTGGAGAAGGACACCCTGGGGACCTTCCTCTCGGCCCACCCGCTGGGCGAGGTTCGTGAGGCGCTGCGCGAGCGGGTCGACTGCCCGCTCCCCGAGGTCGGCGCAAAGGAGGACGGCGCCTGGGTGACCGTGGGCGGAATCGTCAGCGAATGCAAGCGGGTGCGGACCCGAAGCGGCGCCTACGTCATGTTTGCGACCCTCGACGACCTCGAGGGCAGGGTCGAGCTGTTCGTCCGCGATGCGGCGGGCGCCGCCGCCGAGCAGATCGAGCTCGACCGGGTGATCCTTGTTCGCGGCCGGGTGGACCACAAGGGGCGCGGCGAGATGAGCCTCGTGGTCGCCGAGGCGGAGGCGTTCGAGCCCGGCGAGGACGAGGTCGCGGCGGCCCGGGCCAAGGCCAAGGCGCGCGAGCCGGAGCGGATCGTGTTGCGGGTCCGCGCCGCCGAGTTCGGCCCCCGGCTCGTCGATGAGCTCAAGTCCCTGTTCGAGACCTTTCCCGGCGATTGCGACGTGCTGCTCGAGATGGAGACGCGTGAGGGAACCAGGCGGCTTCGCTTCGGCAACGAGTACTGCGTCACGCCGTCCGCCGCCCTGCGCGCCGAGATCGACCAGTTGCTCGGCCCGCGTGCGTTGGCGGCTTGAGCGGGTCTAGACTTTCCACATGCCGCTCACCAAGCCAGCAGGAAAGCAGGGTGCCGCGGTCGGCGAGTGCCGGCAATGCCGCACCTTCTGCGATCGGCTGGTCGAGCCCCGAAGCTGCCTCGAGCTTCGCTGTCGCTACCTCTACAGCTACATCGATCCGCTCGGCGGCGGCCGGTACATGGGGTGCATGCGCAAGGTCTTCCGGGCCGAGATCGACGTCGCGATGTTCGAGGCCGCCGAGCAGAACGGGGGCTATGGCGGCGTCAAGATGAGCGGCGAGCCGCTCCCCCAGTGCCAGTTCCGCGTCGAGCCGGCCTACGAGCGGGGCGGCCCGGAGCACGAGTGCGTCAACCCCGGCTTCTTCGATGCCGAGCTCTGGCGAGAGGCCGCGTTCGACCTCCGCGACGCCCTGACCGAGTAGAGCCGCCCCGGCGAAGCGGCCCCGCGGGGCCGCCCATGGGCTGGATAGGGGAACGCATCGAGCGAAGCGCGACCGGCCAACCGGACCATCGGGGCCTTCGGGCGGCCATGGTCCCTCACCCAGCCATCCCGACCGAACGACAACCCTCCCTAACCAGCCCCCTCCCACACCATCGCGGGCAGCCACCCGCCCCTTTCCCGATACCCATCGCGAACGACCGACATCTCCGCGGCCTTAGTAACGCCCTTGGCGTAAAGAAGTCCTCCTCTCGTCTCATTCGTGAAGCCTCTGTGAGCCCTTTGGGCCCAAGGAGGACCAAAGGGAGCGACCCAGGAGGCGATCGGTCCCGAAACATGGGCACAATCAGCTTCTCGAGCCCTCCCAATGTCGGCGATTGGCGATCGGTCCCGACACCGACCTCGGAAGCTCGAGACCCTCCAGCTCGAAACCCCCTCCCATCGCACTTTCTGATGGGTTTGGGTGCCAGGACGTTGTTCCCCTACCCGGCCCTTGAAACGCGGGCGTGGCGGGTGGCCCGCGGGTTCGAAGTCGGTGATTCGCGGAGGCGAGGGAGGGGCGCTAGGCGGCCGCTGCTGACTCGCGCTGCTTGAGTCCCTCGCGGCGGAGGCGGCGGGCGAGGCGGACGTCGCCTCGGTCGGGGCCTTTGCCCTCGGGCCCGCCAGTCTCGATCAGGGCGGGCAGGTCGTCGAAGCGCGGCTCGGAGAGGAACACGCCGATTCCTCGACGACCGATCTCGCCCTGCCCGATGTTTGCGTGGCGGTCGCGGTTCGCGCCCATCGGGACCTTCGAGTCGTTGACATGAACGCAGCGAAGCCGCTCCAGCCCGACCGCGTCGCCGAAGTCGTCCACGACGCCGGACAGGGCCTCCGGCGTGCGGATCTCGAATCCCGCCGCCAGCAGGTGGCAGCAGTCGAGGCAGGCGCCGAGGCGCTCGCCGGCCCCGGCCGCCTCGATCAAGTCGGCGAGCTCGCCGAAGTCCCGGCCCAGCGGGCCCTGGGTGCCGGCCGTGTTCTCGAGCAGCAGCCGGCAGCGTTCGGTTCGCGCGAGCGCCTCGCGGATCACCTTTCCGGCCCGTTTCACCGACGGGGCGTATGGCTCTCCCTTCCGGGCTCCCGCATGGAGCACGACGCCGTCCGCGCCGATCCCGTCGCCCACCTCGAGGGCCTGTACGAGCGAGGCCAGGGACTTGCGGCGGATGTCGGCATCCCGCGTCGCGCAGTTGATCAGGTACACGGCGTGGATCACCACGGACTCGATCCGGGAGCCCTCGGTCGCCTTGCGCGCGGACTCGAAGTCCCGATCGCCGTATGCGGTCGGCCGCCACATGCGCGGGCTCTGATGAAAGATCTGGATCGCGTCGCACTCGAGCTCGACTCCACGCTCGACCGCCGTGTCCAGGCCGCCCGCGGTGGACACGTGGGCGCCGATCAGCATCCTGGGTTTCATCTCGATGCCTGCGAAGCGATTCGGCACCCTACCCGCGCGCCGCGCCGCGCCGCCGGGCCGGGTCGCGCCGGCCGAGCCGTGGACCGCTGTGGAAACATCCGGCGCGGATCTTGATCCGCCACCCTTCCACGTGATCTCCTCCGTGCCGACCCGATTCCGCTTTGCCCCCTCGCCGACCGGGGCCCTCCACATCGGGGGGGCCCGAACGGCCCTCTACAACTGGCTCCTCGCCAGGGGCACGGGCGGCGAGCTCGTCCTTCGGATCGAGGACACCGACCGCGAGCGCTCCACCGCCGAGAACGTCGACTCCATCCTCGAGGCGCTGGGTTGGCTTGGGATCGACTGGGACGTCGGCCCGGTGAGCCAGTTCGAGCGCCGGGAGCGCCACGACGCGCGCATCGCCGAGCTGCTCGATTCCGGGCACGCCTACCACGACTCTGCGACGGCCGCCGACGTCGGGGCGTGGAAGGAGGCGAACCAGGGACGCGGGTATCGCGGCGAGCCTCGCCCCGAGCCCGGCGCCGCCATTCGCCTCCGGGTCCCGGACGACGGAGCCACGGTGGTCGAGGACCTGGTCCACGGCGAGGTGCGGTTCGAGAATCGCACCCAGGACGACTTCGTGATCGCCCGGGCGGACGGCACGCCGCTCTACAACCTCGCCGTGGCGGTGGACGACGCCGACGCCGAGATCACCGACGTCGTGCGCGGGGATGACCATTTGTCCAACACGCCGAAGCAGCTTCGCGTGCTCGCTGCGCTGGGCGTGGCGCCGCCTCGCTACGCCCACCTACCGCTCCTTCACGGGCCCGACGGCCGAAAGCTGTCCAAGCGCGCCGACGCCGCGTCGGTGCAGGAGCTCGACGAGGTCGGTTACCTGCCGGCCGCGGTCCGCAACTACCTCGCGCTGCTCGGCTGGGGAACCGACGACGACGCGACGATCCTGTCAACGGACGAGCTGGTCGAGCGGTTCTCGATCGAGAGGGTTGGGCGATCGGCGGCGATCTTCGACCAGCAAAAGCTCCGCTGGATGAACGGCCGCTACATGCGCGCGCTGCCGGTGGCCGAATACGAGAGCCGCCTCCTGAGCCATCTTCGGCGGGTCTCTCCCGCCGACGCCGAGGCGTTCTCCCAGGCGACGCCCGAGCGCCGCGCGGACGCCAGTCGCATCGTTCAGGACAAGGCCCAGACGCTTGGCGAAGTCTGGCCGCTGATCCGCTTCCTGTTCGGAGAGCCGGAGCGCGACCAAGCGGCCTGGGACAAGGTGATGAGCGAGGACGCCGCCGGGGTTCTCCGCGAGGCGGCCGAGGCGCTCCGGGAGGTTCGGGCCGACGGATTCGACGCCGCCTCGGTCGAGACGGCGCTGTCGAGCGTCGTGGAGGGCTCCGGGCTGAAGCCGAAGGCGATCTACCAGCCGATCCGGGTTGCGATCACCGGGACCACGATCTCGCCCGGGATCTTCGAATCGGTCGCCGCGCTCGGTCGCGACGACGCCCTTCGGCGGATCGAGGACGCGACCGCCGAGCTCGCCGGCTGAGGGTTCGGGGGGCCCCGGCCGGCGCCGAGCGGCGGCGGCGCGCTAAATCCACGGGCAGGTGGTGCCGATCAAGTAGGGGACAGGAAGTCCTTTGAGTCAGGTTGCCGCCAAGCCACGTGCCCGAAAGCGGACGCAGGGTGCCGCCAAGGCGACGCCTGCTGCGAAGGCGAAGGGGAACGGCCGTCCCGCGAAGCCGGCGCCGAGCGCCGAGAAGCAGGTGGGAAAGGGCGGGCGGCGCCTCGCCGACGCCTTCGAGGCCGTTTCCGTGATGCCGATCCTGGCCGAGTCGCGCCGTCGCCTCATCGAGGCATGCGAGGGCAACACCTCGCAATCCGGCGAGCTGGCCGAGGCGATCGAGTCGGATGCGGGCCTGACCGTCGCGGTCCTTCGCGCCGTGGGCGACGGCGATCCCCTGATCGCTGATGGCGGCGTTCGCCGGGCGATCGAGTCGCTGAGCCCGGCCGGACTGCGGGCGATCGGAGAGTCGATGGAGACCTACGACCCGCTCGAGGCGCCGAGCGCCTGGGCCGATCGCCAGGAGCGCTTTCGGCGCCACGCCGTCTCCACGCGTCACGCCGCCGATCGAATCGGCGAGATCGCCCGCCTGCCCGACCGCGACGAGCTCGCGGTTGCCGCCCTCCTCCACGACGTCGGCCGCCACGTGCTGGCCCAGCTCTACGGCGAATTCGAGCTCGACGACCACGACGCGACCCCCGATGAGCGGGTTCGTCGCGAGCGGCGCGAGCTGGGCATCGACCACGCGCTCGTCGGCGCGGTCCTGGTGCGGCGTTGGGGCCTATCGTCGAGCGTGGCGCTGGCGATCGAGCGCCACCACTCGCCGCAGGCCGACGGCCACGCGGCGGCGATCCGCTTGGCCGACCTCGTCGTCCACTACGCGAGCGGCGACCCGGCTCCGCCCGAGGCGATGGTGGACGCGGCGGAGAACCTGGGGCTGGAGCGCGAACGGGTCGCGCCACTGCTCTACGAGTTCCCGCATGCGAGCGCGCCTCGGCGGCGCCCCTCCGACCCCTGTCCGCTCTCGGCCCGCGAGATCGACGCTCTGCGCGGACTGGCCGAGGGCAAGGTCTACAAGCAGATCGCCCACGAGCTCTCGTTGTCCGTGAGCACGATCCGAACCCACCTGCACAACGTCTATCGCAAGATCGGCGCGGTGGATCGCGCTCAGGCGGTGCTGATCGCCCGCGACCACGGCTGGATCTAAAACACCACTCCGGCGGCTGCTCGCCTTCGGCTCCGCTGCCGCCGGAGTTATGCCCTACTCGATTAGGGCTGAGCGCAGGGCGATGGCGACGGCGTGGGCGCGGTCGCGGGCGCCGAGGCGGGCCAGGGTCGCCTTGGTATGGGTGCGGATCGTCTCGGCGCTCAGCCCGAGTTGTCTGGCGACGCGGGCGGTCGATTCCCCGTCCGCATAGAGCTGGAGGATCTCGCGTTGGCGGCGGGTCAACACGGGACGGCCCCGCGGCCGGCCCCTGGCGGCCGGGTCGACGAAGCTCTCCGACTCCGCGGCGGCGTCCACCGCCTCGTTCAGCGCTTCGACCGGGGAGCTCTTGACGACGTACGCGGTCGCGCCGGCCTTGATCGCCTCGGTTGCGGCGTGCTTTTGGGGGTGGGGGCCGTGGGCCACGATCCCGAGGCCGGGCTGTGCCTTCCTGAGCGCGCGGATCGCCCCGGTGCCGCGGAGCTCCCTGGTGCCGTTGCCGTTTCCCCGGCCCAGGTCGACAACCGCCACGTCGAAGTCACCGACCGAGGTCAGGAGCTCGAGCGCGCCGCTTCCGTCCGCGGCCTCCTCGACGGCGTAGCGGTTCGCGAGCGCCTCGCGCACACCGAGGCGCATCGTGGGTTGCGCGTCTATGACCAGGCAGCGTCGGTCCTCGCTCACTCTCTTACTCCGGACGCGGTTTTCCCGGTGTGATGCACTTTCGTGCGCCCCGGTACACGACAACTGTTCCAGTCCGAGCCGGCCCGGGCAGCATCCTAGCGTCGTCGGCCGGGCCGGTCGACGTCGGGGGCGGAAAGAGCGAGCTTTTCCCACGCCGACCGGTCCGGTACAACAGGCCGGGCGATGATCTCCGTCACCTCGAAGTCACGCTACGCGGTGGTCGCGCTCGCCGAGCTGGCCCGCTCCGGCGAGCGGCCGGTCCCGATCGCTCAGATCGCCGATCGTCGCCGGATGCCGGTCCAGTTCCTGGAGCAGCTCTTCACGACGCTGCGCCGCGACGGCCTCCTTCAAAGCCACCGCGGGGTCAAGGGCGGCTATACGCTCGCCCGACCAGCCGAGGAGATCGACGTGCTCGAGGTCGTGCAGTCGCTCGACGGGAGGCTCGGGCAGGAGGGAAAGGAGGCGGGCGGCATCTGGGCCGAGGGTGTCGAGGCGCTTCGCGACGTCTTCCGCTCGACCACGATCGCCGACATCGCCCGCCGCGAGTCCGAGGAGGCGGGCGGCGGCATGTATTACATCTAGGCCCGCGTCGTGACCTGCGCGAGCCGAACCAGCGCTGGACGGGCGCACCAGCCCGCCGCCGCTCGGGGTCGGGTCATAGGATCGCTTGCCCGATGGGGCCATCCGACGAGGACCACGCGCACCACGCCGGCCTCTCGAGAGGGTGGCGCGCCTGGCTCGCCGACGCCGAACGTCTCGACCTGGCGGTCTACGCCGCGATCGCCAAGACCCCGACCCCGGCCCTCGATCGGAGCCTCGCCCGCCTGACGCGCGCCGCCGACCACTCGAAGCTCTCGTTGGGGTGCGCTGCCGCGCTGGCGCTCGGCGGCGGGCCCGGGGGGCGGCGGGCGGCGGCCGTGGGGCTCGCCTCGCTCGGCGTTACCTCCCTGTTCGTCAACGCCGCGCTAAAGCTGGTGGCAAGGCGCCGGCGCCCGGACCCGGTCGAGCACGCTGTACCGGGATCCCGGCGCGTGCCGATGCCGGTCTCGCGCTCGTTTCCCTCCGGGCACAGCGCCGCGGCATTCGCGTTCGCGACGGGGGTCGGCGAGGTTTCCCCGGGTGCGGCGATCCCCTTGCGCGCCCTCGCGGTGGGGGTCGCCTACTCGCGCGTCCATGCCGGGGTCCATTACCCCGGCGACGCGATCGCCGGGGCGCTCGCGGGCGTCACGCTGGCGGAGCTGACGAGCCGGATGCTGGCGCGCCGGTGGCGAGCCTGAACCGCCCCGAGCCGGCGGAGGCTCCATACTCCCCGCCGTGTCGGAGCAGAACCTCGAGATCGTCGAACGCGCCGTCGCCGCGGTCAACGAGCAGGACCTGGATGCATACCTCGCCTGCTGCACGGACGATGTCGAGTTGACCACGCCCCTGGACGGTTTGGCGGGGGTCTACAAGGGAGCCGAGGGGATCAGGCGCTTCTTCTCGGACCTCGGCGACACTACCCCCGACTTCAAGATCGAGATCGAGCACCTCTCGCCGGTCGGCGCCAGTCGAGTCCTGGCGTTCATGCGCGTGACGGCGACCGGACGGTCGAGCGGGATCCCGACGGCCACCGAGACGGGAAACATCTACGACGTCGCGGGCGGGCGGATCAAGCGAATCCGGATCTTCGTCGATCGCGAAGAGGCCCTGAAGGCCGCGGGCCCCCAGGACTAGGCGGCGGGGGAAGGCGCCTCGGCCTCGGCCTCGGCCCTGGCCGGGTCGCCCGGCGCGTACCGGGTGAGAGGCGCCCTGCGCGAGGGCGGGGATGGACCTATACCTTGGGCTCGAGGTGGACGAGACAACCACGAGGCAGAGGATCGCGGCGGTGGCGCGAGAAGCGTCGAGCACGGTCGGCGACACTCCGCTCGTCGTCGTGTCGCGGCTCGGTGAGGGTCTGGGCGCCGAGGTCGTCGCGAAGCTCGAGTACCTGAGCCCCGGCGGGTCGGTGAAGGACCGGATCGGGGTCGCGATGATCGATGCGGCCGAGCGCGACGGCCTGATCGAGCCCGGAGGCTCGGTTGTGGTCGAGGCGACCAGCGGAAACACCGGGATCGCTCTGGCGATGGTCTGCGCCGCGCGCGGCTACGAGCTCGTGCTCACGTTGCCCGAGGGGATGACGCGCGAGCGCGTGTCGCTGCTTCGGACCTACGGCGCCGAGGTTCACGAGACCCCCTCGCTGGGGGGGATGAACGAGGCCGTGGAGTTCGCCGAGCGGATCGCCGCCGATCGCGATGGCTTCATGCCCCAGCAGTTCAATAATCCGGCCAACCCGGAGGTCCATCGCCGCACCACGGCCGAGGAGATCTGGCGCGACCTGGATGGCCAGGTCGACTGCCTGGTCTGCGGGGTGGGCACCGGTGGCACGATCACCGGCGTCGGCCAGCGCCTCAAGGAACGACGTCCGTCGGTGCGGGTGGTGGCGGTCGAGCCTGCGGCTTCGCCCGTCCTCTCGGGCGGCCTGCCGGGGCCCCATAAAATCCAGGGGATCGGTGCCGGCTTCGTGCCCGAAGTGCTGGACCGATCATTGATCGACGAGGTGATCGCCGTAGACGACGAGACGGCGCTCACCCGGGCGCGCGAAGCGGCGCAGCGCGAGGGCCTGCTGGTCGGGATCTCGGCGGGCGCGGCGATCGAGGCGGCGATCGAGATGGCCGCCCGGCCAGAGCTCGAGGGAAAGCGGGTCGTGGTGATCGTCCCCGATTGCGGGGAGCGCTACATGTCGCTGCCGTTCTTCGCCCCGGAATGAGCAACTCCGCCGGAAGCTTCGCCTTCGGCTTTCAGGGAGGCGCAGCCGACCGATCATGCGGCGAAGCCGGATGCGTCGGGTCCGGGTGCGGACTCGACCGGCAGGCCCACACTCTCCGACCGGGACTCCGTCCCTAGCGCGTACGCTTTGGCCATGCCCGGAATGGACACGCTGAAACGAGTTACGCGCGAGATCAGAGCCGATCTGGCCTCAGCGCGCGAGCGCGACCCCGCGGCCAGGGGGGTGGGAAGCCTCGAGATCCTCAGCAACTGGGGCGGGGTTCAGGCGATCCTCGCCTACCGGGTTGCGCACGCCCTTCACGAGGCGAGCGTGCCGGTCGCGCCGATGGCGCTCTCCTATGCGAGTCGCGCCGTGACCGGGGTCGAGATCCATCCCGCGGCAAGGATCGGCGAGGACTTCTTCATCGACCACGGCTCGGGCGTGGTGGTGGGGGAGACGGCCGAGATCGGCGACCGCGTGACGCTCTATCAGGGAGTGACCCTGGGGGGGACCGGATTCGCACGCGGAAAGCGCCATCCGACCATCGAGGACGGGGTGACGATCGGGTCCGGGGCGAAGCTGCTCGGCCCGATCACGGTCGGCCAAAGCGCCAAGGTCGGCGCCAACACCGTCGTGATCCAGGACGTTCCCGCGAACTCCACGGTGGTCGGGAACCCGGGCCACCCGGTCAGGGTCGACGGCCGAAGGGTGGAGGGGCCCGACGCCGATTGGATTCACCTGCCGGACCCCGTCGCCGAGGCGATCGAGGGCCTCGCGGATCGGATCGGCGAACTCGAGCGGCGGGTCGCCGAGCTCGACGGAAAGCCGGCCGAGGGCGAGGTTCGCCGGCTCGATCGCGGATCCGCGCCGTCATCGGCTGGCGGCTGAGTCTCCCGAGGTCGTCCGTCCCTCGACCCGCATGAGCGCGCCGTGACCGTAGCTATGCTCGCCCGATGGGCCCCGAGACCGAGCTCAGGCCGGTAAGCGCCGGCTCCACCCAGGTCGAGCGGCTGCTGGCCGACCTAAACCCACCGCAGCGCCAGGCGGTCACCCACGGCGAGGGCCCGCTCCTGGTGCTGGCCGGCGCGGGATCGGGAAAGACCCGCGTCCTCACCCACCGGATCGCCTATCTGCTCGCTACCGGCCGGGCGCTGCCGTCGGAGATCCTCGCGATCACGTTCACCAACAAGGCTGCCGGCGAGATGCGCGAGCGGGTCGAGCGACTCGTGGGGGGTGTCTCGAGGGTCATGTGGGTGATGACCTTTCACTCGGCCTGCGCCCGGATCCTGCGAGCCGACGCCCCCCGCCTCGGCTACAGGCGCGCCTTCACGATCTACGACGAGGCGGACTCGCTGCGGATGGTCAAGCGATGCGCCGAGGAGCTCGGGGTCGACCCGAAGCGCTATCCGCCGCGGGCCGTACGGGCCCAGATATCACGCGCCAAGAACGAGCTCCTCGACGCGGAGGCCTACGCGTCTCCACCCCAGGACCCGGCTGACGGCGAGGAGGGGGTCCAGGAGGTCGCGCGTACCGATTTCGAGCAGACGGTGGCCGAGGTGTACGGCCTCTATGAGCGTCGAATGCTCGAGGCCAACGCGATGGACTTCGACGACCTGCTGGTCCGGACCGTCAACCTGCTGGAGCTGTTCGAGGACGTCCGCGAGCGCTATCGCCGCGCCTTTCGATGGGTGCTGGTCGACGAGTACCAGGACACCAACCGCGCCCAGTATCGCCTGCTCCAGCTCCTCGCGGAGGAGCACGGCAACCTGTTCGTGGTCGGCGACGACTTTCAGTCGATCTATTCGTTCAGGAGCGCCGACATCAGGAACATCCTCGAGTTCGAGCGGGACTTCGAGGGGACCACGGTCGTCAAGCTCGAGCAGAACTATCGCTCCACCCAGACGATCCTCGAGGCCGCGAACGGGATCATCTCGCACAACCGCGGCCAGAAGCCGAAGCGCCTGTGGACGGATGTCGGCCAAGGCGACCCGGTCGTGCTTGCGGAGTTCGACGACGAGCATGCCGAGGCACGATTCGTCGCCTCTGAGATCCAGCGGCTGTCGGGGGAGGAGGGCCTGAGTCGCGAGGAGATCGCCGTCTTCTACCGGGTCAACGCCCAGAGCCGGGTGCTGGAGGACATGCTGGTCCGATTCGAGATCCCGTACCAGGTCATCGGGGGCACCAAGTTCTACGAGCGCGCCGAGATCAAGGACGCGGTCGCCTACCTCAGCCTGATCGCCAACCCGGCCGACGCGGTGTCGTTCGCCCGCGTCGTCAACTCGCCGCGCCGCGGTATCGGCGACACGACCCAGGCGCGCCTGCTGTCGCACGCCAACACCACCGGCCAGGACATCTCGGAGGTCTTCTCCGAGCCCGAGCGCGCGCCCGGCCTCGGCCAGGCGGCGGTTCGGGCGGTGGGGAGGTTCGCCGACCTGATGGCCGGCCTTCGCGAGCGCGCCGCCGCCGATGCCTCGGTGGCGGACCTGCTCAGAGCGACGCTCACCGAGAGCGGCTATCTCGACGCCCTCGCCGCCGAGCGCACGATCGAGGCCGAAGGGCGCGCCGAGAATCTCGAGGAGCTGATCGGGGTTGCCGCCGAGTTCGACGCCAACCGCGCGGTCGAGGGCGAGAGCGACGTTCGCCCGCTGGAGGAGTTCCTCGCACAGATCTCTCTGTACACCGACCAGGACTCGCTCGCCGACGGCGAGAGCCTCTGCACTCTGATGACCCTCCACAACGCCAAGGGCCTCGAGTACGAGGCGGTGTTCATGATCGGCTGCGAGGAGGGGGTCTTCCCGCACATGCGCTCCCTGGAGGAGGGAAACCTCGAGGAGGAGCGGCGCCTGTGCTACGTCGGCGTTACCAGGGCTCGCCGGCGCCTGTGCATGTGCTTCGCGCGGCGGCGAACCCTCCATGGCGGGCGCGGCTACAACCTCCCGTCGCGGTTCCTCTCCGAGATCCCCGAGCAGTACGTCGATCGTCGGGTTTCGACCACGCCCACGGGCTGGCCCGGCGGCGGGCTGGGCGGGGCCGGAGGAGAGGCGCCCGAGCGCCCTCAGCCGCACGCCACTCCGCTCGACTTCGCGATCGGCGACGACGTCGTCCACGCGAGCTTCGGCGAGGGAGTGGTGACCGGAATCGAGTCCGGCAACCTGCTCGTCGTGCGCTTCGCCCAGGACGCGACCGAGCGCAAGCTGATGGCCGACTACGCGCCGCTTCGAAAGGCTGAATAGCCGGGTGCCCGCGCGGGTGATCGACGGCAAGGCGGTCGCCAGCGAGGTCCGCGCCAGGGTCGCCGGCCAGGTCGAGGAGTTCGCGGCTGCCCATGCGGGCCGGGTGCCCGGCCTGGCAACCGTCCTGGTCGGCGACGACCCCGCCTCGCAGGTCTATATCGCGAACAAGCGAAAGAGCACCGAGGAGGTGGGTATGCGCTCGGTCCACCACGGCCTCGGCGACTCGACCACGCAGGAAGCGCTGCTCAGCCTGATCGGCGAGCTGAACGCCGACGGCGAGGTCGACGGGATCCTCGTCCAGCTCCCGCTCCCCGAGGGGATCGCCCAGGACGCGGTCGTCTCCTCGATCGACCCCGACAAGGACGTCGACGGCTTGACCGCCGGGAGCGCCGGGCGGCTGGCCCAGGGACGCCCCGGCCTCGTCCCCTGCACGCCTCAGGGGGTCATGGAGCTGCTCGCCCACGCGGGAGTCGAGCCGCGTGGGGCCGACGCCGTGGTGATCGGGCGCTCGATCCTGGTCGGCCGCCCGCTGGCGAGCCTCCTCCTGAACGCCGATGCGACGGTCACCACCTGTCACTCGCGCACCGCCGATCTCGCCAAGACCTGCCGCCGTGCGGACATCCTGGTGGCGGCCGTGGGCTCACCCCGCCTGGTCCGCGCCGACTGGGTGAAGCCGGGGGCGGCCGTGATCGACGTCGGCATGAACCGGACCGACGACGGACTTGTCGGCGACGTTGACTTCGAGCCAGTCGCCCAGGTGGCGGGGGCGATCACCCCGGTGCCGGGTGGCGTCGGCCCGATGACGATTGCGATGCTCCTCTCCAACACGGTCCTCGCGGCGCGCAACCGGCGCGCTTGAGCAAGCGGGCGACGGTGTCGATATCCGTCTTGTCGATGGATCGGTGGCTAGCCTGAGGCGCGCACGAACGGCTTGAGAGAGCGGGATCAGGCGCCGATTCGGCCCGATCCACGGCAGGAAGTCATTCACCAGCGCTGAAAGTCACCCCGAAACCGAAGTCACCCACTCAAGGAGGGTCAATGGACTTCACCAGACTCAGTCAGGGCGAGAAGATCGCGGGTGTATCCGGGATCCTCCTGATCCTGTTCATGTTCATCTTCGACTGGTTCGGGCTCAAGTTCGATGCCGGGGCCGGTGCCTTCGCCGTTTCGGCCGAGGGTGCCCGCAACGCCTGGGGTTCCTACGGCTTCACCGACATCGTGCTGTTCATCACGGCCTTGGCCGCGATCGGCCTGGCCCTGATCGCCGCATCCGAGGGCGAGGTCGGACTCCCGGTCGCCCTGAGCGCGATCGTCGCTGGCCTGGGCATCCTGTCCGTTGTGCTGATCGTGATCAGCATCATCAGCCCGCCGGACTTCGGCGCCAGCCTCTCGGGCACCGGGATCTCCCACACCCGAAAGATCGGCGTCTTCCTGGGTCTGATCTCCGCCGCGGCTGTAGCGGTCGGCGGATACATGGCGATGCAGGAGGAAGGGACCTCGTTCGGCGACGAGGCCGGCCGCTTCGGCGGCGGCGGCGATGCCGGCACGGGCGCTCCGCCACCTCCGCCCCCGCCGTCGAACCCCCCGCCGTCGAACCCCCCGCCGTCGAACCCCCCGCCGTCGAGCCCCCCGCCCTCGAACCCTCCCCCGAGCGCGTAGGGCGCCGCGAGGGGCATAGAGCCTGACGACGGCCGCCTTCGGGCGGCCGTCTTCATACCCCTGGACCGCGGCCGTGCAGCGCAATATGCTGGCGCGATGGCTCAGACGCGGGCGATGCCGAACCCGGTCTTCTTCTGGGGTGCAATCGCGAGCTGCGCAGTGATCGTCATCGGTGGGCTCGGTCCATGGGCGAAGATCGGAACGCTGATCACGCTGAACGGGAGCGACCGTGACGGAGGCATCCTGATCGGCATCGGCGTTATCGCCGCCGTATTCCTGGCGGTGCATTATCTCGCGGCGGAGTTGCCGACCTGGCCGGTGATCGTGGTCTCGGCGCTCGGAGTTCTCGGCTTGGTGATCGTCATTGCGGACATCAATGACATCAACCAGAAGTCCGACCTAGTTGGTGGTTCCATCTCGCTCGGCTGGGGCATCATCGCCGACCTGATCGGTTCGATCGCGGTGGGCGCCGCGGGGCTTGTGATGGCAATTCAGGCACCGGGACTGCGCAACGCGAGCATTGGCGCCGGTACCGCGTCCGTGGCGACTCCGACGTTCGTGCAACGGGCGGCGCCGGCGAGCATGCCGCCGGCAGGGTGGTATCCCGACCCGGGGGGTGGACCCGCGCTCCGCTACTGGGACGGCGGCCGGTGGACGGAACATGTTCACGACCCCGGTTCGTCGACGCGCCCGGGCGCGAATCAATAGACGAACGATGTCGGAATCAGGCCCGCCCGCAGGTTGGTACCCGGACCCCGAGGATTCCCGAAACACGCGTTATTGGGACGGGGTGGATTGGACGGAGCAGCGGGCCCCCGCGCCTCCCCCTGCGGTACCCGGAAGTCCGGCTCCCCCGCTGGCCGCCCCGCCCACGGCCGCACCTCAGCCGGTGGCCCTCACCCCACAGAAGACGAACGGGATGGCGATCGCCTCGTTGGTTCTTGGGATCCTCTGGATCTGGTGGGTGGGGTCGGTACTGGCACTCATCTTCGGCTACGTCGGAAAGCGCCAGATCGACGATTCCCGCGGAACCCAGGGCGGCCGAGGAATGGCGGTGGCGGGCATCGTCTTGGGCTGGGTCGGAGTAGGGGCGCTCGTGATCGTGATCTTGGCTTTGGCCGGGTCATCCGGGAACTGATCGTCGCGGCCATTTCGCCCGTCGTCGTTCCCTAACCCAGGCGCTCGGCCAGCCCGTGGGCGACGCGGGAGGCCATCGCGATGATCGTCATCATCGGATTGACGCCGATCGAGCTCGGCAGGAGGCTGCCGTCGGCGATGTAGAGGTCCTTTGCGCCGCGGACCGCGCCGTCGATGTCGGCCACGCCCGCCGCGGAGTCGGCGTCCATGCGCGCCGTTCCCATCGGGTGGAAGGCCTCGAGCCGAAGCGCCGAGGCCTTGGGGGGGAGGACTCGAGCTGTTTGATCCGGGTTCGGGCGATGGTCGGGATGCCGGCGATCTGCGGGTAGACCTCGGACGCGCCGGCTGCGTAGAAGAGCTCGGCGGCGCGGGCGATCCCGAAGACGAGCCGGTCGCCGTCCTCGCGCGTGAGGCGATAGGTCACCCGCAGCGACCCGTCGCGGGCCAGGCCGACGCGGCCGCTCGAGCGATCGGAGAGGTGAACGCCGGTCGAGGCGATGCGGTCGTAGGCGAGCACCCTCTCCTGGTGCTCGACCCCGGTCCCGGGCAGCCACTGGGCCCCGAACGCGAGCGGAGTGAAGGTCGCCTCCATCAGCAGGCCGCGGTCCTCCCACTCGTTGACGGCGTAGCTCTGCATCACGCCGTCCCAGCCGCGAACCTGCTCGGCGAAGCGGGCGCCGACCCAGCAGGCGGGGTGGATCCTGAGGTTGCGCCCGAGCTGTCCGCTTTCGGAGGCAAAGCCCGACCTGAGCAGGAGCTCGGGGGTTCCGAACGCGCCTCCCGCGAGGACGACCGCCCGGCGGGCCCGAAGCCGGAAGGGGCTCGGCTCCTCGCGGGCATGCGACACGCAGTCGACTCCCGCCGCGCGGCCTCGCTCCCACACGATGCCATGCGCCTCGGTGTCGGCTCGGATCCGGGCACCCGCGGCCACGGCTCGCGGCAGGTAGGAGACGTGCATCGCCCGTTTGGCGTCGAGCCGGCAACCCGCGGGGCAGGAGCTGCACTGGTCGCAGCGTCCCGCATTTCTGCGCAGCGGCTCGTGGCTGACGCCCAGCGCCTCGGCTCCCTCGAGCAGGAGCTGCCCGTTTCGGCCCATCCGCTCGGGGTCGACGGTGCGCACGTCGAGCATCTCCTCGGCTTCGGCGTAGTCGCCTTCGAGCTCGCCGGCCCAATCGATCCCATGCTCGGAGCGCCATCCGGCGAGCACCCGATCGGGGGCCCGAAAGCAGGTCCCGGAGTTGATCACGGTCGTGCCTCCCACCGCACGGCCCACCGGGGTCGGGATCGCCGGGCGTCCCTCGGCGATCGTCAACCCCCCGTCGCGGTAGAGGGCGGAGAGCGCGGCAAGCGGTTCCTCGGGATAGCTGCGGTGGTCCAAGCACGGCCCTGCCTCCAGTACCACGACCTCCAGGCCGGCCTCCGACAGGACCGCAGCCGTGACCGCTCCCCCCGCTCCCGACCCGACGATCGCCACGTCGCACTCCTCGCCCCCCAGCGGGGGAACGACGTCACCGAGCCCCGCGCTCGTCCGCTCGGCCACGGCGCGGCCATTCGAGCTCTCGCAGCGCATCTCGTAGCCGACCGCGGCCCGGACTCGGGAGTCGTTGCCGTATCCGAGGCCGGCGACGACCTTGAGCAGAAGGAGCAGGTCGCCGGCGAACGGGATGCTCGAGCGCTCCAGGCGGCGCAGGAAGTCCTGCCGCGAGTCGAGGCTCGCGCGGCTGAAGCGCCACGGGAACGGCAGCCATTCGAGCGCCCTGAGCGCGAGCCGGATCTGCCTCGTGTTGCGAGCCGGCAGGTCCGCCATGTAGCGGTTCAGCGGCGTTGCGACCTCGACCGAGTCGCGCCGCGGAGAGCTTCCCTTCCGCTCGGGCCCGGCCGCCGGGGGCAGCGGCCCGAACCCCGGTGCCATCGCCTCGGCGAAGGCGCGCAGGATCCGCATCTCGGCCTTTCCGAGGACGGGTTCGCCCGCTCGCGGGGCTCGAAGCGCGGCGGCACCGAGCCCCGGGGGGGCCCTTCAGGAAGGCGCCGCTGGCGCCCCGATCCGGCCGGACATCGACCACAAGAGCAGCGCCACCCCGACCAGGAACCCGTCGACCAGGAAGTTCAACAGGTAGATGAAGACGTGGGAGTCGAAGACGTAGAAGCCGAGCGCCGCGAGCGACGATGCCGCCTTTCCCGCGGCCAGGACGAGCAGGAGCGGCCGGTAGCGGGGCACGTCCGTCTGGACGACCAGGCAGATGCCGGTTATGACGACCATGTAGGCGAAGGCCAGGGCCAGCCACAGCTTCTCGACCGTCTCCGGCGCCGCGACGAAGCCGCCGAGGTCGTCGCCCAGGTCGCTGATCACGTCGAGCACCCCGTTCGGGACGGCGATGAACAGGATGCCGACGACCGCGAAACTCGCCGCGAGCAGGCGGAGGTTGAAGACGACGAATCGCTCGGCGCTCACGGGCGGTGATCCTAACCACCCCCGGGTGATCGCCCCCGGTACCTAGAATCACGCGCGTGATCGATCGCGATCAGGTCCTGCACGTCGCGCGCCTGGCGCGCCTCGAGCTCACCGAGGAGGAGATCGGCCGGATGTCGACGGAGCTGTCGGTGATCCTCGAGCACGTGGAGCGCATGAACCAGCTCGACCTCGACGGGGTGGAGCCCACCTCGCACGTGGTCTCTCTCTCGAACGTGCTTCGCTCCGACGAGCCGCGGCCGAGCGCTGAGCGTGAGCGCATCCTCGCCGATGCGCCCGATCGCGCCGAGGGCGCGTTCCGGGTCCCGTCCCCCCAGGCCTGAGCTCGGTGGACGGACTCCGTTGAGCAGCCTGCTCGAGCTGACGGTCGGTCAGGCGGCGGCGCGGATCGCCGCCGGCGACCTGAGCCGTGACGACTACGTTGCGGCGTACGACGAGGCGTCGGCGGGTGACCCGCTGAACGCCTTCCTGTGGCGCGGCGAGCCCGCGAAGGCAGAACCCGTGCCCGCGCCCGGCGACGCTGCGCCCCTGGCGGGGATCCCGATCGCGATCAAGGACCTGTTCTGCACCGAGGGCATCCCCACCACCGCGGGATCGCGAATCCTCGAGGGCTACAGGCCGCCGTACACCGCGACCGCCGTCGAGCGGCTCAAGGGCGCCGGCGCGCAGGTGCTCGGCAAGACGAACATGGATGAGTTCGGGATGGGCTCCTCGAACGAGAATTCAGCCTACGGCCCCGCCCTCAACCCCTGGGACACCGGCCGTGTGCCCGGCGGATCGTCGGGCGGCTCGGCCGCTGCGGTGGGCGGGCGACTTGCGCCGGGCGCGATCGGAACGGATACCGGGGGGTCTATCCGCCAGCCGGCCTCGCTTTGCGGGATCGTCGGCCTGAAGCCGACCTACGGCGCGATCTCGCGCCACGGGATGATCGCCTTCGCCTCCTCGCTCGACCAATGCGGAACCCTGACCCGCGACGTCGTCGACGCCGCGCTTCTGCTTCGGGCCATGCAGGGCCGCGACGATTGCGACTCGACCTCGGTCGGGATCGAGGGTGGGGTGGACCTGCCCTCGCGAACCGACCTTTCGGGCCTTCGCTTCGGCGTCCCCCGCGAGCTCTCAACCGACGCCGAGGGGATCGAGCCCGGCGTCGCCGCGGCCTTCGAACAGGCCCTGAACGTGATCCGCGGACTCGGCGGCGCCGTCGATGAGTGCGGGCTTCCCCACGCGGACCAGGGCCTCTCGGCCTACTACGTGCTCGCCCCGGCCGAGGCATCGGCCAACCTCGCGCGTTACGACGGGGTGCGGTTCGGCTTCCGCGCCGACGGCGACGGCGACCTCGTCGCGATGTACGAGCGAACCCGTGATGAGGGGTTCGGCGCCGAGGTAAAGCGGCGGATCATGCTCGGCACCTACGCGCTGTCCTCCGGCTACTACGAGGCCTATTACGGCCGCGCCCAGCGCGTCCGGACGAGGATCGTCGAGGACTTCTCCCGCGCCTTCGAGCGGTTCGACTACCTCGTCACCCCGACCTCGCCCACTGTGGCCTTCGAGCTCGGCGCGCGAGCCGGCGACCCGTTGGCGATGTACCTGTCCGACTACTGCACGGTGCCGATGTCGCTGGCCGGGATTCCCGCGATCTCGATCCCGGCCGGGCTCGCGCCGTCCGGCGGCGGCCCCGAGCTCCCGGTGGGCCTTCAGATCGCCGGCCCGGCGTTCTCGGAGTCGGGCCTGCTCGACGCCGCGCACGCGATCGAGGCGGGGCTCGGGTTCGACGCCCTGCCGGAGGGGATCGCGACGTGAGCTGGGAGGCCCCATACGAGGCCGTGATCGGTCTCGAGATCCACGTGCAGCTCAGCACCCGGACGAAGATGTTCTGCGGGTGTTCCCTGTCGTTCGGCGACGAGCCGAACACCCATACCTGCCCGGTCTGTCTCGCACACCCCGGAACGCTTCCGGTGACCAACGAGCGCGCGGTCTCCTACGGGCTCCAGATCGCTCTCGCCCTCGGCTGCGAGGTGTCACCGCGGTCGATCTTTCACCGCAAGAACTACTTCTACCCGGACAACCCGAAGGGCTACCAGATCAGCCAGTACGACATCCCGCTCGCCACCGAGGGGAGGCTCGGCGCGGTGCGGATCCACCGCGTGCACCTCGAGGAGGACGCCGCGAAGATGATCCACGTCGGGCAGTCGGGCAGGATCCACGGCTCGGCGGCCTCCCTCGTGGACTTCAACCGGGCCGGGACGCCGCTGGTGGAGATCGTCACCGAGCCCGACCTCCACAGTCCCGCCGAGGCCCGCGAGTGGGCCCAGCTCCTGCGAACGACGGTCAAGCAGCTGGGGGTCTCGGACGTGAACATGGAGGAGGGAAGCCTTCGCTGCGACGCGAACGTCTCGATCCGGCGCCCCGCCGAGCCCGAGCTCGGAACCAAGACCGAGCTCAAGAACATGAACAGCTTCCGCTTCCTGGAGCGCGGGGTGGAGGCCGAGCTGAAGCGCCAGGCCGCCGCGCTCGAGGCGGGCGAGGAGATCGTCCAGGAGACCGTTCATTTCGATCCCCGCGACGGCTCGCTGACGACGCTGCGCTCGAAGGAGTACGCGCACGACTACAGATACCTCCCGGAGCCGGACCTCGTGCCGCTGGTGCCGACCGAGCGGATGCTTGGCGAGGCCCGCGATGCGCTCCCCGAGCTCCCCGAGCAGAGGCAGCGCCGCTACGAGGCCGACCTCGGCCTCCCCGCCGATCTCGCCCGCCAGCTTGCCTTCGACGCAAGGCTCGGGTCCTACTTCGACGGCGCGCTGGCAGCAGGGGACGGAGTCGAGCCGAGCATCATCGCGAACTGGGTGACCGGCGAGCTCGCCGCCGCCCAGCGCCAGTTCGACCCGGACGGCCGTGACGTCGAGCCGGCGCATCTCGTCGCCGTGGCCCGAATGGTGGTCGAGAAGCGGATCACCCACGCGAGCGGCCGTGAGCTGCTCGGGGCGCTCGTCGATCCGGGCTCGCCCGCCGACGATCCGGAGGCCCTGGTCGAAGAGCGCGGCCTGACCGCGGTCTCGGATTCCGGTCAGCTCGAGGAGATCATCAAGCGGGCGATCGAGGCCGAGCCGGTCGCCGCCGAGAAGGTCAAGGCGGGCAACGCGAAGGCGATCGGCCCGATAGTCGGCGCGGTCATGCGCGAGACCAAGGGGCGAGCCGATGGGGGGGACATCGTGCGCCTGATCAAGGCGAGCCTGGGGGTCGAGTGACGCGCGGGGGAGCACACCCGAGCCGCGGGCGGCTCTCCGCGCGCTGAGGGGGCGCTTCGCTCCCGAGTACCTTGTAACAGGCTGTTACAAGGTGGCATACTGAGCCCGTGGCCTGGAACGTCGTGATCGTCGGCGGCGGGTTCGCCGGGGCATCGGCGGCCCGAAAGCTCGAGCGCCTGATCCCGCGTCAGGCGGCCCGCCTGGTGCTGGTCAACGACGTCAACTTCCTGCTCTACACGCCGTTTCTGCCCGAGGCGGCGGCCGGGACGCTCGAGCCGCGCCACGTCGTGACGCCGCTCCGCGACATCCTGAAGCGGACCTACCTGCGGCTCGGCGCCGTGACGGCGCACGACCCCGCGTCCCGCACGGTCCAGCTGACGAGCCACGAGGACGAGGTCTCCGAGCTCCGCTACGACCAGCTCCTGCTGGCGCTCGGCTCGGTGTCGCGACTGCTCCCCGTCCCCGGCCTCGACAAGCACGCCGTCGGGTTCAAGAGCCTCGCCGACGCGATCTGGCTTCGAAACCACGTGGTCGAGACGCTCGAGGCCGCGAACGCGAGCGAGCATCCAGAGCGCCGAGAGGAGCTCCTGACCTACGTGTTCGTCGGCGGGGGTTATGCGGGGCTCGAGGCGCTCGCCGAGCTTCAGGACTTCGCGGTCGACGCGATCGAGCGCTACCCACGCGCCAGACTTCACGGGATGCGCTGGATCCTGGTCGAGGCCCAGGACCGGGTGCTGCCCGAGATCGACGCCGACCTCGCCGAGTACGCGACGACGTCCCTGCGGGCGCGGGGCATAGACATCCGCCTCGGGACCCGGATCGAGGAGGCGCGCGAGGACAGCGTCGGCCTGTCGACGGGTGAGTCGATACCGACGCGGACCATCGTCTGGACTACCGGCGTGATCGCCCACCCCAGCCTTCGCTCGCTGAGCCTCCCCCTGGACCAGACCGGGCGCGTCAAGGTGGACTCATACCTTCGGGTCGAGGGGATGGAGGGGGTTTGGGCGGTAGGCGACTGCGCCGCGGTTCCGGACCCGCGCGACACGGGTGGCGCCCCGTGCCCGCCGACGGCCCAGCACGCGGTTCGCGAGGGGCCGCTGGTCGCGCGCAACATCGGCGCCGAGCTCGGGATCGGCACCGCCCGCCCGTTTCGCTACCGGGCGCGGGTCGCGTTCGTCAACCTCGGCCGCCACAAAGCGGTCGGGCGCCTAGGCCCCAAGAAGTTCCGCGGGTTCGTCGCCTGGTGGATGGCGCGCACCTACCACATGAGCAGGATCCCCGGCCTGGCGCGAAAGATCCGGGCGGTGGTCGACTGGACGGTGAGCCTCCCGTTTCGGCGCGACGTCGCCGAGGTGGGCTCGATCGGCCACCCGCGCCCCCTGCGAGCCGAGGAGTACGCGCGCGGCGGCACGCATCGTCCGCTCGAGTAGCTCCCGGACGGGTCGACCAGGCGCGACAATGGGACCGTGCCCTACCTGATCCTCGCGGCGTCGTTCGGCCTCGCCACCGGCATCATCGGCCGAGGGAAGGGAAGCTCGTTCTTCATTTGGCTTTTGATCGGCGGCGTGCTGCCCGGCCTGGGCCTGATCGCCGTGATCCTCTACCGACCGGAGACCGAGGAGCCCGAGCGCCGCTGCCCCCGCTGCGGCAAGGTCCACAAGCTCTACGTCCAGGTCTGCAACCGCTGCGGCACCGACCTCTACCTGCCCGACACGTCGGAGGTGACGCAGCCCGGAGCCGCCGGACCGCGGGGGGCTGGGTAGGGAGAAGGCCAACCCGCAGCGAGGCTCGCTCCAGCGATCCACATTCGGTCCGGGGGCCGGACGAAATATCAACCAACCACGAGTACGACCTGCCGCCCGGGTCGCCCGAGGACGCGCCCGCCGGCGCTAGCGACGAAGTCGCGGTAAGGACGGAGGTGCCTGCCGGGTCAGGTCGGAACCCGAACCCGCCGGCACCGGACGCGAAGCGGAGGATGTCGGCGGAGTGGTTGGCTGCGCGTTAGCGCAGCCACGTCCGGACGATCGCGTTCGCGAAGCCGAGCCCGTAGCGAACCACCGCGGGCTTCTTCGAGTGGCCGTGGCGGCGGCTGGCGACGGTGACCGGGATCTCCTTCGCGGGGATGCCCCGCTTGATCGCCTCGATCAGGAACTCCGAGGTGTGGAACTGCTCTTGTCGCAGGACGAGCTGGGGCAGCACGGCGACTCTCACCGCCCGGTAGCCGTTCGAGCAGTCGCTGACCTTCGTCCGGGTGATCAGCGAGACCATCCGGTTGAAGAAGACGATCCCGAGCTCGCGCGCGTAGTGGTTGGGCTCGGCGTCTCCGAGCACCCGCGAGCCATGGGCCACTGCGACCTCGCCGTCGAGGATCGGCTTGACCAGGCGCTCCATCTCGGACGGCAGGTGCTGGCCGTCCGCGTCGAGCGTGACCACGATCGTCGCCCCGGAATCACACAGCAGGCGGTAGCCGGTCCGAAGCGCCGCGCCGCCGCCCCTGTTGATCACGTGTCGCGCCACGACGGCGCCGTGCTCGGCGGCGACGTCGCCGGTCGCGTCACGCGAGCCGTCGTCGACGACCAGGACCTTGGTCTCTATTCCCAGGACCCGATCCGGGATCCGATCGAGGACCCAGTCGATGCCGTCGGCCTCGTTGTAGGCGGGCACCAGCACCCCGATCCTGTCGCGGAACTCCTCCGGGCGGCCGGCGACCCGGAACTGCTCCCACGCCAGTCCCTCGAGCACCCCGGAGAGCTCGCGGGTGATCCTCGAGCCCTGAGCCAGGGCTCGCACGACCAAGCCGAACAGGATCAGGATCGCGAAGACCGCGACACCGACGATCCGTGTCCCGTTCGAGCGCTTGAACGAGAAAGCGCCGAGGATCGCGTCGAGGAGCTCGGTTCCGGCGACGATCGCCAGGCCGAGCGCGATCATCAGCAGGATCAGGACGTCGACGTTTCGAAGCGAGCGCCGGCGCCAGATCGCGAACCCGGCGATCAACGCCGCCAGGCCGAGGCCCACCACGCGGATCGCGGTCAGCTCGGGGGGGAGGAGATTCGCCTGCAAGATCGCGAAATCCAAGGCCGCAAGAGAATAGATGGGGGATCGGTCCGCTACCCTCGCCCGGTCATGCGGATCCTGATCCTCGGGGGTGACGGATACCTCGGCTGGCCGACCGCGATGCGCTTCTCGGCGCGCGGGCACGAGGTTTCCGTCGTGGACAACTTCTCGCGCCGACGCTGGCACGTCCAGCATTCGACCGACTCGCTGATCCCGATCCGCCCCCTGGCCGAGCGCGTCGACGCCTGGCGCGAGGTGGCTGGGCACGAGATCCAGAGCTTCGTCGGGAGCATCGAGGACGCCGAGTTCATGGACGCGGTGCTCACCGACACGGCGCCCGAGGCAATCGTCCACTACGGCGAGCAGCCCTCGGCGCCGTTCTCGATGAGCTCGCGAAAGCATGCCCTCGAGACCCAGCGGACCAACGTGCTCGGAACGCTCAACCTGCTGTTCGGGATCCGCGACAAGGTCCCTGACTGCCACCTGGTCAAGCTCGGGACGATGGGCGAGTACGGAACCCCGAACATCGACATCGAGGAGGGGTTCATCGAGATCGAGCACAAGGGCCGAAAGGACACCCTGCCGTTTCCGAAGATGCCCGGCTCCCTGTACCACCTCTCGAAGGTCCACGACTCGCACAACATCCACTTCGCGTGCCGGATCTGGGGCCTTCGCTCGACCGACCTGAACCAGGGCGTCGTCTACGGGGTGGAGACCGACGAGACGGTCCGCGACGAGCGCCTCGCGACGCGGTTCGACTACGACGAGGTGTTCGGCACGGTCCTGAACCGCTTCTGCGTCCAGGCGGTGATCGGCCATCCGCTCACCGTGTACGGCGAAGGCGGCCAGACCCGCGGCTTCCTCAATGTCCGCGACACGCTGCGCTGCGTCGAGCTCGCGATCGAGAACCCCCCCGAGCTCGGGGAGTACCGCGTCTTCAACCAGTTCACCGAGCAGTTCAGCGTCGCGGAGCTCGCCGACCTGGTGGCAAGGAGCGCCGCCGAGGTCGGCTACGAGGTCGACGTGCGCCGTTACCCGAACCCCCGGGTCGAGCTCGAGCAGCACTACTACAAGGCCGTCAACACGAAGCTGCTCGACCTGGGCCTCGAGCCCCACCACCTCGGCGAAGAGCTGGTCCGCTCGATGCTCGAGCTGATCCAGCGCTACAAGGACCGGGTGATCGAGCGGGCGATTCTGCCAAAGACGCGGTGGATGCCGGGAGAGCTGGAGCCCGACGTTGCCGCGCTCCGTGCCCCCCGCTCGCGCTAGCGAGGGCAGGCCGCCACCCAGACTCGACACTCAGGCGTCCGGCGGGAAAAAATCGAGGCTGGATTGGGCGCCCACGTGGTGCTCAAATCTTCAATCGAGGATCCGGGTCGTGGGATCCGCTGCCCCGGCCCTTGACATGCCTGCGGCGGCCTTCGGCCGCCTGACATGCCTCTGCCGAGACACTCTGTGTCTCGGCCCTACAATCTCTGCCGATGCGGGCTGCGGATGCATTGTGTGAAGCGCTGAAGGCCGAGGGGGTCGAGCACGTCTTCGGCATCCCCGGGGGTGCCAACCTGCCGACCTACGACGCGATCTACGACGCCGACTTCACCCACATCCAAGCCCGCCACGAGCAGGGCGCCGGACATGCCGCCGAGGGCTATGCGAAGGCTTCTGGCCGGGTGGGCGTCGCCTTTGCGACCTCGGGGCCCGGCGCCACGAATCTGGTCACCGCGATCACCGACGCGATGCTCGACTCCGTTCCCACCGTGTTCATCACCGGCCAGGTGCGAACGGACCTGATCGGCACTGATGGCTTCCAGGAGGCGGACGTGACCGGGATCACGCTTCCGATCGTCAAGCACTCCTTCCTGGTCACCGACCCCCGCCAGATTCCCGAGTACATCCACGCCGCATTCCACATCGCCTCGACGGGCCGCCCGGGCCCGGTGCTGATCGACGTACCGCAGGACCTCTCGCGCGCCGACATCGAGTACGAGCCGGTCGAGGGATCCCCCAACCTGCCCGGGTACAAGCCGCCCACGGAGGGAAACATCAAGCAGATCAGGCTTGCCGTCAAGGCGATCGCCAACGCCCGCCGGCCGGTGATCTACGCCGGCGGAGGGGTGATCAACGCCAACGCGTCGGATGAGCTGATCGAGTTCGCCACCTCAGACAAGTTCCCGGTCACGCAGACGGTGATGGGGCTCGGCGCCTTCCCGGCCCCGCACGACCAATGGCTCGGGATGCTCGGCATGCATGGCACGCGGACAGCCAATTATGCGATGGACAACGCGGACCTTATCCTGGCGATCGGCGCCCGCTTCGACGATCGGATCACCGGCAAGCTCTCGGAGTTCGCTCCCCGGGCCAAGTTCGTCCACGTCGACATCGACCCCGCGGAGATCTCCAAGAACGTCCCCGCCCACATTCCCATCGTTGGCGATGCCAAGGATGTGCTCGCGAAGCTGACCCGGGAGTACCGAGCGCTGAAGGCGGACTCGGGGCGCCTCGACGACTGGTGGAAACAGCTTCGCGCCTGGCAGACGGAGTACCCGCTGGGTTATGAGGACTCAAGCGACTCCGAGATCAAGCCCCAGTTCATGATCGAGGCGATGTACGAGGCGACGGAGGGCGAGGCCATCATCACCTCGGACGTGGGCCAGCACCAGATGTGGGCGGCGCAGTACTACCACTTCTCCAGGCCGCGCCAGTGGATCAACTCGGGTGGGCTCGGCACGATGGGGTTCGGCCTCCCGGCGGCGATCGGCGCCAAGGTCGCGCGCCCCGACGACACCGTGGTCTGCCTCGCCGGCGACGGCAGCCTCGTCATGGTCTGCCAGGAGTTCGCGACCGCCGCCGCCCACCAGATCCCGGTGAAGGTGTTTCTGATGAACAACGGCCACTTCGGCATGGTTCGACAGTGGCAGGAGCTGTTCTGGGACGGCCGCTACTCATCGGTGGAGATGGGCGACAGCCCCGACTGGGTGAAGCTGGCCGAGGCCTTCGGGTGGGCCGGGATGCGCTGCGCGGACAAGGGCGAGCTCAAGGACGCGATGCGCGCGACCCTCGAGGCCGACGGCCCCGCGCTCCTGGACGTTCAGGTTTCGAAGACCGAGAACTGCTACCCGATGATCCCCGCGGGGGCGGCCGCCAGGGACATGGTGGGCTGACGCCCTGGAGAGTTGCGAGATGGAAGCCGGAACCCCAGACCTGATCAAGCTCGAGGACCTCGAGGCAAGCCGCGGCCTGACCGGCCGAAAGCACATCCTCTCACTGCTGGTCGAGAACAAGCCCGGTGTCCTGGCGCGGATCGCCGGCCTGTTCAGCCGGCGCGGGTTCAACATCGACACGCTCGCCGTCGGCCCCACCGACGACCCCGACGTCTCGCGGATCACCCTCACCCTCGACGGGGCGGTCCACCCGATCGACCAGGTCACGAAGCAGCTCCACAAGCTGGTCAACGTGCTGAAGATCCGCGACATGGAGCCGGACCAGACCATCTCCAAGGAGATGGCGCTTTTTCGCGTCCAGGCTTCGGTGGAGAGTCGCGCCGAGATCATGCACTTCGCGGAGATATTCAGGGCCAAGATCGTCGACGTCTCCCGCCGTTCCCTGACCGTCGAGGTGACCGGCTCAAGCGAAAAGGTCGACGCGTTCGAGCGCATGGTCCGCCCCCACGGCCTGATCGAGATGGCCCGCACGGGCGAGGTCGCCATCAGCCGCTCTCGCTCCGACCAATAAGGAATGACTCCGCCTTCGGCTCCGCTGCCGCCGGGTTAGGGTTCAGGAGTGGCGGCAGGTCCACACGCATGAACCGCGACGAATAAACCGTCGCTGCTCGCCTTCGGCTCCGCTGCCGCCGGGTTAGGGTTCAGGAGTGGCGGCAGGTCCACACGCATGAACCGCGACGAATAAACCGTCGGCTGCTCGCCTTCGGCTCCGCTGCCGCCGGGTTAGGGTTCAGGAGTGGCGGCAGGTCCACACGCATGAACCGCGACTTCGTCGCTGGTGCCGACGGGGCTGTCGGGTCGCTGGAGGCGTTGCTTGCCGAGGCGGGGGAGGGGCGGCGGTTGGTCAGCGCCACCGTGCCGGTCGAGGTGGAGGATCCGAGCGCGGCGGTGTTCGGGTCGCGGCTCGCGGGGGACCGCTGGTTCTGCTGGGAGCAGCCGGACCGCGACGGCTTCGCGATCGCCGCGCTTGGCGTCGCGCACGAGGTCGTATCGCGGGGGCCGGGGCGGTTCAGCGACGCGGTGGCGGCGTGCGCACGAGTGAGCCGCGGGCGGCTCGCCGATGAGCCCGGCGGCCTGCCCGCGGGGGCCGGGCCCGTGTGGGTGGGCGGGTTCTCCTTCGCGGCCGATGGCGGGTCGGATCCGCAGTGGTCGACGTTCCCCCCGGCCCTTCTGGTCATGCCGGAGCTCGTCGTGCACAGGTCGGGTGGCCGCGCGTACTTGACGCTCTGCGCCCTGGCCGGCCCGGGAGTGGATCGCGAGTCGACCTGTGCCCGCTTGCGAGCACGACTCGGCGCCATGCGCGACGACCCGCTGCCGCTCGCCGATCCGCACCCCACCGGCGAGGTCAGGATCGCCAGCGCGGCGCCGCCGGAGCGTTTCGAGCGCGCGGTTGAGCGCGCGGTGGAGTTGATTCGCGCCGGCGAGCTCGACAAGGTCGTGCTTGCCCGCGAGGTCGTGGTCGATGCTCCGCGGGCTCACGATGCCGCGGCCCTGTACGGGGCGCTTCGCGAGCAGTTTCCCTCCTGCTTCTGCGTCTGCTGCGGCTCGCCGGACGCTGCGTTCCTCGCCGCCAGTCCCGAGTTGCTGGTCCGTCGCGGGGGCGCTGGCGCAAGCACGGTCGCGCTCGCCGGCTCGACCAGGAGGAGCGCCGACCCGTCGGTCGACGACTACCTCGGAGAGCAGCTTCTTCGCTCGACGAAGGACCGCCGCGAGCACGAGATCGTGGTGCGCCGAATCGAGCGGGCCCTGACGCCGCACTCGGTCTGGGTGGAGGCGGCGTCGGAGCCGGGGCTGGTCAAGGTGGCGAACATCCAGCATCTGGCGACCCCGATCCACGCCCAGCTCTCAGAGCCTCGCTCGGCAGTCGAGCTCGCCGGGATCCTCCACCCGACCCCGGCGGTCGGGGGTGAGCCGCGCGCCCGCGCGCTCGAGGTGATCAGCGAGCTCGAGGGGCTCGACCGCGGCTGGTACGCCGGACCGGTGGGCTGGATGGATGCCGCCGAGGACGGCGAGTTCTGCGTCGCGCTTCGAAGCGCCCTGCTTCGCGACCGAACGGCCCACCTGTATGCGGGCGGTGGGATCGTGCCCGCCTCCGAGCCCGCCGCCGAGCTCGCCGAGACCGAGCTCAAGCTCGAGGCCACCCTGCCCCTGCTGGCCGGTTAGGCGCTCAGCCCTCGCTGACCAGGTCGACCGCGGTCCCGTCCTGCCACATGGACCGCTCCTCGGCGTTCGACCAGGGTGGACCGGCCGCGCGAAGACGCTCGGCGTAGGCCCGCATGGCGCGCCGAGCGGCGGGTTGGGAGACCGTGGCCATGAACCACTTCCGCTCGTCCGCGAGCCCCTGGTCGAGCGGCTTCGTGGCTCCATCGAGGATCGCGCGCTTGGCGGCCTCGACCGAAAGGGGTGCCCGCCGGGCCAGCCTCTCGGCCGTCGCCCGGGACTCGGTTGCGAGCTCGCGCTCTTCGATCACCCGGTGCACCAGGCCGAGCTCGCGTGCCTCGGTCGGGCTCAAGGGGCGGCCTTCGAGGATCATCTCGAGCGCCCGTGAGGCTCCGAGGAGCTGCGAGAGGCGCTGGGTTCCTCCGCCGCCGGGGCAGAAGCCGAGCGTCATCTCGGGCAGCCCGATCATCTCGGCCTCGGTCGCCATGTAGCGCAGGTCGCAGGCGAGCGAGATCTCGCAGGCGCCGCCCAGCGCCGGGCCGTTGATCGACGCGATGAAGACCTTGTCCATGCGCTGCATCCGGGTCAGGACGTCGTGCATCCTCTTCAGCTCGAGGAGGCCAGAGGCGAGCGTTCGCCCGAGCGCCGCACGCGCGCCGGGCAGCCGCGCGACGCCGTCCACCGTCTGCAGCGATGCCCCCGCCACGCCGGCCGACATGCTTCGCCCCACCCCCTCTGAGCCCTTGAGTATCTCCTCGACGTCGTAGTGCGTGATGAACATGCCCTGCGGCTTGCCGGTGAGGACGACCGAGCCGATCGAGCGATCGCCCTCGAGGCCGTCAAGGAGCTGATCGAGCTCGGCGATCATCACCCGATCCATGAAGTTGAGCGGTGGATTGTCGAACCTGACCGTCAGCACTCGACCTTCGCGCTGGGTCTCGAACGTGCGCGCCATCTGGGTTCCTCCTTTTTGGTGGTTGTCTGCCTAGGCGCCGCGAGGAGCGCCGAGCGCCCCGGCCACCCGTTCGGCCACGAGCCGATGGATCTCGACGTTTCGCCGCCGATCGACCGGTATCTCGATCAGCCCGCTGCGCTCGGCGGCGGCTCCGAGCTGCTTCAGGTCCGTGATCCGCGCGTGGGGCAGCCCATGGACCTCGGCGACCTTTTGCGGGTCGACGCCAAGGGGGGTCCCGAGCAGCGCCTCGAACTCATCGCGGTCGATCTGGGCAGCCTGGGGCAGGAACTCGAAGATCCCGCCGCCGTCGTTGTTGAGCACCACGATCCGCACCGGCGGCCCGGCAGTTCGCAGCCCGGCGAGGCCGTTCATGTCGTGGTAGAGGCCGAGGTCACCGGTGATCACCCAGGTCGGCCTCGCCATTGAGGTCGCCGCGCCGACCCCGGAGGAGATCAGGCCGTCGATCCCGTTCGCGCCCCGGTTGCAGAGGAAGGTCACCGCCGCACCCCCGGACGGCAGGAACCCCTCCTGGTCGCGAATCGGCATCGAGGACGCCGTGTAGACGACGTCCCCGTCTCGGTAGAGGCGACCGAGCTCCGCGTGGACGGCTGGCTCGCTTGGCCCTTCGGCCGTCGCCACCGCGGGCTCGATCGCCTCGGCCGCCACCCGGCCCGCCTCGAGCCACGCTCCCCGCCACTTCTCGTCACCCCCGCCGAGGCGGCTCGCGAGCGAGGAGGCAACCGAGCGCCCCTCGGCCCTGATCACGGTCTCGGCCGTCCTCGATGGTTCGTTCCAGCCGAAGGTCGAGTCCACGACCACCTGGCGCAGGCCCGGAATCGAGGCGAGCCAACCGCGAAGCGCCTTGCTGGTCGGCATGTCTCCGAACCGCACCACGAGCTCGGGCTCGAGCACCGCCGGCCGGGCGCGCGCGATCCAGTCGTAGGGCCAGACCACGAGGTCGCGGTCGTGCGGGCCGAGTCGCAGCTGCGAGACCGGCTCGGCGAGGATCGGATAGCCGCAACCGGCTGCGAGCTCGGCGACCGGCGCCGCGAGCCGCGGGTCGAGCTGGCGTCCGCAGACGATCAGGCCCTTCGGCGACGCCGCGATCCGCTCCGCGATCTCCTCGAGCAGCAGGTCGGCGGCGAGCGGCGGCTCTGAGGCGACGGCGACCAATGGCCGCTCGCCGCGACCCTCGAGCGCCAGGGGAGACGTGGCGGTGACGTCGTCCGGACGCGCCTCGGGGCCGAGCGGGTCGCGAAACGGGACGTTCAGATGCACCGGGCCCGGCCGGGGGTCGCCCCGGGCGGCGGCACAGGCGCGGCACGCGACCGAGCGGAAGTGGAGCAGTCCGGCGTCGTCGGCGTCGTGCATGCCGAGCTCGCAGAACCAGCGCGCCGCCGACCCGAAGAGCTTCAGCTGGTCGATGGTCTGGCCGGTCCCGATCCCCCGCAGCTCGGGGGGCCGGTCGGCCGTCAGGACCACCAGCGGCACTCCGGCTTCGTCAGCCTCGCAGACGGCGGGATGGAGGTTGGCTGCCGCGGTGCCCGACGTGCACAGCACCGCTGCCGGGCGGCTGGCGGCCTGTGCGGCGCCGAGCGCGAAGAAGCCGGCTGAGCGCTCGTCGACGATTACCCTTACCTCGATTGCCGGCTGGCGCCACAGCGCCAGCGCCAGGGGTGACGACCGCGATCCCGGCGCGATCGCCGCCTGGCGCAGCCCGCATCGCGCCAGCTCCTCGACCATCGCCGAGGCCAGTGCCGTGTTGCGGTTGGCCGGGTCCACCGGCGCGAACCGTACCCGTCGAGGTTGGCCCCGGGCCCGGCGCGGCCTGCTAGAGCCGGTGGCGCACCAGGGCGTCGCGATCGATCTCGACTCCGAGGCCGGGCCGGTCGGCCAGGTGCAGGTGGCCATCGCGCACCTCGCAACCCGCCGAGGCGATCGTGTCCTCGAACAGGAGCTCGGTCGCGAGTCCGTGGGCGACCGAAGCCAGGCGACCGTCACTGCGGATCGCCTGCACCGCGTGCGCGGCGCCCGCGATTCCCACCGGGCCATCGAGAGCGCTCGACAGGTAGACGGGAAGGTAAGCGGCGACCTCGCGTGCGGGGCCGATCCCGCCAGCCTTCGCGAGCTTCACGGTCGCCAGCGCGCAGGCTCCGAGCCCGACCGCTCGCCGCGCATCGGCGGGGGTGGCGACGCTCTCGTCGGCGGCGATCTCAACCCCGGTCTTCGCGCGTACGGCAGCGAGGCCCTCGAGGTCGTGCGTCGGCTGCTCGGCGAGCTCGAGGGCCTGAGCATCCATCTCGGCCAGCCGGGCGATCGCCTCGGCGGGCGACCAGACGCCGTTGGCATCGACTCGGATCTTCGATTGCGGCCCGACCGCCTCCCGCACCGCCGCCACCTGGGCCGCGTCGCCCGGGACCCCGACCTTCAGCTTGAAGGTCCGAAAGCCGCGCTTGAGCCAGGCCGACGCGTTCTCGGCGACCGAGTCCGGCTCTCCGGCCGCCAGCGTCGCATTGCACTCGATCGGCTCGGCCGAACCGGCCCCGAGGGTTCGCCACGCGGGTACGCCCGCCTGCTTGGCGGCGAGATCGACCAGCGCCATCTCGACGGCGGCGCTCGCCGGGCTCGAGAGCCCGGACACCTGCGATGGCGCATCGACGCCTTCGGCCCCCACGTCGAGGCCGATCAGGCGCGTTGAGCAGCATTCGCGAAGCTCGCGCTCGACCTCGCCAAGCGCGGTCCCGCCCCGCAGCGACATCGGCACCGCCTCCCCGAGCCCGCACGCGCCGTCGCGCGTTCGGAGCTCCAAGAGCACCATCTCGCGACGCTCCAGCCGCCCCCTCGCGGTGACGTAGGGGCTCTTGAACGGCAGGGCGTAGGGGGTCACCTCTGCGTGCGCGATCAGCATGGATCTCAGGCGGCGATCAGAAGCCCGGCCGCGAGCAGGACGCTGAACGCGGCGAGCAGCGCGCCCGTCCCGGCCAGCGCGGCGTTCAGGGAGGGACCGTCGGTACGGGTCATCACGGCCGCGAGCGGCCCCCGGACGAGCGGCGCTGCGCCCAGCGCCAGCAGGCCCCAGGCCGGACCGTCGGCGGCGATCAGCGACACTGGAACCGCCACGAAGGCCGCGGCGACCAGGACTAGATAGAGCCGGCGGGTTCGGGCTCGGCCGATCCGGACGGCGAGGGTCAGCTTTCCCGCCCGGCGGTCGGTGTCGAGGTCGCGGACGTTGTTGACCACGAGGATCGCGGTGGCCAGGAAGCCGATGGCCAGCGAGAGGCCGAACGGCAGCCAGTCGAGCCGCTCGAGCTGGACGTAGTAGGAGCCGTTGACCGCGACGAGGCCGAAGAACAGGAAGACGAACACCTCCCCGAGGCCCTCGTAGCCGTACGGGCGCGGTCCCCCGGTGTAGAGGACCCCGGCGAGGATCGATGCCGCGCCGACGATCAGGATCACCACCCCCGCGACGGCGGCGAGGTAGATCCCGGCGAGCACGGCGGCGCCGAACGCGACCCAGGTGGCGACGAGGACGCGACGCGGGGCCACCAGGCCCGACGAGGTCACCCGGACGGGGCCTAGCCGATCCGCCGTATCGGCTCCACGCTTGGCGTCCGAGTAGTCATTGGAGAGGTTGGTGCCGATCTGGATGAAGATGCTCCCGAGCAGAGCGGCGATGAATGCTCCGACGCGCAGGTCGTCGCTCACCTCGACGGCGGCGGCGGTGCCGACGATCACAGGGGCGATCGCCGCCGGCAGGGTCCGCGGTCGCGCGGCCATCACCCACAATCTCAACGGCGACATCCTCTAGATACCTCCGCCGGCTCCTCGCTGAATAACTCCGCCGACATCCTCCGCTTCGCGTCCGGTGTCGGCGGGTTGCGATGCCACTGTGGCGGCAGGTTCAACCGCCAGATCCGGGACTTCGTCCCTAGCGCGGGCGAGGTCGAGGTCAATTCGGCGGGACGGCCGACGATGTCACGGACGCTTCGGGAACTTCGAGAAGTCGGGTTGGCGGCCCTCGACGTAGGCGTTTCGGCCCTCCTGGCCCTCCTCGGTCATGTAGAAGAGGAGGGTCGCGTCGTGGGCGAGCTGCTGGAGCCCGGCCAGGCCGTCCTCGTCGGCGTTGAAGCTCGCCTTCAAGAGCCGCAGGGCGAGGGGGGAGAGGCTCGACATCTCGCGGCACCAGGCGACCGTTTCGCGCTCCAGGTCGGCGAGCGGCACGACGGTGTTCACGAGCCCCATTTCGAGCGCCTCCTCCGCGTCGTAGAGGCGGCACAGAAACCAGATCTCCTTGGCCCGCTTCACCCCGACGTTTCGGGCCAGGAGCCCGGCGCCGAATCCGCCGTCGAAGCTTCCGACCCGCGGGCCGGTCTGCCCGAAGCGGGCGTTGTCGGCGGCGATCGTCAGGTCGCAGACCAGGTGCAGGATGTGGCCGCCGCCGACCGCGTAGCCGGCGACCATCGCGACGACGGGCTTCGGGGTGCGGCGGATCTGGACGTGAAGATCGCCGACGTCGAGGCGGCCGACGCCGCTCTGGGCGACCTGGTCGTCGCCGATGTAGCCGTCGTCGCCGCGGATGCGCTGGTCCCCGCCCGAGCAGAAGGCCTCCTCGCCCGCCCCGGTGAAGACGATCACCGAGACGTCGAGGTCGTCTCGCGCCCGTCCGAAGGCATCGCGGAGCTCGGCCAGGGTCTGGGGGCGAAACGCGTTTCGCACCTCCGGCCGGTTGATCGTGATCTTGGCGATCCCGTCGGCCCGTTCGTAGAGGATGTCCTCGAAATCGCCTGCCGGGCGCCAGGTGATCGGCGCGTAGAGGCGGTCCTCGGAGGGGGCGTCCTTGTGGCGAGTCGGCACGTTCGGGATTATCCCTGCATGGCCGCCGACGGGGCAGCGAGATGATCCTCGACAATTGGCTCGCGCAGCGCGCCGAGACCGGCCCCGACCGGCCCGCCCTGATCGCCGGCGAGGGCGAGCTCACCTACGCGGAGCTGGAGGCCGAGGCGACGCGCGCGGCCCGGCGGCTCGCCGCAAGGGGGGTTCGACGCGGCGCGACGGTCGCTCTTGTCAGGCACCCGAGCGTCGACTACGTGGTCCTGCTGCACGCCCTGATGAAGCTCGGAGCGGTCGCCCATCCGCTCAACCCGGATCTCGCGCCGGACGAGCTCGCGGCCGAGCTCGACCGCGCCAAGCCGGCGCTGGTGATGGGCGAGGACCACCTGACGATGACCGAGGCCGACCTGCCGCTCCTCGGCCAGCACGACCTCGACGCCGTCCACTGCCGCATCCTGACCAGCGGCACCTCGGGCCCCGCCCGGCCGATCGGGCTCACCTACGGAAACCACCTCTGGAGCGCCGTGGGGTCCGCCTTCAACCTCGGCGTCGATCCGGGCGACCGGTGGCTCTGCTGCCTGCCGTTCCATCACGTCGCCGGTCTTCAGATCGTCATGCGCTCGGTGATCTATGGCACCGGCGCGATCATCCATGACGGCTTCGACCCGGTCCGAGTGGGCGATGCGCTCGACCGCCAGGGCGCCACCCTGGTCTCGCTGGTCACCACGCAGCTCGCGCGCCTGCTCGATCAGGGCGTCGACCTCTCGGCGCCGCGGGCGATCCTGATCGGCGGCGGGCCAGTTCCGCTTGACGTCCTCGAGGAGGCGATCGCCCGGGGGGCGCGGGTCGTCCAGACCTACGGCCTCACGGAGGCCGCCTCCCAGGTCACGACGCTCACGGTCGATGATGCGCGGAGAAAGCTCGGCTCCGCGGGGCGTCCGCTGCTGACGACCCACCTCCGCATCCAGGACGGCGAGATCCTCGTTCAGGGCCCCGTCGTGGCGCCGGGTTGCGCCGACGAGGACGGTTGGCTGCACACCGGCGACGTCGGGAGGATCGATGAGGAGGGCTTCCTCTACGTCGAGGACCGGCTGGGCGACATGATCGTCTCGGGCGGCGAGAACGTGCAGCCCGCGGAGGTCGAGCAGGCCCTCCTGCGCCACCCCGACGTGGCCGACGCGGCGGCCGTGGGTCGCGCCGACCCCGAGTGGCAGGAGGCGGTGGTGGCGGTCGTGGTGATGCGTGACGGGATCGCCGGAGACCCCGATGAGCTTCGGCGCCATTGCGGGCGGCTCCTGGCCGGCTACAAGGTCCCGAAGCGGTTCGAGTTCGCCGCGGAGTTGCCGCGGACGGTCTCGGGCAAGCTCCTTCGCCGCGAGCTGCGGTGAGCTGGGGTCGGCCGGATGGAGCGTGAGGCCGTGGCTCGGTGGCTCGACGCCTACGTGGAGGCGTGGAAGTCATACGAGCGCGAGAGCATCGCCGCGCTGTTCAGCGACGACGTGCGCTACCGCTACCACCCCTCCGACCCTCCGATCGTCGGCCGCGAGGCGGTGGTGGAATCCTGGCTGGGGGAGGGCGGGCTCCCCAACGCCTCCTCGCGAGATCCCGAGGGCACCTACGACGCCTCGTATGCGCCGTTCGCGGTCGAAGGGGACCTCGCCGTGGCGACCGGCACCAGCACATACCGGCGTCAGCCGGGGGGCCCGGTCGATCGGGTCTATGACAACTGCTTCGTGATGCGCTTCGACGCCGACGGAAGGTGCCGCGAGTTCACCGAGTGGTTCGTCGAGCGGCCGGCCCCGTAGAGTCCCGCGGATGAACGACCAAACGATCTTCTACGACGACGATGCCGACCTCTCACTGCTCGAGGACAAGACGATCGCGATCCTCGGCTACGGCTCCCAGGGTCATGCGCACGCGCTGAACCTGAGGGACTCGGGCTGCGAGGTGGTCGTGGGCCTTCGACCCGGGTCGGCCAGCCGAGCGGCAGCCGAGGGCGAGGGGCTGGCCGTGCTGGACGTCGGCGACGCCGCGAGCCGCGGCGACGTCGTGATGATGCTGCTTCCCGACGAGACCCAGGCGGAGGCGTGGGACTCGGAGATCGGTGACGGGATCGCCCCTCAGAACCTGCTGCTGTTCGCGCACGGCTTCTCGATCCACTTCGACCAGATAGCCGCGCCAATGGGGGTCGACGTGGGCATGGTCGCCCCCAAGGGGCCCGGGCACCTGGTGCGCCGCCAGTTCGCCGAGGGCCGCGGCGTGCCCTGCCTGATGGCCATTCATCAGGACGCGACCGGAAACGCCCGTGACCTGGTGCTCGCCTATGCGAAGGGGATCGGGGGAACCCGCGCCGGGGTGATCTCCACGACCTTCAAGGACGAGACCGAGACCGACCTGTTCGGCGAACAGGCTGTGCTGTGCGGAGGGCTCACCGAGCTGGCCCGGGCGGGCTTCGAGACGCTGGTGGAGGGCGGTTATGACCCCCGGCTGGCGTACTTCGAATGCCTCCACGAGCTCAAGCTGATCGTCGACCTGATGTACGAGAAGGGGATCCAGGGGATGCGCGACTCGATCTCCAACACCGCGGAGTACGGCGACATGACGCGTGGCAAGCGCGTGATCAGCGACGAGACCCGAGAGGCCATGCGACAGATCCTCGCCGACATCCAATCCGGCGAGTTCGCCCGCGAGTGGATCGCCGAGAACCGCGCCGGCGCCGAGAGCTTCCAGCGCATGCGCGCCGAAGCGGCCGACCACCAGGTCGAGAAGGTCGGAAACGACCTGCGCTCGATGATGCCCTGGATCGAATCCGGGGGCTGAGCCCGGCTTGGGCGCGCCGTTTGCACCGTGTCGCCCAGCTGGACGAAAGTTGCTTGGCGTCCGCCGGTCGCCGTGAGATGATCGCCGCGCTTTCGGGGGAGCACACTCGTCCGCTCCCCGGTCGGCATGAGCCACCCGAACGGAGGGAAGATGACCGAGACGCCTGAGACTCCCGGAGCTCCCGAGACACCAATGGGCCCCGGCGGGGCCCAGCCCCCGGCGCCTCCACCTCCGCCGCCTCCTGCGGTGCCGGGAGGTCACCCCGTCACGTACGAGGCGGACTTCGTCGACGATCGTGATCGCCTTACTACATTCTTTCGCCTGCTATTGGCGATTCCGTGGGTGATCGTCGCTTTGATCTACGCGATTGGGTCGCTGGTGGTCACCGTCATCGCTTGGTTCGCGCTGTTGATTCTCGGCCGCTATCCGGATTCGCTGTTCAATTACAACCTCGGGTTCCTCCGGTACACGACGCGCGTGCAGTCATGGGTCGGCCTCCAGACTGATGAGTGGCCGCCGTTTGGAATGGGCGAACATCCCGAATACCCGGTCAGGGTTGACGTTGTGCAGCCCGATCGGCAATCGCGGCTCAAGGTCCTGTTTCGAGCCATTCTCGCGATACCGGCGCTGTTTCTCACCATCTTCGTCGGCTCGATCCAGGGTGGGGCGGCAATCGTCAGTTGGTTCTCGATCGTATTCCGCGGATATCAGCCGCGCATGGCCCACGATGCGTTCAGCTACGCGTACACGTTCCTGACGCGAGTGCATGCCTACGTCGGGACGCCGACCTATTACGTGCCGATCGGGGGGCTGCTCACGGATGCTTACCCGCCGGTGGGCGACGAGGGGTGGGAGCGCTCCCACGGGTGACGCGGGTCCCGCGGTTGCGCCCGACTCCACGCGAGAGCGGTACGGAGCTCAGGCCGCAAGTCGCGCGATCCTCTCGGGGAGGGCAGAATTGTGGATGACGGCATCACTCCGCCTGCGCCGACCGGCGAGCCTGCGCAGCCCGCTCCAGGCTGGTTCCGGAATCCCGAAGCACCGGGCCAGCGGTACTGGGATGGCACCAAGTGGACTGAGAACTACGCCGACGACCAAGGTCAGGTTCTCCCGGTTCCGCCGCCTCCGGCCGCGGTTACGGGTGAGCAAAAGGGAGACGGCCTGGTTCCAGTCGGGTACATCCTCGGGGTACTTTTCCCCATCATCGGCTTCGTTATCGGGATCGTTTTGCTCGCCCGCCGAAACAATCATGGCGCGGGAGTCATGGTCGTATCCGTCGTTGCTTTCGTTGTCTGGGCCTCGATTCTGGCGGCCTCCTAGCTCCTCCGGTTGATCCGAGCGTGCCAGGTGGTCTGGCAGCCAGATTGGGTGCTCGGCTTCACCGATGGCAGTCTCCCGGCTGGATCCACAACTGCCGCTCGCCCTACTTCCCGTCGCACTATCACCACGGCTACTGAGCCCCTCGCAGCGTGGTCGGTGAGAGCGCCCACTGCCACCACTGTCTTTTCGTTGAGAGGAGGCGCTCTTAACCCAGAATTAGGATGAGCTCGTTTAGCTTCGGGGCTCGCCGTAGTCCGCGCACGAGAAGGGGTACAAGCGGGGCGCGGACAGACCGACCGAGGAGGCATCTCAATGACTGGTATTCGAGACAAGGTGGCGCGCTGGACTCGCGAGGGCACGCCCTTCGAGTTGATCGAGCAGCGGATCAGCCGCCTTTCCGCATCAGAGGAGGACAAGTCGGCTCTGTGGATGTGGGCTTGGTCTTACCGGGCCACCAACGGTCGGCGATCGGCCCGCCATCGGCGAAGGGTGCTGGCCGACTAAGCAACGGGTCCGGGGTTAGCGGCGTCGAGTCTGCGCGTCGCTGGCCCGGCTCGACAATCCGACGCACGATCCTGACGTTCTTCTGGGACACCGCCTACTCCGAGAGTCCGGCGGCTTCGAGGGCGGCAGGGCCTCCTCAGTTTGTTGGAGACGCCACGCAGCGATAGGGCGACTTGTAGCTCGGGGTCGCCCCACCGACGCCATAGATGAACCGGCGGGACGAATCCTCGCCGAGCTGCCCACCCCCGAGCCCATAGGGGTTGCTTTGGGTCCACTGCGTGGCGACCCACTGATTTGGTTGAGGTGCGCCGCTCTTCTCGAACACCACGGCCAACTCGGCCAGGGTTGGAAGGCGACGCCGGGCACGGGCGCACGTCTTGAGAGCATCTTCGAGGCTTGCATCCGTACGAACGGAGTCCTCAAAGCAAAGGTCCCGTGCCCGGCGCATGTCGGAGGGGCAATGGAGCCTCAGGGAACCCTTGAGCTGCCTGGAGAGGTCTGCGCCGCTCAGCGAGCCACCGATAATGTTGGGGTGGTCGCCCTTCGGCGGGTGGTGGCCCGAGATCGTGCCCCGGCCCACCTGGCTGTTCTTGGTGATGATCGTGGCGGCGAGCGCGGTTCCTCCAAGCGCGATGAAGACCGCGACCGTCGCCATCACGTTTGCGTAGGTCAGGTGGGTGCGGATGCTGCTCAAGGTTCCTCCCTGCGTTGGACGACTGGGGCCGACCCTACATCACATCTGGCGCTCGGGCCCTGTCAAGGACGCGGGGGCGATGCTGTCCTGCGACAGCGCGTTGCTCCTACGTCAAGACCGGAGTATCTCGCGAGCCATCATCGGACGGGATTCGGGCCTGAGACTCCGCTCGGTCGAGCAGGGCGGTACCTACTTGCTCGCGCTGCCGCCCAAATCCCGCCTACCTCGGCCCTTCGAGGGAGAGCTCCTGGGTACGGGCCGGATGCAGAACTGCCCTTGAGTGACCCCGAATGACCTATTCGCCCAGCACCTTGATGACTAGCCGCTTCGGCCTCCGCCCATCGAACTCGGTATAGAAGACCTGCTGCCAGGGGCCCAGGTCGAGCCGCCCGTCGGTGACCGGGACGATCGCCTGGTGGTGGACCAGTAGGTTCTTGAGGTGGGCGTCGCCGTTGTCCTCGCCGCCGGCGTGGTGGCGGTAGTCGCCGGGATCGGGTGAGAGCTCCCGGGCGACCTCGTTGGCGGGCTGCTTCCAGCTCGGTGGCGCCACTTTGTCGAGCCACTCGAGGGTGTCGGTATGGAGCCCCGGCTCGTCGTCGTTGACCCAGACGCCGGCAGTGATGTGCATCGCCGACACGAGCACCATCCCCTCGGCGATCCCGGCCTCGTCGACCGCAGCCTGGACGTCTTCGGTGATCCGGACGAAGGCCCGGCGCTCGGGAATCTCGAACGTCTTGTAGACGGTATGCGACTTCATCAGGCGCCCGGGGGAGTCGAGGGGCCGGCGCGGCCGGTCTCGCCCTCCGGCGCCTGGCCGTCACGCCCCACGTAGCCGTCCTTGCCGCCGATCACGACGTAGACCGCATCGCCCTCGCCGACGTTGCGGACCTTCCGCACGGTGCCCGGGTCCACTCGAGCCGCGGCGCCGGGCTCGAGCCGATGGGGATCCCCGTCGTCGAACTCGATCTCGATCTCCCCCTGGTGCAGGAAGTAGAGCTCTTCCTGCTCTTGGTGGAAGTGGCGGCCGGTCTCGTAGCCCGGCGGCATGCAGATAGCGTTGACGCCGAAGGCGGTGACTCCGAGCGAGCGGCGGATCTTCCGGAACCCGTACTTGTCGCCCATCTGGTCGATGTGGCCGACCGCATATCCCTCGCCCTCGACGATCCCCTCGCTCATGGCCATGATGCTATTCGGCTCGAGGCAGGGACGCCGTCCACACGGAGTTCGGTCGTTGGTTGGCGCTAGGGACGAAGTCCCGGCATCAGCGAGTACGACCTGCCGGTCGGTAACGCGCCCGAACCCGGCGGCGGCGGAGCCGAAGGCGAGCAGCCGCCGGAGTTATTCGGATGTATCTTCCGCCGCCCTCCCTATCCTGATCCCGATGGCCGACGCCCCCGACATCTTCGGCAAGCAGTACATGCTCACCGCCGGGCCGACCCCGTTGCCGCCCGGCGTATCGGGGGTGATGGCCGAGCCGATCCTGTACCACCGGGCTCCGGCATTCGTAGAGATCTATTCGCGGGTTCTCGAGCGGCTACCACTCGTCTTCCAGACGGCCAACGACGTCCTGTGCTTTGCCGCCAGCGGGAGCGGCGCGATGGAGTCGGCGGTCGCCAACCTGGCGATCCCGGGAAAGCCGGCAGTCGTCGCCTCGTGCGGCAAGTTCGGCCAGCGCTGGGCCGAGCTATGCGACGCCTATGCCGCCGACACGCTTCATCTCGAGTTCGAGTGGGGAGAGAAGGTCGATCCCGCTCGCCTCGACGAGGCGCTGGCCGGCCTCGCAGCCCCCGCGAGGGCGGTTTTCGTGACCCAGTCGGAGACCTCGACGGGCGTGGTCAACGACATAAGGGCGTTGAACGAGGTGGTCACCTCGCACGGATCGATGCTTTGCGTGGATGCGGTTTCGGGCCTCGGCGCAGTCGACCTGCCTCAGGACGACTGGGGAGTGGACGTTGTCGTCTCCGGGTCGCAGAAGTCGCTCATGTGCCCGCCCGGGCTGGCATTCGCCTCGGTCTCGGAGGGCGCCCTGGCGCGCGCCGCCGAGAGCCCCGGCCGGCGCTACTACCTGGACTGGGAGCGGACCGTCGCCGGCCAGCGCGAGCAGCCGCCCAACTCGGCCTTCACCCCGGCCGTGACCCTGTTTCGGGCGCTCGACGTGGCCCTGGAGATGCTCTTCGAGGAGGGCCTGGAGCGGGCGTTCGCGCGCCACGCGCTCCTCGCCCGCGCCGCCCGCGCCGGTATCGAGGCGATCGGCTTGGAGCGCTTCGGGGTCGACGACGAGAATGCCAACGTGGTCACCGCCGCCCGCCTGCCCGATGAGATCGACGGCGCGAAGGTGCCGAAGCTGATGCGCGACCGCTACGGGGTGACGATCGCCGGCGGCCAAGGGCACCTGAAAGGCAAGATCGCCCGGATCGCCCACTGCGGCTACTACGGGGGGTTCGACATCGTGATCGCTCTCACCGCGCTCGAGATGGCCCTACGGGACCTGGGCCACGACTGCGAGCCCGGCGCCGGCGCCGGCGCTGCCCAGCTCGTGTTCGCGGAGGCCGGCGCGATCCCGGCGCCGATCAGTGGCTGACCCCCGGCCGAAGGTCCTCGTCAAGGAGAAGATCGCCGCTTCCGGCGTCGAGCTCCTGCGCGCCGACCTGGACGTCGAGCTGGGGCTCGAGATGTCTGAGGATGAGCTCCGCGAGCGGATCGGGGAGTTCGACGGGATCGTGATCCGGTCGGCGACCAAGCTGACCAGTGACCTGATCGAGCGCGGCTCGCGCCTCAAGGTGATCGGCCGCGCGGGCACCGGGGTCGACAACGTGGACGTCGATGCCGCGACCAAGCGCGGGGTCGTCGTGGTGAACGCCCCGGAGTCGAACTCGGTCGCCGCCGCCGAGCACACGATCGCCCTCGCGCTTGCCCTCTGTCGCAACATCCCTCAGGCGCACTCCTCGCTCGTCAATGGCGAGTGGGCCCGCTCGCGGTTCGCCGGCAATGAGCTCTACGGCAAGACGCTCGGCGTGATCGGGTTCGGCCGGATCGGCCAGCTCGTCGCCAAGCGGGCTCAGTCGTTCGAGATGGAGGTGATCGGGTTCGACAAGTTCGTCGCCGCGGAGCGGTTCCGCGAGCTCGGTGTCGAGCGCGCCGAGACCCCCGAGGACCTGTACGGCCGCGCCGACATCTTCACCATCCACCTCCCGAAGACGCCCGACACGATCGGCTGGATCGACGCCGAGGCGATTGCGCAGATGAAGGACGGGGCACGGATCGTCAACTGCGCTCGCGGCGAGCTGGTCGACCTCGAGGCGGTGGCGGACGGGGTCGAATCGGGCAAGCTGGGCGGCGCGGCGCTCGACGTGTTCCCCGAGGAGCCGTTCACCGAGCACCGCCTGTTCAGCCTTCCGAACGTGGTCGTCACCCCGCACCTGGGGGCGTCCACGGCCGAGGCCCAGGACCGAGCCGGGACGATCACCGCCGACCAGGTCCGCAGGGCGCTGTCTGGCGGAGTGGTCACAAACGCGGTCAACATCGCGGCGGTCAGGCCCGAGGAGATGGAGACGCTGGCCCCTTTCGTGCCGCTCTGCGAGAAGCTCGGGCGCCTCGCCCAGAGCCTCGGGAACGGGTCCATCGACCGGATCTCCGCGGAGTTCCGCGGCAGGATCGCCGATCACGACACGCGCTTGCTCGGGATCGCGGTCCTGGTCGGGATCCTCTCCGGCCACACCGAGGAGCAGGTCAACCTGGTCAACGCCCCGGCGCTCGCCGAGGAGCGCGGGATCGAGCTGACCGAGGTCAAGGAGGGCCTGTCGGACGAGTTCACGGAGCTCGTCACCGTGCGGCTTGAGTCGGGCGGGGAGTCGGTGGAGGTCGCCGGGACCTCGGTCGGGCCGCGCAACCTGCCCCACCTCGTGCGGGTCTGGGGCGAGAGCTTCTACATGCCGTTCGCCGAGCACATCGTCGTGTTCCGCTACCAGGACAAGCCCGGGATGATCGGGCGAATCGGGACGATCTTCGGCGAGCAGGGAGTCAACATCGTCTCGGCCGCCGTCGGGGCCGGGGCCGGGGCCGGGGATGCGGTCCTGGCGCTGACCACCGACGCCCCCGTGAACGAGCAGGTATTGGCCGGGATCCTCGAGCTCGAGGGCTTCCACGCCGGTCGGTCCGTGGACCTCTGAATAACTCCGGCGGCTGCTCGCCTCGTGAATAAACTCCGGCGGCTGCTCGCCTCCGGCTCCGCTGCCGCCGGGTTAGGGCCTGTTGCCGGGCGGCAGGACGTAGGGGTGCCCGCCGCGACTTCGTCGCTAGTTCCGACGGGTATAGGCTCGGCACGTGCGCGCGGTGGTGATCACTCGGCATGGGGCACCCGAGGTGCTTCAGGTCCAGGAGCGTCCCGACCCGCCGGTCGGCCCGGGCGAGGTCCGGATCGCGGTCAAGGCGGCCGGGATCAACTTCGCCGACACCCTGGCGCGCCTCGGGCTCTATCCGGACGCTCCGAAGCTTCCGTGCGTGATCGGGTACGAGGTCTCCGGCGAGGTCGAGTCGATCGGTGACGGGGTGACGGCTCACAAGGTGGGAGACCGCGTTTTCGCCGGCACCCGTTTCAAGGGCCAGGCCGAGCTGGTCACGGTCCCCGAGACCGACGCGCTCCCGCTGCCCAAGAAGGTCTCTTTCGAGGAGGGCGCCGCGTTCCCGATCAACTACGCGACGGCCTACGCCGCGCTGGTGATCATGGGCGGCCTCAAGCAGGAGGAGCGGGTGCTGATCCATGCGGCCGCGGGCGGGGTCGGGATCTCGGCGACGCAGATATCGCGGGGGATCGGTGCTGACATCTTCGGCACGGCATCCGGCTCCAAGCACGATGCGATCCGAGAGCAGGGAGTCGCGCACGCGATCGACTATCGAACCCAGGACTTCGCCGCCGAGGTGATGCGGATCACCGACGGCGAGGGCGTCGACGTGATCATGGACGCTCTGGGCCCGACCTCGTTTCGCAAGGACTACGGGGTCCTGCGGTCCGGCGGTCGGTTGATCATGTACGGGCTCTCCGAGGTCCAGACCGGGACCGGCAAGCGCGACGTCGGAGCGGCGCTGCGAAGCCTGGTCCGGATGCCGTTGGCGACCATGCCATGGTGGAAGAGCCTGGCAATCATGAACGAGAACAAAGGGGTCTTCGGTCTCAACATGCTCCACTGGTGGGATCGCGAGGGGAGCTTCAGCCGGGTGGTCGATCCGCTGCTCGATGGGCTCGGCGAGGGCTCGCTGAAGCCCGTCGTCGCGGAGGCTTTTCCGTTCGATCGCGCCCCAGAAGCCCACCGCTTCATCGAGGAGCGGCGAAACATCGGAAAAGTCGTCCTGGTGCCCTAGCCGGCACGGCCGCGACCGGGCGTCCGGCTACCCTGCGCCGGTGCTCGTGCCCCTCGTGATCGCGAGCGTCGGGAGCGTCTACGACCGTGCGATCGTGGACACCGGGCGCCAGCCGGAGTTCCTGTTCTTCGTCGCCTTCCTCGTCACCTTCGGGTTCATCCGGACGAGTGCCCACATGATCCGCGCCCAGGTCAGCTGGTGGCCCGGCAACGTGACCGTGGGGGGCACCCACATCCACCACCTCGTCTGGGGGATCGTGACCCTGATGGTGACCGGGTACGTAGGGGTGACGATCGCCCCGCCGTCTCCATGGCACGAGATCATCGCCGTCCTGTTCGGGATCGGCACCGGGCTGGCCCTCGACGAGTTCGCGCTCTGGCTCGACCTCAAGGACGTCTACTGGTCCGAGCAGGGCCGCAAGTCGATCGACGCGGTGATCGTCGCGGCGACGATCACCGGGATCGTCCTGGTCGGCTATACGGCCTGGGTCGAGGTCGCGACCGAGGTCGAGGATGTGGTGTTCGCGATCGTCGGCGCCTTCGGGTTTCTCGCGATTGTCCTCACGCTGGTCAACCTGGCCAAGGAGAAGTTCGGGACGGCGATCGTCGGCCTGTTCATCCTGCCGGTCGGGCTGGTGGGCGCCTTCCGGCTCGGCAGGCCCCGCTCGCTTTGGTCCCGGGTCTTCTATCGCGAAGGCCAGAAGGCCCGATCGCGAGAGCGGTTCGGCGATCCTGTGGGCGACAACTCGGCGGCCGAGCCGGACGCGCCCGCCGGTCAGTCGGCGGCCGGCTGAGCGGCGGCGCCCGCCGGCCCGCTCGCCGCGGTAGCGCCCGAGTCCGCGCTCTCGCGCCGCCATTTCGTCCCCTCGTCGATCAGCACCCCGATGCTGGCCGCGGTCGGGATCGCGAGAAGCGCGCCGAGGATGCCGGCGAGCTCGCCTCCCACCAGGATCGCGACGATCGCCACGGCCGGATGGACCCTGACCGCGCTCTTGTAGAGCAGCGGCTGAATGACTCGATCCTGGAGCTGCTGGTAGACGACGAACAGGACCATCCAGGCGATCAGGGCGCCGGGAAAGCCGTGGAAGGCGGCGACGATCGCGACCAGGAAGCCGCCGACCGTGAACCCGATCAGCGGCACGAGGTCGAGAAACCCGACGATCACGCCCATCGTCACCGCGAGCTCCACCCCCAGCAGGGAGAGTGAGGCCCAGGTGAAGACGCCGGCGGCGATCGCCAGCAGCAGATTGACCGTCACGTAGGACTTGACTACCCCGGCGATGCGGGCAGCGATCCGCCGGTAGCGGGTCGCTGAGTCCGCGCTCAACCGCCCGAGCAGGCGGTCGCCCTGCTGGCGGCCGTCGAGGAGCAGGAAGTAGGTCAGGGCGAGGATCGTGATCGCGGCGAGCAGGTGCTCGAGGACGCTGACCGTGATCGTCTGGACGTCGCTCGCCGCGCCGCCGAGCTTCGAGGGGATCGTGGACGCCTGCGCTGAGATTGTCTTTGTGATGTCGTACTTGTGGTTCAGGTCCTGGAACTGCTGGTTTTGATTGGCCCAGTCCCTGAAGTCGTGGACGTACCGGGGAACCTTCGACCCGAGGCTCTCGAACTCGTCGATGATCGGCGGGACGACCTGGAGGATCAAGAACACGAACAGGACGAGCGCGAGGACGTAGACGACCAGGATCGCGAGCCAGCGTGGGAGGACGTGGTGCCCGCGCACCCGAATGCTCTCGAGCCGGTCCACGGCCGGGTTCATCGCGAGCGCCAGGAAGAGCGATGCGAACACCCACCTGATCTCGGTGCGGACGTGAAGCACCACGATCGCGAGCAGCAGCGCGCACGCGATCACGATCAGCGAGATCGCTGCGACCTTGACTACGGCTCTGGCCTGGATCCGGGCTGCGTCCACGGCGTGCCTCACCGGTGAGGTTCCGCGCGTGCGCTACAGTCCCTTCACTCGATGACTCACCGCGCTCCCGCCACCAGCCTTCTCCTTCTCCTCCCCCCTCGGGGGGAATAGCGCTGGGCGGCGCGAGAGCCGCGACTACAAGGTCATCTGAGTCTCATCTAGAAGGAGGAAAGGCCAATGAACGGCCACGTATCGCCATCGGATCGAAGCCGGGTCGACATCTTCGACACGACGCTGAGAGACGGCGAGCAGTCCCCGGGCATCTCGCTGAACACGCAGGAGAAGGTCGAGATCGCGCAGCAGCTGGCGAGGCTCGGCGTCGACGTGATCGAGGCCGGCTTCCCGATCACCTCGCCGGGGGACTTCGAAGCCGTGCAGGCGATCGCCCGCGAGGTCGAAGGCCCTGTGGTGTGCGGGCTGGCCCGGACCCATAAGGCCGATATCGACGCGGCCTGGGGGGCGATCAGGGACTCCGCCCGGCCCCGGATCCACACCTTCATCTCCACCTCGGACATCCACATCGAGCATCAGCTCCAGTCCACTCGCGACGACGTCAAGGGGCAGGCCCGGGCGGCGGTCACGCTCGCCAGGTCGTACTGCGACGACGTCGAGTTCTCGCCGATGGACGCGACCCGGGCCGACACGGAGTTCACCGCCGAGGTGTGCGCGATCGCCGTCGCCGAGGGCGCCACAGTGGTCAACATCCCCGACACGGTCGGCTACACGACGCCCGCGGAATACGCCCGGTACTTCGAACGACTCTACGAGCTGGTGCCCGAGCTTCAGGACGTGTGCACGTCGGTTCACTGTCACGACGATCTGGGGCTCGCGGTGGCCAACTCCTACGCCGGGGTGCTGGCGGGGGCACGGCAGGTGGAGTGCGCCGTGAACGGGATCGGCGAGCGGGCGGGGAACTGCTCGCTCGAGGAGATCGTGATGCTGCTGCGCACCCGCAGCGACGTCCACGGGCTGGACACGGGCCTCGAGACACGCGAGCTGGCTCGGACGAGCCGCATGGTCACCCGGTTCACCGGCTACGCCGTGCAGCCGAACAAGGCCATCGTGGGCCGCAACGCGTTCGCCCACGAGTCCGGCATTCATCAGGACGGCGTGCTGAAGGAGCGGACGACCTACGAGATCATGGACGCCCGTGACGTAGGCCTGGACTCGAACTCGATCGTGCTGGGCAAGCACTCGGGCCGTCACGCGCTGCGCGACGCGCTGGAGCAGCTCGGCTTCAAGGTCGAGGGCAACGCGCTGAACCAGGCGTTCGCGCGGTTCAAGGAGATCGCCGACAAGAAGAAGCAGATCACCGCGCTGGACCTCGAGGCGATCGTCTCCGAGGAGATGCGCGAGTCGGCCGAGCGTTACACGCTGGAGTCGTTCGAGGTTCAGGCGGGCTCAGACCGCGAGCCGACCGCCAAGGTAACGCTGGGCGATCCGTCGGGCCAGACGGTGGTCGGCGAGGCCACCGGCGACGGGCCGGTCGACGCGATCTTCGTGGCGATCCGCGCCGCTACACGGACCAAGTCCGAGCTTCGCTCCTACGCGGTCTCGGCGGTCACCGAGGGCGAGGATGCCCTCGGGGAGGTGACCGTGACGCTTCGAGCCCACGGACGCCTGGCGAGCGGCCAGGGGGTCGCGACGGACATCCTCGAGGCTTCCGCCCGGGCCTACGTGCGGGCGCTCTCGAACGCGCTCGAGGGCGCGGCGGTCCGCGAGGCCGAGGAGGTGGCCGCCGAGGCCGCGTCGGAGCCGGCGACCCCTGGCCCCTAGCAGGCCGCGCGCGAGTCATAGACTGCCCCCATGCCCGGAAGGCTCGAGGGACGCAAGGCGGTGATCACCGGCGCCTCGTCGGGGATCGGCGAGGCGACCGGGCTGGTGTTGGCGCGTGAGGGCGCGGCCGTAGCGCTCGGCGCCCGTCGAAAGGACCGGGTCGACGCCCTGGCCGAGCGGATCGCCGGCGAGGGTGGGGTCGCGAGCGCGTTCGAGGTCGACGTCGGCGACGAGGCGGCCGCGCGCCGGTTCGTCCAGGAGGCCGCCGAGCGGATGGGCGGGCTCGACATCCTCCTCAACAACGCCGGGGTGATGCTCCTCGGGCCGGTCGAGGCCGCCGACCCGGACGAGTGGCGGACGATGATCGACGTCAACCTGCTCGGGCTTCTGTACTGCACCCACGCCGCTCTTCCGATCATGAGGGACGGCGGGGGAGGGGACGTGGTGAACGTCTCCTCGGTGGCCGGCCGCATCGCCGGTTTCGGCAGCGGCGTCTACAACATGACCAAGTTCGGGGTCGTCGCCTTCTCGGAATCGCTCCGCCAGGAAGCCGTCATGTCCGATTCGGGCGTTCGCGTCACCTGCGTCGAGCCCGGTTTCGTGGGCACCGAGCTCCAAGGCCACAATCGAAACCCGATGGTGGTCGAGACGATCGACAAGATGCGCGACCAGATCGGTGAGGTGCTGACCGCCGAGGACATCGCCGACGCGATCCTCTATGCCGTAGCCCAGCCCGAGCGGGTGGCCGTCAGCGAGATCCTCATCCGGCCCAGGCGACAGACCCGCTGAGCGGGCTCGCCGGCCACTCTGTGTACGCGCGTACGTGATAACGTACAGCCCGTGAGCGTAGTGACCAAGGCCGAGGAGCGGGGCGCCGGGATCGGCCGCGGCGCCGAGGTCGGCGCCCGGGTGCGCGCCCTGCGCGACTCGATGGGCCTGTCGCTGCGCGATCTGGCCGAGCGGAGCGGGGTTTCGGCGCCGATGCTCTCGCAGGTGGAGCGAGGCGAGACCAGTCCCACGCTCGCCGTGGCGACCCGGATCGCCGCCGGCCTCGAGCTCAGCCTCTCCCAGCTCCTTCGGCTCGACGAGGCCGGCCATGTGGCGATCGTGCGTCGCGACGAGGGTCGGATGCGCCGCCGATCCGGCCACGCGGTCCAGGAGCTCACCCCGCCGCTGCCGGGGCAGCGGGCGGACGTCTCGCGCCATCGGCTCGACTCGGGCGCGACGACGGCGGGGCCCGGCGATCCGCCGCTTCACGAGCCCGGAAGCCGCGAGACCGCGGTCGTGCTCGAGGGCGCGGTGACGCTGGTGATCGACGGAGAGGACCACGCCCTGGGCACGGGCGACAGCGTCACATTCGACGCCGATCTGGCGCATCGGTTCGAGAATCACGGCGACCGGGCCGCGGAGTTCCTGGCGGTCGTCGCCGCCGGGCTGCGGAGGAGCTGACCGTGGCGCCCAAGACCATGTTCGACAAGATCTGGGAGTCGCACGAGGTGGCCGACGGATTGATCTACGTCGACCTTCACCTGGTCCACGAGGTCACCTCTCCGCAAGCGTTCGACGGACTGCGCCTCGAGGGCCGGCGCGTTCGGCGGCCGGACAAGACGGTCGCCACCGCGGACCACAACGTGCCGACGGACGGGACGCCGTCCGCGCGCCTGATCGCCGACGAGCTGTCGCGGGTCCAGGTCGAGACCCTGGAGCGAAACTGCGACGAGTTCGGGGTGCCCCTCTACTCGCTGGGCTCGGAGCGTCAGGGCATCGTTCACGTAATCGGTCCCGAGCTCGGGATCACCCAGCCGGGGCTGGTGATCGTCTGCGGCGACAGCCACACGTCCACGCACGGGGCTTTCGGCGCCCTCGCCTTCGGGATCGGCACCTCCGAGGTCGAGCACGTCCTGGCCACTCAGTGCCTGGTCCAGAGGCGGCCGAAGACGATGCGGATCGACTACTCGGGAGAGCTCGGCGCCGGAGTCACCGCGAAGGACCTGATCCTTGCGACGATCGGGCGCCTTGGAGTCGGTGGCATGGTCGGGCACGCCGTCGAGTACTCGGGCGAGACGATCGCCGGCCTGTCGATGGAGAACCGGATGACGATCTGCAACATGACGATCGAGGGTGGAGGGCGCGCGGGAATGATCGCCCCCGACCAGGCCACCTTCGAGTGGGTCGAGGGCCGCCCGGGCGCCCCGCGGGACTTCGACACGGCGGTCGACGAGTGGACGGCACTGCCCACCGACGAGGGTGCAACCTTCGACGCTGAAGTGGAGATCGACGCCGCGGCGATCTCACCGATGGTGACCTGGGGGACGACCCCCGGGATGGTCGCGGAGGTGACCGACGCCGTGCCCGATCCGACGGAGTGGGGCGAGGGACCCGCCGACCGCGAGACCGCCGAGCGCGCCCTGGCCTACATGGCGCTCGAGCCGGGCACCCCGATCAGCGCGATCGGGCTCGACCGCGTGTTCATCGGATCGTGCACCAACTCGCGGATCCAGGATCTTCGCGAGGCGGCCGCGATGGTGGCCGGAAAGCGGGTGGCCGGGTCCGTGCGGGCGATGGTGGTCCCCGGCTCCCAGCAGGTCAAGTCGGTGGCCGAGGAGGAGGGGCTCGACGAGGTGTTTCGCTCCGCCGGGTTCGAGTGGCGAACCGCGGGCTGCTCGATGTGCCTGGGGATGAACCCGGACATCCTCGACGATGGAGAGCGCTGCGCGTCGACCTCGAATCGCAACTTCGAGGGCCGCCAGGGAAAGGGAGGGCGCACCCACCTGGTCAGCCCGAAGATGGCCGCGGCCGCCGCGGTCGAGGGACGCTTCGTGGACATCAGGGAGTGGGCATGAATAACTCCGCCGGAAGCCTTCTGAATAACTCCGCCGACATCCTCGCCTTCGGAATAACTCCGGCGGCTGCTCGCCTTCGGCTCCGCTGCCGCCGGGTTGCGACGCGTTACCGGGCGGCAGGTCGTAACGGTTTGACCCGGGACTTCGTCCCTAGCTCCGGCGGGGGGCGTTGGTGAGGCCCCTGGACGTAATTGAGGGGAAGGTGTCGGTCATCGATCGGGCTGATGTCGACACGGATCAGATCATCCCGAAGCAGTTCCTGAAGCGGGTGGATCGAACCGGCTTCGGGGAGTTCCTTTTTTACGACTGGATTCGCTCGGGCGAGATCGCGCTTGAGCCGAATCCCATCCTGGTCGCAGGGCGCAACTTCGGCTCGGGCTCGTCTCGCGAGCACGCCGTGTGGGCACTCCAGGACTTCGGCTTCGCCGCCGTAGTCGCGCCATCCTTCGCCGACATCTTCTACGTCAACTGCACGAAGGTCGGGCTCCTCCCGGTGATCCTTGACCCCGAGCATTGCCGGGCGATCGCCGAGGTGGGGGAGGCGCGGATCGACGTCGACGACCAGACGGTGACCTTCGCCGAGGGCGTCGTCGAGTTCGAGATCGACGAACAGGTCAAACACCGCCTCCTTCACGGGCTCGACGACATCGGACTGACGCTCTCCAGCGAGGAAGCGATCGCGGCCTTCGAGGCTGCCGGCGGAGCCGACCGTGGTCCGGTGACAACGTCCCTGTGAGCGGCCCCGGTCAGCCACGCGACTGGGACGCCTCGACCTACGATCGCGTCGCTCACCCACAGGAGGAGTGGGGGCGGGAGGTGATCGACCGGCTCGAGTTGGTCGGCACGGAGACCGTCCTCGACGCGGGCTGCGGCAGCGGCCGGGTGACCAAGCTCCTCCTCGAGCGGCTCCCCGAGGGCCGTGTCGTCGGGGTCGACGCATCGCCCTCGATGATCGCGCGCGCCCGCGAGTCGCTCGGCGAGGGGGTCGAGCTGATCGTCTCCGACCTGCTCGATCTCAAGCTTTCCGAGCCCGTCGACGCGGTGTTCTCCAACGCCACGTTCCATTGGATCCTCGATCACCGGCACCTGTTCGAGCGCCTGCACGCGGCGCTGCGGCCGGGCGGGCGCTTGGAGGCTCAGTGCGGCGGGATCGGCAACACCGAGGAATTCTTGAACTCGGTCGAGAGCGTGAACGGCGACGAGCGATTTGCTCCCTATCTTCGCGGGATCACGAGCGTGTGGAACTTCGCCTCACCGGGCGACACGGAGATGCGACTCGGCGGGGCGGGCTTCGACACGGCGCGGTGTTGGCTCGAGGACCGGCCCGTGGAACCCAGGGATCCGCGCGCTTTCCTCGAGGCGGTCTGCCTCGGGCCACACCTCGGCCGATTGCCCACGGCGCTGCGCGACCCCTACATGGACGCCACGCTCGAGGTGCTCCCGCGGCCTTTGACCCTCGACTACGTGCGCCTCAACATCTCGGCGGGCCGCAGCTAGCGCGCTCGACCGGCCCGCTCGACCCGGCGGAGCTCGCGCATCACGTCCCTGGGGTGGCCGAGCGCCTGATCGCCCGCCTCGTCACGCTGCGCGTCATCCTCCGTCGACGCGTTTGGCCCCGGCGCCGGGGGCTTCGACCCCGGACCGTGGCGGTAGCGCCACAGGATCGCGTCGAGCCTGCGCTGTGGCACCTGATCGGCGACGTTCAGCGGAAGCCCCTTCGATGCGCGGCGATTCGCCGCCGTGTCAGGGTTGGTCGCGGTCATGTCGATGTTTGGCACGATCGCGTTGTAGGGGGCCAGATTGCCCCGATTGGGGGAAAGCGCGTCGTACAGCGGCACCGCGAGGGCCTCGGCGAGGTTTCGCGGCTTCATGCCCAAGATCTTCTCGGCGGTTCGCAGGAAGGAGAGCTGGTCGTAGCGGTCGTGGACCACGGCGCCCTTCTTCGTGAACGGGCTGATCACGAGCGCCGGGATTCGATGGGCGTCGATGTGGTCGGCCCCGTCCTGTGAGTCGTCCTCCATGACCAGGATCAGCGAGCTGTCCCAGATCGACGAGTGGGAGATCGCGTCGACGATCTGTCCCAGCGCCCAGTCGTTGTCGGCGACGTCCGCATCGGGGGTCCGTGCCCCTACCTTGACGCCCTGAGTGTGGTCGAGCGGCAGGGACATGTAGTTGAAAGCGGGTACCGAGTTGGTCCCGAGCTCCTGGTTGAACCGCGTCTGAAAGCAGTCGAAGCGCGAGTGTGAGGCGGCCGGCGCTTCGGGTGGCAGGGAGGAGTCGTAGACGTCGACCGAGCTGGCCCCGACCGGGTTGAAGATGGCGACGTCGCTGTCGTAGCAGCCGCCGTTCAGCTGGATGTCCGAATGCGAGAGGACCTGGGCGTTCTCGGCGGTCTCGGACGAATTTCGATCCTTGTCCGGAAGTGGCGAGAGGCCGGCGAGCGCCTCGCCGTAGTTGTAGAAGGAGATCCCCTCGCGGAGCGCCCGCTGGAAGACGTAGCCCTTCGGAGGCGCGCTCACCTCATAGGCGCCGAAGTCATAGGGGCGTCCCCGACCGGAGTAGTTCTGGGGCCAGTTCTTGACCACGTAGTCGGAGACCGCACCGGCGGCGGTCCAGTAGTGCCCGTCGATCGACGCCTCGGAGTCCGCGTAGATGTGGTCGAGGAGCGGGAAGCGCTGCACCAGGGCGTGGGCGTTCGGCGTGATCCGCCGGCCGAACAGGGTCAGGTTGCGGTCGCCGCGTCCCCGGCCCACGTCGCCCAGCACCTGGTCGTAGGTGCGGTTCTCCCTGATGATGTAGAAGACGTGCTTGATCGGTCCGCCGGCGCGGATCGGCGTATGGGCGGGGGAGCTCTGGGTATTGACGGGGTGAATCTGGCGATTGGCCTCGGGCGTCAGGCTACGAATCCGCTCGTCGGAGGGGAAGCGGAGGATCCCCGACTTGCCCCGGACGATCGACGGCAGGTACTGGAAGCTGTTGATGAAGTCATCGCTGTCGTTCGGCGAGTTCGGGTTCGGCCCGTTCGGGTTCGGCCCGACGCCGAGCCCGCGAGCGGAGATCCAGGCCAGCTTGCCGTTTACGGATCGCGCCCCGACTGCGGTCGGATACGAGCCGACGGGAAGGCGCCCGACCAGCCCGAATGCCGGCACGCTGCGTCGGCCCGCGGGGGGGCCCGGGTCGCAATGCGCCGCGCGCGAGAGCGCGAAGACCGCCACGGCGTCCTCACCCGAGTCGGCCGAGAGCAGGTCGCATCCGTCGTGCGTGACCGTCACCTGGGTCGGGGTGGTCCCGGTCCCCCGGGGGCGCGCAACGGAAAGCGTGCGGGTGTGGGTGAGGGTTTTGGTGTTGATCACCGCGATCCTGTCGGTGCCGGCGATCGCCACGAATGCCAGGGGCCGCGTCGGATCGGTCGCCATCCCCTCCGGATGGGACAGGTGGCCCGAGACCTGGATGGTCTTCACGACCTGCCCCGAACCGAGGGCGATCACCGAGACCGTGCCCTGTGTCTCGCTGGTCACCATGCCGTAGCGACCGCCGCGCGTGATCGCCGCCCCATACGGGTAGTGCCCCACGCTCACGTAGCGCACCGCCCGGGTCTGCGTGTTGACGATCGCGGCGCTGTCGGCGAGGTTGAGGGCGGCGAGCAGGGTCTTGCCGTTCGGGCTGATCGCCAGGTCGCGCGGCCAGGCTTGCGTGTCCGTGCCCGGCGGGAACGTCTGGACCGTCGGTGCGTTCGGCGGCGGCGGCACACCGATCACCCCGTCGCGCTTCGCCAGGCCCGAATGGGTGTTGATCCGGAACACGGCGATCACGTCGCCCTGGCGGCCGGGAAGGCTGCTGGGGACACTCTGATCGGTATAGGGGGAATCGGCGAGGCCGGAGACGTAGGCCCTGGTGCCGTCGCGCGAGATGGCGATCCCACCGCTCAGGCCTGGCATCCGGATCTGCTGGACGATCCTTCCGGTCTTCGGTTCCGGACCGAGGCGCACGATCCGGATGTCATTTCGCCCCCGGCCGGTCGACAGGGTCCACATGAAGCGTCCGCCCGGGGTCAAGGCGCCGCCGGTGGGAAAGTTTCCGAGCCGGGTGAGCTTGCCGACCGGGCTCAGCTTCCGGCCCGTCGGCTGAATCCGAGTGCTCGGGCCCACGGTGTTGACCCCTCCGCCGGCCGCCCAGCCGACCCCGACGCTCCCGGCCAACGCAGCAATCACGATCACGACCCTGACCGAGAGCCTCCGCATGGCCGCCGATTCTCTCACCTCCGCGCCGCGCGTGAGGCATCATCTGCGCCGATGAGCGCGAATCGGATCGTCTTGCTGCCCGGTGACGGGATCGGGGCCGAGATCGTCGGCGCGACCCGGCGCGTGCTCGACTGCCTCGGCGGCTTCGAGTTCTCCGAGCGTCTGGTCGGCGGCGCCTCGATCGACGCGCATGGGGAAGCGCTGACCGCGGAGGTCCTGGACTCGTGTCGCGAGGCGGATGCCGTGCTGCTCGGGGCAGTGGGCGGTCCACGCTGGGACACGACGGACCCGGACGCCCCTCGGCCTGAGCAGGGGCTCCTCGAGCTGAGGAAGGGCTTGGGGCTGTACGCGAACCTCCGGCCGGTGCGCCCGAGCCCCGCGCTCGCCGAGGCGAGCCCGTTGCGTCCCGAGCGCATCGAGGGCACCGACCTGCTGGTCGTCCGCGAGCTCACCGGCGGCATCTACTTCGGAGATCACGGGCGAAGCGGCGACCGCGCGCACGACACCTGTGAGTATTCGGTCGCGGAGATCGAGCGGATTGCGCGGGTCGCCTTCGACGCCGCGCTGAGCCGCGCCCGGGGCCGCGATGAAGGCCCCCGCGTGACCTCTGTCGACAAGGCGAACGTGCTCGAGACCTCGCGGCTGTGGCGCGAGACCGTGGACCGGCTGGCCGGCGAGCATCCCGAGATCGAGCTGGACCACATGCTGGTCGACAATGCCGCGATGAGCCTCGTCTCCGACCCAACGCACTTCGACGTCCTGCTGACCGAGAACATGTTCGGCGACATCCTCAGCGACGAGTCGGCGATGCTGACCGGGTCGCTCGGGATGCTTCCCTCCGCGAGTCTCGGAGACCGCGGGCCTGGGGTGTACGAGCCCGTGCACGGATCGGCGCCGGACATCGCCGGGCAGGGGATCGCCAACCCGCTCGCCACGTTCCTGTCTGCGGCGATGATGCTGCGCCACGGTCTCGACCGGGCCGACGAGGCCGAGGCGCTCGAGGGCGCCGTGGACGCCGTTCTGGCGCGCGGCCTTCGGACGCCCGACCTGGCAGGTGGCGGCGCCGCCGGGGCTTCCAGCCCCCCGGATCCGGGCGAGACGCGCTGCGGAACCGACGCCATGACCGCCGCCGTGATCGAGGCGCTCGAAGCCTGACGACCGCTTGGCGGCCGGCTTCGCTTCAGGCATACTCTCCCGAGATTCGCAAGCGAAACGGCGCCGCCTCGAGTGGCGCCGACAGGAGGAACCGGTGGAGAAGTCCGAGTGGATCTGGATGAACGGCGACCTCGTCCCGTGGGCCGACGCCAAGGTCCACGTCCTGAGCCACGGCCTCCACTACGGCAGTGGCGTCTTCGAGGGGGTGCGGGCGTATGCGACCGAGCGCGGTCCGGCGATCTTCCGCCACCGCGATCACCTCGAGCGGCTCCAGCGGTCGGCCGACCTCTACTACCTCGAGCTCCCGTACTCCCTCGAGGAGCTGCGACTGGCCACCCACGAGGTGATCCGGCGAAATGGCCTCGACAGCTGCTACATCCGGCCGATCGCGTTCCGCGGCTACGGCGAGATGGGCCTCTATGCGCCGACGGCGCCGGTCGACGTGACGATCGCCGTCTGGCCCTGGGGCGCATACCTGGGCGAGGATGGAAAGCGTGACGGGATCAGCGCCAAGGTCTCGTCGTGGCGCAGGATCTCGCCCGACGGATTGATCCCGCACGCCAAAGCCTCGGGGCAGTACCTGAACTCGATCCTCGCCAAGACCGAGGCCGCGAACGCCGGCTACGACGAGGCGATCCTGCTCGATCAAAGGGGTGTCGTGTGTGAGGGGTCGGGCGAGAACGTCTTCCTGGTTCGCGAGGGCCAGCTGGTGACGCCGGGCCACACCTCATCGATCCTCGACGGGATCAGTCGCAGGTCGGTGATCCAGATCGCCGCGGACCTGGGCTACACGGTGGCCGAGCGCGACGTGTCGCGCTCGGAGCTCTACATCGCCGAGGAGGCGTTCCTGGTCGGGACAGCGGCCGAGCTGGTCCCGGTGCGCCGGATCGACGATCACGATCTCGGCCCGCCGGGGGAGATCACCTCGGTCCTGAAGGCCAAGTACGAGGACGCGCTGCATGGGCGGGCCCGGGAGTACCTCGAGTGGCTGGACGTGGTCGAGCAACCCAGTAGAGTCAGTTCCTGATCGTGCGCTCTCTCTTCGAGGCAATCGGGCGAATTAGCGGCGCCGCGTCCGCCTGAGCGGATCGCGGCCGCGCGGTGACGCCGCGCAAGACCGGGCCCCACGGCCCCCGCTCGCTCCCTCGAAGAGAAAGGCATCGACGTGACAAAGGTGAAGCTCTACGACACGACCTTGCGCGACGGCATGCAGGGGCAGGGAATGTCGCTGTCCGCCGCCGAGAAGGTCCGCATGGTCCGCGCTCTCGACCGGCTCGGCATCCACTACGTGGAGGCCGGGTTCCCGACCTCGAACCCGAAGGAGGCCGAGCTCTTCCGGCTGCTCGCCGAGGTCGAGCTCGCCGGCGCGGAGATCTGCGCCTTCGGGATGACCCGCCGGCGGGGGGTCTCGGCCGAGCACGATCCGGCGCTCACCGAGCTCGCCGAGTGCTTCGCGCCCCTCTGCACGCTGGTCGGCAAGACCTGGACGCTTCATCTCGAAAAGGTCACCAAGGTGACCTCCGAGGAGAACCTCGCGATGATCGCCGACTCGGTCGGCTTCCTGCGCTCCGCCGGCAAGCGTGTCGTCTACGACGCCGAGCATTTCTTCGACGGCTGGCGCGACGACCGGGCCTACGCGCTCCAGTGCCTGGCGGCCGCGGCCGGGGCCGGGGCCGAAAACGTCACCCTGTGCGACACCAACGGCTCGAGCCTGCCGGCGCAGGTCGCCGAGGCCACCGCCGAGGTGGTCGAAGCAATCGGTGACGGGGCCTCGGTCGGAATCCACACCCACAACGACTGCGAGTGCGCGGTCGCCAACTCGCTCGCGGCGGTCGAGGCCGGCGCCAGGGTCGTGCAGGGGACCATGAACGGGTTCGGCGAGCGGACCGGGAACGCCAACCTGGTCTCGATCCTCCCGGCGCTTCAGCTCAAGATGGGTTACGAATGCGTGCCGGCGGAGCGGCTTCGCCACCTCACGGAGACGTCGCACTTCGTCGATGAGCTCTGCAACGTCTCGCCGGATCCCGACCGCCCCTACGTGGGCCGGAACGCCTTCGCGCACAAGGCCGGCATGCACGTCGCCGGGGTGCAGGCCGACGCTCGCACCTTCGAGCACCTCGACCCGGAGCTGGTCGGCAACGGCCGCGCGGTCCTGATCTCGGAGCTCTCCGGGCGCGGCTCGGTTCTGAATCGCGCCGAGGGCGCGGGGATCACGCTCGACGGCGACGCCGCGCAGCGAGCCGTCGACCGCCTCAAGGAGCGCGAGCATCGCGGATATCATTACGAGGCGGCCGACGCCTCGTTCGAGCTCCTGCTGCGGCGCGAGGCGGGGGACTACGAGCCGCTCTTCCGCCTCGAGGGCTTTCGGGTGATCACCGAGAAGCGCGCCGACGGGAAGGTCGACACCGAGGCGACGATCAAGATCTGGGTCGACGGGCGCCGATACGTCAGGACGGCCGAGGGCAACGGCCCCGTCAACGCGCTCGACCGGGCGCTGCGCGAGGCGCTGCGCGAGCTCCACCCCCATCTCGCCGAGATCGACCTCGTCAACTACAAGGTGAGGATCTTGGACACGAACCACGGGACGGGCGCCGTCACGCGGGTCCTGCTCGACTCTTCGGACGGCCAGGTGAGCTGGGGCTCGATCGGGGTGTCGGAGAACATCATCGAGGCCTCGTGGGAGGCGCTCGTCGACTCGCTCGAGTACGCGTTCCAGCCCAGAGCTCAAGGCGCGGCGGAAGGCGGGGAGGGAGCCGAGCCGAGCCTGGTGCGACCCAGTTGACGGGCGAAGACCCGATTCCCCTCGCGCGCCCCGAGCTTGGCGAGCGCGAGGAGGAGCTGGTGCTCGAGGTGATCCGCTCGGGTCGGCTGTCGCTGGGGCCGGTGCTGAAGCGCTTCGAGCGCGACTTCGCGGCTTGGCTCGGGGTAGACGACGCGGTAGCGGTCTCCTCCGGCACCGCGGCCCTCCACCTGGGGGTTCGGGCGCTCGGATGGGGCGAGGAAGACGAGGTGGTGACGAGCCCGTTCAGCTTCGTCGCCTCGGCCAACTGCCTCCTTTACGAGGGAGCGACCCCCGTCTTCGCCGACATCGATCCGGTGACGCTGAACCTCGATCCGGCGGCGGTTGAGGCGGCGCTGACCGAGCGAACGTCGGGAATCCTCCCAGTCGACCTGTTCGGGTACCCGGCCGCTCTCCCGGAGCTCGAGCGGATCGCCGCCGAGCGTGGCCTGGGAGTGCTCGAGGACTCATGCGAGGCCGCCGGCGCCGTCGACTCCGATGGCGTGCGGGTCGGGGCCCGCGGCAACCTGTCCACCTTCGCCTTCTATGCCAACAAGCAGCTGACCACCGGCGAGGGAGGCGTGATCGTGCCCTCCTCGCCCGATGTCGCCGAGCGAGTTCGCTCCGAGCGAAACCAGGGAAGGGCGCCAGACATGGGTCGGGTGGCCCACGAGCGGCTGGGCTTCAACTACCGCCTCAGCGATCTCCAGGCAGCGATCGGGATCGCTCAGCTCGAGCGCGCTGGCCGGCTCCTCGCGGAGCGCGCCCGGGTGGCGTCGCTTTACGGGGAGCGCCTCGAGGCACTGGGCGCGTCGCCCGCCGGCGAGGGTGACCCCGACGACCTGGTCCTGCCCTGCGCAGACCGCGGGCATGAGCGACGGAGCTGGTTCGTGTTCCCGGTCCTGCTCCCCGCGTCGGCGGACCGCGACGCATTGATCGCCGAGCTCGGCGAGCGCGGGATCGAGGCGAAGGCGTACATGCCGTGCATCCCCCTGCTTCCGGACTACCGCCGGCGCTTCGGGCCCGCCGAGGGGCGGTTTCCGGTCGCCGAGCGAGCCTCCTCGCGCCTCCTCGCGGTGCCCTTCTTCGGCTCGATGGTCGAGCAGCAGGTGGAGCGCGTTTGCGCGGCGCTCGCCGGAGCGCTCGGGCGGTCCTTCACCTGAGGAGCTTGGGCGCCCAGCGCGGCCGGCTCAGATCCTGTCGGTCTCGATCATCCAGCGCACCGTGCGCCGGATTCCCTCCTCCCACGCGGTGAACTCGATCCCGAGCTCGGCCTGCGCCCGGGCGCTGTCGCCGCGCGCCTGCCAGAGCAGGAAGGTGAGCTGCCCGGCGCCCAGCAGCGGGGGGCGCCGGATAAGGCGCGACACGGCCTCGCCGGCGGTGGCGAGCCCCCTCGCGAGCGGGACGGGCATCGTCGGAGGGACCCAGCCCCGGCCCGCCTCGTCGACCGCGACCGAGAGGAGCTCGCGCATCGTCGCGTAGCCGTCGGCCAGGATGTAGCGCTGCCCCGGTTCGCCCCGCTCGAATGCGGCCAGCTGTCCCGCCGCCACGTCATCGACGTGAACCAGGGTCATTCCCCCCGGCGGGACGCCCGGAAGGCGGCGGCGGACGGCGTCTCGAATGGCGCGGTCCAGGCCGGCGCCCTGCCAGGGCCCGGGGCCGTACACGGCGGAGGGGTTGACGATCACGACCTCGATCTCGGTGGCCGCCTCGGCCAGCACCAGCTCTTCGGCGTGCTGCTTGGAGCGCTCGTAGGCGGTTCCCTTCGGGTAGTCGGCGACCGCCGCCTCGGACACGGTCCCCTCGGGCGGCGCGTGGAAGACGTCGAAGGTGGAGGTGTGAACGGCCCTTCGCACCCCCGCCTCGCGAGCGGCCACGATCACGTTTCGCGCTCCCTCCGCGTTCACGCGCTCGAAGATGCCGGGGTCCGGAAACCACTGTTCGAACAGGCCCATGCAGTTGAAGACCCCGTCGGCGCCCTCCATCGCTCGCCGCACCGAATCCGGGTCTGTGACGTCGCCGCCGGCCAGCTCGACGCCCGGGGGCAGCACCTCGCGCGCCTTGGCCACGCTTCGAACCAGGGCGACCACCTCGTCACCCCGGTCGGCCAGGCGGGAGGCCACCGCGTGGCCCACCTTTCCGGTCGCTCCGGTGACCAGGAACCTCATCGCGTTGCGCCGCGCGAGGCGGGATCGGGTCCTGATGGGGTCCGCTTTCGGCGTCGGGCGCTCACAGGCGCGCCAGCCTACCCGGTTCATACACTGAGGCAGGTGTCACGCTTTCGCGACTCTCCCGACCCGGTGTTCCAGCGCCTCAACGCCTCGATCGGGTTCGATTGGCGCCTCGCGCCCTACGATCTCGAGCAATCCACGGCGCACGCGCGCGCGCTCCATGCCGCCGGAGTCCTCGACGCGGACGAGCTCGATCGGATCGATGAGGGACTCGCGACCGTGTCCGAGGAGGTCGAGGAGGGCTCGTTCCCGGTCGAGGCCGACGACGAGGACGTTCACATGGCGATCGAGCGCCGGCTGACCGAGCTCGTGGGACCCCTCGGCGGCAAGCTTCACACCGGCCGCTCGCGAAATGACCAGGTGGCGACCGACATTGCGCTCTATGTGCGCGACCACGCCGGCCTGGCGGGGCGGTTGGCCGCGCGGCTGATGGCACGGCTCCACGAGCTCGCCCAACGCCATGCCGACTGGCCGATGCCCGGCTACACCCATCTGCAGCGGGCCCAGCCCGTGTATCTCGGACACCACCTGCTCGCCTACTTCTGGATGCTCGAGCGCGACGCGCGCCGGTTTGCCGCGGTGCGGGGGGCGGCCGGAGCCCTCCCGCTCGGCTCGGGGGCGCTCGCGGGCCTCAACTGGGACCTCGACCGGGATGCCGTCGCGCGGGATCTGGGCTTCGAGTCGCCGGCGCCGAACTCGATCGACGCCGTCTCGGACCGTGACTTCGTGCTCGACCATCTCTCCGCTTCGGCGATCTGCGCGATGCATCTCTCCCGCCTGGGATCGGAGATCGTGCTGTGGTCGAGCGAGGAGTTCGGGTTCTGCGAGGTCGCCGAGGACTTCTCGTCGGGATCGAGCATCATGCCCCAGAAGAAGAATCCCGATGCGGCCGAGCTCCTGCGCGCCAAGGCCCCCCGCATCTCCTCGGGGTTTTTTACCGTGATCGGCGTCATGCACGGTCTGCCGCTCGCCTACTCGAAGGACCTCCAGGAGGACAAGGAGGCCCTGTTCGACGCCGTGGACAATCTCGAGCTCTGCCTCGAGGCGGCGGAGCGCATGCTGGGCGGAATCAGCTTCGACCGCGAGCGCCTGGCCGACGCGTCGGGCGACCAGCTCCTCGCGGCGACCGACGTCGCCGACCTCCTGGTGTCGAAGGGGATGCCGTTCAGGGAGGCGCACGGCGTCGTCGGCGGTCTGGTGCGCGAGTCCCTGGAGCGGGGCAAGGCGCTCTCCGAGCTGACGCCCGAGGACCTTCACCGCCACTCCGACCTGCTCGACGACGCCTACTACGAGGTCCTTTCGCCCCAACGGTCGCTCGAGTCGAAGTCGTCTCTCGGGGGCACCGCCTCGGACCGGATCGCCGAGCAGCTCGAGAAGGCGGCGGCGGCGCTCGCCGAGTGGAGCGATCCGGATCGGCCTTGATCAGCGCGGCGAGCGAGCGCGGCGCCCGGCTCGAGGCGGGCTTCTTCGACCGCTCGGTGCACGCCGCCGCCCGGGACCTGATCGGCTGCTCGCTGTCGGTCGACGGTGTCGGGGGCGTGATCGTCGAAACCGAGAGCTACGAGCGCGACGACCCGGCCTGCCACGCCCACGTCGGATTGACCGAGCGAACCGCGCCGCTGTTCGGTCCCCCCGGGCGGGCGTACGTCTATCGCTCCTACGGGATCCACGCCTGCCTGAACTTCGTCTGCCGGGCCGAGGGCGAGGCGGCCGCCGTGCTGATTCGGTCGCTGGAGCCGCGTTGGGGGATCGATCGGATGCGCGATCGCCGCGGACGAGACCGGCCCGAGGACCTGTGCTCGGGGCCGGGGAAGCTGACCCAGGCGCTCGGAATCGGGCTGGAGCTGAATCGCGCCTCGGCGATCGACGCCCCCTTCTCGCTTCGCGGCCCCGCGCCCGAGCAGCCACCGGCGAGCGTCACGGTGGGCCCCCGGGTCGGGATCAGCCGCGGGGTGGAGCTGCCGTGGCGCTTCTGCGCCGCCGATAGCGCCTACCTGTCGCGACCCGCCGGCTGAGCGCCGGCGCCTTATCCGGAGACTCCGCCGGTGCCCGGTGAGCCGCCGGAGGGCGCTCCGGAGCCCGAGGGGGCCGGGGTGCTCGGGGCGGGCGCCTGCTGCGGCGCCTGCTGAGCAGGCGGCTGGGCCGGCGCCGAGGTCTGCGGGGCGGGGGCGGAGGGCGCGGGGGCGGTCGTCGTCGGAACGGGGGCCACGGTCGTGGGGGTCGTCGACGTGGTCGACTCGCTCGAGCGCTTGGTGGCCTTCTTGGAGGCCTTCAGGTCGTCGTAGGCGTGCACGATTTCGTTGAAGATCAGGGCCGGGATCGTTCCTCCGTCGACCGGTGAGCCGCCGTACTCGGTCAGCATCGGCTTGATGGAGTCGGCGTGGCCGACCCAGATGGCGACCGTGATCTCCTGGTTGGATCCCACAAACCAGGCGTCGCCGTTGTTCTCGGTGGTGCCGGTCTTTCCCCACTCGTTCGGGTCGCCGGTGTCGGCGTTTCGGCCCGTCCCGGAGGTGACGACGGTGTGCAGGATCGTCCTCGCGGTGGCCGCGACGTCGGGCGGCACGATTTGCTTGGTCTCGACCTTGTCTTGCCCCGGGCCGCCGTCGTTGGTCTCGACCGGGTTTCCGTTCGTGTCCTGAACCTTCTGGATCGCGATCGGCCCCGCGGAGGAGTCGGCCATCGTGCCGCTCACGAGCTGGCCGTTATGAGCCAGGGTCAGGTAGGCGTGCGCCATCTCGAGCGGGCTGACGCCGGTTCGCAGCCCGCCGAGGATCAGGGCCGGGTTGTATGGAGCGAAGGGGTTGCCCCCGATCGAGTAGTCGACGTCGGGGGTGGCGAGGCTCGTCTGGATCCCCATCCTGTGGGCGGTCTGGGCCACGTTTGCGGGACCGACCTCCGCGCCGAGCTGGGAGTAGACCGAGTTGTCGGAGTAGGTGGTCGCGGTGGCGATCGAGGCGGTGCCCATGTATTCGTCCCCGTAGTTGTGGACCGGGAACACCTCCGGTACCACCTTGCTCCTGCCGCCCTTCTTTTGGACCTTGGCCTTGAAGGGGATCTGCTGCGGGGCCGACGTGAACGTCTGGTCGGGCGAGTGTCCCTGCTCGAGCGCGGTCACCAGCGTGAACGGCTTGAACGACGACCCGGGCTGGCGGTGGCCCTGGGTCGCGAGGTTGAAGGGCCGGTCCTGGTAGTCGGTCCCGCCGACCATCGCCCTGACTCCCCCGGTGGCGTTGTCGAGGACGACGACCGCGGAGTTCAGCCCGACGCCGGCGGTGCGCTGATCGGCGATCCGCTGTACCTGGTCCTGCAGGCCGAGGTCGAGGGTGGAGGTGACCTGGAGGCCGCCGCCGAACGCCTCCCCGGCGCCGTACTTGTCGACCAGCTGCTGGCGCAGCCACGAGGTGAAGTAGGGGGCCTTGGACGCCTCCGCCGGAGCCTTTATCTGAGACGGTCGCGGCATCGGCCGGCGTGCGTACTGCTGGTACTCGGGCTGGGTTATGTAGCCCTGATCGGCCATGTTCTGAAGCACCTGGTTTCGCCGCGCCTCGGAGTCCTTCGGATTGATCCGCGGGTCGTAGCCGCTCGGGTTCGCGATCAGGCCGGCCAGGGTCGCCGCCTCCCAGGGAAGGAGCTGGGACGCGCAGCGGTCCTGGGGCGCGCCGCAGCCGGGGTGATTCCATCCGAAGTAGGTCTTCGCAGCCTCCTCTATTCCGTATGCGCCCTCGCCGAAGTAAATCTCGTTCAGGTACTCGGTGAGGATCTTGTCCTTGTCCCAGTGTCGCTCGAGTTGGTAGGCGAGCGCGGCCTCGCGGAGCTTCTCGAAGACGGTTCGGCTGCTCTGGGCCCGCAGCGCGTTCTTCACGAACTGCTCGGTGATCGTCGAGGCTCCCTGGCTCGCGCCGGTGTGGAGGATGTCCTGGACCACCGCCCGTCCGATGCCCTGGAAATCGACCCCGCGGTGCTCGTAGAAGCGCTGGTCCTCGATCGCGACCGTGGCCTCCTTCACGACCGGCGCGATGTCACCCGAGTTGATCAGGATCCGGCCCTCGTTGTTGGTCAAGGTCGTGATCCGCTTGCCGTTGATGTCGTTGACGACCGAGTTGCGGGCATCCGCGAACTGGGCCCGGTCCTCGAGCTGGGGGAGGTCGCTGGCGACGGCCATCATGATCCCGAAGATCCAGGAGACGAAGGCGAGCAGCGCCAGGCCCATGAAGACCAGGGCGAACCGAAGCTTCTTGAGCCTGGGTCGCCCCGTGGACGGCTTTGCGTCTCGGGGGCTCGCGCCGGATGGCGGCCCCGCGGTGGTCGCGGAGGCTCCGTTCGAGGCGCCGTTCGAGCTCGCGCCGCTCGGCGCACGATCGGCCGGCGACGAGCCCTCGCCGCGCTCGCTCCCGCGGGAGCGGCGCCCCGGAAGCCTAAGCTTCGGAGCCATCTGGTCTCGCTGGAGTCGCGACCATGTTGCAGAACCCGCTCGGCGGCGGCTGGGCGCAGGCAAGCGGCCCACCGGTGAGGCACCCAAGGACGGCGGGAAGGAAGTCGGCTCCCGCCGAGCGAGCGCGTCAGTCTAGCATTGGGCCAGTGACGGATTCGCCGCCTGCCGAGGGGTCCGGGCGCCTCCTCGAGGGGGCGGTCGAGGCCCTGCCCGAGGGTCGGCTTGCCGAGCAGGCGGCCGCGGGCAAGCCGCTTCGAGTGAAGCTCGGTATCGACCCAACCGCCCCCGACATCCACCTCGGCCACGTGGTCGTGCTCGACAAGCTGCGGGCCTTCCAGGAGGCGGGCCACACGGTTGTGCTGATCATCGGCGACTACACCGCGCGGATCGGAGACCCGAGCGGGCGCTCGACGGAGCGCCCCGTCCTGAGCGATGAGGAGATCGATGCCAACGCGCGCACCTTCTCGGAGCAGGCGTTCAAGATCCTCGACCCGGCGCGTACCGAGGTGCGCCGAAACAGCGAGTGGCTGTCGATGCCCAGCGACGAGCTCTTCCGCCTCGTGCGGCGCTTCACCGTCGCCCGTCTGTTGGAGCGCGACGAGTTCAGCCGCAGGATGGAGGAGGCCCAGCCGATCTCGATGCTCGAGCTTCTCTATCCGGTGCTTCAGGGCTACGACTCGGTGGCGGTCGAGGCCGACGTCGAGATCGGCGGCAGCGACCAGAAGTTCAACCTTCTGTTCGGGCGCGACGTCCAGGCGGCCTTCGACCAGCCGCAGCAGTCGGTCCTCACCTTGGCGATCCTCCCCGGCACCGACGGGGTGCGGCGAATGAGCAAGTCGGCGGGGAACTACGTGGGGGTGACCGATCCGCCGGAGGAGATGTTCGGGAAGCTGATGAGCGTTCCCGACCAGGCGATGGAGGACTACTACCGCCTCGTGCTCGGAGGCCGGCTCGATCCCTCGCGCCACCCCGGGGAGGCCAAGCGCGAGCTCGCCCGCCGGGTGGTGGGGCGGTTCCGCGGCGCCGATGCTGCGGCCGACGCCGAGCGCCGCTTCGACCAGCTCCACGTCCGGGGGGAGATCCCCGACGACGTCAGCGAGGCTGTGATCGACGCTGACGGACCTGACGGGGTGATTCATCTCCCGGCCCTTCTCTCGGAGCAATTCGGCCTCAGCCGCAGCGAGGCGAGACGCCTGATCGAACAGGGGGGAGTGCGGATCGGAGGTCAGGCGGTCGATGGGGGACGGGTCGACGTGCCGGCCGCCGAGCTCGACGGCGAGGTTCTCCAAGTCGGCAAGCGCCGGCACGTTCGCCTGCGGGTCGCCGGCCGAGCTTGACAGCGGCGCTAGAGTCCCTGTTCGACCTGCACGCCCGGCGCTCTTGCCAAGGGGCAGCGTCGCGCGATATACTCGATGGTCGCCTTCGGGCGAAGCTGCGGCCGCTGGGAGAGTCCCTCCCGAGGCCGTAGGACGGTCCTTGAAAACTGAGCAGCGCGCGAGTCACGGAACTGAGTTCCGAGGCTCGTGACCACGTCCGACCCGTCGTGGATGGCTTCGGCCAGCCGCCGACGGGTATAGAACCCTGTCATGTCGGCCGCCAGATTGTGTACCCGGCGGCCAGCCAGGCATGACAACTCTCTGAGACAAGGGGAACCGGCGCCTCGTGACTGGGGTTGCCGGATTGAAGCCTCAAGTCATTTTCATGGAGAGTTTGATCCTGGCTCAGGACGAACGCTGGCGGCGTGCCTAACACATGCAAGTGGAGCGACGGACCAGGGCTTGCCCTGGGGCCAAGCCGCGAACGGGTGAGTAACACGTGGGTAACCTGCCCCGATGACCGGGACAACCCGAGGAAACTCGGGCTAATACCGGATGTTCTCGCCGCACTCAAGTGTGGTGAGAAAAGGAAGCTTCGGCCTCCGCTTCGGGAGGGGCCCGCGGCCCATTAGCTTGTTGGTGAGGTAACGGCTCACCAAGGCTGCGATGGGTAGCTGGTCTGAGAGGACGATCAGCCACACTGGGACTGAGACACGGCCCAGACTCCTACGGGAGGCAGCAGTGGGGAATCTTGCGCAATGCGCGAAAGCGTGACGCAGCAACGCCGCGTGGGGGAAGAAGGCCTTCGGGTTGTAAACCCCTTTCAGGAGGGACGAAGGTGCGGCGGCGAACAGCCGACCGTACTGACGGTACCTCCAGAAGAAGCCCCGGCTAACTACGTGCCAGCAGCCGCGGTAATACGTAGGGGGCAAGCGTTGTCCGGAATCATTGGGCGTAAAGCGCGCGTAGGCGGCCCGATAAGTCCGCTGTAAAAGTCCAGGGCTCAACCCTGGAAAGCCGGTGGATACTGTCGGGCTCGAGTCCGGAAGAGGCGAGTGGAATTCCTGGTGTAGCGGTGGAATGCGCAGATATCAGGAGGAACACCAATAGCGAAGGCAGCTCGCTGGGACGGTACTGACGCTAAGGCGCGAAAGCGTGGGGAGCGAACAGGATTAGATACCCTGGTAGTCCACGCCGTAAACGATGGGCACTAGGTGTGGGAGGTGTCGACTCCTCCCGTGCCGGCGCTAACGCATTAAGTGCCCCGCCTGGGGAGTACGGCCGCAAGGCTAAAACTCAAAGGAATTGACGGGGGCCCGCACAAGCAGCGGAGCATGTGGTTTAATTCGACGCAACGCGAAGAACCTTACCTGGACTTGACATGTGGGTGACCGGTGTGGAAACACACCTTTCCTTCGGGACACCTTCACAGGTGGTGCATGGCTGTCGTCAGCTCGTGTCGTGAGATGTTGGGTTAAGTCCCGCAACGAGCGCAACCCCTGTCCCATGTTGCCAGCATTCAGTTGGGGACTCATGGGAGACTGCCGGTGACAAACCGGAGGAAGGTGGGGATGACGTCAAGTCATCATGCCCCTTATGTCCAGGGCTACACACGTGCTACATTGGCGCGTACAAAGGGAAGCAATACCGTGAGGTGGAGCAAATCCCAAAAAGCGCGTCTCGGTTCGGATTGGAGGCTGAAACTCGCCTCCATGAAGTCGGAGTTGCTAGTAATCGCGGATCAGCAACGCCGCGGTGAATACGTTCCCGGGCCTTGTACACACCGCCCGTCACACCACGAAAGCGGGCAACACCCGAAGCCGGTGGGCTAACCCTTACGGGAGGCAGCCGTCGAAGGTGGGGCTCGTGATTGGGGTGAAGTCGTAACAAGGTAGCCGTAGCGGAAGCTGCGGCTGGATCACCTCCTTTCTAGGGAGAAATCCCAATGTCGACCGGACGTGTCGCTGCTCAGTTTTGAGGGACCGCGGGCGGATGTTTTCCGCCTGCTGCGCCCCGGTGATGCTTGAAAACTGCACAAAGCCAAATAAAGGGTAATTTGCACCGGCCGTGCCTTCGGGCGCGGCGGAGCATTGCACCGGCCGGCGTTCGCGCACGGCCGGAGCTCACCGTCAAGATAGTAAGGGCACACGGTGGATGCCTTGGCACCAGGAGCCGAAGAAGGACGTGGACGGCTGCGATAAGCCGCGGTGAGGCGCTGAACAGCCTTTGACCCGCGGATCTCCGAATGGGGAAACCCGGCGCCGGTAATGCGGCGTCATCCGTCGTTGAATACATAGACGGCGGAAGGTAAGCGGGAGAACTGACACATCTCAGTACCCCGAGGAAAGGAAATCAACCGAGACTCCCTGAGTAGTGGCGAGCGAAAGGGGACCAGCCTAAACCTGCCAGTTGAAAGCGGGCACGCGTTGCCTGGCAGGGGTCGTAGGGTTTCGTGCCCGGATCGTGCCCGATCCGGCGACAGTTACCAAGTCAGGTTCTAGCCGAAGTCGAGTGGAACCTCGCGCCATAGCGGGCAATCGCCCCGTAGGCGAAAGATCACTGACCTGTCGATCGAAGCACCTGAGTAGGACCGCTGCCGTGAAACGCGGTCTGAACCCGGGGGGACCACCCCCCAAGGCTAAGTACTCCCTGGTGACCGATAGTGAACTAGTACCGTGAGGGAAAGGTGAAAAGCACCCCGGAAGGGGAGTGAAAAAGTACCTGAAACCGCGTGCCTACAAGTGGTCGGAGCACCTTCGGGTGTGACGGCGTACTTTTTGCATAACGGGCCGGCGAGTTACTCGTCAGTGGCGAGGTTAAGCGATGAGCGGAGCCGCAGCGAAAGCGAGTCCGAACAGGGCGATTCAGTCACTGGCGGTAGACCCGAAACTGGGCGAGCTATCCATGGGCAGGTTGAAGCGGGGGTAAGACCTCGTGGAGGACCGAACCGACCTAGGTTGAAAACTGGGCGGATGACCTGTGGATAGGAGTGAAAGGCTAAGCAAGCCCAGAGATATCTGGTTCTCTCCGAAATATATTTAGGTATAGCCTCGGGTATGTACGTGATGGCCGTAGAGCACTGCTTGGACTAGGGGCCCTACCAGGTTACCGACTTCAGGCAAACTCCGAAGACCATCATGTTCACCCCGGGAGTCAGTGTGCGGGGGATAATCTTCGTACGCGAGAGGGAAACACCCCAGACCACCAGCTAAGGACCCTAAGTGCTGGCTAAGTGGAGAACGATGTTCGAATGCACAGACAACCAAGAGGTTGGCTTAGAAGCAGCCATCCTTGAAAGAGTGCGTAACAGCTCACTGGTCAAGTGTTCGGGCGCGGAGAATTCAACGGGGCTTAAGCCAGCCTCCGAAGCTGTGGGATCATGCCGCCTGCGGGCGGCACGATCGGTAGGAGAGCGTTCTCGTTCGCTGTGAAGCGGTTGCGTGAGCAGTCGTGGAGCGTCGAGAAGTGAGAATGCCGGCATGAGTAGCGCAAGAGGGGTGAGAATCCCCTCCACCGATTGTCCAAGGTTTCCTGAGTAAAGTTCGTCTGCTCAGGGTTAGTCGGGACCTAAGGCGAGGCCGAGAGGCGTAGCCGATGGCCAACGGGTTGATATTCCCGTACCACGTCGCGTCCGCTATGACCGATGGGGTGACGAGGAAGGGCAAGGGATCCCAGGCGATGGTCGTCCTGGGGCAAGCGCGTAGCTAGTCGTGGTTGGGAAATCCGCCGCGGCGTTTGATGCGAGGCGCGATGCCAGCTGGCTTGACCGCCGGCCAGTCCCTGCACCCATGCCTCCGAGAAAAACCTCTAGGCAGGACGCTCGTGCCCGTACCGAGAACCAACACAGGTGGACAAGTAGAGAATACTCAGGTGAGCGAGCTAACCCTCGTTAAGGAACTCGGCAAAATCGTCCCGTAACTTCGGGAGAAGGGACGCCCCGGTAGGGTGAAGTCACTTGCTGACGGAGCCCGAGGGGGCCGCAGTGAATAGGTCCAAGCGACTGTTTACCAAAAACACAGGCCTCTGCTAAGTCGAAAGACGATGTATAGGGGCTGACGCCTGCCCGGTGCCGGAAGGTTACGCGGAGTTGTTAGCGCTTCGGCGCGAAGCAGCAAAGCTAAGCCCCGGTAAACGGCGGCCGTAACTATAACGGTCCTAAGGTGACACATTTCGTTGCCCTCTGTGACAGTAATGTCACAGCTTGGATCCGGCTATATGCTGGAAAACCCGAGTATCCGGCCGGTACTCGCCATACCCTCAGGGTGTGTGCAGTGACAATCCGGTCGGTGCGGAAAACCAGCAGGAAAGGCCGATCAGTCCGGACTGGATCGTCGGATTCGTAGACGGAGAAGGATGCTTCTCAATCGGCTTCGTTCGGCAACCGAGCCGACGCGAACGCCGCGGCTACCGGTCCGGCTACCAGGTGACTCACCGGTTCGCGGTGGTGCAGGGCGCGCGTAGCGTTTCGTGCCTCCGTGGTCTGAGGAGGTTCTTCGGCGTGGGCGGCGTGTCGATTAATCGTCGGCACGACAACCACAAGGAGGATCTCTACCGGTTCCAGGTCAACGGGCGCCGCGATCTGCTTCAGGTCATCGTTCCGTTCTTCAGTGCGCATCCGTTGCGCACGTCGAAGGCGGATGACTTCGGGCTCTTCGTGGAGTGCTTGGAGATCTGTCGTTCAGGCCGGCATCTCGAGACCGCAGGTCTCATTGAGATCGCTGAGCGCGCTGAGCGGATGAATCACCGGAAGTCTCGGAAGCAACTGATCGGAATCCTCAGAGGCCATACGCCGGACACCCTGTTTGACACAGGGTGAAGAGATGGTCCCAGCTGCATGGCGACATGCAGGGGCTCAGCATCACGCAAGGAGATGCCGCCCACTTCGCGCAAACAGAACGCGAAGGAAGGCTCTTAGCGAAATTCCTTGTCGGGTAAGTTCCGACCTGCACGAATGGCGTAACGACTTGGACGCTGTCTCAACGAGGGGCTCGGTGAAATTAAAGTCTCGGTGAAGATGCCGAGTACCCGTGGCAAGACGGAAAGACCCCGTGAACCTTTACTGCAACCTGATATTGGAGTCTGGGATATCTCGCTCAGGATAGGTGGGAGGCTTTGAACCGGTGGCTTCGGCTGCCGGGGAGCCAACCTTGAGATACCACCCTTGGTGTTCTGGGCTTCTAACGCATCGCCGTGATCCGGGATGCGGACAGTGTCAGGCGGGCAGTTTGACTGGGGCGGTCGCCTCCTAAAGCGTAACGGAGGCGCCCAAAGGTTCCCTCAGCACGGTCGGAAATCGTGCGCAGAGTGTAAAGGCATAAGGGAGCTTGACTGCGAGACCGACGGGTCGAGCAGGAACGAAAGTTGGGCTTAGTGATCCGGCGGTTGCAAGTGGAAGCGCCGTCGCTCAACGGATAAAAGGTACTCCGGGGATAACAGGCTTATCGGTTCCAAGAGTCCACATCGACGAACCGGTTTGGCACCTCGATGTCGGCTCGTCGCATCCTGGGGCTGGAGTAGGTCCCAAGGGTTGGGCTGTTCGCCCATTAAAGCGGTACGCGAGCTGGGTTCAGAACGTCGTGAGACAGTTCGGTCCCTATCTGCCATGGGCGTTGGAGAGTTGAGAGGAGTCATCCTTAGTACGAGAGGACCGGGATGAACGCACCTCTGGTGTATCTGTTGTCCTGCCAAGGGCATTGCAGGTTAGCTACGTGCGGATTGGATAACCGCTGAAGGCATCTAAGCGGGAAGCCAACCTCGAGATGAGCTCTCCCATCCCCTTGAGGGAGTAAGACCCCTGGTAGACCACCAGGTTGATAGGCCGGCTGTGCAAGCGCGGTGACGCGCTCAGCAGACCGGTACTAATGGGTCGAGGGCTTGACGGTTTGTCTTGACCCTTTTTTGGCTGCGTGCAGTTTTCAAGCCTCGCCGGGGCCGGTCCCGAGCATTTTCGGTGGCCATAGCGAGGGGGAAACACCTCTTCCCATTCCGAACAGAGTCGTTAAGCCCCTCAGCGCCGATGGTACTTGGTGGGCAACCGCCTGGGAGAGTAGGTCGCCGCCGGCCTTTCGTCGCATCAGAGCCGCCTTCCGGGGCGGCTCTTCTCGTGCGGGGATGCGAAGTCAGACGGCGTAGCGTTCGAGGGCGCCGCGGAAGTCGACCGGCGAGGAGCCCGCGCTCGGAAAGCGCCAGTCCTCGGGGCCGCGTGGCTGCTTGCGCAGGGCCGGCGCGGGGCGCGGAGGGGTCGGCGCACAGGCGCCGCGGCGGGTCGTCGCTGATGCCTCCCAGCCGGGGCGGCGGCTTGGTCGGTGCCGCCGCTCGGCGCGCTCGCGACAGAACCCGTCCGCGGACGGCTCCAGACCGTACTCGCCCAGGGTGGCGAGGTCGATCACGAGATCGACGCCGCTGATCACCTGCCGGCCGAGTTCGTTGCGCCCGTGCGTCATGGGGGAGAAGCTAGGCCCCGGGCCAGACGGAACATACGTTCTGCAAGGGAACTTGCACCCGGGCTCGGGCGTCGCCGCCGCCAGCGTCGTATCGGACGCTCGGGGCTCATCTGCCGCGACGCCCGAAGTTGTGGCCGGCCGGGATCACGGCGGCCAGGTCGGCTGCCGGGGTCCCGGCCGGCGCGGCGCGCCCGCCCTGCGCGGCCTCCCGCGGGGGCCGATCGGATCGGCCGGTCTCGCGCTCCGCGGGTGGCTCGATGTGGCGCACCTCGGCTTGGGGCTCTTCGGGGGTCAGCAGACGCGCGAGCGAGGAGGCGACGACATTGACGACCCCCTCGCGCCGCTCCAGGCGTCCGCTCACCACGGCGAAGGATGCCGTCCGGGCGACCAGGCGATGACGTTGGTAGACGGGAGGCGGAACGACGACGTTGATCGTGCCGAGCTCGTCCTCCAGGAGCATGAACACGACGCCGCGCGCGGTCGCCGGGCGCTGGCGGGCCACCACCATCCCCGCCACCTCGACCCGGCCGCCGTCTGGAATCGGTCCCAGGTCGGCGCTCGAACACACCTCGGGGCCGAGGCTCGGTCGCAGCAGCGACATCGGATGCTCGGCGATCGCGATTCCCGTGGAGGCGTAGTCGGCGACCAGGCGCTGCCACGAATCAAGCTCGAGCAGGGAGGGAGCGGCCGGGATCGAGAGGGGGAGGGAGAGTTGGGCCTGCCCGCTTCGTCGCGCGCCCCCGGCGACGCCGACCCTCCACAGGTCCTCGCGGCGCCGCAGGTCGTCGCCACCGCCGATTCGTTCGCAGGCTCCCGCCCAGGCGAGCAGCTCCAGGCCCTCCGCCCCCGCTGCGGATCGCGATGCGAGGTCGGCGAGGTCGGCATAGGGGCCGCAACGGCGGCGCTCTTCGACCAGGGCGAGGGCCTCATCGGCCTTCAGCCCGGTTATGTAGCCCAGCCCGATTCGTACCGCCAACCCCGGGCCCTCGATCCCCTCCCGCGGGCCTGATGGCCTCTCCACCGAGCACTCGACCCCGCTTCGATTGACGTCCGGCGGCAGCACCTCTATGCCGCGTCGCTGGGCTTCGTGGACCAGGGCGTCGGGCGGGTAGAAGCCCATCGGCTGCTCGTTGAGGAGCGAGCAGAGGAGCTCGGGGCCGTAGTGGACCCGAAGCCAGGTCGACTGGTAGGCGAGCAGTCCGAAGGCCACCGCGTGGGCCTTCGGAAACCCGAACCCCGAGAAGCCCCGGATCTGCTCGAACACCCGCTCGGCCACCTCGACGCTCGCTCCGCGCTCCCTGGCCCCGGCGATGAACCGGTCGCGGTGGGCGATGATCGCCTCCTCCGAGCGCTTGCGGCTCATCGCCCGGCGAAGCCCCTCGGCCTCGCCCGCGCTGAACCCTCCCAGCTCCATCGCGACCTGGATCACCTGTTCCTGGAAGACGATCGTCCCCAGGGTGTCGCGCAGGACGGGCTCCAGTGAGGGGTGCTCGTATGGGACCTCGAAGGCCGGGTCTCTGCGCAGCCTCTCGCGGCGATCGAGGTAGGGGTGCACGGCGCCGCCCTGGATCGGGCCCGGGCGCACCAGCGCCACCTGAACCGTGAGGTCGTCGAGGTTCTTCGGCCGGGTGCGAGGGAGCATCTGCATCTGGGCGCGGCTCTCGATCTGGAAGACGCCGGTCGTCTCGGCGGCTCGGATCGCCCGGAAGGTGCTCTCGTCGTCCATCGGGATGCGAGAGAGGTCGATCCGCTCTCCTCGCGCCCGGGCGACCTCGTCGACGCAGCGCTCCACCGCCGAGAGCATTCCCAGGCCCAGCAGGTCGATCTTCAGGAAGCCGGCGTCGGCGCAGGAGTCTTTGTCCCATTGGACGAGGCGGCGTCCCTCCATGGCCGCCGGCTGCATCGGGCAGATATCGATCAACGGCTGGGTCGAGATCACCATCCCGCCCGGGTGCTGGGAGAGATGGCGGGGAAGACCCCACGCCTCGCGGGCCAGGCGGGCAAGGACTCGCCACCTGGTCGAGGCCGCCCTCTCCGGGCCGATCGCCGCCTCCAGGTCGCTCTGGACCGAATCGGCCCGATCGAACATCTCGACCGCGCGTGCCACTCGCTCCACCTCGCCCGGCGGAATGCCGAGCGCCTTGCCGAAGTCGCGCGTCGCGGCGCGCGACCGATAGCACGCGAAAGCCGCGACCAGGGCGGAGCGGTCCGCTCCGTAGCGCTCGTGGACGCGGGGTATCAGCTTCTCGCGAATGTCCCTCGGGAAGTCGAGGTCGATGTCCGGCGCCTCGGTGATCTCCTGATTGAGGAATCGCCCCAAGAACAGCCCGTTTCGCACCGGGTCGACGTGGGAGAGGCCGGTCAGGTAGCAGACGATCGAGCTGACGCTCGAGCCCCGCCCCCGGCCCGGAGGAAGGACGCTTCGTACCGAGTCCGGCCCCCGGACCTCGGCGGCGACCTCCCGGGCCAGCTCGAGGATGTCGTAGTGGAGCAGCAGGAACCCGGACAGCCCGAGCGAGCGAATCAATCGGAGCTCCTCCTCCAGGCGCTCTCGGGCCTCGCCGTGCTCGGGCTCGCCCCCGTAACGGTGCTCGAGGCGAGTCCTGCAGATCTCGGCCAGCGCTCGGTCGGCGCCCGGATCCTCGGAGCCGGGGTAGCGATAGCCGAGGTCTCGATCGAGGTCGAACTCCAGGCGCTCGGCGAGGCGGGCGCTCTCGGCGACCGCGTCGGGATGATCCGCGAACCGGGCGGCGATCGTCGCCGAGGTGACGAGGTGGGCGGAGCCGTTGCCGCGCCGCTCGGGCTCCGTCTCCTCCAGGCCGCCGCCGAGGCGGACCGCGACCAGCGTGTCCTGGAGCGGCGCCCGGGAGGGGTCGTGCATGTGTACGTCGCCGGTCGCGACGCAGCGGACGCCGAGCCGCTCCCCGAGCTGTGCGAGCCAGCGGTTGCGCGCCCGATCGGAGCGCCAGAGCGGCCGCTGGAGCTCGATCCGGAAGCGGTCGTGGCCGAAGGCGCCGATCAACCGTCCCCCCAGGGCCTCCGCCGCCGCGGCGTCGGCGGCGCGCGGCCTTCCGCCGGCCCGCTCGAAGCATCCCGCCAGGCCCCCTTCACGAGCGCAGCCGGAGAGGCAGACGAGTCCCTCGGCCCGACGCTCGAGCGAGCTCAGCGGCAGGGCGGGGGGGAGCGGGTCGCGCCCCGGGACCGGACGGGTGTCCCGATGCGCCTCGGTGATCAGCCGGCAGAGGTTCCGCCACCCCTCCTGATTCTCGACCAGCAGCGTGAGGTGAAACCGCTCACCTCCGGCGGCAGCCTCGCCTGCGGCTACGTTGCCGCCGGGTTCGGGCTCAGGCGAAGCGGCAGGTCGTACACGTTCCGACCGGGACTTCGTCCCTAGCGCCAACGAGTCGCCCGAGGGCCGCCCCGGAGTGGTGATCGTCATTTCGGCGCCGACTATTGGCCGTATTCCGACCGACTTGCAGGCCTGGGCGAACTCCATCGCTCCCCAGACCCCGTCGTGATCGGTGAGGGCGAGCGCTTCGTGGCCCAGCTCGGCCGCTTTCTGCGCCAGCTCCTGGGGGGTCGATGCCCCGTCCCCGAAGGAGAAGGCGGAGTGGCAGTGGAGCTCGACGTAATCACTCCTGCGACCCCTGCGTGCGGGTGGAGTCGCCGGGTTCGGGCGCGGACGGGGCGGCATGCTCATGCTCGCTGGAGAAACCAACGACCGCCCTGAGCGGGCTCGCGGAAGACGACGACGTTTCGGCCGTCGGCCAGCACCAACTCGAAATAGCGCCGGCGAAGCGGCTTGGTCGTCCACCAGCGGTCCTCGACCAGCCACTCCTCCCGCACCGCGTCGACTTGCACCGACTCGACCGCGCTCGGCACCCCGTCCGGTCCGGTCTGAACCTCGATCGGCTGTGGCCAGTAGATACTCACCGCCGCCTCCTCCGCTTCGCGTCCGGGGGCGGCGGGTTAGGGCGCGGACGTGGCGGCAGGTCCACACGCTTGCACCGGGACTTCGTCCCTAGCTCCAACGATCCTCCTCCCGGAACGGGGTCAAGAGCAGCCGCCGCTCGGGCACTCGCGAGTCGAGATCGACGCACAGGACCTGCATCACGGCGTCCTTCCCGGCGATCGCCCGCGCCTGGCGGACGGCCTCGGCGAGCCGCTTTCGCCTCGCGCTGCGAGCTTCCTCGCCGAGTATCTCCTGATCACCTCCCGGGGGCCCCATCTCGAGGGCCATCAGGCCCAGCGAGGTGGCGGGCCCGGGGAGCTCGGAGAGCTTGCCGAGCAGCAGCAGGCGCAGGCGCGCCGGATCGGCGCTGGCCCGGCGCGGCGCCACCACCGTCCGCCAGCTCCCGCCGTCCGCCAGCCGGGCGGCGAGCCGCAGGCGCCGCAGGCGTCTTCCTCGACGCAAGGGGCTTGCCAGCAGGCGGTCGATCAGCAGCGAAAGCGCCGTCTCGAGCTGTGAGCCCGAGATGGCCTCCGGCAGCTCCAGACGCTCCACCAGGCTCTCATGGGGCCGCCGCGGCCGCAGCCGGCAGTCTTCGCCGTGGGCAATCCGCAGCGCTCGCAAGCCGATCTCGCCGAAGCGATCGGCGACCGCCGCGTCGGGCAGCGCGGCAAGCTGGCCCAGCGTCTCCAGGCCGAGGCGCCGCAGCTTCTCCGGCAGGTCCGCGGAGCCGGTCCGCGCCGCGTCGGCGGCTCCTCCGGTGAGGGCGAGGCCGTCTGGGAGGCGGTCGCGGAGCAGGTCCACCGACAGGGCCGACAGGAAGGCGCGCGTCGCCGCCGCGGGGACGATGGTTGGCGCTCGGCGGCGTCGAGAGCGAAGCGCGGCGGCGTGGGCGCAGAGCCGGCTCGCCCCGGCGCCCAGCCGAACTCCCGCCCCGACGGCGTCTCGTGCCCGCTGCAGAACCCTCTCCAGGCTTCCGCACAGCCCGACCAGGCACCCGGCCTCGAAGAAGGCCTCGCCCGGGCGCGCCGGCTCGACCTCTGCGCCGATTCCCTCCAGGTGCCTCAGCGCCACCTCCCAGGCCACCTCGGCGCGCTCGGGGTCGGGCGCCACCAGGCCCAGCTCCGGACAGCGTGCGAGGGCCTCGCCGAGCCGCATCCCAGCGCGCACACCGAACGCCTCAGCCGGCCCCGAGACCTCTCCCACCACCTGCGCTCCACCCGGCTCGGGCGCCAGCGCCAGCGGCCTCCAGAGCAGTGCCCGGCGCTTACCCAGGGTGGCCAGGAGGGCAAACCGGGGGATCAGCGCACAGGCGATCACTGGCTCGTAACGATCTCTGCGCATACGAACACATGTTCGTATATGTGTCGGCGGAATCATGGCGGCGCAGAGGCCCGGCCATACTTGATGGATGAGGTTTCACCGTCGCCTCGCCGGCCTCGCCCTGCTGGGCCTGGCGGTGGGCGGATGCGGCGGCGGACAGGCCACGACCTCCAGCACCAGCCCCTCGGTCGCCGGCGACGCCGATCCCGCGGACGTCCAGGTGATCAACTCCTGGGCGACGGCGCTTCGCCGCGGCGACGTGGAAGGCGCCGCCGGCTACTTCGCGATCCCGAGCGTGGCCGAGAACGGTCCCGTCCTGCTCCACATCGAGAACGCCGACCAGGCTCGCCGTTTCAACCGCTCGCTCCCCTGCGGCGCCACCCTGGTCCGCGCCGAGACGACCGGCCAATTCACCTCCGCCACCTTCCGGCTCACCGAGCGACCGGGCCCTGGCACCTGTGGCCCCGGTGACGGGCAGGTGGCCGAGACCTCGTTCGTGATCCGCGACGGGAAGATCGTCCAGTGGCGCCGGGTCGGCGGAGGCCCCCAGGCGCCCAGCCAGTCGGCATAGCGGGGGAAGCGCGCTGACTCCCGAGCGATGCGCCTGGTGCGGAACGGATGTCCCGCCCGGCGACGGCTTTCGCCTCCATGAGCCGGCGGGGGGCGGGCGGGCCACGTTCTGTCGCCTCGAGCACGTGGTTCCCTGGTCGATCCGGGGCGCACGGTGGGAGGCTGGCGAGCTGACCGAGGCGGCGTCCGTCGACGCGACCTCGGTGGCCTGCGCGCAATGCGGGGGCGAGCTCGACGACACGCGCCTGCTCCTCGTCCGGCACCGCGGCGAGGCCAGGGTCCCGGACGGCTTCTGCTCGGCCGACCATCTGCTCGAATGGGCGAAGGCCGGTGGCCGATGGCGCTAGGGCGGCGAGGTGGCCTCCTCGCGGCGAGGCGCTAAGTCGTCCACCTCACGCGCCAGGGCCGTCCGGCGGCTCGAGACCGAGCTCGGGGGCCCGCTCGGCCAGCGCGTCGATGACCCGCTGGATGTGCTCCGACTCCTCGACCCCCAGCTCCTCGATGCCGCGCCGGATCTGGTCGCGGTCGACCTTGGAGGCGAAGGATGGCTGACCCAGCTTCTTGCGAACCGACTTCGGCTTCAGGCCATCGGTCCGAGCCGGGCGCACGAGGGCACATGCGGCGATGAAGCCGGACAGCTCGTCGACCGCGAATAGCGTCTTGGCGAGGGGCGTTACCCGGGGGACGCCCAGATATTCGGCGTGCCCGGCGACCGCGTCGACCAGCTCGTCGGGATAGCCGCGCTCACGGAGCTCCTCCAAGGCCATCCGCGGATGCCCGGTCTCGGGGTCGGGATAGCGCTCGTAATCGAGGTCGTGGACCAGCCCGGTGATCCCCCAGAGCTCCTCGTCCTCGCCATCGCGCATCGCGTAGCCGCGCATCACGGCCTCGACTCCGAGCACGTGCTTTCGCAACGAGTCGGAGGAGATCCACTCGCAAACCAGATTCCAGGCGTCGTCACGCGTCGGCCCGTCCATGCCCCGTTGTTACCCTAGCCGCCGAACCTGATGGCCATCGACCGAGGCACCTGATGCAGAAGTTCCTGATCCAGGGTGGGGCACCGCTCTCGGGCGAGATCGTGGCCGCCGGAAACAAGAACGCTGCGCTGCCGATCCTCGCCGCCTGCCTGCTCACCGACGAGGAGATCGTGCTCGCCAATGTGCCCCGGATCCGCGACACCGAGACCCAGGTGGCGCTGCTCGAGCGCCTCGGCGTCAAGGTCGACTGGAACGGCGAGAACGACCTGCGGCTCCAAGCCGACAGCGTGACCGAGACGGAGGTGGACGAGGAGCTGGCGGCACGCATCAGGGCCTCGCTGCTCCTCGCGGGCCCGCTTCTCGCCCGCTTCGGGGAGGTCCGGATGCCGCCGCCCGGCGGAGACTTCATCGGCCGGCGGCGGATCGACGCCCATCTCGATGCCTTTCGCGACATGGGAGCCCTGATCCAGGGATCCCGCTGGCTCGAGGTCTCCTCGCCCGACGGCGGACTCGCCCCGTGCCGGATCTTCATGGACGAGCCGTCTGTGATGGCGACCGAGAACGCGATGATGGCCGCCGCCCTGACCGAGGGGCCGACCACGATCTCCAATGCCGCATGTGAGCCCCATGTTCAGGACCTCGGTCGCCTGCTGGTCAAGATGGGCGCCCAGATCGACGGCCTCGGCTCGAACGTGATGACGATCCACGGCCGCGACAAGCTGGGGGGCGCCGAGCACTCGATCTGCCCCGACCACATCGAGGTCGCGAGCTTCATGGCGCTCGCCGCCGCGACCGGCGGCGAGCTTCGGATTCGCGACGCCGAGCCGGACGACCTCCTGATGATCCGCCGCCAGTTCCGAAGGCTCGGCCTTCAGTCGATGATCGAGGGTCGAGACGTCCTTGTCCCCGGCGAGCAGCCGCTCGAGATCAGGGTGGACGTGGGGGAGATGACTCCGAAGATCGACGACGGTCCGTGGCCCGCATTTCCCGCCGACCTGACCTCGATCGCCCTCGCCCTCGCAACGCAGGCGCGGGGAGAGATCCTGATCTTCGAGAAGATGTTCGAGAACCGCCTCTTCTTCGTCGACAAGCTGGTGGCGATGGGCGCTCGGATCACGTTGTGCGATCCCCATCGGGCGATCGTCAACGGCCCGAGCCGCCTTCACGGGGAGCGCGTGGACAGCCCTGACATCCGCGCCGGGATGGCCATGCTCATCGCGGCGCTGGCCGCGGAGGGCACCTCCGAAATCGGGAACATCACCCAGATCGACCGCGGGTATGAGCACATCGACCTGCGGCTGCGGGAGCTCGGCGCCCGGATCGAGCGCGTCACCGTCGAGCCAGTCCCCGCCTAGTGTCACGCCCGAGCTAGAGACGAAGTCGCGGATCGAGAGTGTGAACCTGCCGCCCCGTTCGCGTTGCAACCCGCCGGCAGCGGAGTCGAAGACGAGCATGCCGGCGGAGTGGTGGTCGCGGTGATGATTCATCGCATACCCCCGGGCACGCGGGACGTGCTGCCGGACGAGATGCGAGAGCTCCGGCGCCTCGAGGCCGCGCTCTCAGAAGCATTCGAGCGGTTCGGATACGGCGAGGTGGCGACCCCGACGATCGAGTACGACGAGGTCCTTGCGCGCGGCGACGAGCGCGGCGCGCCCGCCGCCTACAGGTTCTTCGACGAGGACGGAGACCTCCTGGCGATGCGCACAGACATGACGGTTCCGATCGCCCGCCTGGTCGCTACGCGGCTCGCCGACGCCGACCCACCCTTCCGGCTCTCCTACATCGGCAATGCCTATCGGGCCGTGCGTCCCCAGCGGGGGCAGATGCGCGAGTTCTCGCAGGCGGGGGTCGAGCTGGTCGGGGTCGAGGCGCCGCAGGGTACGGCCGAGGTGATCGAGGTCCTCGCGGGCGCGCTCGACGCGGTGGGCCTGACCCGAGCCGTGGTCGGGCTCGGTGACGCCGATCTCTACCGGCAGCTCCTCGCCGAGCACGGTGTGGCCGAGGAGCGCCGAGTGTCGATCCTCCAGGTGCTCGCGCGGCACGACCTGGTGGGACTCGAGAGCCAGCTCGACCCGCTCGAGATCGGTCCCGAAGAGCGCCGCACGCTGCTCGCCCTGCCGAACGTCCGCGGCGGACCCGAGGTGCTCGACCGGGCCCGCGAGCTCGGTGGCGCCACCGTCGACCGGGCGATCCGGCGGCTCAGCGCCACCTACGAGGAGCTCGTCGCACGTGGGGTCGCCGACCGGGTCCAGCTCGACCTCGGCCTGCTTCGCGACCTCGGCTACTACACGGGCGCCATCCTCGAGGTCTACGACCCCGCCGTCGGGCACGTGCTCGGGGGCGGGGGACGCTACGACGAGTTGATGGGCCGGTTCGGTTCGTCCCTGCCGGCGGCCGGGTTCGCTCTGTACCTGGAGCGTCTCCACATCGCGCAGGCCGAGGAGGAGCGGCTCGCGGCCCGGGGTCGCGAGGGGAGCGGACCATGAGGTTCGCCGAGGTCTCCGGTTCGCGGGCCAGGGAGGAGGGGGCGCTGAAGCTTGCTCTCCCGCGGGGCGCGCTTTTCGAGGGGACGCTGGACCTGCTCGACCGGATCGGAATCGAGACCCACGACCTGCGCGGCGATTCGCGATCGCTGGTCTTCCGAAGCGGTGGGCTGGAGCTCGTCACGATGCGACCGTCCGACGTCCCGACCTATGTCGAGGCCGGGGCCGCCGACCTCGGGATCACCGGCAAGGACGTGCTCATGGAGCAGCACGATCGCGCCGTCTACGAATTGCTCGATCTGCGCTACGGGGCCTGCCGGATGGTGCTCGCCGGACGCCGGGGCGACGAGAGCCTCGGCGAGGCAGCGCGACGTCTCGGGACGATGAGGATCGCCACCAAGTACCCGGAGATCGCCACTCGCTACTTCGAGGACGGCGGCCGCCAGGTCGAGGTGGTCGAGGTCAAGGGATCGGTCGAGCTGGCACCGCTGGTCGGGCTCGCGGACGGAATCGTCGACCTGGTCGATACGGGAAGGACGCTCGAGGACAACCAGCTCGAGGTCCGCGAGGAGATCGCCGCCAGCACCGCCCGCCTGGTGGCGAACCGGGTGGCGCACAAGCTCCGCGCCGACGAGGTGGACGGGCTCGCGGAGCGGATCAGGGAGGGGGTTCGCGGATGAGGCCGGAGTTGATCGACTGGGACGGGCGCGACGCGCCCGCGTTCGCCGCGCGGTTGCGAGGGCTCGTGCCCGGGATCTTCGAGGTGTCGGGTCAGGTCGAGACGATCGTGAGCCGGGTCCGGGACGGTGGCGACGCGGCGCTTCGAGAGGTCGCCCAGGAGCTCGGCGAGGAGCCGCCCGAGTCGCCGAGGATCGACCCCGAGGCCGTCGAAGCCGCCCCTGGCCTCCTCGAGCCCGAGGTGCGCGAGGCGATGCGCGTCGCGACGCACAACATCGAGGCGGTGGCGGTCGCCGAGGTAGAGGTCCGCAGCCGTCCGGCGGCGCTCGAGCTCCCCGAGGGACAGTCGGTGGAGGTTCGCGAGGAGCCAGTCGCCGCGGTCGGCGTCTACGCGCCGGGCGGGCGCGCTTCGTACCCGTCCTCGGTGCTGATGTGCGCGATCCCCGCCCGGGTGGCCGGCGTCGCGAGGGTGGCCGTTGCGAGCCCCCCGGGAGGGGGCGGGCGGCCCAGCGCCGTCACTCTCGCCGCCTGCGCCACCGCGGGGGTGCGCGAGGTCTACGCCGTCGGCGGGGCCCAGGCGATCGCGGCCCTCGGCTGTGGGACAGAGACGATCCCCCGAGTCGATCTGATCGCCGGCCCCGGGAACCGCTACGTGCAGGAGGCCAAGCGGATGGTTTCGGGAGCGGTCGGGATCGACGGGATCGCGGGCCCGAGCGAGGTCATGGTGGTGGCCGACGGGACGGCCAACCCGGAGTGGATCGCCCTCGACGTCTGCGCTCAGGGCGAGCACGGTGACGACGGCATCCTGATCGTCGCATCGCCCGACCAGGCGCTGCTCGAGCGGATCGCCGAGCTGGTTCAGGAGCTGGTGGCCGAGCGCCCGAGCGTCGCCGACGCTCCCCTGGCGCTCGTCTCCACCAGCGGGGTCGAGGCTGCCCTCACCCTCGCGGACGCCGTCGCCCCGGAGCACCTCGAGCTCGTCTTCGACGGTGTCGACGCGACGGCGGCCCGGCCCCGAGTCGCCGGTTGCGTGTTCATCGGCGGGATGGGCGCCACCGCGTTCGGGGACTACGCGGCGGGGTCGAATCACGTGCTCCCCACCGGCGGAGCGGCCCGCTTCGCGGGGCCGCTGGGCCCGGGCACCTTCCGGCGCCGCGTCTCGGTGGTCACGATGCCACGTGCGGCGGCCTCCGCGCTCGCGCCCGCTGTGGACGCGCTTGCCACTGCGGAGGGGCTTCCGGTCCACGGCGAGTCGGTTCGTGCACGGGGGCGGGGCTGATCGGCGAAGATCCCTCTTTGCAGGTGATTTCACCAACGTCATGAGCCGCAGAGCCGACATCAGCCGAAAGACGCGCGAGACCCAGATCACCCTGGCGCTCGAGCTCGATGGGGGAGAGGTCTCGTGCTCCACCGGGGTCGGGTTCCTCGATCACATGCTCGAGCTGCTCGGCCATCACGGCCGGCTGGGTCTGCGGGTCGAGGCGACGGGTGACCTCGACACGGGCGCCCACCACACCGTCGAGGACGTGGGGATCGCGCTGGGGCTGGCAATCGACGGGGCGCTGGGGGATCGAGCCGGCATCCGCCGCTACGGGTACATGGTGGTGCCGATGGACGAGGCTCTCGGGGTCTGCGCGATCGACATCTCGGGGCGAGCGCTGTGCCGGTTCGAGTCCGATCTGCCGCCCACCTCGATTGCGGGCTTCGACGCCGAGCTCGCCGAGGAGTTCTTCCGAGCCGTGGCGACAAGCGCCAAGCTGACCCTTCACGTCGGAACCCGCTACGGATCGAATGCCCATCACATGATCGAGGCCTGCTTCAAGGCCTTTGCCAGGGCGCTTCGCGAGGCCGTCGCGATCGACCCCGCCCAGGCCGGGACGATCCCGTCCACGAAGGGGACGCTCACCTAGTGGCCGGCGCCCCCGCCCGGATCGCGATCCTTGATTACGGAATGGGAAACCTGCGCTCGGTCGAGAAGGCCCTGGAGAGGGTCGGCGCCGAGCCGCGGATAACCGCCTCGGCTGATCAAGCGCGAAGCGCCGACGGGATCGTTCTGCCGGGCGTCGGCGCGTTTCCCAGAGCGATGGAGATGGTTCTCGAGCTCGAGCTCGACGCCCTGCTCGCTGAGCGGCTCGTCGCCGGCACGCCCGTGCTCGGCATCTGCCTCGGCCTCCAGCTCCTGTTCGAGCGCTCCTCGGAGCTCGGCGGGTCCCAGGGCCTGGGACTTCTCGAGGGCACGGTGACACCGCTCGAGGCGGGTGAGCTGAAGGTCCCCCACATCGGGTGGGAGCCCGTCAGATGGGAGCGCTCGGCGCCGCTCGTCGACGGCCTTGCCTCCCAGACGCCGTTCTACTTCGTGCACTCCTTCGGGGTCCGTCCTGGCGACGACGGCGATATGCTCGGTACCGCCGAGTGGGGGGAGCGGTTCGCCTGCGCGGTCGCGCGGCCGCCGCTTTACGGCGTGCAATTCCATCCCGAGAAATCGAGCGGCGCGGGCCTTCGGCTGCTGGCCAACTTCGCGGCGATCGTCTCCGCCTCGCTCGAGCCGGCGCCGAGCGCGGGGGGGCGGGGCCCCTCCGGCCCTCAGGCGAGCGGCGACGAGCCGGGCAGCGGTTGACGCTGTGATCCTGTATCCGGCGATCGACATCCGGCACGGCCACGTGGTGCGCCTCGCCCAGGGCGACTACAGCCGCGCGATGGCGCACGATTCCGAGCCGCTGGACGCCGCGCGGCGCTGGCAGCAGCAGGCCGCGCGCTTCCTTCACGTGGTCGACCTGGACGGCGCCCTCTCGGGCCATCCGGAGAACCTCGCGACCGTCGCGCGGATCGCGGGGCTGGGCGTCCCCGTCCAGCTCGGAGGCGGGCTCCGCGACGCGTCCGCGGTCCAGGCCGCGCTCGATGCCGGGGCGCAGCGCGTGGTGCTCGGAACCGCTGCGGTTCGCGACCCGGACCTGGTCGCCGACCTGGTGGCGTCTGACGCCGACCGGGTGGTCGTCGCCCTGGACACGCGGAGCGGCCGAGTCGCGGTGGCCGGATGGCTGGAGCAGTCCGAGGCCGGTCCCGCCGAGCTCCTTTCGGCGATGGCCGCCCGCGGAGTTCGCCGATTCCTATATACGCCGATCGAGGTGGACGGAACGCTCAACGGGCCCGCGCTCGGGGCACTGCCCGAGGTCGCCGCGGCCGCCGGAGAGGGCGGCGCGCGGCTGACCTATTCGGGGGGGATCGGGTCGCTCGACGACCTTCGCGAGCTGGCGAGCCTCGAGCTCGAGAGCCTCGACGGGGCGATCGTCGGCAGGGCGCTCTACGACGGGCGGTTCACCGTCGCCGAAGGTCAGGCCGCCCTCGACGGCGGGAGGTGATCGCGCATCGCCGGCGGCAGAATCGCGAAGCTGTTCGCCCGCGGGAAGGCGCTCCCGTGGGCGCGGATCTACGTGCTGGGCGAGTGGTCCTATCGCAAGGGCAGGGCGGTCCACGGCGGGCTCTCCGAGTCGGACCGCGCCGAGCTCGGGCGGCTGCTTCGGAAGTCCAAGGGCCGGCGCGGAAATCTGAGCGGGGGCGAGTTCGACCGATTGCGAGCGCTCGCCTTGAAGGCGCTCGACGCCGGACGACGCGGCTGAGCCCGGGCGCTACCCTCGCCCGATGGCGCTGAAGCGGGTCATCCCATGCCTCGACGTCGACTCGGGCCGGGTCGTCAAGGGGACGAACTTCATCGGGCTGCGGGACGCGGGCGACCCGGTCGAGCTCGCTGCCCGCTACGACGACGAGGGGGCCGACGAGCTCGTGTTCCTCGACATCACCGCCTCCCACGAGCGCCGCGACACGATCGTGGAGCTGGCCCGAAAGACGGCCGACAACGTGTTCATCCCGTTCACGATCGGCGGCGGCATCCGATCGGCCGACGATGCCCAGGCAGTGCTCGACGCCGGCGCCGACAAGGTCTCGGTCAACTCGGCCGCCCTCGAGCGCCCCGAGCTGATCGGAGAGCTCGCCGAGGTCTTCGGCTCACAATGCGTCGTCATAGCCATCGACGCCAAGCGAACAATCAACCCGAACCCCGTTGGAGCTAGGGACGAAGTCCCGGTGCAGGGGCACGATCCTGCCGCCACCTCGGCGTTGCAACCCGACGGAAACGCAGCCGGAGGCGAGGCTTCCGGCGGAGTTGTTCAGGAGCATGCCGGCGGAAATATTCGCGAGGCTTCCGGCGGAGTTTTTCCCGTCTGGGATGTCTATGTACATGGGGGGCGGCGGAGGGTCGAGGGGCGTGATGCGGTGGGGTGGGCTCGCGAGGCGACCGAGCGGGGCGCCGGCGAGGTGCTGTTGACCAGCATGGACCGCGACGGGACCAGCGACGGCTATGACCTCGAGCTGACCCGCACCGTGGCGGAAGCCGTGGGCGTGCCGGTGATCGCCTCGGGCGGCGCCGGCGAGCTGGTCCACCTCGAGGAGGGGCTCCAGGAGGGCGGGGCGGATGCCGTCCTGTGCGCGTCGATCTTCCACTACGGGACCCATTCCGTCCGCGAGGCCAAGCGCCATCTGAGCGAGGCGGGGATCGCGGTCAGGCTGTCGTAGGGGACGGGCTCGCTCAGCCGCCCGGGCCGCCGGGCGTGGCCCTTGCGTGGCGTGCCCGCTTGTCGGCCCCGCGAGGGTGCTTGGAGCGATGCCGTGGCTCCGGCTTGAAGGCCCGGATCGTCGAGGTGCCGGTCAGGTAGATCTTCTTGCCGTCCGAGATCACGGGGTTGTACTCGCCCTGGTCGTTGTAGAAGACCTTCTTGCCGTCCTTGACGTCGAAGCCAGAGGTTCCGATGTTCGGGCCGATCGCCGACACGTAGACGGTTTCGCCGACCACGCTCGATGAGCCCAGGACGATCCCGCCGATCGACTTCTGCCAGCGCACCGCACCGGTGCGGGCATCGAGCGCGTAGAAGTTCTTGTCCTGAGAGCCGAGGTAGACGGTGGGTGGGCTCTCCGGAGTGTCAGCGACGGCGGGTGACGGGTAGACCTCGGCGCCGGTCGAGTGGCTCCAGGCGAGCTCTCCGGTCTTCTCGACGTAGCTGTAGACGCGTCCGTCCAGGCCCCCGAGGTAGACCCTGCCCCAGGCGACCGCCGGCGTCGAGTAGACGCCGCCGCCGCGCAGGAAGCCTCCTCCCTGCGTGTGGGCGGTCCACTTGACGTGGCCGTTTCCCGCGTCGAGGGCCCACACCTCGCCCGCGTAGTTGGTGGCGAAGACGGCCCCGCGGTCATAGGCCAGTGCGCCCTTGACCGCGCCCTCCGTGTGGACGGTCCAGTCGGTCTTCCCGGTCTTCGCGTCGAGGGCGAAGATGTCCCCGGACTCGCAGCCGAAGATCACCTTGCCGCCGTGGACAAGGGGGGAGGACTCGCTTCGCCCCGGCAGGGGGTGGCGCCACAGGACCTTGCTTCCATGGGGGTGGGGACGGATCGCCACGGCCTGCTCGGGCTCGAGGTTGACGGCGAACAGGCGGCCGTCGGAGTAGGCCGGAGACGACGCGTTCAGGGTTCCGATCTTGCGCTTCCACTGAACCTGGCCTCGGTCGGTGCTGAGCGCGTAGAACTCCCCGTCCTTGTCCATGAAGTAGATGGTCCCCTTGACCACTATCGGCTGGAACTCCAGGAGCTTTCCGGCCTGAAAGCTCCACAGCGAGGAGCCGAATGGGGGGTCCAGATGCTTGGAGGGCAGATAGCGGGTGCGCTCCTGATCGTGTCCGTACATCGGCCAGTCGACCGTCTTGATGGGCGCCTTCTTCTCGGTGAACGAGGCGTTCGGGTTGGAAACGTCGGCGGGGCGCTTCAGCGCCAGATACGCGGCGATCCCCACCCCGGCCACCACCAGCCCCGCCCCGCCCGCCACGGCGAGTCGGCGCCGGACGCTCCACGAACGCCAGATCTTGAGTACGCGAGCCATCCGCGAGGGCCGTCATGGTAGGGAACGCTCCTGAGGGCTCCTTCAAGCCAACCGGATGACAGCCCAACAGCGGAAAATCGGGCCGCAAGGCCTCGCTGAGCGACTCGACGCGCTCGCCGGGATCGACCGGGTGCGGGCGGCGGCGGCGGAGCTTTGCGCCTATCTGGTCGGAGGCGCCGTCCGCGATCTTCTGCTCGGTTTCGAGCGGGCCGACCTCGACCTCGCGGTCGAGGGCGATCCGCTGGAGCTGGCGCGACGGCTCGGCGGAGAGCAGCGCGCCCACCCGCGTTTTCACACCGTGACCGTGAGGGTCGACGACATCGAGATCGACATCGCCGCCACCCGGGCGGAGACCTATCCGCACCCGGGGGCCCTTCCGGTCGTCAGCCCCGCCGGCCTCGGTGCCGATCTCGCGCGGCGTGACTTCTCGGTGAACGCGATGGCCGTGGCGCTCTCGCCGGGGTCCGAACTCGTCGATCCGCAAGGCGGGCTGGCGGACCTCGAGCGCGGCGTGCTGAGGACCCTCCACCCGAACTCCCTCGTGGACGATCCGATCAGGGCCCTGAGGGCGGCGCGGTACTCGTCGCGCTACGGGTTCAAGCTCGATCCCGAGACCCGGGCCGAGGTGCTCGCCGCCGACCTGGACACGGTCTCGGCGGAGCGCGTCGACGCCGAGTTGCGAAAGCTGGCGCGCGAGCCGGGGGCGGCGCGGGGCTTCGAGCTGCTCGAGGCTTGGGGGCTGGTGGATCTCGCGCCGGACGGAGTGAAGCTGGCGGCTGCGGTGCGCGAGCTGCTCGGCGCGGAGCCGTGGGCCCAGGTCGCGGACCGCGGCGACGCAGTCGTGGCGGCGGCGCTCGGCCGGGGTGGGGACGCGGCCCGTCGGCTCGCCGAGGCGACGCCCTCGCGGCCCTCGGAGGCGGTCTCGCACGCGCGCGGGCTGGGCGGGGTCGAGTTGGCGCTGGGGCGAGCTCTCGGGGCCCAATGGCTCGACTCATACGTCGCGGATTGGCGGTCGGTACGGCTCGACATCGATGGCGATGATCTGCTCGCGGCCGGGGTGGCCGAGGGGCCGGCCGTCGGACGCGGGCTCGCGACCGCCCTCAGCGCGAAGCTCGACGGAGAGGTGGCGGGGCTTGACGAGGAACTTCGGGTGGCGCTTCGGGCGGCGCGTGAAGACGCAGGGCAGTAGGGCCGACGGCGGATGCGTTCGCTACTTTCGGCTCGATGCCGAAGCCGTTTCGCGATGATCCTTCCTACCTGACGGAGTTGCCCCCCGAGCTTCAGGCCATCCGCCGGGCGGCGGCTCGGCGAAGGCAGTGGCGCAGAAGGCTTGTGGCCGCGGTCGTGATCGCGGTGGCGGCGGCGGTGATCGCGGTCGCGGGCGCGACCCTTCTGGGCGGCTCGGATAACGGATCCTCGGTCACGGGAACGGGCGAGCCCGGGTCCGCCGCGGCGACCGGGCCGACCGCGCCGGCGGCCTCGGCTCCGCCGTCCTACCCGCCCGACTGGACCGCCCATCCGGGGCCGGTCCCGATCCTCGAGTACCACGCGATCCAGCCGCCGGTTCCCGGCGCGACCTATCCACAGCTCTTCGTTCCCCAGGCGGACTTCCAGCGCCAGATGCAATGGCTCAAGGACAACGGGTATGAAGCGGTGACCCTGGACCAGGTCGAGGCGGCGTGGTTCGACAATGGCGAGCTGCCGCCGAAGCCGATCGTGGTCAGCTTCGACGACGGCTATCTGAGCCAATACGTGGCCGCCTTCCCGGAGATGCAAAAGCTCGGCTGGAAGGGCGTTCTCAACCTGATCGCGGAGGGATCCGACCTGCCCGATGCCGACGCACAGAAAATGGTGGCCGCCGGCTGGGAGCTCGCCTCGCACACGGTCACCCACGCCGACCTGACGACGCTCGACGCGGCCGGGCTGAAGCGCGAGGTGTCCGGCTCTCGCCGGATCCTGCGGCGGCGATTCGGGGTCTCAGTGGACAACTTCTGCTATCCGGCCGGTCGCTATGACGCGACGGTCATCGCGGCGGTGCGAAGCGCGGGATACACCGGGGCGGAGTCAGAGGTTCCGGGCTTGGCGAGCTCGAAGAGCCCGTATGTGCTGGCGCGGCTGGAGATCGAGCTCTCTGACGGCGTGTCCGGGATGGTGAGCAAGCTGCGGGCCGCCTCGGGCGCGTGACGTTGCGCTGTCGGGAGCGAGATGGGGTTCGATGGCTCGAGGCCGAGCTGCCGGGCGCGCGAGCGGCGTTCAGCGCCCGCCTGGGCGGGGTCAGCGATGCGCCCTACGAGAGCCTCAACCTCGGACGCCTGACCGGCGACCCCGGCGTCCGAGAGAACCGACTGCGGCTCGCGGCCGCGCTCGGGGTCGAGCCGATGCGGGTCCTCGTCGCCCGCCAGGTCCACCGGTCCACCGTGCTGAGGCACGACGAGCCGGACGAGCCGAGCGGCTACCTCGACCCCGCGCCGAAGCCCCGCGACGCGGACGGGCACGTCACGAGGCTCGCCGGGAGCGTCCCGATGGTCCTGGTCGCGGACTGCCTTCCGGTCGCGCTGGCTGGCAGGGGCTCGGTCGGGATGATCCATTGTGGCTGGAGGGGGCTTGCGGCGGGAATCGTCGAACGGGGCGTGAACGCGGCCGCCGCGACCCACGCGGCGATCGGTCCCGGCATCGGCCCGTGCTGTTATGAGGTCGGCGAGGAGGTGCTGGCGGCGTTCGAGCCGCTGGGGCCCGGCTTGGCGGACGGCGCGATGCTCGACCTTCGCGCCGTCGCGAGACGACTGCTGGAGCGGGCCGGTGTCGAGCGGATCGAGGTGAGCGAGATGTGCACGAGCTGCAACCCCGACCTCTTCTTCTCCTACCGGCGCGACGGCGATCCGACCGGCCGCCAGGCAGGCCTGATCTGGGCGAGCGACGAAAGCGCCGGAGGGGGCGGTGACTGATTTCGGAATCGATCCCGATCGCATCCGCCGCAACCTCGAGCGGGTGCGTGCTCGGGCGGGGCCCGAGGTGGAGATCCTCGCCGCGACGAAGTACGTCTCGGCGCAGGAGATGGGAGCGCTTGCCGAGGCCGGGGTGACGCTGGTCGGCGAGAACAGGGCGCAGGACCTGCTGCCCAAGCGCGATCGCTGGGGCGAGGCGTTCACTTGGGACTTCATCGGCAACCTTCAGAGCCGAAAGGTCAAGGAGGTGCTGCCTCTCGTCAGGCTGATCCACTCGGTGGCCACCGATTCGGCATTGGTCCAGCTCGGGCGCCACGCGACGCCCGACACCGAGGTCCTCGTCGAGGTCAACGTCGCGGGCGAGGAGGGCAAGGGCGGCGTCCTCCCGGACGAGCTCGGCGCGTTCATCGAGCGCTGCCCCGTCCGAGTCGCCGGGCTGATGACGATGCCCCCGTTCAGCGACGATCGGGCCGCGTCGCGGCCGTTCTTCGCGCGGCTCGCCGAGCTCGCCGACCACCACGGGCTCGCTCGCCTGTCGATGGGCACGAGCCAGGACTGGGAGACGGCCGTCGACGAGGGGGCGACGATCATCCGTCTCGGCACCGCGCTCTACACGTAACCGCAATAATCCGTACAGGAATCGTGCCCGGGGAAGCGAACGTACGCTGAGCGATGGCCTTTCGTGAAACATGGCACCGTGCGCTGGTTTATTTCGGCCTCGCCGAGGACCCCGAGTACCAGGAGTCCGACATGTACGACCCGGACACCGGGACGCAGGGTGACGTGTACGACGCGCCCGCGTCGCGACCGGCGAGCGTCAGCCCGATCCGCCGGCGCCGAGCGCGGGATGAGATCGACGACATCTTCCCCGACGACGAGCCGATGGGCGACACCCGCACCCGGGCGCTTCGCCCGGTCGGGGGCAATGGCGGGGCGGACGTGCGGGTCCACCTGGTCACCCCGTACAGCTTCAACGACGCACAGGAGGTCGCGGACAAGTTCAAGCAGGACACGCCCGTGATCCTCAACCTCCAGACGACCGACTCCGAGCTCGCCAAGCGGCTGATCGACTTCACCTCGGGGCTCACCTACGCCCTTGGCGGAGGGATGCAGAGAATCGCCGAGAAGACCTTCCTGCTCACGCCGCGCAACGTCGAAGTCTCGGCCGAGGAGAAGGCTCGCCTGGTCGAGAAGGGCTTCTTCAACCAGTCCTGAATAACTCCGCCGGGAGCCTCGCCTTCGCCTTCGCCTCCGGCTCCGCAATAACTCCGCCGGCTGCTCGCTTCCGGCTCCGCTGCCGGCGGGTTTGGGCGCGTTACCGGGCGGCAGGACGTAGGCGCCTGCACCGCCGGGCTACGGAATAACTCCGCCGGCTGCTCGCCTCCGGCTCCGCTGCCGGCGGGTTTGGGCGCGTTACCGGGCGGCAGGACGTAGGCGCCTGCACCGCGACTTCGTCGCTAGCTCCGGCGGGGGCACCTTGGAGCCGGCTCGGGCGCGCCTTGGAGGCGCCTGCGCCGCGACTTCGTGGCTCGCTGCGGCGGGGGCGCCTTGAAGTGTCGGCGGCGGCGGTGAGGTCTTCAGCGTCAGCTCATAGGCTTGGGGGTGTGAAGGTTGGATTCATGGGGGCTGGAAGCATGGCCGCGGCGATGGCGCGCGGGTGGGTGGCGGGTGACGGTGGGCCTGAGGCGATGATGTTCAGCGACGCGGGCTCGGGGCGTGCCGCGGAGCTGGCCGGCGAGCTCGGGGGGGAGGTTCGCGATGCGCCCGCAGAGCTGGGCCGGGACGCCGACCTGGTCGTGCTGGCCGTGAAGCCGAACGCCCTGGGGGCCGCCGCCGGCGGGCTCGCGGGAAGCGCGAAGGCGGTCGTCTCGGTGCTGGGAGCTACTCCGCTCGGTCGCCTCGAGGCCGCCTTTCCCGCCACCCCGGTCATCCGCACGATGCCGAACCTCGCGGTCGAGGTCCGGCGGGGCGTGATCTGCCACACCCCCGTCGCGGTGCCGGCTCCGCTCGGGGCCGAGATCCTCGGGCTCCTGGGGCTCCTGGGTCGCACGGTCGAGGTGGAGGAGGATTTGATCGACGCGGCGACGGCCGTCATGGGCTGCTCGCCCGCCTACTTCGCCCTCACGGCCGAGGCGCTGGCAGAGGCGGGTGCCGAGGAGGGCCTCGACCCGGAGCTCGCGCGCGAGCTCGTCGTGGAGACCCTGGCCGGGACGGGTGAGCTGCTCAGGAACCGTCACCCCGCGGACCTTCGAAACGCCGTCGCCTCACCGGGCGGCAGCACCGAGGCCGGCCTCGAGGCGCTGACCGAGGCCGGGGCCAAGCAGGCTCTCGACCAAGCGGTCAAAGCCTCGATGGATCGGATGCGCTCGTGATCCTGCCCTTGGCGGTCAGCCGATCCACAGTCGCCGACTACGTCGCGGCGCTCTTCATCGTCTACTTCATCCTGATCTTCGTGCGGATCCTGCTCTCCTGGGTGCCGCGAATGCCGTACAACCGGACCCTGCGCGCGGCGGTCGGATTCGTGGAGGAGGTAACCGACCCGTACCTGAACGTCTTCCGGCGCGTCATCCCGCCGCTCGGGGGCGGCGGATTCGCGCTCGATCTGAGCCCGATGCTTGCGATGATCCTCCTCTACGTCGTCGGAGAGCTCGTGGTCGGCGCGATCCGAGGGTGAGCTTCGAGAGGCCTCGCCGCAGGGTCCAGGCCTGGTGGCGGGCGCTCGCGGTGTGCGGGGGCGTCGTGTTGGTGGACCAGGTGTCCAAGGCGATCGTCGTCTCCTCGCTCTCGGTCGGACAAAGTGAGCCGGTGGCACTCGGGTTCAGGGTCGCCAACACCCCGAACTCCGGACTCGCGTTCGGGATCGGGAGTGGACACGGCGCGGTCCTCGCCGTGACGATCGCGGCGCTCGCGATCGTCACGGCCTGGTTCGCGATCGACCCGGTTCGGCCCGGTCTGTGGCTCGCTGTGGGCCTGCTGGTGGGAGGCGCGCTCGGCAACCTCGCCGATCGGGTCAGGGCCGACGCGGTCACCGACTTCATCGATCCGCCGTTCTGGCCGACCTTCAACCTCGCGGACGTCGCGATCACCCTTGGGGCGCTCGCCCTCGTGCTGGTGTCGATCGGCTCCGACACCGATCGGCATGTCCGGCCGCATTGAGCGCGCCGCGGCCTCCGAGCCGCGCATCGCCTGGGTGGATCGACACCTGGCGGTGGTCGACAAGCCGGCGGGGCTGGTCGTCCACGCGGCTCCGGGGCACCACGGCACGACGCTGGTCGATGCGCTCGGAGAGCTCCTGTCCGGTGGGGCCGACCCGAAGCGCCCCGGGATCGTCCACCGGCTCGACAAGGACACCTCGGGTTTGATGGTCGTCGCGCGGACCGACGAGGCCCACCGGCGACTGGCGGCGCAGATCAAGGGCCACGAGGTCGAACGGACCTATACGGCCCTGGTCGAGGGCCATCCCCGATCTCGAACCGGCACGATCGACGCCCCCCTGGGGCGTGATTACCGGGCGCCGGAGCGCCGCGCGGTCGGGGGCCGTGCCCCCCGCGAGGCGCGCACCCACTTCGAGGTGCTCGAGCTTCTGGACCGAGACGCCTTGGTGGAGGTGCGCCTCGAGACTGGGCGCACGCATCAGGTTCGCGCCCACTTCGCCGCGATCGGACACCCCGTAGTCGGCGACCCGCGCTATGGCCACGTCGGCCGCCATGGGCTCGCTCGCCAGTTCCTGCACAGCTCGCGGCTGGGCTTCCGCCACCCGTTCACGGGAAAGGGGCTCGAGCTACGATCGACGCTCCCCGCCGACCTGGCCGCGGCGCTCGAGCGAGCGCGGTGACCCGAGGACCCGGCTGAGCGGGGTGCCGGGCGTCCGAGCGTTCGGCCAGCGCTCAGAGGAGCATGGGGGGTCAAACCGGCACGACGGCGCGATCGCTCTAGAATCCGGGCCGACCGTAACCGACCCCCTGACGGTGGGCACGGGGCCCTGCCCGGCGGAACGCCGGGTCCCCGCAGCCCCGCTGGGAATGAGAGCCAAAACGAGACAAGGGAGCCCCATGCCGGAGCCTGGAATCAGGGAGTTGCTGGAGGCCGGACTTCATTTCGGCCATCAGACCCGACGCTGGGATCCTCGGATGCGCCCGTACATCTACGGGGAGCGCGACGGGATCCACATCATCGACCTTCTGCAGACCGAGCAGCTGCTCGCCGAAGCGCGTCGTTTCGCCGCAGACGTCGCGAGCAAGGGCGGGACGATCCTCATGGTCGGCACAAAGAAGCAGGCCCGCGACACGATCAAAGAGTGGGCGGAGCGCTGCGACATGCCTTACGTCAACCAGAGGTGGCTCGGCGGGCTCTTGACCAACTTCCACACGATGTCGGCACGGATCGACCGCCTTCACGAGCTGACCTCGCTTCGTGACGGCGGACAGCTCGGGCTGCTGCCGACCAAGGAGCGGATGGCCCGCGAGGCCGAGCTCGTGAAACTCGAGTACAACCTGGGCGGCGTTCGCGGCATGAAGCGCCTCCCGCAGGCAGTGCTGATCATCGACCTGAAGACCGAGGCAATCGCCGTCCGAGAGGCCGAGCGCCTGCGGATCCCGATCATCGGCCTGGTCGACTCGAACGTCGATCCCGTCTCGGTCGACTTCCCGATTCCCGGAAACGACGACTCGATCCGCTCCTGCAAGCTGGTCATCGAGACCTTGGGTGAGGCCGTCTACGAGGCGGCGCAGGGGTGGCGGGAGGCCGAGGCCAAGCGGCAGGCCGAGGAGGAGGAGCGCCGCCGCCGCGAGGCCGAGCAGCGAGAGCGCCGCGAGGCCGAGGAGCGGGCGCGCAAGGAGGCCGCAGAGGAGGCAGCCCGGCAGGCACAGGCAACCGGCGAGGCCCCGGCCGAGGGCGCCGCGAGGCCTGCGGCGTCGTGACCGTGGGGCGTCGCTGATGGCGTCGGTCGCCGCGTCCGACGTCAAGGTGCTCCGCGATCGCACCGGCGCGGGGATCATGGATTGCAAGGCCGCACTGGCCGAGTCCGGCGGCGACCTGGACAAGGCGATCGAGATCCTGCGCATCAAGGGCCAGGCGTCGGCGGCGAAGCGAAGCGGCCGAGCAACCAGCGAGGGCCTCGTGGCCTCCTACATCCACGCGACCGGCAAGGTCGGCGTACTGGTCGAGGTTCAGTGCGAGACCGACTTCGTGGCCCGAAGCGACGAGTTCCAGGAGTTCGCCCGCGAGGTGGCGATCCACATTGCGGGAGCGCACCCGCCGCCGATCTACCTCTCGAGCGACGAGATCCCGGACGAGGAGCGCGCCTCGGAGCGCTCGCTCTTCGAGGCCAAGGCTCGCGAGGACGGCAAGCCCGACGAGGTGATCGAGAAGATCGTCGACGGCCAGCTCGCCAAGTGGGCCAAGGAGGTCGCCCTGCTCGCCCAGGAGCATGTGCGCACCGATCGCTACGAGGGCAAGTCGATCGAGGAGCTTCGTGCCCAGCTCGCCTCGAAGACCGGCGAGAACGTCCGGATCGCGAGGTTCGCCCGCTTCGTGGTGGGCGAAGCTGAATAGTGACGCCGGCGCTAGGGACCAAGTCCCGGTGCGGGGCAGTTGCCCGGGTCCAGGCGGATCGCGTTGCAACCCTGCAGGAGCTTGCTCCCGCGGGCGTGATCCTCCCTTAGGCTTGCGGGTGCGCGATGGCCGAACCGTCGTTCAACCGAATCCTCCTGAAGCTCTCCGGCGAGGCCCTGATGGGCACGCTGGACTACGGGACCGACCCGGCCCGGGTGGAGCGGATCGCGGCCCAGGTCCATGAGGTGTCGAGGCGGGGAGTCGAGGTGGCCATGGTCGTGGGGGCCGGCAACATCGCGCGCGGGCTCGACGCCGCGGCGCAGGGCATGGACCGGGCGACCGCCGACTACATGGGAATGCTCGCCACGGTGCTAAACGCGCTGACGCTTCAGGATGCGCTGGAGAAGCAGGGCGCCCATACCCGGGTGCTCTCGGCGATCCAGGTCACCGAGGTCGCCGAGCCGTACATACGGCGTCGTGCGATCCGCCATCTCGAGAAGGATCGGATCGTGATCTTTGCCGCCGGCACCGGCAATCCGTTCTTCACCACCGACACGGCGGCCGCGCTCCGGGCCCTCGAGATCCACGCCGAGGCCATCCTGATGGCAAAGCATGGCGTCGAGGGGGTGTACGACGCCGACCCCTCAGAGGTCAGCGACGCCAAGTTCCTTCCCGAGATCACCCATCGCCAGGCGATCGAGCGGGGCCTGCGGGTGATGGACTCCACGGCGCTGTCGCTATGCATGGACAACGACGTGCCGATCTACGTCTTCAACATGGCCGACGAGCGAAACATCGATCGGATCGTCTGCGGCGAGCGGGTCGGCACCTTGGTCTCCTCCGACGGAGCGCTCTCACGGGTGCCGGCGGAGGCGGAAAGAGCGGCGGCGAAGCGATGAGCGAGTTCACCGACGAGCTCTTGGCGGACGCCGAGCAGCGGATGACCAAGTCGGTCGAGGCCTGCCGGCACGAGCTTGCGACCGTACGCACAGGGCGAGCATCGCCACATCTCCTCGACCGGGTGGAAGTGGACTATTACGGCACCGAGACGCCGCTTCGCCAGCTCTCGCAGATCGCGGCAGCCGACGCGCGGCTCCTGACCCTGACGCCCTATGACAAGAACGCGATCAAGATGATCGAGAAGGCGATCCTCGAATCCGACCTCGGGCTCACTCCGTCCAACGACGGCAACGTGATCCGCCTCCAGATCCCGGAGCTGAACGAGGAACGCCGGCGCGATCTCGTGAAGGTGGTCCACAACGTCGCCGAGGAGGGACGCATCGCGGTGCGAAACATCCGCCGTGACGTGATGAGCGACCTGCGGGAGCTCAAGAAGGACGGTGAGATCGGCGAGGACGACGAACGTCGAGCTGAGACCGAGCTCCAGCGCCAGACCGACGATGCGATCACGGAGATCGAGGACCTCCTGAAGGGCAAGGAAGAGGAGATCCTGGAGGTGTGAGCGCGCCCCGCCGGGCACGCTACGTCGCGATCATCACGGACGGCAACGGCCGCTGGGCGCAGCAGCGGGGCCTGCCGCCGATCGAAGGGCATCGGGCGGGCGCCGACGTGGTCAAGGACCGGCTTCGAGACGCCGTCGAGCTCGGCGTCGAGGAGTTGACCGTGTTCTCCTTCTCGACCGAGAATTGGTCCCGTCCCACCGCGGAGGTCGACGGCCTGATGCGGATGTTCGCCGAGCGGATCGAGCGCGAGACCCCCGAGCTCCACTCCGAAGGCGTCCGGATGCGCTTCATCGGCCGTCGCGAGGGAGTCGAGGCCGGGCTGCTCGAGCGGATGCGATGGGCCGAGGAGAAGACCGAGGCCAATCGGCGGATCACGCTGTTTGTCGCCTTCAACTACGGAGGGCGGGCGGAGATCCTCGACGCCGCCGCGAGGTTCGACGGGACGACCGAGCAGGAGTTCAGCGCCCACCTCTACGCGCCCGAGATGCACGATCCCGAGCTCCTGATCCGGACCAGTGGGGAGCGACGGATCTCCAACTATCTGCTTTGGCAGTGCGCGTACACGGAGCTGGTTTTCCGCGACGAGCTTTGGCCGGACTTCACCCGCGAGTCGTTCGAGGAGTCGCTGGCGGAGTTCGAGGCGCGCCAGCGGCGCTTCGGTGCTCGCATCTGAAGCATCGCCGGGCAGGGCGTCCCGCGAGGCCCGAAGCGCGGGCGTTAAGGTCGCGACCTGATGGACTTTCCGCCACGGCCCCCGGAGGCTCCACAGCGACCGCGGGCGGGAAGCGGGAGCCCCCAGGGGCCCGAAGCCGGGCGATCGGGTGGCGGGACGCGACGACGCGCTCGCGGGCCCCGGACACAGCCCCCCAGGACGCGACGCCCGAGACGGGAGACCATGGCCAGGATCGCGGTCGCGATCCCCTGGATCGCCCTTGCGATCTTCATCGTCGCGGTCGGCGGGATCCCCTTCGCTCTCGCGATGGTCGGGTTCGCCGTGATCGGGCTGTCGGAGCTGTTTCGGATGACGAGGCGCTACCGGCCTTTGATCCCGGTCGCCTTCGCGGCCGCGGCGGGACTCATCATCGCCGCCTACTACGGCTCGCAGTTCCAGCTCGTCCTGGTCATCGCGGCGGCGTTCCCGGCGATGTTTCTGTTCGCACTGACCCGAGCCTCGCGCGACGGCATCACCCAGTCGATCGGGATCACGGTCCTGGGGATCGCCTGGATCGGGATCCCCTTCTCGCACGCGGTCCTGCTCCGCGAGCTGCCGCTTCATGGCGGCGCGCTGGTGATCGACGTGCTGGTCGGCACCTTCGTCACCGACACGGCCGCGTATGCGGGAGGGCGGCTGTTCGGCCGCCACCCGCTGGCGCCGGCGCTGTCCCCGAGCAAGACCGTCGAGGGCCTCGTCTTCGGGCTGGTCGGCGGGACGATGGGCTTTTGGTTCGCCGGGCTCTACCAGGATTGGCTGTCCGGGCTCGACGCCCTGATCATGGGCATCTGCATCGCCGCCTTCGCGGTCCTCGGCGACCTGTTCGAGTCGATGATCAAGCGCGATCTGCGGATCAAGGACTCGGGCAACGTCTTCGGCCCCCACGGCGGCCTCCTCGATCGCCTCGACGCCCTGCTGTTCACGATTGTGATCGGCTACTACCTCGCGGTGGCGCTCGTCTACTGACGCGAGTCATTTGGGTGGGTAGGGGCGGGCAGCGGCGTGCTGCCGATCCGTTGTCGCCTAACCCGGCGTAGCGCCGAGTAATGCGACAACGAACGCTTCCGGCATCCAGATCCAGCCGGGGCTGCCGCCCCCCACTAGCCCTAGTCCGCCAGCGCCTCCCGCACGAACTCGAGGTCGGCCCGCATGTCGTCGGCGGTCCCCGGCGTCTCGCACACGACCGGTGCGTCGGCGGCTCGGATCATCGCCGTGAGCGCGTCTCGGTCGATCTCGCCCCTGCCGAGGTTGGCGTGGCGGTCGGCACCGGTCCCGGGCGGGTCACGGGAGTCGTTCGCGTGCAGGAGGTCGATCCTGCCGACAATCGCCAGCACGCGCTCGACGGCGTCCTCGAGCGGCTCACCGGCCGCGTGGGCGTGGCATGTGTCGAAGCAGAACCCGATCTCGACGCCGCGGGGGTCCGCGGTGACCGTCTCCCACAGCCCGGCGAGGGCATCGAAGCGCCGGGCGACGGCGTTGTCGCCGCCGGCTGTGTTCTCCAGCAGGAGGGGGACTTCACTCTCGAGCATCTCGAGGGTGCGCGCCCAGCGGCCGAACCCCGCCTCGATTCCGTCCTCGGCGTGCCCGGGATGCACGATCACGGCCTCGGCACCGACCTCCGCGGCGGCGTCGCAGGTCTGCTGGAGGATCTTTCGAGATCCGTAGCGGACGTTGTTCTTCGGCGAGCAGACGTTGATCAGGTAAGGGGCGTGCACGTACACGGGCAGGTCGGATTCCCGCAGGTGCTCGGCGTCGGGCCGGGCCGGGGGCTTCGAGAAGCCCTGAGGGTCGGAGAGGAAGATCTGCACGCATTCGGCCCCAAGCGTCGCCGCCTCGTCGAGGGGGTGTTGGGGCGCGACGTGCACGCCTACGAGTCGCTCAGAGCCCGCGATCTGGCGAGGATAGCCGCGGGTCGGGTGACGCTCGGCCCCGTCCCTACACTGAGCCCGATGAAGCGGGTCGTGATCCTCGGCGCGACGGGATCGATCGGCGAGCAGGCTCTGCAGGTGGCCGCCGCCTCGGAGGAGTTCTCGGTCGTCGGCCTGTCGGCCGATCGAAGCTGGAAGCGGGTGATCGGCCATGCCCGCGATCACGGGGTGCCTGCGGTCGCCCTCGCGGATCCCGCCGCCGCCGCCGAGGCGTCAGCGTCGTGGAACGGCCGAGTTCTGGCGGGGGCCGACGGGATTCGCGAGCTGGTGTCCGAATCGGGCGCCGATCTGGTGCTGAACGGCATCGTCGGGTCGGCCGGGCTCGGACCGACGATCGTGGCGCTCGCCGAGGGGATCGAGCTGGCGCTCGCCAACAAGGAGAGCCTGGTCATCGGTGGGGAGCTCGTGACCGCGCTCGCCGAGGCGACCGATACCCGGATCATCCCCGTCGACTCCGAGCATTCGGCTCTCCACCAGCTCGTGAGGGCCCAGCCCGCCGGCGGCGTGGAACGCCTGGTGCTGACCGCGTCGGGGGGGCCGTTTCGAGGCCGGGAGGAGCTCGGGGACGTGACTCCGGCGGAGGCGCTCGCGCATCCGACCTGGGAGATGGGCGGCAGGATCACGATCGACTCGGCGACCCTCCTGAACAAGGGCTTCGAGCTGATCGAGGCCCATCACCTGTTCGGGCTGCCCTACCGGCGCATCGACGTCGTGGTCCACCCGCAGTCGATCGTTCACGCGCTCGTCCACCTGAACGACGGCGCCTCGCTTGCTCATCTTGGCCAGCCCGACATGCGGGTCCCGATCTCCTACGCGCTCCACCACCCCGAGCGGGCCGACGTCGACCTGCCGGCCCTCGATCTGGCCGAGGTCGGAGCATTGACCTTCGAGCGGCCCGACCTCGCCAGCTTTCCCTGCCTGAGGCTCGCCCGCGAGGCGGGCGAGTCGGGGGGGACGGCGCCCTGCGTCCTCAACGCGGCCGACGAGGTGGCCGTCGAGGCTTTCCTGGAGGGCAGGATCCCGTTCACCGCGATCGCCGAGGTGATCGAGCGAACCATCGATGCGCTCCCGTCCACGACGCCGGGGCATTTCGAGGACCTCTACGCGGTCGATGCCGAGGCGCGGGAGCGGGCGCGGGAGCTGATCGAAGGGGTCGGTGCGACGCGGTGAGCTGGGTCCTGACGATCGCCGGGTTCGCGGTCTTGATCATCCTCCACGAGCTCGGCCACTTCGCCGCCGCCAAGGCGACCGGAATGCGGGTCGAGCGGTTCTTCCTCTTTTTTCCCCCGAAGCTGGTCTCGGTTCGCCGGGGCGAGACGGAGTACGGGATCGGCGCGCTGCCGTTCGGGGGCTTCGTGAAGATCACCGGGATGAACCCGGACGAGGACCTGCCCCCCGACGTGGCGCCTCGCGCCTACTACCACCAGCCGGTCTGGAAGCGGATCGTGGTGATCTCAGCCGGGCCCGCGATGAACCTCCTGGTCGCCTTCGTGCTGCTGTTCGGGCTCGCGTTCGGGCTCACGCAGGTGGACGGCCGGGTCGGCTCGATCGAGTCCGGTTCGCCGGCGGCGGCAACGCTTCATAGCGGGGATCTCATCCTGGCGGTCGACGGCAGGAGCTATCCGAATGCCTCGACCGAGCGGCGACTGAGCCGCTTCGCCGGCCTGGTCGCTTCTCACAAGTGCGCCGGCGAGCAGACCGACGGCTGCCACGCCAAGACCCCGGTTCATCTGAGGATCAAGCGCGCGGGTCAGGTCAAGACGCTCGCCATCACCCCGGTGTACGACCCCGGCCTAGGCCGCACCCGGCTCGGGTTCTCCTATGGGTCGACGCCGGAGAACCTGTCGGCGCCGCAGGCGGCGGCCCGTGCGGGCAGCGAGATGTGGAGGGTGACGACGGGCACCGTGGGCGTGTTCAGCAAGATCTTCGAGGCCAAGGAGCGAAAGAAGATCCACGGGATCGTCGGGATCTCGGACGTCACCCACCAGGCATTCGAGTTCGGCGCCCGCGAGGCGCTGACCCTGCTCGCGCTGATCAGCCTGTCGCTCGCGATCATCAACCTGTTCCCGTTCTTGCCGCTCGACGGCGGGCACATCTTCTGGAGCGTGGTCGAGAAGCTCCGCGGTCGGCCGGTCCCGTTCAGCGTCATGGAGCGGGCGGGAGCGATCGGTTTCGTGCTGGTCATGGTCCTTTTCGCGGTCGGGCTCTCGAACGACATCGGCAAGCTGAACGGGTCCGGGTTCAGCACCCATTAGCCAGCCTGGGCGAGGGCGCGAACGCCGGGACAGCGCATCCGAAGGCGAGCCGCCGATGGTGTTGTTCTCGGGTACGCTTCTCATCGGGATGGAGGTCGAGACCGTCGGGCAGAAGAGCGGGCGCCCCGCCGCGCTCGCGGCCGGCACCGCCTGCGAGGCATTCCAGGCCACCGCGGCGGCCTGTCCCGAGCGCACGGCGATCCGTACCCGGGGCGATGAATTCAGCTGCACCTGGGCCGAGTACGCCGAGCGAGTCGAGGCGCTCGCCGCGGGGCTCGCGGGCGTCGGTGTGCAACGGGGCGACACCGTGGCCCTGATGCTCGCCAACCGGCCCGAGTTCCACTTCGCCGACACCGCGGTCATGCACCTCGGCGCGACGCCGTTCTCGATCTATAACACCTATACGGTCGAGCAGATCGAGCATCTGCTCGACGATGCCGGCAGCCGCGTCGTGATCACCGAGCACGCGTACCTCGACAAGGTTCTCTCCGCGAGGGAGCGACTCGACTCGATCGAGCGGGTCGTCGTCGTCGACGGAGATCCCGTCCCCGACACGATCTCGCTCGCCGCCCTCGCCGAGGCAGGCGAGGAGGGGTTCGACTTCGAGGCATCGTGGACGGCCGTCGAGCCCGACGACGTGCTGACCCTGATCTACACATCGGGGACCACCGGCCCGCCCAAGGGCGTCCAGATAACCCACGCGAACATCTGCGAGACGGTGCGCTCCTATGACGATTTGATCGTGTTCCCCGACGGCGGTCGGATCGTCTCCTACCTACCGATGGCCCACGTCGCGGAGCGAAACGTGAGCCACTACCTCCCGATGCTGCTCGGCTTCACGATCACCTGCTGTCCGGACCCTCGCGAGGTCATGGCCTATCTCCCCGAGGTGCGCCCGACCTGGTTCTTCGCGGTGCCGCGGATCTGGGAGAAGCTCAAGGCCGGCCTGGAGCAGATGCTCGCGGGCGCGCCGGCCGAGCAGCGCGCCGGCATGGAGCAGGCGATTGCTGCGGCGCTCGAGAAGGTGCGCCTCGAGCAGCGCGGCGCCGACGTTCCCCCCGAGCTCACGGCCCGGGTCGAGGCCGCCGACGCCGAGGTGTTCTCGGGCCTTCGTTCCCACCTCGGCCTCGATCAGGTCGAGGCCTGCAACGTGGGCGCGGCGCCGACCCCGCCCGAGGTGATCGAGTTCTTCCACGCCCTGGGCATCCCGCTCGCGGAGCTGTGGGGGATGTCCGAGACGACCGGCGCCGGCACCTGCAACCCGCCGGAGCGGATCAAGATCGGGACCGTGGGCCCGCCCGCGCCGGGGGTCGAGATCAAGCTGGCCGACGACGGCGAGGTGATGATCCGCGGGCCGGTGGTCATGAAGGGCTACCGGAACCTGCCCTCCAAGACGGCCGAGACCATGGGTGACGACGGCTTCCTTCTGACCGGCGACATCGGCGAGTTCGACGAGGACGGGTATCTGAGGATCGTCGATCGAAAGAAGGAGCTGATCATCACGGCGGCGGGCAAGAACCTCTCACCCGCCAACATCGAGGCGCGCCTGAAGCAGATCCCCCTGGTGAGCCAGGCGATCGCGATCGGCGACCGCCGAAAGTACATCAGCGCTCTCCTGACCCTCGACGCCGAGGCCGCCGAGCGCTGGGCTTCCGAGCAGGACGTCGAGAGCGACCTCGCGAGCCTGGCCGAGAGTGAAGAGCTGATCGCCGCGGTGCAGCGAGGGCTCGACGAGGCGAACGATGACCTCGCCCGCGTCGAACAGGTGAAGCGCTTCGCCCTGCTTCCCGTGGACTGGGAGCCCGGCGGCGACGAGCTGACCCCGACCATGAAGCTGAAGCGAAAGCCGATCCTCGAGAAGTATTCGGCCGACGTCGAAGCCCTCTACGACGCCTGAGCCGCGCCTGGGCGGCGCGAGGCATCGAGCTCCCGAAGCACCCAGCCGGCCCGGTCACGAGGAGTTGCACCGGTACCCTCTGGGCGTGGCTTCGAAACGCCAGATATGGGTCAAGGACGTGCCGATCGGGGGCGGCGCCCCGGTCGTCGTGCAGACCATGACCAAGACCGAGACCGCGAACCTCGCCGCGACGATGGAGCAGATTCGGCGGGTGGCCGAGGCCGGGTCGGACCTTGTTCGCGTCGCCGTACCGCGGGAGGCCGACGTCGAGGCGCTGAAGACGATCGTCGTCGAGTCCCCAATCCCGGTGATCGCCGACATCCACTTCAACCACACGCTCGCACTCAAGGCGATCGACGCGGGCGCGCACTGCATCCGGCTCAATCCGGGCAACATCGGTGGGCCCGACAAGGTCGCCGAGGTTGCCGGGCGGGCCACGGAGGCCGGGGTCCCGATGCGAATCGGGGTCAACTCGGGCTCGCTGCCCAAGCATCTTCACGAGCTCGAGCGCTCGGCGCCCGTGGAGGCGCTCGTCGCGGCAGCCATCGAGTTCGTCGAGCTGATGGAGGGGCTCGAGTTCGAGGACTTCAAGGTCTCGATCAAGTCGACGAACGTCCCCAACACGATCGCCGCGAACCGCCTGCTGGCCACCAAGATCCCCTACCCGATCCACCTCGGGATCACCGAGGCGGGGACCAAGTGGTCGGGGTCGCTGAAGTCGGCGGTCGGTCTCGGCACGCTGCTCGCCGACGGGGTCGGCGACACGATCAGGATCAGCCTCTCCACCTTCCACGCCGAGGAGGAGGTCAAGGTCGCCTGGGAGATCCTCAAGGCGCTCGGCCTTCGCGAGCGTGGCCCGGTCCTGATCGCGTGTCCCACCTGCGGCAGGCTCCAGTTCGACATGGACACCGTGGTCGCCGAGATCGAGACCCGCCTCGAGGGTTACGGCGAACCGATCGAGGTGGCGGTGCTGGGCTGTGCGGTCAACGGCATCGGCGAAGCCTCACACGCGGATTTCGGGATCACTGGCGCGAAGAACGAAGGGCTGATCTTCGCCCACGGAAAGCCGCTGCGAAAGGTCCCCCAGGAAGAGCTCGTCGACTCGCTGTTCGCCGAGATCGACAAGTCGCTCGACCGCGGCAAGGTGGACGTCGATGCCCGCGAGTCCGCCGCCGGTGCGGCCTGGCTGAAGAAGATCGAGGACGAGAACGCCGACGAGCTCACGCCGGAGCGCATCGCTCAGATGGAGGCCGCCGCGGCGGCCTCCACGGAGCCGGAGGCCGCCGACCCTGGGCCGGCCATGAAGCCCCCGGCCCTCGACGAGGAGGCCTCGCCGGTCACGGGCCGTCGCTTCACCCGGACGACATAGCCGCGCCCCGAGTCCCCCTGCGTCGCAGTGCCTCGTCGAGCTCGTTCGGCGGATCGTCGCCCCCGAGCCGGTCGCGGGAGCGCTCATGCCAGAGGTGGAAGAGAGTTACCGCGAGCGGCCCCGCACGCGGATCCAACCGCAACCGCTAGGCTCGCGCCTCGTGACCCGGCTCGCCGAGTACTTCCTGCCCACGCTTCATGAGGACCCGGCCGACGCCGAGTGGGCGTCTCACAAGCTGATGGTCAGGGCCGGGCTGATCCGCCAGCTCGGCGCCGGCCTTTGGACCTGGCTGCCCGCCGGCCACCGCGTGATCAAGCGGATCGAGGAGATCATCCGCACCGAGATCGACGCGATCGGCGCCCACGAGATGCTGATGCCGATCCTCCAGCCGGCCGAGCTGTGGCGTCGCACGGGCCGCTACGAGATCGACGAGCTGTTCAAGCTGCGCGATCGCAAGGACGCGGACCTCGTGCTCGCGATGACCCACGAGGAGAACATCACCTTCCACGTCGCGGCCGATGTCCGCTCCTACCGTGATCTGCCGCTGATCCTCTATCACCTCCAGACCAAGGAGCGCGACGAGCCGCGCCCGCGCGCCGGCGTGCTGCGGGTCCGCGAGTTCACGATGAAGGACTCCTACAGCTTCGACCGCGACATCGAGGGACTGGAGCGAAGCTACGCGATCCACATCGAGGCCTACGACCGGATCTTCGAGCGCTGCGGCCTGCGCACCCACCGGGTGGAATCCGACGTCGGGATGATGGGAGGGCTCGGCGCCCACGACTACATGGCGCCCTGCGCGGCGGGCGAGAACGAGATCGCGCTCGCCCCGGGCTACGCCGCCGACGTCGAGGTGGCCGTCGCCGAGCCGCAGCCGGTCGAGCTGCCGCCGGCGCTCGGCGCGCCGCGCGAGGCGCCGACCCCTGGGCTGACCACGGTCGAGGAGGTGGCCGGCGGACTCGGCGTCCCCACCGGCGCGTTGATCAAGGCGATGCCGGTCATCGTCAACGACCGCATGATGCTGGCGCTCCTTCGCGGCGACCACCGGCTCAACAAGCTGAAGCTCCGCAGCGTGCTCGGGGTTGAGCTCCGGCCCGCCCGCGAGGAGGAGATTGCCGAGAAGCTCGGGCCGGTCGGCTACGTCGGGCCGGTCGGCGCCGAGCTGCCGATCCTCAAGGACGCCGCGATCCAGGGGGAGGGCTACGTATGCGGCGCCAACAAGGTCGACGCACACCTGATCGGGGTCTCGCCGGACCGCGACTTCAACTTCGAGGAGGTCGACATCAGGTCGGTCGAGGCGGGGGACATCGCCCCGGGCGGCGGCCGGATCGAGCTCCAGCGTGCGATCGAGGTGGCTGGGGTCTTCAAGCTCGGGACCCGCTACTCCGAGCCGCTCGGGGCCACCTATCTGGACGAGCGCGGGGAGGAGCACCCGATCGTGATGGGGTGCTACGGGATCGGACCGGCGCGGATCGTCGCCGCGGCGATCGAGCAGGGAGCCGACGAGAAGGGGATCGTGTGGCCGCGTTCGATCGCGCCCTGGGACGTCCACCTCGTGGGGCTCGGCAAGCCCGGGGACGAGGTGACTGCGGCGGCCGACGAGCTCTACGCGGAGCTGACCAGCGCGGGGGCGCGGATCCTGTTCGACGATCGCGATGCCGGCCCGGGCCAAAAGCTCACCGACGCCGAGTTGCTGGGCTGCCCCGTTCGCCTCGTGGTCGGAAGGCGGGCGCTCGCCGAGGGCCACGTCGAGGCACAGGCGCGCCGCACGGGAGCCGATCAGCGGCTGCCCGCCGAAACGGCGGCGAGCGGGGCCCTCGAGCTGCTCGATGGCATCGACTAGGCGCCTCTTCGGCCTCGACCGCTCGGGCCCCTCGCCCCCGCAGACGCGCCGCGGCGAGCCGCTTCGACCGCTCACGCTCCCCAACCTGGTCGGCTACCTCCGGCTCGCCGGGATTCCGATCTTCCTCTGGCTGGCCCTGAGCTCGGTGGACGGGCGAACGACCGCTTCCGCGGCGCTCTACCTGGCGATCTCGGCCGGCGACTACGTCGACGGCTTCCTGGCGAGGGTCACGGGCCAGTACAGCCGCATGGGCGCGCTGCTCGACCCGGTGATCGACCGGCTGACCATCCTCGCCGGCCTGGTCGTCTGCTGGCACTTCGAGCTACTTCCGCGCTGGGCGCTGGTGATCCTCGCCGCCCGCGAGCTCGTGACCCTCGCTCTCGCGCAGCTCGCCCTGCGCCGTGGTGTCGATCTGGAGATCAACTGGGTCGGGCGAACCTCCGTGTGGCTGACCATGGGCGGGATCTTCCTGGCCCTCGCGAGTGGCTCGTGGATCGCGACGGCCGTGTTCCTGATCGGCTTGACGGGCTCGCTGCTCGCCTCGGCGCTCTACCTGAACAGCGGCCTGCGCGAGGCGCGCAAAGGCTGATCAGCGGGCGGGTAGGTGCAGAGGGCCTAAACCTCAACTTGACCTTTGCGGCGGGCCTATAATCGGGTCGGCCGGCCCAGTCACGCCACCAGAGGAGCACGAGAGTGGAGGAAACCTTTCCCGACGTCAGCTCGATGAGCGATCAGGAGCTCAAGGAGCTGATCGATCAGCTCACCGACGAGGAGCGCGAGATCTCCTACAAGCGCCGGCTTCTCCACGGCAAGATCGACATCCTGCGTGCGGAGCTCGTCAATCGTCTCAAGGGGCATCGGGAGGCCGGCGAGGAGCTGATCAGCGGCCAGGACGTCCAGCAGCTGACCGACATCCTGCTCGGCAAGTCCCCGGTGCCGCCGCAGCAAGAGGAGGGATAGTGGAGGCGCACGCCTAGTGGCCCTCCACTGCTCAGAGTGCGGGTTCGTCAATCCCGAGGGCGCCAACTACTGCCAGAAGTGCGGTGCGTATCTGGCGATCCCGGAGGGGGAGGAAGCCTCCACGATGGCGTACAAGGTGGGGGAGACCGGCGAGTACGAGCCGGTTGACGTCACCGACGAGGTCGACAGGTCCGGCGCGGCGCTGGTCGTCCGCTCGGGCGGCGGCCGTGCGGGGGAGAGCTTCACGGTCGAGGGGGAGCGGGTGAGCATCGGCCGGACGCCCGATGCCGCGGTGTTCCTCGACGACGTGACCGTGTCGCGAAACCACGCGCTTCTGGTCCGGCGCCGGGACGGCCTCTACATCGACGACCTCGGCTCGCTGAACGGCACCTACGTGAACCGCCGCAGGATCGAGTCGCACAAGCTCCAGGACGGTGACGAGATCCAGATCGGCAAGTACAAGCTCAGCTACCTGGAGCGCTGATCGTGGCGGTCGCGACGCAGACAGGCGAGGGGGGCGCGGCTCGAGCGGCGAGCGGGCGGCGCGACGGCAGCGCGGCCTCGCGGCCTCGCAAGGCGTTGACGATTGGAGCCGTCGCGAAGATCCTCGGTCAGGAGTTCGACGACATCTCGATCTCCAAGATCCGCTACCTCGAGGACCAGAAGCTCCTCGCGCCGCGACGCACCCAGGGCGGGTATCGCCTCTACAGCCAGGCCGACGTGGAGCGCCTCCGGGCGATCCTGCGAATGCAGCGCGACGAGTTCCTGCCCCTGCGGGTGATCCGCCAGGAGCTCGCCACCGGAGACTTCACCGGTGCGCGCCGCGGCAGCGAGGCGGCCGCGACCCGCAGGGCGGGATCGGTCGACGCCCCGGTCTCCACCCTGACGCTCGAGGAGCTCCTCGACGAGGCCGGAGTCTCCGAGAGCCTCCTGCGCGAGCTCCAGGAGTTCGGGATCGTGCAGTCCGAGCGGCGCGACGGGCGGCTTCTTTACGACGAGACCGACCTCGAGATCGTCCGGGCCGCATCCGAGCTCTCCCAGTTCGGTGTCGCCGGGCGGAACCTGCGCGTGTTCAGGACCTCGGCCGATCGCGAGGCCGCCCTGCTGCAGCAGCTCGTCGGCCCAGCGCTTCGCTCCCGAAGCCAGGCTCGACGCAAGGAGGCGATCGAGAACCTCGAGAGCCTGGCGGCGGTTTGCGGGCACTTGAAGCATCTCCTCCTGGTCCGAGACCTGCGCCGCCTCAAAGGCGACTAGGAATAACTCCGCCGAAAGCTTCGCCCGCGGCTCCTAAATAACTCCGATGGCTGCTCGCCTTCGGCTCCTGAATAACTCCGACGGCTGCTCGCCTTCGGCTCCTGAATACTCCGACGGCTAGCTCGCCTTTCGGCTCCGCTGCCGTCGGGTTAGGGTGCGTTACGTGGCGGCAGGACGTGGGCGCGCCGACTGCGACTTCGTCGTTAGCGCGGGCCAAGGTACCTGCTTTGCTGCGCGTCCGCCGCCGCCGGGTTAGGGTGCAGGCGTGGCGGCAGGTCGAACACGCGCCTACCGCGACTTCGTCGCTAGCCCGGGCCGATGCCCAGGGTGACTCGAAAGCGGTTGATCGATGCTCCGCGGGGGCGGGTGTGGGAGCTGATCTCCGATCCCCATCACCTGCCGCGGTGGTGGCCGCGGACGGTGCGGGTCGAGGACGTACGGGGGAGCGGGCGGCGCGGGCGTTGGACGACGGTGCTGGGAACCGCGCGGGGGAAGGGCGTGAGGGTGGACTTCCGCTGCGTCGGGGCCACGAACGAGGAGCGCTATGCGTGGGAGCAGGAGATCGAGGGGACCCCGTTCGAGCGAATCCTCCGGGCCGCGGAGCTTCGGATCAACCTCGAGGACCGTGAGCCCGGTACCCTCGTGACCCTCCACAGCAGCGAGCGTCTGCGCGGGTTCTCGCGGCTAGGATCGCCGATGATGCGCCACGCCACGGCCCGCCGGCTCGACGAGGCGCTGAGCGGAATCGAGCGGGCGCTGACATGAGCCCCGCCAGCTCGCCCATGAAGTGGTGGGGATGGGGAGATCCCGCGAGGCGAATCGAGCTGGGAACCGAGGCGCTCGCGACCCTGCGCGCCGAGCTCGGCGAGGCCGAGCCGGATGCGCGGCCCGCGCTCGAGGAGGTGGCCCTTCCCGCAGCCAGGCCGGTGCCGAAGGCGGTCGTCGACGCGGTCGGGCGGGACGCGGTCTTGAGCGGCGCCGAGGACCGCCTTCGACGGGCGGCCGGCCGCGGCTACCCGGATCTCGTCCGGCTTCGCTCCGGCCGGCTCGACGACGCGCCGGACGCCGTGGTGTTGCCGGGCACCCGCACCGAGGTCGCGCGCGTGCTCGAGGCCTGCGCCCGGGAGAGGGTCGCGGTGGTGCCGTTCGGGGGCGGGACGAGCGTCGTCGGCGGGGTGGACCCCGCGGCGGTCGGGTTCGACTGCGTGATCTCGCTGGACCTCGGCCGGCTGGTCGAGGTGAGCGTCGATCAGCGCTCGCTCACGGCGACCCTCGGCCCCGGCCTTCGAGGACCCGATGCCGAGCGGGCCCTCGCGGAGCGTGGGGTGACGCTGGGGCACTTCCCGCAGTCGTTCGAGTACGCCACGGTCGGCGGCTTCGCCGCGACTCGCTCCGCCGGCCAGGCATCGAGCGGCTACGGGCGCTTCGACGCTCTGGTCAGCTCGATCGCCCTGACCGCGCCGGTGGGCGAGATTCGGACCCTCGAGACGCCCCACACGGCCGCGGGGCCGGCTTTGCGTGAGCTCGTCGTGGGCTCGGAGGGCGCTCTCGGCGTGATCACCGAGGTCACTGCCCGCGTGCGCCCGGTCCCCGAGCGCCGCCGCTACGAGGGTTGGATGGCGGCCGACTTCGAGGCCGGGATCGAGATCGTCCGTTCGCTGGCCCAGGCCGATGCACTACCGGACGTGGTGCGGGTCTCCGACCAGGCCGAGACCCGAACCTCGCTGGCCCTGGCGGGTACCGGGGGCGCCAAGCGGGCGCTCATGGACGCCTACCTGAGGCTTCGGCGGCGCGCCGGCGGATGCATCGTGATCTGCGGCTGGGAGGGCGAGCGCGAGGCGATCGAGCGGCGGCGCGGCCTGGCTGCTCGCCGGCTTCGGGCCGGGGGCGCGGTGAGCCTGGGGAGCGCCCCGGGGAGGGCCTGGGAGCGGGGACGGTACGACGGCCCGTATCTGCGCGACGAGCTCCTCGACCTCGGCTATGTGGCCGAGACGCTCGAGACCGCCCACACGTGGACCGGCCTCCCCGGCCTCTACGACGGGGTCGCCTCGGCGATCGCCACCTCGCTGGTCGACCAGGGGACTCCGGGCTTGGTCATGTGCCACCTCTCCCACGCCTATCGCGACGGAGCGTCGCTCTACTACACGTTTCTGGCCCGTCGACGGCCGGGCGCCGAGCTCGAGCAGTGGCGAGCAGTCAAGTCCGCGGCCTCCGAGGCGATCGCGAGGGCCGGGGGGACGATCACCCACCACCATGGGGTCGGTCGCGACCACCTCCCGTACATGCGCGCCGAGATAGGCGACCTCGGGATCGAATCGCTTCGCGCCGTCAAGGACCGCCTCGATCCGACCGGGATCATGAATCCCGGCAAGCTCGTTCCGGCGGGCTAGGGTCGAGCGCGCGGCGCGCCTAGCGGCACGGCTTCCACGGCTTCGCGTCGAGCGAGAAGTCGGATGCCTTCTTGATCGAGTCGATCCCCAGGTGCTTGGCCTGGGGGCAAAACCGCTTCGGCGGGATCTCGTATTCGACCTGGAAGACCGGCTTGCCGGCGCCGATGAACGCCTTGTAGCCCGGGGACGGGTTGTTGGTGCACTCGCGGTACTCGAAGCACTGCTCGTTGATCGCGAAGTCGAACCGCGGCTGGAGCTTCGGGACTTGGCCGATGTCGTTCTTCAGCCCGACCGAGAGGCCGTTGCGGTGCGCGACGCGGGCGAGGGCGCGGTCGAAGACGAGCTGGTCGTGCGCGCTGACGTGCCAGCCGGTGACCTTGTGCCCTTGGGCGTAGGCGTCGACGACGTCGTACTCGACTCCGTCGAAGCCGGCTCGGGCGCACTTCTCGGTGCGGGCCTCGACCCGGCGCAGGACGAAGTCCCGCTGACCGTTTCCGTTCTTGAGGTTGAGCCAGTACTCATTCGGGAACCTGCGGCTGAACGGCTTGCCGATCAGGCTGTGGTGGTGGCTCTTGTCGAAGGCGACGTACTTGTCGTAATCGGGACGAAAGCGCTCTGCCGTTCCGGCGGACATGTAGCAGACGGCGTGGGCGCCACGCCGGTGGATCGCGTCGACCGCCTTCGCGTCGACAGTGTGATCGTTGCCCGAGACCTGCCCGTCGACGTAGAGGTCGATGTCGAAGACGTCGGGGTGCACGCAATGGCCGCCCGAATAGGGCACCTGGCAGATGCCGACGTTGATCCCGCCGGTCGACGCGCGATGGCGGTCCGAGCTCTCGAGCTGGTACTGCCAGCGGTCACCGGACGACGGTCTCCACGACACGGGCTTCGAGGGGCTCGCCGATGAACCCTGGTTCCCGCAGGCGACGATGGCGACGACGGCGAGCACGATCACGAACAGCCTTGCGATCAAAGCCACCACCCTGACGGCACCGGCACCGGCCACCTACTTGCTCAGTCCGAACACGAACCACACGACGTAGACCTGGCCCTTCGGAGGGGCCTGGGCGCCGGTCAGCTTGACGTTCAGAACTGGGCTCTTGGCGTTCGTCAGGTCGAGCGTGGCGGAACCACTTCCTCGAATCCCCTTGAGCGCCTTGAGGTCGACCGGGATGGTGTTGCCCTTGCGACCGCCGGCCACACCCACGAACGCGGGGGAGCCCGTCACCGGCAGGATCAGCTGCTGGCTCTTGACGGCCTGGCTGACGGCCACGGCCAGCTTCCGACCGTCTCCCAGAGTCACGTAGATCGCCTGGACTCTGGGGATCAGGCTCTGGAGGGTCGACGGGATCGGCACGCGACTCTGGGCCGATCCCGAGCTGGAGACCTTGAGCGGCGCCAGTGGATAGCCTTCGGCCTGGCCCGCCGTGCCTGCGTCGCTCGCGGTCGTCGTCGCCGCAGCCTCGCTCGAGCTTCCCCCCTTGAATGCGCCGGTGGCGGCCAATATGCCCACCACCACCAGCACCGTGAGGCAACCCAGCGCCACGATCAGCCTCGTTCGCCCGCCCTTCATCCCGGGAAGTGGCGATGACGGCTCCGCTGGAGCGCCGCCCGGCTCGCCCTTAGTCCTCCGCCTGCGCAGTCGATCGGGGATCGGTAGCCGCGCGGCAGACCCGCCCTCGGCTCGTGGCTTCGGCCGACGCTCCTCCCCGGGCAGGCGGGGAAGATCCGCTTGGGGCGCTAGGAGGCGAAGCTTCTGTGAGAGCTCGGTGGCGAGCGCGAGGTCGGCGGGGTCGTCCTTCAGATGGCGGACGGCGTCCGCCCGCCCGATCGGGTCGGCCTGTCCCAGCAGGTAGTCGGTGATGCCGACGTTTCTGTCCGGGTCGACGCCGGCGAGCTCCGTGAGGGCGGCGCGGGCCCTCTCGCGAACGCCCGCTTCATCGGCTCCCAGCACTGACGCGAGATCTTCATAGCTCTGCCCGCGCTCGAGCAGCAGCTGCAGCATCGCCTGTTGGTCCGCCGCCAGGGCCACGCATGAAAGCGTAGGGATTCGGGTTGGGCGGGGCGCAGGAGCGCCACAGGCGGGCCCCGACCTGCAAGTAAGGTGCCGACCCGTGGCTGCGCTCGCCGATCTCGCGCTGAGGCGTCCGATCGTCGTGCTCGTCGCGACTCTCGCGGTGCTGGCCACGGCGGTCGTAGTCGCGGCGGGCGCGCCCGGCCATCTGGGGGTCGGCGCGGCGACCCTGGATGGCTCGAGCGGTGGGCCCTCGCCGCGACAGGACCTCGTCGTTGTGACCACCGGCAGGGCCTCGGTTCGCTCCGGGCCCTACCGGGTGGCGCTTCGCGTGATCTCAGCTCAGCTCAGCGCCGACCCCGGGGTGTTGTCGGTGCGGCGTGGCCCGATTTCCGGGCGGTCGACGTCGCTGATCGTCACGCTTGCTCGGGGCGACGACGCGGCCGATCAGCGCTCGGTGGAGAGGATCGAGGCGGAGATCGACCCCGGGCCGTTGAAGGTCGCCTATGGAGGCCAGGTGCCGGCCCTCCTGGAGGCACGCCACGACCTCTCGCACGATCTGTGGAAGCTCGAGCTGGTGGCGATGGCTGTCGTGATCGTCGCCCTGATCGCGGTTCTGGGTCCGTTGCTCGCGGCTGCCCCCGTGGTCTGCGCGGCGATCGCGATCGCGGGGGCGCTGGCCGGCCTTCGGGCCGTCGGAGCGCTCGCCGACCTCTCGCTGCTCGGCATCGCGCCGGCGGCCGTGGTCGGGCTGGCGATGGGTGTCGAGGTGCCCTGCCTGATGATGGCCCGCTTCAGCGATGAGGCCGCATCGGTCCCGCACGCCGAGGCGGTGCGGCGCTCGGTGGCGGCGATGGCGGAGGCGGCGCCGGCCATGGTCGCTGCGGTGGTGCTCGCGGCCGCGGGCCTGCTCGCCACCGGCCTCGATCAGGCGCCGTCGATCCTCGTCGCCAGCCTGCTCGCTGCCTGCCTTGCTACCGCGTCGGCGCTGGTCTCGGTCCCGGCCTTGCTGGCACTCGCGGGGCCGGACTCCAGCCGTCGCCTGGGCTCTCGCTCCGGCGAGCCGAGGCTGGGCTCCGTCCCGAGGCGCTGCGCGGGCTTCCTGGCCGACTCGCGACCGCGCGCCGCGTTCGCCGGGGCGGTGGCCGTCGCGCTCATGGTCGCCGCGGGACTTCCCGCGCTCGGGGGCCAGAGCCGCGCCTTCTCCGCCGCCGAGCTTGCAAGCGGATCGGAGGCGGTTGCGACTACCGCTCTGATCGCCGATCAACCGCGTGGTGGTGGCCACGGCGACCGCGCCAAGACGAAGCCTCAGGCGGCGACCGCCGCACGCGCCGACGAGTCACTGTTCGAAAAGCTTCCCCTCGCCGCCGCGGTCTCGCTTGGGGCGCTCGCCCTTCTCTTCGGAGTGGCCTTCTCGGTTCGCGCGATCGGGGTCGCCGTCGTCGCCCTGCTTCCCGCGGCAGCCGCCTGCGGCCTGTGCGTCCTGGTAATCCAGGACGGTCATCTGGCGGCGGCGTTCGGGCTCCGGCGGCAGGGGGCCCTCGAGACGGGCGCGGCCGCGTCCCTCCTCGCCGCCGTCGCCTCGATCTGCGCCGCTCGCGCGGTCATCGCGCTCAGGGCCACCCGCGGCGAGAGCTCGCTGGGTATCGGGCCCCTGCGCGCCGCCGAGGCCGCGGCTGCGTTCACGGTGCCCGCGGCGATCCTCGCGACGCTCGGCGCCGTCGCGGCGACCGGCGCGCTTGCGGGCTCCGACCTCTACCCGGCACGCGAGTTCGGGCTCGCAGTGGCCGCCGGCCTGATCATCGACCTGGTCTTGGTCCGCGTCCCGCTGATCGCGGTGTTGTCCCGCTGGGGCGGCGCCGGCAGCTAGGCTGCGCCCCGATGCAGGACCATCCCGCCCAAGAGGTCAGCCGCCGAGACGGGCTGGGGGACATGATCGGCCTCGAGTACCTGGAGACGGGCCCGGATGAGGTCAACGCCCGGGCGGCGGTCACCGAGGACCTCCTTCAGCCCGCCGGCCCGGTTCACGGGGGCGTCTTTGCCGCGATGGCCGAGAGCATCTGCTCGGCGGCGACGTTGCTCGCCGTCCAGGGCGACGGAATGGCGGCGATGGGCCAGTCGAACAGCGCCACCTTCCTCCGTCCGATCACCGAGGGATACGTCAACGCCGTCGCCCGCCCGCGACACCGCGGCCGCACGAGCTGGGTCTGGGACGTCGAGATCACCGACGACGAGGGCCGCCCCTGCGCCCTGATCCGAATGATCATCGCCGTCCGCCCGGCGGGCTAGCAGCCGCGTTCCGGGTGCAGGCGCTCGCATGGGTCGCGGCTCCGCGGGCCGCTGTCTCCGTAAGCCTTCCCCGCTTCCGTCGCGAATCGCCGACATCGCACGTCGTCATCCCCGGCGCCCGCCGGTCGGTCCTGGATGGCGCGATCCGGGGAGCCATTCAAGGAGCTTGAGGACTTTTCGGGGGAAAATGGTCCCCGAAGTGCCCAATGTTCGATCTGCGATGGGCCTCGCCCGGCTCGAGACTTGTCGGTCGTTCGCGGGGGCAGTGGAAGGGCCCGGGTAGGGGACGATCACCATCGGCTTCCCGACCCAGCCGAGTCGCCGCTCCGCGGACCCGGGGATGTCGGCGGAGTCACCCGGGTCCTACCCGCGGAAGCGGTTGGTGATCGGAAGGCGGCGGTCGCGGCCGAACGCCTTCGGCGTGATCCGGATCCCTGGAGGCGCCTGCCGTCGCTTGTACTCGGAGCGATCGACCATCGCGATCACCTCGTCCACGAGGTCTCCGGGCACGTCGCCGGTCGCGATCTGATCGCGGCCTCGGTCCTCCTCGACATAGGCCGCGAGGATCCTGTCCAGGGTTTCGTAAGGCGGCAGCGAGTCCTCGTCGAGCTGGCCGGGCCGAAGTTCCGCCGAGGGCGCGCGCTCGAGGACTGATTGCGGGATCGGCGGCGGCTCCGAGAGCCCGTTCCGGTGACGGACCAGGCCGTAGACGAGGGTCTTCGGCACGTCCTTGATCACGGCGAAGCCGCCCGCCATGTCGCCGTAGAGGGTGGCGTAGCCCACGCTCATCTCGCTCTTGTTGCCGGTCGTCAAGACCAGCCAGCCGTGCCGGTTGGAGAGCGCCATCATCAGGTTGCCCCGGATCCTCGCCTGGAGGTTCTCAGCCGTCAGGTCCGGCCCGGCAGCCGGGCCCGCGCCGTCGGCGAGGAGCTGGTCGTAGGCGCGCATCGCGTCCCCGATCGGGATCTCGATCAACTCCCCGCCCAGATTCTCGACGATTCTTCGCGCGTCCGCCTGCGTCTCGGCGCTCGAGTGGGGCGAGGGCATCACGACGCAGCTGACCCGCCCGGGCCCCAGGGCGTCGACAGCCACAACTGCCACGAGCGCCGAGTCGATCCCGCCCGAGATCGCGACCAGGACCCGCTCGAACCCGTTCTTTCGAACGTAGTCGCCGAGCCCGAGCTTCAGGGCCGCGTACACCTCGGCGTCCGGCTCCAGCGGGTCCGCCAGCCGCGCCGGGCCGAGATCCCTCGCCGACGGCTTCGGGACCTCGAATCGGCCCAGCACGGCGGCGCCAGGGCTTCCGGGCAGCCGGCCTGGACCCTCGGGCGGGGGAGCGGCACGCTCCTCGCCCGGCCCGAGAGCGAGGTCGCAGACGAGCAGCTCCTCGGAGAACTGTGCGGCGCGGGCGAGCGTCTCGCCTCGGCCGGAGACGACGACGCTGTGTCCGTCGAATACCAGCTCGTCCTGCCCGCCGACGAGATTGCAGACCGCGAACGCGGCGCCCGTCTCGCGGGCACGCTCCCGGATCATCAGCTCACGCTCGGCGCCCTTGCCTCGGTGGTAGGGGGAGGCGGACGGGTTGACGATCAGACGCGCTCCGGCGAGCGCCTCGACCGACGCCGGAGGTCCCGGGTACCAGATGTCCTCGCAGATCGTGAGCCCTATCGACACCCCGCCGACCTCGATCAGTGCGGGCGCGTCCCCGGGCTCGAAATAGCGTCGCTCGTCGAAGACGCTGTAGTTGGGTAGCAGGACCTTTCGGTAGGAGCCCCGAAAAGCGCCGTCGGCGAGGACGGCGGCGGCGTTGAAGGTGGCGGCGTCGCGCTCCGGGAATCCCACCAGCGCGACGATCTCCCGGGCGCGAGAGGCGATCCCCTCGAGCGCCCGGCGTGCCGCATCGAGGAAGTGTGGCTTCAGCCATAGGTCCTCCGCCGGATAGCCGGTGAGCGCCTGCTCGGGGAGGACGACGAGCTGGGCCCCCGCGGCTCGCGCCCGGTCGATCGCCTCCGCGATCAGGCGCGCGTTACCCTCGATGTCGCCCACGGTCGGGTTGACCTGGGCGAGCGCGATTCGCAGCCTCTGCGGCTCGTCCATCGGGACAGTATGGACGCCGGGCGTGCTTCTCAGGCAGTCCGGCTGCGCAGCCCGCCGACGATCGCGGCGACCACCGTGACGAGGTATATCTGCCCCGTAAGCGCCTCAGCCACGGCAAGGGATTGCCCGACGTCGGTCCCGGCGGTCAGGTCCCCATACCCGGTGGTGGTGATCGTCGTGAAGCTGAAGTAGAGGAGGTTGTGTGTGCTCGCCGAGGCGTGCTCGGCGAAGAAGGGCGTCGAGCTGAGGCCGTCGACGATCCCGAAGGTGAATGCGAAGATCGAGCCGATCAGCAGGTAGACGCACAACACGCCGAACATGGTGTGGAGGCTGATCTCTCCCTGCTCGCGAAAGTCGACCATCACCCCATGGACGATCGCGATCGGCGCGAACCCGATCAGCAGGATCGTGAGCACGTGCGCAGCCGTCGCACCGAGCACCCCGAAGCCGATGTACGCGCCGATCGCCGAGGCGATCGCGATCGCGACGATCGCCACCGCGACCCGCATGATCGTCGTCCCCACACGAGAGGCGCGAAGCGCAGCCAGCAGGGTGATGCCCTGGAGGCCGATGGTGACGAGGCGAGCCCAGTCGCGTTCGGGGGCGGCGAGCTGGAAGACCAGCGAGACCAGGATGAGAAGCAGCACGATCCCGTAGTGATGCCCGCCCCGCCGCCAAGCCCGGGTGGAGCGCCGTTGCGTCGGAGGGTCGCTCACGCGGAGAGGATCGTCCGAGCGTCGGACGGCAGGGCGCCGGCGCGTCGGTTCGTCTACGTACTGAGATCGCGAGCCTCGCCGAGCAAGAGCTCCACGACGAGCACGTCCCGCCACTCCCCGTCCAAGCGCCCGTGGCGTCGGTGGACGCCGACGCGGCGCCAGCCGCAGGCTTCGATCAGGCCGATGCTCGGCCGGTTGGACGTGAAGAGCTTCCCCACCAGCTTGTGCAGGCCCCGGCGCTCGGCCTCGTCTGCGAGCTCATTGAGCAGGGAGCGCCCGGCGCCCGTCCCGCGAGCGACGCTCTCGACATAGATCGTCGTCTCGGCGACCGTCGCGTAGTAAGCGTTGGCCGTGTCGTAAGGGGTCAACCCTGCCCAACCGATCACGTCTCCCTCCCGTTCGGCGACGAGCAGGAGCCTGTCACCCTCGATCTCCCCGGCGACTCGGGCGGGGGAGCGCTCCTCGGTCTGAAAGGTGGCGATTCGTTCCGCGATGCCCTGGTTGTGGATGCGCGCGACTGCCTCGGCGTCTTCGCGGCGGGCTCGGCGAATGAGCACCTCGTCGGGCACGGGGCACAACATACGCGCGGCCCGCCGAACGAGGGAGGAAAGAGGGCTTAGACCTTCTCTTCGGCCTGAGCCCTGCGGCGGCCACGGCGCCCGGTGGCCTGCGTCGGCGGGCCGCCGTCGAGCGCGGCCCGAGTCAAGTCGGCGATCTCCGCCTCGAGGTCGGCAGCCAGCGCGTCGAGCTGGGGCATCGCGTCGTAGTCGGCGGTGATCCCGAAGTTGACCTGGCCGTTGTAGCTCATGATCCCGAAGCAAACGCCCTGGTTCTCGGCCAGCGGGACCATCGGGAAGACATCCTGGAGCTCGCGCCCGAGCAGGAAGAGCCCGAATTGCGGGCCCGGCACGTTCGTGACCACGAGGTTGAAGAACCGCTGCCGCGACTGCAGCCGGGCGGCCTGGGCGGCGATTGTCGGCGGTGCGAAGTCGGTCACCTCGGTCAGCAGGCTGGCGCCCACCGCCTGCCGAGAGGACTTCAGATCGCCCATCCGCTCGGTCATCAGCCCAAGCCGCTCGATCGGGTCCTCAGACCAGATCGGAAGCGGGGCCATCATCGCCGAGACCCTGTTGCCGAGCGCGCCGTGTTGGTCATCGGCGCGGACGCTGATCGGCACCATCGCCCGTAGCTCCAGGTCACTGGTGGAGTGGCCGCGCGCTCGCAGGAACCGCCCCAGGGCGCCCGCGACGGCCGCCAGGACGACGTCGTTGACGGTGCCGCCGGCCTGGTTCTTGATCCGCTTCAGGTCGTCGAGGTCCGTTCGCACCCAGGCGAAGCGCCTGTACGGGCCGATCGGAGCGTTGAGCGGCGAGGCCGGGGCCGCGAAACCGGTCCGGATGAATGAGCCCGCGGCTCCGAGAGCGCTCGCGGCGGCCGCTGCAACCTGCCGGGGAGCCCGCAGGGCGGCTCGCGCTCCGCGAGCGATTTCCGCCGGGCTCGTGGCGCGCTCGACGAGCGCCTCTCCGAGCAGCTGGCCGCTGCTCGGCTCAGGGTCCGGGATCCAGGGGTCCGATTCGGTGGCGAGCTCGGGCTCGCGATCGAGGTCGAAGAGGACGGTTGTTATGTCAACTCCCGAGACCCCGTCGACCAGGCAGTGGTGTGTCTTGGCGACGATCGCGAAGCGGCCGTCCTCGACGCCGTCGACGAGCCACATCTCCCACACGGGCTTTGTCCGATCGAGTCGCTGAGAGAAGATCCGCGCGGCGAGCGTCCGCAGCTGCTCCTCGGAGCCCGGCGGAGGAAGGGCGGTGTGGCGAACGTGGTAGTCCAGGTTGAGCTGCGGGTCGTCGACCCAAACCGGCCGCCCCTGGCCGAACGGCACGAAGCGGAGCTTCTGCCGAAAGCGCGGAACCAGATGCAGGCGCGACGCGATGTGGTCGCGAAACTCACCGTACTCGGGAGTGGGTCCCTCGAAGATCGTGGTCGACGCCACGTGCATGTGAGCCGGGCCACGCTCGAGCTGCAGGAATGAGGTGTCGAGGCCGGTCAGTCTGTCGCCGTGTGCCACGGGTGAATCTTCTCACGTGAGCGGGCTCCCGTCGTACCCAACCCGCGCTCGGCCAAGCCGGCTACATCGACAGGCTCGCCTGGGTGTGGCGCGGCTCAGAGCCGTGGGTGGCTCTTCGCGGCGCGTCGTCCAGGTTCGAGACCCCGACCCCCAGGAGCCGCACCGGCGCGTCGAGCTCGAAGCTCTCGAGCAGCCCGTGCGCCACCGCCCCGATCCGCGCCGGATCGCGCGTCGCCTCGGTGATCGTCCGCGAGCGGGTGTGGGTCCGAAACGGACGCAGGCGGATCTTCAGAGTCACCGTGCGTCCTGCGCGGCCGCCTTCGGCCAGCCCCCGGCAAAGCGGCTCGATCAGGCGGTCGAGCGTCTCGTGCAGGGTGGCGGCGTCTGACACGTCGGCGGCGAAGGTCGTCTCTCGACTCTCCGACTTCCGCTCGCGGTCCAACACGACCGGTCGCTCGTCGCGTCCCCGTGCCCGCTCGCGCAGCTCATGCCCGAGGCGGGGTCCCAGGGCGCGCTTCAGCACGCCATCGGTGGCGCTGGCGAGCTCGGAGACCGTCCTGATCCCGACCCCGGCCAGGCGCTCGGCGGTGCGGGGGCCGACCCCCGGGATCAGGGTGGCCGGGCGATCGCCGACCAGCTCCGGGATCAGTTCCGCCGAAAGGACGCAGAAGCCGTCCGGCTTGTCGAGGTCGGAGGCGATCTTCGCCAACAGCTTGTTCGGCGCCAGCCCGACCGAGCAGACGAGGCCGGCCTCGGCGAGCACCTCTCTCTTCAGCTGGCGGGCGCGCGCTTTCGGCGCCGGGGAGCCCGTCAAGTCCAGGTAGGCCTCGTCGAGGCCCGCGACCTCGAGCCGATCGCTGAACCGCCGCAGGACCTCCATCACGCGACTCGACGCGCCCCGGTAGAGCTCCATGTCGCGATCGAGGAGCACGGCTTCCGGGCAGTGCGAGCGCGCCGTTGCGAGGGGCATCGCAGAGCCGACCCCGAACCGGCGGGCTTCATAGGAAGCCGCCATCACCACGCCCCTGGCGGCGGGGTCGGTTCCCGTCGCGACGATCACCGGCCGGCCCCGCAGCTCGGGGCGACGCAGGAGCTCCACAGACACGAAGAAGGCGTCCATGTCCGCATGCAGGTAGACGTGGGGCCAGGCTCGGAGTGCGGCCATGCCGGTGAGCGTACGGGGTGCTCCCGCCAGAACTCGAGATCGTTGCCGCGCGGCGCGAGCTCCGTCTTCGGGGCCCTCGTGGGTGCGCCGGGCAAACATCGGACCGCAACTCTGGCGCGGCTCTGGGGTTGTCAATGGATGCAGGCGCGGATTGCGCCGCAACCCTACGTAGAGGAGATATATGCGAAGCAGGAGACGACTCGTCGTCGCCTTGGGTCTCGCTGCGGTCGGAGCATTGGCCGTGGCGGGGATCGCGATGGCCGCGATCAGCTCGACGGCGACGTTCAAGTTCAGCCCCAACAAGGTGCCGAAGACCTCGTTTAGGGCGGGCAAGATCAACGTCCACACGCACACGAACTACAGCGACGTGAACAGCCAGTACACCGACCGCGCCCAGCTGTACTTCGACAAGGACTTCAAGGTCAGCGTGAACACGCTCGGCAAGTGCCCGAAGTCGAAGATCTCGGGCACCAAGACGATGAAGCAGGCGATGGCGGCCTGCGGCAGCAAGCTGATCGGGGCGGGCAAGGCGACCGCGGCGGCCGGCGGCAACGTCGTCCACGCCTGCGTCCTGGCGTTCAACGGCTCGGGATCGGGCGGCCACGTGCTGCTGTTCACCCGCGCCAACGTGGCGCCGCCGTTCTCGATCAACTGCGCCAACCGCAAGAACAACACCGCCGGGAACACGAACGTGCTCCTGGACGGCGCCCTGAAGCCGGCCAGGAAGCCGGGCTACGGCAAGGTGTTGGACTTCAACCACATCCACGACGCCTCGGCACTGCCGCTGACCGACTTCAACGTCACGGTCGGCAAGGGAGCGCCCGGAGCGGTAAACGCGAAGAAGTGGATCAGCGCCAGGTGCAGCCATCCGAACAAGACCTGGAAGCTGCAGACCAAGTTCACCTACAGCGCCGGAAAGCAGACCAAGAACGCGACCCAGAAGTGCAGGGTCGGCTGAGCCGAGGACGGAGTCCAGGCCTAACCGACAAGCAACGGTCAGCGCGGGATATGTGCTCCTCCAGCACGTAACTCTCTCCGCGTTGCAGCAATGAAGAACGAGGGGCGGCCATTGGCCGCCCCTCGTTCATCGTACGGCCGGAAGTGGACTGCCGCGACAGCGTTCCTTCCACCGCAAGGCGCCCGCCTCGCCAGCCCAAAGCCGATTTTGGCGGCGCCAACATGAAACCTTTATGCGCAGACGGTGTTATCTGAGCTGTGCCCGGCCAGGAGGGCCGGGAGAACGTCCCACGAGAAGGAGATCCATAGATGCGTTTCAAGAGGCGGTCCGCCGCCATCATCGCGCTGGCTGTGGCCGGCGCCCTGTCAGTGGCTGGTATCGCCCTGGCCGCCACCAGCTCGACGGTGAGCTTCAAGTTCAGCCCGAACAAGGTGTCGAAGACGACGCCGAAGGCGGGCAAGATCAACCTCCACACCCACACCAACTACGCCGACACGAGCAGCAACTACACCGACCGCGCCCAGCTGTACTTCGACAGCGACTTCAAGGTCAACACGAGCACGCTCGGCAAGTGCAACAAGACGTCGATCTCGGGCACGAAGACGATGAAGCAGGCGATGGCGGCCTGCGGCAGCAAGCTGATCGGGACGGGCACCGCGACCGCGGCGGCCGGCGGCAACGTCGTCCACGCCTGCGTCCTGGCGTTCAACGGCTCGGGATCGGGCGGCCACGTGCTGCTGTTCACCCGCGCCAACGTGGCGCCGCCGTTCTCGATCAACTGCTCGAGCCCGAAGACCAACACGGCCGGGAACACGAACGTGCTCCTGGACGGCGCCCTGAAGGCCGCGGGCAAGGCCGGCTACGGCAAGCTGTTGGACTTCAACCACATCCACGACGCCTCGGCACTGCCGCTGACCGACTTCAACGTCACGGTCGGCAAGCAGGCCTCCGCACCCAACGCATCGAAGTGGATCAGCGCCAAGTGCAGCCACTCCAACAAGACCTGGAAGCTGCAGACCAAGTTCACCTACGACAGCGGATCCCCGCAGACGGTGAACTCGACCCAGAAGTGCTCGAACTAGCACGACTGATGTCATCGGCTCCTTGAGCCGATCAGAACGCGACAAGAGGGGCGGCACGTGCCGCCCCTCTTTGCGTAGCGCCGGGACCCCGGCGGGCGCTACATTCACCGGGATGGGCGCGGAGGCCAAGAACCTGGAGGCGATTTCGCGGGCGATCGACCAGCACAACTCCAACTGCCCGTTTCCCGCATCCGAGGTCCGGATGAATCCGTTCGAGATCGAGCGGCTCGGCTGGGAGACGATCCGGGGCCTACCGATCGTGGGCGACCCCGAGCTCGGGACGGGCCGATTCAGGATCGTCTGCTCGGGCGACTCCGACGGGGGAGAGGTCTCCGAGGTCGAGGCTGTCGGGACCCCGGTCGAGGTCGGCGCGCCTGACCCGGCCTCCAACTGAGCGTGGGCGCTGAGAGGCGGCTCAGGGGTTCAGCCCGAGGTCGCTGGTCAGCTTCTGGGCCTGGACGTTCAGCTGGAAGAAGTCCCCGGTCAGGATCAGGACGCCCATCACGATCAGGATGCCGCCGGCGACCGCCATGATCGCCGCGTAATGGCGCTTGATCACAGTGAACGCGCCGGCCATTCTCGAAAAGGCGAGCGCCGTCGCCAGGAAGGGGATCCCGAGCCCCGCCGAGTAGACGGCGAGCAGCAGCGCGCCGTGGGCGGCCGAGCTCGACAGGGCGGCGGCGCTGAGGATCGCCCCGAGGGTCGGGCCGATGCACGGCGTCCAGGCGATCGCGAACGCCATCCCCGCGACCAGGGGCCCGCCCTTGCCGGCCCGGGTCATCAGCGCGTCCACGTGCCACTCGCGGTTCAGGCGGGTTACGAACAGGCCGGAGACGAACAGGACGCCCATCGCGATGATCAGGGCACCGGCGATCTTCTCCAGCGTGTCGCGATGGTCCTGGAGGGTCTGTCCCAGGCCCGTTGCGGTCAGCCCCAGGAGGATGAAGACGGTGGAAAAGCTGGCAACGAACACGAGGCTCGGCGCCAGGACCCGGCGCCAGCTCGCCTCTTCGAGCTCGCCGATCGAGACCCCCGTGACCGCCGAGAGGTAGCCGGGCACGAGGGGCAGCACGCAGGGAGAGACGAAGGAGACCAGTCCGGCTCCGAAGGCCGCCAGGATCCCGATGCCCGCTGCCGGATCGCTGCTCACGTCCGCGAACGCTAGCCGCTTGCCGCGCCCGTGCCCGGTCGTGGCTCAGGCGAGGATCGCTGCGAGGCGGCGCCGGTGCTCACGGGCCAGCGGGTCGTCGGTGCCGAGCTCGGTGAAGATGGCCACCATCACCCTGCGCAGCAGATCGCGGCGGTCGGGGTCTTCGGCGGCGACCAGCGCCTCCTGGAGCCCGTTGAGGGCCGTTTCGCGTTCGCCGTCGTCCCAGGCGGCGAAGCTTCTAGTGAGGACGTCTCCGTCGCTCGGCCCGTCGTCCTGGAGCTCGCCGCTCAGGCGGGCCCGCGCGGCGAGCCCCTCGGCCGCGAAGTCGCCCTTGAACGGATCGAGAAGCTCGAACGCCTCAGCGTGGTCGCCGCGACCCAGCAGGATGCGCCCGAGCTTCACCGCGGCGGCGGCGTTACGCGGATCCAGCTCGAGCGCCTTTCGAACCGACCCCTCGTCGCCGGCCACGGCGAGCTTGTCGGCGGCCGAGGGGACGAATCCGTCGAGGAACTGGTCGATCTGGGCCGGCCCGATCGCCCCCACGAACTCGGAGGCCACCTTCGCGTCCTTGAAGGCCTTGACCGCCGGGATGCTTCCGATCTGGAACGTCATCGCCAGGTTCGGATTGCGGTCCGTGTCGAGCTTCGCGAGCTCGACGTCGCCGTCTCGTTTCGCCACCGCGGCCTCGAGCGCCGGCCCCAGGGTGCGGCAGGGCCCACACCACTCGGCCCAGAAGTCGACGACCACCGGGACCTCGCGCGAGCGCTCGATCACCCGCGTTTCGAAATCGCGCTCCGTGACGTCGAAAGCCATACGTTCGAGGTTAGCTTGCCGGCCCGGCGGGCAGGGCCCGCCCGCCGTGGGCACAATGGGAGGTCGTGGACGCCTCGCTTCGCGGAAAGCTCCTGGTCGCCTCGCCGGCTCTCACCGACCCGAACTTCGAGCGCACCGTGGTCTTGCTCACCGAGCACAATGACGAGGGCGCGATGGGAATCGTCCTCAATCGACCGTCCGACACGGCGGTCGGCTCGGTCGTTCCCGAGCTCGACGAGATAGCGCACGGTGAGCCCGTCTACGTCGGCGGGCCCGTGCAGCCGGAGGCGCTGGTGCTCGTTGCCGAGTTCACGGACACCCAGGCCGCCGCCTGGATCGTCGTCGCCGACGTCGGGCTGGCCTCGGCCGATGTCGATCTGGACGACCTCGCCGCCTCGGTTCGGCGGGGCCGGGTTTACGCGGGTTATTCGGGCTGGGGGGAGGGCCAGCTCGAAGCCGAGATGGAGGCGGAGTCGTGGATCGTCGAGGCGCCGCTGCCCGCTGAGCTGTTTCCGGACGACCCGGCGACGCTCTGGAGCGACGTCCTGGAGCGAAAGGGCGGCCAGTACTCGCTGATCGCGCGGATGCCGGCGGATCCGACCCTGAACTAGGCGCGAGCCGGCCGGCGTCCCTCGTGCCTGAGGCTGCGCACGATAGTCGGCGTTATGGAAACCCGGACCCGGATCGTCGGCCGGCCCGACCTAGAGCCACTCAGGTTCCGCCAGGCCCCCCCGGGGCCGTCAGTCCGGGTGCTCCGAGGAGATCGACTCGAGGATTCCCAGCAGCTCACCGACCCTGCAGACGAGCAGCCGCTCCTCGTCGACCTCCACCCAGACCCCGGCCGAGGCCGGAAAGACGACGTGGTCGCCGACCTCGACGGGCATCTCGACTCCGGCCTGCTCCCACCAGTCGAGGCCCGGGCCGACGGCGAGCACGATTCCCTGTTCGGGCGGCGGGTCGTGGCTGCCCGGCGGCACGACCAGCCCCGAGCGGCGCACCCGGTCGGAATCGAGCTCCTTGACCACGATCCGGTCAAACAGGGGCCGGAGCTGATGACGTACGGTCTCCAACGGCTCGCGTCTCGATCGCGTGCTCATCGACCGTCAGAATAGCCACGCCTGCGGTCTCGGCCGCCCGCGCCGAGTGATCCGAGTTGACATAACGTCGTGCGACCCGTACCGGCACTCGGGCCCGGTCGGCTCCGGTCAGGGCACGCGGTGCGTCTCGAGCCGGATGGGTAGGGTCATGGCGAAGCGGCCACGATGCGATCGCGATCCTCGACCACCGGAGGTGGAACGCATGGCAAACGTCCTATGTGTCCTCTACGCCGACCCAGTCGACGGTTATCCGCCGGCCTATCCCCGCGACGAGGTCCCGAAGATCGAGCGCTACCACGGTGGCCAGACCACCCCGACGCCAAAGGAGGTCGGCTTTCGTGCCGGAGAGCTCGTGGGTTGCGTGTCAGGGGAGCTCGGGCTGAGGGACTTCCTCGAGGCGGCGGGCCACAGCCTGATCGTCACCTCGGACAAGGACGGCCCCGACTCGGAGTTCGAGCGCCGGCTCGGCGAGGCCGACGTGGTTATCTCACAGCCGTTCTGGCCCGCGTACCTGACCGCCGAACGAATCGCAAAGGCGCCGAAGCTGAAGCTCGCGATCACCGCCGGGATCGGCTCCGACCACGTCGACCTGCAGGCGGCGATCGAGCGCGGAATCACGGTCGCCGAAGTGACCTACTCGAACTCGATCTCGGTCTCCGAGCACGTCGTGATGATGATCCTGTCGCTGGTTCGAAACTACATCCCCTCCTACCAGGTGGTCGTCGACGGCGGATGGAACATCGCCGACTGCGCCAGTCGCTCCTACGACCTCGAGGGGATGAAGGTGGGCACGGTCGGCGCCGGACGGATCGGATCTGCCGTCCTGCGTCGCCTGGCGCCGTTCGAGGTGTCGCTCCACTACACGGACCAGCACCGGCTCCCGGAGGCCGTTGAGGCCGAGCTCGGCGTCAGCTACCACGCCACGGCCGCCGAGATGGTCGAGGTCTGCGACGTGGTGACGATCAACGCCCCGTTGCATCCTGAGACCGAGGGCATGTTCGACGATGCGATGCTGGCGAGGATGAAGCGCGGCTCTTACCTCGTGAACACGGCTCGGGGCAAGATCTGCGATCGCGACGCGATCGTACGCGCGCTGGACTCGGGCCAGCTCGCGGGCTACGCGGGGGACGTCTGGTTTCCGCAGCCCGCGCCCCGGGACCATCCGTGGCGCTCGATGCCAAACCACGGGATGACGCCCCACGTTTCGGGTACGAGCCTCTCGGCTCAGGCGCGTTACGCGGCTGGTACGCGAGAGATCCTCGAATGCTTCCTGGAGGGCCGCCCGATCCGCGACGAGTACCTGATCGTCGATGGAGGGGTCCTCGCGGGGGCCGGCGCCCACGCGTACAGCGCCGGCGACGCGACGAGTGGCTCGGAGGAGGCCGAGCGCTTCGACGAGCAGGCGGACGCCTGATCGTTGCCAGCCCGACGGGCCGACGCACCGCCCGGTTCGGCCAGATGTTTCCCCGTGCCCGGCGCGGGTAATCGCCGCCCGATGCTCTCCGACCCCAACCGCGAGGCCGGCTCGCGTGGCGACGACGAGTTCATCGACCTCCTGGCTCGCGACCGCGACCTCGGTCGCCAGCTGGCCGAGCAGGGGGCCCGTCCACCGAACGGCGCGCTGAAAGCGCCGTTGATGCACCTCGACCGTGGCCCCTGGAAGGCGGAGGCGCCGGCACCGCGGGGGGACCACCTCGGGTTCCTGGTCCTCGAGGGGCTGATCGGGCGCCGATGCTTCGTACCCGATCGGGGTCGGAGCCTCGAGCTCCTGGGGCGCGGCGACCTGCTTCGCCCCTGGCAGGAGGACCCCTCTTCGTTCTCGCAGGTCTCGTGGACGGTCTTCGAGCGATCTTCGGTCGCCGTCCTCGGGGGCTCCCTCGTCGCATCCGCCCGCGACACGCCGGGGTTCCTCGAGGTGCTCACCGAGCGCGCGCTGCGGCGCTCGCGGCGGCTGGCCATCAGCGCCGCGATCGCCAACACGGTGGGGGTCGAGGACCGCATCCTGCTCGTGCTCTGGCTGCTGGCCGAGCTGTGGGGCGAGAACCGCCCGGAGGGGGCCCTGATCCCGTATCGCCTCTCGCACCAGACCCTCGCCGACCTCGTGGGAGCTCGCCGGCCCACGGTGACGCTGGCGGTGCGGGCCCTGACCGGGCGCCGGCTGATCGACCGGGCCGGCTCCGGCGAGTGGATCGTCCTCGGCTCTCCGCCCTAGGCGCAATCGAACGGCCGCGGTTCGTGTCCCCGCCGCGGAGCGACCGCTACTCGCGCTTCCAACCCCGCCCGAGCAGGCGGCTGATCCGGCCCGCGCGCGGGTTCGGCCGGAACGTCGCCGAGCCGCTGTCGGGCTTCGGAAGGGCTGGCACGTCGTCCGCGGGGATCGCCAGGGTGACCCCCCGCTCCGCCGTTCGGGCCACTTCCGGGGCATCGACGAAGCGAAGCTCGCCGTCGCTCCCCTTGATCACGATTCCGTCGAAGATCCGCTCTCGATAGTTGTCGACCACCTGATCGACCCTGCCGACCTCGATCCCGTCCGAGGCGTAGACGGGGGTCCCCCGCTCGACCGCCGTGTAGTGGATCGCGTGCCCGTCGTCGACCATCGCCGGCAAGGATACGGGGCCTCAACCACGTGCCCGGGCCACGACCTCGGGCTCGGCGCAGAAGGCGGCGATCTCTCGCGCCAGCCTCCCGCCCTGCCAGGCGAGCGGCGAGGCTCCACGCTCCTCGCTGATCAGGCGGGCGCGAGGAAGGCTTTCCGCGTACGCGGCGGCGACCGAGTACGGATGCCCCGGGTCGGCGTCGTCGTGGCTTGCGACCACGAGCGCTGGGACGTCGGTGAGGTCGAGCTCCGAGATCGCCTCGAATGGCCGCGAGCGCGCCACCTCCCTGATCGCCCGCGCGACGGCACGCGGGCAGAGATGCTCGGCCATGCGACGCCGGGTGATTCCCAGCACGGTCCCGCGCCATTCGGGGCTCAGGTCGCGGTCGTAGGCCGCGATGAACCCCTCCACCCCACCGCTCTCGAGCCCGTCGGCCAGCCGATCCCAGGTGGCGATCGCCTGATCGTCGATCGTGCCGACGAATACGGGGCCGATCACGACCACCCCGGCGAGGCGTGCGCCATGGTCGAGCGCGTAGGCGACGGCCGTGTGGGCGCCCATCGAGTGGCCGGCGAGCACGAACGGCTCCTCGCCGAGCTCGGACTCCACCACCGCCTCGAGGTCGGCGACCAGCTCCGGATATGAGTACCCCTCGGTGGAGGGAGCCGGGTCGGAGCGACCGTGCCCCCGGGCGTCGTATGTGACCTGGCGGTGGCCCGCCCTCGCCAGCGCCCGCGATCCATGCACGACGTAGCGGCGGGTCGCGGTGACCCCGTGCAACAGGACCACCGGTGGCCCCGTGCCGAGCGACTCGCCACGCACGCACCACTCCCCCCGCGAAACGCGAAAGCCGGCCGGCTCGCTCTCGGGGGCCATCGGACCGGCCTCGTCGATCAGGCGGGTGCTTCGGCGCGCGCCTGCTCCAGCGAGCGCTTCAGCGCCTCGACGTCCTTGTAATGGAGCCCGAGGAGGGCGACGTGCCGGTACCGCACGATCCCCTCCGGATCGACCATGAAGATCGAGCGGCGGACGATACCGCCCGGGCCCAGCACGCCGTAGGCGCGGATCATTGCCCGCTCGGGGTCGGCCAGTAGGGGCACCGTGAGCTCGTACTGATCGCGAAAGCGCTGGTGAGAGTCGACCGACTGCGGCGAGATCCCGAGCACCACGGCGTCGAGCTCCTCGAGCCTGTCCGCCGCGTCGCGGTAGGAGCAGAACTGGCGAGTGCAGACCGGCGTGAAGTCGCCCGGGTAGAAGGCCAGGACGAGCCATCGGCCGCGGTGCTCCTCAAGCGTGTGAACTCGGCCGTCGGCGCCCGAGAGCGCGAAGCCGGGGGCCGGATCACCGGTCCCGACCTTGCTCATCGGGAGCTCACCCTGATCCTCCGGATGACGACGGGCGCGCGCGGGGTCCCGACCTGGCCGCTCGACGGGTCACCCACGCTCTCGATCCGCCGCACGACGCTCGACCCGGAACTGACCCTGCCCAGGGGCGCGTACTGGGGAGGCAGGCCCGCGTCGGCCGTCGTCACGACGAAGAACTGGCTGCCGGAACGTCCCGACGGCTCCACCGCGGACTTCGCCATTGCGACCCTTCCCCGCCGGTACGTGGTCCCGGGCGGCGGGGGCTCGGTCACCGAGTAGCCGGGGCCGCCCATGCCGGTCTCGGTCGGATCGCCGCCCTGGATCAGGAAGCTTGCCACGATCCGGTCGAAGCTCGTGCCGTCGTAGACCCCCTTCTTCGCCAGGTAGGTGAACGAGCGCACGGTCCTCGGCGCGGCGCTCGCGTCGAGCGCGATGGAGAAGCGCCCACAGCTCGTATCGACGGTCGCGGTGAGCGCGGCGCCGCGTGACGCCCCGCCTTCCGGTCGGCGCAGGTGGACGTGCTTGGCCGGCGGCGCCGCGACCTTCTCACACCCCGCCGGAAGCGCGAAGGTGGCCGACGTCGCGTCGCTCGACCCGCAGGCGCTGAGCGCCCCCGCGCCGAGGCCCACGGCTAAAAGCGCCCCCGCTCGGCGCGCGATCTGCAAGCTCCTCATCGGCTCGCCAGGCTAGATGAGTTGGCCCATCGGGCGCGGGTGGGCGCCGTCACCGCCGCCACCTCGATCGGCGCGGCCCGGCGCGCGCCCGCGACGGTCGCCAAGATGTCGGGGTGGCCTCGGGAGCGAAGAGCCGGTGACTGATCCCTCGGCGGAACGGCCCGGCCGGGGAGCGCCGCGACGGATCCGGCTCGTCGGTCGGGCCCTCAACCGGTTGATCGTGCGGGCGCCGTGGGCCTGGCCGGTGGTTCGGGGGCCGATGCAGCGGTTCTTCGACCGCTCGGCCGCGCGCTGGGACGAGCGAACCGGCGCGGGGTCCGCCGATCACCTCGCGCCGCTGGGGGCCGCGCTTCTCCACGTGACGCCGGCGCCCGAGCGGGCGCTCGAGGTGGGAACCGGCACGGGCGAGGGGGCGCTGTTGATCGCACGCGAGTTTCCGCAGGCGCGAGTTCGCGGCATCGACATCTCCGAGCCGATGATCCAGACCGCCTCCGCCAAGGTCGGGCTCGATCCCGAGGGAAGGATCGCGTTTCGGGTCGCCGACGCGGCGAGCCTCCCCTACGAGGCCGAGTCGTTCGACCTCATCACCCACCTCAACATGCCGCCGTTCACCCGGGAGATCGCCCGCGTCTTGCGGCCCGGCGGGCAGGTCGTGGTCGCCTCGAGCTGGGGCGACGCGACGCCCTTTTACACGCCGGACGCGGTCCTGGACTGGGGATTCGCCAAGCGGGGAATCGAGCGGACCGCGAGGGGCGAAGCCGCGGCGGGCACCTACTGGGTCGGGCGAAAGCCCTGAGCACGGGTCTGGATTTAGATTCCGCCCATGGACGGCGCCCGCCGGCATCTCGTGCTCGTCAATCCCTCCGCCGGCGGGGGTCGGGCCCGAGGGCTTCTCCCACGGCTCGAGGCCACGCTGACCGACCTCGGGCTCGAGCACCGCGTGGTGATCACGACGGGCGTCGAGCACGGGTGTGAGGAGGCGCGCGCCGCCGCCGCGAGCGGCGAGGTCCCGGTCGTGATGAGCGGTGACGGACTCGTGGGCCAGGTGGGCGGAGTGCTCGCGGGTGGCGAGGTCCCGCTGGGCGTGATTCCAGGGGGTCGCGGCAACGACTTCGCCCGGGTGATGGGGATCCCGACCGAGATCGAGGCCTCGGCACGGCTCCTGGCCTCGGGCCGGACCCGTGAGGTCGACGTCGGCGAGGTGAACGGCCGCCGTTTCCTGTGCATCGCGAGCTGCGGTTTCGATGCGGAGGCCAACAGGATCGCGAACGAGGCGCGGTTCGTCAGCGGGAACCTCGTCTATGCCTACGCGGCGCTCAAGGCACTCGTCGCCTGGCGGCCCGTGCGCTTCGACCTCGTGCTGGACGGTGAGCGCCGGAAGGTCCGCGGCTATTCGGTCGCTGCGGCGAACAGCAAGGCATACGGAGGCGGCATGTTCCTGGCGCCGGACGCTCGGCTGGACGACGGCCTGCTCGACGTGGTCAGTGTCGGCGAGGTCGGAAAGCTCCGTTACCTGGCTAACCTGCCCAAGGTGTTCAAGGGCGCTCACCTGGGTCACGAGGAGGTGTCGGTTCGGCGCGCCGCCGAGGTCCGGATCGCCGCGGACAGGGCGCTCGCGGTGTACGCCGACGGCGACCACATCGCGGACCTGCCGGCCACGATTCGCGTCCTTCCGCGCGCCCTGCACGTGATCTCCCCGTGAGCGGGGCGGAAACCGCACGTGGGCTCCTCCGGCCCCCTGCTCCCCGGTGAGCGGGCTGTTCGCGCTCGAGGTTGCCGCGGCCCGCGGGGCCGGCGCGCTCAGCCGCCGAAGCGGTCGCGGGGGCGGCACCACGCTGCCCGGTCGAATGCTCCTCCGCGTGGCGCCCGACGCGATCTCGCGGCTCGCGGCTCGTCTCGAGCGGGGGGCGTCGGTCGTCAGCGCGACCAATGGCAAGACGACGACGGCGGGCATGATCGCCGCCGTGATGCGGGCCGCCGGCCGGCGGCCGGTCCACAACCGCGCCGGCTCGAACATGCGGTGGGGCGTCGCGACGGCTCTGCTCTCCCAACGCGGCGATGAGGGCCTCTTCGAGGTGGACGAAGCGTGGCTGCCACGGATCGCCGCCGAGCTCGACCCCTCGCTGATCGTGCTGGGGAACCTCTTCCGTGACCAGCTCGACCGCTACGGCGAGCTCGAGTACCTCGCGGACCGGTGGGCCGACCTGGTGGCGAGCCGCGCCGGTCGCACCGAGTTTGCGCTCTGCGCCGATGATCCGCTGGTCGCCGACCTGGGTCGGGACCGCGAGCTGTCCCGGCGCCCCGGGGTCACCTACTTCGGGATCGAGGATCCGAAGGTGGCGCTGCCGGAGCTCCAGCACGCGTTCGACGCCAAGCACTGCCGCCGCTGCGGGGCTCCGTACGCGTACGAGCGCGCTTTCGTGGGGCACCTGGGCCACTACCGGTGCCCGAGCTGCGGCGCGGACCGGCCCACCCCGGACGTGGCCGCGACCGGAATCGAGTTCGATGGGATGCGGGGTTCCCGCATCCGGGTGCGGGCGGGCTCCACGGAGCTCGTCGTCGACCTCCCGCTCCCGGGCCTCTACAACGTCTACAACGCCCTCGCGGCGCTCGCGGCCGCCCCGCGCCTGGGGATCGGGCTCGAGGACGCGGCCCGTGCGCTCGGTTCGATGGAGGCCGTGTTCGGCCGCGTCGAGACGATCGACGTCGGCCCGACCGGCGTCTCCATACTGCTGATCAAGAATCCCGCCGGCGCCAACGAGGTACTGCGTACGCTGCTGCTCGAAGCCGACGGTGCCGAGGCTGCTCCCCTCGACCTGTGGATCGCGCTGAACGATCGAACCGCCGACGGACGCGACGTCTCGTGGGTCTGGGACGCCGACTTCGAGCTGCTCGCGGGGCGGGTCGGCAGGATCTTCTGCGCGGGCACGCGGGCTCCGGAGATGGCCGTCCGGCTCAAGTACGCGGAGGTCGCCCCCGAGGCGATCACGTTCGAGGAGTCAATCGAGCGCTCGTTCGACTCCGCGCTCGCGGCCGCGAACGGGCGGCTCTTCGCCCTTCCCACCTATACGGCCCTGCTCGAGCTTCGCGAGCTCCTCTCCCGGCGCGGCTTGGCCGCGAGCTACTGGGAATGATCGCCGAGACGGTCTGGCACGAGGTCGAATGCGGCGGCTACGCGGCCGATCTCGAACTCTGGGACCGGCTGGCGCGCGAGGCCGCCGGCCCGGTTCTCGAGCTTGGAAGCGGCGCCGGGCGGGTCACCCTCCACCTCGCGCGCCACGGCCGGGCGGTCTGGGCGCTGGATCGCGACGAGCAGTTGATCGAGGCGCTCCTGGAAAACGCCTCGCGCGAGGGTCTCGCCGTCCACGCGGTCAGCGCCGACGCGCGAACCATGGCGCTTCGGGAGTCGTTCGAGCTGATAATCGCCCCGATGCAGCTCGTGCAGATGCTGGGCGGCAGCGAGGGCCGCCTGAGGGCGATGGAACGGGCGTCGTCCCACCTCGCGCCCTCCGGGCGCCTGGCGGCCGCGATCGTCGAGCACCCGGCAGCCGCGGTCGAGGGGGCCACAGAAGGGCTGCCGGATGTTCGAGAGCGCGACGGTTGGGTGCTTTCGAGCCTGCCCACCGTCGTCCCGACCGGGGACGGTGGCCTTGAGATCCGGCGGCTGCGCCAGGCCGTATCGCCCGCCGGCGACCTGAGCACCGAAGAGCACACCGACCATCTCGAGTCGCTCGACGCCCGGGCCCTCGAGGCGGAGGCGGCCATGGCCGGCCTGGCGTTCCAGGAGCGGCGCGAGGTCGCCGCCGAGGACGGCTACCTGGGCTCGACGGTCCTCGTCTTCGGGAGGGTGTGATGGAGCTTCGGGTCCTCGCGCTCTATCCGGAGCAGATGAACATCTATGCCGATCGCGGCAACATCCTCTTCCTGCGCCGGCGCTGTGAGTGGCGAGGGATCCGCTTCTCCTACAGCGCGTCGGGGCCCGGCGAGCCACTCGACCCCGGCGCGCACGATCTGATCTACCTCGGCGGTGGGCAGGACCGCGACCAGCGGATCGTCGCGCGGGACATGGTCTCGAGCAAGCGTGCCGGCCTCGCGGATGCGGTCGACGACGGAGCCGTGGTGATCGCCGTGTGCGGCGGCTACCAGCTCCTCGGGCTCAGCTACCAGCTCGGTGAGGAGCGGATCGAGGGACTGGGGCTCGCCGCCCTGGAGACCGTTCGCGAGCCGGGGCCGCGCCTGACCGGCAACGTCGAGATCGAGGTGGACCTGGGCGGCGGGCCACGGCGACTCGCCGGCTTCGAGAACCACGGCGGGCGCACCACGCTGCTTTCGGGCGCCAAGCCGCTGGGACGGGTGATCCGGGGGTTCGGCAACAACGGCCGTGACGGGCTTGAGGGAGTTCGCCGGACAAACCTGATCGGCACCTACCTGCACGGTCCGCTGCTGCCGAAGAACTCGTGGCTCGCCGATCGTCTGATCCAGCTCGCCCTCGGGCGCCGCCTCGGCTCGGTCCCGGATCTCGAGCCGCTCGACGACCGGCTCGAGGCCGCCGCCCACGAGTCCGCCCACCGGGCGGCGCTTCGCGGCTGACCCCGGCTCAGCGCCCGCTCGAGCCGAACCCGCCTTCGCCGCGCCGGCTCGCGTCCAAGTCGTCGACCTCGACCGCCTCGGCCTGGCCGAGGGGCGCCACGACGAGCTGCGCGATTCGATCGCCGGGCTCGATCGAGAACTCGGCCTCGCGATCGGTGTTCAGCAAGAGGACACTGACCTCGCCTCGGTATCCGGCGTCGATCAGCCCCGGGGAGTTGACCAGGGCGATCCCGTCCCGTGCGGCGAGGCCGGAGCGCGGCAGCACGAGGCCGGCATGGCCGGGCGGTATCTGGACCGCGATCCCCGTCGCGATGCTCGCCCGCTGACCGGGGCCGATCCAGGACGCCTCAACTGCATGGAGGTCGAGGCCCGCGTCGTCGGCGTGGGCACGACTGGGAAGCCGAGCGTCGTCGCGAAGGAGCTTGACCCGAAGTTCCACCGCGGGAGCGTAGAGCGCGGGCTAGCCGGTTTCGTCCGGGAGTCGCCGCGACCCGTCGCCGTTCAGCGCAAAATCGGCGAACCGGTGCGTGAGCGCCGCCGGGATCCGAGCCGTGACGAGGACCCCGTCCGCCCGGTCGGTTCGCTCGAGATCGCCCGCCAGCTCGTGAAGCTCGGCCAGGGTCGCGCCCGCCGAGTAGGGAAACAGGAGCTCGACCTGCCGAAGGCTTTCCTCGAACTCGTCGCTGATCCGGTCGCGAAGCGCGTCGAGGCCCTCCCCCGTGACTGCGGAGATGGTCACCGACCCGGGCTCGCGGATGGCGAGCTCGTGGGCATCGGAGGGATCGAGCAGGTCGATCTTGTTGAGGACGATGAGCCGAGGGGCGTCTCCGGCGCCGATCTCGTCGAGCACCGAGTCGACCGCGGCGATCGACTCGCGGCGCCGCTCCTCTGGCTCCGACGCGTCGACCACCTGGACGATCAGGTCGGCGAGGACCGTCTCCTCGAGCGTGGCCTTGAACGCCTCGACAAGCTGATGCGGCAGCTTGCGGATGAAGCCGACCGTGTCGGTCGCCAGGAAGCGGCGTCCCCGATGCCGGTAGGCGCGGGTGGTCGGATCGAGGGTCTGGAACAGCCTCTCCCCCACCCCGGCGTTGGCGCCGGTAAGCGCGTTCAGCAAGGTCGACTTCCCCGCGTTGGTGTAGCCGGCGAGGGCGATCATCGGGAGCGCGGAGCGATGCCGGCGCGCCCGCATCACCTCGCGGTTTCGCTCCAGGCGGCCGAGTCGTCGGCGGAGGTTGGCGATCCGATCGCGGGCCAGGCGGCGATCGGTTTCGATCTGCGTCTCTCCGGGCCCGCGAGTCCCGATCCCGCCGCCGAGCCGCTCGAGATGGGTCCACAGGCCCCGCATGCGGGCGAGGTTGTACTCGAGCTGGGCGAGCTCCACCTGGAGCTTTCCCTCGGCGCTGTGGGCGTGGTCGGCGAAGATGTCGAGGATCACCGCGGTTCGGTCGATCACCGGCACCCCGAGCGCCTCCTCCAGGTTTCGCTCCTGGCGGGGTACCAGCTCGTCGTCGCAGGCGACCAGGTTCGCGTCGCAGCCGGCGACCTCCGTCTTCAGCTCGCTTAGCTTCCCGCGTCCCAGGTAGCGGTCGGGATCGGGACGGGCGTGGACCTGGACCAGCTCGCCGGCGGTCGCCACCCCGGCGGTCCGCAGGAGCTCCTTCAGCTCGGCGAGGGGATCCTCGTCGCCGGGCGAGCGCGGGACAACCGAGATCGCCATCGCCCGCTGGCTTGCCCGCGGGTTCGCGATCCCCGCTCCTTGGCCGGCGTGGGGGATCTCGGCGCGGCGGTCTTGGCGACTCGTGTTCACCGGGTCAAGTGTAGGTCGGCGGGAGCGCCCCAGGGATCATGCGCCGAGGATGGGGGCCGGGTAGGCTTGCGCCCGAGTGAGGGTCTTCGTCACAGGCGGAACCGGCTTCATCGGCGGGCACGTGGTCCATCGCCTGCGGAGCCGCGGGGACGATGTTCGGGCGCTGGCCCGCAGCCCGGAGCGCGGGGCGCGCCTGGCCGGCCTCGGATGTGAGCTCGTCAGGGGGACCCTCGCCGACAAGGACGCGCTGCGGGCGGGCATGGACGGCTGTGACGCGGTGATCCACGGGGCGGCCATGTATGAGGTCGGGATCCCCGAGTCCGAGCACCAGGCGATGTACGAAGCGAACGTGATCGGGACCGAGAACACGCTTCGGGCCGCGCTGGAGGAGAAGGTCGGTCGAGTCGTATACGTGTCCACGGTGGGAGCCTTCGGCAACACGAAGGGCCAGGTAGTCGACGAGTCCTACGAGCACCCTCAGGGCGGGTACACGTCCTACTACGAGGAGACCAAGGTCGAATCCCACCGGCTGGCGAAGCGGTTCATCGCCGAGCAGGGATTGCCGTGCGTGATCGTTCAGCCGGGAGGGGTATACGGGCCCGACGATCACTCGGCGATCGGGCGCCAGATGAACCAGTTCCTGGACGGGCGGATGCCGCTTATCGCCTTCCCCGACCTCGGCATGAACCTCGTCCACGTCGAGGACGTCGCGGACGGCGTGGTGCTCGCCCTCGATGACGGTAAGCCGGGCGAGTCATACGTGCTCGGCGGGCAGATCGCGACCATGCGCGAGCTGATCGAGACCCTGGGCCGGGTATCCGGTCGCAAGGCTCCGAAGCGCGCGATGCCAACCTCGATGATGAAGGCGATGACGCCGCTCGGCCCCGTGGTCGGGAAGCTGATGAATCAGGGCCCCAACCTCCGCGAGCTGATCGCCTCGGCCGACGGAGTCACCTTCTGGGCGCGGCACGACAAGGCGATGGCCGATCTCGGCTACTCGCCGCGCGGCCTCGAGCAGGGACTTCGCGACATGCTCGAGGCCGAGGGCCGGCTGCCGAGGGCCGCGAGCTCCCAGGTCGGGACAGCGCCGGCCGGCTGACGGGCTCGCGGCCGTCAGTGCGAGACGTTGGTCTTGACCAACTTTCGCTCCGCCTTGGTCACCGGCCCCTTCTCCTCGAGCGTCTTGACCGCGTCGGCGATGTCGTCGCCGAGCGTGTCGGCGAGTGAGCGACTCAGGTTGAGCTTGACCAGGGCGCGCATCATCTTCACCTCCTGAGCATCCGGAGGCATCGTGTATGCGGGCAGCATCCATCCTCTCTCGGCAGCGAGCTGGAAGGCGATGTCGAACTCGTCGTAGGGGTGCTCATCGGCGAGGTTGAAGGCGACCAGCGGCAGCGTCTCCTCCCCCTTCCCGATGATCTGGAACTTGCCGAGGCCCTCGATGTCGTCGGCCAGCGAAGAGGCATTCTGTTGCATGATCTGCATGATCTCGCGATAGCCCGACTTGCCCCAACGGACGAAGTTGTAGTACTGAGCGATGACCATCGAGGACCCGGTCGAGAAGTTGAGCGTGAAGGTCGCATCTGTCTTGCCCAGGTAGTTCTCGTAGAAGACGAGGTCCTCGGCGAGGTCGGACTTCTCCCTGAAGATCAGCCAGCCGATTCCCGGGTAGACGAGGCCGAACTTGTGCCCGGAGGCGTTGATCGAGCGCACCTGCTCGAGGCGGAAGTCCCACTTTGAATCGGGATACAGAAACGGCCACACGAAAGCCCCGCTGGCGCCGTCGATGTGTAGCGGGACGTCGAGGCCCTTGTCGTTCTTGAGCGAGAGCAGGAGGTCGTTTATTCCGACCACGTCGTCGGCATGGCCGGTGAAGGTGGTGCCGACCACCGCGGCGACGCCGATCGTGTTCTCGTCGAGATGAGGCTCGACGTCCTCGGGTCCGATCGTGTACTTGCCTGGCTGCAAGGGGACGATCCTGGGCTCGACGTCGAAGTAGCGGCAGAACTTCTCCCAGACGACGTGGACGTCGCCGCCGAAGACGAGGTTCGGCGAGTCGGTGGGCTTTCCGTCGGCCTCGCGCCTTTGACGCCACTTCCACTTCAACGACAGCGCGCCCAGCATGATCGCCTCCGAGGAGCCCTGGGTGCTCGTGCCGGTGGTCTCGCCGGGTGCGTGGAAGAGCTCGGCGAGCATCCGGATGCATCGCTGCTGGATCGCGAACGTCTGCGGGTACTCCGCGTGGTCGATGAAGTTGCGGTGGAGGTTCTGTTCGATCACCACCCGCGCCTCCGGCTCCATCCAGGTGGTCACGAAGGTGGCCAGGTTCCTCTCCGGGATGCCCTCCACCGCGAGCTCCTCCTCAACCAGCCGCATCGCTGCGATCGCGGTCATCGGATCCTCCGGGATCGCGTTGTCGGGGGCCCCTTCGAGCACCCAGTGGCTCACCGTGTGGAGAAACTCGCGTTCGACGTCCATTGGCACGTCCTCCTGGTCTCGAGTCAAGCTGTGGGGCGCCCGGTTGCCTCAGATCAAATCACGCCTGCGACCCCGCGCACCACCTTGGGCGCGGAGAAACGAGGGTCCCGTCGCGCGGGCCTGGGCAGAAAGCGCGCCTCAGGCCCCGGCTCCAGTGTCCCGAAGCGGACCGGGGATCATCACTGCGGCGGCGATGACGGCCGCGAAGGCGCCACAGCGCGCCGCGATCGCGAGCGGGTCCGCGCCCACCGGGTCGCCGAAGACCAGGACCCCGCCGATCACGGCGATCAGGTTGGCGGCGACGGTGGTGACGGTGATGACCGGGATCGCGGCACCCGTCTGCATTCCCCGTGCCAGCGCGAAAAAGGCGCCGGCGCCGGCGATCACTGCAACCGCCGTCCAGGGGCTGATGATGGAAAGGAGGTCGCCCGGTACCGTTCCGGTCAGCGCCTTGAGGGAGACGTTCGAGACGCCGAGAAGGAGCCCGGCCGCGGCGCCCAGAAGCGGGCCGCTCCAGGCACGCGAGCCGCCCGAGCTGCCGGAGACGAGGAGCAGGAGGCCGACGCCGATCGCGGTTGCCTCGAAGGGGATCATCGCCCCCGTCTCATACGCGGAGTCGGTGCCACCGGCCTGGCCGGAGGTGGCGGCGAGAAGCGTAAGTCCGCCGGCGCACAGCCCGAGGCCGATCCATTCGCGAGGCCCGAGACGGGCGCCGAACCAGCGCTCGGCAAGCCAGGCGAGAAGAACGAGGCCGCCCGAGATCGTCGTCTCGACCAGCGACAGCGGCGCGATCGCGAGCGCGACCACATGCAGGGCCCATGCTCCGGCGGCGATCGCGAAGCCGATCGCCCACCACCGCGAGGCGAACAGGCCGGCGGCGCTTCGAAGCGGGCGGCGGAGCTCGACGGCCGGCGCCTCCCGAGCGCCGCGATGCTTGCAGAGCAGCGCCACGTTGGTGGCGAGCGCGCAGACGAGAGCGATCAGTGTTCCGAGTTGGAGCATCGGTGGGTGGATCGGCCGAAGCCAGACCGGCCTTGAGGTCGGCCCACGCTAGTGGACGGATCTAAACGCAAGCTTTGGCCGCGCTCGGCGCGGCCAGGGCGCCCAGCCCGCCACCGGGTCGCTCAGGAGAGATGCTCGCGCATCCGGTTGACCGCCTCGGTGATCCGGTCGTCCGGCGTCGTCAGCGAGATCCGGAAGAACCCCTCGCCGCTCGGGCCGTACATCGAGCCCGGCGACACGACGACCGCGGCCTGCTCGAGGACCAGCTCGGCGAACGACTGGGATGAGTGGCCTTCCGGGACAGGGGCCCAGACGTAGATCGTGCCCTTCGGCGCGTCGACCCGGACTCCGATCTCGCGCAGCGCGTCGACGACCAGGTCGCGTCGCCGTGCGTAGATCGCATTCATCTCCTCGATCGGCCCGCGCGGGCCCGACAGGGCGGCCGCGCCCGCGAGCTGCACCGCCTCGAACAGGCCCGAGTCCACGTTGGTCTTCAGGCGCCAATAGGAAGCGATGGCATCGGGGTTGCCGAGGATCGCCGCGCACCGCCAGCCGGTCATGTTGAAGCCCTTCGAAAGCGAGAACACCTCGACCCCGACCTCCTTGGCGCCGGGGGTGGCGAGGAAGCTCGGCGCCACGTACCCGTCGTAGGTGGTCTCCGAATAGGCGTTGTCGTGGACGATCAGCACCTCATGCGCGCGCGCCAGCTCGACCAGGCGCTCGAAGAAGCCGCCCGGGACCACGGCGCCGGTCGGGTTGTTGGGGTAGTTGACGAACAGAAGGCGGGCTCGGGCCAGGTCGTCGCTCGCGATTGCGTCCAGGTCGGGGACGAAACCGAGCTCGGGACGAAGGCCCATCAGCACCGGGCTCGCCCCGGCGAGCGCCGGCCCCCCCGTGTACACCGGGTAGCCGGGATCGGCAGCGAGCGCCACGTCGCCGGGATCGAGGAACGCGAAGCAGAGGTTGTAGATGCATTCCTTGGCGCCGATCGCGGGGATGACCTCGGACTCGGTGTCGATCTCGACTCCGAAGCGATCCCGGTAGAAGTCCGCGAGCGCGCCCCGCAGCTCGGTCCTGCCGCGGTTCGATGGATAGTGCTGGTTCGCCGGGTCGGCGACCGCCGCTCGCATCGCCTCGACGACGTGGGGGTAGGTCGGGCGGTCCGGGTCCCCGATCCCCAGGCTGATCACGTCGATTCCGCTCTCCCGCTTCTCGGCGACTCGTCGCTCGAGCTCCGCGAACATGTAGGCGGGCACCGCGTCAAGGCGGCGCGAGGGCTCCGCGAGGGCTCGCTTCGGTGGATCGGCGGGGCTCATCGGGCGGAAGGGTATGCAACGAGCGCGCGGCGGCGGGACTCAGATGCCCTGGAGCTCGCGGACGAGCTCTCCATAGAGCTCCCCCACGAACACCCGCTGAGCGGTCCCCGTGAGGCGCACCTCGAGCTGATCGGATATCTCGACCGTCAGCTCGCCGCCATCGAGCGCCACGATCATCGGGCTGGCGGCACCGCGCACGAAGGCGGCCACGGCGGCCCCCGCCGCGCCGGTCCCTGACGAGAGGGTCTCCCCCACCCCCCGCTCGAAGATGCGGGCGCGAACGGCCGAGCCGTGTATCCGGGTGAACGATACGTTGGTGCGGTTCGGGAACAGCGGGCTCGTCTCGATCTCCGGGCCGATCGCCGCCAGGTCGAGCTCCTCGACGTCATCGCCCGCCTCAATCACGCATTGCGGGTTCCCGATCGACACGTGCTGGAAGCTGAAGTCTCGCCCCCCCGCCGTCAGGGTGCCGGTGCCGTCCTCGCCGCCGGAGGGAAAGTCGGAGGAGGTCAGCGACGCCCTTCCCATCTCGATGCTGGCCGAGCCCGGCCCGGTGATCGTCGGGTGAATCGGACCCGCCTTGGTCAGGACCGAGAATCGGTCCCGGTCCGTCCAACCGCGATCCCGCAGGTAGAGCACGGCCTCGCGTGCCCCGTTTCCTGACAGCTCGGCCTCGGAACCGTCGGGGTTGAAGATGCGAAGCTCGGCCACCATCGCAGGGTCGTCACAGCGCGACAGCATCAGCACGCCGTCGGAGCCGATCCCGACGTGTGGGGCGCAGATCCGCCTTATGCGCTCCGGCGTCAACTCGAACGCGAGGTCGTCGGCGGCCACGATCACGTAGTCGTTGCCGAGCGCCTGCCACTTCTCGAACCTCATCGCCGGCGGAAGCTATTCGATCGCGGCCAGGAGGTCGAGAACCTCCCGGGCAACGTCCTCCTCGTCGCGCCCGGTGCGGTCGATCAGCTCGATTCCGGGCATCTTCCGCATCCAGGTGAGCTGGCGCCTCGCGTAGTCGCGGTGGGCGCCCTTGACCGCCGCGACGTCGTCCTCCAGGAGCTGGTCGAAGCCGAGGGCCGCGCGAGCGGTGCGCGACGCCCCGGCCTCGGCTGCGAGCCTTGCCTCCTCGCCTGCGCCTGCGGCGACGAGCTGCTCGACTCGCGCATCGATCCTCCGTCCCAGCTCGGTGCGGTCCATGGTCAGACCGACCATCCGGGCCGGGCGGCGAAGGCTCGCCGTCCAGAGGCGCCCGGCGCCGCGCGGAGGCTCGAAGCCGGCGCGCTGAAGCTCGATAACCCGGGCGATCCGCTTTCGGTCCCTGGGGTGAATCGAGGCGGCGACGTCGGGCGCCAGGTCACCGTGCACCGCCTCGGGGCCGCGCTCGGCGACCTCGCGCTCGACCGCTTCGCGGATTTGGGGGGGGACCGGCGGGAGCAGGTCCAGGTCGCTCAGCGCCGCCCGCAGGTAGAGGCCCGTCCCGCCGACCACGATCGGACGTCGACCCTCGGCCAGCAGACGGTCTATCTCGGCTCGCGCCAGGTCCGCGAAGCGCCCGGCGCTGAACTCCTCGCTCGGGTCGACGAAGCCGATCAGCCGATGCTCGAGCCGAGCGCGTTCGGCGGGCGTCGCGGCACCGCTCAAAGCCTCCAGTCCTCGATAGACCTGGATCGCGTCGCACGACACCGCGACCGGCCGCTCACCGTGTTCGCTAAGCGCCTCGGCGGCCGCGATCGCAACGGCTGTCTTTCCGATCGCGGTTGGCCCGAAGATCGCGAGAATCTGTGGCCGAAAGCTCCGAACGCGCCTATTCAAAGCGGACGCTGGGGCGAGCGGTGGGAAGAAGTGGCCGGCGGGGAGCCACCGGCGAGCGCCTCGCGTCCGCTGAGCGTGGTCGAGGTTGCCGCGTCGATCGCCACGGGGATGATCTCACCGGGGCTCGCCGCGCCCGCGAAGTTGACGGTCTTGTTGTGGCTGATCCGCCCACGGATCCGCGCTTCGTCGGTGCGGCTCGGCCCCTCCACGAGGACATCCAGCGTTCGGCCGACGAAGCGCTGGGCGCGCTCCCTGGCGCGGCGCTGGACGAGCTCGACGAGCGGCTCCATCCGGCGGCGCTTGGTCGAGTGCGAGACCTGGTCGGGCAGGCGCGCGGCCTCGGTCCCGCGGCGGGGCGAGAAGACGAACGTGAACGCCCCGTCGTAGCCGACCCGGTCGACCACGTCGAGGGTTTCCGCGAAGTCGTCGTCCGTCTCCCCGGGAAAGCCGACGATGATGTCCGTGGTCAGGGCACAGTCCGGAAGGTGCTCTCGGATCTGGGCCACACGGTCCAGATAGCGATCCCGGTTGTAGGTGCGCCGCATCGCCTTCAAGACCCTGCTCGACCCCGACTGCAACGGGAGGTGGATGTGGGCGCACAGAGCGGCAAGCTCGGCGTGGGCTCGGATCACGTCCTCGCGCATGTCCTTTGGATGGGGGCTCGTATAGCGGATCCGGTCGATCCCGGCGACCCCGTCGACGCGTCGAAGCAGCTCGGCGAACGTGGTCCGGCTCTCTCGCGGGAGGTCGCGCCCGTAGCTGTTCACGTTCTGGCCCAGCAGGGTGACCTCCCGGACCCCGTCGGCGGTCAGCCCCTCGATCTCATCGACCAGCTCGTCGGGCGGGCGACTGACCTCGCGACCCCGGGTCTGGGGGACGATGCAGTAGGCGCAGTTGCAGTTGCAGCCGACGGAGATCTGGACCCAGCCCTGAAACTCGCGCCGGCGTTTGGCGGGCAGGTGTCCCGAGAAGCCCTCGAACTCGAAGTAGCCCTGTGCCGTGAGCGATTCCGTCGTCAAGAACTCCGCCAGGCGGTTGATCTGTCCCGGCCCGAAGGCGACGTCGACGAACGGGAAGCGCTCGAAGACTTCGTCCTTGACCGATTGCGCCCAACAGCCGCCGACCCCGACGACGCGATCCGGGTCCTCGGACTTGAGCCGCTTGGCCTCGCCGAGGTGGGCGATGAAGCGGTTGTCGGCCGACTCGCGGATCGAGCAAGTGTTGAACAGGATCACGTCGGCCGCGGAGCGCTCGGCGACCTCCTGATACCCAAGCGAGTCGAGCATCCCCTTCATGCGCTCGGAGTCGTGCTCGTTCATCTGGCACCCGAACGTCGTCACGTGGTAGGTCGACACCGCCAGAGGTTATCGGCGGGACCGCGCCGCGCCGGGGAACCGGTCGAGCCCGGGCTACTTGATCGTCAGGGTGCCCTTCATGCCGGCCGCCTCGTGCCCGTCGACGCTGCAGAAGAACGTGTATTTGCCTGGCTTCAGGTTCTCGGACAGCGACGTGCTGCCCTGCGTGACCGTCTCGCTGCAGCCGATCTGCTCACCCCCGGGCCCGCTCAGGCAGACGTCATGCGAGACCGCCGAGGGGTTGGTGAAGGCGATCTCCACCTGGCCGGCGTGGCCCGCGAGCCGCCTGGTGTCGTAGGCGATCGCATCGGGCTCGGCGCTGAGCTTGACGGGGGTCGTTTTCGTCGCCGGGCTCGTCGTCGTCGAGCTCTCTCCCCCGCCCTGGCTCTCCTGCGGGTTCGCGGCCTCCTTTGCCTCGCGCGCGTGCGCCTGGTCCCTCGCGTTGAGGACGGCGAACGTCGTGGTCGCCGCCACCATGCCCGCGAAGTAGACGATCACCGCGACGAGGGCGCCTCGAGTGGGCGGAAAGCTCTCGAGCCGCAGGCCGATCGCCGACAGCGCGATCGCCGAAACCACCAGCCCGATCCCGAACACGTAGAACAGGGTCTCGTCCATGCGGGCGAGATCCTAGTCCCTAGCTGCCGAACGAGATCGCGCGACTCGCGCGGATCGCGGCGATTCCGATCCCCGTGATCGTCATCGGCTCGATCGCCGGGCGGCGTTGCGGATCGCCTCGTGGGCAACCTCGAAGCCGTACCCACGCCGGGTCAGGTAGCCGAGCGCCTTGGCGCGATCCGAGTCGCCTTCGAGCGAGCGGCCGTCCCGGACGAGCAGCTCGCAGGCACGCGCCGCCTGTGCGGCGTCGGTGTCGTCCTGAAGCGCCGCCTCGACCAGCTCGGGGGCGAGGCCGCGCGCCACCAGGGCCTCGGCTATGCGATCCGCGCCCCAGCCGCGGAGCTCGCGCTTGTCGTCGGCATATCGCCGCGCGAACCGCTCGTCGTCGAGCTCGCCCGCCCGCGTCAGCTCCTCGATGGCGTCATCGATGCGGCCGGCCTCGTAGCCGCGATCCCGGAGCCAGGCGACGAGCTCGGACGTGGTGCGCTCCTTGCGCCCCAGCGCCATCATGGCGGCCTCGAGGGCGTCGGGGCGCGGGGCGGTCACCGGCCCGTCGGGCACGGGTGGTCAGGCCGCCTTGCGCTCCGGCTGCTCGGCGCCCGCCTCCGGATCGGCGATCGGAGTCGGCTGCGGGGTCGCGTCGCGCTCGATACCGAGCGCCGCGAACAGCTTTCCTTCGATCTCCCGGAAGGTCTCCGGGTTGTCGGCCAGGTACTGCTTGGTGTTGTTTCGGCCCTGGCCGAGCCGCAGCTCGCCGTAGGAGAAGAACGACCCGGACTTCTGCACCAGGTCGTGCTCGAGCGCGAGATCGAGCAGGCAACCCTGGCTCGAGATCCCGGTCCCGTACTCGATGTCGAACTCGGCCTGGCGAAACGGCGCCGCGACCTTGTTCTTGACGACCTTGACCCGGACCCGGTTCCCGACCGCCTCGGTTCCCTCCTTGAGGGTTTCGATCCGGCGGATATCGAGGCGCTGCGAGGAATAGAACTTCAACGCCCGGCCCCCGGGCTGGGTCTCCGGCGATCCGAAGGTGACCCCGATCTTCTCCCGGATCTGGTTCGTGAACACGCACACGGTGTTGGCTCGGTTGAGGTTGCCGGTCAGCTTGCGGAGCGCCTGGGACATCAAACGCGCCTGGAGGCCGACCTGAGTCTCCCCCATCTGGCCCTCGAGCTCGACCCGCGGCGTCAGCGCGGCAACGGAGTCGACCGCGACCAGGTCCACCGCGCCGGAGCGGACCAGCACATCGACGATCTCAAGCGCCTGCTCGCCGTAGTCGGGCTGTGAGACGAGCAGCTCATCGACGTCGACGCCGATCCGTCCCGCGTAGATCGGGTCGATCGCGTGCTCGGTGTCGACGAAGGCGCAGATCCCGCCGAGCGCCTGAGTCTCGGCGATGATGTGGTAGACGAGCGTCGTCTTGCCCGACGACTCCGGGCCGAAGATCTCCACGATCCGCCCGCGGGGCACCCCACCGACCCCGAGCGCGAGGTCGAGCGAGAGGGCCCCCGTGGAGATCGTCTCCACCTGGATCCCGCTGTGGTCGCCGAGCCGCATCAGTGATCCCTGGCCGAACTCGCGCTCGATCTGGGTCATGGCAGCCTGCAAAGCTGCATCCTTGGCCTTCGCCTCCTTGTCAGCCGCCTTCAAAGTCGTCTTCTTCTCGTCTGCCATGGTCATCGCACCTTTCTCCGCCTGGTCGGCGAACGCCCTAGTCAACCTCGCCCGTCGGACGTAAGGCGAGCGCCGTCAGCGACTCGTACGTCGCGCCTGCCGGACGCAGGTGGGAGCGGTAGAGGGTTATTCGAGGGGCCCCGAAGGGCCCCAGCAACTCGTCCGGCAGCGCGGTGGGCGGGCGCTCGACGAGCGCCGGGCGGCCCTTGCGGCGCCCCCGACGCTCGGAGGGGGTGCGTTTCTCCGGCTTCACCCGGGCGACGGTCACATGGGGCCAGAAGGGCCGCTTTTCGGGCTTGTAGAAGCCCCCGGCCTCGAGCCGATCGGAGAGCTCGGCCTGCAACGCGACCGCTTCGTCGCTGGGTGCCTCGACGGCGAACAGGCGTGGGCGGCTCCGCGGAGCCGCGATCGGCTCCGCTTCGAAGCGAATCGTGACCGGATGCGGCTCCATCTCGCATACAACCTGCGCGATCCGCTCGATTTCCTTCTCGGGTTGATAGGCGAGGAAGCAGAGGGTCACGTGAAGGGCCTCGGGGGCGATCATCCGCAGAGCCGGGTCATCGAGGGTCCCCCGCTGCCAGGCGACGAGCCCAGCGCGCACGGAGTCCGGTAGGTCGAGGGCCACGAACAAGCGCGCCCGCGGGCTCTTCAGCCGTTCCTTCGTCACCTCAAGAACCTACGCCCCCTCTCGTGATCCACGGTCCACGGCTCGTACATAGAGTGCAACGGATGCCCGACCAAATCCCACAGCTCGAGGGCGTCGAGCATCGATTCGTCGACGCGAACGGGATCCGCGTCCACGTCGCCGAGGCGGGGCCGAGCGGCTCGGCGGAGCCGCCGATCCTCCTTCTTCACGGATGGCCTCAGCACTGGTACATGTGGCGGCGGGTGATCGCGGAGCTGGCGCCGAGCCGTCGTCTCCTGGCCCCGGATCTCCGAGGCTTCGGCTGGAGCGAGGCGCCCGCCCACGGGTACGACGGCGAGACCTTCGTCGCCGACCAGATCGCCTTGCTCGACGCGCTCGAGATCGAGCGGGCCTTCGTCCTCGGCCACGACTGGGGCGGGTGGGCCGCGATGCTCCTCGGGTTGCTCCATCCCGAGCGGGTGGAGCGGATGATCGTCTGCAACGCGCCGCATCCGTGGCCGCGGCTGCGGCCGGAGCTCACGACCGACGCCTGGCGCAGCTGGTACACGTGGATCCTCGCGGCGCCCGGCATCGGGCGGCGCTCCCTGGAGCACGGCTGGATCACCCGAAACATCCTGACTCACGGCAATGTCGCGAACCCGTTCTCAGACGTCGAGATCGAGACCTACGTCGACAGCTTCCGCGAGCCCGCCCGCGCCGATTCGGTCGTCCAGCTTTATCGCTACTACCAGCGCGCGTTTCGGGAGGGCCTGGCCCGCCGCTGGCGCGATGCACGCCTCACCGTGCCCACCCTGCTGCTGTTCGGCCAGCGCGACCGTTACGTCTCTCCAAGGCTCCTCCCCGGCTACGAGCCACACGCCGACCAGATGCGGGTCGAGCTGGTTGCGGACAGCGGCCACTTCATCGTCGACGAGAAGCCGGAGCTGGTGGTCGAGCGGGCGCGGAGGTTCCTCGCGTCTGACTAGGCGGCCCCGAACGGAGGGACGTTGCGAAACACGTTGTGCCGCGGATCGTCAGCGGTGTCCGGCCGCTCGGCAGCGCGCGTCTCCGTAGCCAGCGGGCGGGAATCCGCGGGAGGCAGGGCGATCTTGACCACCACCCAGGACCCTTCACCTTGTTGCCGTGAACGCCACTGGTGTGTCTCGCGATCGGGGTGCTCGGCCGCGAGCCTCGCGCACATCCGCTCGGCTTCCTCGCGTGTCATGGGAAGAGTCTAGAAGGGACACGATCCGTGGCGAGCACACGGCTCAGTCGCCAGTCAACAGCCCGCAGCCGCGCAGAACGATGGTGTTGCAATCCACCCTAGGGTGGATTGGCAGGCGGGCGGGGCGCTACTAGCGTCGCTGCATGGCTCCGCGGGTGGATCGCAGGCGACCCTGCTTGAGACCCCAGAACTTCAACCGCCCATCTCGGGCGGTAGCGCCTTCGGGCCATCCGGATACATCCAGGCGAGTTCCTCCTCGCTCATCTCGAGCGTGTTGGCCGCCTCCTGGGGAGCGCCGGCCACGAGCCATAGCTGGTCGTCGTCCGTGTCGTTGAAGAGCTGGCGAACCGTCCCGGGGTCGACGACGAGGGCTCCCAGCGGTTCAAGGGTCAGGACCTCGTCTCCGATCCGGGCTCGCCCTCTTCCCTCCAGCAACACGTAGAGCTCCTCCTGAGTTCGATGGCGGTGCTTCGTGGACGCCTGCCCCGGCCCGAGCCTCCAGAGCCGTGCGCCGAGGTGACCAGTCTCGAGCTGCTTGGCCAGGTCGGTGTTGAGAACTCCCATCTGGTTTGAGGGTCGCCAATACGCGTCGTCGGCAGCGAGCACCCGGAACGCCATCAGGCCCGGATTCTCCCACCACCACGACCGATGCCCAAGCCGATCAGAGCTCGGCCAGAAACCCGGTCACCTCGCCGGCCAGGAGAACCGGCTCCTCGAGGGCGGCGAAGTGGCCGCCTCGCGGCATCTCGGTCCAGCGTCGCAGGTCGGAGAAGATCCGCTCGGCCCACTCGCGGGGTGGCCGGACGATCTCGCCGGGAAAGTCCGCCACGGCGGCCGGAACGCCGATCCGCTCGCCCTCGCCGAAGCGCCAGCGGTTGCGCCGCTCGCCGAGATAGAGGCGCATCGAGGAGGCGATGGTGCCGGTCGCCCAGTACATGGTGAGCAGGTCACATAGCTGGTCCTTGGAGAAGCGCCGCTCGACGTCGCCGTCGCAGTCGCTCCAGCGCCGATACTTCTCGACCAGCCACGCGGCCAGCCCGGCGGGCGAGTCGTTGAAGCCGACCGCGACCGCGTCCGGGGCCGCGGACTGGAGGAAGAGGTGAAAGCCCTCCCTCATCCGCCACCGCGAGCCGGTCTCCATGTAGGCGCGCTCGGCGTCGGTGGGCGGCGGCTCGGCGAGGTCGCCCGGAACCGGCAGCACCGATACCGCGTTGACATGGACCCCTGCGACGGTGGCGGGCGAGTCAAACGCCATCCGGGCCGAGATCGCCGCGCCCCAGTCGCCGCCCTGGACCGCGTAGCGCTCGTAGCCCAGGCCGCGCTCCATCAGCGCCCGTAGCCGGTCCGAGACGCCGGCGACGTTCAGCGGGGCCCCCGGGTCGTCTGACCACGCGTACCCGGGGAGCGACGGAACGACGACGTCGTGGCCGGCCCCGGCGAGCGCCTCGATCAGGTCCAGGAACTCGATCGGCCCGCCCGGCCAGCCGTGGATCAGCATCACCGGCAAGCCCTCGCCGTCGGCGCGCCGTCGAATCAAGTGGATCCCCTCCCAGCGGAAGTTGTCGAGCCGATTCAGCCGATCCTCGAGCCGGCGCCACCGATAGGGCCCGCCCCAGTGCTCGCACAGAGCGCGCAGATATGGGATGTCGACTCCGAGCTCCCATCCCTGATCGCCGGGCTGGGACGGCCACCGCGTACGGCCGAGGCGCTCGACCAGGTCGTCCAGGACCCGGTCGGGGATCGAGATCTCGAACGGCTCAGGGGCCATGTCGCCGAATCACCAAGCGGGCCGGGGCCGCCGCGCCGGGCTCATATCGGGAAGTCCTCGCCGCGCAGCAGGCGGCGCATCAGGTGCATCGCGAGGGTCGTCGAGCGGTCGCGGATCTCGGCCCGGTTGCCGGGCAGGACCGGATCGCGCGCGATCCCGGCCCCTTCCTGCGACTTGACGCAGATGCATACGTAGCCCACCGGCTTCGCCTCGGTGCCGCCCTGGGGCCCGGCGACGCCGGTGATCCCCACCCCGAGGTCGGCATGGAAGCGAGCCAGCGCGCCCTCTGCCATCGCCTCTGCGACCTGGGGCGAGACGGCGCCGTGCCGCTCGATCAGCTCCTCGCCGACGCCCAAGAGGTCAGCCTTCGCCCGGTCCGAGTAGGCGACCACGCCACCCGACACGTACTCCGACGATCCCGGCACCTCGGTAAGGCGGGCCGCGAGCAGGCCCGCCGTGCAGGACTCGGCCAGACCGATCCGGTGACCGCCCAACAGATCGGCGATCTGGTCATCGATCGACGAGCCGTCGGTGCTGAACACGAACCGGCCGTGGCGCTCGACGATCCCCTCCACGAGACGCTCGCAGGCATCGTCGGCGCCCGGTCTGTGGCGGATGTCGACCTCGAGTGCGGCCCGGCGCAGGCAGGTCGTGATCTCGAGCTGCGACAGGTCGACGGTCCCCGCGATCTCGCGAAGCGACCTGGCGAGCTCTGACTCGGGGATGCCGAACATGCGCACAGACACGTTGCGAAACGGCTCCGCCGCTTCGAGCGCAGCCTGAGCCTCGGCCGTCTCGAGAGCACGAGGCCACATCTCCTGGAGCTCGCGCGGGGGCCCGGGAAGGACCACCACCGTGGGGCCGTCGGTCGGCACCACCAGCCCCGGCGCCGTCCCGGCGGGGTCGACCGCGGCCGCCCCGCGCGGCACCATGGCCTGCTTTCGATTCGCCTCTCGCAGGGCTTCGGGATCGAACCGCAGGCGCCGGGCGAAGTCGGCCAGGATCTCGGCGATTCGCTCCTCCATCTGCTCGTCGAGCACCAGCTTGCGACCCGCGAAGCGGGCGACGACGGCCGCTGTGAGGTCGTCGGCGGTCGGCCCCAGCCCCCCGCTCGTCACGATCAGGCGAACGCCCTCGCCGGCCAGGAAGCGAAGCGCCCCGTCGAGGTCGCGCGGGCGGTCTCCCACGCAGAGGATGTGGCTCACCTCCACCCCCAGCTCCTCGAGGCGCTCGGAGATCCACGGGCCGTTTCGATCCGTGACCCGGCCGGTCAGCACCTCGGTGCCCGTGACCAGGATCCCCGCGCGGACCGTGTCGGCTCCTACCGGCAGTTCGATCCCTTGAAGGCGGTCGGCTGAACGCCGCCGGCGTCGACCGTGTAGCTCGCCGGGCCGCTCGAGTGGATTCGCTGCGGCTTGCCGTCGAGCTTCAGGGTGAGCGTCCCGCCCTTCTCCAGATCGAGCCGGTAATTGTCCGCCGGAGGATTGAAGGGCCCCTCCCTGGACCCGGCAACGAGGGTCTGGGAGTCGATCAGGGGTCGGCCGTGGCCCGGCACGAGGCAGACGACCATGGCGCTTCGAGTGATGAGCGAGACCTGGACCGGCTCGCTCGACGCCGAGCCATTCGACGCGGAGTGCGATCGGCCCGAGCCGTGGTGGCCCTTTCCCTTCCCCGGGTGGTTTCGGCGGTGGTGCTGCTGGTCGCCAGAGCTTCCGAGGACGATCAGTCCGCCGACGACGACGACCGCGCCCACGATCGCCAGCACGGCCAGTCTGGCCGGCCAGCGACGTTGCGCCGCGCCCGGTCGGCGGCGGCGCTCGAGGACCGGCTCGGCGAACTGCAGCGGCGCGCCGGGGCCCAGCGAGCTCTCCACGGTGCGCCGGTACTCGTCGACGAGCGCGGCGCCGTCGAGGCCGAGGCACTGGGCGTAGGTGCGCAGGAACCCCTTCGCGTACGGATGCCCGGGGAGGACCTCCCATTCCTCGTTCTCGAGCGCCCGCAGGTACTTGGTGCGGATCTTGGTCCGCTGCTCGACCGTGTGGATGTCGAGCTTTTGACGGGTTCGCGCCCGCTTCAGGACCTCGCCGATCCGCAGGCCGTCTGACTGATCCCGGGTTGCCATCAGGCGGACATTGTCGCCGCCGGCGCGGCGTGGCGGCGTCCCGGTGGGGGGCTCAGCTCGAGAGTTGCTCGAGCTCGGCCGAGCCGTCCGAGCCGGAGGCGGCCCCAGGGCCCTCGTCGTCGCTGCCCGGAGCGCCGGAGAGACGCTCGAGGAGGCGCGGGAGCTCTGCCTCCGAGGTGAGCACCTGGCGCGGCTTGGAGCCCTCGTAGCCGGAGATGATCCCGCGCCGCTCGAGCATGTCGACCAGGCGGCCGGCCCGCGTGTAGCCGACCCTCAGACGTCGTTGCAGCATCGACACGGAGGCGGTCTGGCTCTGAACCACGATCCTGGCGGCCGCGTCGATCAGCTCGTCGCTGTCGGGCGAGAGCTCCCCCTCGCGTTCGTCCTCGCCATCGTCCCTGGTCTCCAGGAGCGCCGGGTCGAACTCGGGCTCGCCCTGCTTTGCCCATTGGGCGACGACCCGCGCGATCTCGTCCTCGGTGACGAAGGCGCCTTGGAGGCGCTGCAGCCGCGACGTGCCCACGGGGCGAAACAGCATGTCGCCCTGTCCGAGGAGGGTCTCGGCGCCGCCCTGGTCGAGGATCACCCGAGAGTCCACCTGGGAGGCCACCGAGAACGCCACCCGGGCCGGAATGTTGACCTTGATCGTCCCGGTGATCACGTCGGTCGAGGGCCGCTGGGTCGCAAGCACCAGGTGGATCCCGACGGCGCGTGACTTCTGCGCGAGGCGGATTATCGAGTCCTCGACGTCGGCGGGCGCCACCATCATCAGGTCAGCGAGCTCGTCGATCACGCACAGGATGTGGGGCAGCGGCGGCTCCCCCGCCTTCCTGCGGGCGCGGTTCAGCTCGACGAGGTTGCGGGTCCGCGCCTCGCCCATCACGGAGTAGCGGCTCTCCATCTCGCCGATCAGGTTGGCGAGCACGTTGGCGGCCAGCCTCGGGTTGGTGACCACCGGCGTGAGCAGGTGCGGCAGGCGCTCGTAATGGTTCAACTCGACCCGCTTCGGGTCGACGAGCACCAGGCGGGCCTCGTTCGGCGAGGCGTGGAGGAGGATTGAGCAGAGCATCGCGTTGATCGAGCCGGACTTCCCGGAGCCGGTCGTGCCCGCCACCAGCGCGTGGGGCATCAGCGCGAGGTCGGTCCACACCGATTGACCCGAGACGTCCTTGCCGAGCCAAACGGCGAGCGGAGAAGCGCCCTTCGGGCGGCCGTCATAGATGTCGCCCAGTCGGACGAGGCGCCGGCGTTGATTCGGGACCTCGACGCCCACGGCCTTCTTGCCAGGGATCGGCGCCAGGATGCGGATGTCGGTCGAAGCGAGGGCGTAGGCGAGGTCGTCTCGAAGCTGGGCGACCTTGGAGACCTTGGTGCCCGGCGCGAGCTGGAGCTCGTAGCGGCTCACGTGAGGCCCGCTGACGACCCCGAGAAGCTTCGCCTCGACGCCGAAGTGAAGGAGCGCCTCGAGCAGCGCCTTCGCCACCGTCTCGCGATCGCGCATGTCCGGGCCCGGGTCGCCCTTCCCGCGGTTGAGCAGCGTCGGCGCCGGCAGCTCGTAGTCGATCTCATCCGACTCGGTGACCCCGCTTCGCCGATTCCCCATCGGGGTCCGGTCCTCGGCGCCCTCTCCCGGCCTGGGGTCGGCGCGCGGCTGGACGTCCTCGTCGTCTCCGACGGCGGCCTCCTCGTAGGCGAACTGCCCCCGATCGGGAGCCTCGTCCTCAGAGGGCGGCCCGTCGACCTCGGCTGCGTCCCAGTCCTCGGTGGATCGGTCGGCGCCCTCGATCTCGCCGGTCTCCGGCTCGCCCAGGATCGCCGTCGCCATCGGATCGGTCTGGGCGGCCCGGGTGATCGCGATCTCCTCGCCCGAGGGGTCCGCGCCCTCGAGGCCGCCCAGCTTGACGGTCTTGGCCAGCTCGCGGGTGCCGGCGCTCGCGGTGCGGGCCACGCGCCCGGCGCTCGACAGCAGGGTCGAAACCGTGGTCCCGGTCAACAGCAGGATCCCACTCACGAACATCAGCAGCGCGAGGATCTGGGCCCCGAGCCGTTGGAACAAGGTCGTCGCCGACCAGTAGAGGCCCTCTCCGAGCACCCCCCCGTGGACCGTGTAGAACCGCTCCACGAAGTATCCGTGGCGGGCCGGGTGGGCCGGCCCCAAGCCCATCGTCTCGGCCGCGAAGGCGAGGAGCAGCGAGGCTCCGACCAGGATTGCCCCCGCGTTCAGGGCGCCCGGCGCGGACACGAACGGGCGCATGATCAGCGTGGCGCCCCACCCGGCCACGGCGATCGGCACGACGTAGGCGATCCGCCCGGCGAGGGTCGCCAGCGCGCTCGTCAGCCACTCCCCCACCGGCCCGCCGTCCCAGCCCACGTAGAACACGAACCCCAGGTAGACGCCCACGGCGACCAGGCCGAGCCCGAGCAGGTCGAGGTGGCGCTGCTCGAGGCCGGCGATCACCTCCCTCGGATCCCGCCGGGAAGGGCGCGGCCGGGGACGCCGGCTGCGAGCAGGGGCGCGCTTTGCGGGACGGCGCTTGGGGGTGCGTGGCATGTGCAGCCCGATTCGACGCGGCACCGCCGACCCCTGCGTGACCAGGCGCGAAGCGCGCCTGTCTGCGTCGCCTGGGACGCGCCACCCGCCGGAGGCGTAAACGGCGGGTAAAGATCCGGCGATCCTGCGCGTGCTCGCTCTAACCTTGTGCTGATGCTCGCCAGCGAGATGATCACCGGCCGGGTGCTCGTCGTGGAGGACGACGCCGAGATCGCGGACGTCCTTCGGCGCACCCTGCGCCAGGAGGGCCACGAGGTGCGCTCCGCCGCCGACGGTGTCGCGGCGCTGGAGGTCGCCGAGGAGTTCGTCCCGGATCTGGTCATCCTGGACCTCGGGCTGCCAAAGCTCGATGGGGTCGAGGTCTGCCGCCGGCTTCGCTCCGAGAGCGACGCGCCGATCCTGATCCTGACCGCCCGCACCCAGACCGACGATCGGGTAGAGGGGCTCGATTCGGGCGCCGACGACTATCTGGTCAAGCCCTTCGAGCGCCAGGAGCTCCTCGCCCGGATGCGCGCTTTGATGCGCCGTAGACCGCCCCGCGGGACGGCCTCGCTCGCGGTAGCGGACCTCCGCCTCAACCCCGACACCCATGAGGTACACCGAGGCAGCCGGGCGATCGAGCTGACCAACCGCGAGTTCGAGCTGCTCGAGTACCTGATGCGAAACGAGCGCCTGGTGATCTCACGCGAGCGCCTGCTCGAGGAGGTCTGGGGCTATGACCCCAGCGCGCTCACGAACACGATCGACGTCTTCATCTCAAACCTGCGCCGAAAGCTCGAGGCCGGCGACGAGCCACGCGTCCTGCACACGAAGCGGGGGGCGGGATATGTGATCAGGGCGCCTCGCGATGACGAGGCTTGAGCGGATCCGCGACAGGCTGACGCCGAAGCGCTGGCCGGTCCGCTGGCGTCTCGCGGCGGTATCGGCGACCCTCACCCTGGTCATCCTGGTGATCTTCGCCCTGGTCGTCGGGCGGCTGACCTCGAACCGCCTTCAGAGCGATTTCAATGACGACGTTCACGGGTATGCGATCACAATCGCCGGGCAGACTCAGGTGAATGTCTTTCCTGGCGGGCGTGAGGTCGTCCCGTCGCGACAGGCCCACAGCATGGCCATTCCACCCAATTCCGGGGTCAAGTTCGTGCATAGGAATGGCCGGCCGATCCAGAACGGCAACCAAACCGGTCTCCCTTACTTGGGTCAACCCGATCAGGCGCGGGTGAAGCGGGTGGGAGAGCTCGCGGTTGCCGCCTGGCCACTGACCGCGACGCTCCAAGATCCCGATCCCCTGTTCGTCCAATACGCCCGCAGCACGGCGAGCATCGACGGCACGATCAGCAAGCTCTGGCTGTTCCTCGGCGTGGGCGTCCTCGGCGGCACGATCCTCGCCGCCCTCGCCGGGATCGCGGTGGCCGGGCGCGCGATGCGGCCGATCGCCGACCTGACCGCGACGGCCCGCGAGATCACCACCACGCGCGACCCGTCGCGGCGGATGCCCGAGCCCGAGAACGACGACGAGATCGGTGAGCTCGCGCGGACCCTCGATCAGATGCTCCGCCAGCTCGACGCCGCGCGCTCCGAGACCGAGCAGATGATGCAGGCCCAGCGCGAGTTCGTCGCCGACGCCTCGCACGAGCTGCGGACCCCGCTGACCAGCATCCTGGCGAACCTCGAGCTGCTACAGGAGCGGCTGGAGATGGCCGAGCGCGACGTGGAGGAGAACGAGATGGTCGGATCCGCGCTTCGCTCCTCACGGCGGATGAGCCGGCTCGTCTCCGACCTGCTGCTGCTGGCGAGAGCCGACGCCGGCCGGACCGGCTCGCGGCACGAGTGTGACCTCGCCGAGGTCGCCGCGGCGGCGGTTTATGAGGTAACGCCGCTGGCGGATGGCCGGCGGTTGACGATCGCTGGGGAGGGGCCGGTTCCCGTGGATGGCAATCCCGACGAGCTTCACCGCCTGGCGCTGAACCTGCTGGACAACGGCCTGCGCCACACGCCCCAGGGCACCGAGATCACGGTCTCGGTCGCACAGCGAAACGGCGACGCGGTGCTTGAGGTGACCGACGATGGCCCCGGGCTCCCCGAAGGCATGGAGAACCAGGTCTTCTCCAGGTTCGTCCGCGGCAACGGGCCCGGCGACCTTACGCCGGACAAGGGAACCGGCCTCGGCCTCGCGATCGTGAAGGCCGTCGCCACCTCCCACGGCGGCGAGGTCGACGCCGGTTCTTCGCCCACCGGCGGGGCCCGCTTCACGGTTCGGCTGCCCGCCGCAAAGGTTTAGGAGCCCTGCCGAGAAGGTTTAGAAACCGTTTACACAGCCCCTATAGGTTGCGCTGCGGACGAGACAACACACCCGCCGGGGACACCCCCGACACCACCTCGACGGGTGAACGTTGGCCAGTCTGAGCCAAGCGACCCGCCGGTGTTCCCCCTCCCTGACGCCGGCGGGTCAATCTTTTCCGGGGGGGGCGGCCGCGGACGTGATTTTCCCGGGCGGCGGCCGCGGACGTGCCCCCACCGCGCCTCCGAACTTCCGCCTCCCCCACTTCGGCCTCCCGCATTTGTCGGGTGCGCGATTGAGCACCCATACGGTGCTCAACTCCGCACTCGATGAGGCTGCGCTCCTAGCCAGTAGAGGACGGCGCGCAGTTCCCCACCGGGCGGTGCCGTCAGCCGCCGCGCTCGGCTAGCAGACCGTGTCGGGAATGCCGCGCTGGCCCACCATCTCGCTGCAGATCGCGGCATCGTGCGGGCCGCTCCCGAAGCTCCCGTTGCCGTAGATCGCGTCGTCGGCGGAGATCAGGAGGTTGACGGCCCCCGTGAAGTTCTCGTTGTCCGCGTAGGCGAACTGCGACAGAAGGACGTCGACGACGATCGGCGGGCGATGCTTGGAGTCCTTCGGGAGGCCTCGCATCAGGTCGATCAGGCCGTGCGCCCATATCTCACCGAAGCAGTGCGGGTCGCTCCCGCACTTGGCGCTCGCCTGGGACAGGGTGCGGACCCCGTCGGAGCCATCCACCACCCGGCCACAGGGAGCCACGCCGGGGCCGCCGTAGCCGGAGATGCCGTCCCAGTCGAAGACGCAGTACTCCGAGGCCGGATAGTTCGGGAGGTGTCGCGTGATCGACGTGTTGACTGCCGAGACGAAGTCGCCGAAGCCCTCGCCGAGGCTGTTGGCGGGGAGCGAGGTCCCGAAGCCCCGGTCCTGGGCGTCCTGGATCGAATGCCCGTACTCGTGGGTGATCACGTCTCCGTCCTCGGCGTCGTCGACGCCTCCGGCTCCGTACTTGATCAGCCGGGTGGCTGGCGAGTAGAAAGAGTTGTCGTCCTTGAAGGCGTCGGCGATCACGGTCTGGCGCTTCGGATGGACGTTGTCGTCGCCCCGGAACCCGAGCCGGTGGAAGTAGTTCTCGATGTTGTCGATGTGGTAGTAGGCCATCAGGGCCTCGAAGCGGTCATCGGCCCGCTTGACGCGCTTCCAGTTGCGGCTCTTGCGGCACACCGACTTCGCGTGAGCGCCCTTCAGCGCCTTGACGTAGGGCCCGACCAGACAGTGGCCGTCGAGCCGATGCAACGTGACCTTACGGCGCAGCTTGGTCAGCTTGCGCGTGTTGTGGTCGTGGTGGTCCGCCGAGGGCCGCTTCCCCAGCCCCTTGTAGCCGTTGTTCTCGGCGACCGGGTTGGGGGTGTAGAGCTTCGCGTGGCCGGTCGCGTACTGGAGCATGTTGCGCTGCGACAGGACCGTCCCGTTCGACGCGTCCACCAGGACTTCGAAGTCCCTCAGGGGTTTGCTCGACGCGAGCACGACCCGCCTCACCAGGGCCCCGCCGTGACCTGGGTCCACCGCGAGGCTCACCCGAGGCGCGGCGAGGAGCGCCTTCGCCCCCGTCGCAGCCCTGGCGATCGCGATCGCGCGTGCCCCCGAGACCTTCGGCCGGGCCGGCGCGGAGAGGTCGGTGCTCGTATGGTCGGTGACCACTCGCGCGGATGCCCCCGGAGCCTGAATCACCGCCGCATCGCCTCCCAGCACGGGGACGCCTCCGACCTCCTGCTGGTATCGGACCACCCGGGCGCCCTCGAAGCTCACGGTGCGCGTCCTCTTCAGCTGCGTCGCCGGCGCCTTGGCCGACTGGAGCGCGGGCCCGATGCCGGCGGGCGGGCTCGAGGCCGCCGCCCCGGCTGCGATACCGACGCACAGACAGATCGCGAGCGCCACTGCCGCCATCGCCCCGCGCTGTACGCGCCCGCCCGTCCGCCAGCCCCCGTTCACCCGTCAACGGTACCAACCGCGGGCGGACACTCGCGCCCTCAGACCTCCACGATCACCGGGAGCACCATCGGGCGCCGCCGCAGCCGGTCGTAGACGAACTCGGCGATATCGTCGTGGAGGTCCTCCTGGAGCAGCGTCGTCTCCCGCTCGTGGTGGCGGGCGGCGTCGGCCAGGGTGCCGGTCACGACGTCGCGCAGCTCGTCGACCAGCCCGTCCGCCTCGTCGATGAACGGCACCCCGCGGAAGATGATCTCCGGAGGGGCGACCTGCGACCCGTCGTTCGACGACACCGTGGCGACGACGATGAAGACGCCGTCGGCCGACAGCGCGCGGCGATCCCTGAGCGCGACGTCGTCGGGGTCACCTATGTCGACCCCGTCGACGAAGATCATCCCGGAGGGGACCTCGCGACCAAGCTCGGCTCCGCGCCCATCGATTTCGAGCGCGAGCCCGTTTCGGCCCTTGAAGATCCGGTCGGGCTCGATCCCGACCGACTCGGCGAGCGCCGCGTGCAGCCGCAGGCGCTTGTGGTCGCCGTGGAAGGGCATCACGTAGCGCGGGCGGGTCAGGTTGAGCATCAGCTTGAGCTCCTCCTGCCAACCGTGCCCGGAGGCATGGATCGGAGCGTCGGCCGCGGTGATCACCTCGGCCCCGATCTCGAAGATCCGATCGATCGTCTCGTTGACCGAACGCTCATTGCCGGGGATCGGCGTCGCCGAGAAGATCACCGTGTCACCGGAGTGGAGCTCGACGTCGGCGTGATCGGCGTGGGCCATTCGGCGAAGGGCTGACAGCGGCTCGCCCTGGCTGCCGGTCGAGATCACCACCATCTCGTGATCGGGGAAGGACTCGATCTCGCGAGCCGGGATAAGGAGGCCCTCGGGCATCCTGGCGATCCCCAGGTTCGAGGCGATGTTGAAGTTCTTGCGCATCGAGCGACCGACCAGGGCGACCCGTCGATCGAGCTGGGCGGCCACGTCGATGACCTGCTGAACGCGGTGGACATTCGATGCAAAGGAGGTGACGATGATCCGCCCCTCGCACCGGCCGAAGACGTCGAGCAGCGCCGGGCCGACGCTGGATTCCGATGGCGCGACGCCCGGGCGGTCGGCGTTGGTCGAGTCGCCGCACAGGCACAGCACTCCCTCGGCCCCGAGCGCGGCGAGGCGGGAGACGTCGGCGGGATTGCCGTCGACGGGCGTCTGGTCGAACTTGTAGTCCCCCGTGATCACGAGCGGGCCTAGCTCGGTCCGAAGGACCACGGCGCAGGAGTCGGGGATCGAGTGCGCCATGTGGACTAGCTCCAGCGAGAACGGCCCGAGCGGCACGATCCTGCCGGGCTCGAGCACCTGGAGGGGCACGTCTCGCAAGCGGTGCTCCTCGAGCTTCGAGCGCACGAGGCCGATCGTCAAGGCGCCTCCGTAGATGACCGGCGGCACCCCGATCTCTCGCAGCACGAAGGGCAGCGCCCCCACGTGGTCCTCGTGGCCGTGGGTGAGCACGATCGCCTCGATGTCGTCGATCCGGTCGCGGAGGCTCAAGAAATCCGGCAGGACGAGGTCGATCCCGAGCATCTCAGCGGTCGGGAACATCAGCCCGGTGTCGACCAGCACGATGCGACCGCCGTACTCGACGACGGTCATGTTCTTGCCGATCTCTCCGAGGCCGCCGAGCGGTAGGACGCTGAGGGCTCCGGAGCCCGCGGCGGCCACTACTCGGCGCCGCCGCCGACCAGCAGCCCGCGCCTCTCGAGCGCGTTCCGGATCGCATCGCGCTCGTCCGGGCTCGCGGGCACCATCGGCAGGCGCAGGCGATCGCCGACCACGCCGAGCAGCTTGAGGGCAGTCTTGACCGGCGTCGGGTTCGCGGTCACGGCCATCGCGGCGTAAATCGGCGCCAGCTCGGCATCCAGCTCGCGCGCCCTGGAGCGCTCCCCCGCCGCGTGGGCCTCGTACACCGCCCGCATCTCCGGGCCGATCACGTGCGAGGCGACGAGGATTCCGCCGGTCCCGCCGACCTCGAGGGTGCGAAGGAAGGCGTCGTCGTTGCCGGCCAGCAGCTCGAGCCCCTCGATCGGTCCGAGGTCCTCGTCGTTCGCCTGCTTGACCGCGAGGACGTTCGGGATCTCGGCCGCCAGCTCGGCGAGCAGGTCGGGTGGGACGTTGACCACGCACCGCGAGGGGATGTTGTAGAGGACGATCGGAGTCGCTTCGGCTGCCTCCGCCACGGCGCCGAAGTGGGCCCGCAGGCCCGCCCGGCTCGGCTTGTTGTAATACGGGGTTACGACCAGCACCGCTCCGGCTCCGGCCCGGCTCGCCGCACGGGTCAGCTCGGCCGAGTGATGGGTGTCGTTCGAGCCCGTCCCCGCGATGACCATGGCGCGATCGCCCACCTCGTCGAGGACGGCTTCCAGGAGCCGGAGCTTCTCGGCATCCGAGAGAGTCGGTGACTCGCCGGTCGTCCCGGCGAGGACGAGCCCCTGGGAGCCGTTCTCGACCAGGTGGACCGCCAGCCGGCGGGCGGCATCGGCGTCGAGGGCGCCGTCCTCGGCGAACGGAGTCACCATCGCCGTGATCACCCCGGAGAATCGCGCCATCGCCTCGTAGTATCGCGAAACGCGCGGCGACCGACGGCGTCAGGCGGCGAAGGTCGGCGGCACGCGGTCTTCCCACGGGCTCGCCTCCTCGAGCTGCGCGGCGACCGCGATCAGCAGGTCCTCGCGGCCATAGGCCGCGACCAGCTGCACGCCGATCGGCAGGCCCTCGCCGGTCCAATGGAGCGGCAGCGAGATCGCGGGCTGGCCGGTGGAGTTCCAAAACGCGGTGAACCCGGCGGGCGCGACCGAGCGCATCAGCGGCGAGAGCGGCTCGCCGGGCGTCGGGGCGAAGTCGCCGAGCCGGGTCGGCGGCTCCCCCATCGAAGGCGTCACGAGCAGGTCAAAGCCGCCCGACCACCACTCTGCCGCGCGGCGGGAGACGAGCTGCTGATACTCGAGCGCGCTCAGGTAGTCGGGGCCGCTGAAGCCGCGCGATGCCTGGGCCATCTGCCAGGTGGAGGCCTCCACGTCGGCCTCGGTCACCTCGCGACCGGTCTTTCGCGCCCAGTAGTCGAGCTCGAAGCCGATTCCGGCAAGCCACCGGGCGATGAAGCGCTCGATGTAGTCGGGGTCGTCGATCGCATCGGGGGACGACTCCTCGACCGAGTGGCCCAGCGACTCCAGCGTCCTCGCGGCCCCCTCGGCCGCGGCGACGCAGTCGGGGTCGGTCACGAACTGGCCACCCGGCGCGGCGGTCCGCAGGCCGCATCGCAGCTTGCCGGGATCGCCTCCGACCTCCTCGATGTACGGCCGGAGCGGCGGCGGCGCCGCGTAGGGATCGCCGGGAAGCGGGCCGTGGACGGCGTCGAGGATGGCCGCCGAGTCGCGGACGGAGCGGCACACGACGTGCTCGGACACCAGCCCGCAGTTGAGGTCGCCGAACTCGGGGCCGAGGGTGGTCCGCCCGCGCGAGGGCTTCAGGCCGACGAGGCCGCAGGCGCTGGCGGGGATCCGGATCGACCCGCCGCCGTCGTTGGCGTGGGCAACGGGAACCATCCCCGCGGCGACCGCCGCCGCTGACCCGCCGCTCGAGCCGCCGGGGGAGCGGCCGCCGTCCCAGGGATTCCTGGTCGCGCCGTGCGCCTCGGGCTCGGTGGTCGGAAGGATCCCGAGCTCCGGGGTGTTGGTCCTCCCGCACAGCACGAACCCGGCGCGGCGAAAGCGGGCGACGAGCTCGGTGTCGTCGGCCTCCTTCCAGTCGAGGTCGCGAAGAAACCTCATTCCTTCGTGGAAGGGGTCGCCGGCGGAGTGGGCTATCAGGTCCTTGAGGAGGAGCGGAACCCCTTTGAACGGGCCGCCCGGGAGCTCGCCCGCCGCGGCCCGCTGCGCCTCCTCGAACAGCGGGTGGATTACGGCGTTCAGCTCGCCGTTGACCGCCTCGATCCGCCCGATCGCCGCATCGATCAGCTCGCTCGGGCTGGCCTGCCCGTCGCGGACGAGTTGCGCTTGCGCGGTGGCGTCTTTCCGTTCCAGGTCGGTCACGTCGGCGACTCTATATTCGGCGGCGGGCTCATGGCCCCCCGGGTCAGCCGGTCGCGAAGGCGCGCCGGGAGCGCCCTCGCCAGGGTGAGCCTGGCGTGCTCGACCGCCGGGAAGGCCAGGGACTCGCGCCGCCCGAGCGTCGCCATGTAGATCCGCTCCGCGGCGTCCCGCGCGGTGAGCGGGTAGGTCGCGCCGGTGGCGTCCCGCAGGCGTCGCCAAGGCCCGTCGCCCGATGGCTTGCGGAAGGCATTCGCCCGGTACATCGGAGTGTCCACGAAACCCGGGAACACGGCGGTGAAGGTGATCCCGTGTGGCTCGAGCTCGGCGCGCGCCGATTCGACGATCGAAGCGAGGGCCGCCTTGCTGGCGCTGTAGGGCGCTTCGAAGGGCATCCCCAGAAGGCCCGCGAGGCTCGCTATCGCGGTGACGTGACCGGCGCCCCGATCCGACATCGCGGGCGCCAGGTGCGCCAGCAGGACGAGGTTCGAAAGCGTGTTGACGTCGAAGTCCTCGCGGGCCTGGCGCCAGTCGAGCGCCCGCAGCGATTGAGCGCGGTCCAGTCCCGCGCCCGCGATCAGCAGGTCGAGCTCGGGGTGATCGCCGACCAGGCGTGACGCGGTGGCGTCCACTGCCTCCAAGTCGGCGAGGTCGATCTCGAGCGCCGTGGCGTCGACCCGCCCGCCGAGCTCCGCGGACAGGCCCTCGAGGCCGCCGATGTCGCGGTCGGCGAGGACGAGGTCCGTGCCGTCCTCGGCGGCCAGGCGGGCGAGCTCGACGCCCAGGCCCCCCGCCGCTCCGGTGATCAGCGCCTTTCGGAAGCGTCGCTCCCGGCGATGACGAGCGGGGGTTCGCCCGACGAGCGGCGCGACGCTCGGGGCGGCGCGGGGCCTGAAGCCCATCCTCGCCTCGTACCACGGCTCGACGTGGAGCAGCTCGACGCTGAAGCCCTGGTCGTCGTTGACGTAGACGACCGACCACGCTCCGAGGCGCATCGGCGGCGCGTTGGGCCGAAGCCCCGCCTCGACGCATCGTCGCTGGGCGTCCTCGAACTCCGCCCTGCGGCTGAACCCGAACGCGATGTTGAGGAGCCCCTGGTCCGAGATCCTGTAGCCGGGGGGCCACGGCCGGCCGGCCGGGTCCACGTACCGGACCAGCTCGACGATCATGTCGTCGGCCCACAGGGCGACCGACTCCCGGTTGGCCCCGCCGAGGCCCCAGAGCTCCTCGTGCTCAGGCCGGTGCCACCGGTCTGCGGCCACCTCGAGCCCGAGCACTCCTTCGAAGACCGCCCGCGAGCGCTCGAGGTCCGTGACGGAGAGGGTCACCGAGCGAGCCGCGGCCGGGACGCCCGGTCGGGGGCGCGGTCGCGGGCCGCCCGCCCGCCGGTCCTCTTCCATCAGCTCGATCAGCACCCCGTCCGGGTCGCGGACGCAGACGCGCCGTTCGCCCGGGCTCCCGATCGGGTCGGTGAGCGGAGGGGATCCGGCCGTCGTCGCACGGCTCACCGCAAGGTCGAGGTCGTCCACGGCGAAGCCGATCATCGTGTAGCCGACATCGCACGGCCGCCAATCGGGGGACCTCGACCGGATGAGCGGGCGTCGAAATTCGAACAGCTCGACCTGGAACAGCTCCTGGCGGTCGACCAGCCACCAGCAGGTCGACGCGGCGCGCGGGACGCCCTGGACCATCGCCGCCAGCGGTCCCGCGAACAGGCTCGTGCCGCCCGCCGGTTCAAGGCCGAGCACGTCCCGGTACCAGCCCTGTGCCCGCTTCAGGTCCGCAACGCTGATCGCGATCTGAGAGAGGCGCACTGCGCGCACGATAGCCTCGCCCGGGCTAGCGACGCAGTCGCGGTTCACCCCCTACAACTTGCCGCCACGTAACGCGCCCTAACCCGGCGGCAGCGGAGCCAAAGGCGAGCAGCCGCCGGAGTTGTTCCGGTAACGCGCCCTAACCCGGCGGCAGCGGAGCCAAAGGCGAGCAGCCGCCGGAGTTGTTCCGGTAACGCGCCCTAACCCGGCGGCAGCGGAGCCGAAGGCGAGCAGCCGCCGGAGTTGTTGGTTACAAAAGGTGCTCGAGCCCGACCGTGAAGGGGTCGGGAAGCGTCGCGACCCGGCGAACGGCCAGAAGGACCCCCGGCATGAACGAGCGCCTGTCGATCGAGTCGTGGCGTATCGACAGGGTCTCGCCCTCGCCCCCGAAGACGACCTCCTGATGGGCGACGAGGCCCGGGAGCCTGACCGAGTGGATCGGCTCGTGGACGTGGCCGCCGGCCTCCCGGATCAGGTCGGCGGTGCGCTTCGCCGTGCCCGATGGCGCGTCCACCTTTCGCTCGTGATGGAGCTCGATGATCTCGCACTCCGGCATGTGCGGCGCCGCCTGGCGCGCCATCTGCATCATCAGGACCGCGCCGATCGCGAAGTTGGGGGCCGCGAAGACCCTGGCGCGTCCGCCGGCGCGGGCCGCCTCGACCGCGGCGTTACGAGCCGCGCCGAGGTCGAAGCCCGTGGTCCCGATCACCGCATGGACGCCGGCCTCGACGCACGCCCGCACGTTGCCGAGGGCGGCCTCCGGGGTCGAGAAGTCGACCACGACGTCTGTGTCGCCCAGCAGGTCCGCGAGGCCGGTGCCGAGCGCGGGGTCCGCGCGGCCGGAGAGCTCGAGCTCGTCGTCGCCCTCGACGGCCTCGCAGACGGTCTCTCCCATCCTGCCCGCGGCGCCGCTCACGACGACGCCGATCAAGTCGGCCCCGTTGGCGCCGGCGACGAAGTCGCGGTAGATGCGGGGGGGCCTGCGGCCACGCCTGCACCCTAACCCGCGGGCAGCGGACGCGATGGCGGGGCTTGTCGGCGGAGTTGTTCTACGCCGCGGCCAGTGACCGGCTCACCGAGGCGGTGGCGTCGCGGAAGCGGTCCCGCTGGGGCCCGATGCACGCGGCCGACAGACGGTCCGGGTCGTACAGCTCCGCGGCAAGCTCGGCGACGTCCTGTCGGCTGACCTCCTCGACCCGAGCCAGCATCTGGTCGAGCGAGAGGAGCGGCGTGTCGAACAGGGCCGCGCGGGCAAGCCGGGTCATCCGCGCGCCGGTTGCCTCGAGCCCGAGCACCATGCGTCCCTTGACGTGCTCCTTGGCCCGCTCGAGCTCGGTGGCGCTGACGCCGCCGTCGCGCAGGCTCTCGAGCTCCCGGCCGATGATCTCGCACGCCTCCGCTACGTTGTCCTCGCGGGTGCCGATGTACATGGCTACCGCACCCCGCTCGGTGAACTGTTCCGTGTAGGAGCCGACGGCATAGGCCAGCCCGCGCTTCTCGCGCACTTCGCGAAAAAGCCGCGACGAGGTCGAGCCGCCGAACACGGCATCGAGAACGCCGAGCGCGAACCGGCGCTCGTCGGCCCTGGCGATGCCCGGGCCGCCGAAGCAGATGTGGTACTGCTCGGTGTCCTTGGCCTGGAACGTGAACCGCGGCTCTCCCTCCCCCTCGGGGAGGGGCGGTTCGGGTCGCTCGCCGGTCGCGGGCATCAACATGCGGCGGGTCAGCTCGACGATCTCTGCGTGGTCGAGATGTCCGGCCGCGGCGACAACCAGGTTCGGTGCCGTGTAGCGCTCGCGGTGATAGGTGGCGATCTCGGTGACCGGGATCGACTCGATCACCGACGCGTCGCCGAGCACCCGCCGGCCGAGCGGCCGGTCGCCGTACATCGCCTCCGCGAGGAGGTCGTGGACGCGGTCCTGGGGCTCGTCCTCGTACATCGCGATCTCCTCGAGGACGACGTGGCGCTCGGAGTCGACCTCGTCCGGCGGCAGCGAGGGCGCCAGCAGCATGTCGCACAGGAGCCCGAAGGCCTCCTCCGTGTGCTCGTCCAGGAGCCTCGCGTGGAGCTGGGTCGACTCCTTGCTGGTCGCCGCGTTCGCGGCGGCGCCCATCCCGTCGAACAGCTCCGAGATCTCGATCGCCGAGTGGCGTTCGGTCCCCTTGAAGAGGAGGTGTTCGAGGAAGTGAGAGACGCCGGCCTGCCCGGGCGCCTCGTCGCGTGAGCCCGTCCGGACCCAAAGGCCGAGAGCGACCGAGCGAACCGACGGCACCGCTTCCGTGATCACCCGCAGCCCACCCGGCAGCTCCGTGAATTGCACTCCCTCCGGAAGCTTGGCTGGAGCTAGGGGCGAAGCCCCGGTAGAACGGGCCGGGCCTGCCGCCACGTCAGGGCCCGAACCCGCCGAGGGAGCCGAAGGCGACCGGTGGTCCGGCGAAGCCGGACCCGGAGGCGGAGCCGAGGAGCTGGGCGGAGTGGTTCCCGGCGAAGCCCCGGTAGAGCCGGTCGCGGTGGTTCTCAACGACGGCGGCGCCCGCCGCCGCGACGCTCTCCGCCTCCGTCGAGACGCTCCCGATCACGGCCGCCGCCGCGCGGGCCCGGATCGCCGGTTCCCACGTTGGCCAGCTCCCCGGCCGGCTTTCCCTCGACCGACGGGTCGCTGGAGAGGCGCAAGCCGATCCGGCCGCGCTCCCGGTCGACCTCGACCACGGTCACGTCGAGCTCGTCGCCCTGGCTGAGGACGTCCTCGACCGAGTTGACGCGCTCGCCGGGCTTCACGTTGGAGATATGAAGGAGCCCGTCGGTGCCCTTGACAAGCTCGATGAACGCGCCGAAGGCGGTCGTCTTGACGACCTTGCCGGTGAACCGATCGCCCACCTCAGCCTCCTTGGTCATCGCCTCGATCCGCGCGATGCACGCGTCCACCAGGGCCCCACTGGGAGCGTAGACCTGGACGGTGCCGTCGTCCTCGACGTTGATGTCGGCCTCGAACTCCTCGGAGAGGGCCCGGATCGTCTCGCCGCCCTTCCCGATCAGGGCGCCGATCTTCTCCGGGTCGATCTTGATCTGCTCGATCCGCGGCGCGAAGTGCGACAGCTGCTCGCGTGGCCCGGGGATCGCCTCGTGCATCTTGTCCAGGATGAACAGCCGCCCGGCTCTGGCCTGCTCGAGAGCGTCTCTCAGGATCTCGAACGTGACGCCCGAGATCTTTATGTCCATCTGCAGGGCGGTGATGCCCTCCGAGGTGCCGGCGACCTTGAAGTCCATGTCGCCGAGATGGTCCTCGACCCCGGCGATGTCGGTCAGCACCACCAGGCCGTCGCCCTCCTTGATCAATCCCATCGCTACCCCGGCGACCGGGCTCGAGACGGGAACGCCGGCGGCCATCAGGGCCATCGACGAAGCGCATACGGAGCCCATCGACGAGGACCCATTGGATTCGAGCGTCTCGGAGACCACCCGCACGACGTAGGGGAAGTCGTCCTGGCTCGGGACGGTTGGGACGAGGGCGCGCTCGGCGAGGGCCCCGTGGCCGATGTCGCGGCGCTTCGGGCCGCGCATGAAGCCCGTCTCCCCGACCGAGAACGGCGGGAAGTTGTAGTGATGCCAGAAGGTCTTCGACTCCTGGAGGGTCAGGTTGTCGACCCGCATGTCCATGCGGCTCGTGCCCAGCGCGACATTGGAGAGGATCTGGGTCTCCCCGCGCGTGAAGAGCGCCGAGCCGTGGACCCGCGGCGAGATGTCCACCTCGCACTCGATCGGCCGGATCTCGTCCTCGGCGCGGCCGTCGGGGCGCTTCTTGTCGATCGCGATCCGCGTTCGGATGACCTCCTTCTCGAGCTTGTCGAAAGCGCGAGATGCCTCGGCTTGATTCTCCGGATCGGGATCGTCGCCCCCGGCGTACTGCTCGAGGACCTCCTCCTCGACCGCCTTGACGGCGTCCTGGCGGGCGAGCTTCTCGTGGATCTGGGTCGCGTCGTCGAGCTTTGCCCCGTGCGATGAGCGGATTCGCTCGACCAGCGCCGGGTCGATCTTCGGCGGCTCGACCTCGATCTTGTCCTTTCCGGCCTTGCCGCGCAGCTCCTCGAGCGCGGCGCAGACCTTCTTGATCTCCTCGTGCGCGATGTCGAGCGCATCGAGGACCTCGGCCTCGGTGACGCCGTTGGCGCCGCACTCGACCATCAGGATCGCCTCATCGGATCCCGAGACGACCAGGTCCATCTCGAGCTCCTCGTAGACCTCCTCGCCCGGGTTGATCACGAAGTCGCCCTCGAGCTTGCCGATCCTCACCGACCCGACAGGGGTGGGCACTGGGATCGACGACACCGCCACCGCGGCCGAGGCGCCGTTCATGGCCAGGATGTCGTAGGGACGGTCGAACTCGACCGACAACGGCTGGCAGACGATCTGCGTCTCAAAGTGCCAGCCGTCCGGGAAGAGGGGCCGCAGGGGACGGTCGATCATCCGTGCGGTCAGCGTCGCCTTCTCGCCCGAGCGCCCCTCCCTGCGGAAGAAGGATCCGGGGATCTTGCCGGCCGCGTAGTGGCGCTCCTCGACGTCCACCGTCAAGGGGAGGAAGTCGACGTCTCTGAGGTTTCCAACCGTGGCCGTGGCGAGCACCATCGTGTCGCCGGACCTGACCACCACCGCGCCGCTCGCCTGTCGGGCGAGTTTGCCGGTCTCGAAGGAGATCTCTTGCCCGCCGACCTCGCGCGAGACGCGGCTCACGTCAAACATGCTCATGTAAGTCTTTCCCTTCGGGCCGCCCGGTTGGCGACCTCAATCGCTCAGAACTTCTCGTTCTCGTTGCTGCGCGATGTTACAGAGCGAGCGAGTAGATGTCGGCATCGGCGACCCGTCGGCCGGCGACGAAGAAGGCGGGTGTCCCGGTCACCCCGGCCCGGATGCCGTCCTCAAAGTCGCTTCGGACGCGGCCGGCCACGCGCTGCGATCGGCGGTCGCTCTCGAAGCGCTCCAGGTCGAGGGACAGCTTCTTGGCTCGTTCCCACAGATGCGGGTCATCGATCCTGCCCTGATCACGGTAGATCGAGTCCGCGAGTGCCCAAAACGAGGCCTCTCCGCCTTGGAGCCCGGCGGCCTCGGCGGCGGCATGCAGGACGGGGGCGCGGGGATGCTTGCTGGCGACCGGGAAGTGGCGGATCGCGAGGCGAAGCCTCAGGTCGGCAATCCGAGCCCAGGTCGCAGCGCAGTGCGGGCAGGCGAAATCGAGATAGGCGATCGCCTCGGGCCCCTCCCCGCGGACATGGTCGTCGGAGCCGATCGCCGGGACCGCCGCGCTGGTGAGGGCGCTCATTGGGCCGGGGTTGGTGGGGCAGGCCGGGAGTCAGGCACCGCGCCTGCCGCCCGCGTTGGACGGGCCGTTGCCGCCCGCCAGGGCGTCGAAGATCAGGTTGGCCCCCGGGATCTCGACCGGGGTTGGCGATTCGTGGACCCATCGAACCACGCCGCCCTCGTCGATCAGGACCAGCGAGCGGTTCCCGTGGCCAGGACCGTCGAGATAGGCGCCGTAGCGCCGGATCACTTCCCCTTTCGGCTCGAAGTCCGACAGTAGGGGGATCGTGATCCCGAGCGAGTCGCGGAACGCTCGGTGAGCCCACGAGGAGTCAACGCTCATACCCACGAGGCTCGCGCCGAGCTTCTCGATCTCGGGCAGGACCTCCTGGTAGATGGAGAGCTGATCCGTGCAGACAGGGCTGAAGTCGAGCGGATAGATGACCAGGATCAGCGTGCGGCCCGCGAACCGCTCCAGGCTCACACGGGTCCCGGTGTGATCCCGGAGCGAAAAGTCCGGAGCGGTGGCGCCGGGCTGGATCATCGAGGCCGGCCGCCTTTCCGCGTGCTAACGACGCAGGCCGAGATCCGAGACGACCGCGCGGTAGCGCTCCAGGTCGGAGCGCTCCAGGTAGCGGAGCAGGCGGCGGCGCTTGCCGACCATCATCAGCAGGCCGCGCCGAGAATGGTGGTCCTTGGGATGGGTGCGCAGGTGCTCCGTGAGGTCGTTGACGCGCTCGGTGAGGAGGGCGACCTGGACCTCGGCGGAGCCGGTATCACCGCCCTCGCGGCCGTACTTGCCTATCAGCTCCTGCTTCTTTTCCCTGGTCAGCGTCATCGCGGAGGAGTGAAGCTAGCACAGAGATCACGGGCCCCCTCGACGTCCGAGCGCATCTGGGAGACGAGCTCCTCGACGCCTCCAAACCGCCGCTCGCCACGCAGCCTGCCGATGAACGCGACCCTGAGCGCCTGGCCGTAGAGGTCGCCCGCGTAGTCGATCAGGTAGGCCTCGACGAGCAGCCCACGGCCGGTCTCGAAGGTGGGTCGCACCCCGACGTTGACGGCCGCGGGATGCCCGTTGGCGAATGCCGCGTACACCCCGTGCCCCGGGCAGACGAGGTCGTCGGCGGGGACCAGGTTGGCGGTCGGGAACCCGAGCGTGCGTCCCCTGCCGTCGCCCCTGACGACCGTCCCCTCGAGCAGGAACGGCGCGCCGAGGCACTCGGTGGCGACCTCGACCTCACCCGCCGCGACGAGCGAGCGGATTCGACTCGACGAGACGATCTCGCCCTCGATCTCGACCAGCGCGACGACCCGGGACTCGAACTCGGGGCGGGCGCCGAGCATCTCGGGATCCCCTTTCGCCTTGGCGCCGAACCGGAAGTTCTCGCCCACCGATACCCGCCGCGCGTCGAGCTGCTCGCACAGGATGCTCGAGCAGAAGTCCTCGGCCGAGATGCCCGAGAACGTGTCGTCGAACGGGATCACGACCAGCTCCTCGACGCCCAGGCCCTCGATGACGTCGCGCTTGATCTCGAAGGGCATGATCAGCTTCGGGGCCGCCTCCGGGTGCAGCACGCTGAGCGGGTGTGGCTCGAACGTCAACACTGTGTCCGCATCGTCGATCACCCGGCGGTGACCGACGTGGACCCCGTCGAAGGTCCCAATCGCGATGTGCCTCGGACGCCGTTCGGCATCCGGGAGTCGGGTCACCTTGATGCTCATCTGGGCATATGGGCTGGGTTTCGGCGAGCGCCGCGTCCGGGCTCGGCCGGCGCACGGGACGGAAAGCCTTTCACGCCGCGTCCTCGGGCACTCGTTCGAGCGCCGCGGCCAGGGACAGGAACGTCCCCGCCTCGCGGACCGCGAAGGGCCCGATCGCGGTCCTGCGAAGGCTCTCGCAGTAGGCATCCCCGAGATCGGCCACCAGGCTTCGGACGTAGGTCCCCGACGAGCACTCCACCTCGAGCTCGGCGCGGTCGCGCGTTCGCCACGCCTGCTCGAATCGGTGAACGATCACCTCTCGCGGCGGCGTTTCGACCACCTCTCCACGCCTGGCCCGCTTGTAGGCGCGCACCCCTCCCACCTTGACCGCCGAGTAGGCGGGAGGGCGCTGCCTGATCACGCCCGTGGGAAGCTCGAGCGGGCCCGGCGGTGGCAGCTCGCCGGTCTCGGTGATTTCGCCGTCGAGGTCGTGGGTGGTCGAGACCGCGCCGAAGCGGGCCACCACGCGATAGGTCTTCCGAAGGGCCATGAAACGCGACTGACAACGGGTGGCATCGCGGCCCAGCAGGACGATCAGGAGCCCGGTCGCGAACGGGTCCAGGGTGCCTGAATGGCCGGTGCGCATTCCTCGCTCGCGGCGGACCTGGGCGACCACGTCGTGCGAGGTCACCCCGGCCGGCTTGTCGACCAGCAGCACCCCGGCATGTGGGGCGTCGGCGCTGACCGAGGACGAACCGCTCACGCTCACGCCCGCGCGCCGGGCTAGAGCTGTGCCTTGACCTCGGCGCAGAGGAACTCGACTAGCTCCGAGTAGGAGAGATCGGTCGAGAATCCAGCCGCGCGCGCGTGACCGCCGCCGCCGCGCTTTCGCGCGATCGCCGACACGTCCACGGTGCCGTCGGTGGAGCGCAGGCTCACCTTGCGCGCCGCGCGATCGTCATCCGTCTTGTCGCGAATCATCGCGGCAACCTCGGTCCCGTCGAGCGCCCTGACGTGATCGATGATCCCCTCGGTCAGCGAATCGTTCGCCCCCGTGTCGGCGTAGTCGCGGGCCGAGATGTAGGTCACCGCGAGCTGGCATTCCTCCAGCAGCACGATCCTCTCGATCGCCCGCGAGACGAGGTGGAGCTTCTCGATCGGGACGCGCTCATACAGGCGCCGGTAGATGTCGTGGACGTCGACGCCGGCCTCGATCAGCTCGGCCGCGAGCCGGTGGGCGCCGGGCCCAGTGTTCTCGTACATGAAGCGCCCGGTGTCGGTGACCAGGGCCACGTAGAGGGCGGCCGCGATCTCGGGCGTAACCCGGGCCCCCAGCAGCTTCGCGAGCTCGGAGACGATCTCGGCCGTGCACGAGACGTCCGTGTCGACGAGGTTGAGCGTCCCGAAGCGTGTGTTGTCGTGGTGATGGTCGATGTTCAGGACGACCGCGTCGTCGCGTCTCAGGAAGTCGGCGGGCATGCGGTCGATGTTGCCGCAGTCGAGGAACACGATCGTCCGGTCGACGACGTCGACGGGGGGCTCGTGGAACACCCCCTCCAGGGGAAGGAATCGGTATTCGACCGGGAGCGGAAACTCCTTCGCCGCCAGGAACATCACCGAGTCCTTGCCGAGCTGGGTGAGGATGCGGTGCATGGCCAGCAGCGACCCCAGCGCGTCGCCGTCGGGCCCCTCGTGAGTGGTCAGCAGGAAGCGACTGCCGTCCCTGATGACCTCGGCGACCTCGGCGAGTGAGGCGTGCTTCGCCTCGGTCGCGGTGGTGGCGTCATTCATGTTCGAGCAGGCGCGAGAGGCGCACCCCGCGTTCGGGCGTCTCGTCGTAGTGGAAGGTAAGGGTTGGGGTCCGCTTGATCCGCGTCTGGCGGGCGATCGTGGCCTGGATCACGCCGTGTGAGGAGCGGAGCCCGGCCAGCGTCGCATCGCGCTCGGCCTCGCCTCCGAGAACGCTCACGAAGACCTTCGCCGTGCGCAGGTCAGGGCTTGTCTGGACGGAGGTCACGGTGACAAATCCAATCCTCGGGTCCTCGAGCTCGGTCGAGATCGCCGACCCGATCACCTCACGCATGAGCTCGTTGACCCGCCTCATGCGCTCAGCCATAGCGCGGCGACTATAGCGAGCCACTGCCTGCTCACCGGGGGAATTCAGCCGCGAATGTCGGCCAGGCTCAGCAGGTCGCGCTCGAACGCGCACCCGTCCGGACAACGTGATTCGACGAACCGCTCCAGGTCGTCAGCACGCCTCTGCACTTCGGAATCGCCCACCAGGGCGCAGATGAGCGTCGTCCGCTGCCAGGTGTCGTGCCCGTCGACCTCCGCCACCGAGGCCCCGAACCGTTGGCGGACCTGGGCCTTCAGCGAGTGCAGGATCTTTCGCTTGCCCTTCAGGTCGTGCGACTCGTTGAGGTGCAGGCGGACCTCGATCAGGCAAACGTAGGCGGTCACGTGGTCAGGGGGTCGCCTTCCAGAGCTCATAGCCGTGGGTGCCGTCGCGGGCATCGAAGTAGAGGGTGCCCCCGATCGCCCTTCCCACGGCCGGATACGACGTGGCCTTACCCGGATAGATGTCCCGGACCAGGGTCGTGCCCGCCCTCGTCCCATCCGTGGTCCAGAGCTCCCGCCCGTGCCTCCAATCGATGGCACTGAAGAAGAGCGTGCCGCCGACGTTCCTGAACATGACAGGGGAGGAATCCCCGCCGTCGCCACCACCGCGGTTGATGTTCCGGACGAGGTTCGTCCCCGCTGCAGTGCCATCCGACTTGTAGAGCTCCAAGCTGACGATGGGGTCGTAGGCCGCGAAGAAGAGAGTGTCCTCGAAGTTCGCGAGCTGGGACGGACCCGAGCTCGCGGTGCCCGGCTTGATGTCCTTGACGAGCTCGGTCCCCGCCGTAGTCCCGTCCGACTTCCAGAGCTCGGCTCCGTGGGTGGGCTCGTCCGCTTCAAAGAACAGGGTCGCGCCGACCGGCGTCAGGTAGCGCGGTCCGTATCCGTGTTTCCCAGAACCGGGCCGGATGTCCTTCACCAGCCTCGTCCCGGCCGCGGTGCCGTCCGACCGCCAGAGCTCCTTGCCGTGGATGCCGTCGCGCGCCGCAAAGTAGAGGGTGCCGCCGAGATCCGTGAGCTGTGAGGGAGACGAGCTGTGGCTCCCCGCATGGATGTCGCGGACCAGTCTGGTGCCGGCGGCCGTCCCGTCGGACTTCCAGAGCTCGTAGCCGGTATCCGGCTCATACGCCTGGAAGTAGAGGGTTCCGCCGACGCGGGTCAGGGCGCGGGGATAGGAGCCGGTGGCGCCCGGATCGATGTCCTTCACCAGCTTGGTCCCGGCGGTGGTCCCGTCGGACTTCCAGAGCTCGGGCCCGTGGGCTGGGTCGTCGGCCTCGAAGAAGAGCGTCCCGCCCACCGCCCTCAGACGGGTGGGGAAGGCGTGTGGGTTGTGCGAGCACTCGGTCGAGTGGATCTCCTTGACGCGCTGGGTTCCGCCCGTGGTCCCGTCCGACCTCCAGAGCTCGCAGGCGGGTGAACCACTGTCGGCTGCGAACAGGAGCATGTCCCCGAGCCTCGTCGGGTAAAGGGGGAACGAACCGGCGCTTCCGGGATTGATGTCGGCGACGAGCTCGGTCCCGGCGGTCGTCCCGTCCGACTTCCAAAGCTCGGCGCCGTGGGCACCGTCGTCGGCTTCGAAGTAGGCCGTCTGTCGTAGCCCGGCGAACCAGCCTGGCTTCGAGCTTCCCCTGGGACTGATGTTCTTGACGAGGCTCGCGCTTGCGGCGTGGCCGATTCCCGCTCCAGGCCCGAAAGCGAGAAGCGCGGAGAGCGCGACGATCGCCGCGAGACTCACCCTCGATCCGACTATCGCGCTCAAGGTCCCTCGCTCTCCCGCGGAAAATGCTACTCCAGCGTCGGCGACTTCGGTTAGGGGCGAACGGCAGCCTTACGGGGCCGCGTTCCACGGCCCGATGCCATCGACGCCGTCCTGGGCACCGAAGAAGACCCTGCCACCGACGGCCGTCAGGAACGCGGGCGTGGAGTTCTTGCGCCCCGGATAGATGTCGCGGACGAGCTTCATCCCGGCCGTGGTCTCCCGACCGTCCGGGTGCGTGGCCGCCGTCGTCGACGAGGAAGAAGAATGCGCCTGACCGGCACCCCTCTCGCCCTCCCGGGCAGAGAGGCTACTCCAGCGTCTGCTCGACCTGCTTGGTCTCGAAGACCTCCAGCACGTCGCCGACCTTGACGTCCTGATAGCCGTCCAGGACGACGCCGCACTCGAGGCCCTCCTCGACCTCCTGCACGTTGTCCTTGAAGCGACGCAGGGAGCCGATCCGCCCCGTCCAGGCGACCGTGCCCTCGCGGACCAGGCGCACCTGGCCCGTGCGCGTGATCCGCCCGTCGGTGACCACGCAGCCGGCGATCGTCCCGACCCGCGAGGCCCGAAAGAGCTCCTTGACCTCCGCCTGGCCGATCGTCTCCTCGACCTCCTCGGGCTCCAGCATGCCTTCGAGCGCCGCGTAGATCTCCTCGGTCACCTTGTAGATCACCGAGTAAGTGCGAACCTCGACGCCCTCGCGCTCGGCCGCCTTTCGCGCATCGGCGAGCGGCCGGACGTTGAAGCCGATGATGATCGCGTCGGATGCGGCGGCGAGCATCACGTCGGACTCGGTGATGCCCCCAGCCGCGGAATGGATCACGTCGACGACGATCCGCTCCTGGGGGAGTTTCGCGATCTCGTCCTGAAGCGCCTCGAGCGAGCCTGACACATCGGCCTTGAGCACGATGTTGAGCTCCTTGACCTCGCCCTCGGTCGCCTTGGTGAAAACCTCGTCCAGGCTGACCTTGCGCGCCTGCTGGCGGGCCAGCGACTCGGTCTTGAGGCGCTGCCCCCGCTCCTGGGCGAGCTGTCGGGCGCGCCGCTCGTTCTCGACTGCCTCGACGTGCTCGCCGGCCTCACAGACGCCGTCGAGCCCCAGGACCTCGGTCGGGTCGCCGGGCCCGGCCTCCTCCACCCGTGCGCCGGTGTAGTCGTGCATCGCCCTGACCTTGCCCCAGATCGCGCCGGCGACCAGCGCATCGCCCACCCGGACGGTCCCGCGCTCGATCAGCACGGTCGCCACGGGCCCGCGCCCCGGATCGAGGTGAGACTCGATCACCACGCCTGAGCCGGGAGCCGACGAGTTGGCCCTCAACTCCTCGAGCTCGGCGGCCAAGACGATCATCTCGAGCAGGTTGTCGAGCCCCTCCTTGGTCTTCGCGGAGACGTCGCAGAAGATGGTTTCACCGCCCCAGTCCTCCGGCGTGAGGCCCTGCGAGGCGAGCTCGTTGCGCACTCGGTCGGGCTGAGCATCCTCGCGGTCGATCTTGTTGACCGCGACCAGGATCGGGACCTCCGCCGCGCGGGCGTGGTCGATCGCCTCGACCGTCTGCGGCATCACGCCGTCATCAGCCGCCACGACGATCACGGCGAGGTCGGTGACCTTGGCGCCCCGCGCTCGCATCGCCGTGAACGCCTCGTGGCCCGGGGTGTCGAGGAAGGTGATTCGCTTGCCGTCCCGGTGCACCTGGTAGGCGCCGATGTGCTGGGTGATCCCCCCCGCCTCTCCGGCGACCACCTCCGCCTCCCTGATCGCATCCAGAAGCGACGTCTTGCCGTGGTCGACGTGGCCCATGATCGTCACCACCGGCGGGCGCTCGGACAGGTCCTCGGTGGCGTCCGCGTAGACCGGCGCCTCGGTGGCGTCCTCGGCGGCGCTGACGATCTCGACCTTCTGGTCGAGGGCCTCGGCCAGCGCGGTCACGGTCTCGTCGGGGAGTGTCTGCGTCAGGGTCGCCATCTCGCCGAGCTCCATCAGCTTCTTGATCACCTCGGCGCTGCCCAGGCCGAGCGTCTCGGCCACCTCTCGCACCGTGGCTCCGGAGTTGACCTTGGTCGGCGGCTGCTCGACGACCTCGACCGGTCCCTTGTCGGGCGGCTCCTCGAGAAGCGGGCGCCTCCGTCTCCCGCCACGGCGGCGCGGAGGGCGGGGCGGCGGCGTCTGCGGCATGTGCTCCCGACGCGAGGCCTGGGAGTCGATCACGACTCGACGTCGCTTTCGTCCCGCCGGCGCCTCGCCACCGGAGCCGCCGGATGCCGCCGGCGTGGCGGCCGCCGACGGCGCGGGCTGGGTGGCTCGCGGCTTTCCGTCGCCTTCTCCGGGGGCGCCCTGTGCGGCCTTCTTGGCGGCTTGCCCGGTCGCGACCTTCGCGGCGGGCTTCGCCGCCTCGGCGCTCGACCCTCCGGCCGCCTTCAGGGCCTTCAAGGCGTCCTCCACCTCGACGCTGGAAGCGGCGACCTTGGCCTCGATCCCGGCCGCGTTCAGCGCCGCAAGGACCTCCTTGCTGCTCAGTCCTTGCTGCTTGGCGATCTCATGAACGCGTTTCTTCAAGATCCCTCGGGGCCCTCGGCCGAGGCATCGCGCTCCTCCGATGCCTCCGCGCCCACACGGGCGGCCTCGGCGGGCAGCTCCTCGGCTTGATCGCCGTCGTCCTCGGCTCGATCGCGGTCGGCCGCAGCCTCCGCCGCGGACTCCTCGTCGTCGGCCGGCGTCTCAGCGGGTGTCTCGTCGACTTCATCGCCCTCGGCCGCGGCGTCCTCGGCCAACGCCTGCTCGGGATCCAGATCCTCCGCGGCGTCCTCGGGCGCCTCGGACGTCGCATCGGCCTCGTCCCCGGCGTCCTCCTCGCCTCCGTCGAGATCGGCATCATCGGCCTCGGCGGCGGGCTGAGCGCTCTCGAATGCCTGCATCGCGCGCTCCACGAGGGGCCGGAGCTCGGCTTCGTCGCCGTTGGGGTCGGCCAGCCTGGAGACCTCGTCGTCGGCGAGAGCGGCCAGGACGGTGACCTGGTTCGTCTCGAAGCGGGCCAGCGCCTGGTGCTGAGGGAGCCCGCAGTAGCGAGAGCCCTGAAGCGAAGCGTTCGGACACCGCCGGCCCGCCGAGAGGACGGCGGCACAGCGGCCGTCGACATCCTCGCCGTCCTCATAGGTCAGCTCGTCCTCCTCCTGGCTGAACTCCGTCTCGGACTTGATGTCGACCTTCCAGCCGGTCAGCTTGGCCGCCAGGCGGGCGTTCTGGCCCTCACGACCGATCGCAAGCGAGAGCTGGTCGTCGGGGACGATCACCGTCGACTCCTGCTTCTCATCGTCGACCAGGACCTCGCGCACCCGCGCCGGCGAAAGGGCCTTGGCGACGAACCGGGCGGGCTCCTCGTTGTAGGGGATGATGTCGATCTTCTCGCCCCTGAGCTCGGAGACGACCATTCGCACCCGGGAGCCTCGTGGCCCGACGCAGGCGCCCACCGGGTCGACCCCGTCGGCGTGCGATATCACCGCGATCTTGGAGCGATACCCGGGCTCGCGCGCCACGCCGACGATCTCGACAAGCTCGTCCGCGATCTCCGGCACCTCGAGCTCGAAGAGCTGCTTGATCAACTCGGAGTTTCGGCGCGAGACCACGATTCCCGGGCCCTTGCCCTCGGCGTTCACCTCGGTGATCACCGCCTTCACCCTCATACCGTGGTCGTAGCGCTCGTTCCAGACCTGCTCCGATCTCGGGAGCAGCGCCTCGACGCGCTCCCGCAGCTGGACCAACGTGTACCGGTTGTCGGACTGCTGAATGATCCCCGTGATCAACTCGCCGACCCGGTCCTGGTACTCCTCGAACATCATGTGCCGTTCCGCCTCGCGGATCCGCTGCAGGATCACCTGCTTGGCGGTCTGTGCCGCGATCCGGCCGAAGTCGTCGGGGGTCACGTCGCGAGTCGTGATCTGATCCTCGTACGGGGCGATCAGCTCCGGGTCGAGCTCCGGCTCCTCCGGCTCGCGCATCTCGCCCGTCTCGGGGTCGATCGTCTGCTCCTGCTCCTCGATCGCCTGCGCGACCAGCTTCTCCTCGAGCTCGGGCGGGAGGATGAGCTCGAAGACGCGGAAGTCGGCGGTGTCACGGTCGAGGTCTACGCGCGCGTACTTGGCCGCCCCCGGGGTCTTCTTGTATGCCGACAGGAGAGCGTCCTCGAGGGCTCCCATCAGGGTCTCGGCGTCGATCCCCTTCTCCTGCTCGAGCCCCCTGATCGCCTCGACTATCTCACGGCTCATCTGGCTCCTCCAGGGGGGTCGTGTGATCGGGAACTAGGTTCGAGCGCCGGATCCCGGCCAGCGGGATCTCGACCTCGTCCGCTCCGAAGGAGAGGCGCACGGAGCGCTCGTCGGCGGCGCTCAGCATTCCGGTGAAGCTTCGCTGCCCATCGATCGCTTTGCTGGTGCGGACCCGAATTGTTCGACCCATGAAGCGGCGAAAGTGCTCGGGCTTGGTGAGCGGGCGGTCAGCCCCCGGAGAGGAGACCTCGAGCGAGAATGACTGGAGCATGTCACCGAGCTGGTGGGTGACCCGCTCGCAGAGCGCCAGATCGACCCCTTCGGGGCGATCGACGTACAGCCGAAGCGATTCGGCCGCCGGGCGCTCGAGCGCGATCAGCTCGACCCCGGGGTCGAGGTCTCCCAGCCTGCGCTCGATCTGCTCCTGAAGCTCGTTCAAAGTGGTCTCTCGGGTCGCGATATCGGCCTCCTCCACCCCACTCCGCGCCAAAAAAGAGGCGGGCCCGTGCCCACCTCGTCAGGGTTCGGGTGCGAAAAGAGGTGTTCTGAGTATAGCCTCGCGCACAGGCCCGCTCCCGCCTGGGGCAGGCGTTCCGCGGGCGTCCACGGCCAGCATTCGTCCGGCCGGACGACGGCCCGACGATCGGCTCCTTTTGGGGGCGGTGTCAGGCCTCCAGCATCAGGGTGACCGGTCCGTCGTTGACCAGCTCGATCGCCATCCGGGCGCCGAACACGCCACGCTTCGAGCCGAGCCGCTCGCAGAACCGCTCATACAGGGGCTCGGCGGCATCGGCCGGCGCCGCGTCGGTGAAGTTGGGGCGGTTTCCCTTGTTGGTCCGCGCGTAGAGCGTGAACTGGCTGACGCAGAGCGTCTCGCGGTCCTCGAGCGTCTCGCTCATCCGGCCTCCGCCATCGTCGAAGACCCGAAGGTCGCGAACCTTTTCGGCGAGCCTCTCCGCGGCGGACTCGGTGTCGTCCCGGGCCACCCCGAGCAGGATCAGCAGCCCCTCGCCGATCGCGGCGACCTGGTGCCCGTCGACCGCCACCGAAGCGCGGCGAACGCGCTGTACGAGGGCCCTCATCCGGCCCTAGGAGAGCCGAGAGGCAAGCCTCGCCCGATACCGCGCGTAGTCGCGCCTCTCCGGACGCAGATTGGCCGCGATCGCGAGGTGGCGCCGGGCCCGGTCGCGCTGGCCCGCGAGGGTCAGGGCGCGGCCGAGGCAGAACTGCGCGAAGTCGTTGACCGGATAGCGCTCGATCACCGCCTCGAACTCCCGGGCGGCCTCGGGGTAGCGCCCGCTGTGGAAGTACGCCCGTCCCAGAGCCTCCCGGATCGAGCTCTTCTCGGGCGCAATTCGGGCCGCCTTGGAGAGCGGCACGGTCGCCTGGGCGAAGTCGCCCGACTCGAGCAGCGACACGCCACTGCGATAGAGCTCGTAAAGCGAGTCGGACGCCTGCTCTGACACTCGATAAGTGTAGGGCGGGCGTTCGCCGTGCCGGCGGCCGCGCCAATCGCCCGATGGGCGAGCGCTATCCGCCGTCGGGCAGCCGCTCGGCCGCCCGCATCGCCGCGACCCGGTCGAGAATCGCGTCGGCGACCTGGGACTTGGGAGCGAGCGGCACGCCGACCTCGTCGTCTCGGCCGACGATCAGCACCTCGTTGTCCGTGGAGTCGAAGCCGATCTCGGCCCGCGATACGTCGTTGAAGACGATCAGGTCGATTCCCTTTCGATCGAGCTTCTCGCGGGACCTGTGCACGGCATCCGGACCGTGCTCGGCAGCGAACCCCACCAGGATCTGCCCGCGCGAGCGCCGCTCGGCGAGCCCGGCGAGCACGTCGTCGGTCCGCTCGAGTCGTAGCGACAGCTCGCCGCCGGCCTCCCGCGGGATCTTCCCCTCCGCGGCGCTCTCGGGCGCGAAATCCGCGACCGCGGCCGCCATCAGCAGGACGTGGCAGCGGTCGAACCGTTGGCGAACCGCGGCAGCGAGCTCGCTCGTCGTCTCTACGTCGACCCTCTCGATGCCGCCAGGCGCGTCGAGGGCGACGTTAGCCGCGACCAGGGTCACCTCCGCCCCGCGCCGGGCGGCGCGTTCGGCGAGCGCGATCCCCATCCGGCCGCTGGAGCGGTTGCCGATGTATCGGACCGGGTCGATCGGCTCCCTGGTCCCCCCCGCGGTGATCAGAACCCGCAACCCGTCCCAGCTCCCCCCCGCGCGCCCGGCCACCGTTTCGACCTCGGCAAGCAGCCGCTCCGGCGAGGGAAGCCGTCCCACCCCGTGCTCTCCGCGCGAGGCGAGGGCCCCCTCGTCGGGCTCGATCACCCGCACCCCCCGGCCGCGAAGGGTCTCGAGGTTGGACTGGGTGGCGGGGTCGGCGTACATGCGGTCGTTCATCGCCGGCGCGACGACGCGGGGCGCCGGACAGGCCAGAAACGAAATCGTGAGCATCGAGTCCGCGATCCCGGCCGCCAGCTTGGCGATCGTGTTGGCCGACGCCGGGGCGATCAGGTAGAGGTCGGCGTTCGCCGCCAGGGCCAGGTGCCCGATCGGGTCGTGGTCCGGGGCCGGATCCCCCGGGAACGCGCCGCCCATCGGGTCGCGCTCGAACTCGCTTGCGAGCACCGGGGCGCCGGTTATCCCCTCGAAGGAGGCGGCGCCCACGAACCGTTGCGCCGCCGGAGTCATCAAGACCCGGACGCCGTGCCCGGCACGGGTCGCCAGCCGGGCGAGCTCGAGCGCCTTGTAGGCGGCGATGCCCCCACTGACGCCGAGCAGGATCCGGGCCATCGCCCTACCCGTGCCCGCTCAGGCGCGGTAGTGGTAGTCGATCTTCCCCGCCGCCAGCTCCTCGAGAGAGATCGTCAGGTAGTTGCCCGACGGGGTGTCGATCATCGGCGGGGTGTACTCCTCGTAGCTGCCCTCGCCGAGCGCGCGGTAGTAGCTGTTGAGCTGGCGGGCTCGCTTGGCCGCCACCACGACCGCCGCGTAGTGGGAGTCGGTGCGGTCCATGAGCTTGTCGACGCGTGGCTTGATCATCGCCGCCCCATATTAGGGCTCTCGGGCGAGCTCGTCGCGCACGATCGCTCCCAGGCGTGTGGCTGCGCGCTGAACCTCGTCGTTGATCACCACGTGCTGGAATTCCTCCTGGGCCGCGAGCTCGAGCTCCGCGGTGCGCAGGCGCTCGTCGATGTCGTCGGTCGAGTCCGTGCCGCGCCCCTCCAATCTGCGCCGAAGGGCCCCGGGGTCAGGGGGCGCGATGAACACCTGGACCGACTCCGGCATCGCGGCGCGAACCTGCCGGGCGCCCTGCACCTCGATCTCGAGCACAACCGAACGTCCGGCGTCGAGGCGCCGATCGACCTCCGATCGCAGGGTTCCGTAGCGATTGCCGCTGTAGGTCGCGTGCTCGACGAACTCGCCGTCCCGGGCGCGGCGGTCGAAGTCCTCGCGGTCGAGGAAGTGATAGTCGCGGCCTTCGACCTCGCCCCCGCGAGGCTCTCGCGTGGTCGCCGAGACCGACAGCTCGAGCCCCGGCACGCGCCGCCGGAGCTCGGAGATCAGGGTGCCCTTTCCCACCCCCGACGGCCCGGTGATCACGAAGACCTTCGCCACCCGCCAATCCTTACCTACGACCCGGCGCGGGAGGCGCGCGCTATGCGCCGATTGCCGCGAAACGCTCGACGAGGCTGGGTAGGGGACCCGTCTCGTTTCGCGCCCGGGGCGGATTGCGACGGCTATGGGGACGCAACTCACCCGGGGTGCCCTTCTGGCCGTCTGGCTGGCTGCGCGCGCCCCTACCTGCGGCCGTTCGTTCGCCGCGCCGACCTACCGGCGAAGCTGGGAGACCAGCTCGCCGCGCTGGCGCTGGGAGAGGCCGCCGATCGTCTTCGAGGGGGAGATCCGGCACTGGGTCAGGATCTTGTTGGCCTTCACCCGGCCGTACTTGGGCACCGCCAGGATCATGTCGAACGCCTTCGCCGAGAGCACGTAGTCGGGTGGGTCGAGCAGCAGGGCCTCGATCTTTGCCTTGCCCGCCTTCAGGTCGCGCTTCAGCTGGGCCCGCCTCGAGCGGATCTCGTTGGCCCGTGTGAGCGCCCGCATCCGCTGCTCGTGGCTTCGCTCGGGAACAGCGGTGGCAGTGTCGACGGAGGGGGCCATCGGCGGCGGCGATCATATACCCGCTTGGACTGGCCGGAAAGGGGGTTCGGCGCCTTTTTTGGCAAATTCGCTTCGACCTTAGGTAGAGGTCGACGCCCGGATCCTCTCGACAATGTCCGCCGATGCGCCGGAGCCGGCGCCTTCGAGGGCCTCCTCGAGCTCGCGCCTGACGCGGGCACCCGCCATCGGGTCGCGAAAGCTCGCGGTCCCGATCGCCACCGCGCTCGCGCCGGCGGCCAGAAAGGCGAGCGCGTCGGATCCCGACTCGATGCCGCCCATCCCGACCACCGGAATCGACGCGGTGGCCGAGACCCGCTGCACCTGACCGAGCGCATAGGGGCGGATCGCCGGCCCCGACAGGCCCCCCTTGCCGGCGCCCAGCCAGGGCTCGAGGGTGCCCGGATCCAGCGCGGCGGCCTGGACGGTGTTGACCAGGGAGAGGGCGTTCGCTCCGCCTTGCTCGGCGGCCAGGGCGATCGACTCCGGCTCGGCGACGGTGGGCGTCAGCTTGACGATCAGCGGCTTCGAGGTCAGTGGGCGCACCGCCCTCAGGAGTCCGAGAGTCTCCGAGGGCTGCTGGCCCACGATCAGTCCCGACTCTACGTTGGGACATGAGACGTTGAGCTCGATCGCCGCCACCTCTCCTTGATCGGCCAGCCCGTTGACCAGGAGCTCGAACTCGGTGTGGCTGGTTCCCATCACTGAGACGATCAGCGGGACCCCGAGCTCGGCGAGCCGGGGCAGATCGCGTTCGAGAAACCCCGCGAGGCCCTTGTTGGGAAGGCCGATCGAGTTGATCATCCCTGAGGGGGACTCGAAGATCCGGGGCGGCGGGTTGCCGACCCGCGGCTCCGGGGTGATCGTCTTCGACACGAACGCCGAGAAGGGGAAATCGTCAACCAGGGCCGCGCCGAAGGCCCGCCGGGCGGCGATCGCGTCGAACGTCCCGCTGCCGTTCAGCACCGGGTGGTCGAGCCGAAGCCCCGCCAGGTCGACGCTCAGGTCCAAGGCGCGATCAGTGTCCCGACCCCGCGACGAGCGCGGTCTCGATCTCGCCGGCCCCCACCACGGGGCCGTCCACGCAGAGGCGTAGGTAGCCGCCCCGCGCCAGCGGGACCGCGCATCCGAAGCACGCCCCGAAGCCGCACCCCATGGGGGCCTCCATGGCGAGCTCGGCGGCGACCCGGCGCTCGACGCACATCCGGCGAACCGCCTCGAGCATCGCGGGCGGGCCGCACGCATAGACCGCGGCCGTCTCTACGGCGTCGCCCTCCAACACGACGTCGAGCAGATCGGTCACCCGCCCCCGGTGTCCGGCGTGGCCGTCCTCGCTCGCCAGCCTGACCTCGCAGCACGAGAAGAGCTCCTCCACCCCGCCGGAGTGGCGCCGATCGCGAAAGCCGATCAGGGAGCGAACCGCGACCCCGCGGTCGGCGAGCTGGCGGCGCAGGATCGCCAACGGCGCGAGGCCGATCCCGCCGCCCACCAGGATCGCCCCGGCGATCCGCGGCCCGAGCTCGCGCGGGGATGAGAAGGGCCTTCCGAGCGGGCCCGTGAGCCAGAGCTCCTCGCCGGGGCGAAGAGCCGCCAGGCGCTCGGTGCCCGGGCCGACGGCCTCGACCAGGAAGTCGAGCCGAAGGCCGCCCTCGGCAACCTCGGCTTCGGCGACCGAGAACGCGCGAGGCAGAAACGGCCGGCCTTCGCTCGACCCCCAGCCGATGCGGGTCGACAGCATGTAGAACTGGCCGGCGCGGGGCTCGGGACCAACGCGATCCAGCGCCGAGAAGATCCGGTAGCCGCCCGCGGGGCGGTTGTCGACCACCTGGCAGGACCTCCGGCCGAGCGGGGCAGGGGCCCGAGCGGCGAGGTGGCCGGCGGTCGCTGTCGGCTCAGCGCTGACCGCCCACCTCGTCGGGCTGGGCCAGCTTCGACTCCGTGGCGCCCTCGTGGAGCTCCTGAAGGGAGCGCGGCTCCGCGGCGCGCTCGCGCAGGGCGAAGATCGCCCGCGCCGCGGCGGAAGCCCCGGTCATCGTGGTCACGCACGGGATCCCCTGCCTCACCGCCGCGGTTCGGATCTCATAGCCGTCGCTTCGCGCCCCGCCGCCGGTCGGCGTGTTGATCACCAGGTCGACCTCGTGATTTCGGATGTAGTCGACCACATGCGGCGACCCGTCGGCGAGCTTGTTGATCGCGGTGACGGGGACCCCCATCCGCGAGATCGCCTGGGCGGTCCCTCTGGTCGCGATCACCCTGAACCCCAGATCATGGAAACGCGCCGCGAGCTGCGTCGCGGCCGGCTTGTCGGTGTCGGTGACCGTGATGAACACGGTTCCCTCGTGCGGCAGGGCAATCCCGGCGGCGGTCTGGGCCTTTCCGAACGCGGTCGGGAAGTCCTGTGCGATGCCCATCACCTCGCCGGTCGACTTCATCTCCGGGCCGAGGACGGAGTCGGCGCCAGCGAAGCGCGCGAAGGGCAGCACCGCCTCCTTGACGCTCACGTGCCGGCTCGGCGCTGCCGAGAGCCGCTGGTCGGCGAGGGCCTCGCCGAGCATCAGCCGGCAGGCCACCTTGGCGAGCGGGACGCCGGTCGCCTTGGAGACGAACGGGACGGTCCGCGAGGCTCGCGGGTTGGCCTCGATCACGTGGAGCCTGCCGCCGGCGACCGCGTACTGGATGTTGATCAGGCCGATCACCCCGAGCTCGAGCGCGATTCGAGTGGTCGTGTCGCTGATCTCCTCGAGCATCTCCTCGCCGAGGCTCATCGGCGGAAGCACGCAGGCGGAGTCTCCGGAGTGGACCCCCGCCTCCTCGACGTGCTGCATGATCCCGGCGGTGTGGACGTCGGTTCCGTCGCAGAGCGCGTCGACGTCGACCTCGATCGCGTCCTCGAGGAATCGGTCCAGCAGCAGCGGGTGCTCCTGGTCTGCCTTCACGTTCTCCTCGAGATAGGCGGCGAGCCCGTCGGCTGCATAACAGATCTCCATCGCCCGTCCGCCGAGCACGTAGGAGGGGCGAACGAGGAGCGGAAAGCCGACGTCGGCCGCGATCACGGCGGCCTCGTCGGCCGAGAGCGCGGTCCCGTAGGGAGGGTGAGCGATCCCGAGCTTTCGCAGCAGGGCGCCGAAGCGGCCGCGGTCCTCGGCGAGGTCGATCGCGTCGACGGGGGTTCCGAGCAGGCGGGCGCCCGACTCCTCGAGCGCCCTGGCCAACTTCAGGGGCGTCTGGCCACCGAACTGGACGATCACCCCCTCGGGGCGCTCGCAGTCGATGACCGCGAGCACGTCTTCGATGGTCAGCGGCTCGAAGTAGAGGCGGTCGGAGGTGTCGTAATCGGTCGAGACCGTCTCCGGGTTGCAGTTGACCATCACCGCGTCGCGGCCTGACTCGCGAACCGTCATCGCGGCGTGGACGCAGCAGTAGTCGAACTCGATTCCCTGACCGATCCGGTTCGGCCCGGAGCCGAGGATGACCACGGAGGCGCGCTCGCCGCGCCGAACCTCCGATCCGGCGGCGTGCTCGTGGGCCGAGTAGTAATAGGGCGTCCGGGCCTCGAACTCCGCGGCGCAGGTGTCCACCGCCTTGAAGGTGCGGACCAGCCCGGAAGTTGCGTCCCCCTCGAGCGCCAGGGTTCGGAGCTCGTCCAGGAACCAGGGGTCGATCGAGGTGCGACCGGCGACTTCACTCGGCTCCGTGCCGCGCCGAAACGCCTCCAGGATAAGGTCAAATCGATCCGGCGCCGGGGTGGCGAGCCGATCGAGGAGCTCGCCGGTGTCATCCGGGACATCGAGGTCGGCGTCGAGCTCGCGCGAGCGCATCGCCTTCGCGAACGACTCGCGAAACGTGCGGCCGATCGCCATCGCCTCTCCCACCGACTTCATGTGGGTCGAGAGGCTGCCCGAGGCCCCGGGGAACTTCTCGAACGCGAACCGCGGGACCTTGGTCACCACGTAGTCGATCGTCGGCTCGAAGGCGGCCGGCGTCGCCATCGTGATGTCGTTCGGGATCTCCTCCAGCGCGTAGCCGACGGCCAGCTTGGCGGCGATCTTCGCGATCGGAAAGCCGGTCGCCTTGGACGCCAGCGCGGACGACCGCGAGACGCGAGGGTTCATCTCGATCACCACGACCTCGCCCGTCTCGGGGTTGACCGCGAACTGAATGTTCGAGCCCCCCGTCTCCACCCCGACCGCCCTGATCACGCGGAGCGCCTGGTCACGGAGCTCCTGGTAGAGGCGGTCGGAGAGCGTCTGCGCGGGCGCCACTGTGACGCTGTCACCGGTGTGGACGCCCATCGGGTCGATGTTCTCGATCGAGCAGACGACGACGACGTTATCGTTGCGATCACGCATCAGCTCGAGCTCGAACTCGCCCCACCCGAGCACCGACTCCTCGACCAGCACCTGGTTGATCGGGCTCGCCGCAAGGCCCTCCGAGACGACCTGTCGAAGCTCGGTCTCGGTCCTCCCCACTCCGCCTCCGTGCCCGCCGAGCGTGTAGGCCGGCCTCACGATCGCGGGCATGGCGAGCGACCCGTCGGCGAGCGCCGCCTCGGCCTCGCCGACGGAGGTGACGATCAAGGACCACGGGACCCGAAGCCCGGCCGACTCCATGGTGTCGCGGAACACCTCGCGGTCCTCGGCGCGGCGGATCGCCTCGTAGTCGGCGCCGATCAGCTCCACCCCGAGACGTTGAAGGACGCCCTCGTCATGCAGAGTCGAGGCGAGGTTGAGCGCCGTCTGGCCGCCGAGCGTCGGGAGCAGGGCGTCGGGGCGCTCACGCTCGATGATCGCGGTGACGGAGTCCGGCGTCAGTGGCTCCACGTAGGTGCGGTGGGCGAACTCGGGGTCGGTCATGATCGTCGCCGGGTTCGAGTTCACGAGCACCACCTCGTAGCCCTCGGCGAGCAGCACCTTGCACGCCTGGGCGCCCGAGTAGTCGAACTCGGCCGCCTGCCCGATCACGATCGGCCCCGATCCGATCAGGAGGATCTTCCGCATGTCGTCGCGTCTAGGCATCGCGACCTCCCGCCCGCGGCGCGGGCGGGAGCGAGCCGGCAAGATGGCCAGTGGTGCTGGTGGGAGCGAGCGGGAGCTGAGTAGGCGGGCGGAACTCGTTCATGCCAAGTTGAGGAAGCGGTCAAACAGGTGGAGCGCGTCGTGAGGCCCGGGACCGGCCTCCGGGTGGTATTGAACCGTCGCTCCCGCGACGTCTCGCAGGACGAGGCCCTCGACGGTGCGGTCGTAGAGGTTCAAGTGGGAGAGCTCGGCGGTCCCGACGTCGGTCTCCCACCGAACCGGCTGATCGCCCTCGATGCGCTGCTCCCCGCTCGGCCCACGGACCGCGAACCCGTGGTTCTGCGAGGTGATCTCGATTCGCCCCGTGCCGAGGTCCTTGACCGGGTGGTTCGCGCCTCTGTGCCCGAACGGGAGCTTGAAGGTCTCGAGCCCAACCGCCCGGCAAAGGAGCTGATGGCCGAGGCAGATCCCGAATACGGGGCGCTTGCCGACCAGGTCTCGCACCGTGTCCACGACGTAGTCGAGCGCCGCCGGGTCACCCGGGCCGTTGGCGAGGAAGACCAGATCGGGACCTCGCTCCAGCACCTGGTCGGCGGACGCGTCGCACGGCAGCAGGGTCAGCCGGCAGTCGCGCTCGCGGAGCTGCCGGACAATCGACAGCTTGATCCCGGTGTCGATCCCGACCACATGCGGGCCCGAGCCCGCGATCTCCACGGGCTCCTCGGGGCCCACCGTGCGGGCCAGGTCGGCGCCCGACATCGAGGGCTCTGAGGCGACGAGCTCGGCCGCCTCGTCGTCGGGGACCTCGGCCGCGAAGATCCCGCCCCGCAACGCTCCCCGGTCGCGGATGTGGCGTACGAGCGCCCTGGTGTCGATCCCGTCGATCGCCGCCACGCCGCAGTCGGTGAGCCAGTCGACCCAGCCGCCCTCGGCGTCGGCGGCGCCCTCGGGGTTCTTCGCCTCGCGCATGATCAGCCCGCGAGCCTGGACGCTGTCGGACTCCATCGCCGAGGCCGCGACTCCGTAGTTGCCGATCAGCGGGTAGGTGAAGGTGATGATCTGGCCCGCGTACGAGGGGTCGCTGACCGCCTCCTGATAGCCGGTCATTGCGGTGTTGAAGACGACCTCGCCGGTGATCGAGTCGCGCGCGCCGCACAGACGGCCATCGAAGCGCGTGCCGTCCTCGAGCAGGACGTATCCAGGAGTCGCCGCGCGGGCGGGCCCGGGCTCGGCCATCAGGGGTTCGGCGCGTACTCGAGGACCACGCCCTGAACCTCCTTGAACCGGTCGGTGCCCGCACTTCCGACGAGCTCGAAGAGCGCCGTCTCGACGCTCGTCACCACGGCCCCTGCCCGTCGAGCCTTGTCGATCCCTACCGTGCGGTCCTCCTCGAACCGGGAGCCGACCGCGTCTCGGGCCAGGTGCACCTCGACGCCCTGCTCGAGCAGGTCGAGCACCGTCTGGTTCACGCAAACGTGGGCCTCGATGCCGCAGACGACCGCCTGGTCTCGGCCCTCGAGGTCGAAGCCGTCGGCTTCGCAGGCGGAGAATGAGACCTTCTCGATCGGCTTGACTTCCTCGGGCAGGAGCCGGGCCACCTCGGCCACGGTGGCCCCGAGCCCCTTCGGATACTGCTCGGTGACGATCGTCGGGACGCCGAGCGCCGAGGCTCCTCGAACGAGGGCGGCGGAAGCGCGAGCGACGCGGTCGAAGCTCGGGACCGCCTTGCGGAAGGCCTCCTGGACGTCGACGACCACCAGGGCGGCGCGCTCGGGGTCGAGCTTGGAAGGCGTCATCGCTATCCGGCCACCCCGACCGCGAAGCTCCGCTGCCGATACGCGACCCTCCCCGCAATCACCGTCATCAGGACCCTGCCCACCATTCTGCGGCCGGCGAAGCACGAGTTGGAGGACCGGCTCTCCCACCCCTCCGCCCCGGGCTCCCACTCGGCGGCGGGATCGAGGAGCACCAGGCTCGCCTCAGATCCCCGGGCGAGGCTCGGAGGCTCGATCCCGAACGGCGCGGCCCCGCCGGACATCCGCTCCACGAGGACGCCGAGCTCGAGCACCCCCGGCAAGACGAGCTCGGTATGGAGCGCGGCGAACGCCGTCTCGAGCCCGGTCACCCCCATCGCCGCCTGCTCGAACGGCAACTCCTTCTCCTCCGGGGAATGTGGGGCGTGATCGGTGGCAACGCAATCGATCACGCCCGAGCGGAGCCCGTCGATCAGCGCGCGCCGGTCTTCCTCGGTGCGAAGGGGAGGGTTCATCTTGAACCGCGAGTCGAGGCTCCTCACCTCCTCGTCGGTGAGCGTCAGGTGGTGAGGGGTCGCCTCGCAGGTGATTCGCACCCCGGCCTGCTTGGCCGCCGCCACGGCCTCGACGGACTCGCGGGCGGATAGGTGCTGGACGTGGATCCGGCCGTCCTCGTAGGCGGCCAGCGCGGCATCGCGGGAGATCATCGTCGACTCGGCGATCGACGGAACCGAGGCCAGGCCGAGGGCGGCCGAAACCACCCCCTCGTTCATCACTCCGCCCAGGTGGGGCGCGTGGGCCCCGGCCGGCCGCGAGAGGTCGTGGTCCTCCTCATGGAGCGCGAGCCGGCCACCGACCAGGCGCTGGTACTGGAGGGCCCGGCGCATGACCCGGGCGTTTGAGATCGGCAGCCCGTCGTCCGAGAACGCGATCGCCCCCGCGTCGCGGAGCTCCGCCATCTCGGCCAGCTCCTCTCCCTCCATTCCCCGGGTCACGCAGGCCAGGAAGCCGGTCGGCACGAAGGCCGCATCGGAGGCGCGTTCGCGAAGCGAGCGGACGTCGGCGGCCGAGTCGACCGGGGGTCGGGTGTTCGCCATCGCGAGGATCCCGCAGTAGCCACCCGAGGCGGCCGCGCGGGTCCCGGTCTCGACGTCCTCTTCGTCCTCGTCGCCCGGCGTTCGCAGATGGACGTGGGGGTCGAAGAAGGCCGGCACGACGATCCTCCCCTCGGCTTCGACCGTCTCCGCGTCGGCCGTCTCGACGCTTCCGGGCGCGGCGAGCTCGGCCAGCTCGCCGTCTCGGACCACCACGTCGTAGGTCCCGTCGATCCCGGCTCGCGGATCGAGCACCGAAGCCCGGCGAAGCACCAGGTCACCGGCCGGCTCGAGTCCGGGGCCGCGCCAGTCGAGGCTCGACGCGGAGCGAAGAGATTCGCTCACGCGGGCTCCTTGATCGGGGTGGGGGCCGGGAGGTCGTCGGAGTCCGTCGCCTGGCCGCCTCCGGGGCGGGGGCGGGCCCCCGCGAGGAGCTCGTAGAGGATCGCCATCCGCACCACGAGGCCACTCTCGACCTGCTCGGTGATCAGCGAGTTGGGCGCGTCGATCACCTCCGCCGAGAGCTCAACCCCCCGGTTGACGGGACCCGGATGCATGAGCAGCTGGCGCGGGCTGAGCCGGCGCGAGTCGATCTGGTAGAGGGCGACGTATTCGCGGATCGAGGGGACGAACGATTCCCCCATGCGCTCGTTCTGCATCCGCAGCGCGTAGACGACGTCGGCCTCCTGGATCCCGCCCATCTCGTGGGAGACCTCGCATCCGAGCGCGTCCTCGATCCCGCGGGGGATCAGGGTCGGCGGGCCGCACACGACGACGTCGGCGCCCATGAGGCGGAAGGCGAGCACGTTCGACCGCGCCACCCGGCTGTGCAGGACGTCACCCACGATCCAGATCGTGCGCCCCTCGAGCGACCCGATTCGCTTGACCAGCGTGTAGACGTCGAGCAGCGCCTGGCTGGGGTGCTCGTGCTTGCCGTCCCCTGCGTTGACCACGGCCGCCTCCGTCCAGCCCGCCACCAGGTCCGCCGCGCCTGCATGGGGCGAGCGGATCACGATCGCCTCCGGGCCGTAGGCGCTCAGGGTGGCGATCGTGTCCTTGAGAGACTCGCCCTTGTCGACCGATGACCCCGCCGACTTGACCGAGACGAGGTCAGCAGAGAGCCGCTTGGCGGCGAGCTCGAACGAAGAGCTGGTGCGGGTGCTCGCCTCGTAGAACAGATTGACGATCGTGCGGCCGCGAAGCGTCGGGACCTTCTTGATGTCGCGGCGACCCACCTCCGCGAACCCCTCGGCCCGCTCCATGATCCGCTCGACGTCAGGCCTCTCGAGGCCCGCGATCGCGAGCAGGTGCTTCATCGGGACGCCTCCACGGTCGCCGCGATTGCGACCTGGTCCACCCCGTCGAGCTCCTCGACCTGGACGTAGACTCGCTCCTCGCGCGCGGTCGGCAGGTTCTTGCCCACGTAGTCGGGGCGAATCGGGAGCTCGCGGTGGCCGCGGTCGACGAGCACCGCGAGCTGCACCCGATGGGGGCGCCCGTAGTCGAACAGCGCGTCGATCGCGGCCCTGACCGTCCGGCCCGTGAACAACACGTCGTCGACCAGCACCACCGTGCGGCCCTCGAGCTCGAAATCGAGGTGTGAGGCGTGGACGACGGGCTGGGCCCCGGGCTCGCGCGCGTTGACGTCGTCGCGGTAAAACGAGATGTCGAGGTCTCCGAACGGGACCTCCGAGCCGGTCAGCTCGCCGACGAGCGCGTGGAGCCTCTCGCCCAGAACCGCCCCCCGCGTGTGGATGCCCACCAGGGCGACCGGCGCCGCCGTCCCTGGCGAGCCACCACGCTCCTCGGCGGTCGGCGCCTCGGCGCTTCCGCCCTCGGGGAACTCGGCCTCCGGGTTCTTCTCGACGATCTCGTGCGCGATCCGCATCAGCGTGCGGCGCAGATCGTCGCGGTCGAGGACGACCTTGTGGTCAGCGCTCAAGCCCTAGCCCTTCCTGGCCTCTCGGGACCGGGTTAAAGGAACAGACGCGGCGAGCCTAGCAGGCTGGATGGCCGAATCCTCGACCCTCCGCGGGTGCGATCATGCGGTCGATGGCCGCCACCCGCGTTGCCGCCAACGAGGTGATCGAAGCCCACCAGGCAGCGGGCCGGCGGTTCGAGGCCGGCGGCGCGGCGAGCTTCGTTCGTGAACAGGGATCCGGCGCGCCGGTCGTGCTGCTCCACGGGGTGCCCACCAGCTCGTTTCTTTACCGCAAGGTGATCCCGGCGCTCGCCCAGCAGGGCCTCCGGGGCATCGCCTTCGACTTCCCGGGCCTCGGTCTGGCCGCACGACCCGAGAGCTTCGACTACACGTGGTCCGGGCTTGCGAGGTGGGCGAGCGCTGCGCTCGACTCGCTCCAGATCGAGCGCTGCCATCTCGTGGTCCACGACATAGGAGGACCGATCGGATGCCTGTGGGCGGTCGCCAACCCCGACCGGGTGCTCTCGCTCACGGCGCTCAACACCCTGCTCGGCCTGGCGTCGTTTCGCCGCCCGTGGACGATGGCCCCGTTCGCCGTCCCCGGCCTGGGCCGGGCGTGGCTCTCGACCCTGAGCCCCGGCGTCTTCACGAGGCTCTTCTACCTCCAGGGCGTCGCGGAGCGCTCCGCGGTCCCCCGCGCCGAGGTCCGTGCCCACTACGAGCTCCTGAAGCGGGGGGACGGCGGCCGGGCCTTCCTCCGGATCATGCGGGGGTTCGAGCTGGGGGAGGATCGCCAGCGAAGCCTGTGGGCCGGTCTGGCCGGACGCCCCTATCCGGCGCGAATCGTCTGGGGGGAGCGCGACCCGGCGATCGGCATGGACCAGCTGCGGGCCGCCGAGGAGGCGCTCGGCGTCGAGGACCCGATCCTGCTCGACGCCAAGCACTTTCTCCAGGAGGACCAGCCGATCGCGGTCGCGCAGGCCGTCGCCGACCTCGCGGCGCCGCTCGGCTGAGCGCGACCCGCCGCGCTCAGGCCGGCGGGCCGGCGCGGGCCCCGTCCTCGATCAGGCGGGGACCGCCACGCTCTGGCAGGGGGATCTCAACCAGGTCGAAGTCGCGTGGCGCCTCGCTCGCCGTGAACTCCTGGCGCGCCTCGGCGAGGACGTCTCGGACGTCATAGCGGGACGAGATGTGGACCAGGGCGAGCATCCCCACCCCCGCGTCGCAGGCCAGCTTGGCCGCCTGTCGGGCAGTCGAATGGCCGGTTTCGGCGGCCCGATCAGCCTCCTGATCGGCGAAGCTCGCGTCGTGGACCAGGAGCTCGGCCTGGTGCGCCGCGAGCGCGGACATCTCGCAGGGAGCGGTGTCGCCCGAGATCACCACCTTGCGGCCGCGTCGCCGTGTGCCCATCACCTGGTCGGGCTCGACCGAGCCGTCCGGCACCCGCACCGCCTTTCCTGCCTGAAGCCTGCCGAAATCCGGGCCGGCGGTGACCCCGAGCTGCTCGGCCAGCGACGGATCGAATCGCCCCGGCCTCTCGTCCTCGACCAGGGCGTAGCCGTAGGCGCGGACCCGATGATCCACGCCGAACGAGCGCACTTCGTAGCCGGCGTGGCGGACCGCTTCCCCCTCCTCGAGCTCGATGAGCTCGAGGTCGTACGACAGCCGGCCGACGATCCGACCGATTGTCCGGAAGAGCCCCTCGAGGCCCGGCGGGCCGACGATCCGCAGCGGACGCTCACGGCCCTGAAGGTCGTACGTCTTGAGCAGCCCCGGGACGCCCAGGTAATGGTCGGCGTGGTAGTGGGTCAGGTAGATCTCGTCGACAGCGACCAGGCCGGTCGAGCGCTGCATCTGCCGCTGCGACCCCTCACCGCAGTCGAACAGCAGGCGATCACCGCCCGCGCGCGCCAGCACGCAGGCGGTCGCGCGGCGGGCGGTCGGCACCGATCCCGCGGTGCCCAGGAAGACGATCGACAGGTCCACGCGCCTACGGTATCCGGGGCCGTCGTCGCTCGTGGGTGACCCTGACGGCCCGGCCGGCCGCATCTAGACTGGGCGGTCCCGCGCCCGTAGCTCAGTTGGATAGAGCGCGTGCCTCCGGAGCACGAGGTCACAGGTTCGAGTCCTGTCGGGCGCGTCCGGCTACGCCAGGATCGAACCTGTGACACCGCTCGCCCTCCGGGCTCGCTGAGGTTCGAGTCCTGTCGGGCGCGTCCGGCTACGCCAGGATCGAACCTGTGACACCGCTCGCCCTCCGGGCTCGCTGAGGTTCGAGTCCTGTCGGGCGCGTCCGGCTACGCCAGGATCGAACCTGTGACACCGCTCGCCCTCCGGGCTCGCTGAGGTTCGAGTCCTGTCGGGCGCGTCCGGCTACGCCAGGATCGAACCTGTGACACCGCTCGCCCTCCGGGCTCGCTGAGGTTCGAGTCCTGTCGGGCGCGTCCGGCTACGCCAGGATCGAACCTGTGACACCGCTCGCCCTCCGGGCTCGCTGAGGTTCGAGTCCTGTCGGGCGCGTCCGGCTACGCCAGGATCCGTCCCGCAAGGAGGGAGATCTCCCGGTGTTGGGCCTAGCACCGTTGTCATAGGTATGACAGTGATGCTTGCTCGGCTCGGTCGATGCCTGGAAGTTGGACACGCGATGTCGACCGGCCGCAACCCGGGGGATCCGGCGGCCGGTGTTTCGCGCTTCGCATGACCCAGAGCTTGGAAACTCAGAGCGGCGATCGTCCGGTGGCAATGGAAAACGCGGATGTTTCGTGCGGTTCGGTTGCACGCCAGCTCCCGGTCTCGGTGGTCATTCCGGTCCACAACCGAGCCCGACTCCTGCGGAGGGCGCTTCGGAGCATCGCGGTACAGCAACCCCGCCAACCGGCCCAGGTGATCGTGGTGGACGATGCATCGACCGACGACAGCGGCCAAGTCGCCACGGAGTGGGGTGCTGAACTGATCGTCCACAACCGTAATCGGGGGGCTGCGGCCGCCTATCAAACGGGCCTCGAAGCGGCCAATCAGGAGTGGATTGCGCTTCTCGATTCTGACGACGAATGGCTTCCCCACCATCTCGATGTCCTTTGGGCGCTCGCCCCCGGGAACGTGCTGGTTGCGTGCTCATGCCTCGAGGTGGGAAGCCGCACTGATCGAAACGCCTTCCATGGGCCGACCGGCCGCGATCCGGTCGTGCTCAGATCGCCCGCCAGGATCCTTCATCCGGAGAACCTGATTCCGTCAAGTGGTGCGATGTTTGTCCGCGATGCAGCTTTGGCGGTGGGTGGCTTTCGCGAGATGCTTTGCGAGGATCTCGACCTCTGGCGGCGGATCATGACCCGTGGTCAGGCGACGCTGTCGCCCCGCGTCGGAATGCTCTATCACACGCATCCCGGCCAGATCTCGGCTGACTGGGAGGCCATGCACGCCGCCCACTTGAGAATCGTCAGGGAGTTCTCGGGCGTACGGGGGTCCGGCGGGGGCCTGGTTGAGCGACGGGCAGGCGTTAGCGCGTGGGATCGCTTCCGCGTCCGACGTCATGCTCGCGATCCCGGAGCCAGTCGCGATTTCCTGGAAGAGATGCTGCGACATCCTCTACGTGCTTTGGGGGTCCTCGACGTCCTGTGCCACCGTTGTGCGACCAGCCGGCGCGCCAGGCGTCTTGCCCGCCGAGGCGTGGCGAGCGGTTAGGGGTCCCCGCCGGAACGAAGGCTCGGGACTGAACGCGGGGCCCCTCTCCAACTCGAGCTTCCTGCACCCAGCGATCGACCCTCAATGCACGGTTCGAAGGGCGGGTGTCTGAAGCGCGGCGGGCGGCGTGCGCATCGATCAGAGAAGCGCGCCGAGGGGCGGCAACGTGCCGCCCCTCGTGCGCTCGGATCTCGCGGCGGGGAGAGAGTTACGTGCTGGAGGAGCACATATCCCGCGCTGACCGTTGCTTGTCGGTTAGGCCTGGACTCCGTCCTCGGCTCAGCCGACCCTGCACTTCTGGGTCGCGTTCTTGGTCTGCTTTCCGGCGCTGTAGGTGAACTTGGTCTGCAGCTTCCAGGTCTTGTTCGGATGGCTGCACCTGGCGCTGATCCACTTCTTCGCGTTTACCGCTCCGGGCGCTCCCTTGCCGACCGTGACGTTGAAGTCGGTCAGCGGCAGTGCCGAGGCGTCGTGGATGTGGTTGAAGTCCAACACCTTGCCGTAGCCCGGCTTCCTGGCCGGCTTCAGGGCGCCGTCCAGGAGCACGTTCGTGTTCCCGGCGGTGTTGTTCTTGCGGTTGGCGCAGTTGATCGAGAACGGCGGCGCCACGTTGGCGCGGGTGAACAGCAGCACGTGGCCGCCCGATCCCGAGCCGTTGAACGCCAGGACGCAGGCGTGGACGACGTTGCCGCCGGCCGCCGCGGTCGCCTTGCCCGCCCCGATCAGCTTGCTGCCGCAGGCCGCCATCGCCTGCTTCATCGTCTTGGTGCCCGAGATCTTCGACTTCGGGCACTTGCCGAGCGTGTTCACGCTGACCTTGAAGTCCTTGTCGAAGTACAGCTGGGCGCGGTCGGTGTACTGGCTGTTCACGTCGCTGTAGTTCGTGTGCGTGTGGACGTTGATCTTGCCCGCCCTAAACGAGGTCTTCGGCACCTTGTTGGGGCTGAACTTGAACGTCGCCGTCGAGCTGATCGCGGCCATCGCGATCCCCGCCACGGCCAATGCTCCGACCGCAGCGAGACCCAAGACGACGGTGAGTCGTCTGCTGCTCTTCATGTTCCCTCCTCGTTATCGCGCGCGAAACCCTGGCTGGCACGCGGGTTGGAAACGCAGACAAGCAAGCGCGCCCATCCGGCGCAACCGGCCTTGTCACAAGAATGACCCGTTGCTTTCCGCTGGTCCGATTTCGGACCATCTGTAGCGCCGTCCAGGAATGGCGACCCCGGGCCGGCCGGCCTCCGGGCCGGCCTCGAGGGCGGGTTGCCCTCCTGATCAGCCGGACGCCCTGGGCTCCGTTTCTGTCCCTGCCTTCGCTCCCGCCCTGCCTGGGGGCACCGCTATCGTAAGTCGATGGCGTCTCTGGTGCGCGTCTTGGAGGAGGATCCGGACCTGGGTCAGACCATCGCGGCTGATCGCCTCGATGCCGCCCGAGACGGCTGTCTCGCCCAGATAATTCGCCTTCCGCGCGGCACCTGGCGTCCCGGACGGGAGTCTGAAGTGACGCAAGATTCCTTCGGACTCCTGGTTCTGAGCGGTTTGCTCAGCAGGCGGGTCGGCCGGGACGGTCGCCACGCAGTCGAGCTCCTTGGGCCGGGCGACCTGCTCAGGCCGTTGGATCATCCAAACATCGAGTCGATGCTTCCGTTCAGCGCCGAGTGGCGCGTTATCCGACCGGCGCGCCTCGCGATCCTCGACGCCCGCTTCGCGGCGAGAGCCGCGCCGTACACCGAGATCGCCGCCGAGCTGGTGGGACGCGTCTTGTCGCGCTCGCGTCAGCTGGCCCTGACCATGGCGATCGTCCACCATCCCCGGGTCGAAACCCGGGTGGAGATGCTGTTCTGGGTGCTGGCCGAGCGCTGGGCGACCATGCGGCCCGAGGGGGTCGTCCTCTCACTCCCGCTCACCCATGGCGTGCTCGCCGACCTGGTCGCCGCCAGTCGGCCTGCAGTCAGTTCCGCGTTATCGGCTCTCAGCAAGCGCGGGCGGGTCAGACGGGAGCGCGATCTGTGGTTTCTGAGCGGTCCACCTCCGGGCGTGCGAGGGGTTCGCGGCCCGTCGCCCGCCTCTTAGACGGCTCCTCGACGGCTGCTGAGCGACGCGCCTTTCTCCGATCGATCCACACAACCGGCCCGAAGACAAGTGCGAGGACAGCGATCGCTTCCAAGATGGACAGCAGATCACGCACTGAGCACCAGAAAACCAGCCAGGCACGGCGCGGACAAGCGAGTCGGTCATCCTTGCGACACCTCGAGGCCGATGACTGACCGCGAGGCGCAAGCGGTCGCCACGCTTCAGCGTGGCTATGAAGCCGAGAAGGGCAAGGTCGTGCGGTGCAGCTCCTACCTGGACCCGGCCGAGGCCCTCCAAGCCGCCGGGCTCTCGGAATAGGCGTTCCCCGCGGCGGCGACACCGGTCGGTGCAAGGGCGCTCGCAGTGCGGAGCAGGAATCGCCTGTCCCTTGTGCGAATAAGCGCTCACCTGTCCATTCGCGAAAGGAGCGCTCACATGTCGCATCCCGAAAGGATTCCGGGGCCAACCGGATGGGCCGTGTTTGCCGGCGTCATCCTGCTGATGGTCGGCTCGCTCGACTTCCTCTACGGCCTGGCGGCCGTGCTCAACAACCAAGTCGTCGTCGTTGGCGGCCACGGCGCGATCATCGCCGACCTCACAACGTGGGGATGGGTCAACATGATCATCGGAGGAATCCTGGTGGTCACGAGCCTCGGCCTGTTCACGGCCGCTGGCTGGGCGCGCTGGGTCGCCGTGTTCTTCGCCACCTTCAACGCCGTTGCCCAGATCGGCGTCTTCACCGTCGCGCCGCTGTGGGCATTCATTGTGATCCTGCTCAGCGTCCTGGTGATCTACAACCTGACCGTCAACTGGGCCGACGCGGCCTGACGACCGCGGAGCGCGCCGAGCTCCCGTGGCCGCGTGCTTCGGGAGTTCGGGGCGCCGTCCGCCGGGGCTTTCCATGAGAAACTGGCGGAGATTGATCGATGTCCGTGTGCCGTCGCCAAGCCCTGATCGGCGCTCCGCCGGAACGGATCTGGGACCTGATCGGTGACCCCCAGCGCCACCCCGAGTGGTGGCCGCGCGTGATCGAGGTCAACGGCCAGCGATTCGAGCAGGGCAGCACCTATGCCCAGGTCACCCGGGAGCCGCGCGGCGAAATCCGTACCACGATCTCGGTCGAGCGGTTGGACGACCTGCACGCGATCCACATGAGGTGCCTCGACACCGGCACCTTCACGCGATGGCTGCTGACCGAGGCGCAGGGCAACACCTTCGTCGACGTCGAGTTCGGCATGGACCCGACCGGGCTTCGCGACCGGGTGCTCGATGCGACGGTCGGCAAGATCTACTTTCGGCGCTGGCTTGAGCAGTCGATGGCGGCGCTCGAAGAGGTCGCGACGGTCGCGCCGGCGCCGGCGTCCGAAGGTCGCGACGAGTGAGCAGGGATCGGTCGCTCGACCTCGTGGTCTTCGGGGCCACCGGCTTCGTCGGGCGGCTGACGGCCCAGTACCTCGCCCTTCACGCGCCGAGCGAGGCCCGGATCGGGCTCGCGGGACGCTCGGGAGAGAAGCTCGAGCGGGTTGCTGCCGGCCTCGGGGAACCCGCCGCCTCGTACCCCTTGAGCGTCGTCGATTCCGGCGACCGCGACGGCCTCGCCGAGCTCGCGGCCTCGACCCGCGTCGTCGCGACCACGGTTGGCCCCTACCGCGATCGGGGGATTCCACTCGTCGAGGCCTGCGCGGATGCGGGCACTCACTACGCGGACCTGACCGGCGAGGTCCTCTTCATGCGCGAGAGCATCGACCGGTTCGACGCCGCGGCGAAGCAGAGCGGGGCGAAGATTGTCCACGCCTGCGGGTTCGATTCGATCCCCTCGGACCTCGGGGTCCTGCTCCTTCATCTGGCGGCCGGCTCCGACGGCGAAGGCACGCTCGAGGACGTCTCGCTGATCGTCACCGCGGTGAAGGGTGGCCTGAGCGGGGGCACGTTCGACTCCCTGAAGGGTGAGCTCGAAGACGCTCACATGAGCGCCGAGAACCGCCGGATTCTCGACGACCCCTATGCGCTCAGCCCCGACCGTGAAGTCGAGCCCGACGGCTCCGACCAGGGCGATCTGCGGGGCGTGCGGCGCGATCCCGTGTCCGGCGCCTGGCTCGGCGTGTTCCCGATGGCGCCGATCAATACTCGCGTCGTGAGGCGAAGCAATTCGCTCTTGGGATGGGCCTACGGCCCACGCTTCCGGTATTCGGAGGCGATGGGCTTCGGCTCCGGCCTCGCCTCACCTCTGATCGCGGGCGCGACGAGCGGCGCGGTCTGGGCGCTTGGCGCGGGCCTCTCGAACCCCTGGACGCGCAAGGCGCTCGAACGGGTCCTTCCCAGCCCCGGCGAGGGTCCCAGCGAGCGCCTGCGGGAGAGGGGCTTCTTTCGGATCGAGATCCATGCCAGCACCTCGACCGGCGCGCGGTATCTGTGCCGGATCGCCGCCAGGGGCGACCCGGGGTATGCGGCCACGGCGGTGATGCTCGGCCAGAGCGCGCTTTGCCTCGGACTCGACGACTCCCTTCCGGCCGTGGCCGGAGTCCTCACCCCGGCGACGGCGCTGGGGGCGACGCTGATCGAACGCCTGCGGGCCGCGGGCTTCACGTTCGAGGTCGAGCGCACGGGCGCCCAGCGGCCCGGCCATCGACGGGCCGCGGTCACCAACCGGGGGTGAGACGAGCGGGGGAGCCAGGATTCGAACCCGGGAGCGCGGCTTTGGAGGCCGCACCGGCCAAGAGTCACTCCCCCGTACCCGGGGTATCGGCTGAACCGCTGAACGGCTTCAGTCGTCCGCGATGACCCGGCGCGCGGCCTCGCACGAGCCCAGTCCGACCAGCAGGCCAAGCTCGAGCCCGCGCTCGAAGGCGTCGGGCGCATCGGCGTCGGAGGCCTCGGGAAGGTCGTCGCGCAGCAGGTCGAGCAGCCGGTCCACCTCGTCAGGGGTGGCGGACAGAAGCTCGCTCAGCATCTCGATCAGATCCTCGCGGCTCTCCTCGCGCTCTTCGGAGGGGGGCGCCAGCCCGGGGAAGGAGCGACTCGGCGCCCGGCCGATCTCCCCACCCGTCGTCCGCTGACCTTCCATGCACCCATCTTGCCCCACGAATGGCCGGGAAGCGGGCCCCGATCACAAGTTTGTTGGAACCCGGTACCGAGAAACCAGCACCCACAAACGTCCGGCCCCGGGAATCCGGGGTGAGCCGGCTGACGCGGCTTGTGCGGGGCCTACTTCTTGCTCTTGCGCGACTTGCGGCTCAGGTCACGCGCGGCGTATGCCGCCTGGGCGGCGATCATCGCGTCGAGAGCTCCGAAGCCGAGGATGACAGGAGACATCTTGGTCCCTCCGTGCCGTTGGTTACAAGCCCATTATTCGACATCCGGGCCGGAAATCCACAGCTCTCGGCGATATTTAGGAAATCGTTACGCGTCGCCGCAACCTCAGCGTCCACCGCTCCTCACGACGTTATTTGGCGAACTACCTCATCCGTTCCAATCTGCGGTAACCGGGCGTCCGGGGGGCATGCGCGAACTTAGACTTCTCCGCCCAGCACGATCGACCCCGCGAGCGCGGAAAGAGGAGGCCAGTGATCGTGGACCGTGGCGGCGAGCGCCATCGGCGTGAACAATCGAACGGCGGACGCGAAGCGGGACGCGAGTCCGGCGACTCGCGGTCCCTCTATCGCCCACTGCCCCGGCCGAGCAAGAAGACGTTCCTGCTGCTCGAGCGGCACCGTCCGGCGTCGGCGATCGATCTGAGCCCGAGGGGCCTGCGCCCGTCGCGACGCTACGAGAACCTTCTGCTCGCGGCGGCGGTCGGCGAGATGCAGCGCGACTGCCTCGTCTCGACCCCCGATTGCGAATGGACCGGTCGCGGCGGGCGGCGGGCGCTGCTCGAGGTCGCCGGCCTGAGCCTCGAGCGCGTCGCCGTGATGCTCGAGAGGACCGGTGAGAGGCTTTCGCATCAGCAGCGAATCCGCGCCCAGGTGCGAGCGAGGCGCCGCTTCGAGGAGATCTGCCTCGAGGTCGCGGCCAACTGCCTGCGCCCGGACACCTCGCCGGCCGAGCTTCCAGCCGGCCGCGCGGCGCGCCCGGCGCCGATCGAGCGCGACCCCGAGCCGGCGGTTGCGGCCAGGGCGGTCGGCTCCCTGGCGCTCGCGGGCTGGTCAACGGCGATCGCGAGGCTGCGCGCGGGGATTCCTGAAGGCCGGATGCAGACTGCGTCCACGATCGCGGCGTTCACGGTGCTCGCGCTCGGAGTCGGGCTGACCGGTTGGCCGTTCGGCGGCGGGCACGACGACGCGAGCGGGAACTTCCCCGCGATCGGCGTCGGCGGGGTCAGCGCGGCGCAGGGCGCCAGCTCGGGCGCCGCTCACCTGGAGGCCTTCCGCGAAGCCCACGCGCGCGCACATTCCGGCGCCGGTGACCGAGGGGCCATGGGGGACTCGGGAGGCCACTCGGATCGCGCGAAGAAGGCGAGATCGAGGCGCTCTTCGGGCGGCTCGGGTCAGGTGGGGAATTGCGACCACCCGCTCGACGGCCTCCACGGGCCGGGGCGGGGCACCAGCGACGGCGGTGGCGCACCGTCGGGCGGAGGCTCGAACCCGTCCCCACCGATCTCGGGCCCCAGCCCGCCTGCCGTCTCCAGCCCGAGCGGAGTGGTCCACCAGGCCGTCAGCACAGTTCAGCACGTCGCGACTCAGCCGAGCCCCGCCCGGGCGGCGGCCAGCGCCACCTCGACCGTCAAGCACACCGCCTCCGGCGTCAAGCGGACGGTCTCGGGGACGGTGAGCGGGGCGACCGGCGGGGTGCTCGGAAACTAGAGCCGCGACCCGCGGGGCCCAGGCTCAGTCGTCGGGTTCGGGGGCCCGGGCATCCTCGTGCTCGCGGTACCACTCGATCGTCTGGCGGAGGCCGTCCTCGAGGCTGACCTTCGGCTCCCATCCGACCAAGTTGCGGATCTTCGACGGGTCGACGTATTGACGGTCGATCTCGCCGGCCGGGTTTCCCGCCCCGCGGATGTCGGGCTCGACCCCGGTGCCCGCCAGCCTGGCGATCAGCTCGACCACCTCCCCGACCGGATAGGGACGTCCTCCGCCCGCGTTGAAGGCCTGGCCGCGGACCTCGTCGCGGTCCAGGGCATCCGCGATCGCGAGGTAGGCGCCCGCGGCATCCTCGACGTAGAGAAAGTCGCGCTCGGGAGAGCCGTCGGACCGAAGCACCGGGCGGCGACCGTTGAGCGCCGCGCTCACCGCCTCGGGGATGAGACGCGAGAAGTTGGTGTCGCCACCGCCGTAGATGTTGGCGAACCGGGTCACCGCAACGGGCAGGCCGTAGGAGTGCCAGTAGCTGCGGGTGATCAGATCGGCGGCCGCCTTGCTCGCCTCATACGGCGCCGTGGGCTGGAGCGCGAAGTCCTCGCGATAGGGCAGCTCCTCGTGGGCCCCATACGCCTTGTCGGATGACGCGACCACGATCCGCTCCACGCCGTTGTCGCGGCACGCCTCGAGCAGCATCCAGGTGCCGCGCACATTGGTGTCGAAGGTCGGCGCCGGCGACGACGCCGCGGTCCCGACGATCGTCTGGGCCGCGAGGTGGAAGACCGAGTCGATTCCGTGATCGCCGAGGACCCCCGCGAGGCCCTCGGGGTCGAGCAGGTCGACGTCCACGGAGCTCAACTCGCCGGTGATCCCCAGAAGCTCCAACCCGGACGGCCGGCCCTCGCGCGCCACCCGATCGAGCGCCACCACCTCGTGTCCGCGCTCGAGCAGCGCCTTGCACAGCCAGGCGCCCACGAAGCCACGCCCCCCGGTGACCAGCGAGCTAGCGGGCACCCGACCCCGCTACCTCCGGCTCCCAGACGGCCCAGGGCGCCCGGCCATCACCCCATGCGTCGTTCAGAATCACGGCGTCCTTGTAGGTGTCCATGCACTCCCAGAATCCGGGATGGCGAAAGGCGTGAAGCTGTTTGTCATCGGCCAGCCCCATCAGCGGCTCCTGCTCGAGCACGCTGGTCTCCCCCATGTAGTCGAGGGCTCCGGGCTCAAAGCAGAAGAACCCACCGTTGATCCAATACTCGAGCCGCGGCTTCTCGGCGAATCCCTCGACGCGATCGTCGTCGCCGAGCACCGCGATTCCCCACTGGCTGTAGGGTCGCACGACCGTCATCGTCGCGAGGCGCCCGTGGTCTCGGTGGGCGGACAGGAGCGCGTCGAGGTCGATATCGGCAACGCCGTCCGCATAGGTGGCGCAGAAGGGCCCGCCCTGGAGCCGCTCGCGCGCGACGGCGAACCGGCCGCCGGTCGGCGTGTCGAGCCCCGTGTCGAGGCATTCGATCTCCACCGGCTCGGGCCAGTCCATCGCCACGACCGACTCCTCGATCATCTCGCCCAGGTAGCCGGTCAGAAGGAGAAAGCGTCGAAATCCCTGGGCGGCGTAGATCCGCACCACGTGCCAGATGATCGGCCTGCCGCCGATCTCGACCAGGGCCTTGGGGATCGCATGGGTGTGCTCCTGGAGGCGAGTTCCCCTCCCCCCGCACAGGATCGCCACTGGATCCGTCGCGTCCACGGCCGAGAGCGTATGGAATTCCCCGCCGCGGGGAGGGCTAGCCGCCCGCCACGGCGGGCAGGATCGTCACTTCGTCGCCATCGGTGAGCTCGGTGTCAAGGCCGTTCTGGAAGCGGATGTCCTCGCCCGAGACGTAGACGTTCACGAACCTTCGCAGCCCCCCGTCCTCGGTTATCCGCTCGCGCAGGTCGTCGTGCTGATCGAAGACCGCGTCGAGCGCCTCGCCTACGGTCCCGCCGTCGACCTCGATCTCGCCGGCGCCGTCCGTCACCGCCCGCAGCTGGGCGGGAATCTTCACCGTGACTGCCATCGGCGCGAACCTTAGCGAGTGGCCAGCGATTCGAGCTCGGCTTCGAACCCCTCGATCGAGGGCTCGATCTCGTGCATCCGGAATGCCTCGCGGGTGGCATCGAGCGTCTTCAACCCCTCGCCGGTGATGTAGACCACGACCCGCTCGGCCGGATCGATGTCGCCCCGCGCGGCGAGCTTTGCCAGCACCGCGGTGGTCACGCCGCCGGCGGTCTCGGTGAAGATGCCAGTCGTCTCGGCGAGCAGGCGGATTCCGTCGCGGATCTCGGCGTCGGTGACCGAATCGATCGCCCCCGACGTCTCTCGGGCGAGCTCGAGGGCGTACACGCCATCTGCCGGGTCGCCGATCGCGAGGCTCTTGGCGATCGTGTCGGGGCGCTGCGGCTTGCAAGCCTCCCACCCCTCGCCGAACGCGGTTGCGACCGGGCTGCAGCCGCTCGCCTGGGCGCCGTTGAAGATGGGAAGCTCGCCGTCGACCATCCCGAGCTCGGTCCATTCGCCGAACCCCCGCGCGAGCTTGGTGAACAGCGAGCCCGACGCGATCGGGCAGACGATTCGATCCGGAAGCGACCACCCGAGCTGCTCGACCGTCTCGAAGGCGAGCGTCTTCGAGCCCTGCGAGTAGTACGGGCGGAGGTTGACGTTGACGAACGCCCAGGGGCGAGCCTCGCAAAGCTCCGTGCACAGGCGGTTGACGTCGTCGTAGGTGCCGCGAACGCCGACCAGCCGGGTCCCGTAGACGCCGGTCGCGAGCAGCTTCTGTTCCTCGAGGTCCGCGGGCACGAAAACGTAGGAGTCGAGGCCAGCGTGCGCGGCGTGGGCTGCAACCGCGTTGGCGAGGTTGCCCGTCGAGGCGCAGGCAACCGTCTCGAAGCCGAGCTCGCGCGCCTTCGCCAAGGCGACGGCGACGACCCGGTCCTTGAACGAATGGGTGGGGTTCGCGGCGTCGTTCTTGATCCACAGCTCGCCCAGCCCGAGGCGGTCGGCGAGGCGATCAGCGCGAATCAGCGGGGTCAGGCCGGGCTCGAGCGATTCCCGGGGCCGCTCCTCGAAGGGGAGGAAGTCCGAGTAGCGCCAGATCCCGCGCGAGCCGGCCTGGATCTTGCGCCTCGCCTCGGCCGGGTCGAGGCCGGAGAAGTCATAGCTGACCTCGAGCGGCCCGAAGCAACGGTCGCAGACGTAATTCGCCTCGGCCGGAAAGACCGTTTCGCACTCCTTGCACCGCAGTTCCCACTTCGCCATCAGGACCTCTTCGTTTCGCCGGACATCTTCCTACGAAAAAAACCTCTGCCTGGCTAGCGAGCAGAGGTCCTGTGGGACTTCGACTCACATCTTCCAGGCTGTCTCCACCTGCTGGAATTGGCACCGTCCCCTTGCGGGGGGGTTGCCGGGGCTTCTGCGGGCCAGTCCCTCCACCCCTCTCGATGTGTGGTTGTTGGCACCGAATATACCAGGGAGATCTGCACGGCTTCCAACGCTCGCGCCGTGCCTGGTGGCGTAGTCTTAGGCGCGAGTCGACGATGGAACCGCGACCGAGCGAGATGAGCACCGATGGCGAACCTCCCGAAGCCGAGACTGCGCAGGAGCGCTCGCCGCGGTCGCCTCGCCAACCCCGCGCCTGAGCCCCAGGAGCGCAAGCCCAACGTCGAGACGATCGCCGCGGAGGGGCTTCGCTGGGTCAACATCGAGCGCCCCTCACCCCTCGAGTGCGCCTGGCTAGAAGAGCAGTTCGGCTTCCACGCGCTCGACCTCGAGGACGTGCTGTCGCGAAACCAGCGGCCGAAGATCGACGAGTACCCGGACTACATGTTCATCGTCTTGCACTTCCCGGTCTTCGACCGGGCGGTCGGCAGGCTGAACGCCGGCGAGCTCGACATCTTCGTCGGTCCGGACTACCTGGTCACGATCCCCAACCAGCCGCTGCAGCCGATCGAGTACCTATTCGAGCGCTGTCGCCACAAGGACGAGCTCCGCGAGCAGCTCTTCTCGAAGGGCCCGGGGTTCCTGCTCTACCGCGTCGTCGATGACGGGTTCGACTACTGCTTCCCGATGCTGCGGAAGATCGGCAACAAGCTGGACGCCGTCGAGGACGAGATCTTCTCGGGCCACTCCGAGGAGATCGTCCGCGACATCTCCAACGTCAAGCAGGAGATCATCAACTTTCGCAAGGTGATCCGCCCGCAGCGAACCGTTTTGCGCGACCTCGAGAACGCCAAGCAGCGGTTCATGGCGCGCGAGGGCGACCTCGAGATCTACTTCGACGACATCGTCGATGCGCACGAGCGGATCTGGGACATGCTCGAGAACTACAAGGAGGTCGTCGAGGCGCTCGATGAGACCAACGAGTCGGTGATCTCGCACAGGTTCAACGACATCCTGCGGATCCTGACCGTGTTCAGCATCATCTTCCTCCCCGCGACGCTGCTGGCCAGCATCTGGGGCATGAACGTCGGGCTTCCCGGCGGCGGCCAGCCGGCGACCTCGTCGCTGGCCGTCTTCTTCGTGATCATCGCCGTCATGATCGCCGGCCTGGTCGGCATGATCCTCTTCTTCCGCCGCCGCGGCTGGCTCTGAGGCGCGGTCAGCCGCAGCCCGCCCTGCACATCGCCCGCATCCCCTCTCGCAGCTCACGTGCGGTCAGCCCACCGTTTGCGACCGGCTCCGCCCGATAGCTGGCTGTCTGGCGAAAGCTGAGCAGGAAGGCTCGGCGGCCGTTCGGCTCGTACGCGCCGACCCCGTTCGAGACGCCTTGCTTGGTCGGGTTGCGTCCCCAGTCCACGAGCCAGCTCCCGTTGCGGAGCCGGCGCGCCGAGCCACAACACGACGAGGCGGGCACGGCGCGATCGCTGATCGACTCCAGGAGCTTCGCCGTCCCGTTGCGCTCGTTGATCCGGTAGTGCACCGCCCGCGGAACCTCGTTCGGCAGCTCGGTGCGATCGTCGAACACGGTCAGGCTCCCGTCGGAGAGCAGGCGGGCATCGTGTTGCCCGCCGAAGGTGTAGTGCCTGGGGTCGCCCTTCACGCCGAGGCTCTCGGGCGTCGTCGTGCCACCGAGCTTCCAGACGATCGCGCCGCTCGTCTTGTCGATCTTGTAGACGGCGTCGAGGTTCCTGAACGAGGCGATGACCGAGCCTCCGTCGGGCTCGATCGAGTTCCAGTGGAGGGCGTCGTAGCCGTTTTCGGCGTGTGACGTGACGTGCGGCCACCATCGCCCGGTCTCGGCAAGTGATATGTGGCCCTTGCTGCTCCAGTCCCAGGCGAGCTCGCCGCCGGGGGTCACCTGTTGGAGCTCGGTGTTCAGGACGTCGGCGTCGCTGGAGCCGCCGTAGGCGCTCGTGTCGACATGGTGCTCGGTCACGTACGCGCCGACCAGGTAGTCGCCGTTGCCGAGCGGCTGGAGGTCGTGCGGATCGGCCGTCAGGTCGACGGCCGGAAGAACGCGGACGAGGCTGCCGTCGAGCCGATGGACCTCCCAGCGGTTCATCTTGCGTTGAAACCAGAGCACGTTCCCGCCGGGCAGGACGCGCGTGTCACGGGCGGTCGTGTGGCGCCACCAAATCGGCACGCCGTGGCGGTCGAAGATGATCGAGTAGCGCAGCGGGTACGGGATGAAGAACGACGCATCGACCGAGAAGAAGCCCAAGTGAACCGGCCCCTGGTGGATGAAGCGGTAGCCCGGGAACTCCTTGGGCAGGCAGCGCACGTGGAAGTGATGAAGCGCGGGGCGGCCGCGGCGAATCGTGGTGACGACGAACGTCTCCCCGGATCTGAGCGGGATCGTCTGGTCGAACTCGCCGCGCCGAAAGCGATGGTGGTCGACCGCCACCCGCCACGGCCCCGACGCATGGAGCCTGACCTTGACCGGCTGGTCGTCGCAGCGAACGGTGTAGTCGTGGGTCCCTGGCGAGAAATCCGGAAACAGGGTCGGGGCCTTGAAGCCGATCGAGCGTGGCGCCCCCGCACCGGCCGCGTCGGCAGACGCGGCAAGTCCCCCGATCGCAATCGCCGAGATCGCCAGAACGGACAGCCGGAAGAGGCGGATCCCCACCGAGTGTCAGGCTTCCGCAACCCAGGGGACGCCGGGGCCGAGATGAAGGCGACATCCCCCTCGATCTCGATCAGTAAGGACGGGCACGTCACGACCACCGCGCTCAACAGCCGGCCCGTGACGTCCTCGGCGTGGGCGAGTCATCCGATGAATCTTCATTAACCTCGTGCAGCCGCCGACGTAGGCGACGGGACCGCGGGATTTTACCCGCTGCCCCCGCGTCGAGTGCGCGATCTGGGACCCATACGGTGCGCAATCGCGCCTCGATGCTCAGAGGTGTCGGCCACGCCTGACGCATACGATGGGTGGTGTGGCCAACCACCGGATCTGGGCGCCCTGGCGCCTCGCCTACGTGAAGGACGCCTCGAAGGATTCCGAGGCCGAATGCATCTTCTGCACCAAGCCGGCGGAGGATGACGACGAGGCGAACCTGATCGTCCACCGTGGCCAGGGCTGCTTCGTGATCCTCAACCTCTTTCCCTACACCAACGGACACCTGATGATCGCTCCCTACGCGCATCTGGCCGCCCTGCCCGACCTCGACGCGGCCACCGCGGCCGAGATGATGGCCCTGGCCCAGCGGGCGATCGTCGTGCTGGACGACAAATACCGCCCTCAGGGATACAACGCCGGGCTCAACCAGGGACGCGTCGCCGGCGCCGGCTACGAGTCGCACATCCACCTCCACGTCGTTCCTCGCTGGGCGGGCGACACCAATTACATGCCGGTGCTCGCCGACACTCGCGTCATGCCTCAGTCGCTGGAGGAGAGCTACCGGGCCCTCAAGGGCGCATTTTGAGCCCCGGCGGCCCCGCGGTTCCGCCGGGAATCTTCAAGGCATACGACATCCGGGGGCTCTACGGATCGGAGATGGACGGCGACACCGCCCACCTCGTGGGCCGCGCGTTTGCCCGCGTGCTGGCGGGCCTTCGCGGCAAGGAGCCCTCCGAGCTTCGAATCGGTCTGGGGCGCGACATGCGGATCGAGGCTCCAGAGATGAGCCGCCGGGTGCGTGACGGGCTGACCGACGAGGGCTGCTCGGTCCTGGACGCGGGCATGGTGGCCACGGAGATGCTCTATCACCTGGTGGGATCGCGCCGGCTCGACGGCGGGGCGATGGTGACCGCATCACACAACCCGAAGGCCTATACCGGCGTCAAGCTCGTTCGTGAGGGGGCTCTCGCCCTCTCGGGCGACGCCGGGATCGGCGACGTTCGCGCCACGATCGAGGCGGGGATGCCGGACCCGCCCGGCGGCGGTGGCGTCGAGGCGGTCGACGTCTACGACGATTACCACGCACGGGTCCTGTCGTTCATCGACCCCGACCGCGTCAGCCCGATGAGGGTCGTGGTCGACGGCGGCAACGGGATGGCGGGGCCGATGGTCGGTCCGATCCTTGAGCGCCTTGGCATCGACCCCGTGACCACCTACTGGGTTCCCGACGGTGAGTTCCCCGACCACGAGCCGAACCCGCTGGTCGAGCAGAACCGCCGTTTCATCGTCGGCAAGGTTCTCGAGGAGAAGGCCGACCTGGGGATCGCCTGGGACGGCGACGCGGATCGCTGCTTCTTCATCGACGATCAGGGCGAGTTCGTCGACGGCGACTTCCTCACCGCGCTCCTCGCCCGCCAGCTGCTCGGCGCCGAGCCGGGCGCCACCGTCCTCTACGACGTCCGGGCCAGCCGCGCGGTCCCGGACGTCGTCCGCGAGCTCGGCGGCACCTCATACGTCAACCGAGTCGGCCACGCGTTCTTCAAGGCCGCGCTCCGCGAGCGATCCGCCGCGTTCGGCGGCGAGGTCTCCGGCCACTACTACTTCCGGGACTTCTGGTGCGCGGACTCGGGGACGATCCCGGCGCTGATGGTGCTCGAGCTGCTCTCGACCCAGGGCGCGCCGCTCTCCGAGCTGGTCGGCGCATTTCGCCGCCGCTACTTCATCTCGGGCGAGATCAACTCCGAGGTCGCCGACCAGGAGGCGAAGATGCGCGAGCTCGCCGACCTTCACCCCGATGCCGAGGTCTCGTGGCTCGACGGGGTCTCGGTCGACTACCCGGAGTGGCATTTCAACGTCAGGCCCTCGAACACGGAGCCGCTCCTGCGGCTCAACCTCGAATCGCTCGTCTCTCACGACGACATGGAGGCCAGGCGGGATCAGGTCCTGAGCGTGATCAGGTCGTGACCCCGGACGAGGCGCTCGAGCAGGCGCGAACAGCCGGCATCCACATGCTTCAGATCCCGACTCCGTTCGCGGTCGGGCGCGTCAACTGCTACCTGCTGGAGGACGAACCCTTGACCCTGGTGGACACGGGTCCGAACTCCGGCAAGTCGCTCGACGAGCTGACCCGCCAGCTCGCCGACCTCGGCCACGCCGTCGAGGACATCGAGCTGGTGATCCTCACCCACCAGCACATAGACCATCTGGGGCTGGTCGAGATCATCGCCTCGCGCTCGGGCGCCGACGTCGCGGCGATCGACGTCGTGGTCCCGTTCGTGGAGAACTTCGGCGACGACATCGAGCTCGACGACCGCTTCGCGGCCGACCTGATGCACCGCCACGGGATCCCCGACGACGTGGTCATCGCGCTGCGCTCGGTGTCTCGTAGCTTTCGGGCCTGGGGCGCCAAGGCCGAGGTCGGCAGGCCGCTTCGAGACGGCGAGCTGATCAGCTTTCGAGACCGCAGGCTCGAGGTTCAGCACCGGCCCGGCCACAGCCCGTCCGACACGCTCTTTTGGGACTCCGACAGGGAGATCCTGCTCTGCGCGGACCATCTGATCGGCCACATCTCCTCCAACCCGCTGATCTCGCGCCCTCTCGACGGCTCCGGGGAGCGGCCGCGCGCGCTGATGAACTACATCGCTTCGCTGAAGCGCACCCGAGAGCTTCCGGCCAAGGTTCTCTTGCCGGGCCACGGAGACCCGATCACCGACCATCGTCAGCTGATCGACGAGCGCTTCGACCACCATCGCCGCCGCGCCGAGAAGATCTTCGGCCTGATCTCCGAACGCCCGCGCACGGCCTATGAGATCGCGCAGGAGCTGTGGGGAAACGTCGCCGTGACGCAGGCGTTCCTGACCCTCTCCGAGGTCCTCGGGCACGTCGACCTCCTGGCCGAGGACGGGCGGGTACGCGAAGCGGTCGAGGGCGACATCGTCCGCTTCGAGGCGGTCGAGTAACGTGGCCGCGAAGGTGGTGCGAGAGTGACATCGGCCTCGGCCACGATCGACGCGCCGCCGCTTCCGCGGAGGTCCGAGACCTCGGCGCCCACGCGCCAGCGCGCCTCCAAGAAGCGGATGCTGATCATCGTCAACCCCTATGCGACGACAGTTTCGAGCCGGCTCAAGAACCTCGTCGTATACGCACTCCAGGGCCGATACGACGTCGAGGCGGTGTCGACCGAGTCTCAGCGCCACGCGATCGAGATCGGTCGCGAGGCACGCGAAGGGGGATATGACATCGTGGTCGCGTTCGGCGGCGACGGCACGCTGAACGAGGTGGCAAACGGGCTCTCGGGCACCGACGTCCCGGTGAGCGTCCTCCCAGGGGGTTCGACCAACGTGGTCTGCAGGACCCTCGGGATCCCGAAAGACGTTGTCGACGCGACCGAGCACCTGCTGGGGCTCGCCGACGATTTCCGACCGCGCAAGATCGACCTCGGGATCGCCAACGGACGCCAGTTCGTCTTCGCCTGCGGCGCCGGGCTTGATGCCACCGCGGCCAACCGCGTCGACTCCCATCCGAGGATGAAGGCGCGAGGCGGACGCTGGTACTACACGTGGGCCGCCGTGTCGGGGTTCTACGGCTCCTACCTTCGAGACCCTGTCCGCATGCGGCTCGACGTCGGGGGCGATTCCGTTCAGGGGGTCACGGCGATCGCTCAGAACTCCGATCCCTTCACCTATTTCGGAGACCAGCCGCTTCGGGTCTGCGACAACGTGGCCCTCGATGACGGCACCCTTTCGGTCGCAATGCTCCGCCGCGCCGCGCAGCGCGACGTGCCGGCGATCGCCACGCGAGTCCTGGCGAGCGGCCTGCGAACCTCCGGGCACCGCCAGATCGAGCACTTCGAGGGCGTCACGGAATTTCGAATCGAGTCGATCTCACACGATGACGACGGGCTGATCCGGCCCTTCCCAATCCAGGTCGACGGCGACTACATCGGCGATCACGGCGAGCTCGAGGTGGGCATCCGGCCGCGCGCCCTGACGATCGTTGCCTAGCGCGGCGCCGAGCCGGGCGGGCGGGCGCCCTCGGCGAGCGGCGTGAGCGACTGTCCGTTCTGCGAGATCATCGCCGGCCGGGCGGAGGGCCAGGTGGTGTTCGCCGACGAGGCCTCGATCGCCTTCCTCGACAGCCGGCCGCTGTTCCCCGGCCACTCCCTGCTGGTGCCGCGTGAGCACCTCGAGACGATCTGGGACGTTCCGGACGACCTGATCGCGGTGCTGTTCGCCAACGCCCGCCTGGTCTCCTCTGCGGTCCGAGACGCGACGGGCGCCGAGGGCGCCTTCATCGCGGCCAACAACGTCGTCTCGCAGAGCGTCCCCCACTTCCACGTCCACCTCGTCCCGCGGAATCGAAAGGATGGCCTGCGGGGCTTCTTCTGGCCGCGCCGAAAGTATGAGAGCGCCGAGCACCTGCGCGAGACGGCCGACGCGGTGCGCGAGGCGATCGACAGGGCCCGCTAGTCGCCGCTTGGCCGGCGGGCTTCGATCAGGCGGTGGGCGTCACCCGGTAGGCGTCGAACACCCCATCGACGTTCCGGAGTCGGCCCACGCACTGGCGAAGCTGCTCGGAGTCCCCGACCTCGACCACGAATCGGTTCTTGACCATCGGATGCTTGGTCGCGCATGAGGCCTCGATGATGTTGACCCCGGTCTCCGAGAAGGTCCGCGAGAGGTCCTCGAGCAGCCGGGTGCGGTCCCAGGCGTCGACCTGAAGCTCGACTCGGTACGAGGTTGCGTTGTCGCCCCGCCACTCGACCTCCGTGAATCGCTCCGGCGAGCGGCGCAGGGTGGTCATGTTGCGGCAGTCCTCACGGTGGATGGTTATCCCGCGCCCGAGCGACACATAGCCGGCGATCGGGTCGCCGGGGACGGGACGGCAGCACTTGGCGAGGCGGACCATCACGTCATCCACGCCCTTGACCTGGATTCCGAAGTCGGAGGCGTCCTGGGTTCGGCGCAGGCGCTCGTCGCGGCCCTCCAGCACACCGGCGAGCCGGGCCTCGGTCTCATCGCCGGCCACCGCCTCTCCCTGCTTGAGGCGCTGGAAGACCTTGTTGGCGACCGTCTTCGGCGAGATCTTTCCCTGCCCGACCGCGATGTAGAAGTCGTCGGCCTTGCGGAAGCCCATCTCGCGGGTTACGTCGGCCAGCAGCGGCGAGGCGGCGATTCGCTGGGGCGGCAGGCCTCGCTTTCGGATCGCGTCCTGGAGCGCCTCGCGCCCGAGGCGCTCGGCGTCCTCGCGGCGCTCGCGCTTCAAGAAGGCGCGGATCTTGTTGCGGGCCCGGCTCGTGCGCACCAGCGCCAGCCAGTCCCTCGACGGCCCTCGCTCCTGCTTCGCGGTCAGGATCTCGACGATGTCGCCCGACTTGAGCTGGTAGTGGAGCGGCACGATCTTTCCGTTCACCTTCGCCCCGACGCAGCGATGGCCGACGTCGGTGTGGACCGCGTAGGCGAAGTCCAGAGGCGTCGAGCCGGCCGAGAGGTTCTTCACCTCGCCCTTCGGCGTGAACACGAACACCTCGTCCTCGAACAGGTCGACCTTGAGCGACTCGAGGAACTCGGTCGGGTCCTGGTCACCCTCGACCTCGACCAACTGGCGAAGCCAGGTCATCTTGTCGCGCTGTGGGTCGCGCCTCGGGCCGGCGCCCTCCTTGTAGATCACGTGGGCGGCGATCCCGTACTCGGCCGTCTCGTGCATCTCGGGGGTGCGGATCTGGATCTCCAGTGGGCGGCCCTCGGGACCGATCACGGTCGTGTGGAGCGCCTGATAGAGGTTCAGCTTCGGGGTCGCGATGAAATCCTTGAAGCGTCCCGGGAGCGGCTTCCAGATCGAGTGGGTGATCCCGATCGCCCCGTAGCAGTCCTTGACCGAGCCGACCAGCACCCGCATCGCGGTCAGGTCGTAGATCTCGTTGAACTCCCGGCCCTTCTTGGTCATCTTCGAGTAGATCGAGTAGAAGTGCTTGGCGCGGCCGGAGATCTCGGCCTCGACCCCCACCTTGATCAGCTCGCGGCCGAGGAAAGCGCCCGCCTCGGCGACGTAGCGCTCGCGCTCGGCGCGCTGCTGGGAGACGAGCTTCTTGATCTCGTCGTACTTGCGGGGGTGGAGGCGCTGGAAGGAGAGGTCCTCGAGCTCCCACTTGATCGCGTGGATCCCCAGCCGGTGCGCGAGCGGGGCGTAGATCTCGAGCGTCTCGCGTGCCTTCTCGATCTGCTTTTGCTTCGGGAGGCCCGAGAGGGTGCGCATGTTGTGCAGCCGGTCAGCGAGCTTGATCAGGATGACCCGCAGATCCGTGGCCATCGCGACCATCATCTTGCGATAGTTCTCGGCCTGGTTCTCGTCGCGGCTCTGGAAGGTGATCCCGGTCAGCTTCGTGACCCCGTCGACGAGCTGGGAGATCGATTCGCCGAACAGCTTCTCGACCTGCTCGATGCTGGCGCTCGTGTCCTCGACGGTGTCGTGGAGGAGCGCCGCGCAGAGGGTCTCGGTATCGAGGCGAAGACCGGCACAGATCTTCGCCACTTCGACCGGATGGGTGATGAAGTCCTCGCCGGTGCGGCGCCGCTGGTCGGTGTGGCGCTCGCAGGCGAACGTGAACGCCCGCTCGACCTCGGCCGCGTCGACCTCACGCGAGCCTTCCACGCTGTGCTCGGCGATCACGGCGAGCAGGTCGCCGAGCAGCGCCCGCTCATCGGGAGCGAGCTCCTGGGCGCGATCGGTCAGCAGGGCGCTCGGCTCGACCGGATGCTCCTCGGCGCCGACGCGCGTGTGACCTGCGTGCGGGCCGGTGTCGCCCTGAGGGCCGTTTCGACTCCGCCGTCGCCCCGAGCGCCCCGAGCCGGGCGCATCGCCGCCGAGCGGCTTTCCCTGCCGGCTCGATCCGGACGCGCGCTTGGCGCCGTCTCGGTCGCCTAGCTCGGTTGTCTTCGATCGCTTAGGAATGACCTGCCCTCCTCATGCCGCTCACGGTAGGCGGCAAAGCTCTCGAGTCGCTCGAGATCGCCCTTCGAGGATACGACGCGAAGGGCGCCGGTGGCGGCGGAGCCCTCCCAGCGAACCGCGCCGAGCTCCTCGAGCATCCGAAGGCGCCGGGCGTCGACCTCGGGTGATCGGGGGCTCGCCCCGGGGCCATGGAGCGCGGCGCGAAGAACGTCGCGGTCCAGCACGCCACCTGCCCGGCTCACACCGGGGGCCTCTCGCAGGGCCCGAAACAGCGCCACCAGGGCCGCCCGGCGAGGCCATTCCTCGTCATGGACGCGAAGCGCCAGCTCGAGCTCCGCGTCACCCCAGACCAGATGCGCGAATCCCGGCCCGGCGAGGGCGATCCCGTCCAGGTGGGCGAACGACGGCGGGTCGATCACGACGACGTGCTCGAATCGCGACGGTGAGGAAGGCTGGCGCGCCAGGGCGGCCCAGTCGGCGAGCAGGACGCCGGAGCCCGCCTCGGCCACCGAGGCCACTGCGTCTCGATTGGCGCCGTCGGCCAGGCGCCCTGAGGCGATCGCCACCTCGCCGCCGCCGAAGCGAATCGGCGCCGCTGCGCGCTCGACGAGATCGCGCCGACGAACGGCGTCGGCGCACACCGCGAGCACCGCGGAGCCGCTGGACGCGATCGCCGCGACCGCGGCGACACCAGAGGCGCCACGGCGGTCGACGACCTCGCGGCGCTGGGCGCCCTCGCGGCCTCCAGCCAGCTCGGGGGGTGGCCATCGGTCGAGGGGGGCCTCGCGCTCGGCCTGAAGCCTGGCGCTCCACTCGGCCCGGTCCGGAAAGACGACCGAGACCGGCGAGGGCTCGGCGGCATCGGCGTAGAGCTCGCCGAGCACTACGCGGGGAGAGACGGCGCCCTGCCACTCGTTGAGCTCGAGGCGAAGCGACACGTGGAGAGGCTCGGCGATTCGCGACTCGGCGAGCCTGCCGTCGACGCCGAACGCGACACCGAGGGCGCTCCGCGCGCCGCTCTGGAGGCGGAAGCGGGCATGCCTGGCCCCCTCCCCCATCGGGCGCACGTCGCTGAGCCGAGCCGACGGAACCAGCAGACGGACCCCGGGGTTCCCCTTCCCGAACGGCCCCAGCCGCCCGAGCTGCTCGGCGACCTCTCGACCGAGGCTCTCGGCGCCCACCACCGCGTCGATGCCCTCGGTCCGAACCAGGTCGCGCTCGCCGAGCGCCCGCGATGCATGGTCGGCGAAGGCGCGCCTGAAGGCCTCCACCCTGCCCGCCTCGATCTCGAGGCCCGCGGCCGCGCGATGGCCGCCGAAGCGCGCCAGGTGCTCGCGGCACGCCTCGAGCGCCGCGAGCAGGTCGAATCCCGGGATGCTGCGACCGGAGCCCCTGCCGCGACCCTCGGCGTCGAGCCCGATCAGGACGACGGGCATCCAGTGGCGCTCGGCGAGTCGCGACGCGGCGATCCCAACCACCCCCGGGTGCCAGCCCTCTCCGGCGAGGACCAGCGCCGGCGCCGAGGCCAGCTCGACGGGAAGCTCGCCACGGGCCCGCTCGGCTCCCTCGACCACCTCCCTCTCCGCCTCGCGTCGCTCACGATTCGCCCGGTCGAGCTGGTCGGCGATCGCGCTGGCCCGATCGGCGTCGGCGGTCAGCATCAGCTCGACCCCGGCATCGGCGCGATAGAGGCGCCCGGCGGCGTTGACCCTGGGCGCCAGCCGGAAAGCGAGGTCGCCCTCGTCGAGGCGCACCGGCTGCACGCCGGCCGCTGCGCACAGGGCCCGCAACCCCGGCCGTCCTGCCCGCCGGGCCACCGAGACCCCGGCTCGGACGAGGGCCCGGTTCTCACCCGTCAGGGGGACCAGGTCGGCGACGGTCGCGAGCGCCACCAGGTCGAGGTCGCGCTCGGCCCGCTCGGCCCCCAAAAGAGCGGCTGAGAGCTTGTGGGCGACCCCGGTGGCGCACAGGTCGGCACACGGGTAGTTGCTCAGCCGGGGATGGAGGATCCGGCAATCGGGGAGGCGTTCGCCGGGCTCGTGGTGATCGGTGATGATGACCCCCATCCCCGCCCGTCGAGCGGCCTCGACCTCGTCGGGGCAGGTGATCCCGCAGTCGGTCGTGATCAGCAGGCCCGTGCCCCGGGCGGCGAGGCGCTCGACACTCCGCGCGGTCAGCCCGTATCCGTCGCCGATGCGGCCGGGGATGTACCAGTCGCATTGGCCTCCCAGCTCCCGCAACGCTCCGACCAGGATCGCGGTCGAGCAGACGCCGTCGCAGTCGTAGTCGCCATGGACGGTGACCTTGAGGCCGCCGGCGATCGCCTCCATGATCTCCCCGGCTATCTCCCCCATCCCCTCGAACTCGCTCGGGTCATGGGTCTCGCCGGCATCGAGGAAGGCGCGGGCTTCGGCGACGGTCCGGTAGCCACGGCGCACCAGGGTCACCGCGACCGGCTCGGCCAGGTCGAGCTCGCGCATCAACGCCCGTGTCTCGGCGTAGGAGTACGGCTCGAGCGTGAAGCCCCGCCATGGCGAAGCCTGATCGGTGGCCACCGTGGACACCTCACGAGGCTAAGAACGACCGGGGACGGAACCGCCCCCCACCCCGGTCCTTCGCCCGATCCTTCACCGCCCTCGGGGGAGGGCATTACGATCGGCCATGAGGCGAGCCGCTGGTTCAACCGACGAGGAGGCCCATGGACCTGAAGAACGTTCAGGCGCTGATCAAGGACCGCTATCGCGCCGACCCCGCGGAGGCCCGGATCCCGGTCAGCGCGCAGGCAAGCGAGACCGATGCGCCGATCGCGTGCTCGCTCGAAGCGGGACGGGCGATCCAGTCCGCCCAGGCGCACGCCGGCGTCGGGCGGTCGGGAACGGCGGCATGCTCGGGAGACCTCCTGGTGGGCGCTCTCGCCGCCTGTGCCCAGCTCACCTGTCAGATGGTCGCGTCCTGCACGGTTCTTCAGACGCTGCTCGACCCGCCGCCGATCGAGATCGCCTCCGCCTGAGCGCCGCTCACTCCAGGGCGGCGGCGCGCTCTCTGCGCACCCCGATCGCATAGACGGCCGCCAGGCCGACAAGGGTCCCCGGGACCGCGATCAGGGCGGTGCCGAGGTCGGTGTCGCCGATCGTCCGCCCGGAGGCGATCTGGGCGATCGCGCCGGAGATCATCGCGCCGATCACCGCCCCGAGGAGCGCGCCGACGATCCCGGCCCAGAAGCGGTCCGGCACGAAGACCGTGAAGTGCCACAGAGCAAGCCCGACCGTGAACCACACGACGAGGGCCATCAGCGATTCCTCCCGTGCTTCCTGCGCCGCCGCTGCTGGCGCTTCTTCTGACGTTCCGCTCGCGGCGGGCGCGGCGGTGTCGCGGGTTCGCGGGCGGCCGGGGTCTCGGACGGATCGCCCGCACCGTCCGATCCGTCGAGGGGCGCGACGGGCGCCGACGCGATCGGCTCGGGCCCGGATGCGGCCTCCGCCCCCACGGCGCCCGCCGTGGCGCCCACCGGGGCCGGCGCCTTGGTGTCCACTCGCGCGACGACGTTCTCCTCGGGGAAGGTGGGCACCCGGCCCATCTCCTCGATCAACCGCGCCTCCCGGGTGCGATATGTGGGCTCGCGCTGCTTCCAGTGGGTGAGGACCGGGGTGGCGATGAAGATGGAGGAGTAGGCGCCCGAGGCGACCCCGACCATCATCGCGAATGCGAAGTCCTTCAGGGTCGCTCCGCCGAAGATATAGAGGACCGTCACCAGGAACACGGTCGAGAGCCCGGTGATCAGCGATCGCGTCAGCACCTCGCTCATCGACTTGTTGGCGATCTGCGAGAACGCCGCGCGGGGCATTCGCGGCACGTTCTCACGGATCCGGTCGAAGACGATCACGGTGTCGTACATCGAGTACCCGAGGATGGTCAGGAAAGCGGCCACCGTGCCACTCGTCACCTCCTGTCCGGTCAGCGAATAGACGCCGGCGGTGATCAGGATGTCGTGGAGCAGCGCGATGATCACCGGGATCGCGTACTTGGTCTCGAAGCGGATCGCGACATAGGCCGAGATCACGAGCAACGAGAAGATGATCGCGATCACGGCGCTTCGGGCGACCTGGGCGCCGAACGTCGGGCCCACGGTGGTGCTCTGGAAGCCCTGCTCTCCGCCGCGCAGGCCGAACGCGTCGTCAAGCGCCCGCTTGACCCGGCCATTCACCTGTCGCTTGGGGATCTTGCCCTGGATCTCGACCACGTTCGGGCCGAGCTTCGGGTTGTCGACCGACTGGATCTCGGCGCTCGACGCGTTGCCGATCTTTGCCGACTCCAGCGAGTTGCGGACCTGATCGACGGAAGCGGGCTTCTGGAAGCTCGCCGTCACCTTGGCGCCGGACGTGAAGTCGATCCCTAGATTGAGCTGCTTGACGGCGAGCGAGATCGCCCCGATCGTCAGGATCACGCCTGAGATGGAGAAGAACCAGCGGCTCGCGCCGCTGAAGTCGAAGTGCCATCGGACGTGGCGGGCTCCGGCGCCCAGGGCACGCGGCGAGTGCAGGATCGACGATCGGCCCAGCGAGCCCAGCACCGCCTGCGTGAACAGCACCGCGGTGAACAGCGAGACGATCGTGCCGATCCCGAGCGTGAACGCGAACCCCTTCACGCCGGCGGTCGCCAGGACGAAGAGGATGAACGCCGTGAACAGGGTGATCACGTTGGCGTCGATGATCGTCGCGATACCCTTGCGGTAGCCCTGCGCGATCGCCGACAGCATCGAGCGCCCGGCCCGCGCCTCCTCCTTGATCCGCTCGAAGATCACGATGTTGGCGTCGGCCGCCACCCCGATAGTGAGGATTAACCCCGCCATGCCCGGCAGGGTCAAAGTGATCGGGATCAGCAGGATCAGGGCGTAGAAGAAGATCCCGTAGACGACCAGCCCGAGCACGGCGACCGCTCCGAGCAGCCGGTAGTAGAGGAGCAGGAACAGGACCACGATCAGGAGGCCGATCGCTCCCGCCAGCTCGGCCTGGTCGAGCGCCTGCTGGCCGAGCGTCGCCGAGACGGTGCTCTGGCTGGTCAGCGCGAGCTTCACCGGGAGCGCACCGATCTTCAGGAAGTTGGCGAGGTCCTGGGCCGAGCCGATCGTGAAGCTGCCGGAGATCTGGGCGCCCTGGCGGCCATCGATCCCCTGCGGGTTGTCGACGAAGTTGATGATCGGCTGGGTGACGATCTGGTTGTCGAGCACGACCGAGAAGTGCTGCGAGTACTGGTCAGCGGCGCCCGAGCCGAACGTCCCCGGCGGGGCGGTGGCGTTCCCCCGCTCGGCGATCGTCCTGGTCACGTCCTGGAAGGCCGTCCTCCCCTGGTCGGTGAAGTCGAAGGTGACGTTCGGCTGGTTGGTCGTCGGGTCGAAGTTCTGCTCGGGGTTGGTGATGTCGGTGCCGGAGAGTGCGGGGCGGTCGCGAAGGACGTACTGGGGGTTCTGCGAGAGCTCGGCCGGGGTCTGGGAGAGGGTGTTGGTGTCGTTGGTCGGCGCCTCCACCACCACCGTCCCCTGGGGGACCGAGACGATCCTGGTCCCCGGCGGCTGCTTGCCGCTTCGGGTGTTCAGGAACAGGTCGTGCTTCGTCTCGGCGGGCCCGGCGATCAGCTTCTGGGACTTGGCGTCGAACAGGTAGAAGATGGGCCCGTTGGCAGTGCATTGGTTGTCGACGCACTCGGGCTTGCGCTTGGAGGCGAACTTGACCGCGTCATAGAGGTTCGGGAAGGCGTAGACGCTCGGATTCGGGTCGGGCGACTTGGCCGGGTTGGTCGGCGCCGTCTTGTTTGCGGGCGGCGGGATGACGTTGGCCTCGAAGTCGTAGAAGTAGAGCTGCGAGGTGGTGCCGATCTGCTTGATCGCCTGCTCGGCGTTCTGGACGTTCGGCAGGCCGACCTGGATCCCGTCGGCTCCGACCTTAGAGATCTCGGGCTCGGATACGCCGAGCGTGTCGGTGCGCTTGCGGATGATCTCGATCGCCCGGTCGATCGCGTCCGGCGTGACCTGCGGGGTCTGCGGCGTGGGTCGCGCCTGGTAGACGAGCTGCGTGCCGCCGCTCAGGTCGAGGCCGAGCACGGGCTTCTTGGTCGCGATCACGATCCCGGATGCGACCAGGAGCCCGAGCACGAGCAGGATGATCACCAGGTTTCGCCGCCGTCCGCCCATCAGCTGCGGTGCCCCTGCCCTCGACGCCGGCCCGCTCTCACCCTACTTGGGGGTGAGAACGAGCAGAAGCCCGCCGTCGTCATCGTATGCGGGGAACAGATCGGCCACCGCGTCCGCCGGAAGGTCTCCCTCGGCGCTCACGTGGACCCGCTTGTCGAGCGAGCGCACACCCCATTCGAGCGTCGTCTCGATCGGATCGGTGCTCCCGTTCCCGTCCGTGTCCGCGGCCTCTCCCCCGTCCCCCTCGTCGATCCACTCGAGCCCCAGGACCTCCTTGACCGGGCGGCCGATCACCTGCTCGTCCTTGAGCCCCGTGAGCTCGAAGCCACCCCTGCCCACGTCCAGGACGCGGCCCTGCTGGTCGCAGACGAAGAAGGCCGCCTCGGGCGCCGGGTAGTAGTCGTCGAGGAGCTCGAAGATGAACCCGAACCCGCACTTGGAGCAGCCCTTGGGCCGGGTCGACAGGCCCGCGGTGCGCTCGCTGGACAGCTCGCGATTGCCGCAGTTTGGGCAGATGAAGAACGGCACGCCGAGAGCGTAGTGGATGGGTGGAGCGCGACCGCGGCCTCAGAACAGGCTCGCGACGCCCTCGGGCACCGGGAGGCCGAGATGCTCGAATCCGCGCGCGGTGATCACCCGGCCTCTCGGGGTGCGCTTCATGAGCCCTTGCTGGAGGAGGAAGGGCTCGTAGACGTCCTCGATCGTGTCCTGCTCCTCGTCGACCGCCGCCGCGAGGGTCGAGAGGCCCACCGGGCCGCCCGAGAACTTCGTGGCGATCGCGTCCAGGATGGTCCGGTCGTGGCGGTCGAGCCCCGCGGCGTCGACCTCGAGCAGGCTGAGCGCCTCGCGCGCCACCTCGCCGGTCACGATGCCCGCGCTGCGAACCTCGGCGAAGTCCCGAACCCGCTTCAGCAGCCGGTTGGCGACCCGCGGGGTGCCCCGGGAGCGCTCCGCTATCTCGCGCTCGCCGTCCGGCTCGACCTCGACCCCGATGATCCGCGCCGAGCGGCGGACGATCCGCGCCAGGTCGGAGGGCTCGTAATGCTCAAGCCGGTGGCAGACGCCGAACCTGTCGCGAAGCGGCGTCGTCAGGAGACCGGCGCGCGTGGTCGCGCCGACCAGGGTGAAGGCGGGAAGGTCGAGGGTCACCGTCCGGGCGCCGGCGCCCTGTCCCAACACGACCGGCAGGCGGCGGTCCTCCATCGCGGGATAGAGCGTCTCCTCGATCGCGCGCCCGAGACGGTGGATCTCGTCGATGAAGAACACCGACCCGGGCTCCAGCGCGGTTAGGAATGCGGCGATGTCGGCTTTTCGCTCCAGGGCCGGGCCCGCGGTCTGGACCAGGGGCACGTCGAGCTCGGAGGCGACGATGTTCGCGAGGGATGTCTTGCCGAGGCCGGGCGGCCCCGCGAGCAGAACGTGGTCGAGCGGCTCGCCTCGGCGCCTGGCCGCCTCGACGAAGACCTCGAGCTGGGCGGTCACCTGTGTCTGGTTGACGAACTCCGAGAGGCGGCTCGGGCGAAGCGAGCGGTCGAGCTCGTCCTCGCCGCCCGCCAACCCGACGGCGGTGAGCCCGCCCGCGTGCGCCGATTCGGCGGAGGGGGGAGCGGGATCGATTCCGGGGTCACGCTCGATGCTCACGAGCGGGCTCCCGAGCCGTCGGCCGCGCGTCGCAGCCCGGCGGCGATCAGCGCTTCGGCGCTCTCGCCCTCGAGGCCCTCGAGCAGGCGCTCGGCCTCGCTCAGCGTGTAACCCAGGTGCATCAGCCCCTCCCTGGCCAGGCTGCGCGGATCGTCGCTGTTGACCGGGCCTCCCACGGCGACCGCCTCGCTGAGTTCGCCCGCGACCTTCTCGCGGAGCTCGACGATCAACCGCTCCGAGGTTCGCTTGCCGACGCCGGGCGCCGCCTGGAATCGCTTCGCGTCACCCGCCGCGATCGCCTGAAGGAGCTCGCGCGGAGAGCCGCCGCAGAGGATCGCGACCGCCACCTTCGGCCCGATCCCCGAGACGGACACGAGGTGCAGGAAGAGGTCTCGCTCCTCCTCGCTGGCGAACCCGTATAACGCCATCGAGTCGTCGCGAGCCACGAGATGTGCGTGAAGGGTCGTCTCCTTGCCGCTCGCCGGGACGAGCTTCAAGGTCTCGGTCGAGACCGCGAGCCGGTAGCCGACCCCGCCCGCCTCGATCACCACGTGGTCGGGGCGGCGCACGAGGACCTCGCCGCGGACGGAGGCGATCACGCGACCGGCACCCCGCGCTTCGAGGTGTCGGGGCCGTGGGTCGAGGCGCTGTGTCCCGCGTGGCAGATCGCGACAGCAAGCGCGTCGGCGGTGTGGTCGGACCTGGGCTTCGGCATGTCGAGGAGCAGGCCCACCATCCGCTGGACCTGGTCCTTGGCGGCGGCGCCGCTTCCGCAGACGGCCATCTTGATGACCTGGGGCGTGTAGTCGAAGCAGGGCACGCCGTCCTCGGCGGCGGCGAGCAGGGCAACCCCCCTGGCCTGGCCGACGGCGATCGCCGAGCGAACGTTGCGGCCGAAGTAGACGTCCTCGAGCGCCATCGCGACCGGCCGGTGGCGGGCGATCAGCTCCGTCAAGGCCTCGTGGATCCGGGCCAGCCGGGTCTCGACCGGCTCACCCGCGGGAACCGCGACCACGCCGCCGTCGACCGCGCGCATGCGCGGCCCGTCGACGCTCACGACCCCGAAACCGGTGTTCGCGACGCCCGGGTCGATGCCCAAGACGACCATCACCCCTAGTGATTCTGGCCCGGCGACCGGATGCCTCCAACGAAGCACCACCACGCCGGAGGACCTCGCGTGCCTCGCTCAGGCGAGGGCTTGTTCGAGGAGGTCGGCGGGGAGGTCGAAGTTGGCGTGGACGGCTTCGACGTCGTCGTGCTCGTCCAGGGCGTTCATGAGGCGCAGCAGGCTCGCGCCGTCGGTGGCGTCCACCTCGACGGCGGTCTTCGGCTCCATCGTCAGCTCCGCCGAATCGATCGCGATCCCGGCGCCCTCGAGCGCCTCGCGAACCGCGCCCAGGTCCTCGGCGGCACAGACGACCTTCAGCGAGTCGCCATCCACACGCACGTCCTCGGCGCCGGCGTCGATCGCGACGATCAGGTCGTCCTCCGTGTAGCGACCGGCGTCGACCATGACGACGCCGCGCTTGTCGAACACCCAGGCCACCGAACCGGGCTCGCCGAGCGCTCCCCCGTGCCTGTCGAACGCGTACCGGATGTCGGCGCTGGTGCGGTTTCGATTGTCGGTCAGCGCCTCGACCAGGATCGCGACCCCGCCGGCGCCATACCCCTCATAGACCACCCGCTCGATCGCATCATCGACACCCGAGCCCCCCGCCCCGCGGTCGATCGCCCGTTGGATGCTGTCCTTGGGCATCGAGTAGTCGCGAGCCTTCTGGATCGCGGCCGCGAGGGTGAAGTTGGCATCCGGGTCTCCCCCGCCCTCTCGCGCGGCCACTGCGATCATCCGCGCCAGCTTCGTGAACAGCTGGCCGCGACGCGCATCGCTGGCGGCCTTCTTGTGCTTGATCGAGGCCCATTTCGAGTGTCCGGACACGGCCTCAATACTAGGAACACGGCCGGGGACCGGGGAGGCGGCATGCGCCGGCGGCCGGGCCTGAGAGCCCGGCCGCCATTGGCATCGGCATCCCATTTGACGATCCGACACCAAATCCCTGGCACGAAGCCCTCGGTGGCATCGCCCGCCATCGACGCCACTAAGGGTCGAAACAGCGCCTGAGCCCGAAAGTTGCGGAGCGTGCGTCCCGCGGTCAGACGACGAAGCGACCGTTCTCCTGGAACGGCTCGCCGTCGACCTCGATCCGGCCCCCGTTTCGCAGGTCGCACACGAGGTCCGTGTGGACGGCGCTCTCGTTCTCCCCTCCACACTCCGGGTAACAGGCCCCGACGGCCATGTGGACGGTGCCGCCGATCTTCTCGTCGAGCAGCACGTCGCGGGTGCCGCGGTCGATCGCGTAGTTGGTCCCGATCCCGAGCTCGCCGAGGCGCCGCGAACCCTCGTCGGTGTCGAGCAGGCTGATCAGGTACTCCTCACCGCGGTCCGCAGAGGCGTCGACAACCTTGCCCGAATCGAATCGAAGCCGAACACCCGCGACCTCCCGGCCACCGACCATCGCGGGTAGGTGGAAGGAGGCCTCCCCCTGCACGGAGTCCTCGACAGGGGCGGTGAAGAACTCGCCGTCGGGCATGTTTCGCTTCCCGTCCGCGGCGATGAACCTGCGCCCCTCGATCCCGAGGCGAATGTCGGTCCCAGGGGCGGTCACGTGGACCTCCTCGCGCCCCTCGATCGACTCCGCGAGCCGGGCGCACTCCTCCGAGGCGCGCGCCCAGGCGCCGACCGAATCGGAGTCATCGGCCAGGCAGGCGCTGAAGTAGAAGTCCTCGAACCGACCGAGGCTCATCTCGGCGTCCGCCGCGTAGGCGTCGGTCGGAAACAGCGTGTAGACCCAGCGGTGCTCGCCTTCGGCGGATCGGCGCATCATGACCTCCATCAGCTTCCGGCTCGCCGCGCGGCGCTTCGTCTGGCGCTCCGGGTCAACCCCGGAAAGCTCGCGGGTGTTGGTGTCGGCCCCGATCGCGATCCGGCAGTCCGCCTCCTCGGCGACCCACTCCGCGACCGGCGAGACCCACTCGAGCTGGGCGTTGGAGGCGTGCTCATAGAAGGTCGCGAGCTGGCCCTGGAGCGAGATCGAGAGGATCGGGAGCCCGCCGGCCTTCAGGACCTCCTCGTAAACGGCCGCGATCAAGGGCTCGCCCGCGCTCGAGCCCTCGATCACGCAGGTGTCCCCCTCCTTGACCTCGGTGGAGTAGCGAACCAGGATCCGCGCCAGGTTGTCGACCCGGGGGTCTCTCACCGGCCCGCGGGCTCCTCGAAGCCGCTGCGCTCGCGCAGAGCCTCGGTCGCCATCGCCATCAGCAGGGCGTGAACACGCGAGTCGTCGGTGAGCTCGGGGTGGAAGGCGCACAGCAGCACGCCGCCCTCGCGAACGGCGACCGGGTGGCCGTCGACCTCGGCCAGCACCTCGACCCCCGGGCCGTGGCTCTCGATCCAGGGCGCTCGAATGAAGACCGCCCGGATCGGCTCCGGCCCGAGGCCCCCCATCTCGAGCTCGCGCTCGAAGCTTGCGATCTGACGGCCGAAGGCGTTTCGGCGGGCCACCGCATCGACGAGGCCGAGGTGGTCGCGATCGCAGACGATCATCCCGGCGCAGGTCCCGAGGACCGGCCGCCCGCCCTCCAGGTGTGAGCGGATCGGGCCGGCGAGGGCGTCGCGCTCGATCGCGCCGGCGATCGTGGTGCTCTCGCCACCCGGGATGACCAGACCGTCGAGGCCCTGGAGCTCGGGTGGGGTGCGGACCTCGACCACGACCGCTCCCAGGGATTCGAGCGCTCTGGCGTGGGCCGCGAAGCCGCCCTGGCTTGCGAGCACGCCGATCCGCAGCCGAGATCGAGCTTCCGGGGCGCTCATCCGCACGACCGGCGCGGGGAGCGCATTAGACCCCGCGCCGCTGAAGCAGCTCGCCCTCGGCAGCGAGCTGCGCGATGTCGTCGCCGCGCATCGGCTCGCCGAGCTCGATCGAGGCGGCCGCGACGCGCTCAGGGTCCTTGAAGTGGGTCGTCGCCTCGACTATCGCCCTTCCCCGCCGCTCGGGGTCCTCGGACTTGAAGATGCCGGAGCCGACGAAGTTTCCCTCGGCCCCGAGCTGCATGACGAGCGCCGCGTCGGCCGGTGTGGCGATTCCCCCGGCACAGAACAGCGGCACGGGAACCCACCCGGTCTCGGCGACCTCGGCGACAAGCTCGAGCGGGGCCGCGAGCTCCTTGGCCTCGCTTGCGAGTTGGTCCCGCCCGAGCGTTCCGAGTCGCCTGATGCCGTCGACGATTGCGCGCAGGTGACGGACGGCCTCGACAATGTTGCCGGTTCCTGCCTCGCCCTTGGAGCGAATCATCGCGGCGCCCTCGCCGATCCGGCGCAGTGCCTCACCCAGATTGGTCGCACCGCAGACGAACGGAATCTCGAAGGCGCGCTTTTCGATGTGATGCGCCTCGTCGGCCGGCGTCAGCACCTCGGACTCGTCGATGTAGTCGACCTGAAGCGATTCGAGCACCTGGGCCTCCGCGAAGTGGCCGATCCGCGCCTTTGCCATCACCGGGATGGTCACCGCGTCCTGGATCTCCTTGATCACTCGCGGGCTCGCCATCCGCGCCACCCCGCCGGCCGCACGGATGTCGGCCGGGACGCGCTCGAGCGCCATCACCGCCACGGCGCCCGCCTGCTCGGCGACCCGCGCCTGCTCGGCGGTCGTGACGTCCATGATCACGCCCCCCTTGAGCATCTCGGCGAGGCCCCGCTTGACCCTGAATGTCGCCCGCTCGGCCATCTCCTCCAAATATAAGGGGGGCGGCGCTGCCTGCGACCGCACCCGCGGTGAATCAGCTGGGTAGGGCAGGCCTGAGTGCTGATCCGGTCGGCTGTGGGTCGCGCCACACACCACCGATTTTCACCGCTGGCCGAATAGCGCTCGTCTATTCGACGCTATTCGGCCATCGATGGTTGCGACGCCTCTGCTGCCAGTGGGCTGGCGCGGGCCTGGCTTGGGCTAGCGACGAAGTCGCGGTTCCGGCGTTTACGACCTGCCGCCCGGTAACGCACCCGAACCCGACGACCCCGGAGCCGAAGGCGAGGAGTCGGCGGAGTTATTCCGGCGGAGTGGTTGTTCTATTTGAGCTTGAAGGCGCGGATGCGATCCTTGTAGGCGCCCTTGTCTCGGGCGTAGACGCCATAGGCGAGCGCTTGCACGATGGCCAGGAGCGCCGCGTTGGAGCGGGTGAAGGAGGGGCTGTTCGAGGAGTAGTAGAGGGTCAGCTCGGCGTGCTCGCCGACCTCGGAGAGGGTCGCGTCGCTGATCGAGAGCGTGTGGGCTCGCCGGTGCCGTGCGAGCTTCATGGCGCGAACCACGAGCGGGTGCGCGCGTCCCGCCGAAAAGGCGATCACGAGGGTGTCCTCGCCAACCCGGCTGAGGCGGGTGATCGAGTCCTGTCGCGGGCTTGCGACCACCTCGGCCCGAATGTCGAGCAGGGCGAGCAGGTGTCGCAGGTAGCTCGCGAAGAACGCCATCTGGTCGACGCCCAGGATCATCACCCGCTGGGCCGACGCGAGGGCCGACACGCAGGCCTCGACCTGCTCGCGGGTCAGGCTTCGCGCCGTGTCCTCGACGTTGGCGTGCTCCGCGGCGAGGGAGGCCTCGAACTCCGAATGATCGAAGTCGAAGAGCTGGCCGGGGCCGTCCTGCTCGGCGACGCGGTTTCGGTACTCCTCGATGGCCGCCTGTTGAAGCTCGGGGTAGCCCTCGAACCCGAGGGCCTGTGAGAAGCGCACCACGGTTGACGAAGAGGTGTTGGCTCGACGGGCAAGCTCCTCCGCTGTCTGAAACGCGGCCTCATCGAGATGGTCGACGATGTAGCGCGCCACATCCTTCTGGGAGCGCGAGAAGTCCTCGAAGCGCTCGGTGATGAAGCCCGACAGCGTCTTGCCGTGAGGGCCGGCCGGGCGCCCGTTTCGTCGCGACCGAGTGGCGGTCGCAGCGCCGGCGCTCGACGATGCGGGGCGAGACTTGGTGGCCGTCTTCGTCACGGCGGCATGTTTCGCCCCGCCGGAGGTTTTCCCTGCTAGCGCTCGTCCAGGTGACGGCGGATGTGGTTGGATCGTCGGGTGGACCCCGAGCAGATCCTGCGGTTGACCAACCGCAACATGGCCGCCTTCGACCTCATCCTGGGATCAGCGGCGATCCTCACGCCAACCGCCACGTTGCGTGCTCTGGGCCATGACCGCCCCTCCCCCGACGCCGAGCACCTGTTTCGCCGGTGCGGCCCGATCTGGCTCACCTTCGCCGCCGCCCACGCGACGGCGGCGCGCCGGGACAGCCCAAGCGACTGGTGGGCGCTGGCATGGCTTCGCGGAACCGAGGTCGCCACCGACATCCTGTGGTCGCGTTCCCCGGCCTTCAGCCGTTCGGGCGCCCGGCAGGGATTGTGGTTCGCGGGGGCGGCCAATCTGGCGATGGCGATCGGGTTCGGCTGGCTCGCTAGCCGTCGCTAGCCACCGCGCCGGGCCGGCTGCAGTCCTTGAAACCGACCCCCTGCGCGAGCCTCAATCGGGCGATCTGTCCGGCGGCCATCCTGGCGCGGGCTGCGGCGAACGCGCCCGGGTCGTTGCTCCGTGCCGCCTTCAGCTCCTGCTTCAGGATCGCGACGCCGCGCTCTCGCGCGCGCACGTATCGGTCGAGCGCGGCGCTGACCTCGTCCGGGGGGCTCAAGGCCTTGATCTGGGTGAGCTCCTCGCCGGTGATCGCGATCAGCTTGCGGGTTTGGTCGGCCGCCCCGGACGAATTCGTCGGCGGCTCCTGCTGGAGCTGGCCGAACCGTTCGGAGGCCTGTCTGCAGATCTCATCGCCGCTGGTGATGAGCTCGGCCCGGGTCAGGGGCGCGGTCGTCATCGGCTCGGCCCCCCCTCCCCCGCCTCTGCAGCCCGGCAGCAGGGCCGCGGCGAGGGCGATCGGCGCGAGGGCGCGGGCTGGCGATCTGCGCGCCGGCATCGGCGCCAGCGTAGCGAGCGGGCAGACGAGGACCGAGGATGGCCCGGTGCGGCCGGTGGGGGCGCAAGGCGAGGGCCACGGGCCATACGCTCCCGAGCGGCTTGGACCGCTCACCGCTCGACCACAGTCGGCACCCGGATCGCGAACCCGACATGAAAGCCGGGGGGATCTACCTCGAGACCGTGAGGACGTTCGTCGGCAGGGCGGGGTTCCTGCTGGCCCTCGGGGCCCTGGTCTTCGTCCCGCTCGGCCTTCTCGACGCGCTCGCCGATCGCGTCGGCTCGATCCACCTCAGCGACCCGAGCGAGCTCACAACTGCCGAATTCATTGCCATAGGGGCGAGCTTCGCGGTGCAGGGGGTCACCAGCCTGCTCGGCGAGGTCTTCTACAGCGGCGCGGTCGCGTTGACACTTGCCAACGCCGACAGCGGCGAACGTCCAACTCTGTCGGAGGTGGCCCGATCCCTCTCCTACGGCAGGCTGATCGCGGTCGACATCCTGTTCGGGGCCGCGGTGGTGATCGGCCTCCTGCTCGTGATCGTCCCAGGGGTGATCGCTTTCGCCTGGTTCGCGCTGGCCGGGCCGCTGGTCGAGATCGAGGACTGCGGGGTGAGGGCGTCGTTCGTGCGCAGCCGGAGGCTCGTCAAGGGACACTTCTGGACCGTCCTCGCGGTGCTCGCCCCGATCGTGCTGGCCAGCGAGCTCGCGACCGAGGCGTTCCTGAACCTCAGCAACGGGGCGATCCACAGCCATTTCCTCGCCGATTGGATCGGGGAGTCCCTCGCCAACCTCGCGATCTCCCCCTTCTATGCCGTGTCCGCGGTGTTGATCACGCTCAAGCTCGGGGACCGGGCTGGGTCGCTCAGCCAGACGGGCTGACCACCTGGGACTCGGCCTCGCTACCCCGACCCGCCCGCACAACCCCGCCGTTGGCGCGTTTTGATCGGTATCCGGCCAAAAACCGCCAACCCGGCGTTCGGCCGGCCGTCGCGGTAGAGCCCGCGCGTCAAAAGGCACGAACGGCGCCGCCGCCGCGCGCAAGGGTCGGGATAGGATCGCCGCACGCGGGTGGATCCCGCATCAAAGCGCAGCACCTCAAGCGACCAAGGAGGAGTCAGTACATGCGAGCGAAGAGGCGGATATCCGTCGTCGTTGGTCTGGCGGCGGTCGGAGCTCTCGCGGCCGTCGGCATCGCCCTGGCGGCCGACGGCAACTCGACCGTGAGCTTCAAGTTCACCAAGGTCCCCGCGGGGTCCCTGGGCAAGTCGTTCAAGAGCGGGAAGCTGAACGTGCATACCCACATGACCTACAACAAGCCCAGCACGGACACGCAGCGGGCGCAGCTCTACTTCGACAACGACCTGAAGTTCAACACGGGCGCCGCGCCAATCTGCAACAAGGATCTGTCCGACAAGAACACGAAGCAGGCGATGGCCCTGTGCGGCTCGTCGCTGGTCGGCACCGGCACGGCGACGGCGAATGTCTCGACGCCGGGCGACACGCATGCGTGCGTTCTCGGCTTCAACGCCAGGATCGGCGGCAAGTCCGGGATCGAGCTTCTCGCTCGCGCGAAGCTCCTGGGCACGATCAACTGCTCGAATCCAAAGACGAACACCTCGGGCGACACGACCATCCTGTTGCAGGCCCCGTTCGGGAGCAACCCGAATTCGCTGGGCGCCGACTTCAAGGGCGGCAAGTGGCTCGACTTCGACGGATCAAACATCCCGTCGGCGACGCCGCTCAGTGACTTCAACGTCACGATCCAGAAGGGCGGCTACGTGCAGGGCAAGTGCGGCGATTCGAACAAGCAGCTGAACATGAAGACCGTGTTCACCTACACGCGAGACGCAGATCCGAACAACCCGCCCCCGCCGGTGCGGACGAAGCAAACGGTGCTCTCCAAGCAGGCCTGCACGTGAGCAGCACCGCCTGAAGATTCTGGGATCCCAGAATGGAAGCGAGAGGGGCGGCCCGCAGCGGCCGCCCCTCCTGCGTTTCGGTCCGGTCGCGGGCCGTCCCTCAGCGGTGCTCCGGGTTGGGGAAATCGAACCGGGCGCCCGCGTCCCACGCCGAGCGCTGGTTGCCGTGGGCGGGGATCCCGCCCACGTCCTTCAGCATCCGGGCGAGGTGGAGGAGGTTCCAGGCGGCGAACGTCGTGTTGCGGTTGGTGAAGTCGTTCTCGGGCCCCCCCGACCCCTCGTCCAGGTAGGACGGGCCGGGGCCGGCCTCGCCGATCCAGCCGGAGTCGGCCTGCGGCGGGATCGTGTAGCCGAGGTGCTGGAGCGAGTAGAGGACGTTCATCGCGCAGTGCTTGACACCGTCTTCGTTTCCGGTCACCAGGCAGCCTCCCACTCGACCGTAGTAGGCGTACTGACCCGCCTCGTTCAGCAGATGGGAGTTGCCGTAGAGACGCTCGATGATCTGGGTGGCGGTCGAGGATTTCTCGCCGAGCCAGATCGACATCCCGAGAACCAGGATGTCGGCGGCCATGACCCGCTCGAAGATCGCCGGCCACTCGTCCTTGTCCCACCCGTGCTCGGTCATGTCGGGCCATACGCCGGTTGCGATGTCGTGGTCGACGGCGCGGATGCAGTCGACCTCGACGTCGTTTCGCCGCATGATCTCCATCGAGATGTCCATCAGCCCCTGCGTGTTGGAGACCTCCGGGCTTCTCTTCAGGGTGCAGTTGATGAACATCGCCCGCAGGTCCGAGAAGTCGGTCGGGCTCTTCTCGCAAAGCTCCGACTGCATCTCGTTCAGGATCTGTCGTTCGCTCATTGCTCCTCCGGTTTCGTGTGGCGGCCGGCTACCGTGCCGGACCGATCTGGCTGTTGTAGCCGGGTCAGGTCACGATCATCGGCGGCATGCCACCGCGACGGCGATCAGGGGCTGGTCAATGAAGGCATTGTGGGACGGTACGCCGAGAGTCGAATCCGTTACGGAGGCGGTCGGGCTGACGCCTGAAAGGCGTCCCGGGCGCGCCGCGTGGATGCGGAGGTGCAATTCGGGGGCGCAGGCCTTCCGAAACGGGGAGGAGGCGCTCGAAGCCGCCGGTCTCCGGGACTAGCCGGGGCCACCGGAAGGACGAAGCCTGTGCTTTGTCGGGATGAGGCGGCTGTGGTCAGCCATCCGTCCAGCCCGTTTCGGCGGCGCCGGATCGGGTACGGGCGCTTCGCATAGGGAGAAAGGGGGACGGCCCACGCACGCACGGCCCATGCTGACAGCCTTGCGCTGCCACCGCTGGATCGGGTCGTCCCCCTTCGTGCGCGATAGGTTGCCCGCAACCAGCAACATCGAGGAGGAGCCATGAATCGCATCCGTTGCCACCTGACCTTCGCCAACGTGATGGCGACGATCGCCGTCTTCATCGTGCTAGGGGGCGGCGCCTTCGCAGCGATCCACTCCAGGTCCTCCAAGTCCCACGTCCGCTGGGCTGTCGTCAACGACAACGGAAAGCTGGTGCGGGGAGCCGGCGCGGTATCGGCAAAGCAGCTCTTTACGCCTGCGACTCGCGGTTCCTATCAGGTGACCTTCAATCGTCGGGTCAAGGACTGTGCTCTGACCGCGACCATCGGCCGGGTGAACTCGGCAAATCGAGATCCGAACCCCGGCGAGATCGGGGTCGCGTACAGGCACGGCAACTCAAAGGGCGTTTACGTGAAGACCAGGGACAGCGATGGAACCGAGGCCGACCGGTCCTTCCACCTGGCGGTGGTCTGTTAGCCGGAAAGCCCCACGGGCGGCGGGCCCGGAGAAAATTGGGCGCCCGCGATGGGCCGGGGTGGATTCGAACCACCGACCGACGGATTATGAGTCCGCTGCTCTGACCAACTGAGCTACCGGCCCGGGTGTCTGATTATGGCTTGGCTATGCGCTTTCTACGTCCGCGGTCGAATCCCTGGGATCCGCTTCGACGGCCGATTCGGCCGAGCCAGTGCGATTCAGTGCCACTATCGCCCACTCTAGGCCCCGGTCGAGCTCCCACAGGTAGGCCCGGACAGGCGCTCGCGGCGCTTCGCCGCCTTCTGGTGGATGCGGTACGTCAGGCCCAGGTCTTCGTGGCCCATCTGCTCGGCGATGTAGACCAGGTCGTCGCCAAGGGCTGCGCGCAGACTGGCGCAGGTGCGACGGAGCGAATGGGGCAACACCCGATCGCTGATCGGCTCAAGCCCCAGCTTTTCCAGGCGCTTGCTCGCTCGCTCGCGCCCTTCAGCCCGTGGCGGAAGTTCGTGTCCGTCTGTCGCTTCCCGTTGCGGGGGATGAACACGGCATCGTCGGGGCCACCGCGTCGATGCGCCTTCCACTCCGTCAGCGTGTCGATCAGCCCGCCGGGTGGATCGACCTCGCGATCCGTCCGGCGTCGGTCTTGGACCCCACTACGGCCAGCATGCCGGTGGCAAGGTTCACGTCGCGCCAGTTCAGCGCCAGGGCCTCGTTGTTCCGCAGGCCCGTCCCGGCGAGCGTTGCCACGATCGGCCGGTGGTAGGTGTCGGACGCTTCCAGCAGCGAGATCAACTGCTCGGCTTCCACCCAGGTCCGGCGGGGGCTTCGATGCCTTGACTCGCCTGCGCGGACCGCGGGCAGGATCGGCCGTGGCCACGTAGCCATACTCGATTGCAATCTCCATGATCATCGCCAACAGCTTCAGCGTCTTATTGATCTGGGCGGCTCCTAGCTGTAGTTACAACCTAGAGGCCCGGCGCAGCGGCGCTTCGCTCAGCAAGCCCTCCAAGCCGCCGGGCTGCAGGAGTAGCGAGATACTGTGCGGGCGATGTCGCAGGACGACACCGAGAAACGACCGCCCCTAGTCCGCAGGGGCTTCAACGTCGTCGCTGCCTGGGCGGCTCGCCGGGGAGTGATCCTCGCTCCCGGCTGGCTCCGGTGGCGCCTCTGGATGGCCATGCTTAGTTTCATGGGCCGCTGGGGGCATCGACGGGGCAATCCCGAGTACTTCAGGCGCGGTTCCTCGACAGGCCGCTTCTACCCCGTTGATTTCGGACCTGAGTTGGTCGACACGATTGAACGGGTGACGCCGTTCACATTGACGTCTCAAGAACGGATCGCGGCCCTCTGCTCCGCGGTCGAGTACGTCGTGCGCAGGGAGATTCCCGGAAGTTTTGTGGAGTGCGGTGTGGGAGGAGGTGGCAGCGTGATGGCGATGGCGTTGACCCTCCAGAAGCTCGGCGTCACAGATCGCGATCTCTACCTGTTCGACACCTTTACGGGCATGACAAAGCCGACTGAGGAAGACGTCGACTTTTCCGGTCTTGCCTACCTCGACCACTGGCCAGCTCTGCCGAACTTCTTCGATGCGGCCATTTCGCTGCCGGATGTCAAGGCGAGACTCGGCAAGACGGAATACGACCCGGCGCATCTTCACTTCGTCGAGGGCGACGTAGAGGAAACCCTGCCCGATTTCGCGCCGCCCAAGGTTGCCCTCTTGAGGCTCGACACCGATTGGTACGAGTCCACCCGGCACGAGCTGATCCACCTCTATCCGCGCCTCGCCCTTGGTGGTGTCCTCATCCTCGACGACTACGGGCACCTCGAAGGCGCAAGGAAGGCCACCGACGAATACTTCGACGGCCACCGCATCATGCTCGACCGCATTGACTACTGCGGCCGCGTTGCGGTAAAGCAGAACGAGCCCCTCGAAGCCGCCGGGCTGCGGAGGTAGAACGCTCACTTTCGCCTCTCCCGGTAGGCGATGTGTTTGCACCGGCGCCCGCAGGACAGCTTGTTCGCCGACGAAGTCGTGAAGACCTCACCGCGTACGGGACAGGCATGCGTGCGCTTCGGTTTCCGGCGCTTGGCGTTGTAGTTGGTCCGCCCCCCAGCGGCGCTGCGATTCGCGGTTCGTGTCAGCGCGGGCGCGCTTGTACCAGCGCATGTAGCAGGGACCGCAGCGGCCGCGGGCGACCGCGAACCGCGGCGACCTGGCGGACGCCGTGGGGCCAGAGGGCCGCCATCTTCGCCCTCGCCGAAGCCCGCGAAGACGGATCGCCTGGGGCGCCGTCGATCACCAGCACGGACCCGCGTCGGCCTTTGCATGATGTTCCACGCAGAGTGCGATCATCCCGGCTGGGTCGTGGTGCTTCCGCTCCGACCACGGTGGATCAAAGTGGTGCCACATCAGGCGGGGACTCCCGCAGCCCTGGACCGGACAACCGAAGCCGAAGCCCTCCAAGCCGCCGGGCTTTCGGAATAGGCGATGTCGCACGAGAACGTGGAGCTGGCCCACCGTGCCGCTGACGCCTTCAGCCGGCGCGACTGGGTGTCTGCCTCGCGCTAGAGCGCTCGGCGCTGAGCGACGACGCCGCCCACGATCAAGACGACGCCCACCGCCAGAAGGGCCACGTGTTTGGCGCCGAAGGTCCCGTGGGTGATGCCGAGCGGCTCAGACAGAAGTGCTGCGAGCACCGCCACCGCCCCCACCCCCGCGATTATCGCCCCGGCATAGTCGCGGATCATGGGCGCCCAGCTGTCCGTGGGGGCATTTGCACCGACGTGACGATCGCACTTCCACGCACGCCGGTCAAGAGGGGGCGCGCCTTGCGAACGGCGACCGGCTTGATCGACTGGAGCCAGTGAGGGCGATCGGCGGATACGAGCCGAGCGGCGACCGCACCTTCGTCTTGACCTTGAAGGCGGGCGCCAGCCACCGCGCCGAGCTGGTCCATCGGCGGCCGTATCGGCCGCCTCCCCACGCCACAAGGCGGGCAAGCGCGGCAGGGCCCTCCGGTTCGCGAGCAGGCGGATAGGGTTTCCTGCCGAGCGATCGAGAGAGGAGACGATGGTCACGGAGCAAGCGGCGCTGATTACGGGCGGGTCGAGCGGCATCGGCCTGGCGATCGCAAGGGCGCTCGGCGAGGATGGCTACGGGCTGACGATCTCGGCGCGACGTCCCGACAAGCTCGAGGCGGCCGCCGAGGAGCTCCGAGAAGCGGGCATCGAAGTCACCTCGGTGGCGGCGAACATGGCCGATGAGGACGGCGTCGTCGGGGTTGTCGCTGCCCACCGCGACCGCTATGGCCGCCTCGACGTGCTGGTCAACAACGCGGGGGTCGGGATCGGGCAGCCGATGTCGGAGATCGTCACCAAACACCTAGACCTGCAGGTCGGCGTCAACCTCCGCAGCCTGATCATCGCGACGCGCGAGGCCCTGCCCATGCTGCGCGAGGCGGGCGCGGAGCATGGCAAGGCCCTGATAGTCAACACGTCGTCGATCTCGGGCAAGTCGGGGCAACCGTGGCTCTCGGTCTACTCGGCGACCAAGGCCGGTGTGGTCGGGTTCAGCCAGGCAACCCAGAAGGAGGCGGCGGGCGAGGGCATCCAGGTGACCGCCCTGTGCCCGGCCTTCGTCGACACGCCGATGACCGAGTTCGCCAAGGGCCAGGTGAATGCGGAGGACATGATCCGCCCCGAGGACATCGCCGAGTCGGTGCGGTTCCTGCTCCGAACCTCGCCGGCGTGCCTGGTCCCCGAGATCGTCTTCGCGCGGCCCGGCGACGGGCTCGTCTAGCGCCGCCGAATTGGCGCCGGGGCGGGTCAGTGGGCGCGGGACCGGCGATCTGTCGTGAGTCAGATGCGCTTCCTGGTCGCCGCGTTCGGGGACCCGGGTCACGCCTTTCCCGCGATCGCGCTCGCGCGGGCGCTCAACCGTCGAGGGCACACGGTCATGGTCGAGACCTGGGAGCGCTGGCGTGACGGGGTCGAGGGCGAGGGAATGCGGTTCACGGCGGCGGAGGAATACGAGACATTCCCCCCGTCGCCCCCGGATACGAGCGGAAAGGCGTCGGCGGCCGACGCCGCCCTCGCGCTGGCCCCCCTGCTGGAGGAGTTCGCGCCCGACGTTGCAGTCAGCGACATTCTCACGCTGGCGCCGTCGCTGGCGGCCGAACGGGCCGGTGTAGCTCGCGCCACGCTGATCCCCCACGTGTACCCGGTCCACGAGCCGGGGCTCCCGTTCTTCTCGGTCGGCACCCAGCCGTCGCGCACCTCGCTCGGTCGAGCTGCCTGGAGCGCGTGGCTGCCCGTGCTGAGGGCCGGCCTTCGCCGCGGCCGCCGAGAGATGAACGTGACTCGGGCCGCGGTGGGGCTGCCCCCCGCCGACGACCTGCATTCGGGGATCAGCTCGACCCTCGCGCTGGTCGCGACGTTCCCGCAGCTCGAGTATCCGCGGCGCTGGCCGGAACACGTCCACGTCACGGGGCCGATGGACTTCGAGCTCCCCCACCCGGAGATCGAGCTTCCCGGCGGCGGCGGGCCACTCGTCCTCGTTGCGCCGAGCACCGCGCAAGATCCCGGACTGAGGCTGGTCCGAACGGCGCTCGAGGCGCTCGAGGGCCAACCGGTGCGGGTCGTCGCGACGACCAACCGGCCCGGTTCTGCCGATGCCCTGCCAAGGGCCCCTGCAAACGCCGTGGTAGTCGATTGGCTCTCCTATTCGCAGGTAATGCCCCACGCGGCCCTGGTGGTCTGCCACGGGGGGCACGGGACGGTGGCGCGGTCGCTCGGGGCAGGCGTCCCGGTGCTGTGCTGTCCCCATGCGGGCGACATGGCCGAGAACGCGGCGCGGGTCGCCTGGGCGGGGAGCGGCCTGATGCTGCCCCGGCGGTTACTGGGGCCGCGGTCACTTCGATTGGCCGCGCGACGGATCATGGACGATCCGCGTTTCGGGGCGCGAGCCGGCGAGATCGCGGCGTGGGCGCGTGCGCATGGCGGCGCAGCGCGCGGCGCCGAGCTCGTTGAAGAGCTGGTCGCCTGAGCGCAAAGAAGCCGGCCCGGTGGCCGGCCTCTTCCTTACTCCGGGGGAGGGATTCGAACCCTCAACCTCTCGGTTAACAGCCGAGCGCATCTGCCAGTTGAGCTACCCCGGACTGAGTTATGCCAATTCAGCTACTTAGGAAGCTGGATCGTCGGCGTCGAACTGTAGGACAGGCTAGCGGCTCCTGCTTCGACCTCGGCGTGGCAATTTGCGCAGAGCAGGACGCACTTCTTCGCCTCCGCACGGGCCCGCGCCAGCGACCTGGTCGCCCCGTCCCGGCCGAGCGAGAACAGCTTGGTCGAGGGGTCAAGGTGATGGAAATGCATCGCCGCCGGGTGGCGTGCGTACCCGCACAGCGCACAGGCTCCCCCGGCTTCTGCGATGAGCGTTTTCTTGATCCGCTTGCGCCAGCGGGATACCGACTCCGACCTGCATCGCTTGCAGCGGTACGCGCCGCGGCCCTCGAGGATGAACTCTGTATCGCTGTGGTATGGGCATTCGTCGACGATTATCGGAGGCTTCCGATCGGCGCCGAGATGTCGGTTGGCTCGATGGCGGGTCGTCCGCAGATCGAACTTCGCCATCCAATGGCGCACAGTCGACACGCTGACCCCGAGCACATCCGAAATCGCGCGAATCGTCAACCCGCGCGAGACCAGGGGCTCCAGCTGCTCGCGAGTGAGCCCGCCACGCGCCGCGTGCTTGTCGCGACCATTGGCCTTGAGGCCGTGCTTGTCGACCCAGTAGCCGACGGTCGAGGGATCCCGGTTCACGAGGATCCCGATCTGTTCCAGTGACAGGCCCTCGCTGAGACACCGTCGGAGCAGATCTCGGTCCATGGGCGAATCGTGGCGCCGCAATCGGACGGAGAAGCGAACGTATGTTCCCGGTGAATATGGCTTTGCGAAGCCGTAACGGAGCGTCAGCCCGCTCCCGCCGTCTCCCAATGAGCGATCCGCTCGGCGAGCTCTGCCCGGCGGCGCTGAAGCTCCACTGGCGGGTCGCCTCCGCTGCGTTGAGCGGCGTCGATCCGCCCTTCTATGGCCGCCTGCTCGAGCTGGAGGAAGTTGAGCTGCATGGCCTGGCGGTCCCCGGGCTCGCGCTCTGAGCTCATGACGAGCTCGGTGATCAGCGACAAGAGCTCCTCGTCGCTGCGCGGGAGGCCGGCGAGGGGATCGTCGAGGTGTCCGGCGAGCCATTCGCGGGCTCGCTTCATCTGATCGGAGGACAGGTGCTCGGCGCCGAGCTGTGCCAGGAGCTCCTTGCCATCGGCCGGCGAGGCGATGCACATCGAAAGCAGCGCTCGCTCGCGGCGCTCTCGAGAGCTCAGCGACCGTCGCGCAGCCCCTTCGCGCGGTGCTCCGGGGGCGCCCGGGGTCGGCGGGCCGCCGCGGTGGCGGGCAGCGGCTCCCCCGGATCCGCCCCGCACCCTCCTGGTCACGAGCCCGGGGTCGGCGTCGAGGCGATCGGCGACCAGCCGCGTGAGCTCGTCACGGCTGATCGACTCCCCCATCGCAGCGAGGACGGGAGCGATCTCGTCGAGGGCGCGATCACGGCCCGCGGGAGTGCTCAGATCGGCGAAGTCGAGCGCCGATCTGACGTGGAACTCGGCCAGTGGCATAGCCTCGGAGACCAGCGCCCTGATCGGCTCCACGCCGCCAGCCGCGAGCATCTCCGCAGGGTCCTCCCCCGCCGGCATCGCGGCCACGCGGAGATCGAGCTTTCGACTCCCGGCCACCCTCTGCGCCCTCAGCATCGCCGCCCGCCCAGAGCGATCGGCGTCCATCGCCAGGACCACCGCCTCCGTGTAGCGCGCAAGCTGGGAGAGTTGGTCGGGGGTGATCGCCGTCCCCATCACGGCCACCGTCTGATCGATCCCGGCCTGATGTGCGGCGAGCACATCCGTATAGCCCTCGACCACCACCGCCCGCCCGGACTTCGCGATCGGCCCGCGAGCCAGGTCGATCCCATAGAGCGTTCTGCTCTTCCTGTAGAGCTCTCCCTCGGGAGAGTTCAGGTACTTGGGCTTCGAGTCGGGACGCAGCGCCCGGGCGCCGAACCCCTGCACCCGCCCCCGCGCGTCACGCACCGGGAAGGTGATCCGCGCCCTGAAGCGGTCGTAATGACCGCTCTTTCGCCCCTTCTGGATCAGCCCCGCGGCAACCAGCTCCTCGACGCTGAACCCGGCCCGCTGCCCGCGGGTGAGCACCTGGTCCCAGGCGCTCGGCGCGTAGCCGACCCCGAAGGCGCGGAGCACCTCCTCGCCGAGGCCGCGCGACTCGAGATAGCTCCGCGCCCCGCTCGCCTCGTCTGAGTCCCACAGGTAGGCCTCATAGAACTGCGTCGTTCGCCCCAGGAGCTCGGCGATCCTTGCCCGTCGGCGCCGGGTCTCCTCGGTGCGCGGGTCCTGGGTCTCTCGCTCGACCTCGACCCCGTAGCGATCCGCGAGCGTCTCCACGGCCTCCGGAAAGCCGAGGCTCTCCTTCTCCTCGACGAACTTGATCACGTCGCCGCCCACCCCGCACCCGAAGCAGTGGTAGAGCTTTTCCCGCGGATCGACCGAGAAGGACGGCGTCCTCTCCTCGTGGAAGGGGCACAGGCCCGTATAGCGCTCGCCACCACGCCGAAGCTCGGTGTGGGCCGACACGATCTCCACGATGTCGGCCGCCTCCTTGACCCGCTCGACCGTCTCCGGCGTGAAGAGGCTCACCGCCACTCGCCCGGGCTAGGGACCGAGTCCCCGATCGGGCGGTTGGCCCTGCCGGACGGCCGGCGCCCGAACCCGCCGCATCCGGCAATGCCGGATGGCCGGTCGCCTGCGGCTCCCTGGTAGCCGTAGGCGAGGCTTCCGGCGGACATATTCACAGGCGGCTCTCCTCGGGGAGGGCGAGGCGTTTGAAGGTGGCGATGCAGAAACGGTCCGTCATCCCGGCGATGTAGTCGGAGATCCGCTCCAGGTCATCGGCGCCCGGCGTCCCGTCCGGAATCTCGCCGGGATGCTCGGTGTAGTGCTCGAACAGGCCGCGGAGGGTTCGCTCCACCCGCTCGTGCTCGCTTCGGGCCTCGGCGCCCATGTAGACCCGCTCGAACATGAAGCGGCGAAGCATGAGCATCGCATCGCCGATCTCCGGGCTCTGGACAATGTCCCCCGCGGCTCGCGATTGCTCGACGATGTCCTGGGCGAGGGTGTCGATCCGCCTTGCCCCGCTTGGGCCGAGCAACTCGATCTCGGCCGCGGGAAGGTCCTCGGGGGCGATGATCCCGGCCCGCAGAGCGTCGTCGAGGTCATGGTTGATGTAGGCGACACGATCGACGAGTCGCACGACACGCCCCTCGAGGGTGGCGGGCTGCTGTGACCCCGTGTGGTTGAGGATCCCGTCTCGCACCGCGTCGGTCAGGTTGAGGCCGCGGCCGTCTCGCTCCAGCACGTCAACGACCCGGAGCGACTGGCGGTTGTGGCGAAAGCTCCGTCCCGCGCGCTCGCGAAGGGCCCGGTCCAGGGTCTCCTCGCCGATGTGGCCGAACGGCGGGTGGCCGAGGTCGTGCCCCAGCCCGATAGCTTCGGCCAGGTCCTCGTTCAGGCCCAGGGCGCGGGCGACCGTCCGGGCGATCCCGCAGGTCTCGATCGTGTGGGTGAGCCTGGTTCGATAATGGTCGCCCTCCGGGGCGATGAAGACCTGGGTCTTGTGCTTGAGGCGCCGGAACGCCTTCGAGTGCACGATCCGGTCGCGGTCGCGCTGAAACGGGGTCCGGATCAGGCTGTCGGGCTCGGCCTCACGGCGAATGGCCGGGTAGGACGGCATCGCCCGGTCCCACAGGTACTCACCCTCCCAGGAGCGCACCCGGTCCTCGAACGAGTGGGTCGGCGCGCTCGGCGACTGGCTCGGGACGTTTGACACCTCATGAAAGAGAATAGGGTCAGCGAGTGCCTGAAACCGCGCTAGTCACGGGCGCATCGTCGGGAATTGGCGAACAATTCGCCCGCCAGCTCTCGGCCCGAGGATGGAACCTCGTCCTGGTGGCGCGCCGCGCCGATCGCCTCGAGCGGCTCGCCGCCGAGCTTCCCACCGAGGCCCACGTCGTTCCCTGCGATCTGGCAAGCGACGCCGGCCAGCTCGCCGGACGAGTCGCCGAGCTCGGAACCGAGGTCGCGCTCCTCGTCAACAACGCGGGCTTCGGCACCTCGGGGCCGTTCACCGCCCACGATCCGGCTCGCGACGTCGAGCAGGTCAGGCTCAACTGCGAGGCGATCGTCACCCTCTGCCACGCTTTTCTGCCGGCGATGATCGAGCGGCGGCGCGGCGGGATCATCAACGTCGCCTCGACCGCCGGCATGCAGCCCCTTCCCTACGAGTCCGTCTACGCCGCGACCAAGGCGTTCGCAGTCAGCTTCACCGATGCGCTGCACGCCGAGCTTCGGGGCTCGGGCGTGCGGGTACTCGCCGTGAACCCCGGGCCGGTCCCCACCGAATGGCAGCACGTAGCCGGCTATGACGCAGGACGGGTGGGTGTCGTGCCCGGCCAGATCCCCGCCGAACAGGTTGTGCGCGAAGCCCTTGCCGGGTTCGACGCCGGGCGACGCTCGGTGATCCCGGGGCGCACGATGCGCTGGATCATGCGCATCACCCGGCCCTCGCCGAGGGCGGTGCAGCTCCGCGTGGCCGAGCGGCTCTACCGGCCTCGCTGAACAACCGCCCGGGCCGCCGGATCAGGCGGCTGCCCGCAGCTGGACGTGGGCATGCTCCTCGAGGGTCTCGGAGACGGCGCGCTCGGCCTGCCGCAGAGCGCGAGTCGACCCGGCCGGCGCGGCGTTCAACGGGCGACCGAGCGCCTCGACCATGAACTCATGCGCCTCGGGCGACAGATCGAATCCCCCTCGCTCACAGGCGGCGCAGACGACGCCGCCCGCTGCCCCGGAGAAGGCGACCAGGGCATCGGCCTCACCGCAGCGGGCACACGACGCGAGCTCGGGGGCGAATCCCGCGGCGAGCGCCAGCTTGAGCCTGAACGCAAGCGCCGTCGCACGCCCCGCCGCGCCATCCCCCGCACCGTCGCCACGGGCCGACTCCTCCCCATCGAGCAAAGCCAGATAGCGGCACAGCAGGTTGTAAGCGGGCCGGTTCGCCTCGGCCGAGTCGAGAAGCCGCAGCACCGCGTCGCAGCCGCGGGCCGCAGCCATCAGTGCCGGACCGCTCGAGCGAAGCCGCGGGTGCGCGGCGACGGTGTGCGCCGAGGTCACCGTCGCGAGCTCCCCCCGTCCCTCGTGAAGCACGAGGTCCAGCCGGAAGAACGGCTCGAGGCGCCCTCCGAATCGTGACCGCGGGCGCCGCGAGCCCTTGGCGATCGCGCCGATGCGGCCCCTCGTGGCGCTGTAGAGGTGGAGTACGCGATCCGCCTCTCCGTAGCGAATGGTTCGCAGGACGATCGCTTCGGTCTTGTAGCTGCCCGGCATCGAGGTGGGAAAGATGGCGATTCGACCGGACGAATGGACTGCCTCGAAGAGCGCCCCGGCGCCCGGGGCGGAGTGCGGGCTCCTCATCGGCTCCCGATCGCATCGCGGATCGCGGCGGCGGTGAGCGTCGCGGCCACGGTCCCGACCGAGATCGCCGTGAACCGATCGCCCGTCCCCTGACCGGAGGCGAGACAGAAGACGACGTCGCCGTCGACGTCGGAGTAGGCGGGGTCCACGGCGCGGGCAACGCCCGCGCTCGCCATCCGGGCCACTCGTGTCGCGGCGGCCTTGTCGAGCGGCGCGTCGGTCATCACGCAGGCGAGCGTCGTGTTTCTCTCCTCGATGCTCGTCCAGTCCGGCGCTCCTTGCATCGCCGCGATCCGGGCCGCCGTCGACTGGGCTTCGCCATCAGCCCGCGGAGTCGCCAGCAGCTCTCCGTGCTCGCCGATCAGATCGCCGAACGCGTTCACCACCGCGAGCACCGCCACCGTCTCGCCTCGCCCGCTCTCGGTTGCCGCATAGCCCACCCCCGCCGCGACCGAGCGCTCACGACCGAGCAGCTTTGCCACCGCGGCGCCGGCGCCGGCGCCGACTCTGCCGCGCTCCGGGACCTCGGCCGTCGCGGACGCACAGGCAGCGAAGCCGCCCTCGGGCCCGGGGCGGACCCCCGGGTTGCCCTCGGCGAGGTCGTAGATCACCGCCGCCGGGACGATCGGCACCAGGCCGGCCGGCGTTCGGTAGCCGCGACCCTTCTGCTCGAGCCAGCGCATCACCCCGTCGGCGGCGCCGAGGCCGTAGGCGCTCCCGCCGGCGAGGAGGACCGCCGTCACCTCGCTCGTCCCGGCGAGCGGGCCGATCACGTCGGTCTCCCGGGTCCCCGGCCCGCCGCCCCGCACGTCGACCCCACCGCGGGTTGCCGGCGGCGCGATCACGACGGTGCAGCCGGTGGCCGCGACGCGATCGGTCCAATGCCCGACCAGGAAGCCCGCAGGCGGCGCGATCGGGCCGATCATCGCGAGCGGCGCCGACGGGGACGGCGCCGGAGCCGGTGCTGGCAGGAAGGGCAGAAGTAGGTCGAGCGCCCGGCGACCACGATCCGCCGGATCTCAGCACCGCAGCGGGGACAGGGCTCGCCCTCGCGCGTATGGACACAGAACTCGTCCTGCATGGCTCCGCGCTCCCCGCGGGCGTCGAGGTAGTCGTCGATCGAAGCTCCACCGTTGCGAAGCCCCGTCTCGAGCGTCGCGACGATCGCATCGCGAAGGCGGGCGCAGTGCTCGGGCTTCATCGATCCCGCGGGAGACAGCGGGTGAAGCGCCGCGCGGTGAAGCGCCTCGTCGGCGTAGATGTTGCCGATCCCGGCGATTCCCTTCTGATCGAGCAGGAACGACTTGAGTGGGGCCCGTCTCCCGGACGCCATCCTGCACACGTCCTCGGCCGTCAACGCCCCCGACAGCGGCTCGAGGCCGATCCGGGCGGCCAGGTACTCCTCGACGCCCTCGCCGTCGAGGACGATCGCCTGGCCGAACCGCCTCGGGTCGGTGAACAGCACTCTGGTGCCGTCATCCAGCTCGATCGTCGCCCGGAGATGGCGAAGCGCAGGCCCGGCCTCATAGAGCCGTGGCCCGCCCGTCGCCCGCGCCCCCTCGAGATCGGCAACCAGGTCCGACCCGGGCTCCCCAAGGAGCAGGTTGCCGGTCATCCGCAGGTGCATCGCCAGGGCGCGGTGCCCGGACAGCCTCAGGAGCAGGTACTTGCCGCGTCGATCGACCGCATCGATCGTGCGACCGCTGAGTGCACGTTCGACCTCCGCCGGCGGGGCCGGGCGGGTCCACCGGGGGTCGTGGACCTCGACCGATCGGATCGTGCGGCCCCTGATCGCGGGCTCAAGCTGGCGGCGAATCGTCTCGACCTCGGGCAACTCGGGCATGCCCTGGTTGTACTAGACGACCCGACGGTGGGCGGCGCGAGGAACCGTGCGAGGCTCAGTCGGCTGCGGCAGGCCGCACCAGGTAGACGGGGGTGTCCGGATCCGAGGGATCGGGCTCGAACCCGTACTTGGCCTCGCATTCGGAGGCAAAGCGAGTCAGGGTCCAGGGGTCGTCGACCCGCTCGACGCTGCCATCGACGAGCCGCACGCCCCCGTCGTCGTCGAGCTGGACAACCGATGCCTGAAACGCGGTCGGGTCGCCTGGCGCGACGCTTTCGGTGTCGGCCGCGAAGATAAGCGCCTGGTCGAGCCAGAGCCCCCATACGGCAGTCGTCCTCGACCTCCCCTCGCTTCCCCTCGCGCAGGCCCAGAACCGAAAGCCGGCGCCGCCATCGTGTGGTGGCGTGCCGTTTGACCGGTGGCCGTTCGATGCCACGGGATGCGAGGCGACGGCGGCGGGCTGCTCGACGGTGGCGGTCGGGGCTCTCATCGCGACTCCAGGGTGCTATTTGAGCATGGCGCGCGGATGGGTCTTGAAGTAGACCTCCTTGATCCGCTCTCCGGAAAGATGGGTGTAGAGCTGCGTGGTCGCGACGTCTGCGTGGCCGAGCATCTCCTGCACCGATCTCAAATCACAGCCACCCGACAGCAGGTGGGTCGCGAAGGAGTGACGGAGGGTGTGCGGGCTCATCTTGCCCGCGAGCCCCACGTCGCGCGCGTGGCGCGTGATGATCTTGTAGAGACCCTGGCGGGTCAGCGGCCCACCACGGAAGTTGACGAACAGCTTCGACTCCGCCCGCGCGCCGATCAGCTCCGGCCGCCCCGCGCGCAGGTAACGCGTGACCGCCCCGGCCGCCTCGCGGCCCAGCGGGACCATTCGCTCCTTGCTCCCCTTGCCGTGCGGCCGGACGAACCCGCGCCGCAGGTCGACCTCGTTGACGTCCAGCCCGACCGCCTCGGACGCGCGCAGCCCGCACCCGTACATGACCTCGAGCAGGGCTCGGTCGCGAAGGCTGATCGGATCGGCGTCGCCGACGCTCTCCAGGAGCCGCTTGACCTCCCCGTAGGTGAGGACCCGGGGGAGCTTTCGGCTCTTGGTCGGCGGGCTGAGCGCCGCGGTCGGATCGGCGTCGATCAACTCCTCGCGGCGGAGGTGGCGGTAGAACGAGCGAAGGCATGCCGTCTTTCGGTTGATCGTCGCGGGAGAGCACGCGGGCTGGCCGTTGCCGGTCGCGAGGTCGGCCAGGAAGTCGGCGACGTCGGCTCGGTCCGCGTCGATCGCCCCCCGGCCCCGCTCGGCGAGGAAGGCGCCGTATTGGAGCAGGTCGGTCCGGTAGGCGCCCAGCGTGTTGCGCGCCAGCCCCCGCTCGAACTCGAGGTGCGCCAGGAAGTCGAGCACCAGGGCCTCGAACCGAGCGTCGACGGGGCTCGCCTCGCCGGCGCCGTGCTGAACCGCGACTGCCATGGGGCAAGTTTCGCGCCGCCGTCGCGGCGCACCTTCCGGTGCAACCGCCTATGCGTCGCCCGCGGCCCTCATGTGGCGGAAGATCAGCAGGCCGATCAGCGACTTCGCGTCGCGGCACTCGGCGATCGCCCCGTCGAGGTCGGCCAGGGGCCAGGGGACCACTTCGATCCGCTCCACCTCGTCCGACTCCGCGCTCGCATCGGTGAGATCGGTGGCCAGGTAGACCGTCAGCTCCTCCTCGACGAAACCCGGGCTGACCCAAAAGCGCTTCAGCTCGCGCCATTTCGAGGCGGCTTTGCCGACCTCCTCGGCGAGCTCGCGCCGCGCGCAGTCGAGCGGGCTCTCGCCTTCAACGTCCAGCTTGCCCGCCGGGAGCTCCAGCAGGGCCTCCTCGCCCACCGCCTCGCGAGGCTGGCGCACGAGGTATAGGGACTCCTCGTCGTAGGCGACCATCGCCACGGCCCCGGGATGGCCGATCACCTCACGGCGCGCGATCGAGCCGTCCGGGTGGCGGAACTCCTCGACCCGAACCGTCGCGATCTCACCCTCGAAGACGGTCTTTGAGCGGATCCTATCCACGCCGCTCATCCGCTCATCCGCTCGCCTCGACTGCTTCGGCCAGAGCCCGGCCGGCCGAAAGCGGCGCGGCGAAGAAGAGCGGGTCCTCGGCGATCGTCCGGCCCATCGTCCGTACCGGGAGCCCGCTCTCGGAGTAGCCGTTCAGGTCGACGCCGCCGACGGCGACGTCGTGGCGGTCGTCGCAGACGCGGTGCAGGGCGTCGAGGACGCTCGGCAGATCTGCTTCGCCGGCGGCACGCTCCCCGGTCGGCCATCCGTCGAGCTCGATCTCGGGAACGGCGACGCGGACTGAGCCGAGCAAGAGCTCCAGGACCGTCGCCGTGTGGTGGCTCAGCCCGCGGTGGCGCGGTCGGGGGTCCGACCCCGAGATGCGCGGCGAGATCAGGGTCGGAAAGCCCAGGGCGAGCGCGGCATGAGCATTGTCGAGGGCCACCATGCCACCGTGCCCGTAGCGGGTCGCCGAGCCCAGGATCCCGGGGCCGGGGCCGCACAGGATGGCGTCCCACTCCAGCCGAGCGGCGGCCGCGTCGAGCGCGCCGATGGTGGTGACCGCCTCAAGCTCAGCCCCGTGCGCGGAGCCGGCCGTGATGTGTCCCGCGAGGAGCGAACGATCGCGAAGCTCGGCCGCGTCGCGAGAGAGAGCTCCGGGCAGCGCGCCGCCGCCGGTCTGCACGTAGCCGACCTTGAGCGCCGGCCTCGCTTCGGCGGCCGCCCAGGCGGCGGGCACGAGATGGCCGTGCAACGGAAGCACCAGGACCGGGGGCCGGAGCCGCCGCGATTCGGCGTCGCCACCGCCACCGCCGAGCGGGGGCTCCAGCGGCGCGACCGGGTGCTGAAGGGAGGTGTAGTTCAGCTTCATCACGTGATCGGCGATCCGCCCTTCGCCTCCGCTCAGGCCTCGGGTCAGGTTGGCATGGACGACGTCGAACCCGCCGGAGCCGAGGCCGAGGTCGAGCGCCTCGACGTTGACGATCACCTCGTCGCCCTCCCGCACCTCGCCGACCAGCGAGCCGTCGGCCCACGCCGGGCGCCTTGCGTCGCCGATCTCGACGGTCAGAGGGTCGGTGACGACGACCACGCCCCGCCGCAGGCTCAGCATCGCGCCGCCACCTCCTCGGCCAGCGCCTCACAGACGGCGAGCATCTGGATCAGCCGTTCGGCCGCGACGCTCTCGGCCGCCGTGTGGTTCGCCTCGGTTCCATTGGCGAGGAGCACGCACTCGAGGCCCGCCGCGCAGAACGCATTCGCGTCGCTGCCGCCGCCCGTCGCCACCTCGCGCGCCTGGAGGCCGCACCGCTCGAGCGCCGCGCGAGCAGCCGTGACCGACGGGGCGCTCGACGGGAGTCGATACCCGCGAAACATCTCGCTCACCTGAACGTCCAGGTCGCATTCGTGCTCGCTCGCGGCCCAGGCGCATGCATCCGACATCGCGCCGATCGTCTCGCTGGCGTGCTCGTCGTCGAGGCTTCGGGCCTCGCCGTCGAGGCGGCAGTGGCCGGGGACCACGTTGGACGCGGTCCCGCCAGCGATCAGGCCGACGTTCGCCGTCGTCGAGTCGTCGAGGCGGCCAAGCCTCATCGCGGCGATCGCCGCGGCGGCGGCGGCGATCGCGCTCCGGCCGTCCTCGGGCCGAATCCCTGAGTGCGCCTCGACTCCCTCGAAGTCGGCGGATATTCGCTTGTAGGTGGGAGCTGCGGTGATCACCTCGCCGATCGGGCTCGCGTGGTCGAGCGCATAGCCAAAGCCGGAATGAAGCCCGGATACGTCGAGCTCCTTGGCGCCCCGCAGGCCGTCCTCCTCCGCGACGGTGAACACGAGCTCCAGGCCGACCGGGGGAGGCGCCGCCGCGTGGCGAGCCGCAAGCTCGACCAGCACGGTCACCGCCGCCTTGTTGTCCGCCCCCAGGATCGTCTCTCCGCGGCTTCGAAACACCCCCTGGTCGAGCACAACATCAACGGTGTCCTCGTGCGGGACGGTGTCCAGGTGACAGGCGAGCATCAGCCACGCATCCCCGCGGCCCTCGATCCGCGCGATCAGGTTCCCGGCGCCGGCCCGGGCCGCAGCGGCCGCCCCGTCCTCGCTGACGGCGACGCCGAGGTCCCTCAGCTCCGCAAGGACCGCATCCGCCACCCGACGCTCATCGCCGGTCGGGCTCGGCGTCTCACAGAGGCGGACGAACCGATCGAGCATTCGCTGGTCATCGATCATCAGGGCAAGGCTACGAGCTAGGCGAGGCCGAGGCTGCTCAGGGCCTGGTCGCGGTCGTAGAACACCTCGTAGCGCCACAACCTGCCGTCCCTGAGCGAGAAGAGCCAGGCCAGCGGCTGATCAAGCTCGATGCCGCTGCCGCGACCCCTTGCATGGATCTCGCCCAACCCCAAAACCCTGTCGCACTCCAGTACCCGCCATTCGCTCGGCCGAAGCTCCCAGACCTCGAATTGATCGTCGATGTCCGAGAGCCACTGGCGAAAGCCGTCGTGTCCCCGATAGGGCTCACCGCGGGTCGACGCGAGCGGCGTATGGAGCTCGACCTCGGGATCGATCGTGTCGTAGTCGAGCTCGCGGTCGCCGGCGTTCCAGCGTTCGAACGCCCGCTTGACCAGCTCCAGGTTCTCGGCCGTGTCGGCGCTCGTCATCGGCCCAAGGCTATGAGCTTCTCCTTGGCCCGGGCGCGGGACGGGAGCGGGGGCGCTCAGGCGGAGCGGCGAGCCTCGACGTGCTGGGAAGCGGAGGTTGGCGACTCGCCGCCGTCGTCCGCATGACGCGGCTCGGCCGCGCGGCGGGCGGCGGCCCCGACGAACTCTCGAAACAGCGGCTCGGGGCGGGTGGGGCGTGAGTTGAACTCCGGGTGAAACTGCGAGGCGACGAAGAACGGGTGGTCGCGGAGCTCGATGATCTCGACCAGTCGCTCGTCGGGCGAGGTTCCACCAGCCACCAGGCCCTCATCCTCGAGCCTCCTTCGAAGCATGTTGTTGACCTCATAGCGATGGCGATGGCGCTTGTAGATCACCGCCTCGCCGAAGATCTCGCGGGCGTGGGTGCCGTCGTGGATCTTCACCGGGTCGGCGCCGAGCCGCATCGTGCCACCCATGTCGGTGACCTCCTTCTGCTCCGGAAGCAGGTCGATGACCGGGTACGGGGTCTCGGGATCGAACTCCGAGGAGTTGGCGCCCTCCATTCCCGCGACGTGGCGGGCCAGCTCGATCACCGCGGTCTGCATGCCCAGGCACACACCGAGATAGGGAATCGAGTTCTCCCGCGCCACGCGGGCGGCTTCGATCTTGCCCTCTATCCCCCGATCGCCGAAGCCGCCAGGCACGAATATCCCGTCAGCGGAGGCAAGCGCCTCGAGATCGAGGTCCTCGGAGTTGACGAGCTCGACCTCGACGTTGGTCCCGTAGTGGAAGCCGCCGTGGGTGAGCGCCTCGATCGGCGACTTGTAGGCGTCTTCGAGCTGGACGTACTTGCCGACCAGCGCGATCTTGACGCTGCGCTCGCAGGCATCGGCGCGGCGCACCAGCTCCTCCCACTCGGACAGGTCGGGCGGCGAGCCCTCGAGGCCGAAGTGGTCGAGGACCAAGTCGTCCATGCCCTCGGCCCGAAGCACCAACGGAACCTTGTAGATGTTGTCGACGTCGCGGGCGGAGATCACGGCCTCCTCGGGAACGCTTCCGAACAGCGCGATCTTGCGGCGGATGTCGCGCTCGAGGCCGCGCTCCGATCGGCAGACGATCGCGTGAGGCTGAACTCCAATTCGCCGCAGCTCGTTGACCGAGTGCTGGGTCGGTTTGGTCTTCAGCTCGCCGGCATGCCCGACGTAGGGGACTAGCGTCACGTGCACGAACATGCACCGCCGCGGCCCCAGGTCGGTGAAGAGCTGACGGATCGCCTCCAGGAACGGGAGCGACTCGATGTCCCCGACCGTCCCGCCGATCTCGGTGATCACGAAGTCGACCGCCTGGGACTCGGCGAGGATCAGGACCCGCTGCTTGATCTCGTCCGTGATGTGCGGGATCACCTGGACGGTCGCTCCGAGGTAGTCGCCCCGCCGCTCCCGGCGGATCACCGAGTTGTAGACCGCGCCGGCCGTCACGTTCGACGCCCTGGACGTGTTCTCGTCAGTGAACCGCTCGTAGTGGCCGAGATCCAGATCCGTCTCGGCGCCGTCCTCGGTGACGAACACCTCGCCGTGCTGGAAGGGGCTCATGGTGCCCGGATCGACGTTGATGTAGGGGTCGAGCTTCTGCAGCTGGACCCGAAATCCCCGACTGACCAGGAGCCGGCCGATCGAGGCCGCGGCGATCCCTTTCCCCAGTGAGGAAACCACGCCGCCGGTGACGAAGATGAACCTGGTCTCGCCGGGCTTCATCTACTGGCGGGGGGCCGCGTCTTTCGTCTCTGGACTATGAGGGACCCCGCTCGTCAACTCTGCCCGCCGAGTCTAGAGAGCGAAGCAGCGGAACGCGCTCGATCGCCTTCGTGATCGACCGAAACTCGCCGTAGGCGTTGAGGGCGACGACGACCGCGAGTGCGATGACGCGGCCCGAGTCGCCGAGGGTGACGAGCAGCGCTATGCCCGCGAGAGCTCCGATCAGGTTCGAGCCCGTGTCGCCGAGCATGGCGCGCTCGCGCAACGTGAACGCGGCGCCGACCAGCGTGGGGCCGATGAACACGCCGAGGAGGTCGAGCGGGGCGGCGGTCCACGCCCCGATGCACACCGCCGCCAGCAGCGCGGCGAACACCTTCTCGACCCTGCCCGGCCTGAGGTCGAGCAGGTTGAAGAGGTTCGTAGTCAAGAGCAGCAGGGCGAGATCGGCGACGTAGCCGAGCCCGTGACGCCCGAGCCCCGAGGTCGCGTAGGCGGCCAGCGCGAGCGACCCGGCCGCCTTCACTGCGCCGGTCGAGAAGCGCCCCGCCGCGAGGGCCCTCGCGTGGGCGCGCCAGCCGCGGGGCATCGCGTCCCCCCCGCCGAGCACATCGTCCATCAGCCCGAGCAAAGCCACCCCGAGCACGTACACGGCCCAGCGGCGAAGCTCGGGGTCGAGCAGGTCGAGGCCCGCACGGTCGTTGAGGACGGCGAGCGGCGCAAGGGCGATCAGCGAGCAGGCGACGAGCACCGCCCCGGCCGGATAGGCGACGACCCTGCCTCGGTAGTTGGGGCGCGCCAGTCCGGCTCTGAGCATGTCGCGAAGCCATGGCCCGGCGAAGGCGCCGGCCACCGCCCCCGACAGCAGCAGGCCCGCGAGCCTCACCTCGAGATCGGGGCGGAAGCGCGCGGCTCATCGAGCGCCGGCAGGAGGCGGTCCGCCGAGGCCTTGATGCCGAAATTGCCCTGCGCGCCCGCGAGCGCGTAGGCCAGCGCGACGCGGCCCGACGTGAGGTCGGTGCTGTCCACCGTGGCGCCGACGCCCGAGGAATCGAACATCGCGATCGACGAGGGGTCAGCTTCGGAGCGCTCGACCCCGACGACCGGAACTGCCTGGCCACCTTGCTCGAGACCGGCGAGGATGCCGGACTCCACGCGATCGGTGGCGGCCGACTCGGCTGACCCCATCTCGCTAGGTCGATTGCGCACCACGATCACGGCGTCTATTCGGCTCGGGTTGCCGCTTATCCCGGTCAGCAGCGTGTCCTTGTAGCGAGAGAGGGCCGCGCCCCCGGCCACGAGGCCCCGCCCGAAGTGGCGAGAGAGGCTCGACAGGGCGTCCGGGTCCCTCGCGGCCGAGCGCCACGGAGTGTTCCGACTCGCCGCGGCGAGGGCATGGAGGTCGGGCGGCTCCCGCAGGATCGCCACCTCGGAGAGCTTCGCCGAGGTCGGGCTGTTGGATCCGGCCACGGCCTCGATGTCGGACTTGATCCCGTCGGGCAGGCCGCCGAGCGCGACCACCGCGATCCGCTTCCCGCTGAGCAGGTTTCCAACCAGCGCCGGATAGGCCTGGTCGGCGAAGTCGTGCCCCTGGTTGAGCTCGGCCTGGAGGGTCTGGTTTCTGTTGCGAGTGTTGGAGAGGTCGCTCTTGAGGCTCGATTCCAGGTCCTTTTGCGCCCCGGAGAGCAGGTTGTGGCCCAGCCCGACACCGATCAGGATCCCGATCGCGAGGGCCAGGAACACCGCGGCGAGCGAGGCGGCGTGATAGCGGCCCGAGTAGCCCATCAGCCCGTGGCCGTGGTGTCGCGCCCGCGCCCCGAGCAAGGACCGGGGATCACTGGATCCCGAGGATGATCTTGACCTTCAGCCAAATCAGGTCAACGAGGTCGCTGAGGGCCGGGGTGGTGACGATCACGATCGTCAGCAGAACCAGCGCCGCGACGAAGAACAAGCCGAGCTGGCGCGGGGTCGCCCCAGGGTTGTAGAGCCGGCTGACGCCCTTCGCATCGACCAGGAGCTCCCCGATTCGCAGCCTGGTCAAGAAGGTCGACGACATCCCGTCGCGGCTTCGCTCCAGGAAGTCGACGAGGTTGTAATGGGCCCCGACGCTGACCAGGAGCGCCGCGCCCTTCTCGTGGGCGAGGACCATCGCGGCGTCCTGGCTCGTCCCCACCACCCGGAGGACCTGGTGATCGAGCCCCAGCCGCTCGAGGCGCTCGGTGCCGGGCGCCCGGCCGTCCGGGTAGGAGTGAACGACGAGCTCGGCGCCACAGCCGAGCGCCTCATCGCTGGCCGAGTCCATGTCGCCCAGGACCATGTCGGGCCGAAGGCCCTCCTGCAGGATCGCGTCCGCGCCTCCATCAACGCCGACCAGCACCGGTCGGACGTCGCGGATGTAGGCGCGAAGAGCGCGCAGATCCTTGCGGTAGGTGGTGCCCCTGACCACGATCAAGGCATGGCGATCACGAAACGCGGTGCGGATCGTGGGCAGCTCCATCCCGCCGGCCAGGAGCTCCCCCTCCTCTTTGATCCGGTCCATCGTGTTCTCGGCGAATGCCGCAAGCGCCGTGTCGACGCGGCGACGCTGCTCGGCCAGCTCGTCGGCGAGCTCGGGCGCCCTCAGCACTCGACCGGCCGCGACGACGGTTCCATCTCTGCGCACCTCGCCGCCGATGATCGTCACCGGATCACCTTCCCGAAGAGCCTCGAACAGGGGCGCGGCCGGAGCATCGATCAAGTGGACGCCTGCCTGGGCCAGGAGCAGCGGACCGGCGTTCGGATAGCGACCAGTCGCCGACTGGGCGACGTTGACCACGGCCCGGACTCCGCTCGCAACCAGGTCCTCGGCGGCGACGCGATCGAGATCCGCATGGTCGATCACCGCGACGTCGGAGGGGTTGAGCCGCCTGACCAGCTCCTTGGTTCTGCGCCCGAGCCTCGCGGCGCCGTGGATCGCAACCTCCGGTTGCTCGCCGGTGCGGCCGTTTCGCTTCAGGGTGCCGCGGATTCGGACCAAGGACGCCATCGAGACCCACCGATTATCCGGAAAAGGCCACCCGGAAGATCCTCCAAGGCTTCTGGAGGCTTCATCGGCCGAGTCTCATGAGCTCCCGGGTCGTCTCGAGCCGATGCCATTCTCGCGATCGGCGCTGGGTAGGGAGGGCGGTCGATGCTCCACGCGTGCGATTCCGCGCTCGGGGCTGGCCAGGGAAGCCCGTCAAGCCTCCACACGCTGCGCTCGGGCTTCGCGTTTGGAGGGTTGACCGTCTATATCGCGGTCAACCCTCCACGCGTTCCAGATATTCCACCGTATGGAGGGTTGGCGGGGCCCCGTCCACCGCCTGCGGAACGGACCCACCGGGTCGGGGGGCGCTTCGCATTGGCGCGGCGGCCCGGTCGTCAGGCGGCGGCGAGTAGGTCGCGGGCGTGACGTGTGGCAGCCTCGTCGTCTCCCGACGCCCCGAGCATCCGCACGATCTCAGCGACGACGCCCTCGCCTTCCATCCGCTCAACCGCGGCCACTGCGCCGCCATCCTCGATCCACTTCGCGACCCGGAAATGCGTCTCGGCCTGTGATGCGACCTGCGGCAGATGGGTAATGCAGATCACCTGCCGGGCTTCGCCCAGGCGCCGGAGCCTCTCCCCCACCGCCCGGGCCGTCTTGCCCCCGATCCCGGCATCGATCTCATCGAATGCGAGGGTCCCGGCGGCCGCGTCGGCCCCGAGCCCGGTCAGGGCGAGCATGATCCGCGACAGCTCGCCTCCGGACGCCGCATCGCGAAGGGGCGATGGCGGGATCCCGGGGTTGGTCGCCACCCGCAGCTCGACCGTCTCGGCGCCGCTTGGCCCGAATCCCTCGGGGCGCGGCTCGAGCGCCACGTCGAGCGAAGCTCCTTCCATCGCGAGGTCCGCGAGCTCGTCAGCCACCCGCTTCTCGAGCTCATGGGCCGCCCCGGCCCTCGCCCGGCTCAGCTGGTCGGCGAGGCCGGCGCGCAGCTCGGTCGCCGCGGCCAGCCGGCCCTCGAGCTCTTCGGCGCGCTGGTCGGCGTTCTCGAGGCGCTCGGCCTCGGCTCGGCAGCGCTCGGCGTGCTCGAGCACCGCGTCAAGGGATCCGCCGTGCTTTCGCTTCAGCCGATCCAGCTCGAGCAGCCGGCCCTCGACCTGCTCCGTCCGGACGGGATCGGGCTCGATCCGATCGAGGTAGGCGCGCAGGCCGCTTGCGGCGTCGTCGAGCTCGACCGCCACCGCGCCGACCCGGTCGTCGAGCTCATCGAGGGTCGGGTCGAGGCCGCGGGCCGCGGCCAGCTCGCCCTGCGCAGCGCCGAGTCCGGCGCGCGCCCCGCCGAGATCCTCCTCGCCCCCGGCGATCGCCGCCAGGGCGCCGGCGGCCGCGCCGCGGAGCCCCCCCGCGTGGCGCAGACGACCCCGTTCCGCCTCCAGACCGCTTTCCTCCGAGGGGTCGGGCGCAACCTCCTCGATCTCGGCGAGCTCGTAGCGCAGCAGGTCGAGCTCTCGCTCCCTGGCGCCGTCGCGCTCGCGAAGCCGAGCCAGTTCGCTCGCCAGGTGGACGACGTCGGCGTGGGCGGATCGATACCGGGCCCGGCGGTCCAGGTGATCGCGTCCGGCGAACCCGTCGAGGATCTCGAGCTGCGCAGAGGAGAGGACGAGCTTTCGATGCTCGTGCTGCCCGTAGAAGGCGAGCAGGCGTGGCCCCAGGGTGCGCAGGTCCGCGGCCGACGCGCTGCGACGCCCCACGAAGGCGCTGGTCCGGCCGCCGCATGAGATCCGGCGGCCGAGGACCAGCTCGTCGGCTCCCTCGGGGAGCCGATCGGCGAGCTCGGCGAGCTCCGGGTCTTCGAGCAGGTCCGCGGGAAGCGCGAAGACCCCTTCGACGTATGCCTCGCCTGCGCCGGGCCTGACGATCTGCGGCCGAGCCTTTCCGCCCATCAGCAGGTCGAGCGAGTGCGCGAGGATCGTCTTGCCGGCTCCCGTCTCCCCGGTGATCGCGTTGAGGCCGTCGGTGAACCGAAGCTCCGCACGCTCGATCAACAGGAGGTTCTCGATCCGGAGCTCTCGCAGCACGTGCCCTTACTAGCAACGCGCAGGGACGGATCCGGCCCTTCGAGCCGCCCGGAGGCGGCGGCTCAGGCGGCCGCGGGCTGAGGGGCGGGCTCGCCGGGCGTCGCCGCGACGAAATCCCGCTGTCGCACCAGCAGCAGGCCGAGGATCCCACCCACGATGGCCACGGCGGCGCCGATCAGGAGGATCTCGTTGAATGCGGTGACGAAGGCGTGGTTCGCGGCGTTCAGCGCCTGGTCGCGAAACTGCGGCGGCGCCGCGGCGACGGCCTGGTGCGCGGCTCCGGAGGAGACAGCGTCGGAAAAGCTCGACGGCGCCCTCGGGAGGGTGGTCGCCAGCTCGCTGGCGATCCGCGACTGAAACACGGCCCCGAGCGCGGCGACGCCGGTCGCGATCCCCACCTGGCGGAAGGTCGAATTGATGCCCGAGGCCATCCCGGCCCGAGCCGGCGGCACCACGCCGAGGGCCGTCGAGGCGATCGCCGGATTGGTGAGCCCGATCCCCACCCCCGCCACCAGAAAGCCCGGGAGGAGCTGGGTCCAGCTGTCCCCCACCTGCACCCCGTGCATCAGCAGGAGCCCGATCCCGACCAGGATCAACCCGGCGCCCAACAGCGCCCTGGCAGGCCAGCGCTTCAGCAGCTGCCCCCCGATCGGGGCGACGAAGAACGAGAGCAGCGTCACCGGGAGAAAGCGAAGCCCCGCCTGCAGGGGCGTGAAGTCGAGGATGTCCTGGATGTAGAGCGTCAGGTACAGGAACATCGCGAACATGCTCGCCGACAGGGCCCAGGCAACGATCGAGACGCCACCGAACGACGCGACTCGGAACAGGCCGAGGTCCAGCATCGCGTTCTCGCGGCGCATCTCGATCACGACGAAGGCGCCCATCAGCACGACCGCGCCGATCAGCGAGACGAGGATCTGCACGCTGCCCCAGCCCTCGGAGTTCCCACGGATCAGTCCGAAGATCAACGCGAACAGAGCCAGCGAGAAGCTGGCGAGCCCAGGCCAGTCGATCGGCTGCACGTCCGTGCCGGCGACGTTCGCGAGCTTCGTCTCGGTCAGGAAGATCGCCGCGATGCCGATCGGGACGTTGACGAAGAAGATCCACTCCCACCCGAACGCGTCGGTGATCGCCCCGCCCACCAGCGGACCGACCGCCACGGCGCCCCCCACGGTCGCGCCCCAGATCCCGATCGCGGTCGCGCGCTCGCTGCCCTCGTACTCCTGCGCGATCAGGGCCAACGAGGTCGCGAACATCGCGGCTCCGCCGACACCCTGGAGCGCCCGGAAGAAGTTGAGGACCGTGGGATCGCTCGACAGACCGCAGAGCAGGGACGCCAGGGTGAAGACGCCGAAGCCGATCGAGAAGATCCGCCTGCGCCCCAGGCGATCGCCGAGCGACCCGAAGACGAGCAGGAATGAGGCCAGGGTGAGCGCGTAGGCATCGACCACCCACTGGAGGCTCGAGAGACCGGCGTTCAGGTCGCGCTGGATGGACGGCAGCGCGACGTTGACGATCGTGATGTCGAGCAGCAACATGAAAGTCGCCACGCACACAGCCAACAATGTCCACGATTTACGCTGCATCGCTACCTTCTTCGCCGCCGCCCGCCCGGAGCCGGTGCTGATAGCCGGAGCGCCTACGAACCTAGCAAGGGCGCTCGCGGGAGCACGGGAGCGCAGGCCTCAGCGGGCCAGGTGGCCGAACTTCTCGCGGATCCGCCGGTAGAAGTTCGAACCCGGAAGTTGAGCCAGGTGGCTGGCGTTCTCGCCGAAGCGGATCGCCAGCTCGTCGCCGCTCGCCAGCTCGTCCACGGGATCACCGTCCAAGACGATGTCGAGGGGGTCCCTGCCCGCCCCGTTGACGACGTGCAGGACGTCGTCGGGCGCCACCACGAGCGCCCGGGCGGTGAGCGTGTGCGGCGCGATGAAGCTGACCACGTACCCCTTCACCCCCCAGGCCAGAATCGGCCCCTGGTTGGCGAGGTTATACCCGGTCGAGCCGGCCGGAGTGGCGGCCACCAGGCCATCGCAGCGGACGTTGCCCACCTCCTGGCCCCCGAGCCGATACGCGAGCTCGGCGACCCGGCCGTGTGGCTTTCGGATCAGCGATACGTCATTCAGGGCGATCGGCTTCGCGGTCTCGACGTCGGCCGAGAGACCGGGGAGGTCCATGACCCGAAAATCGCCGCTGAACGCGCGCTCGAGACCCGGCTCGAGCGCTTCGCGCTCCGCCGCAGCCAGGAACCCGACCGTCCCGAAGTTGATCCCGAAGACCGGCACCTCGGTTCCCGCGAAAGTGCGAAGGGCCTGAAGGATCGTGCCGTCGCCCCCGAGTGCCAGGCAGAGGTCAACGTCGCGCGGGGGCTCGGCGCAGACCCCGAGGCTCGGCCCGCGCGCGCCTCGGTCGTTCAGCTCACGGGGGTCGGGGAGCAGGGCGCATGAGGCGCGATCGGCGGCAGCCGACGCGGCGGCCAGCGCGACTTCGGTCTCATCGAGCTCCGTGTTCGCGAACACCACTGCCCTCTGCACGGCACGAGGGGCCGCCACCTCGGAGCTCATACGCCCGCCTGATCGAGTGCCGCTTCGAGATCGTCGAGCCCGGTCGCTTCGGCGCCGCAGCGGACGAACGTCTCGCGGTTTCCCTTCGGGCCCGGCAGCCCGGACGACGCGAAACCCAGCACCGCGAGGCCGAGGATCTCGCTCGCGCGAGCGACGCCGAGCACCGCCTCGCGACGCTCGGCGGCCGAGCGGACCACCCCACCCCGCACCCTTCCTCGTCCGAGCTCGAATTGCGGCTTGACCAGGGCGACGATCTCGCCACCGGGCGCGACGCATGCCTTGATCGCGGGGAGAACCTTGGCGAGCGAGATGAACGAGACGTCGATCGTCGCGAGTCGTGGCTCGAATGGGAGGTCCGCCGATCGGACCCCTCGCGCGTTGACCCGCTCGAGGACCTCCACGCGGGGATCGTTTCGCAGCCGCCACTCGAGCTGCCCGTGGCCGACGTCGAGCGCGATCACCCGCGCAGCGCCTCGCTGGAGCAGGCAGTCGGTGAACCCGCCGGTCGAGGCGCCGACGTCGAGGCAGACGAGTCCCGCGACATCAACGCCGAGGGCGTCGAGCCCCCGGTCGAGCTTCAGCCCGCCCCGCGAGACGAATCGCGGCCCCTCGTCCACCACCAGCTCCGCGTCGCCGGGTATCAGCTGGCTCGGCTTGGAGGCGCGGGGGCCGTCGCGGCCGATCCGCACCCGCCCGGCGCGCACGGAGGCCGCGGCGCTGGTCCGCGAGCCGGCCAGGCCGCGGTCGGCCAGCAACGCATCGATTCGCCGGCGTTCCATGCGATCAACGGTACCGAGCAGCCGGCCAACCTACCCCCGGAAACGACGAATGAACCGTGGGTCGCAGATTCCCAGAACGGCCCCGGGGCATCGTCGAGTGTGATCGCAGTCACACACGAATCGCACGTATGTTCGTATCTTGGAATTCGTCATGAGCACCTCACGCACGATCCCGCTGTCCGCCCACGCCGCGATCGAGACGATTGCCGGGCCGGCCATCATGGCCGCGCCGTTCGTGTTCGGCTTCGGCCAGTCGGCGGCCCTGATCGCGTTCGTGATCGGCGCCCTGCTCCTCGGCCTCGCCATCCAGGCGGCCGGGCCGGGCCGTGCCGTCCCGCTCTCCGCGCATGCGGGCTTCGATTACCTGCTGGCTGCGGGCGCCGTGATCGGCGGTCTGGCAATCGGCCTGGGGACTGGCGAGTGGGGCGCAACAAGCTTTTTGGTCGGCGTTGGCGTCGCCCAGGTGGCGTTGACCGCGGCAACGCGGTTCAGCGCGCCTCTAGGCGCCTGAGGTGCCGACCTCCCTCCCATAACACATATATCTCTCCTCCCTGTACCCCCGAAACGCCCCGCCACGTGCGGGGCGTTTCGTTTGGGCTTGACCGTGCGGTTTCTCGCTCCGGCGTGATCGGTCATGTTGCCTCCTCGAGGCGTGATCCCCCAGGCAGCCTCTCAGCCTGCCGCTCATTAGCCGCCTCTAGGTAGGCATCCATGCGCTCACGAACCTCGTCCCGGCTACCGGGCATCAGGTGGCCGTAGGTGTCGAAGGTCGTCTGGATCTTCGCGATGGGGGGACACCTCGGTGCCCGGTGCTAGTTTGCCTCCATGTCCACTCCGACCCTGCTCGGAACCCTCGTGGGCAGCGCGGCCGTGATGATCGGGATCGTCACCGGTGCCTGGATCGTGGCATCGGTCGTCTTCATGGTGGCGATCATAGGATGGATCGCGCTCGCGCTACGCGAAACAATTCAGCGCCGGCGCACCACCTAGCCCGTTATCCCCCTACGTGAACATGCGTTCGCGTCCTCTCGCGAGCGTCGGCCTCGAGTTCAACGGATCCGTCGCAGATTCATCAGTGTCGGCCGAGGCGGAGGGTCAGCGCCCGGCTGTGCCTCCTCGTCAAGCCCCCGAAGGGCCGATATTTGATCCGGACACGGACATGGGCCGCGCCATGCCGCCGCAGGGCTCGAACGGCCGCCCGTCGCGGCCGAATGGCGACCCGAGCGCGTGCGACCTTGTGGTCGCGGTGCCTCGCCGTCGCTGGGACGATTCGCTTCCCGTGGACCGAGACATTCGCGGGGCGGGGGGTCGAGACGATGGCCGTGGCGGTTCCGTTGCGATGCCTCGCGATCCGGACCTTCGGAAATCTCCCGCCGAGCGAATCGACCGCAATCGAGGAACCGGCGCCCTCGCCGAGCCCCCGCGCGACGACATGCGGCGTCGCTCCTGGCTCGAGCGCGACGCGCCTGACGGTGCCGTCGATGTTGACGCATCCGTCGCAGGCCGGCGACCCGGTGTAGTAGAGCCATCCCGCCCGGGTGACGGCGCCATCGTAAAGCTGGATGCCCGTCAGGAAGTCGGGCTCGACATCGCTGCCGTCGAGGCGCGCGCGGCCGATCGATCCGGCGCCCCTCTCGTCCTGCCACCACATGTAGCCCCGCGCAACTCCGAGCAGCCGGAAGTCTCCCCGCGGTGGCTCCGGCTGGAACAGCGTCGGCTCGATGTCAATCCCGTCCAGCCGAGCGCGTCCGACGGTCTTGCGTGTCTCGTCCCCCCAGTAGATGTGAGAGCCGTCCGTAACCGGGCCAAAGACCTCGGTGTCGGTCATGAAGGGCTCGCCGGCCAGGGGGTGATACAGAAAGGCCGGGACGTGGATGAAGTCGCGCTGCATCGTGTACGGAGGGCTGAGCCTCATCCGGCCGATGGTCGCCCCCTCCCCGTCGAGGGTCTCGTTGTTCCAATACAGGTAGCCGTCCCCGAGCGCGATCGAGTAGAAGCTGCCGCAGCCAGGGCCTCCGGGCCGACTTCCTGGAATGTGTGGACCGTCGTTCGATACCAGCGTCGCGAGGGTGCGCACGTCGGTGCCGTCCAGCGAGGCGCTGCGGACCTGGCAGTCCCCGGCGGCGGCGTCGAGCCAGTACATCCGATCGCCGTCCACGGCGAGATCGTTCGCCGATTCGACGCGCGGGCCGTCGATGAAGCTGGGCTGCACGGCCGACCCGTCGTTGGTCAGGCGCTCGATCGTGCTCGGCTTGGGCTTCCACGACGTGATGGGACCGCCGACGTAGATGTAGGCAGGGGCGCTCGATGCCGCAATCCCCATCACCGCGATTGCCGCCACCAGCGCGAGCGTGAGGCCTGTCCAGCGAACCCGTCTCGTCGTGGACTCCGAAGGCCTCTCCTCCATACGACGGTCCATCACCTGATCTCCTCCCGAGAGATCCTGGAGCATTCCAGTCTACGCCGATCCGTACTCCCCCCGGCCGCATCTCCCCGGCGTCGCCCGCTGGATAGCTTGGTCTCAGCCGCAGCGCCGCAGCGCGTTGGCGTAGAAGCGCATGTACTCGGTCCAGTGCGAATTCCAGTAGCCGCTGTCGTGCCCGCCCGGTCGTGACAGGTCGGCGTCGACCCTCAGACCACCTGCGCGCAGGGCGTCGACCAGCGCGCGGTCGCCGGGCTGAAAGGGGTCCTGCGCTCCGGCGTCGACCCAGATGCGCTCGCCGGCGAAGACCGAGGGGTTTGCGCTTGCCAGGCCCACCACGTCGTTGCGGCTGAAGTCCTCAGCGTCGTCGAACGCCCCGGCCGCCGTTTCGGCGCCGCTCTGCCAGAGGGCGGGAGAATGGCCGCCGACGGCGCAGAAGCGCTCCGGGTAGTGAAGAGCCGCGTCGAGCGCTCCGAATCCGCCCATCGAGATCCCGCCGATCCCGACCCGGTACGAATCGGTCCTGTAGCGGCGCTTGACCTGAGGAATCACCTCGTCCACGACGTACCGTCCCCACGCGCCGTCGGCGCGATCGTGCCAGTAGGAATGATCCCCGCCGTAGGGAAAGGCGACGACCGGTGCCTTCTCGCCCACGCGCGCCAGGGCCGCGAAGAACTGGTCGTTGAGCTCGGAATCCTGGTTCCCTCCGCGTCCGTGGAGGAACACGACAAGGCCTCGGCCGGCTGGGTCGCCTGCGGGGAGGACGACCGTGAGCGGAAGGGCGCGGCCAACCGCATCGCCGTCGATCGTCAGATGCTCGATGCGCGCTCCGTGCGTGTCGGGGGCGAGGGCGTCGGCAACCAGCCGCCAGGCGACCAGGCCGACCGCCACCAGCACGACGACCGTGAGCACACGCCATCGCAGGACCGCTCGCCTTCGGGTTTGCGAGTTACCGGTCGCCACGAGGCGGGATGGGGAGCGTGAGCATGGGACGGGGCGAACGTGGCACTAGCCGAAGTCCTGGGCCCACGACGCGGCCCGCTGGTACCGTGGCGCCGTGTTCTCGGCGCGCGCAGCGGCTTGCCGGCTGCTCAGGCCGATCAGAAGCCATCGGCGCCTCGCCCTCGGCGTCGGCTGCGTGCTGGGGCTCCCGGTGCTTGCCGTCGCCGGGGCGAACGCATACGTCATCCTCGGCAGCGAGGGGGAATCGACGGGCGTTCCCGCCGACGCTCCCCGCGCCGAGGTCGCAATCGTGCCGGGCGCTTTCGTGCAACCGGATGGGCAGATGAGCACCATGCTCGCCGACCGCGTCCACCAAGCGGTGGCCCTCTGGCGGGCGGGCAAGGTACGCCGCGTTCTGGTCTCCGGCGATCACCACAGCTGGTCCTATGACGAGCCCGACACGATGCGGGTCGCCCTTGAGCATGAGGGCGTCCCGGCCCGCGACATCTTCACCGATCACGCCGGCTTCGACACGTGGGCGACGATGGTCAGGGCCCATACCGTGTTCGGGATCCGAAGCGCGGTCATCGTCACGCAGGGCTTCCATATGCCGCGCGCGCTCTACCTCGCGCACGCGGCAGGGTTACGCGCAGCGGGGCTGACGTCGGACCTGCACGACTACGGTAAGCAGGGCGTCCTGAGCGATGCTCGCGAGATTCTCTCGCGCACCAAGGCGGTCGCTGACGTGACCCTGAACACGGCGGCGCCGCCCGGGCCGCGCGTCCCGATCACTGGAAGCGCCCGGGCGAGCTGGGGACCCCCTCCCCCGCCAAACACCCCACCTGCGGGCGCGCCAACGGCCGCCCACCCCCCGGCGGGAGGCTGACCCGACCGATGGCCTCGCGCACCGCCGCCCTTCGCAGCCAGGTCGAGCGAGCGTTTCCGGATCGGCCGTTCACGCTGGAGCTCTGGGACGGAACGCGGGTTCCCTCGACCCGTCCTGGGCCCACCCTGACCCTGCGTTCGTCGAGGGCGATCGGCCACGTCCTGCGGGCGCCGGGGGAGCTCGGGCTGGGACGCGCCTACGTGTGCGGCGAGATCGACGTCGACGACCTCGACGGGGTGATCGCCCTGCTCGGGCGCTGGAAGCCACCCCAGCTCGGGCTCGCGGGCCGAGTGCGGTTCGGCTGGGCGGCGCTGCGGGCCGCGGGGTTCGGGCGTCTGCCGAACCCTCCGGCCGCCGAGCTGAAGCCGGGGCGACAGCCGCACACCAAGAGCCGCGACGCCGAGGCGGTCCGCCACCACTACGACGTCTCAAACGAGTTCTTCGCCCTGTTCCTCGACCAGACGATGACCTACAGCTGCGCCCTTTTCGAGCAGGGGGTCGAGACGCTCGAGGACGCCCAGCGCGCCAAGCTCGAGCTGATCTGCCGAAAGCTCCGGCTCGAGCCCGGGATGCGAATGCTTGACATCGGCTGCGGATGGGGCAGCCTGGCGATTCACGCGGCTCGCGAGCACGGCGCCTCGGTGGTCGGGATCACGTTGTCAGAGCTCCAGGCCGCCCGCGCTGCCGAGCGCGCCCGCGAGGCGGGGCTCGCCGACCGAGTCGAGATCCGGTCGATGGACTACCGCGACCTCGGCTCGGAGAAGTTCGACGCCGTGGCCAGCATCGGCATGGTCGAGCACGTGGGTGAGCATCAGATCGACGCCTACGCGAATCGGATCGCCGATGCGCTGGCGCCGGGGGGCCGGGCGCTGAACCACGGAATCGCCCATATCGAGGCGACCAAGACCGGCGCTCACATCGGCGGCGAGTTCTCGAACCGCTACGTGTTCCCCGATGGCGAGCTCCTCAACCTCTCTCGGATGCAGAGTGCCTTCGAACGCGCCGGGTTCGAGACCCTGAACGTGGAGAACCTTCACACCGACTACGCCGAGACGCTTCGCCACTGGACGGTCCGCCTCGATCGCAACCGCGCCGAGGCCGAGCGCCTCGCCGGGCCCGAGCGGATGCGCGTCTGGCGCCTCTACCTGAGGGCGGCGCGCAACAGCTTCGAGGTGCCATATAACGCCGTCTACCAGCTCCTCTGCAGCCAGCCGCTCACCGAAGGGCCGAGCGCCGCGCCGACCGGAAACCGCCACGAGCTCGCGCGCCGCCGGGTCTCGCCCGAGCGCGTACCCGTCCAGACGCGGACCTGAGCACCGCTCGCCGCGTCCCGTCGCCGCCGGGACCGCGGCCGGCTGGGGGGACCGTCCGCCCTGACGGGCATCGCAGGCCTCTTGGACTTCGGGGGGTGATGGGCCCCGAAGGACACCAAAGTCTTCAGCGGGTACTCCTGAACCTCGCCGCGCGACAACACGGCGTGGTCACGAGAGAGCAGCTGCTACGCCTCGGGTTGAGCAGGTATGCGGTCGACCATAGGCTGTCCCGGGGATAGCTCCATCGCGTGTTCCGCGACGTGTATGCCGTAGGTCGCTCTGAGCTCTCGCGGGCGGGGCGCTGGACCGCGGCGGTCCTGCGGTGCGGCGGCGGCGCGGCGCTCAGCCACACCAGCGCAGCCGAGCTATGGCAGTTGGTGCCCGAAGGACGCGGCCAGATCGAGGTCTCGACGCCGATCACGACGGACCGCCACGCGCCCGGCCTGGCGGTGCATCGCCGATCGCTCAGCCCGGACGAGCTCACCACCCATAACGGGATTGCCGTGACGACACCCACGTGCACGCTGATCGACATCGCCTCGCGAGTCTCAACCGACAGGCTCGAAGCCGCCATCCCTTGCGAGACCAGACACACACGGCCGCGGGTTTCACGTGCCTGCGCTTCACTCACGCGCAGGTCCGATTCGAGCCCAGGTACGTGCGGGCCTCCTTGATCGCACTGTGGGACCGACTGGCGATCACTCTTTGAGGACTTGGGGGGTCCATCGTCCACCCAAGGCCGCAATCCTCCTACAGCGGCCGTCAGGCCGGCGAGAGGGGCTCGGCCACGCCGAGCGAGTTCAGCACCCGCTTGGCGACGGCCTCGCCGGTCAGCCCGACCTCCTCGCGGAGCAGGGCCGGCTTGCCGTGGGTCACGTAGCGGTCCGGCAGGCCGACCCGCATCACCCTCGCCCGTGACTGTGGCGAGGTGAAGGCGTCCTCGAGGTGTTCCAGCACGGCCGCTCCGAAGCCTCCGGCGAGCACGTTCTCCTCGATCGTCACCACCAGCTCGTGTTCGCGCGCAAGGCGCTGAACGAGCTCGGCGTCGAGCGGCTTGGCGAACCGGCCGTCGGCGACGGTCACGTTGAGGTCGTGCTGGCCGAGGATCCCTGCGGCCCTCAGGGCGACCTGGACGCCGTATCCGTACCCCAGCAGCGCCACACGGCCCCCCTCCGCGAGGAGCTCGCCGGTGCCGACCGGGATCTCGCGTCCACGCTCCGGGAGGGCCACGCCCTCAGCGGCGCCGCGCGGATAGCGCAGGGCGATGGGCCCCTCGTCGTGCGCGAGGGCAGTGCGCAGCATGCGCAGGAGCATCGCCTCGTCGCGCGGGGCCATCAGGACCAGGTTGGGCAGCGGCCGCAGGTAGGAGATGTCAAATGCGCCGTGGTGGGTCGGCCCGTCGTCTCCGACCAGGCCAGCGCGGTCCATCGCGAAGACCACGTTCAGGCTCTGCAGGCAGACGTCGTGGACGATCTGGTCGAAGCCGCGCTGCAGGAACGTCGAGTAGATCGCGCAGACCGGCTTCGCGCCCTGCAGGGAGAGGCCGGCTGCGAACAGGACGGCGTCCTGCTCGGCGATCCCGACGTCGTAGTACTGCTCCGGGACCTCGGCGCGCAGCTTGTTGAGCCCGGTCCCCCCCTCCATCGCGGCGGTGATCCCGATCACCCGCCGGTCGCGCTTGGCCTCGTCGACCAGGGCGTCGCCGAACACCGCCGTGTACTGCGGCGGCGAGGCAGGCGGAGGCGACTCGAGCTTCTCGATTCCCTCCGGCGAGTCGGTCTCGCTGACGGGCGCCGGCTTCGCCTCGGCGGGCATCCGGTTGACGATCGAGTTCGGCTTTGCGGCGTGCCACTTCTCCATCCCCTCGAGGCCGCCCTCCTCGGCCGGGGTGAAGCCCTTGCCCTTGACGGTATGGATGTGGACCACGACGGGTCGCTGCGCGCCCAGCGCGTCACCGATCGCGTCTCGAAGCGCGCCGACGTCGTGGCCGTCGATCACGCCCATGTAGGCAAGGTCGAGCTCTTCGAAAAGAAGTCCCGGGGCGGCGTATGACTTGATCGCCGACTTGAGCTCGGGGCCGAGCCGCTCGATCCGCTCCCCGAGGCCCAAGGGCAGCTTCGTGAGGCGCTCCTCGACCCCCTCCCGCGCGTGATAGAGCCGCGGGTTGAGACGGAAGCGCTGGAAGTAGCGGGCCAGCGCCCCGACGTTGGGCGAGATCGACATCCCGTTGTCGTTCAGGATGATCACGATCGGGGTCTCGAGGCCGCCGGCGTTCTGGAGCGCCTCGTACGCGACTCCGCCGGTCAACGCCCCGTCGCCGATCACCGCGACGACCTTCCCCTCGGGGCCGATCCCCTTGCGCATCGCCTCCTTCAGGCCGACCGCGTAGCCGATCGAGGTGGAGGCGTGGCCCGCGCCCATGATGTCGTGCTCGGACTCGAACACCGAGCAGAAGGGGGCCAGGCCGCCGTATTGGCGGATCGTCTCGAGGCGGTCACGGCGACCGGTCAGGACCTTGTGGGGGTATGCCTGATGGCCGACGTCCCAAAGGATCTTGTCGCGTGGCGAGTCGAGCAGGCTGTGGAGCACCACCGCGAGCTCGCATGTGCCGAGGTTGGCGCCGAAATGGCCGCCGATCTCGCCGATCACGTCGATGATCAACTCGCGGACCTCCTGGGCCAGCGCCTGGAGCTGAGCGTCGCTCAGATCCTTGAGGTCCTCCGGGCCCTCGACTCGATCGAGGAGCCGCCCTTCGACGCCGTCTCGGTCTCGGTTCTCGCTCATGCGTGCCGGGTGTGGATGAAGTTGGTGACCTGCGCGAGGTCGCCGGCGTCGCCGCCCACGGCGGCGAGCGCCCCTTGGGCCTTGCGGTGCGACTCGCCAGCCAGCGCGGACGCGCGCTCCAGCCCGAACAGGCTGACATACGTGACCTTTCCGTGGCGCTCGTCGCTGCCCTGGGGCTTGCCGAGCTCCTCGTCACTGCCGGTCACGTCGAGCATGTCGTCGACGATCTGGAACAGCACCCCCACCTCATCGGCGAAACGACGGTATGGACGAGCTTCGGCCTCGTCGACGTCCTGCAGGGTGAGGACCACGCCGACGCTGGCGGCGATCATCCGGCCCGTCTTCAATTCGTGCAGGCGCCTGAGTCGATGCGCGTCCGCCGGCCCCGCAGGCGGAGACTCGGAGACGGAGGGCAGCGACGTGGTGACGTCCATGTACTGCCCGCCCACCATCCCGTCGACGCCGATCGCGCCCAGAAGCTCACCGATCGCCGCAAGAATCGCTACGGGGTCCGAGCGCTGGCGCTCGGCGAAAAGGCGAAGCGCCTCCGCGAACAGGCCATCGCCGGCCAGGATCGCGACGTTCTCGCCGAACCTGACGTGGGACGTCGGACGCCCACGCCGAAGCGCGTCGTCGTCCATCGCCGGGAGGTCGTCGTGGATCAGCGAGTAGGTGTGGATCAGCTCGATCGCGGCGGCCGCCGGGAGCACCGACTCCGGCTCGGCGCCGAGCGAGCGCGCGGTGGCGAGCGCGAGGACCGGCCGGATCCGCTTTCCCCCGGCCATCAACGAGTAGCGCATCGCCTCCTCGAGGCCTTCCGTCTCGGCCACGGCGGAGAAACGGAGCCCGTCCAGGTATCCCTCGATCAGCTCGCGCAGGTCCTCGGGATACTCGGGCCGCAGCGCCGTCTGGCCCTCGGGAGCGCCGGTCACGAGCCGAGGCCGGCCCGCGAGTCGCGCAGCTCGGCCTCCACCTCGGCGCTCGCCTTGCCGACCAGCTCCGCCGCCTCGCGCGCCAAGGCCTCCGCCTCCTCGCTCGCAAGCTCGGGTTCGCGGAGGCGCTCGGCGATCTCTCGCAGCCGCCCGATCGTCTCCTCGGCGGTGCTCATCGGCCAAACGGTACCTGGCGTGCCGTCTGGGGGCGAGAGATGGCCACCCTCGAGGTCACGCCCGTGGCTCGGCCCTCTGGGCCGCGGCGAGGATTCCGTTCACGAACCCGGGAGCCTCGGCGCCGCAGTATCGCTTCGCCAGCCCCACGGCCTCGTCGATGGCGACCTCGTCTGGCACGTCCTCGCGATGGCGAAGCTCGTAAAGGGCGACCCGCATGATGCTCTTCTCCAGTGCCGCGATTCGCTCCAGGTCCCAGCCGCGGGCGAGGCGCGCTATCTCGGCGTCGAGCTCGCCCTGCCGCTCCTCGACGCCGCCCACCAGCTCGCGCGTGAACGGCTTTGCCCCGTCGAGGGCGTGCGCCGATCCGGGGCCGTTTCGCACCTCGCGCTCATACAGCGCGAACACCGCCGCCCGGCGTTGATCAGAGCGACGCATCGCAGGACCGCGACGCGGCCCGCGGATCAGGCCCGGGAGACGTACTCACCGCTCCGGGTGTCGACCCGGACCCGGTCGCCCTCGTTGACGAACAGCGGCACCTCGACCCGGACTCCGGACTCGAGCGTCGCGGGCTTGGTGCCGCCCCCCGACGCGGTATCGCCCTTGACACCGGGTTGGGTCTCGGTGACCGCCATCTCGACCGCGCTCGACACCTGCACCTCCGCGGGACGCTCATCGACGAACAGCACCTCGACCTCGGAGTTCGGGAGCACCCATCGCATCGCCTCCCCGGCGACCTCGCGTCGCAGCTCGAGCTGCTCGAAGTCGGCGCTGTCCATGAACACGGCCGCTTCTCCGGAGTCGTAGAGGTACTGCATTCGGCGGGTCTCGGTCCTCACGGGCCGGAACTTCTCTCCGGCTCTGAACGTCTTGTCCTGAACGCTGCCGTCGTCGAGCTTTCGAAGCTTGGTGCGAACGAAGGCGCCGCCCTTGCCGGGCTTTACGTGTTGAAACTCGACGATTCGATAGATCGCCCCGTCGACCTCGATGTGAGCGCCGTTCTTGAACTGGTTGGTGGAGATCGCCATCGCCGCGAGAGCGTAGATGGTCCGGCCGGGATGGGTCCGGAGCGCCCCCGGAATCGGCCCTCGGACGGCGCCAAACGACTGGCCGGCCAGCCAGGGGTTGTCACTTGCATGAAGGGGCCGAGCCGGTTAAAAGAACCTCAGTCGGCGCGGACCCGAGAGAGCTGCGCCAGGGTGCGCGCACTGGCGCGCAACAAGGAGGAGCACCAAAATGCGAAGCAAGAGGCGAGTCACGGTTGTGTTGGCTCTCGCGGCGGCCATGTCGTTGGCCGTGGCGGGGATCGCTTACGCGGCGATCAGCTCGACGGTGAGCTTCAAGTTCAGCCCGAACAAGGTGTCGAAGACGACGCCGAAGGCGGGCAAGCTCAACGTCCACACGCACACGAACTACAGCGATGTGAACAGCCAGTACACCGATCGGGCCCAGCTGTACTTCGACAAGGACTTCTCGGTCAACCCGAACGCGCTCGGCAAGTGCAACAAGACGTCGATCTCGGGTACGAAGACGATGAAGCAGGCGATGGCGGCCTGCGGCAGCAAGCTGATCGGGAAGGGCACCGCGACGGCGGCGGCCGGCGGCAACGTCGTCCACGCCTGCGTCCTGGCGTTCAACGGCTCGGGATCGGGCGGCCACGTGCTGCTGTTCACCCGCGCCAACGTGGCGCCGCCGTTCTCGATCAACTGCTCGAGCCCGAAGACCAACACGGCCGGGAACACGAACGTGCTCCTGGACGGCGCCCTGAAGCCGGCCAGGAAGGCTGGCTACGGCAAGCTGTTGGACTTCAACCACATCCACGACGCCTCGGCACTGCCGCTGACCGACTTCAACGTCACGGTCGGCAAGGGAGTGGCCGGAGCGACCCATGCGACGAACTACGTCAAGGCCAAGTGCAGCCATACCCCGAAGAAGTGGAAGATGCAGACCAAGTTCACCTACAGCGCCGGAACCCAGACGGTGAACTCGACCCAGACGTGCTCGAACTAGCACGACTGAAGTGATCGGCTCTTTGAGCCGATAGGAACGCGACGAGAGGGGCGGCTGTTGCCGCCCCTCTCGTAGTTCAGACCGGCGCCCTGCAAGCATTGCCGCTTCATGGCCACCGCGACGAGCACCCGCTTGCCCCGAATCGGCACGGTCCTGCGCGAGGGCGAGCAGGTCAAGCCCCTGGAGCTCTTCTTCGACCTGGTCTTCGTGCTGGCGCTCACCCAGTGCACGGCGCTCATGTCTCACCATCCGACCTGGGCGGGGCTCGCCCAGGGACTCCTGGTTCTCGGCGTCCTCTGGTGGTCGTGGGTCGGCTACGCGTGGCTGACCAGCGTCGTCGACCCCGAGGAGGGGACGGTCCGGATCGTGATCTTCGGTGCGATGGCCGCCCTGCTGATCGTCGCGATCTGCGTCCCGAAGGCGTTCGGCAGCCTAGCGCTCGAGTTCGCGCTTGCCTACGGGGCTGTGCGCGGCGCCCACATCGCGCTGTTCATGCTGGCGAGCCGCGACGACCCGGAGCTTCGCCGATCCACGAACGGCCTCGCGGTGGGTACGGCGATCGGGGTCGGGTTGTTGATAGGCGCCTCGTTTCTCGACGGCCTCGCTCAGGCCGCGGTCTGGCTCGCCGCCCTGTTGCTCGACATGGGTGAGCCGTTCCTGTTCGGGTCCGCCGGGTGGAAGCTCGTCCCGGGCCATTTCGCCGAGCGCCACGGACTGGTCATCATCATCGCCCTCGGCGAGTCGATCGTCTCGATCGGGGTGGGCGCGGAGGCCCACCTGACGGCCGGCATCGCGCTCGCCGCGGCGCTCGGAATCGCCGTCGCCGCGGCGCTCTGGTGGATCTACTTCGACGTCGTCGCGCTCGTCTCGGCGAGGCGGCTGGCACGCTCCGCCGAGGGCAAGGAGCGAAACGAGCTCGCCCGCGACTCCTACTCCTACCTTCACTTCCCGATGGTCGCGGGGATCGTGCTGAGCGCGATGGGAATGAAGAAGGCGCTGGCGCACGTCGACGACCCGCTCGACGTCGTTCCCGCCTTCGCCCTCCTGGGAGGCGTGGCGCTCTACCTCCTCGGTCACGTCGCGTTTCGCCTTCGTCACATCCGCACGGTCAACCGCCAGCGCCTGCTGCTCGCGGGTGCGCTCCTCGCCTTCCTGCCGATCGCGGTCGAGCTGTCCGCGCTGGCGACCCTTGCGATCGTCGCCGCGGCGCTGTGGGGCCTGATCGCCTACGAGACGCTCAGCTACGGCGAGGGTCGCGACCGCGTGCGCCATCGGGACTCTGCACCCGAGCGACCGGGCGGGTAGGGGCCGCGGGGATAGAGTCGAGGTCCTTGCGAGCGCGTGATCAAAGTCGAGGCGGTGCGGTCGTGAGCGCACGCACGATCGTCTTCTTTCCCGAAGGGGCGTTCGGGCCGACCAACAACTGCGTCGGGATCGGGGACGTGCTCCGCGAGCGTGGACACCGGGTCGTGTTCGTGATCGAGGAGTCGTTTGCCGGCACGCTTGCCGACAAGGGCTTCGAGGAGAGGCTGATGAGGCTCTCGGCGCCCCCCGAGCAGGAGAAGGAACCCGGCCAATTCTGGAAGGACTTCATCCGCGACACGGCGCCGGTGTTCCGCAAGTCCACCTTTGACCAGCTCGGGGAGTTCATCGCGCCGACCTGGCAGGCGCTCGTCGACGGGGCGCGCTACGTCGACGATCGCCTCGTCGAGGTCTTCGACGAGCTCGCGCCCGATGCGATCGTCGAGGACAACGTGTGCGCATTTCCCGCCATCCCGGCGAGCGGGCGGCCGTGGGTGCGCATCGTCTCCTGCAATCCGCTGGAGATCGCCGATCCCGACCTTCCGCCCGCCTTCTGCGGCCTGAAGACCGCGGACCGCTCCGGGTGGGAGGAGCACCGAGCCGAGTACCGGCGCGTGATCGATGACCTCCAGGAGGAGTTCAGCGAGTACTGCCGCGGTCGCGGCGCTCCCCCGCTTCCGGATGGAGAGATGATCCACTCCTCGCCCTGGCTCAACCTCTACCTCTACCCGCGCGAGCTCGACTATCCGCGCTCGCGGGCGCTCGGCCCCACCTGGCACAACCTGGAGTCGAGCGTTCGCACCACCGACCCGCCGTGGTCCTTGCCCGACCCGCTGGCGGGCTCCGATGGCGCGCTGATCTACGTCAGCCTCGGCTCGCTCGGATCGGGCGACATCGAGCTGATGCGTCGTCTGGTGGAGTCCCTCTCGGCGACCCGGCATCGCTACGTGGTCTCGAAGGGCCCCCAGCATGACGCCTACGAGCTTGCGGACAACATGGCGGGCCAGGAGTTCCTGCCCCAGACGTCGCTGCTTGGAGAGGTCGACCTGGTGATCACACACGGGGGCAACAACACGACCACCGAATGCGTTCACTTCGGCAAGCCGATGGTCGTGCTCCCCGTGTTCTGGGACCAGCACGACAACGCCCAGCGCGTCCACGAGGCCGGTCTCGGGGTCCGCCTTCCGACCTACTCGTTCACGGATTCGGACCTGGCCGGCGCGATCGATCGACTGCTGGGCGATCGCGGCCTCGGCTCCCGGCTCGACCGGATATCGCATCGCCTTCGGGCCAGCCCGGGAAACGTCCGCGCCGCCGACCTGATCGAGCGCCTGGCCTCGAGCGCCTCTCCGGCGCCGGCCTGATCTGCGCACGCAAGAGGGGGCCTCGCCGCCCCAACGACGCCCAGCGGGCATACTGCCGCCGGTGATCGAACCACCCGACCTTCTGGCCGACCTCCTCGACGCCCCGGCGCCATCGGGGTATGAGGGCCCCGCGAGCTCGGTCTGGCGCGAGGCCGCCGGATTCGCCGAGCTCAGCTCCGACGCGCTGGGCTCCTCGGTGGCCCGGGTCGGGGCGCCCGACGCCAAGCCCCTCCTGGCGGTCGTCGGGCACATCGACGAGATCGGCCTCGTCATCACCCACGTCGACTCGAACGGCTTTCTCTACTTCGCGCCGATCGGCGGCTGGGATCCCCAGATCCTGCTCGGCCAGCGGATCCGGATCGAGGGTCGCAACGGCCCGGTCGCCGGCGTCGTCGGCCGAAAGCCGATCCACCTCCTCAAGGACGAGCAGAGGAAGACGGTGGTCGAGCTCAGGGACATGCACATCGACATCGGCGCCGGCGGCGAGGAGGAGGCGCTCGAGCGGGTCAGAGTCGGCGACCCGGCGGTGATCGCCGCCGAACCGGTCACCCTGGCCGGCGGCCGCCTGGTCTCGCGCTCCCTGGACGATCGCATCGGCGCCTACGTGGCGCTCGAGGCGCTCCGTCGGGTCGACGAGCGGGGCGGGCTGAAGACGAGCATGGCCGCCGTCGCCGCCGTCCAGGAGGAGATCGGCGCCCACGGCGCCCGCGCGGCCGCCTTCTCGCTCGAGCCCGATCTGGCAATCGCCGTGGACGTGACGCACGCTACCGACGCGCCGGGGGTCGAGGAGAAGGAGCTCGGCCACCACCCCCTCGGCTCGGGGGCGGTGATCGCCCGCGGCTCGACGCTCTCGCCGCGTATCTCCGAGCTCCTGATCGAGACCGCCGAGCGCCTCGACATCGCCTACACGGTCGAGGCGTCGGGGTCGAGGACCTACACGGACGCGGACGTGATCCAGATCGCGCGCACGGGGATCCCTGTTGCGCTCGTCTCGATTCCGCTGCGCTACATGCACTCGCCGGTCGAGCTCGCCGACCTCGGAGACATCGATTCCTCGGTCGAGCTGATCGCCGCCTTCGCGCTTTCGCTCGAGCCCGAGCTGGACCTGACCCGCTAGCCGGCCAGGGGGGTCAGCCAACCACCAGGAGCTCCTTGGGAAAGGCGCTCAGGTTGCGAAGGCCGTCCTCGGTGACCGTGACCAGGTCCTCGATCCTGATCCCGAACCGGCCGGGAAGGTAGACCGCGGGCTCGATCGTCACGACGTCGCCGGCCTCGAGGGTGTGGTCGGACTTTCGAGACAGCCTCGGGGCCTCGTGGACCTCCAAGCCGACGCCGTGCCCCAGGCCGTGGCCGAATCGCTCCCCCAGCCCTGCGGCCTCGATCGGGTCGCGCGCCGCCGCGTCCGCGTCGCGGGCCCGGACCCCGGCGCGAACCGCGTCCAGGGCGTCCTGCTGGGCCGAGCGGACGAGCTCGTAGGCCTCTGCCGCCTCGTCGTCGAGATCGCCCGTTGCCACCGTCCGCGTGGAGTCCGAGCAGTAGCCAGCGACGATCGCGCCCATGTCGATCAGCAGCAGCTCGTCCCGCCCCACCTTTCTCCCCGAGGAGTCGTGATGCGGGATCGCGCTGTTCTCGCCGGCGGCCACGATCGCCGGGAAGGAAGGGTCCTCGGCCCCCAGCTCGCGCATCCGCTGGTGTGCGGCGAGCATGATCTCGCGCTCGCTTCGCCCCACCACCCCGCGCTCGAACACCCACTCGTAGGCCTGGTCGGTCACCCGAGCCGCCTCGCCGATCGCCTCCAGCTCGGCTTCGTCCTTGCGGCGGCGAAGAGCCTCCACCACGCCCGCCTCCGGTGCCAGCTCGAGACCGTCGTTCGCCAGCTCCTCGAGGCGCCGGAGGTTCTTGACGCTGGTCAGCGCTTCGTCGTAGCCCACCCTCCCCTTCAGCAGGTCGACCGCGGCCGGGAGCAGCTCGCGCTCCGCGATCAGCTTGTCGAAGCCGTCGAACACCTCACGGTCGGCGCGCTCGGCGTAGCGGAAGTCGGTGATCAGAACCCGCAACTCGGCGCCGACCACGGCGAGGCCGCTCGTGCCGCTGAAACCCGTCAGCCATCGCAGGTTCGACCCCGCGTCGCGCCCCGAGTCGCCGGGTCGCACGAGGTCCCCGACGATCATCGCGTCGAGCCCGATGTCGGCGACCCGGGAGGCGAGGCGATCGGCGCGGTCCGCGCTCACCCCCCGAGTTCCGCCTTGACCATCTCAAGCGCGCGGCGATACCCGCTCGGGCCCTGGCCAGCGACGACCCCCACGACGATCCCGTCGAAGACCGAGGTTCGCCGCCATTCCTCCCGAGCCTGGACGTCGGAGAGGTGAACCTCGACCACGGGCACCCCCGCGATCTCGAGCGCGTCGCGAATCGCGTAGCTGTAGTGGGTCCAGGCGCCGGCATTGAGGATCGCCGCGTCGGCGACCTCGGGGAGGCGGTGAAGGTATTCAACGAACTCGCCCTCGTGGTTCGACTGAAAGAACGCCACCTCGAGGCCAAGTTCGGTCGCGTCGCGCTTGATCTGCCGCTCGAGCTCGGCAAGCGTCGCGGTCCCGTAATGCTCCGGATCCCTGCGGCCGAGGGTGTCCAGGTTCACTCCGTGGAGAACCCCGACCCGGTTTCTCATCGGAGCTCCTCGACGGCGCCCCGGACCGTCTCGTCGTCGACGCGACGTCCGGTCGCCGCCTTGCCCGGGCTCTCGAGGAGCACGAAGCCGACACCCTGATTGGTGCGCTTCTTGTCGCGTCCGATCGCCTCGAGAACCGCCTCGGGGTCGACCTCCGCGGCGAGCGCAACGGGCAGGCCGTGTGAGGCCAGGATCTCCCCCACCTCGTCGTGGAGCCCCTCCGCCCCGGAGATTCGAAGCGCCGCCAGCAGGCCGAGGCCCACCGCCTCCCCGTGGCGATAGCGCTCGTAGCCGCTCGCCGCTTCGATCGCGTGACCGACCGTGTGACCCAGATTGAGAACGGCTCGTTCGCCGGCGTCGCGCTCGTCGGCGGCGACGATTTCGAGCTTGGTCTGAGCGCAGGCGAAGATCACGTCGTCGAGCTCCGCGGCGTCGAGGCGATCGATCGTCCGCACCCGTTCCCACAGCTCACCCCCGGCGATCAGGGCGGTCTTCACGATCTCGACGAATCCCGCCGCCATCTCCTCTCGAGGAAGGCTGACCAGGGTGCCGGTATCGGCGAGCACCGCACTCGGCAGGTGATACGCGCCGACGTAGTTCTTCGCCTCGGGCAGGTCGACGCCCGTCTTGCCACCGTATGCTGAGTCGACCTGGGCGACGAGCGTGGTGGGCACCTGCACCACCTCCACCCCGCGCTGATAGGTGGCGGCGCAGAACCCGGCCAGGTCGCCGACCACCCCGCCCCCGAGCGCGACCAAGTGGTCGGACCGCGAGGCCCCGAGCCGGGTCAGGTCGCGCAAAACCCGCTCGGCCTCGGCCATCGTCTTGGCCCCTTCGCCCGGCTCGACCTCAACCACTCCGGCGAGCGGCTGGATCGAGTCCGAGTAGAGGCCGGAGACCACGGAGTCCGTGACGCAGAAGCGCCGGCCCTCGAGGGGCCAGAAGCCTGAGCCGAGGACCCCGTCGCCGACGAACGCCGGGTACTCCCCCGACTCGCTGAGCGCCCAGGCCATCCGCGTTCCCGGAGGCATCTGAAGCAGGCCGCGAAGGGAGGGCAAGGCGCGCGCGGCCATCCCCTCGTCGCCGGCGGGCAGGATCGCGTCCGCCAGCTCCTCGTAGATCGGCTGGCGCTCGGCGTGCAGCGCCTCGAACCGGGCGCGATCCTGAGCCAGCGGCCTGTCGGACCCCTCGACGCGTCGCCAGGCCTCCTCAACGGGGACCTGAAGCCATACGGCGACGTGGCGACCCAGGGCCCGGCGCACCCGTTCAGAGCCCACCGCGCCTGCGCCCAGCGCGATCGCTCCACCGTCCGCGTCCTCCAGGAGCTGACCGACCTCGGCCGCCTCGAGGCTTCGAAACTCAGCCTCGCCGCGCCTGCCGAAGAACCGGGCGATCGGCATGCCCGCCTCTTCCTCGAGCAGCTCGTCCGCCTCGATCGCCGGCATGCCGGCGGTTCGGGCGGCGTTCACCGCGCTGGTCTTTCCGGCGCCCATGAAGCCCATGAAGACGAGCGCCGGTCGGCGCTCGAAAGGGGGATCCGCCCCTGGGCGCGCTTCGGCTACCGCCGCCACCCGATCCGCCCCCGAAATGCGTCGAGTGCCCCGAGCGCGTCGTCGATGTGGTCGCCGCCGAACTTCTCGCGATAGCAGCGGGCGAGAACCAGTGCGACCATCGCCTCGCCGACCACGCCGGCCGCCGGGACCACCGTCGAATCGGTGCGTTCGCGCAGCGCCTGCGCCGGCTCCCTGGTCTCCGTATCGACCGAGCGAAGCGGCTTGGTCAGGGTGGAGATCGGCTTCAGGGCGCCGAGCACGGTGAGCGGCTCGCCGTTCGACATCCCCCCCTCGACGCCTCCGGCGTGGTTGGTCTCGCGATGCCAGCCGGCGCTCTCGGACCACATGATTTCGTCATGGGACTCGGATCCGGGACGTCCGGCGACGTCCCACGCCTCCCCCACCGAGACGCCCTTGACCGCCTGGATCGAAACCACGGCCTGGGCAAGGCGCGAGTCCAGCCGCTCCTCCCAGCTCACGTGTGAGCCGAGCCCCGGCATGAGCCCAAACGCGCGCACCTCGAAGACCCCGCCGAGGCTCTCATTGGCCTTTCTCAGCCGATCGATCTCGGCGACCATGGCCTCCCCCGCCGTGGGATCGAGGCAACGAACCGGCGACTCGTCGACCGCAGCGAAGTCCTCGAGACCAGGATCGCGGCCCGCGGGCGTCCTCACGGAGCCGATCTGGATCACGTGGCTTCGGACCTCGACTCCGAACGCCCGCAGAAGCTCCTTGGCGATCGCGCCGGCCGCGACGCGAGCCGCGGTCTCGCGGGCGCTCGCCCGCTCGAGCACGTTCCGCACGTCGGAGTGCCCGTATTTGAGAAGACCCGCCAGGTCCGCGTGCCCGGGCCGCGGGGTGTGCACCTCCTCGATCTGGGCGCTGACCGGCCATGGATTCATGCGCTCCTCCCAATTGGCGTAGTCACGGTTTGCGACCAGGACCGCGATTGGGCTGCCGAGGGCCCGGCCGTGCCGCACTCCCGAGCGGATCTCGACCGCGTCGCGCTCGATCTTCATCCGCCCCCCGCGTCCGTGGCCGAGCTGGCGGCGGGCCATCTCGCGGTCGAGCCGCTCCCGATCGAGCTCGAGGCCGGCCGGGACACCCTCGACGATCGCGGTCAAGCCGGGGCCGTGGGACTCGCCGGCGGTTATGAAGCTGAACGTTGCCACCGTTCGCCAACCCTAGCGACGCGGGGGTCCAGCGCTTGCAGATCCGAGCCCTGCTCAGCCGTCGGGAGCGAGGACCGGCAAGGCGCCGGCCTTGCCCGCCTTGCCCGCGTTCGTCGCGTGCGGCTTCGTGATCGGGACCAGCTTGATGTCGCGCAGCTTGAGGGTGAAGCGGCGGTCGTGCTGCGGCGCGTAGGTGAGGCTCGCCTCGTCGCCCGGCCGCAGCTTGAGGTAGGAGCAGGCGCTTCGCCGCGGGAAGCATCGTCCGTCCCCACGTACCGAGCTGACGTCGCGGCTGACCGAGAAGACCGCCTCCCTGGCGTCCTGTGTAACGCCGATGAAGGAGACGAGTGGCCTGTTGTCGCCGGGAAGGAGGACGAGTCGCCTCACGTTATCGCGCCGGGTCAGGTGTCCCGCGGGTCCGACGGATACCGCGATCCGAAACGAGTGGAGCCGCGGCGAGGCATGCGTGTGGACGTTGGTGTCGCCGGAGCCCGAGGTCGAGGTAGAGGTAGAGGTCGACCTCGACCCGGAGCTCGTAGTCCCCGTGGTGGTCGAGGTCGAGCCGCTCGAGACCGAATTCGCGTCGGCGCTGCCGAGCGTTGAGCCGGCGCTCCCAGACGAGGTCGAGCTCCCCGACCCACCTGATCCCCCTGACCCGCTCGAGGCCGTGTTCGCAGCGGGTCCGCGAGCCGTGAAGGGGTCCTTGCCCTGCCCTGAGTCGAGGCGCTTGCGGTACTCGGTGACGCCGGTCTGCTCGGTCAGGACGGCTGGATCGGTGAGGTTTTCGCTCGACGACGCGCCGGCGGAGGCGGGCGACGGCGCCACGGGCGTCGACGACGGGCTCCCCAGCACCAGCGGGACGGCGATCAGCGCCACCAGAAGCGCCGCAGCCGGAAGCAGGAGGCGACGATCCCGCATGTCGCGGTAGAGGTTCTCCAGGAAGCGGGGGAGGCGGATCGACTTCATGGCCTTCATGGCGACGTGGTCGAGGTCGGGGCCGCGGTCGAGGTGCTCCCCGTGGTCGGGGTCGTCGTTGAGGTGGGCGTAGCCCCCGGCACGGTCGGCGCCGGGCTCGTCGGGCTAGCGCCTGCGGTCGGGCCCTGGCTCTGGGGGGTCAGATATGTGGTCACGCTGAGGTCAGCCGTGAGCTTCGGCGCGCGGCTCGCGTTCGCGCTCTGGTCGGCCGGGGTGAGCGTGAACGAGTCAACCGTGACCAGGCGACCGTCAACGACCACTGCCCCGCGCTTGGTCCGCACCATGGCGTCGACGTGACTCAGGAAGCCCGCGATCTGGAAGAAGCCACCGGTGAAGCTCAGGTCGTAGCCCATCACGGGCAGTCCGGCCGGGCCAACGGCGGCTCCGAGCGGCAATGTGGCGGCGGAGGCCTCGGTGGCGAGCGCGGCGGCTGCCCCGTCCGTCGAGGTCGAGGTCGAGCTCGTCGAGGAGGAGTCGCTCGAAGTCGTGGGGGGCGGAGTGGTCGCCGTGGCGGAGGCGGACGCGTCGGGCTGGGAGAGGTCCAGCGATTCGAACGCCACCCCCGAGCGGTCGGCGAGGCCCTGTAGCTGGACCAGGAGGCTTGCCTGGTCGCCGTCGGCGGGCAGGGCCTTCCCGAGCACCACGAGCTGCCTGTAGTCGCTCGAGAACGATCGCCGGGCCTGCTGGCCCGCCGCGGCCGCCTGCTGCGCGTCGGCGAGCTGAGAGCGAAGCGCACCGACCTCGTCGTTGAGGCTGTTCGCCTCCCCGCGCTTCGGGGACAGGACCAGCATCCAGAATCCGACCGCGAGGGCGAGCGCGACGACGACGCCGATGATCGTGACCTCGTTACGCCTCATGGGGTTGACCCCGCTCCGGGGACGAAGGCGTTCGACGCCTTTCCGCCTTTGCCCTTGCGCTGGCCCTTCGATCCGCCGCTCTCGTGTCCGACCTCGGCGACCTGGGCCCCTTCAGCGCCGGCGGACGAGGCGCTCGGCGCGCTCGAGGATGCCTCGGTCGTGCTGGTGGTCGTGGTGCTCGTAGTCGTCGGCGCGCTCGGCGTCGCGGCCGAGGAGTCAGTCGAGCCGAGCTGGACGGCGTCGAAGGCGGCGATCACCTGGAACTGGGTGACGAGGCCGCGCGACGAGCAGCCCACGCCGCCAGTGCTCGCGGTGCTCGACGACGAGCCGGTCCCCCCAGACGAAGCGCTGGGTCGATTGGAGCTCAGCACGGCTACGCGGGTCACCCCGTCGATGTCGTGCAGCGCGGCGATGAACTGGGCGACCGCATCATGGCCGTCCGCGCAGCCCTGGATGGTCAGCGACGGGCCGACGATGCTCGCTGCGCTCACGGCCGAGGAGCCCGAGGACGGCGTCTGGCTGGTACCCGAATCCGTGCTGCCGGAGACCGCGGCGTCGACGTTGGTGAGCCAGACGTCGTTCGGGATCACGATCGCGAGCTCTCGGAGCACGCGCTCCCAGTCGAAACGGCTTTGAGCGAGGGTGGTGACCGTCTCCTCGCGTGCCTGCTGGACCGCCGCAAAGTCGGCGAACGACTTGAAGCGCCTCGCCTGTGCGTCCGCCTGAACGATCTGCGACTGGAGCGACGCCTTGTCGGCCTTTCGATCTGCGATCTGGTTCGTGGTGATTACGGTCACCGTCACGGCGACGAGCGCGACGGCGAGGAAGCCCACCACCACGTAGGCGAGCGGGCCGGTGCGCATCGGCGCCTTCTCGCCACGGCGATCCTCGGGGGGCAGCAGGTTGATTGGGCGCACGGCTAATTCTCCAGCGCGAGGCCGTAGGAAAGGGTGAGTCGAGCAGCGGTCGAGGCGTCCAGCTCCGCGAGCGCGCGGGGCAGCCCGGTCTCGAAGCGCTGTCCGAGGTCGTTCTGGAGCCGCTCGGCGAGTCCCGGGATGCTGGTTCCGGGGCCGCACGCCACGATCCCCCCGATCGGCACCGCGCCCTCGCTGGCGGCGTAGTACTCGAGCGACAGACGCAGCTCGTCGACCAGGCGCGACGCGCCCTCGGCCAGCGAGTCCCGGGCGGCGGAGACCGTGTTCTGGTCCCCCCCGATCTCCTCCAGCGGCCGCTCGAGGCCGACATGGGTCAGCCACTGGCGGGCGTGCGCGAGAGTCAGCTCTCGGCGCTCCGCAAGCTTTTGGGCGATCCCCTCCACCCCGAACGGCGAGATCCGCGTGAACAGGCACGTGGTCCCGCGGGCGACCGCGAGATTGGTCACATCGCCGAGGTTGCAGAAGAGCCTTGCCGGAGCCCCCGCGGACGTTGCCTGCGAAACGGGGTCTGCGCCCGACTCGACGCCTTCGGCGGCACCCGACACCCCGTTCTCGGCGGGGGTCGCTCCCTCGGCTGCGTCCCCCGACCCGTTCTGTCCGGCGGCTGAGTAGGGCTCTCGGGCCAGCGCGCGGATCATCCCGAAGGCCGAGAGGTCGATCCCGACCGGCCGCAGGCCGGCCTGGCCAACCGCGTCGGCCAGGCCGCGAAGCGTGTCGCGCCGCGCCGCGACGACCACGACGTCGATCTGCCGTTCGCCGGCCTCGCCATCGGAACGGGCGACGACCTGCCAGTCGAGCACCGCATTGTCGAGCGGCATCGGGATGTGGTCCTGGGCCTGGAAGCGGATCGCCGTCTCGAGCTCGGAGTCGTTGCCGATCTCGGGCAGCCGCAGGGTCCTCACCGCGACGCGCTGGCTGGCGAGGCCGATTCGGACGTTCTTCGGGAGCTTTCCCTTCGAGAAGAGCTGCTTCAGAGCTTCGGCGAGCGCGGCGGAATCGGCGACCTCACCCTCACGGAAGACCCCGGGCTCGAGCGGGACGACCCCGAACTTGCCCAGGGCGGCGCTGCCGTTGACCACGGCCTCGGCGGCGGCGACGCTGCTCGCCTCGACATCGAGGCCGACGATGGAGTTGGCCTTCTTCATGTTCGAAAGCATTCGCACGGTGGTAGGTGGGTGCTGGCCCTCACGCCATGAATCGGCCGTTGAGGGCGATCCCTTGAAGCCCTGAACCAATGCTGGCGCCGGTCCCGCTCAGCCGTGGAGCACGGAGTGCAAGTACCAGGTGACGATCGGGTCGCCGAACCACAGACCGACCAGCCCTCCGAATGCGAGAAAGGGGCCGAACGGGATCGCCTGCTTTCGCGCCCCGCTGCCGTGCCTGGAGATCAACCAGAGCCCGTAGAGCGCGCCGACCCCGAACCCGACCAGGAGCGCAGGCACTATCGCCCGGCCCAAGTAGAGACCCATCATCGCGACTAGCTTCACATCGCCCATCCCCATCCCGCGCGGGAAGGCGAGCGCTACCCCGAGCAGGACGCCGCCCGCCGCGCCGGCGGCGAGGAGGCGGCCGGGGAGACTCGCAGGGTCGGTCGCGGCGGTGATCGCGAGCACGGCGACGGCCCCCGTCAGCACCACTCCGTTCGGGATCACGCGCCGCTCGAGGTCGGTCAGGCTGACGATCAGGAGCACCGCGCAGAAGACGAGGCCAATCGCGAGCTCCGCGAGGTCGTCGGTGCCAAGGATCGCGACGGTTGCGACGAACAGCCCCGCCATCGCGAACTCGGTGAGCGGGTAGCGCGGCGAGACCACGGCCCCGCACGCTCGACATCGCCCGCGAAGGAGCAGCCAGGAGACGACCGGGATGTTGTCGTGGGCTGCGATCGTCGCGCCGCAGCTCGTGCACTTCGAGCGCCCCAGCACCACCGATTGCCCGCGGGGCACCCGATGCGCGACCACCGTCGCGAAGCTGCCCAGGATCAGCCCGGCTGGGAGAGCGAGGATGGTCGGCATCGGTGATCGGCCTCCAGTCGGGCGAGGATCGAGTGCTGCGGACCTCTCATCGGCCAACCCCGGGTCGAGGTTGAGCGCCCTGGCTCGTCCGTGCGGGAGGCGCTAGGGGTAGTCGAGCGTCTCGCGCTGGATGTGCCATGCGACCTGAACCGGGTCGAGGAAGTGCGGCGGCTCGAAGTAACGCAACCGGTCGTCGTAGTTGTAGTTCTTGGAATAGCCGCTGACCGGCCCGGACCCGTTGAACGTGCCCACCGGCCCGCGGAACTTCTGCGAGATCGCCCCGTTGACGGTCATGGTGCCCAATGCGTTGCCGCAGTCGTAGTGATCGACGATGAACGAGTGGCTGATCGCGAGGATCGCGGCGTCGATCCTCGGGTTGCTCATCGAACCGCTCCCATTGCTGCCGTTGTTGCAACTCCCCTTCGAGGTCTCCGACGAGAACGGGTGATAGATCCGCACGAAGTTGTTGGCGATCAACCCGAGCATTCCGTTTCCGGTCGGCGAGCTGCCGCACGAGGTGGTCGTCGACCTGCAGATGTTCCCGTCGACGATCACGTCGTTCTCGGCTGCGATCGTCACCTGCGCCGTGAAGGTGCCGTGGACGAGGACGTTCCCGCAGGTCGACGAGCTCGGATAGCTCGCCGTGTAGGGCGAGTAGCTGGCCGAGCAGGAGCCGTTGGCGACGTAGACGACGCCGTTCGAGGGGACCGGGCGCGTCTGGGTGGTCCCGTTGTTGGTGATCGTCAGGTTCGATCCGTTCAGCACAATGTTGGTCTGGCCGGTGTAGTCGTAGCCGTCGGTGTCGGCAAGGGAGGCGAGCTGACCGTTCGTGGGGGGCGGCGTCAGCACCGGCGCGTTGGTGAAGTAGGTGCCCACGAAGCTGGGTGTGCCGGTGCAGGTCGAGCCCGAGTTCGGCACGCTCCCGGTCGAGTACCAGCCCTGCGGCGGGGAGCTGACCTCGATGCTGTCCGAGCTGTTGCGGCCGAAGATCGGCGTGCCGCAGGCGACCAGTGCATCGTTGGTGTGAAGCGGACCGTTGATGTTCTCGCCATTGATGAACGAGATCACGTCGCAATACTGACCGCCGGAGTTCGGGATCGTCGCGTTCATCCGACCCTGCGCGAGCGTCTTCGTGCACTGCGTATTGGCGCCGGCGATCGCGGCGGAGGAGGAGTAGGTCACCGGGTCCGACGTCTCGAGCTGGGTGAAGTAGACGTAGTCGAGGAAGCTCGCGCGCTTGAAGGTAGCGACGATCGAGACATCCTCGTTGCCGCTGTAGCCGGTCGACCGGATCCGGAACGATCCCTGGTTGGCGCCGGTCGGCTCGAGCATGCTGGTGCTGGGGTTCGTGGTGCTGCATGACAGCTGGCCCGTCGCTGGAATCAGCTCGATTGCGTAGCTCTCGGTCGCCGATCCCGGCACGGAGCGGCGCTTGGCCGTCGAGCCCACCTGGTTGACGGCGTTGGGGGTCGGCACCGACGTGCACTTGGCCCAGTACCCGGTGTCGGTCGAGAGATGGAACGCGTAGTCGCTGATTCCGGCCTGGGCGGCGGCGTACGCCTGGCGATGGTCGAGATCGTTGCGGGTCAGGTGAATGTCACCTTCGGCAGCCGCCAGCGTGGCGGCCGTGATCAGCCCAATCAGGAACATCGCGGCGACCGCGGCCGCGACGGTGAAGCCGTCCTCCTCGCGAGCCACGCGCCTCAGGCGCACGGTGGATTCACCTCGGTGGCGGCCTCGCTCGCCGGCGAGAGCCGAAGCACGACGCTGTCGGAGACGCTGACCGCGGCATTCTGGTCCCTCGCTCCGTTGCTGGCCGGCGCGACCGAGAACGAGGCCGTCAACGCGACCGTGCGGGCCGCGTCGGTGGCGTTCAGCGGAGTCGCCAACGGAGTCGACGAGAGCGTCGCCCCGTCGTAGGCGAAGTACTGAAACGGGGGAACCGTCTGCGACGAGCCCCCGACCTGCGCGGCGCCGACGTTGGTGAGCAGCTGGGTGGTCGAAGCCGGAGTCGTCTGGAAGTTCCAGTTCGGCGCCGCGCCGGGATCGGTCGCGCTGACCTTGTAGACGCGCTCTGTGAGCGTCCCGCCGCTCAGCGACACGATGTGCTCGTCCGGAGTCGGGCTGACGGCAGAGCCGGTCTGCTGGAGGAAGATCAGGTTGTTTCCATCGCTCGTGTAGCCGTTGCTCGCTGCGACCACGGGGAGCACATTGGGCGCCACGCAGGTCGAGTGGAGCTCGTCCATCAGCCGCTGGAGCGTGGTGCGCGCGAGCTGGTTGACCTGGACGCGGGTGGCGATCCGCGCGTTGCTTCGCGTCGTTACCTCGAGCAGGGTCAGGATGCCCATCAGCACGACGATCGAGACGGCCATCGCGACCAGGAGCTCGACTAGGGTGAAGCCGCGCTCGCTCCTCACGTCGGACACACCCCTGACACCCAGCCGTTGCTGCCGACGCTCGTTCCCAGGTAGAAGGTCGAGAGCGTCGTGCCGTTCGTCATGTCCTGCACGTTCACGTTGGTGACGGTCTTGTGCCTCGTCGAGTTGCCGACGCAGACGTCGTAGGTGCTGTAGGGAAGGCCCGGATTGGCGAGGGTCCCCGACGAGTTGGTCGTGAAGACGCGCTCGTATCCCGTCGTGGGAGAGTTCGGACAGTTGTCGTCGGAGACGGTCACCGTCGCGCCCGACACCAGGGAGCCCTGGTTGAAGGAACTCGTCCCGCTTCGCACGGTGATGAACAGGGCCGGGAGCTGGATCGTCGCAGGGGAGCTGGCCCCGGCGGGGACGGTCACGTTGGCGATCGCCTGCGGGACCGGCGCCGGGAAGGCGGCGTTCGGGTTCGGGTTATCGCCCTCGCAGAGGCCCGCGTATACGGTATCCGGAGACGAGAAAGGGAACAGGGGGGTCGCCGTGATGGTGGAGGCCAGGGTTCCCGCGGTGCCGAACTGGTCGGCGGCCGTCATGCCCGTGTTGAACACCATTACCGAGTCCGCCTTGGACGCCACGAGGCTTCCCCCGACCCTGCTGGTGAAGCTGACGGGGATCGACCCGGGATTCGCGTACTGGAGGACCACCGTGTTGGTGCTCTGTCCGATCACGCTGGTCGGGTGGGCGGTGGGCGGGTTGCCGTCGTGATCGACGTAGCCGCTGGTGATTCCGGAGACCGAGAGCATGTAGTTGCCCTGCGGCAGGTTGGCGAAGATCGCACACCCCGTGCTTCCCGTGGTGCCGTTGAACGTCCCCGCCCCGCTGCCCGAGACCGGGACGTTCGGGATCCCGTTGTTTTGTGCGTCGTCGATCTCGATCGCCAAGGCACCCCGGTCCGATGCGATGGCGCCATTCGGCGGCGAGATGATGCTCTGCGCGGTCACCGCGGGGCGGCTTCCGATCGTCGACCAGGTGACGCTCGAGCTCGTCTGGATGTAGTCGGCCGACGCGGTCCCGTCGTCGCAGCTCGCGGTGCCGGTGCTGTCGGTTACGAACGAGCCCCGGGAGGTAACGGTATACACGGTCCCGTCCTCGGTCACGGTCCGCGTCTGGTTCAGGTTCGCGAGGTCCGAGATGCGCATCGACCGAAGCCGCGCCTGGTCAGCCTGAGCGATGCCGTCGGCGGCGGAGCGGTGTCGCTCCTCAGCGGATGTTCGCGTCGCGGCGTCGATCGCTCCGAGCGCTCCGAGCGAGACCGCAACGACGATGATCGAGGCGATCAGCACCTCGATGATCGTCATGCCCGACTGACCGCGACCGAGGGCGGCGAGGGTTCTCTTGCACTGCGTCTTGTCCATGGCTGGCCGGCCCGGTTTCACCGGGCTGCTCCATTGATCGGCCCTCAACTGAGGAAGCTGAAGCGGCGCGCCGTGCCCTCAACGTTCCTCAACACGCGAAGAGGGCGAGCCCGACGGCCCGCCCTCCCCGAATGCTGATCTGAACGTCAAGCGGTCCCGGGTTACGAGCCCCAGTTGCCGCCCGCCGGACAACCGGCGTTCGCGTTCGTGTTACCGCTCACCGCGCCAGTCGCGACGGTGTACGTGGTGCCGCAGGCCAACGAGGTCGTTCCGGTGCTGCTCCGGCTGATGGTGAAATAGTTGCCGGAGGTCCCGGTCGGCGCCGCAACCGCGACGGTGTACGTGTTCGAACTCGTAACCGGCGTCTGGAGACTGGCGCCGTTCAGGGTCGGCTCGATCGAACGCAGGTCAGTGACGGTTGCCCCGCTGTACGAACCGTTGTGGTCGGTGGCGAACGTCTCCATCGCCGTTTCAGCGGATCGCACCGCCTCCTTCGCCGATGAGTCTGTTGCCTTCTGCCTCTGGTTGAAGAACGCCGGGATGGCGATCGCGGCCAGGAGCCCCAGGATGAGCATGACGACCAGGAGCTCGACCAGCGTGAAGCCGGACTCGTCCCTCGTCATCCTCTGACGGAGCTTGAGGATCATCTAGTCCCTCCTTCGGAACCGATTCCGTTCCGCCAGAGCCCAGACCGCTAGCCGGCCCGGCGTCTTGTGCTGACCCGGCGGCAACCCGGCTGACTCGATTTTCCGAGCCCCGTGGCTTTGCGTCCCCGCTTCGCAACGGGTTTGCCTTTTCTGCGCCAGGGCACTGGCCTTGTTCGGAAACCACATCGGCGGCAGGGCGCAACCCTTTAGGGGCACTAGGGGGTACATGCGTCCAACTGGGTGCTAACACCCAGTTCACACCGGTGGGGGCCGGACCCGCCCCGCGCCTAGGAGTCCAGCTCTTCTGGGACGATCCGGACGCTGAGAGCTCGCCCGTGTCGGACCACCCGCGCCTGCAACGGTCGTCCGATCCGGTCGGCGACCATCAGGCGCTGAAGGTCGCCGACGTCGACGAGCGCGGTCCCGTCGACCTCGAGGACCAGGTCCTCGGGACGCAGCCCGGCCCGCGCCGCGGGGCTGCCGGGGACCACCTCGACCACCTCGACCGCGGCATCCTGGGATGCGGTCACGAATCGGGGAGGCAGCGGGCGAGCTCCGCCGGCGATCCCAATGTAGGCGCGGCGCACCCGGCCCTCGCTGATCAAGGCGGCGACGATCCGCCGCGTCGCGTCGTTGATCGGCACCGCCAGCCCAAGGCCGACTCCGGCGACCGCTGTGTTCACCCCGACCACGCGCCCGCGGCCGTCCGCGAGGGCGCCGCCGGAGTTGCCCGGGTTGAGCGCCGCATCGGTCTGGATGACGTTCTCGACCAGCCTCCCCGCGGAGCGCGACCTGGTTGGAAGGGCCCGCCCCAGGGCCGAAACGACCCCGGCGGTCACCGAGCCGTGGAAGCCGAGCGGGCTGCCGATCGCCACCACGAGCTGGCCGACCCGAAGCGAGTCGGCATCGCCGAGCTCGGCGGCGTGCAGGTCCCCGGAATCCGCCCTCAGGACCGCGAGGTCGGACAGTGGATCGGCCCCGACGATCTCGAACCCTAAGGAGCGACCGTCTGGGAACGACGCGTGACCGGAGTCCTCCGCGCCCTCCACCACGTGGGCGGAGCTCAAGAGGTATCCGTCGGGACTGATCGTAACGGCGCTCCCCGCGCCCTCGGCGCGGCCCCTCCTGGTTCGCCGCGCGACTCGAAGGTGCGCCACCGATGGACGAAGCCGCTCGGCGGCGGTGGTCACCGCGCTCGAGTATGCGTCCAGCGCCTCGCCGTCTGGAAGCGCTTCACTCTCTGCGAGGCTGGGCGCGCCGTCGCCAGTCCCGTGGATCAACCGGAGTGCCACCACGAGTCCAACTTAGCAATCGCCCACCGACGGTCGGGAGCGTCGTGAGCCGGCCGTGCGGGTCGAGAAGCGGCGGGTCTAGGGAAAGAAGACCGAGGCGTTGTTGCCCCCGGTGCAGACGACGGTGCTGCCGGTGCTTCCGCAGGCCATCTCGTAGGTCGTGTTGGTGACCGGGCTGAAGGCCTTGATCAAGACATTCCCGCCGCCGCTCTTCTGGTATGCGGAGCGGACGTTGGCGGCGAACGCGCAGGAGGTGCTCGGGCCAACCGAGAGGTCGCCTCCACACGACGTCGAGCCGCCAGAGCCCGATGTCGTCGTGGTCGATGCCGGAGTCGTGGTCGTCGTCTGTGCCGAGGAGCCCTTCTTCTGCTCCTTGAGCTGCTGCTGGAGCTGCTTGAGCTTGTCCTGGGTGCGCTGCTGCTGCGCCGCGTCGCGGCTGGCGTTCTGAATCTGCTGTTGCTGGGCGAGCTGGTCAGCGGCGCTCGTGTCATCGCCGCCTGACCCGCACCCGGCGGCGAGGAACGTCAGGAGCCCGGCGAGCGCGAGGACCATGAGCGTGGGGCGAAATACCTGCATCTCGCGCACGATCTTATCCTAGGCGCGGCTCTGGTCCCGATCCAGGCCGCGTGAGAACTAACACTGGGGCCCGCCCTTCGGGCCGTCCCACCCGCGCAGGGCCGTCGAAGCATGTCGGGCGAGGGTGGTCACCGCCGAGTAGGCGCCCTCGGCATCGGCATCGGTCTCCGCGAAGACCCCAATCACGTAACCCCCGCTCGAGGCGTCCCCCACCACCCCGTACTGGAGGGCCGTGTACGCCGTGTCGCCCTGCTCGGGCCCCCAGCCCGCCTTGAAGCGAAGGTCGTCGAAGCCCGCGAGCGGAAGTCCCCAGGCCGACCCGCCGATCGGCGTCACGGCGGCCATGTCCGCGAGGATCAGCCGGGTGTCGGGCGGCGTCGCGACGCACCCGTTGGCGAGCTCCCGGTAAAAGAGGGCCTCCTGGCGCGGAGCCCACACGGTCTGGCCGTAGGTCGAGAAGCCCGGGCGGGTGAGGCGGGCGTTGACCCGGGTGGTCGTGTCACCGGCTTCCTTCAGGACTCGCTGGAGAGCCGCCGTCGCCTCGGGCACGTCGCCGAGCTCGCCGAAGAGCTGGGCGGCCGCCTCGTTGTCGGAGTTCTCGATCGCCCTGGCGATCAGCGCCCGCTCGGAGGAGGTCGGCGTCGCGCCGCCGGCCAGCTCGCCCGCCCGGCGCGCCCCCAGGACCGCCACCGCGATCACGGGCTTGATCGTCGACCATGCGTGGGGCGCCCTCGACGCGCCGAACGCCTTGATCGGGCCGCCCGCGAGGGGAGCCACCACGATCCCCACCCGGCTCGGATCCGAGTCCGCCAGCGCCCGCCGCTCGAAGTCCGCGGGCGGGAGCGCCGGTGCGGCGTCCGAGCCGGAGCCGTTCTGGGTGACGGCGCCCGCGCCCTGGGCCCGCTGGGTCGAAGCCTGGTGGCTGACGGTCGGCGGGCGGGTCGTCGTCGGGTCAGCGCCGCCGCAGCCGGCGAGGAGCAACGCCGAAACCAGCGCCGCAGCCAGGCCGGCGCTGCTCGGGAGTGCGTTCAAGGCCGCGTGAGCCTACCCACAGGCGTACCCGATCGACATCTGGTCAGCGGATCTTGTCGTAGAGGCTGAAGATCGGCAGGTACATCGAGATCACGATGAAGCCCACGACGCCGCCGACGAAGATGATCATCAGCGGCTCGATCAACGCTGTCAGCGACTTGATCTTGGCGTCCACCTCGGCCTCATAGAACTCGGCGATCTTGGTCAGCATCGTCTCGAGCTGCCCGGACTCCTCGCCGACCGAAACCATGTGGCCGACCATGGGTGGGAAGATCGCGTGCTCGCTGATCGGCTGGGCGATCGTGCCGCCGCGCTTGACCGAAGCGTAGACGTCGTCCATCGCGTGGGCCACAACCGAGTTGCCCGCGGTCTCGCCGGACACGTCGATCGCCTGGAGAATCGGGACGCCGGACGCGACCATTCCCGCGAAGGTGCGCGACCATCGCGCCAGGGCCACCTTCTGGACGACGTCACCGATCCTGGGGATCCGCAGCTTGAGTTGGTCCCACTGATGGCGGCCCCGGGCCGTCTTCTTCCAGCGCAGGAAGGCATACGCGACCGCGGCAATCCCGGCGATCAGGATGTACCACGAGTGGGTCACGAAGTGGGAAACCCCGACCGTGATCTGCGTCATCGCCGGCAGGCTCGTGTCCTCCTGGGGGTTCGATGCCGCAATCTCCTTGAAAACGCCAACGAAGACCGGCACGATGATCGCGACGACGAGGACCATCACGACAAGTGCCAGCCCGAAGACCACCGCCGGGTAGGTCATGGCTGAGCGGACCTGGCGGCGAAGCGCATCGAGACGTTCGAGCTGGTAGGCGACGCGGTCGAGGGCTTCCTCCAGCCGGCCGGAACCCTCCCCCGCCCGGACGACCGATCGGTACAGCGGATCGAAGACACCCGGCTGCGACTCCATCGCCTGCGCGACCGAGCTCCCCGACTCGACGTCCTCGCGGACCGAGACGATCGCCTTTTTGAGCATCTCGTCCTCGGTCTGGGCCTCGAGGGTGTAAAGCGACCGCAGCATCGGCATCCCCGACGCGATCAGGGTCGCGAACTGGCGCGAGAAGACGGCGAGCGCCCTGGCGTTGACGCTCTTGAACCGCTGGAACAGGCTCTCGAGACGCAGGGCCTCGTGCTTCTCGGAGATGTCGAGGACGATCAGGCCTCGCTGGCGAAGCTGCTCGGAGACTACGTTCTTCGACGTCGCCTCCATCTCGCCCCGGGCCGGCACTCCGGCGAGGTCGACCGCGCGGAACGCGAACGTGCTCACACCGCCTCCCTCCCCGCGATCAGGCCGCCGCCGGGACCTGATTCATCGTCGCGCTGCCAACGAGCAGTCGCTTGAGCTCCTCGGGCACCGAGGAGCGCTGCTCGGCGAGCGATTGGGTCACCTGCCCGCTTCGAACAAGTTGCGCGAGGTGAGCGTCCATCGTCTGCATGCCCACCGATCCCGAGGTCTGAAGAGCGGAGTAGATCTGGTGGGTCTTGCCCTCCCGGATCAGGTTCCTGATCGCCGGGGTCGGCACCATCACCTCGCAGGCGACGATCCGGCCCGAGCCGTCCGCCGTCGGCAGGAGCTGCTGGGTGACGATCCCCTGCAACGCGATCGAGAGCTGCATCCGGACCTGCTGCTGCTGGTGCGGCGGGAAGACGTCGATGATCCGGTCGACGGTCTGGGCCGTGGATTGGGTGTGAAGCGTGGCGAACACGAGGTGCCCCGTCTCGGCGGCGGTCAGCGCGGTCGAGATCGTCTCGAGGTCACGCATCTCACCGACCAGGATCACGTCCGGGTCCTCGCGCAGCGCGCCCTTCAGGGCGACTGAGAAGTCGAGCGCGTCGGCGCCGACCTCACGCTGGTTGACGATGCACTTCTTGTGGCGGTGGAGGAACTCGATCGGGTCCTCGATCGTCAGGATGTGCTCCTCGCGGGTGGTGTTGATCATGTCGACCATCGAGGCCAGCGTGGTCGACTTCCCAGAGCCGGTCGGACCGGTGACGAGCACGAAGCCGCGGGGCTTCTTCGTGAACTCCTCGAGGACCGGAGGGAGCGCCAGGGAATCGAGGGTCAGGATCTCGGTCGGCACGTGCCGGAAGGCGGCCGAGATCGATCCCCGCTGGAAGAAGCAGTTGACTCGGAACCGGGCGACACCGGGGATCGCGTAGGCGAAGTCGAGCTGCTGCTCGTTCTCGAACCGCTTTCGCTGCGAGTCGTTGAGGATCGAGTAGACGATGTCGCGGGTGTCCTGCGCGCTCAGCACCGGGAAGTCGTCCATCGGCACGATCCTTCCGCGCACTCGCACGGCCGGGGCGAACCCCGGCGTCAGGTGGACGTCGGAGGCCCTCGAATCGACCATCTTGGTCAGGACGCCGGCGAAGTCGACACTCATCGCACCCTTGATCGTCGGAGGAGCCCTCGGCCTTTAGCGTGTGGCCGCGCTGGGCCCCGAAACCCATCCGCGGGCCCGCCGCCGGGCGGACCTAGGCCGCCACCCTCGCGACCTCTTCGATCGAGGTGATGCCCGCCCGAACCTTGCTCAGGCCGTCCTCCCGAAGCGAGAGCATCCCCTGCTCGCGCGCCACCGTCGCGATCTCCGACTCGGCCGCGCGACTGACCGTCATGCTCTTGATCTCGTCGCTCATCGGCATCACGGAGAACAGCCCGATCCGGCCGCGGTACCCGGTATGCGTGCAGCGAGCGCACCCCACCGGATCGTAGGCCTCGAGAGGCCCGGCGAGGCGAAACCCCGCCGCCGCCAGGGCCTCCTCGGGGATCATCGTTCGCCGCTTGCAGTAGGTGCAGAGCTGACGGGCGAGCCGCTGCGCCACGACGCACTCGATCGCCGACGCGGTCAAGAACCCCTCTACGCCCATCTCGCCGAGCCTCGCGACCGCGCCCGGGGCGTCGTTCGTGTGGAGCGTCGTCAGCAGCATGTGGCCGGTGAGCGCGGCCTCGATCGAGATCCGCGCGGTCTCGGCGTCGCGGATCTCGCCGACCATGATCACGTCGGGGTCGGCGCGCAGGATCGACCTCAGCCCGGTTGCGAAGGTGAGCCCCGCCTTTCGGTTGACGTTCAGCTGGTTGATCCCCGAGACCCTGTACTCGACCGGGTCCTCGACCGTGATGATGTTGCGCTCGACGGAGTTCAGCTCCTGGAGCACCGCGTAGAGCGTGGTCGACTTGCCCGAGCCGGTCGGACCGGTCACCAGGACGGCTCCGTAGGGTCGCCTGAACGCGGCTTCGAGCAGCCCTCGCGGCGTGCCCTCCATGCCCAGCTCGTCGAGGCTGCGCATGGCCTTCTCCTTGTCGAGGATGCGGATCGAGCAGCCCTCGCCTCGCTGGGTGGGGAGGGTCGTGACCCGAAGATCGATCTTTCGGTCGTCGACGTTGACGCTCACCCTGCCGTCCTGCGGAAGCCGCTTCTCGGCGATGTCCATGTCGGCCATCAGCTTGACTCGCGAGACGACCCCGGAGATCATCCGCTTCGGCACGCGCGCGGTCTCGTGAAGGACGCCGTCGACCCGGAAGCGGACCCTCATCTCCCCCTCGTCGCCCTCGAAGTGGATGTCGGACGCACCCTCGCCGACCGCCTGGGCGAGCACCGAGTAGACGAGCTTGATCACAGGGGCGTCGTCGGCCGACTCGTGGAGCTCCGTGACCTCGGCGTCGCCCTCGAGCTCCTCCTCCTCGGAGGCCGCCTCCGACACCGCCGTCTCGAGCGTGTTCATCCGCCCGATCAGCGCATCGATGTCCTCCTCGGCAGCGACCGCGACCCGGCAGTCCGTGCCGGTCATCATCTGGATGTCGTCGACCGCCAGGACGTTGGCCGGATCCGCGACCGCCAGCAGCAGCGTCTCGCGGTTGACATAACCGACCGGGATGGCGCGATATCGCCGCGCGGCGCTCACCGGGAGCAGGTTGGCGGCCCCCATGTCCACCTTGTGGACGTTGAGGTCGATGTGGTCGAGGCCATAGCGCTCGGCGATCGCGCGCGAGAGCTGGTCGGCATCGACCACGTTGTGCTCGCGCAGGAGCACCTCCGGGGTCTTGCCCGCGATCCTGGCCTCGGTAATGATCTCGTCGACCCGCATCCTCGGCGCGTAGCCGAGCTCGACGATCACGTCGGTCACGAACACCCCTGAGTGCCCGCGTCGCATCGGCGGCGTGATCCCGTTGGCCGCGGCGTCGGTCCCCTCGTCCGCTCGGCGGGCGGTCGCCTCGCCCGCGGTGGGTACCGGTCTCAGGTGGGTGGGTCTGTTCTCGGGGGCCATGCCGATCGGGCGGCTCGCCTCATCGCCTCGATTGGGGGTTCGAGCCCCGTCCAGATCCGCAGCGACGCGGCGCCCTGGCGCACCAGGACCTCGAGCCCGTCGATGACCGCCGCGCCACTCGCCCTCGCGAGCCGAACGAGCTGGGTCTCGACAGATCCATAGGCCAGGTCCACCAATTGGACTGTGTGGTCCAACGAATCGGCATCGACGGGCAGGCTCTTGAGGTCGGCCGTACGCTCGGCCGATTCGCCCATTCCGACCGTGGTTGCGTTGACGATCAGGTCGTAGCCGCACCCGACCCCGCCCGGGCCGCTCGCGTCGAGCCCCGCCACCGACGCTCCGAGCTCGGCCGCGAGCCGCTCGGCCCTGGCTGCGGTCCGGTTCCAGATCTCCGCCGAAGCGCCGGCCGAGACCAGGGCCCATACGACGGCCCGTGCCGAGCCTCCCGCGCCGAGGATCAGGGCCCGCCGGCCCGAGGGCGACCCGCCGAGGGCGTCCAGGAACCCGCTCGCGTCGGTGTTCTCGGCGCTGATCCGGTCGCCGAAGCTGAGCGTGTTCGCGGCGCCGATCGCCTTCGCCGCCTCGGAGGCCCGGTCGGCGAGGAGAAGCGCGGCGGGCTTGTGCGGGACGGTGACGTTCGCGCCCACGAACCCCTCCGCCGGCATCGCCTTCAACCGGGCCTCGAAGTCCGGGGGTGAGACCTCGATCGCCTCATAGGACCACTCGGAGGCCAGGCCCAGGTCGGCGAGCGCCGCCGTCTGCATCGCCGGCGATCGGGAATGCGAGATCGGCTGGCCCAGAACGGCCAGCCGCCTGACCGCGGTCACGCGCCCGGGCAGTTCGCGGGAGTCGGCGCCTGCCCGCCCGCCGCCTCTCGGGCCTGGTTGTAGGCCGCCTCGGCGCGATCGAACTGGGCCTTGGTGGTCGCGAAGGTGTGCTCGCCGCAGGTGTTGGGCTTGACCACGTAGTAGAGGTATGAGACGTCGGCCGGATGAGCCGCGGCCTGGATCGAGGCGAGGCCGGGGTTGCCGATCGGCCCCGGCGGCAGGCCGGCGTTCGTGTAGGTGTTGTACGGGGAGTCGAGTTGGAGGTCCGTCGTCGTCAGGGGCTTCGTGTAGTTGTTCTCGGCGAACCGGATCGTCGCGTCGATCTGGAGCGGCATGCCGTCGTGGAGGCGGTTGTAGATCACCGCGGCGACGAGCTTTCGCTCCTTCGGCACCTCCACCTCGCGCTCGATCATCGAGGCGATGATCAGGACGTCATACGTGGTCAGGTTCTTGGACCGCGCGTCGCTCATGTTGACCTCGGCGATGTACTGCTTGAAGGCGGCGAGCTGCCTGACCACCAGGTCGTCGGCGTTCGGATGGCGTGGCAGGTCATAGGTCGCGGGGAAGAGGAAGCCCTCCAGGCTCTGCGGGCTCTTGGCCCCGTACTTGGCGGGATCGAAGCCCTTTGAGCTCTCGCTCGCCTTCATGTAGTCGCCGCCGATCCCCTCCTGCTTTGCGACCGCCGCGATCTGACGGCGATCGTAGCCCTCGGGAATGGTGATCTGCGAGGTCGGCTTCGCGACCTGGGTGGTCGGGTCGGCGGCGGCGCCCCCGCCTCCGCTCGTCAGGTGATGGACGATCGCCCCGATCGCCACGACCACCGCGATCGCGGCCACCAGGGCGCCGAGCGCGAGAAAGCGCCGGCGCCGGTGGACGTCGAGCGAGCCTGGTCCGCGTGGCGTCGACCGACGCCCGGCGCCCCGCGGCCTCCTCGGCGGTTGGTCGCCCCCCTTCAGCACGCCCTTGACCCGGTCGGCGAGCTCCCCCCGGCGCTCGCCGGCGCGGGACCGGCGCCGGGCCTCTCGCTCCGTCCGGCGGCGCTCACGCTCCTCCGGAGAGCCGTCCTCGGGGCCCCGGCTCCACTCATCGGTCATCGGAGGCCGCCCCGTCCGTGTGTCGACGCCCGCTCGAGGCCTGCGTCGCGTCCGCGGCGCCGGCCCGGGCCCGCAGGTAGGAGTCGAGCAGATGAGCGGCCGCCAAAGCGTCCGCGGCGGCGCGGGCGCCGCCGCGGACCGAGCCCTCCGCCATCCGCGTCGTCAATCGCTCGTCGTAGGTCTCCACTGGCAGGTCCAGAATCGCGGCGAGCGCCTCCCGGAACGCTCGGGCATCGGCGGCCTGTCGGCCCTCGGCGCCGCTCAGTGAGACCGGGAGGCCCACGACCACGAGCTCGGCGTCGTGCTCTCGAGCCAGGTTCGCGACCGCCTTCGGGTCGGGCGGCTCGACCACTCCCAGGGGGCGCGCGATCGTACCAGTGGGATCGGAGATCGCACAGCCGGCCCGAGCGGCACCGTGATCGATCGCCAGGATCCTCACGCGAGCACGCGCTCGAGAGCCTCGCGGGCCGCGGCCAGCACCCGCTCCAGGTCGTCGGCGGTGCCCTTGCCCCCGGCCTGGGCGGCGTCCTCCCTGCCCCCTCCCCCACCGCCCGTGGCACCCGCGGCCTCGCGCACGACTTCGACCGCCGACAGGCCACGCTCGATGGCGCGGGGGGTGAAGCTCGCGACCACCGCGATCCGGCCGTCGTCGTGAGCGCCGATCACCACCGCCGCCTCGCCCAGCCTCGCCTTGAGACGATCGGCGAGGTCGAGCAGCGTGCGCTGATCGGGGGCCGGGCCGCTCGTGACCACGACGCGGATCCCGTCGATTTCCTCGCCACGCTCGTCGAGCAGCGCCTCCGCGCGGCCCGCGTCGCGGCGCTCCGCATCGCGGCTGACCGCCCGCTCCAGCTCGGCGAGGCGCTCGCCCGCCCGACGCGCCCCCGCCAGCGGGTCTCGGGGAGTGCCGAGCAGGGTCCCGACCTCGTCGAGGGTCGCGCTCTGCCCCCGAAACCAATCGATCGCGGCCGGGCCGGTGAGGCATTCGACCCGGCGGACGTTGGCCGCGCTCGACCCCTCCGAGACGACCTTGAAGATCCCGACCTCGGCGGTGTTGGCGACATGGGTGCCGCCGCAGAGCTCGCGCGAGACGCCGGCGACCTCGACCACCCGCACCCAGTCGCCGTACTTCTCGCCGAACAGGGCCATCGCGCCCAGCGTCTCGGCGTCGGTGCGGGCCATCTCCAAGGCGCGGACCGGCCGGCTCGCCTTGATCCAGCCGTTGACCCGGTCCTCGACGTCGCGAAGCTCATCGCGACTGAGCGGCGCCCCGTGGGTGAAGTCGAAGCGAAGCTTGTCGGGGCGAACCGCCGAGCCCGCCTGGCGGACGTGCGTCCCGAGTCGCCCCCGAAGCGCCGCGTGGAGCAGGTGGGTCGCGGTGTGGTTTCGCATCGTGGCGTGGCGCGCCTCGGCGTCGACCTCAGCCTCGACCCGCCCTCCCGGCGCGGGCCCGGGGCCGTCGAGCAGGATCACCTGGTCGTCGCCGAGGCGGTAGACGTCGTCCACTCGTGCCTCGGAGCCGTCCCACACGATCCGACCGGAGTCGGCCACCTGGCCGCCTCCCTCGGGATAGAAGGGGCTCTCCTCGAGCTTCACCAGGACCGACGAGGAGCCGTTTCCCGAGTTGCCGGTCGCCGCAGTCACCGCCGTCTCGGCGCTCAGCGCCTCGTATCCGACGAACCTCGAGGGAGGGGCGGTGGCGGCGAACGAGATCACCTCGCGGTGGCGGTCGTGAACCTCGGGCTCCGCGCCGGTCCGCGCTCGCCGGCGCTGCTCGTCCATCAGCGCCTCGAATCCCTCGTCATCCACCGACAGCCCCTGCTCGGCGAGCAGCTCCCTGGTCAGGTCGTACGGGAAGCCGTAGGTGTCATGGAGCTTGAAGGCATCCTCGGCATCGACCCACGAGGTGCCGGCCTCCCCCGCGTCGGCGATCAGCCGCTCCAGCAGCTCGGAGCCGCGCTCGAGCGCCCGGCCGAACGCCTCATCCTCGTCGGCGACCCATCGCAGGATCGTCTCGCGCTCGGCGGCGAGCTCGGGGTAGGCGCCCGACATCCCCTCGATCGCCCGCTCGGCGAATCGGCCGAGCCACGGTGTCTCGAGCCCGAGGGTCCGCCCCTGCTGGATCGCGCGCCGCATCACCCTTCGCAGGACGTAGCCGCGTTCCTCGTTCGACGGCACCACCCCGTCGCCGAGCAGGGCGGTCATCCCCCTCGAGTGGTCGGCGATGATCCGCATCGCCCTCGTCGAGGGCGCATCGTCACCGTAGGAGCGGCCCGAAAGCTCCTCGGCGAGGCCGATCAGCGGGCGGTAGACGTCGGTCTCGAACACCGACCCGACCCCCTGGAGGATCGCCGCCATCCGCTCGAGCCCCATCCCGGTGTCTATGTTGTTCGCCGGCAGCGGCGCGAGCGAGCCGTCGTCGCCGAGCTCATAGGTCATGAAGACGTGGTTCCAGTATTCGAGGAAGCGGTCCGTGTCATCACCGGGAAGGTCGTCCGGGCCCCCGAGCTCGGTGCCGCGGTCGAGGTACATCTCCGAGCACGGTCCGCACGGGCCCGTCGGGCCCGCCTGCCAGAAGTTCTCGGATCGCGGCAGCTGGACGATCCGGTCCTCGGGAACGCCGTTCGCCTTCCAGATCTCGATCGCCTCGGTGTCGGGGCCGAGGCCGAGCTCCTCGTCGCCGCCGAACACGGTCACCCAGATTCGCTCCGGGTCGAGCCCGAACCCTTCCACGGACAGCTCGAGGCCCCAGGCGATCGATTCCTCCTTGAAGTAGTCGCCGAAGCTCCAATTCCCGAGCATCTCGAAGAAGGTGAGGTGGCGCCGAGTGTTCCCGACCTGCTCGATGTCGGGGGTCCGAAAGCACCTCTGGCACGAGGTGAGGCGGCTGCTCGGCGGGGTCTCGTCCCCCCGGAAGTACGGCTTGAAGGGCTGCATCCCGGCCACCGTGAGCAGGGTCGAGGTGTCCTCGGGTGCCGGGATCAGCGACGCGGACGGCACCCGCAGGTGCCCGCGGCGCTCGAAGAACGAGAGGTAGGTTTCGCGAATCTGGGCGGAGTGCACGGCGGACGTAGTCTAGGAAGCGATCGTCGCGTGGCCGATGATCGTCTCGCCCTCCATCAGGCAGGCGGTCTGACCGGGCGCGACGCCGTAGGCGGGCTCCTCCAGCCGGAGCGCGAGCCCGTAGTGATCGCCACCGCCGCCGACCACCGCGCAGGAGAGCGGACGGGCCCGATAGCGAAGCTTCACCCGGTTCACCCGCGCGCCGTCGCGGTGCAGGCTCACGTCGCGCACCGGGACGGTTCGCGTGGCCAGCTCGTCACGGCGACCGGCCACGACGCGGTTGGCGACCGGATCGGTGGCGAGCACGTAGAGGGGCTCGCCCGCGGCGACCCCGAGGCCGCGGCGCTGGCCGACGGTGAACCCGTGATGGCCCCGGTGGCGCCCGATCACCTTTCCGGATCGATCGACGATCTCGCCTGGCCGCTCCCCGAGCCGCCCGTGCCGAGCCAGGAAGCCGCGCTTTCCCTCTCCGGCCAGGAAGCACAGGTCCTGGCTGTCGCGCTTGGTGGCGACCGGCAATCCGGCTCGGGCGGCAATCTCGCGGGTCTCGGGCTTGGTGCGATCGGCGAGCGGGAAGCGCAGCCTCGCCAGGGCGGCGGGTCGCAGCGCCGACAGCATGTAGGTCTGGTCCTTGGCGCGGTCCCGTGGCGCGGCGAGGAGCGGCCCCTCGCCGTCGTTGACGAGCCTGGCGTAGTGGCCGGTTGCCAGCGGGCCGGCGCCGATCCGGCCGGCGAGCGCGAGCATCTGGTCGATCCGGAGCTCGCCGTTGCAGATCACGCAGGGGTTCGGGGTGTCGCCCGAGGCGTAGCCGCTCACGAACCGGTCCACCACGGTGACTCGAAAAGCATCCTCCAGGTCGAGGGTCAGATGAGGGAGGCCGAGGCTGTGAGCCAGCGCACGGGCCGCGATGACGGCTTGGGGCGAACAGCAGCTCTGCTCGCCGTCGGTGCGCTCGTCCTCCCAGAGCTTCAGCGTGACCGCGACGACCTCGGCTCCTCGGTCGCGCTCGAGCAGCATCGCGACCGCCGAATCGACCCCGCCGCTCACCGCGACCAGAACCCGATCGGTGCCCGGGGCCGGGGGCGCGATCTCCCTCCCCGACGAGGCGAGCGCGCCGAGCGCGCGGTGAAGGGCATCTGCGGCCAGGTCCGCGCCGTGGCGACCTTGAGGGGACAGACCGCCGAGCGCCTCAGTCAGGTCGGCGGGCGTGGTCCGGGCCGCGGCCAGGACCCCGGAGCCTTCGACGTGCTCGGCGAGCGCGGCGCCCGCGGCGATCGTGGCCGCGCATCCCTCGGCGTCGAACCTCGCAGCGACGACGTCGCCGGCGGCGACCATGAGAGAGACGCGCACCAGATCCCCGCAGGCCGAGCCTCCGGCCGCCCCGGTGAACGAGTCGCGCGGCGCCGCCCCGCGCCGCGAATGGTCGCTCAGGTAGCTCTGGAACAGGCTCGGGTCCACGTGCAGGGACCGAGGCTAGCGTCCAGCCGCCGATCGGGCGGCCGCGGCCGAATGGGTTCGGGGCGCCGCCTACTTCGGGTAGTAGGGGAGGTTCGAGGGGCCGTGGTAGAGCGCGTCGCGGACGGCCTGATCGACGCTGGCGGGCCCACGGAAGCCGTAGTTGACGATCGCGGTCGGCGTGCCGTGGGCGAGCGCGCGCGGGCGGAGGACGATCAACGCCGGGACCCGGTTCACGTCGAGGCCCTCGGTGATCCTCGAGTAGCGCGCGATCCCGGCGGCCTCGGTCGCGAAGACGGCGAGTCCGGAACGGCCCCGCAGCCTCTCGACGTTCGCCCGCACCGCGGCGTCATCGATCCCGTTCTTCCTGAAGATGAGGAGCACGACCGTCTTGCCCTGGGCGTAAGCGGTGGCGACCGGCTTCGGCAGCCCGGGGCCGGCGACGAGCTTGGAGGGCAGCGACCCTGCTTCGCCCGCCGGCGGGGCGGCCGGGGAGTCGGGGACGGCGGGGGCGGTGGTGGAGCCGTCGGTCGTCGGGGCGGTCGAATCGGTCGACGGAGCCGCCGTCGAGCCGGCGGCCGGGTCGGTGGTAGGAGTGGCTGCGCCCGCGGTCGCGCCGGCGGGAGGGGTCGGCGCGGCGGTGGTCGACGAGCCGCCGCTTCCACCCAGTACACGGGTCATCAGGAAAAATGCCACCAGGACGCCCAGGGCGCCGAGAACGGCGAGCTGGGCGATTGGGTTGTCGTTCAGCACCTTCCTCATGCCGGCACCGCGAAGCGCTGACGGGGAACGCGGGCGGGGATCCGGTCCCCGCCCGCCTCGCTGAAGAAGGAAGGCTCCAACCTGCCGTTGCCGCCCGGCCTGAGAACCCTTCTCAGTAGGTGGGTGTCTACCGACCGCGCCGCACGCGACGCACCGGAAACCGACTCCCAAGCCAATTGCACTGGCTCACAATTGGAGCGGCTGACGAACAAGCTCGAGCCTTGGACGACCATAGCAGTCAAGTGGTGACTCGACACCAGGCTGGGAAAGCTTGAGGCGGGGCCGGATCTTCCAACGGCGACGCGGCGTTCGACTGGATGGGCCTGGGCTATTGCCCGCCCTGCTCGGCCCCGCGTCGCTCGGCCGTGAGGTCCTCGCGGAACCTCCAGCGAACGAGCCTTCCGTCACGGAAGGAGAGCTCGATCACGGTCGGCTCCTCGTCCCCGAGCTCGCCCCCGTCGCGCCACACGTACTGGGTACGAACGAGCGCCAGCACATCGTCGCCGTCGACTCGCAGGTCGTCGATCGCGTAGCGGCGCTCGAGATGCTCGTAGCGCTTCTCGGCCCACTCCTCCAACTTGTCCCTTCCGCGGCGGATCCCGCGCGAGGTGTGGATCTCCGCGTCCGGGTCAACGAGCGCCGCGAAGGCTTCGACGTCCCCGTCGCTCAGGGCCGCGAAGACCCGTCGGGCAAGCTCGGCGCTCGACTCCGCCACGTGGCAAGTATCGCTGGTCGCGACCCGATCGATCGACGTGCGCGCCTGGCCCGTTCCGAGCGCGCCCCCGCCGTCAGCCCGGACCTGGGTGCTCTGAGCCGCCTTCGGGCCGGGCGGGCGGCGAGGGCCGGCCCGCACCCGGCGAGCCGAGGGCGGGAAGCAGACTGGCCACGAAGGCGAGCGCCCCGGCCAGCAGGAGGAACAGCGGCCAACCGACCAAGCTCGCTTCCGGGGTGCTGTCGTTGAGGTCGAGGCCGGCCACGAGCACGAAGACCAGCAGGCCAAATGCCCCGACGTAGGCCGGGCCGCGCACCGCGAAGCGCGATCCGTAGCCGATCGCCAGCAGCGAGACGACGAGCAGCACGATCTCCCAGAGGAGGCTCGATGAAGGCCCGGCGATCGTGAAGAACGGGTTCGAGAGGGCGAAGATCTTCGGAGCGCTGAGCGAGCCGGCGATCACCGCGGCGAGCGAGGCGCCGGTGACCAGTTCGCTCGCCCTCTCGGGCCCGTCGGGCTCGATCCGCCGCGTCGCCATGGCGGCCGCTGCCCCGACCAGCAGCACGGCGAGGATCAGCAGCGACCCTCGGTAGAGGCCGTAGTGGGCGCCGATCCCGTTCGAGAGGACCTTGTCCCAGAGCGCGGACCACGAGACGATCACCGCCAGCGAAGCGAGCAGGAGGCCGTATCGCAGCCCCGCGAGGAGGGCGGCTGCGGCACCCAGGCCAGCGGTCACGCCGAAGACCCAGAAGGTGTTGAGGGAGGCGCCGGGGGCGCCGTTGACGGCCTCGATGAACTGGATAAGCGCTACAGGCGCGACGAGGATCCCGAAGACGAGATAGGCGGACCCCCACGACCGCAGCCCCGCGCTCACCGCGCCGAGCATGCCGAGTCCGTAGAGGAAGACGAAGGCGATCGACAGGATCGCGAAGAGGCCCCAGTCGCCCCATGTGTCGCCGAGCACGTTCGTTCCCTTGCGCACGAAGACGAGCATCAGCCCGAGGCCCAGCAGCAGGCCGCCGAGCCCTCGCAGGGCATCTCGCCCCTCATCCGGCGCGAACATCTTCCCGAGGTCGCTCAAGACCCACCTCCCAACGAATCCGGTGACCGAGACGCCTCGACCATAGCCGCTGCGGCGGCGGGCGATCAGCCGCGGCGGCGCCGCTCGAGCCCCAGCTCCCGAAGCTGAGCCTCGTCAACCGGGGCCGGTGCGCCGGTCAACGGGTCGGCTCCCGACGCGGTCTTCGGGAAGGCGATCACGTCGCGGATCGAGGCCGCCCCGACCAGGCGCTGGACGATCCGATCGAGGCCGTAGGCGATCCCTCCGTGCGGCGGCGCTCCGAAGCGAAGCGCCTCGAGCAGGAATCCGAAGCGCTGCTCGGCCTCGGCGGGGTCGATCCCGATCGCCGCGAAGACGCGCTCCTGTAGCGCACGGTCGGCGATCCGGATCGAGCCGCCCCCGAGCTCCTGGCCGTTCCAGACGATGTCGTAGGCGGCCGCCATGGCCTCGCCCGGCCGCTCGGGGTCGAGCTCCCCCTGGGGCGCGGTGAACGGGTGGTGCAGGGGATCCCACCTGGCTTCCTCCTCGTTCCACTCGAACATCGGCCAATCGACGACCCACAGGAACCGCTCGCTGTCGTCTCTCAGCTCGAAGCGGTCGGCGAGGTCGAGGCGGAGCTGTCCGAGGACCGCGTTCGCGACGCGGGGCGTGTCGGCGACCAGGAGGAGCAGGTCCCCTTCCTCGGCCGCGAGCCTCTCATTCAGCGCGCCGAGCTCCGCGGCGGAGAGGAACTTGGCGGTCGGCGAACGCCAGCCGTCACCCTCGCGAAACGCCCACACGAGCCCCCTTGCGCCAAGCTCCTGCGCTCGCTCGATCAGCCCATCGAGCACCGAGCGGGGCAGGTCACGGGCCCCCGCGTTCAGGGCCTTGACGATCCCACCGCCCTCGATCGTGCCCTTGAACACCTTGAACTCGGTCTCCCGCAACTCGGGGGTGACGTCGTGGAGCTCGAGGCCGAACCGCAGGTCGGGGCGATCGCTCCCGAACCGGGCCATGGCCTCGGCGTAGGGCATCCGCTCGATCGGCAGCGCGAGCTCGGGGCCGGCGGCGCGCTCGAACACGTGGGAGAGCATCCGCTCGTTGACGTCGATCACGTCCTCGATCCCCACGAACGACATCTCGAGGTCCAGCTGAGTGAAGTCGAGCTGGCGGTCCGCGCGCTGGTCCTCGTCGCGGAAGCAGCGCACGATCTGGTAGTAGCGCTCGAAGCCGGCGATCATCAGAAGCTGCTTGAAGAGCTGCGGCGATTGCGGAAGGGCGAAGAACGAGCCGGGATCGCGTCGCCACGGGACCAGGAAGTCGCGGGCGCCCTCTGGGGTGGACCGCGAGAGCATCGGGGTCTCGACCTCGACGAACCCCTCCCGGTCGAAGAACTCGCGCATCGCCCGGGCGACCCGGTGGCGCCGCTCGAGCGCCTCACGCATGCCGTCACGGCGCAGGTCGAGGTAGCGGTGTCGAAGTCGAGCCTCCTCCCCGACCTCGCCGGAGAAGGACTCGATCTCAAACGGCGGCGTGTCGGCGTCCGACAGCAGGGTGGCCCCCGCGACCCGCAGCTCGAACTCCCCGGTGGCAAGATCGGGGTTGACGGTCTCGGGCGAGCGGCGGACGACCTCGCCCGCGGCGCTGATCACGTCCTCGGAGCGCAGATCGTGGCCGAGCCCGAAGACGTCGCTGCCGGACGCGGGGTCGAAGACGAGCTGGACCAGTCCGGTCCGGTCACGCAGATCGACGAACACGAGGCCACCGTGGTCGCGGCGACGGTGAACCCACCCCGCGACCCGGACGACGGTCCCGACCCGGTCGCCGAGGACCTGGCCGCACCAGGCGTCACGGTAGGCGTTCGGCCGCAACCCCGGAAAACCCGGCTCGCTCATGGCGCGGATAGCTCCTCGATCACGGTCCCGATGTCGACCTCGCGCTGGGCCCCTGAGCTCATGTCGCGAAGCTGGACCGAGCCGGCGTCGTCGAGGATCACCGTGGTGGCGACGTCGAGCCGGTCGGCATGCCGCATCTGGCCCTTCATCCCGCGTCCACCGAGGTCGAGCTCGGTCCGAAGTCCCGCGTGACGAAGCTGGGAGGCGAGGGCCAGCGCGCGCTCCCGCTGGCCGTCGGACGCGGCCACGAACACGTCGGGCCCGGGTGGCGGCGACACGGCGTCGATCGCGAGCAGGATCCGTTCCACGCCTGCGGCCCACCCGCAGGCCGGCGTCGGCGGCCCGCCGACCAGCTCCACGAGGCCGTCATAGCGGCCACCTCCCGCGACCTGGGACTGCGCACCGAGTCCGCCGCAGTGGTACTCGAAAACGGTGCGCGTGTAGTAGTCGAGACCACGGACGAGGGTCCCGTCGAGCCGGTAGGCGATCCCGGCCTGGTCGAGCAGCCTCCGGACGGTGGCGAGGTGCTCCGCGTCCTCGGGTCCGAGCGCATCGAGCATGGTCGGTGCCTCGGCCATCACATCGCGGGTCGGCTGATGCTTGGAGTCGAAGGCCCGGAGCGGGTTCTCGTCGATCCGCTCCCGGACGTCGTCGGCAAGCTCGGGCTCGTGGCGGCGCAGATGGGCGATCAGCTCGCGACGGTATTCGGCCCGCGAGTCTCCCGAGCCGAGACTGCCGAGCCGCAGCTCGAGCCCGGGCACCTCGAGGCCGCGAAGCACCTCGTCGAGCAGGATGATCAGCTCGGCGTCGACGAGTGGCGAATCCGATCCGATCGCCTCGGCGTCGAGCTGGGTGAACTGCCGAAAGCGCCCCGCCTGCGGTCGCTCGTGCCGAAACACCGGGCCCTGCCACCAGAGCTTGACCGGCTGGGGCAGCTTCTGCATCCCGTGCTCGACGTAGGCGCGTGCGATCGACGCGGTGCCCTCGGGCCGCAGGGTCAGGCTCCTTCCCGACTGGTCGGAGAAGGTGAACATCTCCTTTTGGACGATGTCGGTCGAGCCCCCGACGCCGCGAGCGAAAAGCTCGGTCTCCTCGAAGGCCGGGGTTTCGATCCGGGCGTAGCCTGACCGCCCCAGGAGGTCCCGCGCGACGGCCTCGACACGCTCGCGCGCGGCTGCGTCGGCAGGGAGCACGTCGAAGGTCCCCCTCGGGGCCTGGAAGCGGTCGGGCATCGGGGGGGCGAGCTTAGTTGCTGGCCGGGGCCCTAACGCGCGAGCTCGGCGAGAAACGGGTTGGACGCCCGCTCGGCGCCGAGGGTCGTCAGCCCCATGTGACCCGGGTGGACGACGGTGTCCTCCGGATAGCCATCCACGAGGCCGCGGATGCTCTCCAGGAGGGTCTGGAAATCACCCCCCGGCAGGTCCACCCTTCCGACCGAGCCCCTGAACAGGACGTCGCCGGAGAAGAGCGCGTGCTGGTCGGGGATCGCGTAGGTGACGTGACCGGGGCTGTGCCCGGGGGTGAAGAGGACGTCGATCTCGAGCCCGGCCAGGCTCAGGTGCTCCCCGCCCGCGACCGTCTCGTCGGCGTCGTAGCTCTCGAACGGGCCGAACCCGGGCCATGGCACGAAGGCCATGACGTCGGCAAGAACGGGCACCTCGATCTCGGGACAGGTGACGGGCGCCCCCGTGGCCTTGGCGACCGGCGCGACCGCCCCGATGTGGTCGAAGTGGCAATGGGTGAGGAGGATCGCCTCGACCGTGATCCCGAGCGCCGCGACGGCATCGAGGATGCGATCCGGCTCGTCGCCCGGGTCGACGATCAGCCCGCGGTTGGATCCCTCCGCCCTGACCGCATAGCAGTTCTCGGCTACCGGGCCGACCGTGAATGAGCGAACGTCGAGCATGGCTGATCCTGTCTCGCGGAGGGCGGGTTGATCCCGTCCGAGCTTAGCCCAGCCCCCTCAGTCGCCGCGCTCGCGCCTCTTCGCCGCCATGCGCCGGTTGTAGAGGAACTTCTCGATGTAGAACCCGAGCGGGATATAGATCAGGAGCATCAGCGCGGCGAGACCGATCGAGGGACCCAGCGGCTTGCGGAATATCGCCACCAGAAGCACCATGAAGATGACAGCGCCGAAGGCGCCCCGCATGACCGCGGACCTCCAGGTCGGAGGGCTCTCGCCCCGCTTGGCGCTCATCTGCTTGCGCGCTTTCGCGCGCGCCTCCTGACGGCTTCGCGGACGGCCGGTCCGCCCGCGCCGATCGAGGCTTCCCCCCTGAGTGCCCCGATGCTTTCGGCGTCGCTTCTTGGTGGTTCGCGCCACGCACGCAATCTAGCGCCGTGCCCGGGGCGGGGCGCCGCCGAGGAGCGCTCGCCACTCTGGGTCCCGGAGGAGGTCAGTGATCTGACAAGCGCCGCTTGCGACAAGCCGGTCATCGGAACTCGCCCTCGGAAGGACGGTGGTTCCGGTCTGCCGCTGAAGCGCTGAGGATCGGATCCCGCGCCCGGTTCGGAGGAGGGGCGGGGCCGAAAATGGGGGATGATGCCGTGGTCGGCGCGACCGATCGCAGCCGGCCATCATCCTCCGGGGTGTCATTCCACGGGAGCCGACGAGACCAGCTCGAAGAGGAGAGATATGGCCACCAACGTGACTGAAAACGAGCGACTGGAACGCGACCTGGCGGAGCTCCTTGAGGTCGAGTCGTTTCCGCCTCCCGAGGACTTCGGCGCGGCGGCGTTGATCAAGGACCTGTCTCTCCACGAGGAGGCCGCGAGCGACCTGGAGGGCTTCTGGGCCCGACAGGCCGACGAGCTGCTCGATTGGTTCTCCCCTCCGGAGCAGACCCTCGACGAGTCGAGCGCGCCTCTCTATCGGTGGTTTGGGGGCGGGCGGCTGAACGTCTCCCACAACTGCCTCGACCGCCACGTCGAGGCGGGAAACGGGGACCGGGTCGCGTTTCACTGGCGGGGCGAAGAGGGCGAGGAGCGAGACATCACCTATGCGGAGCTCCATCGCGACGTGATGCGATTCGCCAACGCACTGCGCGATCGCGGGATCGGCAAGGGGGACGTGGTCGGCATCTACCTGCCGATGATCCCGGAGCTGCCGGTGGCGATGCTCGCCTGCGCGAGGATCGGCGCGCCTCACAACGTGGTCTTCGGCGGGTTCTCCCCCGACGCGGTGAAGGAGCGGATGCAGTTCTCCGAGGCGAAGGCCCTGGTCACGATCGACGGTGCCCGCCGCAAGGGAAAGACCGCACCGATCAAGCAGGCCGTCGACGAGAAGATCGGGGCGGTCGGCTCGATCGAGACGATCTTCGTCGTCAAGCACACTGGCACCGAGTGTGAGATGCGCGAGGGACGCGACGTGTGGTTCGGTGAGGCGATGGAGGCCGCCGATCCGCACTGCGAGCCCGAGCAGCTCGACTCAGAGCATCCCCTTTACGTCCTCTACACGTCGGGCTCGACGGCGAAGCCGAAGGGCGTGCTCCACACGACGGCCGGGTATCTGCTCGGGGTGACGTTCACCCACCGCTACGTGTTCGACCTCAGGCCCGGCTCCGACGTGTATTGGTGCGCCGCCGACGTGGGCTGGGTGACGGGCCACAGCTACATCGTCTACGGGCCGCTCTCCAACGGAGCGACGAGCGTCATGTACGAGGGGGCGCCGGACTATCCCGACAAGGACGTCTGGTGGGAGATCGTCGAGCGCTACGGGGTGACGATCCTCTACACGGCGCCGACCGCGATTCGTGCCTGCATGAAGTGGGGCGCGCACTACCCGGCCGCCCACGACCTCTCCTCGCTGCGGTTGCTCGGCAGTGTCGGCGAGCCGATCAACCCGAAGGCCTGGCTTTGGTACCACAAGGTGATCGGGGCGGAGCGGTGCCCGATCGTCGACACCTGGTGGCAGACCGAAACGGGCCACATCATGATCACCACCCTGCCCGGGGCCCAGCCGGCGAAGCCCGCTTCGGCGGGCACCCCCCTTCCCGGCGTCGACGCGGCCGTCGTCGACGAGAACGGCGAAGAGGTGCCTCCCGACACCCAGGGGTTGCTCGTCCTGCGGCGGCCCTGGCCGGGGATGCTCCGCAGTCTCTACAAGGAGGAGGAGCGGTTTCGCGAGACCTACTACGACCGCTTCGGCGACACCACGTACCTGGTGGGCGATGCGGCCCGAAGGGACTCCGACGGCTACCTGTGGCTGCTCGGCCGCGTCGACGACGTGATCAACGTCTCCGGGCATCGCCTCTCCACCGCGGAGATCGAGTCGGCCTGCGTCTCGCACCCGAAGGTGGCCGAGACGGCGGTGATCGGCCAGTCCGACGAGACCACCGGGCAGTCGATCTGCGCTTTCGTCACGCTCGAGGGCGACCTGGAGGGAACGGACGAGCTGGCCGCGGAGATCCGCGAGCACGTCGCGACCCGGATCTCGAAGATCGCCCGGCCGAAGCGGATCATCTGGGCGGGCGATCTGCCGAAGACCCGCTCGGGGAAGATCATGCGCCGCCTGCTGCGCGACATCGCCGAGGGCCGCGAGCTCGGCGACGTGACCACGCTGCGCGACCCGACGGTGATGGAGCAGCTCGGGGCGAAGGTTCGCGAGCGCCAAGCGAGCGGCGACGGCGACTGATCGCCGCGCGTCGTGGAGTGAAACAGAGCGGCGACGGCGCCTGGGATCGCCCCCCCCCGCTCTATGAGGTGATCGCAGTTATGCACCCATGTGGTGCACAAGTGCGATCGCTCCCCCTTTGGCGGCGCTACTGGCTAGGGGAGTTCGACCCGTCGCTCGATCGTCTGGGCGGCGGGGTCGAAGGCTAGGGGGGTGTCGTCGGGCCAGCCGTGGAGGGCTGCCTCGGGGACCAGGCCGACCACCTCGGCGCCCGCCATACGGGCGCCCCGGCCCGCAGCCAGCTCGCCGACCCTCTCGGCGAGTTCGGCGAGCGGCACCGCGATCGGGTCGTGGACGTTCATCGACACCTGGGCCCGCCCCCCGCCGAGGTCGACCGCGATCGCGCGGACCCCGGGCCGCCCGCCCCCCGTCTCCCGAACGTCCGCGGCAATCTCGCGAGCCAGGCCGCTCTCGACGCCCGTCAGCTCAACGTTGAAGGCGGCGAGCGGCGGGCGGGCGGTAACCAGGGTGGCGCCCGCGGTGGGATGAATCTCGGAGGGTCCGAAGTCGGGGCGGAGCTCTCCGCTTGCCAGCCGTCGGCGCAGCTCGGCAACGCCGCCGGAGCGAACGAAGGAGCGCTCCCGATGGCTCTCCCGCGACGCGAGGTCCCCGTACAGGAAGACCGGAAGGCGCGCCTCGGAGCCGATCCGCCGAGCCACGTCGAGGGCCTCGTTGCGGGCCCGGTTCCGGTCCTCCTCCCTGAGCCAGACGACGGGACAAACGTCGAGGGCGCCGATCCGCGGATGCGCTCCCTCGTGGCGCTCCACGTCGATCTCCTCGACGCACGCTCGTGCTCCCTTGGCGAGCGCACGGGCCAGCGACCCATCCGACCCGCTCAGCGTGAACACGGTGCGATTGTGGGTCGGGTCCGAGTGGGTGTCCAGGAGCGCGATCCCGGTCGCGAACGCCGCCGCGAGGCGCTCGATCCGGGCGCCGTCGCGGCCCTCGGAGACGTTGGGCACGGCCAGGAGCACGTCGGCGCCGCTCAGACCAGGAGGCTGCCGTTTCGGACCACCGGCTGCCCGTCTATCGCCAGGTCGGGCTCCATCAGCACGCAGTCGAGGTGTACGGGCACCTGGATCGTGCCGCCGATCGCGGCCGAGGCGCCAAACGCCACGTGGACGGTCCCGAGGAGCTTCTCATCCTCCAGGAGCTCGCCGCTCAGGACCGCCCGCTCGTTGGTCCCGATCCCCAGCTCGGCGACATGGGTCGCGTCGGAGCCGTGGGCCCGGAGAAGCTCGACCAGCCGGCGGCCGTCCTCGCCGCTCGCAGAGATCAGGGCGCCCTCCTCGATCTCGAGCTCCACCGGCTCGCTCGGGATGCCGATCGCCGCGATCGTCCCGTCCACGATCAGCCTGCCGTCACCGACCCGCTCCTGCGGGGAGATGAAGCCCTCGCCGCAGGGTAGGTTTCCGAACGCGCCGGGCTCGCTCAACTCGCCGGCGTCCGGGATGCCCGTCCTGTCCTCGAGGCTGAGCCTGAGGTCGGATCCGTTCGGACAGGTGATCCGGGCCTCCCTCCCAGCGGTCAGGAGGTCCGCGAGGGCATGGCCGCGGCGCCGAAGCTCCGCCATGTCGGCCGTCATCGCCCTGGCGAGCATCGTCTCGGTGACGCCGGGGAGGGTCGCGGCGCGCGAGCCTGCGTCGGTCGCCGCCTTCCGCGCCGCGGTGTGGGACAGGGACTGAACGGTCGGCGCGAGAATCACGTCGGAACGGAGCATCGTCGCAGCGATCGTCACGGGCGGCTCTTCGGCGTGCGAGGCGCGCTCCGCCATCACCGCCAGCACCGCCTCTCCCCCGGCGTCCTGAGCGGCGTCACGCAGCCGCTCGCCGATCCCGTGCGTGGCGGGGTTGCAGATGATCAGCACGTCCTCGTCCTCCGCCACCCCGAGGCAATCATGGACCACCGTCCTCACCGCCCGGTCGAGATCGCTCATCGCTCGGAGCCTAGAGGCTGAGATCGGGCGACATCGCCCCGTGGAGACAAGAACAGCTACGGCGAGGTGACGGCACCCGGAACCCCCGATCCCCGCCGCTACGATTCAGCGCCCCGCCGGAGTAGCTCAGCTGGTTAGAGCAGCGGAATCATAATCCGCGTGTCGCAGGTTCGAGTCCTGCCTCCGGCCATCGCTTTACCAAGCGATCTGCGCTCGATTTTTGCAGCCAATGGGCGTCCAGGTGGCAAGGGAAATGGCAAGGCGTCAATCTCCGCCCGGACCGTCGTCCCGTGTGCTAGGCGCGCCATCGACCTCATCGACAGCGGAGAAGAGTGCTCGGCCGGGATCCAGGCCGTCTGCCAACTTCTCTCTTCGAGCTAGGCATTGACCGCGAACCTGCTCCAACCGGGCAAGAAGATCCGTCGACTGTGCAGCGCCGATGATCCGCTGACCAAGGATGAGCCTGGTCAATTCAGCGAGGAACCGCTCACAGGTGGCGATCACGGCGGGAACGGTGGCTGCTCCGTGAAGAATGGCGTTGCGCTGCCGCACGGATCGGGCGAGCAGTGTTCGAAACACCGAATCCCAGTGCTTCAGTCGATGAAGCGCGTTATCGCCGCTACTGAGATCTTGCGCCAGCTCCCGCGCCAGCCTCCCCTCGACTGTTGCGGCCGGCACGACATCGGCGAGCTGGCTCACGGAGGAGGCGACGTTCTCGGTTGAGAGCCGAACTCTCCCCTGTGGGCCGAAATTCATCAGCTTTGAGCGCAGGCGCTCGATTTCCTCGTTGGAGCCTCGCCCATATGGAATCGAGAACGCTAGATCAGTCAGCTGTCCCGCGAAGCGTTCCCAGCTCCAAGCTCCTTGCAAATGGCGAGCCGCCGCATCCCCCAATGAGAGCTTTGCTTTGCGCGAAACGGGCAGTGCGCGTTCAAGCGTGCGTACCCGCAACGCTAGGCGCTGAGCCGGTCCGGATTCCCGCGCTGCGAGCTCCCAACGGACCTCTTCAACCGCTTCACGGGCCGCACCGCTTCCCTCGACGAGAGCCTGCACAAAACCAGGGTCAAAGGCTGCAAGCTGAGCCCCTGTTGGATCGTCCCGCGGATTTCCATACCGAAGAAAGCGATCCTCGGACGAGGGCTCGCGAATCGGCATGTCGCCAAACCAACCCGTTTGCTCCGAGTAGGCGGCAGAGCCCTCCAGCACCAGCCACCCAGAATTTCCGCCAACAGCCTCGATCATCCCCTGCAGAAGGTCACGGGCGCGATCACGGGCATGGGCGATTGGTCCGTGGGGGATCTCCACCCGAGCCAGCACGGTGTTCGGCCTGGGCAGGTCTCCAAAGTAGAGATTTGACCACTCATCCTCGAGCTCGGTCGGACGATCAAATTCGCGGGTATCGATGGCCGGGCAACCATCACGGATGGCGTCCGGCCATAGATCTGCCGGAAAGAACTGAATCGGACCGACTCGGAGGTATGTCGACGCCAGTCGAGCATGCCCGATCACAAACCAGATCTTGAGTTCTCCCTGGGGCGGCGGTCGGACCACCTGCCCCATGCAGAGCTCCAATCGGCGATCGAGGCTGACACCCGCGCAATCGTTTACGTCCCAGTTCTTCGGCGGCTCCATAACGCCCAGATCCACGGCGGTTGAGAGGTCGTCCCGAAGCAGGCCGGTTAGCCGCCTCTCTAGCTCCCTCCAATCGTGACCGCGATGTTCGACCAGCGATCGCAGCTGTACGATCCGCAGTTCCCCGGTCTCGGCACGTGCGGTCGACATGAATGCATCAATAGCGTCAGACCAGGCCGCCTTAACGGCTACGTCAGTAGCGAAGGTCCTGATCATGTGTGCGGCGGAGGTCTGCAACCGCCGTGCGCCTTCCACGTCCTGAAGCAGCCCAGGAAGGCGACTCAGGTCATCCCCGCGGAAAGCGCGAAGGTCCGCAGCAAGGGCCAGCTCCAGTTTGGGGCCGAGGCTCTTGAGCGCGCGCCCGACGTCGTCCGTCAAGGAGCCTCGATCGCCGGACGATATGCCGCCCCCGCGGCCTTCAAGCACTGAACCGGCGGATGTATACAGCTCCTCTAGAGCGGTGATCGGGCTCAGGGTCTCTTCTGGAGCGCCGCTGCCCCCAGCGATCAGTTGCCTGATAAACGCCGCGAGCCACTGGGGAACCTCGGTCTCGCCTACGAAGCTGGTCTTGTTCGGGCGCACATCCAGATTGTGGCGAGCATGGCACGACCTTGTGATCGACTGATTGACGCCTCGTACCCGACATTGATGCGTCCACGGCAGGAAAGCGCCGGGCCGGTCCCGAACAACCGGCCCATGGCGGGTTGATTATTCCCACGACCAGCCACAACATGCCTCCATGACGCACCTTCCGGGGCTTGCGGGGTGGCGCGTTCCCCAGAAGTAGGCGCCTTCATCGCGACTACTTTGGACCTCGGAGGCGAAATCGAATAGCTGCTCCCCGGAAATACTCCGACGCCCAGCGATCAGTGATGTTCGTCCTTCATGAGCAGGGTTGCACTGCGGCTGAGATCGCCCGCCGTTGCGCCGAAGGCACTGCATCCGCGGCCCCGTTCCAAGTCCCGCGGCGAACCGCCCACCAGATCGTCACAAAGATGGCGCGCGAGCAGGGTCACAAGCCCCCGAAGTCGATCGAGAATGCATCCCAGAGCGAGGCCCTCGAGCGGTATCCACGGGAGTGCGAGTGCATCGCAATGCGAGAGCAGAAGCGGATTCGCCGCAAGCAGAGCAACGGGAAGCCGCTCAGCAAGAACGACCTCGAGGCCCTGGTCACGGGAGCCAAGCTCCTCACGGCAGTGCGACGGGTGCACAACGGATCCGGAGCCCGCTCCAAGTCCCCAACGGCCAACGGCACAGCCCCCAACGGGAATGACCACAAGGAGCGACCCGAACCTCTTGCAGGAGCTCCGCCGGGCGCACGAGCAGGGCATCGAAGCGCCCGCTTCCATAAGAGAGCGAAAAAGGACTTCTCACACGCATACACGCCCCGAAGTTCCCTCGACGCCGCCCGAGCGCCAGCCCCACCGCGTCAAACAGGACTCAGAGCCGGTCGACGCCCCGTCGATCGAGGAGCTGACCGAGGACTCGACCCCCGCGGAGTGCATGGCGGCGATTCGGGCAGCGACCGGGAGAGCCTTTTGAGTGCCTTCAACCTGACCAGCACCGTCTTCCCGGAGGGAACGTCCGTCGGCGCCTACCCGCAGTCGAACTGGCCGGCCCCGGGCCAGCCCTCCGGAGCCCCTGTCGGCTCAGCCACGGAGACGGCGACGGTCACGAACGGGATGGCGGCACTTCGCCTCGCTCGCCGCCGGGACCCGCTACTGGGCTGTCGCCCAGGTCAGCGGCTCCTATCGCTACGTCGCGTTCACCGCCGGCGAGGACATCCCCTCGAGCGGCAAGGTGACGATCGACCCCGATCCGACCCTGGCAGCCGACAGCGACGAGCGGGTTCCCTCTCAGGCCGCGGCCAAGACATACGCGGACTCGGTAGCGGCTCGGCGACCATCCCCGACGCCTCGACCAGCACGAAGGGCAAGGCCAAGCTCTCGGTCGCCCCGCCTCCGGCTCGAACCCGATCGCAGTCGGCGACAACGACTCACGGGTCCCGAGCTCCGGACAGGCCTCAGCCTTGGCTGGCACCAGCGGCACGCCCGGATCCGGCAACAAGTACGTCACCGATGGCGACTCTCGGAACACAAACGCCCGGACCCCGACCGCCCACAAAGCAAGCCACGCGACAGGCGGCTCAGACGTGCTCAGCCCATCCGAAATCGGCGCCGCGGCCTCGAGCCACTCTCACGCGCATGAGATGTTCGCGCTGTTGTAAACGCGACAGCAGGGGCCGTTGAAGGCGGTCCCAACGCCGAGATTTGAACGGGCCGTGGAGGCCGAGGCAAGGTCCGAGAGGTTCGCGGCCTTCGCCGCCAGGTCCGTAGTCAGGTTCGTGACATCGGACTCGGCGTGAACAGCGCAGCGACGTATCTCACGTTCGCTACGGAGCGACACGACACCGATTCGATGCATTCGACTTCCTCGAATACCGGACGCATCGTCTTCACGGCGGCGGGCGTCTACGGCATGTTCGCCAATGTCGCGCTCGCGGCCAACGCGACGGGATATCGCCTCGTTGGCATCGAAATCAATCGGAGCGGCACGACGATCGCCGCCACACAGGTGATTCACGGTGGCGCGACCGCAGTGATCGTCCCGGTGAGCACCCAGTACCAAGTTCTCGGCGAGCGACTATGTCGAGGTCTACGTGTTCCACAACGCGAGTAGCTCGCTGAACGCGCTGGCGTCCGCGAGCTCTTCCCCCGAGTTCGGTGCGGCCTTCCTGGGAACGGGCTAGCGATTGGTCTTGATCGCCAACCGACTCGCGTAGTCGATCCGAGCAAGCATTGGGCCGGAATCATCGAAGTATTCGTCGACCGCCCGCCGCGCTCCGTCCCAGTGGCCGTAGTCGTCAAGGATCAGCACGCCTCCAACCGCGAGGAGCGGGTATAGCTCGACCAGCTCGTGGCGGGTGGACTCGTACCAGTCGGTATCGAGTCGAAGGAGCGCGAGGTCGTCGGGAACCGCGCCGGGAATCGTCTCCTCGACCGGCCCGCGAACCAGATGTAGGCGCTCAGTCGGGTAGCCCGTGGCGTTGAGGGTTTTCCGCACCGTGTCCTCGTTGAACGTCTCCGAACCGAAAAGGGTCGGCCACGGTTTGCCGTTGCTTTCCTCCCAGCGCTCTCGCGCCGGTCGGTCGAACTGCGAGACATCGTGCTCGGTCGGCTCCGTCATTCCCTCGAAGGTGTCGTAGAGGAACAGATCGCGCTCGGCCCCAAGCTGCTGAAGCGTCAGGATCATCGCTAGGACTGACCCCCCGCGCCACACCCCGCACTCCACGAATGCCCCCGGAACCTCGCTGCGGACGCAGTAGCGCACCGCGTCGATCACCGCCTGGAGCCGCACCGGCCCGGTCATGGTGAAGGGCAAGGACTCGTCGATGATCGATGTGTCCTCGACCGCATCCGTTGGAATCGGCCTTGTCGGGGCCAGTTCGTCCATCAACTGCTCCGGCTTCCGTCGCCGCAGTTTCATGCCTTGACCCTAGCGCGCAAAGGAGACCGCTGGCAACGGCCCGCGTGATCGAGAGCGCGGCAGCCGAGGTGCCCGAGAGGCCGAACGAGCGCACGTAGACTGGCGCCCGTGCGCGCCCCGCTCGTCATTTCGCAAGAACGGCTGCGATCAACTTGAAGGGAGTTCCTTTTCGCGATTGGCAGGCCTGGTGGGGCAAGCGGCGCTACCAGGAGCGCACTCACCGCTTCGCAAATCGCTGGCGGATCAACCGCCACATGGCGCGCTCGGGGGCGTTCATCCGTCACCCGGTCGAGGGCCAGTTGATCTGGGGTCTTCAGACTGGTCAGATCACCGTTGGGGCCGGGACCGTGATTGAGCCTGGGTGCTGGCTGAATCTCGCCTCGGCCGATGCCCGGCTGACGATCGGGAAGAACTGCTGGCTCGGGCCGGGCGTGATGCTGTCGGCCTTCACGGAGGTCGTGATCGAAGACGGCGTTTCCCTGGGCAACCGATGCTGGGTGGGCGATTCCATCCACCGGCACGAGGATTCGACTCGCACCCTGCTGGCTCAGGGCTTCTACTCGAAGGGGCCTGTGAGGATCGGGTCTGGCTCCCGATTCGGCGTCGGATGCGTTGTGACAAGCGGCGTTCATGTTGACGAGGGAACCGTCCTGGCGCCAAACTCCGTAATTACCCGATGAAACTCGCGTGCCTCATCCGCGGCCACCGCTGGAAACGGTCGTTTCGCCACGGCACCCCGATTCAGCAATGCCAACGGTGCTGGAAGACACTGATCGAGCCGATCACGCCTGATGGGGTGTATCGGCCCAAGCCCTGAGATGAGAAGAGCCCCGGCCACTACCTCTGCGCCGTCCAAAGCAAGCCTCCCCAATTTGGTGGGTCACGGCGACTCCGCTGGCGGGGCGTGTCCGGCCTCGGTTATCGGACGCGAGTCAACCCGTCGACGTCGATCCCAGCGTGGCGCAGATACACGTCTCCGTTGGCGCCATCCCACCGGGAGACGACGCGGGCCAAGACGCGCCGGCTGACGCCGGCAAGGGCAAGGGCCGCGTAGGACCGGGCATCCCGAAAAGCCTCATGGAGCGTGGCGAGAGGTTCGTAGCGGTCGGATGGGTGGCCATGGGGGCTTCCTTTCGGTTCGGGATTGCGCTGAGGGCAATGACCTATCACGGGGGCAGTGGAAAGCCGCCGGTTTCCAGCCTGAGTTTGCGGAAGATCGCAGCCTCGTTGCCGCTCGGATCCCGCATGGCCGGCGACCACTTGCTTGATCCGTGTCCGCACTTGCCGGCGCGAAGTCTCGAAGCTGAACCGATGCTCGCGCTGCGGTTCTAGTTATCGGCGCGTGCTGTAGCTGAGGACCTTCGCGACTTCGCGGCTAGGTCTGATCTGCAAACGAATGCGCAAACGAATCGTCCGCCGAGGCATGTACGGTAGTGCTTCGTCATATCTCGCTCCAACGGACCGAGGTCCGGAGGAGCCAGGGCGAGGCAAATGGCGCAGGGGGGCTCCGCGCACTCGAGTCGCCTTCTAAAGTCCCGCGTATCGCGGTGCCGTCCTTTGGCGCTGCCCGACTTCAGGAGCCCCTCATCAGTTGCACGATCGGGATCAGCCTTTTAGAGCGAGAACGTCGCCGGCAGGCGCTCTCGACCGGCGAGCTCGCGGAGCGAATGGGACTGGACCATTCGACCGTAAGCCAAGTCGAGCGTGGTCGACAGGAGCCGTCACCCTCCTTTCAGGAGAAGGCAGCCGCGGCGCTAGGAGTGTCCGCTCCCGACCTATGGCCGCGGTGGTGGTTCCTTAGCGACTCCGAACGCAGCGGCATCCGAGTCCGCGCTTTCGACGGGCGCGCTCTCGCCTTCACGAGCGAGCGAAAAGCCATCAGGCACGCTACCCGCAGGATTCGAGTCTGCGGACCAGCCGCGCCGGCGTTCTTTGCTCTTGTCTTGGGGGTGACCGAGGCGGACGTGCCCGGCCGACTTCTTGTAGATCCCACGCCGCGTGACCTAGAAAAGAGTGACGGCGCTGGCCCGGGCAAGGGCCGCGCCGTCCTGACGAGCGAAAAGCCTGGAAAGGACGCTCGCCATGAATCAGCAGGCTAGCGAGCGATTCAGCGGGAGCCAGCGGCGGAGGCATCCCGTAGCCATCGGCGCGGTTCCCAGCCGGCTGCGCCAAGCGAGTGGAAGGGCATTCCCGCCAAACAATTGAGCCGCCGGTTCGGCGTCCGCGTCGCCGGCCTCGCGTTCGTCGTGCCCTACTTCACCGAGGCAGGCGAGCTCTACCGAGAGAAAGCGTTCTCATTCGCCCCGGCCAGTGGCGCTTGCCGCACGATCTGGCTCGGCGATCACAAGCCGCAAATCCCGTACGGCCTCGAGACGCTGAAGCTGGGCGGTCACCGGTGCTTTCTGACCGAGGGGGAGTCGGACTCGTGGGCCCTGCGGCTCGCCTACCAGCGCACTCCCGTGCTGGAATGCCTGGCGCCAGCTCATGGCAAAGGGAATGGGCTCAGCTGCTCGATCGGTTCGACGCTGTTTACATGAGCTTCGACGGCGACGACGCTGGTCGCCAGCTCACCGATCGCGTGTGGGCTGACCTCGGCAGCAAAGCTCGGCGAGTGCGGATGTTCCGAGGATCTGACACCCGGGACGTGTTGCAGCAATACGGCGCGCCCGTCTTCGAGGCGATGCTCCGAGACGCTGACTACGGGTACGAGGTCGGAACCGCATGGAGAGGGAGCGGCGGTGAAGCCTGAAGCGAAACCGGCCGAGCTTGAAGCAAGCCGCAATGGCCAAGCTAGGAATCGCGCGGTGGTCCTTCGCCGGGCTTCGGCTATCAAGGCGGCGCCGGTGTCGTGGCTCTGGAGGCCCCTAATCGCGTTCGCGTCACTGACGCTCATGGCAGGCCGGCAAGGGCTAGGCAAGACCCTCGTCGCCGTTCACCTGGTGGCGCGAGCCAGCCGCGGCGAGCTCGACGGAGACCTCGCGGGACGACCAGCAACCTGCCTGTTCGCGACCGGTGAGGACGACTTTGCAACTGTGCTCGTCCCGCGGCTCATCGCTGCGAATGCTGATCTCGACCGCATT
>CAWDLT010000003.1:0-66960 GCA_963803305.1 uncultured bacterium
AGCACGCCGGCCCGCTGGCGACCCTCCCCCCGGTCCGCCGGGGCGTCCGCCTAACGGCGGGACAATTCCGTGCCGTGGAGCTCTACCGCAACGGCTACCAGGACTGGCGTTCAGGTGGACCGCCCGGGCAAGCGAAGTGGTGCCGGTGCGAGCATCCGATTGGCCTGGTCGACCAGGACTGCGAGGCGCGGTGCTTCAAGTGCGGGTGTCAGATGCGGCCGGTGACCCGCCGGTGGCGGGGCCGCGACTACACGCGGCCGGCGGCGTAAGTGGGCACAGAATGGGCACGAAAAGTCTGTAACCGGACGACATTAGCCGTCATGTCGGGTCCCCCGAAACCCGCGATTAGCAGGTAGAACGTCAGTCGGCGTCAGTCGACGTCACGGGCGACAGAGAACCAGCTCTTCTAGCGGTATCCGCATAGCCATGCGGTTTGCGGGCCCTTGCTAACCAGGTGGCACGACATCGCCGGCCCAGCATCTGGCTAGCGGCGGGTCACCTGTTCGCAGTTCGTTGCAACCAGCGACCGCTGGTTGGTCACCACCAAGTCGGAGCCCGCCCCGCAGAAGATTCGGTTGCGGCCCTGGAAGTCCCGGATTTGGTCGTCGCCCTTACCCCCGCCGATCTGATCATCGCCGCGGTTGCCGAGAAGGTAATCATCGCCCTGATGGCCGTAGACGAGGTCCTTGCCGCGGCCTCCATTGATCTGATCGGCGTTCCGTCCGCCGCTCAGTCGGTCCCTCCCCGGCCCGCCGTAGATGAAGTCCGCGCCCTTTCCTCCGCTGGCAACATCGTTGCCCCCGTCGCCGAGAAGGCGGTCTGGACCAGCATCACCGTTGATCCGGTCATGTCCCGGACCGGCCCGAAGGATGTCCAGTCCAGCGTCGCCGTCGAGGAAATCGTTGCCGGACTGCCCGAAGAGGCAGTCGTCGCCTTCTCGTCCGTCGAGGAAGTCACGGCCCCCGCCGCCTCGCAGCAGGTCGCGCCTTGGCGTTCCTCGAAGTTTGTTGGCGGACGCGTCGCCTTGGAGAGCAACGCCGGTCGCCTTGAGGCATTTCCCCCGTGGGAACTGATCCGGCGGGATCGGGGTCACGCCGGCGTAGGCCGTCGCCGCAACGAAAAGCGACCCGCCCAGCAGACCAAGCACTGCCAGTCGTTTCACTCGGGTCCCTCCCATTCGCGCAGCTGCCGACTCCCATTGTGCCGTGCGACTCCGCTGCGAGCAATCACCCTGGGGGTACAGGCGAAACACCTTCGCCCGCGCATGTTTCGCTAGGAGTGAGGTGGCACAACGGCACCGATGAAAAGGATCAAGAGGCCCGGCGTGCTTGGGGCCCGCGCGCCGGCGGCGAAGGCCTGCGCTTGCGTCCTCGTCGCCGATCGGGGGACCCTCACCGCGACCCCCTCGCCAACGACCGACAATGTCCCGAGTCGCGGGACGGGGGATCGTTGACGGGGCCTTCCAAGACGTGAGAGGGTCAGAGCATGCAAGGATCAGGACGCCCTGTCGCACAAGTACGGCATGGCCCAGTCGGTGGTGATCAAGCGGTCGCGTCGGTGGAGCACCACGAAGCATCTGCGAGTGGGCCAGAGCGTGGATCGGCTACAGCGTAAATACCCAGGCGCTTCCAACCACGGCGCGTATTGGTGGCTGCAAAAGGCGTACTCCCCCATCGGAGCGGGCGGGTACTACGCGGTGCTGGCCGCTCGGGTTCACAACGGGCACGTGAGCGGATTCCGCGGCTGGATCGGCGCCGCGAGGAATAGGCTCACGACGACCGCCGCAAGGCCTGACGTCCTGCCCCTCGCGGGGTCAATGTCGGTCATTCGCGAGGTGATCGGCAAGGGGATCGGCGCCACGGGTTTTCGCCGGGTGAGCGCAGCGCGCGTCAGCAGCCGGAGGCCTGACAGATCGCATCCATGCCGTCGCGGAAGTCCTGGGCCGATGCGGCTCCCTCGGGCACCGGCTCGGCGCGATAGCTGAAGCCCGAGTCGAATTTCATGAAGAAGGTCCGATGGCTGTTCGGTTTGTAACCCCCGATCCCTTGGGTCTGTCCCCAATCGACCAGCCAGTTGCCGTTGCTGAGGCGCCGCGCCGAGCCGCAGCAATACGAGGCGGGGACGGCGGGGTCGGTGATCGACTGTAGGAGCGTCGCCGTCTTGTCCTTCTGGTTGATCCTGAAGCGGTCAGCTTCCGGCCGGGGCTGACCCAGGTTGGTGCGATTGTTGAAGATCGTCAGCGTCCGGTCGCGGAGCAGACGAGCGTCGTGCTGGGCGCCGAGCGGGTAGTTTCGGGGATCCCGCCTGACGGTCAGGCTCTTGGACGTCTTGGTCCCACCCAGCTTCCAGACGATCTTGCCGCCGCTCTTCTGGATCTTGTAGACGGCGTCCAGATTCCTGAATGAGGCGATCACCGAGTTGCCGTCGGGCTCGATCGAGTTCCAATGGGCGATGTCATAGCCCTCGGGGTGCTTGACCACCCACTTCCAGATTCGACCCGGGGTCTCGGCCAGGGAGATGTGGTTCTCGGTGTGCCAGTCCCAGACCAGGTTCCCGTTCGAGTCCACCTGTTGCAGCTCGTTGTTGACCACGGTGGCATGCTTCGCGCCACCGTAGGCGCTCGTGTCGACGTTGCTCTGCCGTACATAGGAGCCCAGCTGGTAGCCCCCGTTCGGGAGCAGCTGGAGATCGTGTGGGTTGGCCCCTTTGCCCACCGCCGTGAGGGTGCGAAGCTCCGCACCGGCGAGGCTGTGGATCACCCAGCCGCTGGGCGTGGCGTAGCGATCGGCCCAGAGTATGTTCCCGTCCGGGAGTACCCTGGCGCCCTTCGCGGGAGCCTGGTACCACCACAGAGGGACCCCGTGGTTGTTGAAGACGACTGCATAGCGGTTGCCGGATGCGCGGTATTCCTGGTCAACCGCGAAGAACTTCGGAGCTACCGGCCCGTACCGCGTGAAGCTGTAGGTGGGGAAGTCATCGGGCAGGCAGCGGACGTAGTACTGATATGACTCGCCGGTTCCCACCCGCCGGACGGTGATCACGAAGCCCTCGCCGGCGCTCAGCGCCACGGGTTCCACGAAGTCACCGGTCAGGAACGAATTGCTGCCCACGCGCGCCTCCCACTGCGGCGACGTGTGCCCTTGGACCGTGACCGGGCTGTCGTTGCAGCGGACGACGTAGTCGTGGAGGTCGGGGCTGAAATCGGTGTACATGCCCGGGGTGGAGCTGAAGGTCACCTCGCCCGCCTGAGGAGGGTCCGCACGGGCAGTGGCGGTGAACAGGCACACAACCAACGTGGGCAGGGCGGCACTCAGCGCGATCCGCCGCTTTCTCCACTTGCCCGGCCCGCGCCCGACAGACCTCACCGAAGTGATCCCTCCTGGTCGCGCCCAACGACGCTCGACCGCAGTACTCATGTCCGTTTGCGAACCCTGAGGCTAACAGGGGTCCGTGACCGGGTGCAACCCCCACGGGGCTCCAGCGGATGCCCATGTCACCTCGGCGCTCCGCCGATCCTTTCGACGGCCGGAATATGGTTCCGCGCTTGAAGCGGATCGGCCACAAGGGCGCCGACTCGATCCGGCCCGGGAACACGCTCGAGAGCTTCGAGGCCGCCGTTGTCGCCGGGGTCGAGATGGTCGAGCTCGACGTCCTTCGGCCAAGGGCCGAGTTCGCCGACGGTGACTGGCGAACGGCGAGCGCCGGACCGGCCGAACCCGGGGCTCCGCCGTTGATCGTCGCCCACGACTGGGGCGATGCCGCTCGCCGCGATCCTCTCACCCTCGATCAGGTGCTCGATGCCTTCACGCGCCCGCCGCTCGATCAGGTCGAGATCGACTGCGACCTGAAGCTCGCCGGGCGCGAGGACGAGGTCGTCGCGGCGCTTCGAAGCGCCGGGCTGATCGAACGCGCGGCGGTCTCGACGATGGAGGTGACGAGCCTCGAGGCGGTCGCCGAGCTCGAGCCGGACCTACGGCGTGGCTGGACGCTTCCCAAGGTGACCCGCAACTGGAACTCGATCCCGTGGGCCAAGCCCCTGGTCCTCGCCGCCCTCATCTCGCTGAGGCGCCGGATCCCCGGGATCGTCGCCCGCCGCGCGCCGAAGCTCGGCGTGGCGTCGATCTGGGCCTACGAGCCGGTCGTCACCCGCCGCCTGGCAAGGGCCTGTCACGACGCAGGCCTCGAGTTGATCGCCTGGACCGTCGACGACCCGGATCGGATGCGCGCGCTGGCGCGGATCGGCGTCGACGGGATCTGCACCAACGATCCTCGGCTCTTCGTCCAGCTTCCCTAGCTCGAGGCCTCACCCGCCGCGTGCGCGGCTACAGTGGCGCCGTGCCGGTCGGGGGATCCCATCACGGCCACGCGGCGGTCGCCGGAGCGAGGCCCGCTGAGCGTGCCTCCCCTGTGGACCCGGACCGGGTTGCGCCTGGCGCCGTGATGGCCCTGATCGCGATGGGCCTCGGCGTGATCGTGATCGCCAACGACTTCACGGCCCTGAACGTCGCCCTGCCCGCGATCGAGCAGGACTTCAACGTCGACGTCGGCACGGTCCAGTGGGTGATCAACGCCTACTGCTTCGTGTTCGGCATGGCGATCGTCACCGGGGGGCGTCTCGCCGACATGTTCGGCAGGCGTCGTGCGTTCTTCATCGGCTCGGCGATCTTTGCGGGCTTCTCGCTTCTCGGCGGCGCCGCCCAGAGCGCGCCGTGGCTGATCGGGACGAGGGTCGGCATGGGGATCGGCGGGGCGCTCATGTGGCCGGCGATCCTCGGCATGACCTACGCGGCGCTTCCGGAGAGCAAGGCGGGCCTGGCGGGCGGCCTGATCCTGGGGGCCGCCGGGATCGGCAACGCGATGGGCCCGCTCCTCGGCGGCGTGCTGACCGACGAGCTGAGCTGGCGGTGGATCTTCTTCCTCAACGTCCCGATCGCCGCCTTCGCCGTCCTCGTCACCTGGCTCAAGGTGCACCAGCCACGCCCCGAGGTTTCCCAGCAGCGGATCGACTACCCCGGCATCGCCAGCCTGTCCGCCGGGCTCCTGCTGCTGCTGCTGGCTTTCGACCAGGCGGCCGACTGGGGGTTCGGCGATTGGCGCGTGGTCGCGATGCTCGTCGCCGCGGTCCTCTTCGTCGTGGTGTTCAGCCGGATCGAGCCCCGAATGCGCGAGAGCGCGCTGATCCCCTCCGACGTGATCCGAAGCAGCCAGTTTCGCTCCGTCTGCGTCGCCGTGCTCCTGATGTCGGCGGTCTTCTTCGCCACCGTGCTCTACGTGCCGCAGTTCATGGAGAAGATCCTCGGCTTCTCGGCGCTCAAGGCGGGCGTCGGAATGGTCCCGATGCTCGGGAGCTTCGCGATCGTCGCGTTCCTCGCCGGCCCGCTGTACGGGCGGTTCGGCGCCAAGCCGACGATCACCGTGGGCGCGATCGCGTTCACCCTCGGGCCGCTCCTCCTCTCGCTGATCGACTCGGGCTCGAGCTACGGGTCGTTGGTCGCGGGCCTCGTGGTGACCGGGGTGGGGGCGGGCCTGTTCATCCCCTCGGCGACCACCGCGGGTGTCACTGCGCTCGACGCCTCGCGGGCCAGCCTGGCGGGCGGCCTGATCTACATGTGCCAGATCGCGGGTGGCGCGATCGGGCTCGGGATCACAACGGCGATCTTCACGATCACCTCGGAGAACGAGCTCGACCAGCAGGCCACCGCCGCCGGCGCCAACCTGACCGACCACCAGGTCGCGGTGATGCACGGGGCGCTCGCCGGCACCGACTCCGGCCAGGCGGCGCTCGCGCAGGTGCAGGGCGCCGCGCACCAGAAGATCGTGACCGCCATCAGCGACTCGTTTGCGATCGGGATCCAGAACGGCTTTCGCTTCGTGACAGCGGCCGCCCTCCTGGGCTTCCTGATCTCCCTCTTCTTCGTCGGCGGACGCCTGCTCGGCGAACGCGTCGAGCCCGAACAGGCGCAGGCCTAGCTCAGCCCCCGGCGGGGGAGGGTCCGCGACGGCCCCTCCCCCTCCGGTCGACGGCCGCTTTTGGTCGATGGCCGACGGGGTTGGCTAGCGGTTACTGGCGGCCGGCGGGGGTCGTCGACTGCCCTGGTTGGGTAGGCCTGGAGGGCAGTCGATGACCCCCGCCGGACGACCACCAGTTACCCAGTTACCCAGTCCGGCCGCCCCTACGCCCGCTCCGCCAACCCCGGTATACGCCGCTCCCCCCGCTCCTCGAAGTAGGCCCACTCGGCCTCGCCGAGCTCGGTCGAGGGTGGATCGCCGTAGATCCACTCGCGGCTGATGCGATGCCAGTTTCGCCGCGCGCGAAGCTGGGCGAGCACCGCGAGCACCCCGGTCTCCATCCGGCGGCCCATCAGCTCGTCGGCGGGGATGTTCTCGCGGCGGATCAGGTCGTAGTACTCCGAGCGCGGGTCCGAGGTCGACTCGATCACCTTCATCACCCGCTCCGGCGTGAGCTCGATCTCGCGATCCTCCATGTACCAGCCGCCGACCGCCATCACGTGGTCCATCAGCCGCTCGGCGTCGAGCTTCGATGGCTTGCCGATGAACCCGAGGTCGTGGAGCGAGGCGCGAAGAGCCTCGGGATCACGCCGCGCCGCGGCGTCGATCGCCCGCTGCTCGAGCTCGATCTGCTCGCGGTCGAGCCGCTTGGTCATCCCGTAGTCGAGGAAGGCGACCCGGCCGTCGGTCGCGAGGATGTAGTTGCCCGGATGCGGGTCGGCGTTGAAGTGCTGGAGGTGGTAGATCGAGCCGAAGCTGAACCGAAAGACGATCTCGCCGAACCGGTCGCGCTCGGGCTGGGGGAGCTCCCTGATCTCCTCGAACCCGACTCCGTCCACGTACTCGGTGACCAGGACCCGCCGCCGAGAGAGGCGGGTCAGGACATCCGGGACGTAGATGAACGGATGGCCCCGGTAGCCGCGAGCGAAGGTCCGCTGGCTCTGCGCCTCGTACTCGTAGTCGAGCTCCTCCATCACCCGCATCCGAAGCTCCTCGGCGACCGCCTTGGCGTCGAGCCCGGGAGCGAGGGCGCGCGCCAGGCGAACGATCATGCCCGCGTTTCGGAGGTCGGCCTCGAGCGCCTCGGCGATGCCCGGATACTGGATCTTGACCGCGACCTGGCGCCCGTCGAGGAGCGTGGCGCGGTGAACCTGTCCGATCGAGGCGGCCGCGAACGCCTCCGGCTCGATGTCCGCGAACAGCTCGTCGAACGGCTCGCCCTTGTACTCCTCATCGAGGACCTTTCGTACCTTCTCCCACGGCATCGCGGGCGCGTTCGTCCGTAGCTTGGCCAGCTGCTCCTGGTAGAGCTCGGCATACTCGGGCGGCAGGAACTCTGTGTCGATGAACGACGCGAGCTGGCCCATCTTCATCGCGGCGCCCTTCATCTCGCCGAGGACCGAGGCCATCTTCATCGCGGTCTCGAGGTGCCGTGCCTCGAGGCGGTTGTCGGCCGCCTCGCTCGAACGCGCGACGTTGACCGCCTTGGTCCCCGCGTATCGGGTCGCCTGGCCACCGATCACCGAGCCGAGCTTGGCCGAGCGCCGGATCCTGCCCTTGGGGATCTTGTCGTCGGCCATGCCGGTCAGGGTAGACGACGCCCTGCCGGCCACCCGGCGGTTCCGCAAACGGGCCGGAGCCCTGTTTCCTAGCTATCCTCCGGGCCGGCCATGGCCAGCGATCGAGCAACCCTGAGCGTCGAGGAGCGGACCGATTTCGGGTCCCGCCCGAGCCGTCGCATGCGCCGTTCGGGGCTGGTCCCCGGGATCGTCTACGGCGGCGGGGGCGAGCCCCGGCCGTTCCAGGTCTCCGAGCGTGACGCCAGGACGGTGCTGGTCCACGGCGGCGCGCTGATCGACCTCGAGTTCGAGGGCTCGGCCCCTAGCCCGGTCGTCGTCAAGGAGCAGCAGCGCGACCCGGTCCGCGGCAGGCTCATCCACCTGGACCTGCTCGAGGTCAAGCTCGACCAGTCGATCGAGGCCGAGGTTCCGATCGAGCTGCTCGGCATCGAGGAGGCCCCGGGTGTCAAGGAGGGCGGGGTGCTCGAGCACGTCACCCACCAGATCACGATCGAGGCCCTGCCGACCGCGATCCCCGAGAGCATCGCGGCGGACGTCTCGGGGATGACGATCGGCGACACGCTTCAGCTCAGCGCGATCAGCGCCCCCGAGGGGGTCGAGTTCGCGCTCGGTGAGGGGGTCGACGCCGATGAGGTGACGATCGCGACGCTCTCGCCTCCCCGGGTCGAGGAGGAGCCCGAGCCCGAGCTCGAGGAAGAGGCCGAGCTGATCGGCGAGGAGGGCGAGGAGGCCGAGGGCGAGGAGGGCGCGGCCGAGGGCGAGGGTGGCGACGGCGGCGCATCCGGCGACGGCGGCTCCTCCGACCAGGGGGAGTAGCAGCCCCTGTCGCTGCTCGACCGGCTCCGCCGCGCCGACGGCGAGGGCGAGGCGCCGGTGAGCGCCGACCGTGTCCTGATCGTCGGGCTCGGAAACCCGGACCGTCAGTACCGCGAGACGCGCCACAACCTCGGGTTCGAGATCGCCGCCGAGCTGTCGCGCCGCTGGGACCTCCCGAGGGCGCGGGAGCGCTTTCGCGGCCTGATCACCGAGGACCGGGCCGGGCCGGGGGGCCCGCGGGTCGCGGTGCTCATGCCCCAGACCTTCATGAACGAGTCAGGCAGCTCCGCGGGCCCGGCGCGCGGAGCGCTCAAGGTGCCCCTAGACAGCGTCGTCGCCCTTCACGACGAGATCGACCTGCCGTTCGGCGAGGTCCGAGTCAAGCTCGGCGGCGGCGTCGCTGGCCACAACGGCCTGAAGAGCCTCGCGGCGGGCCTCGGGAGCCGCGACTTCTGGCGGGTTCGCGCCGGGGTCGGGCGCCCCGACTCGACCGACCCCGAGATCGTCTCGGCCTACGTCCTCTCGCGCTTCGATCAGCCCGACGACCAGGTCCGCGACCTGGTCACCCACGCCGCCGACCAAGCCGAGCGCCTCATCCAACAGATCGCCGGCACTAGCGACGAAGTCGCGGGTCGGGACTTTGGGCCTGCCGGTCGGGTTGCGCCCAAACCCGACGGCCCCGGAGGCGAAGCCGAGGAGCCGGCGGAGTGATGCTGGGCCTGCCGCCCCGACAGCGTCGCAACCCGACGGCCCCGGAGGCGAAGCCGAGGAGCCGTCGGAGTGATTTCACGAGGAGCCGGCGGAGTGATTCAGATCGCCGGAGCTAGCGACGAAGTCGCGGATCGAGACCGATGACCTGCCGCCACGATGGCGTTGCAACCCGATGGCCCCGGAGGCGAAGCCGAGGAGCCATCGGATTTATTCGCGAGGAGCCGGGCCGATGACAGCGACCACCTACGACCTCGACGAGCAAGGAGTGGCCCTGTTGCGCCTCGACCGCCCGGAGGTCCGGAACGCGATCAACACCGCGATGCTCGAGGAGATGCTGGGCCACCTCGGCGCCGCCCGTGAAGACGAGGCGGTCCGGGTCCTGGTCGTCTCGTCCACCGACCACATGGGGCTCTCGGGGGGCGCGGACATACGGGAGGAGCTCGACGAGGAGGGGCGCGTTCGCCGGATGGAGCTGTTCGCCCGCCTCTACGACGAGCTGACCGGGTTCCCGAAGCCCACGGTCGCCGCCTGCCACGGCTCGTGCGTCGGGGGCGGCGCGGAGATCGCCGTCGCGTGCGATCTGCGGGTCGGCGGGTCGAACATGCGGATGAGGTTCCCCGGCGGCACCCTGGGGGTCCCGGTGGGACCCGCGAGGCTGGTGACCCTGTGCGGGCTCTCGATCGCGAAGTACCTGCTCCTGACGGGCAAGGAGGTCGGCGCCGAGCAGGCGCTCCGCTGGGGCCTCGTCCACAGGATCGCGCCCGCCGCGGCAACCGAGGAGGGGGCGCTGGCGCTTGCCGCCGGGGTCGCGGAGCAGCAGCCCGAGGCGGTCGCCCGGCTGAAGCGGATGCTCCACGAATGGGACGGGATCGAGGATCGCTCCCGGACCGAGGGCGAGGGGCAGGTCGAATGGCAGCGGTCGGGCCCCGGCCTTCCGTTTGACCGATGAGCCTTCGACCACTGCTCGACATCGCGCTCGACGATGAGCGCTTCGGTGCGGTCGCCGCGCGGGCGCGCGAGGGGGCCGGCGATCCCGCGTCGCGGGTGCGCATCTCCCCGCAGCTCCGGCCCTATCTGCTGGCCGCGCTCGCTGAGGCCGAGGAGGGGTTCGGCGGCCGGCCGGTGCTGGTCGTGGCCGCCGATGACATCGGAGCTCGCGACCTGGCCCGCGAGCTGCGGGCATATCTCGAGCGGCGGGTCCGCTATTACCCCTCACGGGGGACCGGCTATGCCTCGCACCTGACGCCGCCGCCACACCTGGTCGGCCTCCGGGTCGCCGCCCTCGACGCCCTCGCGGCCCCGGAGCCGGCGGTCGTCGTGGCGAGCGCCGTCGCCCTCGCCGAGGCGGTCCCGGACGCCTCCCTTCGCCCCGAGGGGCTGACCCTCGCGCGGGGCGCCGAGGTCGATCTCGCGGACGTGGGCGACCTCCTCGTCGAGGCCGGGTACGAGCGCGCCGACCAGGTCGAGGAGCGAGGCCAGTTCGCGATTCGCGGCGGCATCCTCGACGTCTTCCCGGCCACCGAGGAGCGCGCTGCCCGGGTCGAGCTGTTCGGTGACGAGGTCGAGCAGATCCGCTGGTTCTCCACCTTCACCCAGCGCTCGCTCGGCGACGTCGAGGAGATCGAGCTCTCGCCGGCCGCGGAGCTCTCGGCCGAGCACCGCGAGCTCGCCGAGCTCGCCCTCGCCGAGCAGGCCGGGCAACCGCGGGCCGCGGCGAACGAGGACGGGGCGGCCTCGGAGGACATCGACGTAAGCGAGCTCCTGCCGATCGAAAGCTACGAGGCGGTCCTCGAGCTGATCCCCGCCGAGACCGCGATCGCCGTCTCCGAGGACGTGGAAACGGCGCTTCGAGACCACTGGGACGACGTGACGACGACGATGCCCGACGCCGACGCTCGTCGCCTCTACGTCGACGTCGCCGAGCCGCTGGCCGAGCGCGCCGCGATCTCGATCTCCACCGTCGACTCCGACCACGAGCCCTGGTTTCGCTCCTGGGCGCCGAGCTCGGCGGCGAGGAGCCTCTCCGAGGCGGAGGGCAGGCTCGAGCAGGAGCTGGGGGCCGGGAACCGCGTGGTGGTGGCGTTCGAGCACCGCGGCGACGCCGAGCGGGCGCGTTACAACCTCGAGCGCCTGAGGGCGAGGTTCCTCGACGAGCCCTCTCGAGGCGATCCGTCGCCGGCGGGGGCCGAGCCCGAGGAGGGATCGAGGATGGTGCTGTTCGCCGAGGCGACGGTCGCTGACGGGTTCGTCGCTCCCGAGCTGAAGCTTGCGGTGATCCCGTATCGGCGCCTCGTCCACCGGCGCCGCGCGGCGGCTCCGGCGCCCGCTCGCGGCAGCCTCGCGACCTTCGCAAACCTGCGGGTCGGCGATCACGTCGTCCACGAGGACCACGGGATCGCCCGCTTCGCGGGATTCGAGACGAAGACGGTCGGCGGGGTGACCCGCGACTACCTCGAGCTCTCCTACCGGGGAGACGACCGCGTCTTTGCCCCCACCGACCAGCTCGCCAAGATCACCCGCTACGTGGGGACGGGGGCAGAGGCTCCTCAGCTCTCGGCCCTCGGCTCGGCGCGCTGGGAGGGCGTCAAGGCGAAGGCCCGCCGCGCCGCCCGGGAGCTGGCGGGCGAGCTCCTCAACCTCTACGCGGAGCGCAAAGCTCGAAGCGGCTTCGGCTTTCCACCCGACGGTGAGTGGCAGCTCACCCTCGAGCAGTCCTTCCCCTATCGCGAGACGGCGGACCAGCTCGAGGCGATCGAGGCGGTCAAGGGAGACATGGAGGCCGAGCGCCCGATGGACCGCCTGATCTGCGGCGACGTCGGCTACGGGAAGACCGAGGTTGCCCTTCGGGCCGCCCACAAGGCCGCGTCGGAGGGAAAGCAGGTGATGATCCTGGTCCCGACGACGATCCTCGCCCAGCAGCATCTGGGGACCTTCCGCGAGCGCCTCCGGGACTTCCCGATCGAGGTCGAGATGGTCTCGCGCCTTCGCCGCCCGGCGGAGGTCCGGGAGATCCTGAAGCGGTTCGCCGACGGCAAGCTCGAGATCCTGATCGGCACCCATCGCCTCCTCTCGCGCGACGTCCGCGCCGACGACCTGGGCCTCGTGATCGTCGACGAGGAGCAACGCTTCGGAGTCCGCCAGAAGGAGCTCCTTCGCCAGCTGAAACTCAAGGTGGACGTCCTGTCGCTGTCGGCGACCCCGATCCCGCGGACCCTCCAGATGAGCCTCGCCGGCCTGCGAGACATCTCGGTGATCGAGACCCCGCCCGAGGGGCGAAGGCCGATCCGCACCTACGTGGGCCCCTACGAGGAGGAGCTGGTCCGGCGCGCCGTGAAGCGCGAGAAGGACCGCGGCGGGCAGGCGTTCTTCCTCCACAACCGGATCGACACCCTGCACGAGGTCACCGAGCGGCTGCGGGCGATGTGCCCCGGGGTCAGGTTCGCCGAGGCGCACGGCCAGCTGGACGAGACGGCGCTCGAGGAGACCATGCTCCAGTTCCTGCGAGGCGAGGCAGACTGTCTGGTCGCGACGACGATCATCGAGTCGGGCCTCGACATCCCCCAGGCGAACACCCTGATCGTCGAGCGCGCGGACGAGTTGGGCCTGGCCCAGGCCTACCAGATCCGAGGCCGCGTGGGCCGCTCCCGCGAGCGCGCCTACGCGTACCTCCTCTATCCGTCCGAGGAGGCGCTTCGACCCGAGGCCGCTGCCCGGCTCGCGACGCTCTCCGACTACACCGAGCTCGGCTCGGGCTTCGCGATCGCGATGCGGGACCTCGAGCTCCGCGGCGCCGGCGACCTCCTGGGCTCCGAGCAGTCGGGCCATGTGGCCGCGGTGGGCTTCGAGCTCTACGTCTCGCTCCTCGACGACGCCGTCGAGGAGCTCCGGGCCGAGGGCGGCGCCGGGCGGGCCGAGGCGGGGGTGCGCCTCGACGTCGACGTGGACGCCTACCTCCCCGCCGACTACATCCCGTTCGAGGCCGCCAAGATCGACGTCCACAGGCGGGTCGCGGCGGCGCGCGAGCCCGGCGAGGTTCGCGCCCTTCGAGACGAGCTTCGTGACCGCTTCGGCCCCCTCCCGGAGCCGGTCGAGAACCTGCTCGAGCTCCAGCGGGCCCGGATCGAGCTCGGCAGGCTCGGGGCGCGCACGGTGGAGTTTCGGGGCGGGCGACTGTCGGCCGCCCCTCTGGAGCTCGACGCGGCGACCGTGGGCCGCCTTCGCGAGGGAATGCCGCAGGCGATGTACGAGTCGGCGGCCAAGACGCTGTCGGTCCGGGTCCCCGACGAGCCAGAAGCCCGCCTCGAGGCGGTGCTCGGGCTTGCCGAGGCGGTTGGTGGCGCCGTTGCGGAGCGCGTGGCCGCCTGAGTTAGTTAAGCCCGGATTAGTCCGCATCTATATCCTCTCGGCCCTTGCGCAAGCGGATTGGCAAGAGGCGGGTCGCGTTGGCGATCTTCGGCGTCCTGTTCGTCGCCCTGTTCGCGATCGTCGGGATCGCGGTGGGCATCGGGCATCCGAGCGTCCCTTCGGGCGCGGTGGCCGTGGTCGAGGACGTCCCCGACGGGACCGTGACCCAGCAGAACTTCGACGATGCGTTCAAGCAGGCGGCGGCGCGGCAGGGCCTGCAGAAGCCGCCCGCCCCGTCGAGCCCCCAGTACGCGACCCTGCGCGACTCGGCGATGGGCGACGTGCTGCTCGGGCGGTGGGTCCGCGGCGAGGCCGCGGACCGCGGGATCTCGGTTTCCGACACCGAGATCACCACCCAGCTCCAGCAGATCATCAAGCAGCAGTTCGGCGGCCAAAAGAAGTTCCAGCAGTTCCTCAAGCAGGCCGGCTACACGCCGGCGCAGGCCCGCGAGCAGGTCGAGCTCTCGCTGCTCACCAAGCAGATCCAGCAGCAGGTCATCCCGCAGACGGCCTCGGTGCCGGATTCGCAGATCAGCGACTACTACGACGCCAACAAGTCGCAGTACAGCCAGCCTGAATCGCGCGACGTGCGCCAGATCGTCAACAAGGACATGGCGAAGGTGGATCAGGCCAAGGCGATCCTGGCCAAGGACAATTCGGCCAAGAGCTGGAAGCAGGTCGCCGCGAAGTACTCGACCGACCAGGCCACCCAGGCCACCGGCGGCCTTCGCGCCGGCGTGACCAAGGGGCAGAGTGACCCCGTCGTCGACCAGTCGATCTTCTCCGCGGCCCAGGGCGCTCTGGTGGGGCCGATCAAGGGCCAGTCCGGCACCTACTACCTGATCGAGGTCGACAAGGTGACCCCGGCGACCACCACGCCCCTCTCCAAGGTCAGCTCGCAGATCAAGCAGCAGCTCGACCAGGGCCTCCAGCAGCAGATCGCCTCCAACTTCCAAACGAACTTCATCAACAAGTGGACGGCGCGGACCTTCTGCGCAAAGAGCTACCTGACGGATCGCTGCGCCAACTTCACGCCCGAACCCCCGGCTCTCCAGGGTGCCGCTCCGGTGACGCCCACCGGGGCGGTCAATCCAGGGTCCGCAGCGATCTTCCCGGGCCAGCAAATCCCGGCCCTTCCGCAGAAGCCATGCGGATTCGAGAATCCCGGCCTCACGCCGCCGGTGATCTGCGATTGGCCGACGACGCCAAAGAAGGGAGCAGCGACCGGGGTCCTGGGCCCGTCCGGGGCTCCGCAGCTGCCGCCGGGCGCGGCGCCACAGGGGACGGCGCCCCAGACCGCGCCGCCTCAGACCGCGCCGCCCGCCACCTCTCCCGGCGGCTGAGCCGCGGCTCGCCGCGAGCGTGGCGTCCGGCGGGAGCCACCCGGATGCGCTCGAGGCGCTTCGGCGCCTCGACGAGATCACCAGGCGCCTGCGCCGTGAATGTCCCTGGGACCGCGAGCAGGACGAGCGCTCGATCGTCCCCCACACGGTCGAGGAGGCCTACGAGCTGGCCGACGCCGTGGCCGACGGTGACGACGCGAAGCTCCTCGACGAGCTCGGCGACGTCCTCTTCCAGGTCTACTTCCTCTCCCTGCTGCTCGAGGAGCGCGAGGCGGGCAGCCTCGCCGAGGTCGCCGAGGCGGTCTGCGAGAAGCTGATCCGCCGCCACCCCCACGTCTACGGCGAGGCCGAGACGGAGACGGCCGGGGAGGTGCTTCGCAACTGGGACCGGATCAAGCGCGAGAAGGAGGGCAGGGGGGCGGGCGAACCGTTCGCCGACGTGCCCGAGAACCTGCCCGCCCTGCTCTATGCGCGAAAGGTCCAGCGCCGGGCCGCCTCGGCGGGGCTCGAGGGGGCCGACCCCGCCGACGAGCGGCTCGGCCATCCGGCCCAGCGCGACGCCGCGGAGGCGTGGGTGGGCGAGACCCTGTTCGCCCTGGTCGACATGGCGCGCCGGATGCGCGTCGATCCCGAGCTCGCCCTGCGGGGCGCCGCGAGGCGGTATCGCGACCGGCTCTCCGACCCCTAGCCTGGCAAACTCCCGCGACGTGCCGACGATCGAACGCATACACGCCCGCACGATCCTCGACTCGCGGGGGAACCCGACGGTCGAGGTCGACGTCGAGCTCGACAGCGGGGCGGCGGGGCGGGCCGCGGTGCCATCCGGCGCCTCGACCGGCGAGTTCGAGGCGACCGAGCTTCGCGACGGCGGCGAGCCGTGGGGCGGAAAGGGCGTAGCGAACGCGGTCGCGCACGTCAACCGCGACATCGCCGCGGCGTTGACCGGTGCCCGCGCGACCGAGCAGGGCGCCATCGACCGCACCCTCTGCGACCTCGACGGCACGCCGAACAAATCGCGCCTCGGGGCGAACGCGATCCTCGGCGTCTCGCTCGCCGTCGCCCGGGCCGCGGCCGCCGAAGCCGGCGAGCCCCTCTATTTGTTCCTCGGCGGCGCCGAGGCGACAACGCTTCCGGTCCCGATGATGAACGTCCTGAATGGCGGCGTGCACGCCGACAACAAGGTCGATTTCCAGGAGTTCATGATCGTCCCCGCGGGAGCGGCGAGCTTCGCGGAGGCGGTGCGAATCGGCTCGGAGGTCTTCCACGCGCTGAAGGCGACCCTGAAGGAACGCGGACTCGGGACCACGGTCGGCGACGAGGGCGGGTTCGCGCCCGACCTCGACTCCAACGAGGCGGCATTCGAGGCGGTGATCGCCGGAATCGAGGCGGCCGGCTACGAGCCGGGCACCGACGTGGTGGTCGCCGCGGATCCCGCGACCAGTGAGCTGTATCGCGACGACGCCTACGTGCTCGAGCACGAGGGGCGAACCCTGAGCGCGGGAGAGTTCGTCGACTACTGGGCCCAGATCTGCGAGAGCTATCCAGTCGTCTCGCTCGAGGACCCGATGGACGAGAACGACTGGGATGGCTGGAAGGCGCTCACCGAGCGGCTCGGCGAGCGCGTCCAGCTCGTGGGCGACGACCTCTTCGTGACCAGCGCCGAGCGCCTGGGAAGGGGGGTCGAGCTCGGGGTCGCCAACTCGATCCTGATCAAGGTCAACCAGATCGGGACCCTGACCGAGACGCTCGAGACGATCGGCGTCGCCCAGGAGGCCGGCTACACGACGGTGATCTCGCACCGCTCCGGCGAGACCGAGGACACGACGATCGCCGACCTGGCGGTCGCGACCGGCGCGGGCCAGATCAAGACCGGAGCGCCGTCGCGCTCCGATCGGACCGCGAAGTACAACCAGCTGCTGCGAATCGAGGAGGAGCTGGGCGATCGCGCCACGTATCCGGGCCTCGATGCCTTCCGGCGCGCCTAGCCGGCGCCCGGGCGAGCAGCCAGAGCCTGGCCGGCCCGCCACCGGCGGCCCGCGTCCGGGTTGCGGGGAGGAACCCGCGGGCGCCTCGCGAAGCTCCATCCATGAGCGCTCGCGCGTATCGGGTCGCGCCGCGCCGCCCGGTCGCCGGACGGCCGGCGAGCCGGATCCACTGGGACCGGCTCGGCAGGGTGCTCCTGGTGCTGGTCCTGTTCGGGATCATGGTCTCCTACGTGAACCCGGTGGCCGGGTTCGTCGATGCCTGGCGCGGCTCACACGCGGAGCGCAGCGAGCTCCAGAGCCTGAGCCGGGAGCACACCCGGCTGGTCGCCAAGGCGGCCTCGCTGAACAGGCCGGGGGCGGCTGCCGAGCAGGCGCGGGGAATCGGGATGGTCGCGCCGGGCGAGAGGGCCTTCGTGATCAAGTCCCCGCGACGCTGAGAGCGCCGAGTCGACCGACGCCGGTGCGCCGGTGATCACGGCCGCAGCCGTCACGCACGCGCCGGCGAGCGAGCGGACGCTGACCGCGGGCGCGTACCTGGTCGGTGCGATCGAGCTGGGTGCCGTCCTCGTATCGCTCGCCTTCGGCGCCCATCGGCTGAGGGCGCTGCTCCTGCCCGGCTGGTCGGGCGCCCCGGCGCGCCTCGCCGAGGTCGTCTTCGGGGTCAGCGGCCTGATCTGCGTATCCGAGGCGGTTGGGACCTTCGGGGGCTTTGAGCGCGGGCCGCTCCTCGCCGCGATCGTCGTGACCGGGCTGGCGGCGGGGTTGATCGCCGGACGGCTTGGAGCCGGCCGGCCCGCGGCCCCGGCGCCCGCTCCGCCGGCCCCGCCCTCGTGGGGGTTGGCGAAGGTCGCCGCGCTCGGCGCCTGCGCCGCGCTGGCGGCGGCGTGGATGATCCCGACCCTCAGCACGCTCGCCTCGGGCATGGACCGCACCGACAGCCTCTGGTACCACCTGCCGCTCGCGGCCCGGTTCGTCCAGACCGGGGACCTGGGGCAGATCCAGTTCTTCGACCCGATCTTCCTGGCGTCGTTCTACCCGGCCAACTCCGAGGTCGCCCACGCGGTCGGGATGCTCTTCTTCGGCCGCGACCTGCTCTCGCCGCTGATCAACCTCGGCTGGCTCGCGGTCGCGCTGCTCGCGGCCTGGTGCATCGGCCGCCCCTACGGCCTCGCGCCGCAGGCGCTGATCGGCGCCTCGATCGCGCTCGGCTCCCAGTCGCTGGTCGAGTTCCAGGCCGGCGAGGCCCTGAACGACATCACCGGCGTCTCCTTCACCCTCTGCGCCGTCGCCCTCCTCATCAACGGCTACGCGGCAAGGCCGGCGCCCCGGGAACCGGGCGGCGATGAACCGAACCTGGAGGAGTCTCAGCCACCGGAGGGGGTGGGCCCGCGACGGCCCCTGCGCGAATCGCCGACATATATGTCGGGCGATTCGCGCCAGGCCGGCGCGGGCCCACCCCCTCCGGTTGGCGGCCGTTCGATCGAGCTCGGGGCTCTGGTGGCCGCCGGGCTCGCCGCGGGCCTCGCCGCGGGAACCAAGCTCTCGTTCCTCGCTCCGGTTGCGGCCCTGACCGTAGGGGTGATCGCGATCGCGCCGCGCACCACGCGCCTTCGCACCGGCGCCGTGTGGATCGCAGCGACGCTTTTGGGCGGCGGGTACTGGTACGCCCGAAACCTGATCGCGGTCGGCAACCCGATCCCCTACGTCGGCTCGCTGGGGCCGATCTCGCTGCCGGCTCCGGTGCGCGACTTCGAGCTGCGGCCCGACTTCTCGGTGTTCCACTACTGGCACGACACCGACGTGTGGAGCAACTGGTTCTTCCCCGGCCTTCATGAGTCGTTCGGGACGCTGTGGCCGCTCACCCTGGTGGGGATGCTCGCGGTCGGCGTGCTGGCGCTGTGGCGCGGAGGCGAGCCGGTCCTTCGGGTGGTCGGCGGGTTCGTCCTCGTCACCGCCGCCGCCTACGTGTTCACGCCCCTGACCGCCGCGGGCGAGCAGGGGATGCCGGTCGCCTTCACCTGGAACCTGCGCTACCTGGCGCCTGCCGTCGCGGTCGGGCTGGCGATCCTCCCCTGCCTGCCCGCGGTGCGGGCGACGCCCGCCCGCCGCGAGACGGCGCTCGCGGCGCTGATCGTCGTCCTCGCCTTCACGATCGGCTCGCTCGTCCAGTGGCATCAGGGCCACGTCAAGGGCGCCGTCGCCGCGGCGCTCGCCGTCGTCGTGATCGCCGTGGCCGCCTGGCTCCTGCATTCGCGCGGCCTGATCGGGCCGACGGCGCGGCGGGGTGTGACCGCCGCGGTCGCGGCCCTCGCCGCGCTCGCCGTCCTCGCCGCGGGTTATGGCGAGCAGCGCCACTACCTGGCGCGGGCCTACGCGGACACCGCCGCCGGCCAGGACCTGGCCGGGGCGATCCGGTGGGCGCGCGACATCCGCGGCGCGCGGATCGCCGTTGCCGGGATCCGCGGCGTGTTCACGCAGTACCCCTTCTACGGCGCCGCCCTCGACAACCGGGTCCAGTGGCTCGGGGTACGCGGCCCCCACGACTCCTACCGACGGATCGCCACCTGTCGCGAGTGGCGCGCGGCGATCAACGCCGGCGGGTTCACGCACGTCGTAACCACCTTCGACCCCTATCTCCCCGGCTCGATGAAAAACTCTCCCGAGGGTCGCTGGACCGAGTCGGACCCCAACGCCCATGCCATCCGGCGAGACGGCCCGGTGCGGGTCTTCCGGCTCCTCGGCCCGCTCGACCCATCGGGCTGTCGCGGGCAGCGCCCCCTGACCGCCGCCCAGCTCCGCAGCGTGCCGAACCTGAACGGGACGTCCGGCGACTCGCGCTAGTCATCTCGCCCCAAGCCCAAGTCCAAGCCCAAGCCCAAGCCCCTCGCCCCTAGCGCCCCTCGCCCCAAGCTCCCGCGGTGGCCGAGTTTCGACGACATGCAGGTCGAAATTCGGCCATGGCTGGGTCGGCGGCTCAACGGGCGCCCTCGATCAGGGTCGATTCGGGCGCATCGAGGAGCCCGGCTACGGCACTCGGATTTACCAGGATTCGCCGCGTCGCGCGGTAGCGCCACAGGGTGCAGCAGGGGGCCAATCTCTGCCTCGACACCTGGTGAAATCCCATGCCGGGCGGTGAGACCGCCGCCCCCAGGATGCCGAGCACGTCCACCTCATTCACGCGCTCGCCCGAATACCGAGGGGAGCGGAACTCGCGGGCGTCGCGGTAGTAGGCGATCGGCTCGTTTCCGTTCCTCGACACGACGAGGACTCGCGGCCCGGAGGGCGGTCCCATCGCCGCGGCCGCGGCGCGCCAGTCGGGCCGCTGCATCTGGCTGCTCGCGTACACGGCGGCCAGTACTACGAGGCAGAGGAGCGCAGCCGCCCCCGCGGCGGCGATGCCGAGCCGCCCCGCGCCGGCGCAGCCGAGGCCCACGCCGGCGGCGACGAGCAACGGGACCAGCGAGCCGATCAGGTTTCGCGGATCGACGAAGTCGACCCCGACCGCGGCAAGCGCGAAGGGCACCACGAGCGCCGCGACGCCGACCCCCGCGAGGGCCAGCCCTCCCAGCCGCTCGGTTCGGGTCGCGCGGCGAAGCAGGATCACCAGAGCGATCGCGCTGATGATCAAGCCCCCGATCACCACCGCGTCGCGAAGGTGGCGTACCGAGGGGCTTCCGGTGAACGCGTCGGGGTTCTGGCTCGCCATGAAGCCGTACACGGTGTCCGCGGCGCGCTGGGCAAGCGATACGCCCGCGAACAGGTTCCTGCGCCCGCTGCCCTCCTGTGCGATCGCGAGCGGGAGGAGGGCGGCGCCCACCGCGACCGTCGCCCCCACCGCCACCATCGGCGCCCGCCTCGGCCATCCGCGGGCGAGCAGCCAGATTCCCTGCGCCCCGACCACGAAGGCCGCGAAGTAGTGGGAGAGGAGGGCGAGCGACGAGAAGCCCGTCCAGAGGACCAGGTTGCGGGTCGACGGGGTGCGCAGGCAGCGGGCGAAGAAGTAGAGCCCCCATGCGACGAAGAGGACGAACAGCGCGTAGGAGCGCGCCTCCTGCGAGTACCAGACCAGATAGGGATTGAGCGCGACCAGGACGGCCGCCACGAGGCCGGCTCTCGCCGAGGAGACCTCGCGCGCCGCGAGGAAGGCCGCAGGCACCGTCAGGCACCCGAACACGGCGGACATCGAGCGGAGCCCGACCTCGCCGGTTCCGAACACCTGGCTCCACAGCCACGCGAGCACGTAGTAGAGCGGCGGGCTTCGCTCGTTGATCGCCACGACGTGAAGGGTTCCGCCGAGATCGCCGCGAAGGACCCGCCAGGCGGTCACGGCCTCGTCGTGGTCGTAGCTCTGGTGGCCGAGTGTCGCGAAGCGCACCAGAGCCGCGCCACCGATGATCCCGGCCAACAGCCAGGCCTGGCGGCGAGTCATGGGCGATGAAGCGTATCCTCCGGTTCTGTTCTCCGGTTGCGTGCGCCGGCGAGCCGGTATAGGTTGGGATCGGGAGAGGGCTGATGATGCTCCACGCCGACAACGAGATGGCCCAGAGGGGGGTCACGGCGCGTTTTACGCTCGCGGGTGCCTCGGCGGTGTGTGGTCGCAGGACCCGGTTCCTGGTCCTTGGCGCCTTGGCGCTCGTGATCGCCGCGCTGGTCGGCACCCCCGCTCGGGCGCAGCCGCCGGGGCCGGGCAAGGTGAGCTTCACCAGCAAGCCGGCCTTCTCCCCGGATTACTCGCCCGATGTCCACGACTACGTCGTTCCTTGCAAAGACCGGCCGGTGACGGTAGCCGCCCACGTTTCGGGCGGCTGGCGGGTGAAGATCGACGGCCTTCCCTACCAAAAGGGGGACTTCAGCGAGGTTGTGCCGCTGAGCGCCGGGCAGGCCGTCACTGTGACGGAGCGGCGCAACCAGAGCCAGATCTATCGCTACTACGTGCGCTGCTTACCAAAGGACTTTCCCAACTACACCTTCGCGCGCTATGGGCCGGTGTCGCCGAAGTACTTCACCGTGAACAACGGGCTCGCTCCACCCGACCATCGCTACGGGATGATCTTCAACAACCGGGGAGTGCCGGTGTGGTGGCACCGAGCGGTCGCCAAGGACATCCGCGTGCTTGCGGACGGAACCCTGCTGTGGTCTGACGCCGCCCCTTGGGGGTATGAGGTGCACCGGCTCGACGGCAGCCTCGTCCGCACGCTGAACGGCGTCGGCCGGACCGCAAACGACCACGATCTGCGGTTCCTCGGCAACGGCGACTATCTGATCGGCGCCTACGTCCCCTCCGACCATGTGGACACCAGCGCCTACGGAGGGTCGAGCGACGCCACTGTCACCAACACCGAGCTGCAGCAGGTGAGCGCGGATGGCCAGCTCGTCTGGGACTGGAAGAGCGAGGATCACATCTCGCTGGATGAGACGGGCCGCTGGTGGCCATGGGCCATGCGGTATCAGGCCGTCGGGGGGTACGACATCCTCCACTGGAATTCGATCGAGCCGGACGGTGACTCCGTGATCGTGTCCTTCAGGCACCTCGATGCCGTCTACAAGATCGACAAGGCGACGGGGGACATCATCTGGAAGCTGGGCGGCACGCCGACTCCGCAGAGCCTCACGGTGGTGGGCGACCACCATGCCAATCTCCTGGGAGGCCAGCACGACGCGCGCCTGCTTCCCGACGGGACGCTGACTGTGTTCGACGACCGCACCATGCTCTCCGACAAGAGGCCGCGTGCTCTGCGGTTCCGGATCGACGAGCAGGCCGGAACGGCGACGCTGCTCGAGTCGATCACCGATTCTCGCGTTCCCGTCTCACAGTGCTGCGGTTCGGCCCGGCGCCTTCCCAACGGGGATTGGCTGGTCGGCTGGGGCGGGATACGCAATCCGATCGCCGGGTATGACCCCGACGGCCATCGAACCTTCCTCATGACCTTAAGCTCCAACCGAAGCTACCGGGCACAGCCCGTTCCGGCCGGGGCGGTCTCCGCACAGGACCTGCGTGACGGCATGAGCGCGATGTACGGCGCCCCCTGATCTAGGGCGGCCCGGCAAGGCCTCGTCCCGGGGCCGCGGGAAAGCGCCCTCAACAGTGGCGATTCGCGCCTTGACTCCCATCCCCGGGTTACGCTGCCGCGATGCTCGGCGTCTACGCGTCCGCCGCCGCGATCCTGCTCGCCTCCGTCGTGCTCGGATCGGCGCTCCTCGGCTTGCTCGGGCGGACGGAGTTCACCTGGCTGTCCGGCGCGGTCGGGTTTGCCGCCCTTCTCGTCGCCTCGCCCCTTCTGATCGGGCTTCCCGGCAGGGCAACGACCCTCGCGGTCCTGCTCGCCGTCACGTTCCTCGCGGCGGTCGTCTACCTGTGGCGGGGCGAGCCGGTGCCGGGAGCGCAGCGGCTGATCCGCCGCCGGTGGCGGAGGGGCTCGGGGCACGCGACGCCGGCGATCGGCACCGGCGAGGAGCCGCGGCATCACTTCCGGGTCGCGGCGATCGTGATCGCGATCGTGCTCGCCGCCTCGTCGCTTCCGTTTGCCTTCAACGAGCGAAACGGGGCGCTCGGCGAGGGCATCTACACGAACGACCAGGCCGCCCAGCTCTACTGGACCGACTGGCTTCAGCACGGCTTCGGCCCGGAGCCGAACGCGGTCCGCTTCGGCTATCCGACCGGCCCCCAGTCGCTCGCCGCCGCGGCGGCCGAGGTGACCGGCACGTCGCTGCTCAGCGCCTTCAACGGCCTGTTGCTCGCGATCCCGGTCCTCACCGCGCTGGCGGCCCTGGCGGCGCTCGGGAGCCTGCCCACAGGGCGCCGCGTCGTCACCGCGTCGCTTACCGGCCTTCCCTATCTGGGCGCCTCGTTCCTCGCCCAGAGCGCCTTCAAGGAGACCGCGATGGCCCTCCTCGTCCTCGCCTTCGCGGTCGGCCTCGGCGAGCTCACGAGGCCGCCCCCCGCACGCCAGCCCCACCCGCAGCGGGCGATGATCGTGGCGCTCCTGCTGATGGTCGCGGCGAGCGTCTTCGTCTACAGCCTCCCGGGGCTCACCTGGTTCGCGCTCGGGGTGCCGATCTGGCTCGTCGTGGTACTCGCCACGGGAAGCCTTCGGGTGGATCCGGGAGCCGTCGCCGGCGCCGCACGCCGCCACCGGTGGGCGATCGCCGCGGTCGCCCTCCTCGTGGTCGCGGTCGGCGCCTTCTCCGCCGCGCAGCTCTCGGGCTTCGTGGGCAAGGTCGGGCAGGTGCAGGCCTCGCAGGGCAGGCTCAGCTCGCCGGTCTTCCCGGGCGAGGCGCTCGGCATCTGGCCGAAGGGCGACTTCCGGATCGTTCGCGGCGACGTCTCCGGCGCCTACCTGGCGCTGGCGCTGGCGCTCGTGGCGGCGACGATCGGCGCCTTCGGCGCGGTCCGGCGACGCGACTGGGGCCTCGTCGCGATGGGAGCGAGCGCCGTGATCGCCTACGCCGGAGCGAGGGCCTTCGCGTCGATCTACGTCGAGGCCAAGGCCCTGGCGATCCTCGCCCCCCTCGTGGTCCTAGCGTCCCTCTTCGCCCTCTTCTCCCCCGGCGCGAGGGCGAGAAGGCTGGGTAGGGAGGAGGGCGACCCGACGGAACCTCAGGACGGAGCGCGAGACGAGGGTCCGGAAGGGCCGCCGGGGTCCGAGCCGGCGGCCGTCCCGAGAATGTTTGACGCGAAGCGTCTGACATTCCGGGCAGGCCGCCGGGCGGACCCCGGGGGCCCCGGCAAGGCGGGCGCCGGTGGCCGTCTCGAGATCATCAGATTCGCCTTCGGCGTAGTCGTAGCCAGCGCCCTGGCCGCGTCCAGCTTCCTCGCCCTGCGCGCCGCCCCGGTCGGGTTCGACCAGCGCGCCAACGAGCTCCAGGGCCTCGCCGGCCTCGTGCAGGGACGCTCCGTCGCCTTCCTCGGCGTCGATCGCTTCGCGGGCTACTGGCTGCGGGGAACGCTGATGAGAAGCCCCGGCGGGTACGTCCCGGCCGACATCCGGGCGCGGCCGAGCAAGGTGTGGCAGCAGGGGCTGGCGATGGACTTCGACACCCTATCCCCGGGGCGCCTCGACGAGTTCCGCTACGTGATCACCACCCGGGCGGGCTATCAGAGCACGCCGCCGCCGAACTTCAAGCCGGTCGTCCGCACCACATCGTTCGTCCTCTGGAGGCGCCGGGGGCCGACCCCGGACGTCGGCATCATCGACGTCGACGGGACCCCCGGCGCACCTCTCGACTGCGCGAGCCCGGAGGGCCGCCGGATCCTCGATCGGGCGAAGACCGCGACCGTCCTCGCCGATCCGGTGGTCAACGGCATCCACGCCTGGAGTCGCCGCTCGCCCTTCGACGCCCCGGCGAGCGCCGGCCAGACGGTCGAGCTCCGTCCCGGCCGCTGGGCCCTCTCGCTCCAGTACCACAGCCAGGTGCCCCTCACCGTCTCGGCCGGCAAGAGCCACGTTCAGCTTCCGCCCTCGCTCGACGGCATGTACCTGACCCACCAGGCACAGGGCGCGTTCTGGGCCGCCGGGAGCGTCCGGGTGGCCCGCGCGGGCCCGGTCCGGGTCAGGGTCTCCGCCGCCGAGCCGACCCGCCTTCAGAGGTTCCTCGGCGTCAGGCGCCAGGTCTGGCTTGGCCCGATGGCCGCCACGATGCCGGGCAGCGTCGCCGAGGTCCCGATCCATCGCGCCTGCGGGCGCTACGTCGACCATTTCACCTTCCGGAGCGCCGCCCCGAGCCGCTAGCGTCTGGGCCGGAGATGACCGAACGCCCGTCAAGGCCCCCCACGGACCGCTCCCACGACGAGGCGGGTCGCCCGGTGGGCAATCCGCCCCGCATCCTGTTCGTCGGCGGCACGGGCCGAAGCGGCACCCACGTGCTCGCAAAGCTCCTCTCCCGGCACCCGCGCCTCGCCATGGTCCCGCTCGAGGTCCGCTTCCACGTCGAGGAGCGCGGGTTTCCCGGCCTGCTCGCCGGGCGGGTAACCAAGGATCAGTTCCTTCGCCGCATGCGCGGGTTCTGGTGGAAGGGGTTTCAGACGCGGCGCATGCGCGGCCTCTACCGCTTCGTCTCCGAGGAGACGTTCGAGCAGGCGCTGGGGAGGTTCGAGGACGGATTCGATCACGACCCCGAGGCCGCCTGCCGGCGGCTCTTCGGAGACCTGCTGTGGCCGTGGGTCGAGCGCTCCGGGGCCGACGCCCTCGTCGAGCAGAGCTGCGACACCGTTGCCCAGGCGCCGACCCTCGTCCGGCTCTTCGACGACGCGAGGTTCATCCACGTGGTCCGCGACGGCCGAGACGCCTCAGCGTCGCGGGTCGGCCAGACGAGGGGCTTCGTCTACCCGCGCACCCGCGCCCAGGGGCTCGAGTGGTGGGAGGCGCGGATCCGGGCGATCGACGCCGGGTCCCGGGCGATCCCCCCGGATCGCCTCCTGACCGTGAGCCTCGACGAGATGCTGCTGCTCGGGCCGCGGCGGGGCCTCAAGCACATCTGCCGGTTCACCGGGGTGTACGTCAACCGGCGGATGAAGCAGTTCTTCAACCGGCGGATGAGCTCCGAGCTCGCCAACGCGGAGCGCTGGCGCCGCGGGCTGGGCGACCGCCGCGCCGCGAAGCTCGAGCGGCTCTACGTCGAGATCATCGACCGTTTGGAGGCCGATGGGATCGGGTGCACGCCGCTCCTTCGAAGCACGCTCGAGCGATCGCAGGCCGCGCCGGCGGAGCGCGGGCGCCCGCTCGCCTTCCTGGCGGGCGACGGAAAGCCGGTCGGGGCGAGGACGTGAGCGAGCCCGCCGACCTCGTCTTCGTCGGGGGCACCGGTCGCAGCGGGACGACCGTGATCTCGCACCTCCTCGACCATCACTCGCGCTTTCGGGGCGTGCCGATCGAGTGCCGCTTCCACTGCAACCCGAAGGGCCTCGCCGACCTGGTCGGCGGCCGGGCGAGCGCCGAGCAGTTGGTTCGAAAGCTCCGGACCTACTGGTGGTACCGGGTCCGGGTGGGCCGGCGAGCGCTGGTGCCGGCCGGAGTGATCGGGCGCTCGCGGGTGGCGCTGTGGCGCGCCGGGGCTCGCCTTCGCCCCCGTGAGCCGCACGGCAGGGTTCGGGGGCTCCATCAGATCGTCGGTGAAGAGCGATTCCGTTCCGCGGTCGAGAAGTTCGAGCGGGCCGTCTCGGGCGATTCGGTCGGCGCCTCGCGCGACCTGTTCTACGACCTGCTGGCCCCGCTCGCCGAGGAAGCGGGCAAGCCGGCGCTGGTCGAGATGAGCTGCTTCACGATCGCGGCCGCCCCCGAGCTCGCCGAGATCTTCCCCGAGGCGCGATTCGTGCACGCGGTGCGCGACGGCCGCGACTCGGGGACGTCGAAGGTGGAGCTTCGCGAGAAGGACCACCATCCGACCGACGCCGCCACCGGGATCGATTTCTGGGCCGACCGGCTGCGGCGCGCCGAGCAAGGGGTGCGCGGCCTCGGCCCTGGCGGGCTGGAGCGCCTCCACGTGGTCGGGCTCGACGAGCTCGTCTGGGGGGGCCGCGAGGGAGCCTACGGCGGCCTGCTCGACTTCCTGGGGGTCGAGGACGAACCGGCGATCCGCGGCTTCTTCGACCGAGAGATGACCGCCGGCGCCGCCCACCGCGAGCGCTGGCGCGAGGGCCTCGATCCAGATGAGCAAGGCCGGGTCACGGCCCGCTACGAGGCGACGCTCGAGCGCCTGGAGCGCGAGGGCTACCACTGCGCCGACGTCCTTCGGCGCTCCTTTGAGCGGACGCTCGCGCCCCAGCCGAGCGCCTGACATTGGCCGAGCGCGGCGAGGTGATCTTCGTGGGGGGCGCGGCGTCGACGGGCACCGAGCTGGTCGGGCAGCTCCTCGACGCCCACCCCCGGCTCGTCACGGTGCCGGTGGCGGCGCGCTTTCACAACGACGAGCGCGGCATGCCCGCGCTCCTGGGCGGGCAGATCGGCCTCGACGACTTCGTCGGCCTCCTGCGGGGGGTCTGGTGGGAGGGCGCGGACGGCCAGCCGGGCCTGGCCGCGGTGGTGCCGCGAGACCGCCTCGACTCCGCGATCGACGACTTTCGCGGCTCCTTCCATCGCGACCCGATCCGCGCCTGCCGCGAGCTCTTCCTGTCGCTGCTCGTGCCGGCCGGCGGCGCCGGGCTGGTCGAGGCGAGCGCCCCGAACATGCGCCAGGCCCAGACCCTGGTGCGGCTCTTCCCGGAGGCCCGATTCGTACATGTGGTCCGTGACGGGCGCGACGTCGCCGCGTCGATGGACGGGGCGGGATCGAGGCTCGGCCCCGGAATCCGTCGCTGGGCCGGAGAGCTTCGCGAGATCGAGTCGGCGGTGCGAGGCGAGGAGGACGGCGCCGCATACGCGATTCCCCCCCGCAGCTTCGCGATCGTGGTCCTCGACCAGCTCGCGGCCCCGGGAGACGAGGCTTCCTACGAGGCGCTGATCGCGGCCCTTTCGCTCGATGACGATGAAGCGGCGCGGTCGTTCCTCGGGCGCCTCGACGCCGAGTCGATCGGACGCGGCCGCTGGCGCGAGGGGGTCAGGGGCCCGGCGGCCTGGGCGCTCGGGCGGCGCTACGGGCGGACTCTCGCCGAGCTCGAGCGAGAGGGAAACCACGCGGCGGCGCCGCTGATCGAAGCACGCGAGCGGCTCGGGTGAGCGAGGCCGAATGAGCGGCGAGCGGCGGATCATGTTCGTGACCTCGAACGGGACCGGCCTCGGCCATCTGACCCGCTCGATGGCGATCGCCCGGCGGCTCGGACCCGGCGTCGAGCCGCTCTTCTTCACGCTTTCGCAGGGCGCCTCGGTCCTGGACGAGCTGGGCTTTCCGGTCGAGTACATGGCGTCTCACGGCAGCCCCGGCGCGGGCGATGACTGGCGCTGGTCGCGCCGGCTCGGCGCGCGCCTTCGCGCCGCGATCGCCGAGGCCGACCCCGGCGGGCTCGTCTTCGACGGCATCCTGCCCTACGACCCGCTGATCGCCGCGATGGCCCCGGTCCCGTGCAAGGTGTGGTGCCGGCGGGCGCTGTGGAGGGAGGGCGCGAGCACCGTGCCGCTTACCCGGACCCGGAAGTTCGACGCGGTGCTCGAGCCGGGCGAGCTCGCGGACGGCGAGGACCGCGGTCCGACCCCCGAGTGGCGCGAGGGCGTGCGGCAGGTCGCCCCGATCGTGTTCTCGGCGGACGAGGACCTGCTGCCGCGGGCCGAGGCAGAGCGCGAGCTGGGACTCGAGGCGGGGGCGACCACCGTGCTCGTCCAGCTCGGCCAGGGCGCCGAGGTCGCCGAGGCGACCGAGCGCTGCCTGCGGGCCCTGGCCGGCCGGCCGGGGGTGCAGGTCGCCGCGGTGTCCTCGGCGATCGCCGATCCCCACGAGCTGCCCGACGGCGTCGTGGCGGTGCGGGCGGCCTATCCGATCAGCCGCTACTTCGCCGCCTTCGACGGCGCGGTCGCGGCCCCCGGCTACAACGCGTTCCACGAGCTGGTGCGGTTCGGGGTCCCGAGCGTGTTCGTCCCGATCGAGCGCGAGACCGACGATCAGGCCGCCCGGGCGCGTCATGCGGAGCGGATCGGCGTCGGGCTGGCCGCGGCCGGCCCGGCCGACCCCAGGCTCGAGCTTTTGGCCGGTGCCCTCCTCGAAGACGAGCGCCGCGGCGCGATGCGCGAGCGGCTGGAGCGCCTGCGGCCCCCGAACGGCGCCGACGAGGCCGCCCGCTGGCTCGAGGAGCTGGTCGGCGACCCGGAGCCGCCGGGTGGGGGCGCCTCGGCGAGCGGGGGTGGCGAGGAGGGCCGGCCCGCCGGTCCCGGCGGCCCGAGGGCCCGCGGGGCCGGGGTGCTAGGCGCGAGCGCCCGCGGCGCGGGGGCCTGGCTGGCAAGCGTCCCCGCGACCGTCGCCCGGCTCAGCTCGCAGATCGTCTCGATGCCGAGGCCCAGGACCCTGGTCGTGGCGCTCGGACTCGACGGCGAGGAGCTCGAGCGCGCGACCACCGACGCGCTCGTCCAGACGCCCGACCCCCCAGAGCGGGTCCTCGTGGTCACGGACTCGCTTGCGATCGGGATGCTCCGACGCCTCGGCGTGGCGGTCGAGCAGGTTCCCGGCGCCGGCACCCGCCAGGCGGAGCTGGCCGGCGGCTCCTACGAGGCCTTCCTTCGCAGGCGCCTCGGCCTCGTCCTCCTGCGGCGCCCGCGCCTGCGCCGAGCCCTCGCGGTGGGCGAGGTTCCCTCTGGGCTGCTCAGCGCGGCGACCGAGCGACCGAAACGCCGCGCCCGCCTGCTGAGCTGACGCCCTCATCCAGGCGGCGTTGGCCGAAGTAGAGTGCGGATAGTCACGAACGGCCGTTCTGCCCGGTTTCGGTGGCGGTACCCTCCCGGGCATGGAGTCAGGCACGGGCACCACGGCGACGCCCGGTGCGCCGCGGGCGCCCCGCGCACGGCGCGATTCGGGCGCATCCGCGCCTTCCGGGGCCGCGGCGGGCGCGCTGCCCAACCTGATCGTGATCGGGGCGCAGAAGTGCGGCACGAGCGGCCTCCACTACTACCTGAGCCTGCATCCCGAGACCTCGATGTCGAAGCCGAAGGAGCTCAACTTCTTCATCGCCGAGCGGAACTTCCCGCGCGGCCTCGACTGGTACCAGGCCCACTTCGACGCTCGAGCCACGGTGCGCGGCGAGGCGTCGCCCAACTACACCGCCTTCCCCCAGCACGTCGGGGTACCCGAGCGCATGCACTCGGTCGTCCCCGACGCGAAGCTCCTCTACATGGTCCGCGATCCGATCGACCGGATCGCCGCCCACTGGGTCCACAACTACGCCAAGCGGCGCGAGAAGGGTGACCTGCGTGCCACGCTGATGCACCCCAACACGTCCTATCTGGCCCGCAGCCTCTACTACACGCAGCTCAAGCAGTTCCTGCGCGTCTACCCGCTGGAGCGGATCCTGCTGGTCGAGCAGGAGGAGCTCCGCACGAACCGCATCGAGACGCTTCGTAGCGTCTTCGAGTTCATCGGGGTCGACCCCGGCTTCTCGCACGCCCGCTTCTCCGACGAGCGCCACAAGACCTCGCGAAAGACCCGGGCGACCCCCCTCGCGATGCGCCTGGAGCGGATCGGCAAGACGCCGCGCGGCCGCGCGATCCCGCCCACCTTCTGGCGCGCGGTCGGGGCCCTTTTCCCGTTTCGGCGCACGATCGAGGTGCCGGAGGTCCGCGAGGCGCTTCGGCCCGAGGCGCTTCGCTCGCTGCGCGAGGACGCTGAGCGTCTGCGCGAGCTGACCGGTCGCGAGTTCGCGACCTGGTCGATCTGGACCTGATGGCCGAGCCCTCCGGCAAGAAGCGAAAGCCCAACGGGTCGGGCAAGGGATCCGGCGCCGCAAAGCAGGAGCCGCCGCAGCACGAGCACACCCACCCCGGGGGCGCCGGTGCTCTGCTCGGGGCGCAGCTGGCCCGGTTCTCGGGCATGCAGGGGCTCTCGCTCCTCCTCACCAACCTTCTTCACTACGGCTCGATCGCGGTCGTGGCGCGACTGCTCGGCCCGGGAAAGCTCGGCGCCTACGCGCTGCTCTTCTTCCTCACCGGGCTGGTCACCCAGATCATCCACATGCTCTCCAAGCCGGGGACGATGATGCGCACGTTCGGCGTCTCCGACGACGACGACGACGACGTCGAGGGCGACGACGAGTCCAAGGAGCAGGCGTCGGTGCTCCCCACCTACACGCTCGGCGTCGGGGTCGTGTGGACCGTGATGCTCGCCGCGTTCGCGATCTCGACGGTGTTCATCTTCCGCACCCAGATCGCCGAGTTCCTGCTCCAGGACCCGGGCCAGGCCGACGCGGTCGTCTTCGCGACCATCACCGGCTCGGTCTGGGCGCTCTTCAAGCTCGCCGAGATGGTCGTCTGGTTCGAGGGGCGCGGGCTCACCTACGCGCTGATCGAGGCCGCCCGCCCGACCTTCAACCTGATCGCGATCATCGCCATCGTCTCGGCCGGGGCCGGGGTCAAGGGGGCGATCATCGGCCAGACGATCGGCACCACCCTCGCGACCGTGATCTGCGTGGCGCTGATCTGGAAGAGCTTCCAGGTCGGCTTCTCGTTCGGCGAGCTCAAGGAGATCCTCAACCGGGGCTGGATCCGGGCGCCGATCGCCTCATCGATGTGGGTGGTCCAGAACGCGGACTCGTTCATCCTCTCGCGGTTCGTCGACCACAAGGACATCGGCCTCTACAACCTCGCATCGCGGACCGGGTTCATGGTCGCCTTCCTTCCCCAGGGCTTCCGGATCGCCCTTCGGCCGGTCCGAAAGACGGCCAGCTACGAAGCGTTCATGCGCCAGTACGGGGTCGCGGTCGCGAACGGCCAGATGCTCGCCTACTTCTGGCTCCTGACCCTGACCGCGGTGCTGGCGATGGTGCTGGGGGGCGAGATCCTGATCCAGATCGGCGGCCACCGGTTCGCCTCCGCCGCGCCTCTGATCCCCCTGACGGCGGCGGCGATGTCGATGCCGGCGCTCTACCGGAGCGTCAGCCAGTACGCGGTCTATCCGAACAAGCGCCGCAACTTCGTGACCGCCACGATCCTCGTTGCGGTCTCCTACATCGCCTTCATGCTGCTCCTGTTGAGCAACACCAACCTCGGCATCTACACGGCCCCGATCTCGATGCTGACCGCGTTCGTGATCCCGATGGTGATCATGTTCACGTACTCGCAGCGCGGCTCGAGGGCGCTCGACTTCCCCTACCTCTCGATGTCGCTGGCGACCCTGGTCGCGGCGGCGATCGCGATCGGGTTCCACTTCCTGCATCCGGCGGGAAAGCTCGAGAAGCTGCCCGTGATCGCGGCCCTGATGCTGGTCTGGTTCGCGTTGCTCTTCGTGCTGCGGATCATCCCCCGCTATCACTGGGAGCCGCTCAGCCACATCACGAAGTCGGCGCTTCGGCGCCGCTCGGCGCTCAAGTTCAACACGAAGGCGGGGCTCAGGGCGCTGGAGCCCGGAGACCGAAAGGCTCTCCGGACCGCGGTCATCGACCGCATCCCGCCCGAGGTGCTGGCTCCGCCGAAGACAGCCGTCGCCCAGGCCGCCGTGGCCGGGGGCGAGGGTGCCGCGTTCGGTGGGGGGGCCGAGGGCGCCGATGCACTGCCTGAGGGCGCCGACCCCCCGCCCGACCGCACCCCGTCCGAAGGCGCCGATCCCCCGCCCGAAGGAGACGATGAGGTCGGCAAGCTGGGCGACACCGAGGGGGCTCGGCTGGTCCGCCTGCTGCGCGAAACAGGAAGGTCCGGCGGCGTTAGCGTCGACGAGCGAAGCGAGCTCGACGGCGACATCTCGCTCTACCTGTTCTCCAGCGAGCCGGTCGCGGTGCGCCTTCGCAAGATGCGCCAGCTCCTGACGGCGGGCGCGGATCCCCACGAGCTGCGGATCCTGGAAGGGCTGCGGGACGACCTCGCGAGGATTCCCGAGGAGGCCTGGCGCACCAGCCGGCGCGGCAACGGGCGCGCACCGGCGGCCGGGGGGCAGGGCGAGGGGGCGAAGCGCGGAGGCGGCGGGCGAAGCGGCGAGGGCCGGGAGGCGCCGGTCAGGAACGCTTGATGACGATCCGGTCCGGCTCGATCGTCACCTCGACGGGCCGGTGCCCGGCCCAGTGCTCCGTGTAGATGGGGTCGTTCTCGACCGCCGGGTCCAGCCAGAGGCCGAACCCGTCCTCGGTGCCGTGGTCGAAGCTGCCCTGCATCGCGGCGCCCGCGCGCGAGGGTCCGCTGCGCCTGCGGCGCCGTCGCCGCCGGCGCTTGCCGGTCGTCTCGGCCTCGGCGCCGTCACCGTTGGTATCGCTTGCCTTGGTGGCCTCGGCCTGATCAGTCGCAACCTCGGCTTCGGCTCCCTCATCGTCGCCCTCGTAGTCGTCCGCCTCGTCCTCGGCTTCGGCCTCGTCCTCCTCGTCGTCCTCTTCGCCCAGGGTGGCCTCGATCTCGGCCTCGATCTCGTCACGAAGCTCGCCCTCTCCGCTCTCGTCCTCGGGAGCGAGCTCGTGGCGGCGGCGAAACTCGCGCAGCTCGGAGGCCGGAATGTCGAGCTGGTGGGCGATCCAGGCATCGGTTCGCCCCTGGCGGACCCAGGCACGGATCTGGTTGAGCTGTGAGCGAAGTGGCTTTCTGGCCATCTGATGCCGATTCCGTTGGGGGGGTGATGCTAACGAACGGTTGTGGGTGGCGCACGTGGGTTTCACTAGCTAGTCTGAATTCGACCGGGCCGTGGACCGTCGGGGCCCGATCGAAGGAGGCAAGATGCTGGTTCTTACCCGCAAGACGAATGAGAGCATCATGATCGGAGACGAGGTCGAGGTCTCCGTGCTCGCCGTGGCTCGGGACAAGATCCGGCTCGGGATCAGCGCCCCGCGCGAGGTCCCGGTCTTCCGCAAGGAGGTCTACATCTCGATCCAGGAGGAGCGGGAGGAAGCCGCCGCGCAGCGCCAGCCGCAGAACGGCGACTCGCCGAGCAAGGTCGAGGACGCCCTCGACGAGCTCTCCAAGGACTGACGGATCGTTCGCCGGGCGGCCCCGGCTCAGCCCATCAGCCAGGCGAGCGACTCGAACATCACCACGGCCACGGTGACCACGGTGATGCTGAGCGCGACGATCAGGACACCGAAGGCGACGTTCCCGCGCTGCTCGGTTTGCTGAATGCTGCGGGCCCGCGACCGGTTCGCCGCGCGCTGGCGAAGCTGCTTTCGGCGTCGCCGCTCGAGCGCGGCCTCCTGCTCGAAGGCCATCTCGAACGACTCGATGCTCTCTTGCATTCTCATCAGCGGGGTACCTCGGTGAGACTCGGCGCCGTGCGATCTGCGGGGGCCGCGTGGCGAAGCGACCCTGACACGACCCGTCGGACGCTACCAAACCGGGTGGCACGCCGAACGCGCTTCGGGTGCCAATCGGCACGAGCGCTCGACTGCAGCCTCGACCCGGGCGCTGGCGGCTAGCAGCGCCCCCATAGGCCGCGGCCGGCCTTGGCCGCCCGGGCGGCGAAGCGGTCGAAGAGCGGGGCGTGGGCGGTGTTCGGGGCGATCGCGAGCGTCCGTGCATAGCCGTCGCGGACCAGGGTCGCGTTGACGAACCTGGGGCCGGCTCCGCCCGACCGGGTCGTGTAGACGTAGGCGAGCAGCCGCCCGTAGACGTCGCGCCGCTCCCGGTCGAAGACGAGGCGGACGGTTCTGCCCTCGACCAGATGGTGGTTCTCGGCACTGGCGCGCTCGCCGTAGCACTGAACGGGCGTGTCGGGCTTGACCGTCTCGGGCGTGTCGACGCCGATGTAGCGGACGTACTGGTCCTCGCCCGCGACCGAGGCGACGATCGTGTCCCCGTCCACGACCCGCACCACCCGAGCCTCGACCGACCGCCCACCGGGCGTCGGCGCGCCGCCGTCCGAGCCGCAGCCCGCCAGGCCCACGACACCCGCGAGCACCATCAAGATTCCGACGGTCATGCCTGACCTGACCCAACGAGAAAAGATCCCGAGCCTCATGCCTGACCTAACCCAACGAGAGCGCCGCGTGCCCCCTGCCGGGACAGGCTGGGTAGGGGGAAGGGCGACCGACAACCGCTCGGCACGCCGGCCCCCCTCTCGGGCCCCCTCGCGAACGACCGACAACCAATCGGCAAGCCGCCTCTCCGCGGGCCCCGGCGAACGACCGACAACCGCTCGGCACGCCGACCCGGCAAGCCGCCTCTCCGCGGACTCCCCGCGAACGACCGACAACCGTTCGGTACGACGCCCCTCTCGGACCCCTCGCGAACGACCGACATTTCTTTGCGCTTCGAACGCCCTTTGAGCGAAGAATTTCCCCTTTTGGCTCATTCCTTGAACGGTCAGGGTCTATGTATCCACATGCGCAAGAAAGGGCCCCCATTCGGCTGCCCAGCCCCCTGACCCACCCCGCGGGGCGCAAGGGAGAATGTCGGCGATTCGCGAGGGGTGCCGCAACCTACCGCCCGCGAGGGGTGCCGCAACCCGGGTCCGAATGTCGGCGATTCGCGGGGGGCCGCCGCAACCTACCTGCAGACTCGTTCTTGAGGAGTTGGGGCCGGTGGGGACCCCGACGGCGCTGAGAACGGGCATCAGCGCCTGATGTCGGCTGATTCGTGAGGGTTGGGGGTGAGGCGTGACGTTTGCGGCCCCGCGGGGCCGCCGGCTACGGGATGCGGGTGACGCTCGAGAGCATGATCTCCTTGATCTGCTCGATGATCTCGAGCGCCGCGGAGTGCTCGCGCTGCCAGACGTTTCGGCCGTAGATCACGCCCGAGCCGCCGGACTCCATGATCTCGCGGGTCTGCGTGAGCAGCACGTCGTCGTCGATCCTGGAGCCGCCCGAAAGCACTACCAGCGAGCGGCCGGCCGAGGCGACGATCTGCTGCACTGCCTCCTCCTCGCTGACCTGGAGGTCGTTGTAGGGGGCGGGGGCGTCCTTGTCCTTCTCCGGATTGATCTGCGGGCGGTTCAGTTTCACGACGTCGGCGCCCATCTCCATCGCGAGGCGCGCGCCGTAGTCGATCGCGTAGAAGGACACGTGGCCGCCCTTCTTGTTGATTGCCGCGCCGCGCGGATAGGCCCAGACGATCAGTGGCATGCCGTAGCGCTCGCAGTCGGAGCGAACCCCCTGGAGCTGGTGGAGGTCGGCGTCCTGGCGGGGCGAGCCGACGTAGAGCGTGTAGCCGACCGCGTCGGCGCCCAGGCGGACCGCGTCCTCGACCGAGGCGTTGGTGGTCGAGAGCGCGTCGTCGGACGACGGGACGTCGGTCTTCGCGTTGATCTTCAGGATCAGCGGCACCTGGCCCGCGTAGTCGGGGTAGTACTTGGTCGCCAGGCCGATCTGGCAGGCGATCGCCGAGTAGCCGGCCTCGGCGGCGAGGTTGAACTGGTACTCGGGGTCCTTGGAGGCCGGATTGGGGAAGAAGTCGCGCGGGCCGTGCTCGATCCCCTGGTCGATCGGCAGCAGGAGCAGGGTGCCGTGGCCGGGGCCGTACTCGAACAGCAGGCGCCGAAGGCGGGTGCGTTTGCCGGGCGCGAGGGTGCTGAGAAGGGACTTCTGCTCGGTCGCGGTGTCGATCGCCATTGGGTGGGTTTCTTCCTCCTGGGTTTACGGCTGGTCCGATCCGGATAATAGCCGTGGCCTCCAGTGCTCGACCACCGCTTCAACGGGCCGCCGTTCACGATCGGCATCGAGGAAGAGCTGATGATCCTCGACGCCGACGGCCTCGACCTCGCGCAGGGGATCGAGACGATCCTCGACGAGGTGCCGAAGGCGCTCGACGGCCAGGTCAAGCCCGAGCTGATGCAGTCGGTGCTGGAGATCGCGACCACCCCGTGCGACGACGTCGCGGCCGCCGGCGAGGAGCTTCGCGTCCTGCGAGGCGGCGTGGCCGAGATCGCCGAGCGCCGCGGCCTGCTCCTGGCCGCCTCGGGGACGCACCCGTTCGCCCACTGGGAGGACCAGTCGATCGTCGATCGGCCGCGCTACCACGAGATCGTCGAGGAGCTCGGCTGGATCGCTCGCCGCGAGCTGATCTTCGGCACCCATGTCCACGTCGCGATCGAGGGGCCCGACCGGGCGATCTACGTCGCCGACGGCCTTCGCCGCTACCTGCCGCTGCTCCTGGCGCTGTCGGCCAACTCGCCGTTTTGGCGCGGCGCCCGGACCGGGCTGATGTCGTCGCGAACGCCCGTCTTCCGGGCCTTCCCGAGGGCCGGGATCCCGCCCCACTACGGAGACTGGGAGAGCTACTCCAACCGGGTCGAGCAGATGATGCGCGGCGGCGCGATCGAGGACTACACCTACCTGTGGTGGGACGTCCGCCCCCATCCCAACCTGGGCACTGTCGAGGCGCGGATCTTCGACCAGCAGACCCGCCTCGAGCACACGCTCGGCCTCGCCGCGCTGACCGTCTCGCTCGCCCACCGGATCAGCTCGCTCTACGACGACGACCAGCCGCTGGTCGACTACCCGACCGAGCTGGTCGACGACAACAAGGTCCGCGCCGCCCTGCGCGGCATGGAGGCGGGGCTGATCGACTTCTGGCGCGGCGAGCAGGTTCCGGCCGAGGAGATGGCGCGCGGGGTGCTCGACGAGGTGGCAGAGCACGCCTCGGAGCTCGGCTGCTCGTCCGAGCTCGCGATGGTCGGCGATCTGCTCGACGCCAACACGGGCGCCCACCGCCAGCTTCGGTTGGTCGAGGGCGGCGCCGAGCTGACCGATCTGGTCACCGAGATCGCCGACAAGACCAGACCCTGAGCCGGCAGCCGCCGGATATTCTCGTTGTCGTGCCCGAGGCAGGACCCGAGCTGAGCGTCGTCTGCAAGAGCTGCGGCTCCGAGGTGAGCCCGTACGTCACAGAGTGCCCCTACTGCGGGACCCGGCTCAGAAAGCGGGCCCCGAAGCTCGAGCGCCGTGGCGACGAGCTCACCCCGCGCGAAAGCCGGCGCGCGAAGCGCCGCCGTCGCGTCGCCGAGCGACGGGCGAGCGCCCGGGAGCGGACCGCGTTCGCCACCGAGCGCCCCTACGCGACGATCGCGGCGATCCTCGGTCCGGCGATCCTCCTCCTGGTCCAGCGCGCCTCGGACCTGAGCCTGTTCCAGGTCGGCGCGATCAGCGGGATCGCGGCCATCGACCAGTGGTGGAACTACCTGGCGGCGCCGTTCGTCTACGACGACCTCGGCTACCTGTTCGTGATCGGCCTGGCGATGGTCCTCCTCGTCCCCGAGCTCGAGCGACGCCTCGGCTCGGTCGCGACGCTCCTCATGCTGATCGCCTGTGGCGCGCTCGGCGCGCTCGCGGCGCCCCAGCTCGATGACCTGTTCGGCGACGGCCTGACGCTGGTCTCCGGGGGGAACGGCATCGCCCTCGGCGCCCTCGGCGCCTGGTTCATGCTCCGGCGCTCGGACGCGATCGCCAACGGTGAGGACTTCGACTGGATCCCGGTCACGATCGCGGCCTGCGTGCTCCTCCTCTTGCCGCTCGTCAACGACTTCGCCAACCCGTGGGCGGGGATCATCGGCGGGCTGGTCGGCATGGGCGCGGGCCTCTCGGCGTCGCGGGCGAATCGCTGATGCCGGACAAGTTCACGACCCTGGGCCCCGAGCTCTACGCCTACGCGATCGAGCACGGGGCGCGGCAGGACGACATCCTGCGCCGCCTCGCCGATCAGACGGAGAGCAAGCTCGCCGACGTCGCGATCATGCAGATCGCCCCGGACCAGGGGGCCTTCCTGACCATGCTGATGCGCCTCATGGGGGCGCGGCGCGCGCTCGAGCTCGGGACGTTCACCGGCTACTCGGCGATCTGCATCGCCCGCGGCCTTCCCGACGACGGAGAGCTCGTCACATGTGACGTCAGCGACGAGTGGACCTCGGTCGCCCGCCGCTACTGGGATGAGGCCGGCGTCGCCGACCGGATCGACCTGCGGCTCGGGCCGGCGCTCGAGACGATCCGCGGCCTGCCGTCCTCAGAGCCGTTCGACTTCGCCTTCATCGACGCCGACAAGTCCGAGTACCCCGACTACTACCAGGAGTGCGTTCGCCTCCTGCGCCCCGGGGGGCTCGTGATGCTCGACAACGTCTTCCGCGACGGCAAGGTGCTCGACCCGGACGACGACGACCCGCGAACGCGCGCCACCCGCGAGGTCAACGACCGCGCCGCCGCCGACCAGCGCGTCGACGTCGTGATGCTCGCTGTGGCCGACGGGATCACGCTCGCCCGCAAGCGCTAGGCGTGGACCCCGCCGCCGCGATCGAGCTCCAGCGCCGCGGCCTGAGCGCGTTCGTCCGGCTGCTCGGCAGCGGCTCCGATGACTCGAAGCTCCTCGAGGACGATGGCGTCGTCGCCTCGATCGTCCCGAGCGCCCCCGAGCGCTCGGTGATCAACTCGGTCGTCTATCGAGACCCCGACTCCCTGGTCGCTTCGCTCGACGGCCTGGCCCGCGCCTACGAGGAGGCCGGGGTAAAGGCGTGGACCGTGTGGGTGCCCGAGATCGACCGACAGGCCACCGAGGCCCTGGCGGCGTCGGGCCACGTGCTCGACGCGACCCCGACCGCGATGGTCCTCGACCTCGCCGACCTCCCAGTCCCCGAGACCGACGGCCTCGACTGGGACTCCGACCCAGCGGTCGCCGACGTGACCCGGATCAACGACCTCGCCTACGGGTGGGAGGTGGGGACCTTCGGCCGCGCCCTGAGGCGCACCCCCACCGACGTGCAGCTTCGCCTCTACGAGGCGCGGGTCGACGGCCGCCCCGCCAGCGTCCTCGGGGCGGTCGACGACGGCGACGACTGCGGCGTCTACCTCGTCGCAACGCTCGCCGAGCACCGCGGCCGGGGGCTCGCCCGCCGGCTCCTTCACGCCGCCCTCGCCGAGGCCCGCGAGCGGGGCCGGCTTACCTCCAGCCTCCAGGCGACCAAGGCCGGCTACCCCGTCTACGCACGACTCGGCTACGAGCCGATCTGCGCGATCGAGATGTGGGAGCGCCGCAAGTGACTATCGTCTCGGCCGTGCCAGTGGACGAGGCGCGACTGGACGCTGCGATCGAGGCGCTGACCGACCGGGAGAGGTTCCGCGAGGCCGAGGCGCTGGTCGGCGCGGCGGCGCCGAAGCTCCAGCGGGTCCTCGCCTCGGCGATGGAGGCCGGGGGCTGGTTCAAGGAGACCCACGAGAGCGAGGTCCTTAAGGCTGCCGGCGCGCCCGACGAGGCCGAGCGACTGAGCGCCGTGCGATCGCTCCTCGCCGAGGAGGCCCGGATGGGCATGATGGTCGGCGTCGCGGTCGGCTGGGCCCTCGCCGAAGAGCTTCGAAGCGCCGAACAACCCGAACAGGAGGACTGAACCGGATGGAGATCAGATTTCTTGGACACGCCACCTTCGAGCTCTCCGAGGGCGAAGCGCGCGTGCTCGTCGACCCCTTCTTGAAGCCCAACAACCCAGCCTCGCCGGTCACCGCCGACGAGCTCGACCCGACCCACATCCTGATCACCCACGGCCACGCGGACCACATGGCCGACGCGGTCGGCCTCGCGAAGCGCACCGGCGCCGCCTGCGTGGGGATCGTCGAGCTCGCCAACTGGCTCGAGGCAAAGGGTGTCGAGGAGGTCAGCGACCCGAACCTCGGCGGGACCGTCGAGTTCGACTGGGGATGGGTGAAGCTCGTCCAGGCGTGGCACACGAACACCCTGCCCGGCTCCTCGGAGACGCCGTTCAGCGCCGAGACCGGCACCCCGATCGGGACCGCGGCGGGCCTCGTGATCAACATCGGGGGCGTGACCGTCTACCACCTCGGCGACACCTGCCTGTTCGGCGACCTCGAGCTGATCGCACGGCGGACGCCGGTCGACGTCGCGCTGATCCCGATCGGCGGCCACTACACGATGGATCGCCACGACGCCGTGGTGGCCGCCGAGATGATCGGGGCGAAGACCGTGATCCCGATGCACTTCAACACCTTCCCGCCGGTCGAGACGGACGCCGCGGCGTTCAAGGCCGAGGTCGAGTCGGCCACCGACTCGGAGGTCGTGGTGCTCGAGCCGGGCGAGAGCCACACGGCCTGAATCACTTGCGGGCGCCTGCGGCGCCCTGACACGCATGTTTCGGAGCTAAAGCTCCTCATGGGAATTACTGGCCGACTGGCCAGTCAAGGCGGTAGCCTGTGGCGAACGCGGATGGCGAACATCCAGGAGAGGAGACCGAGGTGGAAGCAGGCACGGAGAGCACTACCGCGGCGGGCCCGAAGAAGTTCACGACCCTGAGCGAGATCGCCGGCCGGGAGGGATTCCTCGAGACCTCGGATCCGGCGCTTCAGGAGTCGGCCGACCGCGGCGAGGCGAAGCTGCTCGGCTACTCGGAGCTCTATGAGCTCTGGGAGCGCCAGCAGTGGCTGACCCAGGAGATCGACTTCAGCCGCGACAAGCAGGACTGGCTCGAGAAGATCCCGCCGGAGGAGCGCGAGCAGCGGATGTATGGCCTCTCGGCCTTCTTCATCGGCGAGCAGCGGGTCACCGACGAGCTCGGGCCGATCATGCGCGCCGCCCCGACCGAGGAGATGCGGATCTTCCTCTCGACCCAGATCGCCGACGAGGCGCGCCACGTTCGGTTCTTCAACCGCTTCTACCAGGAGGTCGGGCTGCTCGACGGCGCCGACGACCTCGCCGATCGCCTGACCGCGACCGAGCCGAACCTGAACGACGCCTTCAAGCAGCTCTTCGACGAGATGCTGAAGGGCCGGGTCGATCGGCTGGCCACCAACCCCCAGGACACCGAGCTCCTGGTCGAGTGCGTGACGCTCTACCACATGATCATCGAGGGGGCCCTGGCGCTCACCGGCCAGCACTTCATCATCGAGTACAACACCGATCAGGGCACGCTTCCGGGCTTCGTCGAGGGGTTCCAGAAGGTGGCCCGCGACGAGCACCGCCACATCGCCTTCGGCGTTCGCTTCCTGACCGACATGGCGAAGGAGGACGAGCGCTATCGCGACGCGATGCAGCGCATGATGGCCGAGGCGCTGCCGGTCGCCGACAAGGTCCTCGACCCGCCGTGGGCCGAGGAGGACGACTGGGAGCAGTTCGGGTACTCGCGCGACGAGACGCATGCCTTCGCCGCCCAGTGCCTGTCGAGGCGGCTGAAGGTGATCGGCCTGGCGTAGGCGTAGGCCGGGCCGCCGCTACCCCGGCGTATATCCCTCCGGCGCTAGCTGCCCGAGGGGGCCGGGGCCGGCGTGGGGTGCGCCGAGGGAGGCGGAGTCGGGTCCGTGGGAGTGGTCGGCGGGTCTGTGGGAGGCGGAGTCGGGTCCGTGGGGGTGGTCGGCGGGTCTGTGGGAGGCGGCGGGTCAGGCGGGGCGGGGTCGTTGCCGCCCGTGCCGTCCGAGCTCCCCGAGGCAGAGCCGTTGCCGTTCTGGCCGCCGTAGTTGGTGGCCGGCGCCGGCGGGGGCGATCCCTTGCCCGGTGTGTCGGCGGGCGTGGAGTCGGCGCCGGTGGCCGGGGTGGCCGGCTCGGTGGGCTCGGTGGCGGTCGCCTTGGTCGGGGTCTCGGGGCCGGTGGTGATCGCCGGCTTGGCCGCGTGAAGCTTGGCCGTGTCGCGCTGGTGGGCGGATGCGGCGTGGGCGGGAGCGCCCGTCACGTGGGTGCTGTGGGTCTCGACCGACCGCGTGCCGATCGCGGACACGGTCGAGGCGGGCCCGTGGCCCGTGTCCTCCATGTTCTTGACCCCCACCGCGCCGGCCGTGAACAGCGCCGCCGTGGCGACGCCGACGGCGGCCTTCGCGCCCAGGCCGCCCGCGGCGCTTCCGGCGGCGATCGCGCCGATCGCGCTCGTGCCGCCGGCCGCGGCGGCCGTTCCGCCCGCGGCGCCGGCGGCGCCCGCCGTGCCAACCGCGCCCGCTGCACCGCCGGCCGTCCCGGCAGCGCCCGCGGCGCCGCCGGCTCCCGCGGCACCTCCTCCGGCCGTGCCGACCGTTCCGGCGGCCCCGCCTCCGGCGGCTCCACCGCCGACCTTGACGGCGAAAAGCTTTCGGACCAGCGCGAAGAGGCCGAACGGCGCGAGCCCGGCGACCGCCTTGGTGCTGGATCGAAGCTCGCGCCGGTAGCGGCGGCAGGCCTTGCAGTCCCGGACGTGGCGGCGGGCCGGGCCGGAGGTCTTCGAGATTCCCTCGGCGGCCTCGGCGAGCTCGAGCCGGACGTCCCCGCAGGTCAGGACGCGAGCCTCGCTCGCCTCGGCGAGCGACATCCGCCCCCTGACCAGGAGCGACTTGACAGCGGGCAGCGAGGTGCCCATGGCCTGGGCGATCTCGGTGTAGGAGAGGTCATCGATCTCGCGGAGCACCATCGCCGTCCGCTGAGTCTCGGGCAGCTCGCGCATGTCGGAGACGATCTCGCGAAGCTGCTCGCGCGTCTGCACCTGCTCGAGCGTGGTGGTCCCGTTCTCTAGCGGGTGGACGTCCATCGAGTCCTGGCCCTCGGCGACCGGGCGCCGGAGGTGGTTCAGGCAGCGGTTGCGGGCGATCCGGTAGAGCCAGGGCCTGGCGTTGATCGGCCGCGAGTCGGCGATCATCGCCGTGTGGGCGGCGACGAAGACCTCCTGGAGCACGTCCTCGGCGTCCTGAACGGAGTTCAGGAGGTGGCGGCAGAAGGACAGCAGGCGGGCCTGGTAGCGGTCGAAGAGGACCTCGAAGGCCCGGTCATGGCCATCGCGAATCAGAGCAACGAGTTTTTCGTCGCTCTGCAGCCGTAGAAGCGGCGATCGCCGCGCCAGCAGGCTGCCATGAGAGGCGGTTGTGAGGGCGGAGGCCTCCATGCGCCCGATCTAGACAACACGCTACTACCCTCAGAGTTGCGCTTCAATCATCCGATTACCGGATTCGGGTATCCGGGCGGGCGCCGAATCACGATCGCCCCGCCTGTGACTCGTAATACCCGGGGCGGGAGTCGAACCCGCAACGCTCCCGAAGGAGCCACGCGTTTTAAGCGCGCTGACTTTTCCAGTTTGTCTACCCGGGCGGCCCGATCGTAGCGCCGCCAAGCGGCCTCCCAGGGGGCTTGGGCGTCACTCAGGCCCACCACGCGGCGGCCCGCAACGACCGCCGCCGACCGGGCTCGCTCAGTCGCCGCGGACGATCGCGATGTTGAAGGAGCCCGTGTCGAGGGCGCCGTACATGCGCAGCCACAGCGGCAGGTACATCTCGGTGCCTCGGGCCGCCGACAGGTCGCCCAGATCCATCACGTTCGCCTCGCCCCAGCCGAAGGTCCGCAACAGCTCCGTGACCTCGTCCTTGGCTTCCGCGTCGTTGCCGCAGACAAAGATCTGAGTCGACTCGCCGAGCGCCCCCGGCTCGACCATGACGCTGGCGTTGATCGTGTTCAGCGCCTTGACCACGCGCGCGTCTGGGAAGGTCCGCTGGATCCGCTCCGCCAGGCTGTCGTCGTTGCAGACCGTCAGGGTCGGCGGCATTCCCTGGCTGAAGTCGAGCGGGTTGGCGACGTCGATCAGGACCTTCCCGGACAGGTTCTCGGCCCCGGCGGCCTCCAGCGCCTCGAGCGAGGCCGATCCGGCGGTCGCGTTGACCACCACCTCGCCGAATCCGGCCGCATCGGCGAACGAGCCCTCGCTCGCCCCCTCGCCGGCATCCGAGGCCCAAGCCGCCGCCTTCTCGTTCCCGGCGCTCCGCGACCCCATCTTCACCTCATGCCCCAGTTCGATCAGCTTCCCGCCGATCGCCTGCCCGACCATCCCGGTTCCAAGCAGTCCGAACCTCATCGCTCCAGAGCCTACAACCGGCCGGAAGCCCTTCCCGGTCCGAGCCAACTTCGGCTGGGTAGGGCGGCGGAACGAGAGCTCGTCGCAGAGGCTGGTTGGGAAGGGCGGCCGCGTGGGGCCTATCCGCGGTGAGTCGATTAGGCCCCGGGCGCCATTCGCGGCAACTCCGTGCCGGTTTCGTTTGCGTGCGGCACCCACCTGCATGCCTGGAGCCCGGAGCATCCAACGGGTGCCCTGGACCCGTCGCGAATCGCCGACAACCCCTCCCCGCGCTCGCGATGTGGCCTCCGCGACGCGCATGTCGGTCGTTCGCGACGGTCCGGGGCACCTTCCCACCGGCGGACGGGATCACGGTCTCCGAGTGGCACCGGATCCCGGACTCCGAGTGCCTGCTCACGGCCAGCGACTGGCCGCCTTTTGGGCCCATCCGAGCTGCCCCGCGAATCGCCGACAAGGCCCTCGACCGGCAATCTCAAGCTTCTGCGAGTTGCCCCGCGAATCGCCGACAAGAGCCCGCGCGCGCCCCGCTGCGCTCAAGACGCGCGCTTTCGAACGGAACCCACACACCTCCCCCCCCCCCCTACCCACGCGATGCCCTACCCACGCGATGCCCTACCCACGCGATGCCCTACCCACGCGATGCCCTGCGATGCCCTGCGCGCGCGATGTCGGTCGTTCGCGGGGGCGGTCGAGACCCCCTTTCGCCCGCGCGCGACCGGAAGCCACACCTGTTTCGCCCGCGCGCGACCGGAAGCCACACCTCCGCCGCCGCGCCCACACCTCCGCCGCCGCGCCCACACACGTCTGGCGCCGCGCCTAATGTCGGTCATTCGCAGGGGCGGTCGAGACGACCCTCTGGCCCGGTCGGGCAGGATCAGAACACCGGCGATCATGAGCGGGACGCTCCTCGCGCGCGACCGGAAGCTGAGCTGGGTAGGAAAGCGAGGAGGCCGGCGCGCGGGGCGGTGACTTGACCCGCTACAAGCCGGCCGGTCCGCTGCTCGCGATCGAGGGGCCGTCAGACGCGATCGACGAGGTCTCGATGCGCGAGTTGAGCCGCGACACCTCCGGGGTGCTTGCCCGGGTGTGCGGGGGCCGGCGCGCGATCGTGACCAAGCGCGGCGCTCCCGTCGCCGTGATCCTCGAGGTCGAGGAGGCGCTTGGCATGTCGGCGACCGTGGTCGTCGCGCAACGGGAGGCGGCACGCAGGCTGTTCGGCGACGAGCTCGACCAGGAGTTCCGCAAGCGGCGGATGCGGGGGCTCTTGAAAGGGTTCGACCGGCGCCGCGACGCCTAGAGCTGTACCCAGACCATCTTGCTCTCGAGGTAGGCGTCGAGGTTGGCGTGGCCCTTCTCGCGGCCGATGCCCGATGCCTTGTAGCCGCCGAACGGGGCGGCCGGGTCGCCGCCGCCCCAGGTGTTGACGTAGACGTTGCCGGCCTGGAGCATTCCGGCGAGCTTGTGGGCGTTCGAGACGTCGCGGGTCCAGAGGCCCGCCGCCAGCCCGTATTCGGTGTCGTTGGCGCGCTGGGCGACCTCCTCGAGGCTCTCGAAGGGCATCGCCACCAGCACCGGGCCGAAGATCTCCTCGCGGGCGATCCGCATCGTGTCCTCGACGCCTGTGAACAGGGTGGGGGAGACGAAGTAGCCGTCGCCCGCCTTGGCCTCGGAGGCATCGCCACCACCGTCGCCGCCCGCGCCGTTTCCGACCCCGCCCACGACCATCTCGGCCCCGTCGGCGACCCCCGAGTCAATGTACCCCTTGACCCGCTCGAACTGCTCCTCGGAGACCACCGGGCCGAACTCCGTCTCGGGGTCCAGGCCCGGCCCGACCCGGGCCTGGCGCGCAAACGAGGCGAGCCGCTCGGTCACCTCGTCGAACAGCTCGGCGGCGACGAAGAGGCGCGAGCCCGCGTTGCACGCCTGCCCGGAGTTCGAGTAGATCCCCTGGTAGGAGCCGGGGATCGCCCTGTCGAGGTCGGCGTCGGGAAGGATGATGTTGGGGCTCTTTCCGCCCAGCTCAAGCGTCACCCGCTTCAGCGACTTGCCGCACTTGGCGCCGATCTCGCGCCCGACCACAGTCGACCCGGTGAAGGCGACCTTGTCGACCTCGGGGCAGTCGACCAGCGCGGCGCCGGTCGTCCCGTCACCCGTCAGCACGTTGAGCGTCCCCTCGGGGAACCCGGCCTCCAGCGCAAGCTCGCCGAGCCGAAGCGCGGTCAGCGGCGTCTGCTCGGCCGGCTTCAGGATGATCGAGCAGCCCGCCGCGAGCGCCGGGGCGACCTTCCAGATCGCCATCAGCAGGGGGTAGTTCCAGGGCACGATCTGGGCGCAGACACCGACCGGCTCGCGGACCGTGTAGCAGAGCACGTCGCGCGCCGAGACCGGGATCGTCTCGCCCTCGATCTTGGTCGGCCAGCCCGCGTAGTAGCGAAGGTGGTTGACCGTCGCCGCGATGTCACCGCCCGCCGCCTTGAGCGGCTTTCCGTTGTCGAGCGACTCGAGCTCGGCGAGCTGGGAGCCGTTTGCCTTGATCAGCTCGGCGAGCGAGTACATGAGCCCCGACCGCTTCGCGGGGTTGACCTTGCGAAGCGGGCCGTCGAGCGCCGCCCGGGCCGCCCCGGCGGCGCGCTCGACGTCCTCGAAGCCAGCCAGCGGAACCGCGCAGATCGGCTCGCCCGTCGCCGGGTCGATCGTCTCGAAGGTTCGCCCGTCGTCGGCCTCCAGCAGATCGCCGCCGATCACGAGGCGCAGATCGCCCTCGATGAACTCGTGCGCGGCGGGGGAGAGCGCCTGGGCCGTCGCGGTGGGCATCAACGGGATCGTAGCCGCGACCCGCGCCCCGGCGCGACGCCGCTCACGCCGCTCGCCTGGCAAACCCGCCGAAGCAGCCCTCAGCAGCCCTGGATCAGGACCAGCACGCCGACCACCGCGGCGGCGGCGACCGGGATGCTCAGGTAGCGCCAGGCGGGGCTGTCTGGGTCCGACAGCCAGTGGGGAACGCCGATCCGCGGGCGCCGCGCGCCCCGGGCACCCCGCTCGGGCACCTCGAAGGCCTCGTGGCAGCGAACGCAGACGACCCGCCGAACGGCGTCGGAGGTGACGACGCCGGGTATGCGGACCCGGGTCGTCGCGCCGCATTCGGGGTGGCGGCGGCGTACCGTGCGGACGGGTTGTCCGTCCAGCGGCTCGGGAAATCCCCCGTTTGAGTCCGATGTCGGCTGCGACAATTGGGCCATGGCGCCGATTCTGACTCGTCTTTACCGTCGGCTCGGCCGTTCCTACCCCTACGTCTTCTTGACGGTGGAGTTGCAGAGCGCCTTCGTGATCACGGCGGCGACGCTCCTCCTCTTCAGCTTTTACTACGACGCCTCGACCGCCGACTACCTGAAGATCCTCGCGGTCTCGCTCGGGCTGACCGGGCTCGCGGTCTGGATTACCCTGCTTCGCACCTATCCGCTGATGCGGCCGATCAAGGAGTGGATCGGCGGCTCGCGCGGCGAGGAGGCGACCACGAGGGCCTGGTGGACGGCGATCAGCCTGCCGCTCTCACTGGTGCGACGCGACGTGGTCGTGCCCGTCGCCGTCACGATCATCCCCGCCTGCTTGTGGGCGGTGATCGTCCTCGGGCTGTCCTGGGGGGCGTTCTTCCCGCTCTTCGCCGGCTCGATGATCGCGCTCGGCTACTCGGCGATCCTCCACTACCTGATCCTCGAGATCGGGATGCGCCCGGTCCTGCTCGACGTGAGCGACAACCAGCCGCCGCCGCGGACCGGGGTCGCGCCGCCCGCGATCCCCCTCCGGGTCCGCCTGATGGCCGCCCTGCCGCTGATCAACCTGATCACCGGCCTGGTCGTCGCCGCGCTGACCTCCTCGGGCGGCGGCGGCGAGGCACTCGGGGTCGACGTCCTGATCGCGGTCGCGGTCGCAACCACGATCTCGCTCTACCTGACGATCCTCTTCTCGAAGTCGATCATCCGGCCGATCTACGACCTCCAGCGGGCCACGGTGGCGATCGCCGAGGGTCGCTACGACGCCCGGGTGCCGGTCACCACCGGCGATGAGCTCGGCGAGCTCGCCGCCTCGTTCAACCAGATGGTCGAGGGCCTCGCCGAGCGCGAGCGCCTCCGCGACGCGTTCGGCACCTATCTCGACCACTCGGTCGCCGAGTACATCCTCAGCGAGGAGTTCTCCGAGGCCGGACAGGAGCTCGAGGTATCGGTCCTGGTCTGCGACGTCCGCGACTTCACGAGCTTCGCCGCCCGCTCGAGCGCCAAGGAGGTCGTCAGCCGCCTCAACGAGCTGTTCGAGATCGTCGTCCCGATCGTCGGCCGCCACCGCGGCCACGTCGACAAGTTCCTCGGCGACGGCCTGCTCGGCGTGTTCGGCGCGCCCGAGCCCTATCCCGACCACGCCGACCGAGCGGTGCTCGCCGCGTGCGAGATGGCCGCCAAGGTGAACTCCAACGAGCGCCTGGGGCTGAAGATCGGGGTGGGGGTGAACACCGGGCCGGTGGTTGCCGGGTCGATCGGCGGCGCCGGGAGGCTCAACTTCAGCGTGATCGGCGACGCGGTCAACGTCGCCGCGCGGGTCGAGGCCGCGACCCGCGAGGTCGGCCAGGACGTCCTGATCACCGAGCGAACGCTCGAGCGTATGAACGCCGAGATCGAGGTCGAGGCGTGCGGCGAGCGGACCCTGAAGGGGCTCGACCAGCCGGTCACCTTGCTCTCGCCGCGGGTCGAGGCAGCGGCCCAGCGGCCCGGCGAGGAGCCGCTGCCGGTCCCCGCCGACGCCCCCTCGCACAGCGAGTTCGGCGGCGGGCGGCGCGAAGCCGGCGGCCTGGCACAGCTCTAGGGGTTCGGCGCGCCTAGCGTCGGGAGCGGCGCCCGGCGACCGACTCGAGCGCGACGCGGGCGTCGGCGCTCAGCGTCTCGACGATCTCGGCGGCGGGCTTTTCCTCGGCCAGGATGTGGGCCTGGCCGGCCCAGAGGTTGAAGCCGTCGGCGTCGCCGCGCTCGCGGGCGGCGGCGCGGATCGGCGCGGTCGCGTGGTGGACCTGCGGGAAGGCGCTCGGTGCCGCCTGGGTGTGCTGGATCAGGAAGCGGTTGACGAGCCCCCGGGCGAGGCGGCCACTGAACGCGCGGGTCAGGGCAGTCGGCTCCTCCTCGGCGAGGGCCTCGCGGTGGGCGGGGTGGGTCCCCGCCTCGGGGGCGCGCAGGAAGGCGGTCCCGAGCTGCGCGGCGCGGGCGCCGGCGGCGAGGACGGCGGCGATCGCCGGCCCGTTGCCGAGGCCGCCCGAGGCGACGAGCGGCAGGTCGATCTCGGCGGCGACGAGGCGAAGGAGCACGAGGATCCCGAGGCCCTCGGCGCCGTCTCGATCGACGAAGGTGGCCCGGTGGCCGCCCGCCTCGATCCCCTGGAGGATCAGCACGTCGGCCCCGGCTCCCGCCGCGGCGTGGGCCTCGGGGAGGTCGGTGACCGTCACCCATGCCTCGGCGCCCGTGTCGTGGAGCGAGGCGATCACCTCGGCCGGGGGGCAGCCGAACGTGAAGGAGACGACCGGGACCCGCTCGCGATGAAGGACGGTCAGCTTCGGGCCCCACTCATCGTCGTCATAGGCGGCCTCGCCGACCTCGACCCCGTAGCGGTCGGCTTCGACCTGGAGGCGATCGAGATAGGAGGAGAGCCGGCCGCTGTCGACGGCGGCGGTCCCGGGCACGAACACGTTGACGCCGAACGGCCCGTCGGTGAGCTGTCGAAGCTGGCGGATCTCGGCCCGAAGCGCCGGGGCCGTCTGGTAGCCGGCGGCGAGGAACCCGAGGCCCCCGGCGCCGGTCACCGCGGCGGCCAGCTCGGGCGTGGAGGGCCCTCCCGCGAGGGGCGCTTGAATGATCGGGTGCTCGAGGTCGTTGAGGATCATCGCCCGGTGGCCCCTTTGGATCGACCGTGCCCGCTGGGGCTCAATGCGCAGTCTAAGCACGTCGGTCGGACCCCAAAAAAGGAATCGCGCTCGATGGGAGAACCGTGTCGCGGCCGGGCACGGACCAGGCGTGGCGATCGGTCAGGCGGCTGACCTTCGGACAGGCGGGAGGACGTTCGGAAACGAGCGGCGGGCTCGGCGGGCCGTCGGCCGCGGCCTAGGGGACCTCGAGCACGTACTCGCAGTTCTGCGCCGTGTCGCGGTCCGGGCCGCCGTTACAGGTGTCGTGGCCGGGGCCTCCGAACATGTGGTCGTCGCCGGAAGAGCCGCCGATGAAGTCGTGGGCGCCGCCGGAGACCTTGCCCTGGGGGCTGGCGGCATAGTCGTCGCCGTAGGCGATGTCGTTGCCCTGCAGCGAGTGGATCTGGTCCTGTCCCGAGCCCTTCGCGAAGCCGGTCTTCGTGTAGGAGTCGCCGACCACGAAGTCGTTGCCCGGGCCGAGGTTGATCGCATCGTCGCCGCCGCCGATCGCCGTCCCGTGGGGCGAGTAGCTGTCGCCGATCTCGAAGTCCCTGTCGGAGGAGCCCTCGAAGTGGTCGTTGCCGCCGCCGATCGCGCGGCCGTCGCCGGTCACCTCGCTGTCGCCGACGAAGAAGTCGTCGCCCTTCTGGCCGCGGATCTTGTCGTGGACTCCGCCGACTGCATTGCCGGTCGCCCAGTTGTCGCCGACCACGTGGTCGTTTCCGAACTCGCCCTCCAGGAAGTCCTTGCCGACGTGGCCGATCGCGTCGCCGTTCGGATTGGCGTTGTCGCCGACGATGAAGTCGTTCTTGTAGCTGCCGTCGATGTAGTCGTTGCCCGGGCCGCCGATCAGGGTTGTCGGCTTGTCGTGCTGGAGGCTCTGGCGGGGGTAGTTGCCGCCGTGGATCCAGTCGTTGCCCGGGCCGCCGCAGATCGTGTCGCGCCCGCCGTTTCCGATGATCCGGTCCTTGCCTCCGCCGCCGACGATCACGTCGGCGTGGCGGGTCCCGACGATCTTGTTGTCGCGCCCGTTGCCGACGATCGTCGCCCGCTTGCCGAAGCAGGTGGCGTGATGGGCGTGGTGGGAGGCGCCGGCGGTGGCGGGGATCGCGATCATGCTTGTGGCCGCGACGCCGAGTAGGGTCGCGACCAGGCGGCGTTTGCCGCCGCGGCGGGGGGCTTCGCCGATCAAGGCCTCAGGCGCTGACCCCGAAGATCGTCGCGAGCCAGCGAATGACCCGGTTCGACGGTCCCCGGTGAGCACGTGCCTGGATACTTGATTCTAGGTATAGATTCGTACCTGAATTCATGTATCTGTGGCTTCGGCGCCCCGCACGGCACGCTTGAACGCCCGAAGGCATAGGCTTGGACGAGTGGCCAGCCCGGGAGAGAGCGCGAGCGCGACCGAGCCCGCCGTGAGCGGCGCCGAGGAGGCCGGATCCGTGCCTGAGCAGGGGGGTGGAGCGGTCCACGGAGGGCGCCTCGTCGCCAAGACGCTGAGGTCCCGCGGGGTTGGACGTTTGTTCACCCTCTCGGGTGGACATCTGTTCTCGATCTACGACGGCTGCAAGGCCGAGGGGATCGAGGTGATCGACACCCGCCACGAGGCCTCGGCCGCCTGGGCGGCGGAGGGATACGCCAAGGCGACCCGCGAGCCGGGCGTCTGCGCGCTGACCGCCGGCCCCGGGGTGACCAACGGGATGAGCCCGATCGCCGGCGCGCGCGAGAACCGCTCGCCGCTGGTGGTGCTCGGCGGCCGCGCGCCCGAGATGCGCTGGGGCTCGGGCTCGCTCCAGGAGATCGACCACGTGCCGTTCGTCGAGCCGCTGGTCAAGTCGGCGGTGACCGCGAAGGAGACGGCGCAGATCCCGGCGCTGACCGCCGCGGCGATCGACGCGGCGCTGGCCCAGCCGTCGGGCCCGACCTTCGTCGACTACCCGCTCGACGTCGTGTTCCAAGAGGCCGAGGCGGAGGTGCCGGCCGCGCCGGAGCGATCGCCCGGCAAGCCGGCCGATCGCTCCGAGGAAGCCGCCGCGCTCCTGGCCGGCGCCGAGCGCCCGGCGATCATGGCCGGGACGGGCCTCTACTGGGCGCGCGGGGAGGAGGAGCTGCTGGCGCTCGCCGAGGCGCTCGGGATCCCCGTGTTCCTGAACGGGATGGGGCGGGGGTGCGTGCCCGCCGACCACGAGCTCAGCTTCAGCCGCGCGCGCGGCCAGGGGCTGAAGGAGGCCGACGTGGCGCTGGTGGTCGGCGTGCCGCTCGACTTCCGCCTCGCCTTCGGCGGGAGCTTCGGCGAGGAGACGAAGCTGATCTCACTCGACGTCGCCGAGAGCAGAGCTGACGGCGACCCGCCAGCCCGACCTGGCGCTGGTCGGCGACATCCCGGCGACCCTGGCGGCGCTCCGCGAGGCGGCCGCGTCCGCCGGAGGCGCCCGCGGCCGCACCGACAAGTGGATCGAGACCCTCCGCGCCACCGAGACCGAGAAGCGCGCCGCCGAGGAAGCGGAGCTCAACGACGACCGCGCCCCCCTTCACCCCGTCCGCGTCTACCACGAGCTGAACCAGGTCCTCGACCGCGACGCGATCGTGATCGGCGACGGCGGCGACTTCGTCTCCTACGCCGGCCGCTACATCAACACCTACGAGCCCGGCTGCTGGATGGACCCGGGCCCCTACGGCTGCCTCGGCGCCGGCCCCGGCCAGGCGATCGGCGCCGCCACCGCCCACCCCGACCGCCAGATCTGCCTCCTCCTCGGCGACGGCGCCTTCGGCTTCAGCGGCATGGAGTTCGACACCATGGCCCGCCACAACCTCCCCGTCGTCGGCATCATCGGCAACAACGGCATCTGGGCCCTGGAGCACCACCCGATGAAGTTCCTCTACGGCTACTCGATGGCGGCCGAGCTGCGGCCCGGGACCCGCTACGACCAGATCGCCGAGGCCCTTGGCTGTCACTCCGAGCTGGTCGAAGAGCCCGCCGACCTCCGCCCCGCCCTGGAGCGCGCCTTCTCCGCCGGCGGTCCCGCCCTCGTCAACGTCCTCACCGACCCCGAGGTCGTCTATCCGCGGAAGGCGGTCTTGGCGTAGTCGCGGGACCTCCGGGCTCATAACCCGGAGGTCGCAGGTTCAAATCCTGCCCCCGCTATTCACGAGAAAGGCCCGCTCCGGCGGGCCTTTCGCTTTCAGGAACTGGGGCCACACGATCGTGGGCGGGCATCAATTGGGCATCGATCTCACCGCGGGTGCTCCAAGCCCTGCCGCACTCGGTTAGGGTTGGCCGGTGGCTCCGGAGAAAGATGGAGAGCCTGGGAACCTGCGGAAAGCGGCCCGTGGGACTTGGCGCTTCGCTAAGTGGGTGTACAAAGACAGTGGGCTCTTCTACAACAACCCCGACGGCGGATTTCACGTCGGTCCATCGGAGCCGATCGACCCGAACGAATCGCCGTCGGAGCACCTCCGGCGGAAGCACAACGAGGACATGGGCGCTAACTACGGCCCCCATGATGATCTGGGCGAGCAGGCATACATACGCGATCCTGACGGGACCCTGAGACCGTACGACCCGTGAGCAGCGGCGTCGATCGGGTCAGCGACCCCGAACCCTCGATCACGCCGCGACCTCGACCACCCGCCCGTCTGGGTCGTCAACGCCCAGCAGCTGGGAATAGGCCTCGGCCGTGCGCCGGGCGGCTCGGGAACAGGTCGGAGAGGTGCCCGCCGATGTAGGGCGACATGGATTCATGGTAGGAGAGGTTGCGCCGCACACCCCGATCGACATAGGATCGGACCCCAGGCCACAAGCGGCAACGAGGAAGGAACACATGGCCGAGAAGAAAGCATGGGAATCTGAGAAGGACGGCACCGTGTTCGTGGAGCGTGATGACGGTGGCCGGGAGATCATCACCGGCCCGCCCGACGATAGGAAGGTCTACCAAACGGAGCGCCAGGACGATTCGGAGTCCGACGATTCCGGGGCCGACAACGACGAGTAGCTAACCCCAGCTTCGGGTTCGAGGACAACGGCTGACCGGAGGCGTACTGCCCCCGCTGAAGGGGGCGGGATCGGCAGCTACGGGACTAAGGAATCCGTCGCCGGTTGCCGCGGAGACGACCCCTCGCAGGGTGCGAGGGCGGAGGCGGCGTTCGGAGCGGGCGCCAATTCGGGCACCCCGGAGGTCGCAGGTTCAAATCCTGCCCCCGCTACAGGGGACTGGGCCACACGATCCTGGGCGGGCATCGATCGGGCATCAATCCCCTGCGGGCCAGCTTCCACGGCTGCCTCGTCGCGGCGCTCTAAGGGTGGCCGGTCAAGGCCGGCCGGGAAAGAAAGTGATCGTGCTTCTGTGGACCCACCCGGCCGACGAGGACGCCGCCGACATGCGGGTCCGCTGGCTGAACGGCCTGCCCGTGAGATACTTCTCACATGCAAACCGTACAAGCGCAGCTCGACTTCGAGTTCCGCGTAGAGGACTACGACGATGCCGAGGAGGCGATCACCCGCATAGAGAGCCTCGCCGCGGACGAAGGGTTCGACATGAGGGCCCAGGCTCACATGGAAACCGTACAAGCGCATCTCACCTTCGAATTCCGCGTAGAGGACTACCACGATGCCGAGGAGGCGATCATCCGCGTACAGAACCTCGCCGCGCAAGAGGGGTTCGAAATCGGGGCCAGGAGTTGGGAACCCCTGGAAGACGGCGAGCTCGGGAGTGGCTAACGGGCTATAGGGCCACGGCATCCGTCACTGGCCCCGCTATTTCGAGAAAGGTCCGCTGCGGCGGGCCTTTCCCTTCCAAGGAACTGGGGCCACACGATCGTGGACGGGCATCAATTGGGCATCAATCCGCGCGGGCGAGCTTCCCGGCGGGTTTCCGTGGTCGGGCCCCGCCCCAGACGGTGTAACCGAGCTTCTTAAGGTGGGCCGCGAGCGACGCCTCGGCCCTTTCGGCCTGCTCCCGCGTCCGGAAAACGAGCCCGTCCGAGAGCTCGGGCCGCAGACGTCCGCCACAGTCGGTTACTACCGTCTTCTTGATGTGCGATGGGGGGTCGAGATGCTGGGCGAGCCGCTCCTCTGCGGACTTGCTCGTGGAGCCGACGTAGAGACAGCAGCGCATGCCAGGTTTGCGCCTCTTCTTACAGCGTGGACAGCGCTTCCGCAGCTGTACCACGTACACGGTGTAGCGCCTGGCCATCCTGGCTTTGGGGGATCGAAGGCCTAGCGGCCGGAAGGCGCCTTCGTCCGAAGTGACAGAAGCGGCGGGTCGGTGACGAACTTGACGTGGCCGGTCAGCACGGCCTGATCCTCTCAGATCGCCAGCAAGTGCCGGGGCTCCTCATCCGCTCCGCGAGGTCGTCGACCTCGCGGGCTCCGGGGAGCACGCGCTCTTGTTCGTGACCGCACCCGTAGAAGCCCATCCAGTAGGGAGCGCCTCCACGGGGGTCATTCGGCCCACCGCAGTTCGCGCTTGATGTCCTCCCACTCCTCGCGGACGGTCCCAGGACGCGCCAACAGGCGCATCCCGATGAACAGGCCCACCAACATGGCCATCAGGGCGCACATGCCGAACGCGAAGGCGAGCACGTAGAGCACGATCACGATGCGTCCTCCAGGTTCCGCGGGTATTCCGACGCGCGGAACCCGAATTCGAACCCGACGCCGAAGCCTCCGGCGATCGTGTCGCCGTAGCAGAGAAGCAAGGTGGACCGCCTAACCAGGCGGGCGTTTCTCATTTTTCGCGTTCCCGGAGTATTTGTTCGAGCTCGTCACCCGACCGGACGCGGTCTGGACGAGCGGGTCATTGCGTTCGCAGGTGTAGCCGGCTGCTTCCAGGGCATCCACGATCGCGCTCTCCTTATCGGGGGGTATGACCAGGAATGGGCCGTTCAAGACGCTGTTGGTGTACTCGCCAAACCGCGAAGCCTCCTCCGGCATCCAGTCCAACATCTCCTGGGCCGGCCACTCGGGGTAGTCACCGTCCTCGAAGCCAGGGATCATTTCGGCGTGGAAGGCCGCATCGCCTGGATTGTCCAGGTCGAAGTCGAGGTCCGCGCTGTTTCACGAAATTGCTGCTGCTCGCTCTCGCTCGAACTCCTCCATCCATGTCGCTGAACCGGTGACCGCCTCGTTCTCCTCCTTTTCCTCCCCGATTAGCTCACGAATCCCCTGCCACCGCTGATCGGAGATCGAACGACGAAGCTCCCCCCAGGTGGTTGATGACCACAGTGCTTTCCGTAGAGCGGCAAGCTCCTCGGCTTCAGCCTTGGGGATGAAGACGAGTCCCTCGCCGTAATCTCCATAGACGAGAGGCGTTTCGGGTCCTTCGGGCGGCGTCTTCATGCCCCCGACGACCTCCAGATGGGCCCCGAACTTGTGAAGGGAGGGCGGCCTTCCCTCACCGGCGACCGGCACCGTTAGATCCGAACGCCTGGAGGATGCGCTCTTTCACAGCCTCGATGATGCCGCTTCTTCGAAGTCGATGACGGCCCATGCATCAGCGGACACGGGCTCGTCAGGATCGGCGGCACAGGACGCAGACGCCGTCGGCGACGGTGCGAAAGCCGACCGTGATGCGCCGGTGGTCGACGCGCAGGAACTGAGCCGTGATTCGCAGCAGCGGATATGCGCCTCCGGGGTGGGTCAGGCTCCAGCGCCAGCTGGTCCCCAGCCTCTCGACGTAGATCCGCGGCTCGACCTCGGTTGCGACGGAGACAGCGTCAGCGACGCTCTCCAAGGGCGACGGCTCAAAGGTGCTTCGCAGGAGTTCCTGTCGCTGCGGATCGGGCCGGTCTTTGATCTCAGTCATTGCTTGCTCTCATCGCTTCTGGCGTTGCCACCGTGCCGTAGGCCGGTTGGCGGACCTTCTTAGGGCCAGATCCCTTGGGTCGCTCTGAATGAGTGCGCGCTGACGCGTAGCAGCGCGGCCCGTCTGGCTGAAGTTCCCGCAGGTTCAAATCCTTGCCCCCCGCTGCTTCTTGTTGCGCCGGTCTCGACCGCGAGAGGCCCGTTACGGCGGGCTTTTCTCGTCGCGGGGTCGAATAGAGCGAACCGGCGCGGGCGTCAATGGCATCATTCTGGTCCCGCTCACGACATATGCCGCATGTCGGCGAGGGGTGAGGCGGCGCCACTGCAGTCCCGATGGGGAAGCCCGGGCGTCGGTTCTGACTGGGGACGACCGCTAGGAGGCAGAGAGTTCCGGCTTCAGACTGCTCAGGGCGCGCTCATGGGCCAGGAGTTTGAGGGCGACACCCGACTCACGCCCGACGGACTCCGAGGCGTCCGCAATCGTGTCCAGCAGGCCAGCGCACCATTCGAGCGCGCCAACTATGCGACCTTGCTCTTGGGCGGGCGGGATCGGGACCCACAGGGCAGCAATCGACTTGCTGTTGAGTGTGCTGCCCATGATCGCCGGATTCACGGATGCATGCGTGACGAGCGCGGGCAACGCCCACATTAAATACGCGCGCAACACATCGTCCTCGGCTTGAAACGAGGCAATTGCCTCGTTGTGGAAGGCGTCGATATCGAGGACGGCGGTCTTCCCGACGGATAGTTTGAACGGCCTCGCCATCCAAGACGATCTCGGCGAGGACTGAACGGTCGGAGTACCGATAGGCGCGACAGAAGACCCATCGCAGTCTTTCCAGGCTTCGATGGCTCAGATGATCCTGAAGTCCTTGCAGCCCGCCCCGAGCTCCAAGACTTCCCACAGGATCTCCTCAAGGTCCCGCCGCCGGTCTGACCCCGCGCGCCGGCGGTCCCGCTGGATCACGGAACTCCCGCAACTACACATCGAGGGTCCTCGGGGTCGTATGAGGATGATCGGACGCCCCGCTGCCCGTGCCCTACCCAGCCCGATTTGGCCCAGCATCTGCTAGAGCAAGAGACTGGAAGGTCGTCCTTCACCACAGTTCACCCAGCCGTCGGCGAAGCTCGACGCTGACCTCCAGTGCCCGGTGGAACACAGCTCCGGGATCATCAACTCCGCGCACGTATGCGCTCGTGGCCCCTATGGTTCCTAACGTCGTCCACGGGATGGCGAGGTCGATGTTCCGTGCATGCGGTCCTGTGACGAGCTCTGCGACCTGCCCCCCTTTGAGGAGCGGAGCCAGGTCGTCTGGGGTCGAGTCTGGGGTAAGAGAATCCGCTAGTGAGGTGTTCCCCCCGTGCAGCATGTAGCTCGAAGCCCGGTAGAGGAAGTGTGCGCCCGTAAGCAGGTCGGCATCCACAAGGGTCGGGCTCGTGCACAAGTCGAGAAGCGTTGGACCCGCGTTCCTCTGGCCCTTTGCGCACAGGTTGGCGTAGCGCTTGTCCTCGCGAAGGAGGAATAGATGGGCCCAACCGAACTGGCCGCGGAACTCACGGCCGTATCTGCTCTTCAGCTCCCGATCTCGGGCATCGACCGCAGCGAGATCCGCCTCCGAGATCGGCTCAAAGCCGTGCTTGCGTGCGGCGTAGTTAAAGGTGCGACCGTACGCCTGAGATTGCATCTCGTCGTGCTCGGACCAAGCCGCGGCTTCCTCGGTGCCGTGATGACAAAGAAAAACCGCGGTGACAGCCACCTCGTGCAGAGTCCGGCAGCGGGCAAATCCCCCAGCGGGGAACCCGCCCTTCAATAGCGCCAAGATCTCCTCGGAAACAAGGGCTGCCCGATGAGCCAGCACCATGAGGACGAAAAGCCGTCCCGCAGGCTCATCGCCAGCATTGATGATCGGGATCGCCACGTCCTTGGTGAACCGGAGTCGCAGCTGGGCTTGCAGGGCAAGGAAAAGCTCAAGCTCATCCAGCGCCTCTTCCCAGTCGTCGAGAACCTGGGCCGCAATCCGAGCCTTTCGGTCTCGGATTGGCAAAAGCGCCTCCCCCACGTCCGCTACGAGTCGTTCGGCGATCTCGGCCGGGCTGCCCTCCGCTGTCTCGACCAGCTCGATGAGGTCTCTGTTCGTTTGATCCAAGGTGATCTGCGACTCTAGTCAAGCCACCCTCAACAACCCCGTCGAGGATGATTCTCATCAACTGGCTCGTGCCCGCGAGGCCCCCTGCGGAGCAGCAATACGGTATGGCTCGGGCCGACTGTGTCGGTCGTGCCCGCCCGTGGATCGGAATATCGTTCGCGTGGTGAAGGGCCGTGGAGATCGAGCGCAGCGGGCAGCTCGAAGCCTCCCAATCTTCCCCGACGAGGCCGAGCTGAGGGACGCGATCGCAGACCGGCCCTCCCTTCTTTTCGATGACGATGAAGGCCCGGTGGCCGTGGCGACAGAGGTATCCGTGCCCAGCACCGGGTCAGCCGACGTGGTGGCGGTGGATGCGGCGGGCCAAATCACGATCGTCGAGTGCAAGCTGGAGAAGAACCCCGAGATTCGCCGCCGGGTGATCGGCCAGGTATTCGCTTACGCGGGCTGGCTTTGGCAGCTCCCTTACGAGGAGTTCGAGAAGAGAATCGCAAAGGGGGGCGCCGAACTCAGAGAGCTGGTCGATGACGAATCGGGCTGGCAGACGTTTCGTAGCACCGTCTCCGAGAACCTCGAAGCTGGCCGTTTTCAGCTGATCATCGCCGTGGATCGGATCGACAAGCGGTTGAGACGAACGATCGAGTTTCTTTGCAGGCACATGAGGCCCGAGGTTGGGCTGTCGGCGCTCGAGCTGCGCGTCGGCGAGAACGGACTCGAGATCGTGCAGGTTTATGGCGACGAGGACCCGGGCCCTCCGCGCATCCGCATGCGGGCACCCCGGGCGAGGCTACTGGAGGCCATTCGCCAACACAGCGGCGATAAAGCTGCCGAAGCAGCGGATCAAGCTCTCAAGTGGGCAGAGCGAAAGCCGCAGCTCAAGATTGACTATGCGAAGCAGAGCGCCAGCATCAGGGTCAAGTCGTCCCGCGGCACCCTCTTCAAGATCGGGCACCACCAAAAGATCAGCGTGCACCTGCCCGGCCTCGCTGCCAAGAACGGTTGGGACAGTCAGCTCACCGAGCAGTACGAGAACGAGCTTGCCGACATTGGCGTGGGGCTCGAACGCGGCAAGCCGAGAGTGCCGCTCGTAACGCTCGCCAGCGAGCACAAGCGCGACGAGTTCCAGGCCGTGATGGACCGGATTGTCAAGACCCTCATCCGCTGAACCCACTCGAACCAGCCAGGGTCGGCGATTTCGGAAGCCCTGTCCGAGGAGCTCGAAGTCGCCGGGCTGTCGAACGTGCAATTCGAGTTCTGAAATGCCCAGGCTCGCAAAGTTGCTCCTTCGGAGACCCATACCACGCAGTTCGCGTACGGCTGCTCGACAAGCCCACGCTGCGCCTTCGCACGACAACGGACAGCGGAGTGCCGGTTGGCGGGCATCAATTCGGGCATCAATCTGAGCGCAACTGGGCACAACCTGGGTCAGCTAATACGCCTTGCCCATGCGTAAGAGCAGCTAGGAACCCCTTCCCGAGCTCGATCTCATAACCCGGAGGTAGTGGGCTTAAACGGGCTCCCGAAAAGCCCAAATTGCTAATTAGCAGGGATTTTGTCTTTTGGAGTAGGGAGGGCTCCACCTTCGTGGGACCGGCGGGGGTACCGAGCCACCACTTCGCGTCACTGTCGAACGCTGCAGCGGTTGCTCACAGGACGATCCCCGCGGGGCCGCAGTCCGGGATAGGGTGCAGCGGTAGGCTTCCAGGTCGACGACCACGGTGCCGCCTATGCCGGAAGCCGGCTTCAGATACAGCTATACATCAACGAGCGAACCGACGCCCGAGGCTCGAAGGTCCCGCTCCTTTCGGCGATGAGCTCGGAGGGACAGCAGTCGCAGGGGACCTTCACGTTCACGACCCGTGCCGGTGCCGAGCTCACAGCGACGCTGCCCTGGCCCCGGGGCCAGCTGCCTAGCGATTGGTGTGGACTCGAGAATCGGTGGCGGAGGTCGCCACGAGAAGCCGTATCCTGCCGTCGCGATGGCTAGGAGGGGCTTGTGGGTTGTGCGCAATGACCGCACGGACGTGGATCCGATTGCCGAAGGCGTCGTGGCGAGGAGATTGGGTGGGAGGCCATCGGCGATCTGACCCAGGTTGCCGAATAATAGGGAGCCGTTTCGTCAGTTAGTCGCGGAGGCGTCAGCCCGACGACTCGAAGGCTCGGCAGGCGAATGCCGCTGGGCAGTTCTCCCGGGTTCCACCACGAGATGCAGAGGACAGAGCGTCATATATCCGAACAAGTGGGAGAAGAAGATCAACATCGGCCGAGTCGCTGGCCCCTACTTCTACGCCGATGCCCCCATCCATCGCCACCGTCATGCCGTCGAATGGCTCAAGGTCGGCCTCGACCGCACCCCGACCTTCTCGCAAGGCGCGCTGTACGAGATCGGGGCGACCCTAACCGTATTTCGAGTCAAGACGCACGCAGCCGAATACATGGCGGCGCTCAAGGGAGAATCAAGAACCTAGATGAGCGGCGGTGGCGTGGGGAGAAGCGAGCGAAGCAACGTATCGGACGAACCCGACGCCGAGCGCATCCGTGAGGTCACACGGGACTTCATCCTCGGGACATTAGCTACTCAGCTCAAGGGCCACGGTCTCGCCGACTTCGTTGGCGAGCTGCTGCGTGCGTCGGGGTTCCGCATGGTCAAGATAAGTCCGCCCGGAAAGGACTATGGAATCGACGTCCTCGCTTCGCGCAATCCGCTTGGCCTCGAGCCCCCCACGGTGAAGGTGCAGGTGAAGTCGGGCTCGGAGGGACTCCGGAGCGCCCGAGGTTTCAGGCTTGCTCGGTCGCACAGGGCAAGGCGAGATGGCGATGTTCGTCTCGCTGGGCGGCTTTTCTCCCGATGCCATGGAGCTCGACCGCTCGAATCCCGCGCTGCGCTTGGTCGGTCCGGGACGAACTCGTGGAGCTGATCTACGACCGCTATGACGACCTCTCCCCCCAGGCCCAGGCCAAGCTGCCGCTCAGTCAGGTCTGGGTGAGGGACCCGGATGGCTCCCAGTAACGAAGGGGGTCTGGGCGGACGCATGGAAAAGCCGTAGCTGCAGCTGGAAGCGGCGTTCTACGCTGGTTCTCGCACCCAAACGTGGCGTCAGCGTTCGACGCGGTCGGGGTCGACATCCTCGCAGTGGCCGGTGAGGCGCCCCACCGGAGGCGCGGTGGTGCTGGCTGGCGCGCAACCGACGATCCTTGGGAGACGCCCAAGACATATGAGGACGGGGGATCTGCCTCCACGATCGGTGGAGTTCTCGCCAGCGCCTGGGCTGGTGGCTGGCAGAGGTGCCAGTCGGCGCTGGCGCCCCTCGCCGTATCGACGCCGTAGCGGTCCGCTCGCGAGTCGGCGCAGGCGCTTGCGGAGAGAAGCTGATCGATGAGCTTGCGCGGACGCGCGGTTGTCGCGAAATGGCGAGACGTCGGATGATCGAGGGGAAGGCGGGGAGGGCTCCCGAAGCGAGAAGGTGGTGGGGCACCTTTCTCGTTGCAAGCTGGCCCTGTTTCGGACGAGGTCTGTGCGGGGCGGCGCGGGGACCCTGTCGTTGACCGAGAGCCTGCCTAGGGGAGGCGGGAGGCGGGGGGCTCGACTGGTTCTGCGCGCAGAGCGCGATTGGGGTGCGGCGGTGGTGGCGGAGGACGGCGGGGGGCCGTCGACCTGAGCGGCTAGGACGGACGATCGAAGTCTGGACGCGCCGGATCCGTCACACGGTCGGGGTTGGGCTGCGAAGGCCTTGGGTCGTCCCGTCCTCGCTGTCTCCTGATAGCACGGCCGCGCTGGACTGGGACGCCGCTCGTAGCGTCATACGGCAAACCTAGACTCGACGTGCGTGTCGCCGCCTGCTCTAGAGATGCTCGATCAAGCCCTGATGCACTTCCAGCGAAGGGGAATGGAGCCGGCTTTACGACGAAGCCCTTCCGTCGACCCGGACGGGCCCCCTCTACAACGCCGTTTCTTATCCGACGAAAATCTCGCCCCAGTCCATCGCTCTTTTCATCGCGACCCACACGTCGCCAGGGGACACCGTCTTGGACGTGTTCGCCGGTAGCGGAACGACCGGGATCGCAGCAAAGCTCTGTGATCGACCCACGCCACGTATGGAGGGGGCGGCCACAGATCTCGGCCTAGAACCTCGCTGGGGGCCACGGGGACCACGGTCCTCTAAAGCTGGCGCGTTCGGCTCGCTCATAGCTCGTGTCGTGTGCGACCCGCCTGATCCGGATCGCTTCGTGGAAGCAGCCGCAACCCTGCTGGATAAGGCGGTCGACAGCCACGGATGGCTGTACGAGAGCCAGGATCTGGACGGGGCGCGCGGAGTGCTGCGCTACACAATCTGGTCCGACGTCCTCTCGTGCCCTGCCTGTGGATCGGTGGGAACGTCGTTCGTGCTCGGAATCCCGCCGTCGGTTTCGATCCGCTTCGACTTGAGGATGGCTACGGATGTCATGGATGCGGGTCGCAGAACAAGATCGCTGAGTGCCCGCGCGTTACTGACGTGGCGCCGGAGGCCAAGTGTGGGTCGAGACATCACCCAGAAGCGTCGGGTCCCCGCCTTCGTCTACGGGGAGTCCCCGGGGAGGAAGTGGTCGCGAGAGCCGTTGGAAACCGACATTCTGCTTCCCCAGCGCGCCGCCGAGTCAGCCCGTCCACTCCGGCGCCCCGGTTGTTCCTATCGAATGGGGGGAGCTATATCGCGCCGGCTACCACACGGGATCAGCCACCTGCACCACTTCTATACGCGAAGGAACTTTCTGGCGGTCTCAGTCTTGTGGTCGCTCATCAGTGACGCCGAAGCGGATCTCCGAGATGCACTTCGGCTCCTGGTTTTGAGCTTCAATGCGGCGCATTCGACCCTCATGACGCGGGTCGTTGTAAAGCGGGATCAGAAGGACTTCTCCGTGACTGGGGCGCAGAGTGGCGTCCTTTATGTGAGCGGCTTGCCCGTCGAAAAGAACGTCTTCAGCGGAGTCCGGCGAAAGGCTGAGACGCTGGGGAAGGCTTTCGTTCTCACTCATGGGAGCCGAAGCCGGGTCTCGGTCGTGCGCGATAGCAGCACGCAGCTCTCGCTGTTCCGACCCACTCAGTCTCTTACGTCTTTACCGATCCCCCATTCGGGGACTACATCCCTTATTCCGAGGTCAACCAGCTCAACGAGGCGTGGCTGGACGACCAAACAACCGTGAGGAAGAGATCGTCATCAGCCCGTCCACAGGAAAGGGTCTGGACGAATACGAAGAACTGATGGCGCAGGTGTTCAGAGAAGTCGCGCGGGTCCTGGTTGATGACGGGCTCGTCACGGTTGTCTTCCACTCGGCGAAGGCCGCGGTGTGGCGAGGCCTTAGCTCGGGCCTATCGCCAGGCGGGCCTCTCTGTCCGCACGACGAGCGTGCTCGACAAGGCCCAACCGAGCTTCAAGCAGGTTGTGTCGACCACGAAGGTCAAGGGCGATCCTTTGATATTGCTCGAGAAGACGCCCTATCACGCGCCTTAGACTCACAATCGGCCAAAGCGATCCTCCAGGCGGTCCTATCCAATGCTGGATTGCATGGCTCGAGTGCGGAGCGGAACCGTGAGCGGATATTTTCCAGGTTTGTGACGCAGTGCTTGCTTGAGGACGTGCCCGTGTCACTGGACGCCGCGGCGTTCTACGAACATCTGTCGTTGACGGATACCTCAGAATGAGCCGCACTAACCAGGCGGCGTCCGCGGGCTAGGCGCAAGCGACTCGGCCAGTACTTCAGCGGGCTTCCTCTGGCTCGACTCCTTGCGGCTCTCTCGCATGCTCCTGAAGATGGTCGAGTGCTCGATCCCATGGTGGGGACCGGTGACATGCTGCTCGGGGCGCTAGCGCTCGGCCGACCTCGAATGGTCGCCGGCATCGAGATCGACCCAGTTCCCCACGACGCTTGCGTTGGTCGTCTTCCGGAACTCGACCCTGATCCATGCATCATTCGGGGCAGCGCCTTTCAGGCCACGTTGCGACGGCTGCCCGTTCGCGATTGGGATGTGGTCATAACGAACCCGCCATACGTCCGTACCAGAGCACGGCCGCCGCGGGCCAAGCCGACATGGCGGTTCCGAGTTCAGCCCGGGTTCCGGAAGGTATTGTTTTCGGCTGCCCTTGTGTCGCTTGAGACCCTTGAGCCAGAGGACAAACGGCTCTTTGCCGAGCTCGCGCATGGCTATTCCGGGTTTGCCGACCTCGCGGTCCCGTCCTGGATTCTTTGCGCGGCGCTCGTCCGCGAGGGAGGACGGCTGGCGATGGTGGTCCCCAATACCTGGTTGACGCGTGATTACGCCCAGCCGATCCAATATCTCCTGCACCGGTGGTTCAATCTCACGTGCGTGGTCGAGGACTTCGATGCGACCTGGTTCAGCGATGCACTTGTGAGAACCAATCTTGTCGTTGCAACTCGGGTCGGCCGCCGGGATGGTTTGGGCAGCAACGAAGGACCGGCTATGTTCGTCTGCGCCTCAGCTCGGACACCGCGACCGAGCGCAGCCTCGTCGGCGGACTGCTCGCGGATTCACAGAATCCTGAACTTGAGCTTGCTGCGCTCGTCCGGCGCTGGAAGGGTGAGGGCGGGATCGAAGGACATCCAACGGTCGCGGCTGACTGGGTCAGCTCAGCGCCGGAGGTGCGCGCCCTGGAGGCGCACGCTGGACGGTCGCGCTGGCTGGGTGAGCTGGAAGGCGGGGTGGAGACCAACGCCGGTCGGACTGTCGCCTTGCCGCCCGCCATGCGCGCAGCACTCCGAGCACGCCCGGCGTCGAACCCATCGGGTTGCATGACCTCGGTTGGACGGTGGGGCAGGGTCTAAGGACCGGGGCGAACGTTATTCTATCTGGTCACTCGACGCGACCACCTGCGGAGGAAGCTGCCAAGCGTCCGCGGTGCTAGGGGAGGGCCGTCGTGACGGTCCCTCTGGACGCGTCTGTGCCCGTTGTGCAGAAGCAGGCGGACTTA
>CAWDLT010000004.1:0-177510 GCA_963803305.1 uncultured bacterium
CGCGAACCAGATGTAGGCGCTCAGTCGGGTAGCCCGTGGCGTTCAGGGTTTTCCGCACCGTGTCCTCGTTGAACGTCTCCGAACCGAAAAGGGTCGGCCGCGGTTTGCCGTTGCTTTTTCCTCCCAGCGCTCTCGCGCCGGTCGGTCGAACTGCGAGACATCGTGCTCGGTCGGCTCCGTCATTCCCTCGAAGGTGTCGTAGAGGAACAGATCGCGCTCGGCCCCAAGCTGCTGAAGCGTCAGGATCATCGCTAGGACTGACCCCCCGCGCCACACCCCGCACTCCACGAATGCCCCCGGAACCTCGCTGCGGACGCAGTAGCGCACCGCGTCGATCACCGCCTGGAGCCGCACCGGCCCGGTCATGGTGAAGGGCAAGGACTCGTCGATGATCGATGTGTCCTCGACCGCATCCGTTGGAATCGGCCTTGTCGGGGCCAGTTCGTCCATCAACTGCTCCGGCTTCCGTCGCCGCAGTTTCATGCCTTGACCCTAGCGCGCAAAGGAGACCGCTGGCAACGGCCCGCGTGATCGAGAGCGCGGCAGCCGAGGTGCCCGAGAGGCCGAACGAGCGCACGTAGACTGGCGCCCGTGCGCGCCCCGCTCGTCATTTCGCAAGAACGGCTGCGATCAACTTGAAGGGAGTTCCTTTTCGCGATTGGCAGGCCTGGTGGGGCAAGCGGCGCTACCAGGAGCGCACTCACCGCTTCGCAAATCGCTGGCGGATCAACCGCCACATGGCGCGCTCGGGGGCGTTCATCCGTCACCCGGTCGAGGGCCAGTTGAATGTGTGTTCAGAGGTGGGATCACCGTTGGGGCCGGACCGTGATTGAGCCTGGGTGCTGGCTGAATCTCGCCTCGGCCGATGCCCGGCTGACGATCGGGAAGAACTGCTGGCTCGGGCCGGGCGTGATGCTGTCGGCCTTCACGGAGGTCGTGATCGAAGACGGCGTTTCCCTGGGCAACCGATGCTGGGTCGGCGATTCCATCCACCGGCACGAGGATTCGACTCGCACCCTGCTGGCTCAGGGCTTCTACTCGAAGGGGCCTGTGAGGATCGGGTCTGGCTCCCGATTCGGCGTCGGATGCGTTGTGACAAGCGGCGTTCATGTTGACGAGGGAACCGTCCTGGCGCCGAATTCCGTAATTACCCGATGAAACTCGCGTGCCTCATCCGCGGCCACCGCTGGAAACGGTCGTTCGCCACGGCACCCCGATTCAGCAATCGCAACGGTGCTGGAAGACACTGATCGAGCCGATCACGCCTGATGGGGTGTATCGGCCCAAGCCCTGAGATGAGAAGAGCCCCGGCCACTACCTCTGCGCCGTCCAAAGCAAGCCTCCCCAATTTGGTGGGTCACGGCGACTCCGCTGGCGGGGCGTGTCCGGCCTCGGTTATCGGACGCGAGTCAACCCGTCGACGTCGATCCCAGCGTGGCGCAGATACACGTCTCCGTTGGCGCCATCCCACCGGGAGACGACGCGGGCCAAGACGCGCCGGCTGACGCCGGCAAGGGCAAGGGCCGCTAGAGCGGGGCATCCCGAAAGCCTCATGGAGCGTGGCAAGAGGTCGTAGCGGTCGGATGGGTGGCCATGGGGGCTTCCTTTCGGTTCGGGATTCGCGCTGAGGGCAATACCATCACGGGGGCAGTGGAAAGCCGCCGGTTTCCAGCCTGAGTTTGCGGAAGTCGCAGCCTCGTTGCCGCTCGGATCCCACATGGCCGGCGACCACTTGCTTGATCCGTGTCCGCACTTGCCGGCGCGAAGTTCGAGCTAAACCGATGCTCGCGCTGCGGTTCTAGTTATCGGCGCGTGCTGTAGCTGAGGACCTTCGCGACTTCGCGGCTAGGTCTGATCTGCAAACGAATGCGCAAACGAATCGTCCGCCGAGGCATGTACGGTAGTGCTTCGTCATATCTCGCTCTCCAACGGACCGAGGTCCGGAGGAGCCAGGGCGAGGCAAATGGCGCGGGGGGCTCCGCGCACTGGAGTCGCCTGCTGAAAGTCCCGCGTATCGCGGTGCCGTCCTTTGGCGCTGCCCGACTTCAGGAGCCCCTCATCAGTTGCACGATCGGGATCAGCCTTTAGAGCGAGAACGTCGCCGGCAGGCGCTCTCGACCGGCGAGCTCGCGGAGCGAATGGGACTGGACCATTCGACCGTAAGCCAAGTCGAGCGTGGTCGACAGGGGCGTCACCCTCCTTCAGGAGAAGGCAGCCGCGGCGCTAGGAGTGTCCGCTCCCGACCTATGGCCGCGGTGGTGGTTCCTTAGCGACTCCGAACGCAGCGGCATCCGAGTCCGCGCTTTCGACGGGCGCGCTCTCGCCTTCACGAGCGAGCGAAAAGCCATCAGGCACGCTACCCGCAGGATTCGAGTCTGCGGACCAGCCGCGCCGGCGTTCTTTGCTCTTGTCTTGGGGGTGACCGAGGCGGACGTGCCCGGCCGACTTCTTGTAGATCCCACGCCGCGTGACCTAGAAAAGAGTGACGGCGCTGGCCCGGGCAAGGGCCGCGCCGTCCTGACGAGCGAAAAGCCTGGAGAGGACGCTCGCCATGAATCAGCAGGCTAGCGAGCGATTCAGCGGGAGCCAGCGGCGGACGGCATCCCGTAGCCATCGGCGCGGTTCCCAGCCGGCTGCGCCAAGCGAGTGGAAGGGCATTCCCGCCAAACAATTAGCCGCCGGTTCGGCGTCCGCGTCGCCGGCCTCGCGTTCGTCGTGCCCTACTTCACCGAGGCAGGCGAGCTCTACCGAGAGAAAGCGTTCTGCATTCGCCCCGGCCAGTGGCGCTTGCCGCACGATCTGGCTCGGCGATCACAAGCCGCAAATCCCGTACGGCCTCGAGACGCTGAAGCTGGGCGGTCAACGGTGCTTTCTGACCGAGGGGGAGTCGGACTCGTGGGCCCTGCGGCTCGCCTACCAGCGCACTCCCGTGCTGGGAATCCCTGGCGCCAGCTCATGGCAAAGGGAATGGGCTCAGCTGCTCGATCGGTTCGACGCTGTTTACATGAGCTTCGACGGCGACGACGCTGGTCGCCAGCTCACCGATCGCGTGTGGGCTGACCTGGCAGCAAAGCTCGGCGAGTGCGGATGTTCCGAGGATCTGACACCCGGGACGTGTTGCAGCGATACGGCGCGCCCGTCTTCGAGGCGATGCTCCGAGACGCTGACTACGGGTACGAGGTCGGAACCGCATGGAGAGGGAGCGGCGGTGAAGCCTAAGCGAAACCGGCCGAGCTTGAAGCAAGCCGCAATGGCCAAGCTAGGAATCGCGCGGTGGTCCTTCGCCGGGCTTCGGCTATCAAGGCGGCGCCGGTGTCGTGGCTCTGGAGGCCCCTAATCGCGTTCGCGTCACTGACGCTCATGGCAGGCCGGCAAGGGCTAGGCAAGACCCTCGTCGCCGTTCACCTGGTGGCGCGAGCCAGCCGCGGCGAGCTCGACGGAGACCTCGCGGGACGACCAGCAACCTGCCTGTTCGCGACCGGTGAGGACGACTTTGCAACTGTGCTCGTCCCGCGGCTCATCGCTGCGAATGCTGATCTCGACCGCATTCGCTTCGTCGCCGCCGAGGAGAAGGGCCGAGAGGACGCGCTCCGGTTGCCCGAGGATGTCGAGCGGCTCAGCGATCAAGCACGCGAGGTGAAGCCTCGCTCCTCGTCGTCGATCCACTGAGCGCATTCCTCGAGGGAAACGTTGATGCCCACAAGGACGCCGACGTTCGGCGTGGGCTCGCGCCCCTGGCCCGCCTCGCGACGGAGCACAGGCTCGCGATCTTTGCGGTCGCGCACCTGAACAAGTCGATGAGCTCTGATCCGTTCCTGCGCGTCTCAGGCTCCGGCGCGTTCACGGCAGCCCCGCGGTCTGTCCTCGTGTTCGGACCCGATCCTGCTGACCCCAGCGGGGAACTCGGTGATCGCCGGATTCTGGCCCACCCGAAGTCGAATCTGGGGAAGCGATCGCCGTCGCTCGCATGGCGAGTCAGCCCCGCGAGATAGAGGGCGCTGAGGGGGAGTCGATCGAGACGGCACGCATCGTTTTCGAGGGTCGAACCGACCACACTGCTGGCGATCTACTCGGGGCACCACTAGACGGGGACGAACGGAGCGCCCGGGACGAGGCAGTCCAATTCCTGGACGCCAAGCTTGCCGAGGGGCCGATTCGCTCGAAGGAGTTGATCGGGAGCGCGAAGGACGCTGGGATTTCGGAGACGACGCTCCGCCGGGCCAAGAAGGAACTCGGCATCAAGGTGGATCAGAAAACGGATGGCTGGTACTGGTCGCTGCCAGAGGAGGCGCAGTCGTGACGGGCCAGCTGACCAGGCAGATGTTCACGCACTGGCCATCTGCCCCCCCGGCGTCCGTTGGCAGTCTGGCCACCTGCCTGTTATCTCTCTCTATAGAGGGAAGAACAGGCTGTTCATCGGCTGACCATCTGCCTGGTCATCTGACCCCGGCGCCGAGGCCAACTGCCAAGGCCCCGAACCCAGATGGCCAGATGGTCAAGGGGGACCAGGGAGGCCAGGGGGTCGGACAATGAGCGGCGGCACCACCGGCCTCAGCCTCGAGGTTTCCCCCGAGCTGCTCGAGGCAATCGCCCAGCGCACCGCAGAGATCCTCAGGGAGACAAGCGAGCAGGAGGACCGGTGGATGAGACTTGACGAAGGGGCCGACTACCTCCGGTGCCCGAGCGGGCGCCTGTACGAGTTCACGCGTCGCAACGCGATTCCATACTCGCGATACGGCCGGCGCCTTCTCTTTCGGAGGTCCGAGCTCGATCAATGGGTGCGCGACGGCGGCGCCAAGCGGATCGGCCGGTAGCGATGCCTTGCCACCGCCTTGCCACGCCATTCAGAACGCCACTCTCTAAGCCGGATCCAGGGCGACTGGCGAATGATGAATCCGCGGTTCACTTGACTCGGCGCCGTGACCGGGCGTATGCTCGCGCGCCAGATAGATGCCCCCGCGCCGTGGTTCAGACGGCCGGGGGCGTGGCGCAGAGGGAGCTAGCCCTCGGCGCGACTCGCAGGATATGCCTGCGTCTCCCGCCATCGGCCCGCTCCTTCCCATGAAAGGAGCATCGATGGCAGCACGACTAGAGAAGACCCGCCACTCCGGGATCTACAAGCGCGGCAGCCGCTACGTGGCGGTCTGGGAGCACCGAGGCAGACAGCACAAGAAGGCGTTCCCGACGCTTGCCGAGGCTCGCGAGTTCAAGGGCCAGATGGCTAGCGGCAACAGCCAGCCCGCGAGCCGAATTGGCTTCGAGGAATACGCGCTCGAGTGGATCGAACGGTTCCAGGGCCGCACCGCCCGCGGTCTGCGCGAGTCGACACGCGAGGACTACCGGAAGGCGCTGAAGGCACGGGCCATTCCCTTCTTCGACAAGCGCAGCCGGCTACGACTCGCGGAGGTCAACGCCCGCGACGTCGCCAACTACGTGGCGTGGCTCTGCGATGAGAAGGCTCAGGCCACTCACGAAAACGCACTCCGTCGCGAGAAGCATCGGCCGCCCCTGCGGACCGATCGAAAGCGGCTTTCTGACTCGACCATCCGAAACCACCTAGCGCCGGTCAAGGCGCTGTTCGCGACCGCGGTAGAGGAAGGGCTGATCCGCCAGAACCCCACCACTGGGGTCCGAATCGTTCGGCCTGCCCTCGACCTACCCGGCGGCGACGAGCTCGAGCGGGAGCAGCGCGCGCTCACTAGGAAGGAGCTCTCTTCCCTGCTCGGCCAGATCGACTCAGACTGGCGGCTCTTCTTCGAGCTGCTCGCGCATACAGGCATCCGGATCAGCGAGGCTGTGGCGCTCGAGTGGCACGACGTCGAGTTCGGAACGACGCCCAGGCTCAGGATCCGGCGCCAGCTCTACCGCGGCCGGCTCCAGCCACCCAAGAGCCGCTACGGCCGACGCGACATCCCGCTGTCGCGCGGGCTGTCACAGCGGTTATGGCGTCAGCAGGGAACATCGGACGAGGCGGTCTTCACGACGGCTCGCGGCAGCCAGCTGAACCGCTCCAACCTCTACGCCCGCGTCCTAAAGCCCGCAAAGAAGGCGGCTGGCCTCGAGTGGGTCGGCTTCCACACGTTCCGCCACACGTGCGCGTCCCTGCTCTTCGAGGGCGGGAAGAACCCGAAGCAGGTCCAGGAATGGCTCGGACATCACTCGCCGGCGTTCACGCTCGCTACCTACGTGCATCTCCTAGACGGGGGACTTGGCGATCCGGACTTCCTCGATGAGTCGGTGGTGGTGGTCGAGGAGCACGGGGACCGGGACCAGGGCGAGCAGTCGACCGACGCGGGTGCGGCTGCCGCAGCGGGATAGCGAAGCACGGATCGACCGGGGTCCTCAGACACGCACCCGCATGGCTCAGGGGAGCAAGAGGCAGCAGCCCTGCTGCTTGAGATCCGGGCCCCGGGCCGGTGATCAGCTCCATCTGCTGGCCACGATGCGACAGCAGCGACCATTGAGTAACGAGGAGATCGCAAGCGAGATGCATTTTGTATGCGCTTCTGCGAGAAAGCGACGATCTCGATCGTTGAGCCCGCCGCGCCCCCTCCGTCCCCTTCGCGAGCCGTATGGGAACCCGCGAGCTGTCTGATTCCGGTCCTCCCGAACGTTCATGCCCAGAGCCAAGGCAGGAGCCAGCCGCATAGGGCCGAAGCCCTCAGGGATGCAACAATCCTCTGCCCAGGCACCGAAGGAGATCAGGATGGCCGATCAGGAGCGACCGGGGAAAGCGGAAAAGCCCGAGCCGCGAAAAGAGACCACCGAGCGGCGCCAGACGTTCACGCGTGAGGATCTGCGGCGGGACACTTACGTTCCCGCACGACAGAGCGACTCATCTCCGCGGCCGGTCGAGCCGGTCGATTCGCCAGACGCTACGGCGTAGAGCCTTCAGCGGCTCCTGGGCGGCTTGGCCTCGTCAAGTTCAGAGCTGCAACCCAGGTCGGCTCGGTTCGTTCCACGGCCAGTAGCTGGATAGGCCCCCCACAGGCGGGAACAGATCCAGGCGCGGCGACGGTGCCATCCGTAAACCGCTGCATGTCGATCGTCGTACGGACCAAGAATGCCGCGTAGTCGACTCCATCCTGGATCGTGAGCGGGGACATTGGGATGTACCGGAGGTTGCTGAGGGCTTCGACCAAATCCTCAGGGACCTCCGCTTCAAGCTGCACGGCAAGTGCCGCGACGTCGACACCCCTCATCAACCGGTCAAGCACGTCCGTTTGCCCGCGCCACAGGAACCCTCCTTCGCGAGTCTCTACCGACGCCTCCTCGTTGATTTCGGGACCCGGAATCAAGACCTCGCAAATGTGGCCCACTCCCTCATCGTCGTAGCCAGCCAGAAGAAAGCCAAGCGCAAAGCCAGCATCCGCCGACCACGTTTCGCCGGCTGCATCCAGCGCTGCGGTAAAGCGCTCGTGGAAGAACGCCCCAAGGGCGCTAGCGAACTCGTGAACATCACCAGCGTGCTCCTCGGCCACCTGGGCGGCGAACTCATCCATGACACCGGCCACGGTGTCCCGATCTAGAAAGGCCCAGCCGAATGTTGCGACGCCCATCCCACCGACAGCGAAGATCTTCTGCATGTTGTCGCTGCCAATGCGATGGCGCTCGGTCTCGTCCTCCGTAAAGGTCGTTGTGGTTCGGCTGTCGCTCGCGAGCACAAGGCCCTCCGGCGTTGCGACGCCGACGACGATCGTCATGGGTCTCCTCCTCGCTAAGCGCCGTGTTCCCTAGCGCACGCTACCCGCAACCAGACCTCACGGGTGGCAAGGGAGTGGCAATCGGAACCCCGACAGCAGCCGTTAAAGGGGGCGCCGATCGGGACGCAGATTCCACGGATTTCCAGGCGAATCGCAACCAACCGCAACGTGCCCGGCAGAATCATAATCCGCGTGTCGCAGGTTCGAGTCCTGCCTCCGGCATCGGGCCTGCGGCAGGGAACCTGCGACACCGCTCGCCCTCCCGGCTCGCTGAGGTTCGAGTCCTGCCTCCGGCATCGGGCCTGCGGCAGGGAACCTGCGACACCGCTCGCCCTCCCGGCTCGCTGAGGTTCGAGTCCTGCCTCCGGCATCGGGCCTGCGGCAGGGAACCTGCGACACCGCTCGCCCTCCCGGCTCGCTGAGGTTCGAGTCCTGCCTCCGGCATCGGGCCTGCGGCAGGGAACCTGCGACACCGCTCGCCCTCCCGGCTCGCTGAGGTTCGAGTCCTGCCTCCGGCATCGGGCCTGCGGCAGGGAACCTGCGACACCGCTCGCCCTCCCGGCTCGCTGAGGTTCGAGTCCTGCCTCCGGCATCTAGGAGTCCAGGAGCCCTTCACGAGATACTGCGGGGGCGATGTCGCGGGAGAACGTCGAAGTCGTGCAGGCGATCTACGATGCGTGGCTGGTTGGCAGGTCGGCCCGCGACTTGATCGACCGCGAGGTCGAGTATGTGAATCCGCCGGATGCTGTCGAGAAGGGGGTCCGGCGAGGGCGCGAGGCTTTCCGCGGCATCGGCGACGCATACGAAGAGGTCCGGATCGAGCCGATCAGCTACATCGACGCTGGAGAGGACGTCGTGGTCATCGCCCGCATGACCGGCAGGGGGCGCGGCAGTGGAATCGACATCGACTGGCGACAGGGGTACATCTGGACGATCCGCAACGGAAAGGGCGTGCGGTTCCGGTGGTTCAACACGCCGGATGAGGCGCTCGAAGCCGCCGGGTTGCGAGAGTAGGGCGCGTCGCGACAGGGGGGCCGCTCCGGCAGCATGGAGTCCCACGCGAAGCAAAGAGCTTCGCGGACGCGCCCCGTGCCGTCGGCCGAGGTCAGCCGTGCGGTGTCGAGTCCTCGGGCTGGGGCTCCCCGACCTCGAAGTCTCCCCTCCCAAGCGAGGCGAGGACGCGAACTCGGGCCTTCTGGGGGTCGGGCGCCGCCAAGCGAGCGATCAAGCCACCGTCCTTCGCCGGGAGGCGCTGGATGGCGTTCAGCTCCAAGAGCTCAGCCGCTCGGGCTCGATCTCCGGCGACGGGGACGAGGTAGTAGGCCACGGGACCGGACCCTACTGCCCGGGCGGTGCGCCGTCGTCGGCCTGTTCGGCCTCGACGGCTTGAGGCCGGTGCATCGTTCGGGCCCCGCTGGGGTATTCCCTGCATGCGCGCCTGGGTCGGCGTTCTGATTTTCACGCTGATCATCCTGGCCGTGCTGGCCGGGATGGTCGTCATGGCCACTGACCCGAGCATCGGAAACTAGGAAGCGCCGGCTAGGAGGCATCACCCGCCGTCGGCGGGTGTCCCGCGATGCCATTCTCGCCCTGCCTACCGGGTGCGGTTGTACCAGGTGCCCCCCGGGCCGGCATAGCTGACACCCTCGCCCCAGGCGGCAAAGGTGGCGCCGCCCTTGATCACCGCTAACTCGCCGTAGTCGCCGTAGGGCTCGAGAAAGCCTCCCGGTCGAATGTAGGCCGTTCCGCGACTGGCGTCGGAGATCCGCAGGGACTTCGACCATTGCCTGCCCGCATTCGTGCTCCGCCGAAACCAGACGTTCCAGCGATCACCTGAACCCTTGCGGTCGTCCATGTACCAGGCCCGGAAATCCCCCGAGCTCGCACCGATCGCCGCCGGGAAGGCGGCGTCGGCGTGTTGGGGTGACAGTCGCGTCCTGCGGCTCCAGGTCAGCCCTCCGTCCCGGGAGTGGCGGGCATAGACGCGTTGGGGGCCGTTGGGCCGCCCGGCGGCGTTGTAGAGGATCAGGAGCTTGCCCTTGGCGTCGCCGGCCATCGCGGCCTGAGGGCCGTAAAAGTCCTTCGGGCAGCCCTCGGAGACGCAGTTCCGCTGCTTCGCCGCGCGATCGACCTCGACGTTTCGCCAGTGACGGCCTCCGTCGGTTGAGCTCGTCGCCAGCACGCGAACGCTTCCGCTCGAGCGCTGGTTGTAGGACGTCTGCCCGAACGCGACCGTTCCATGGGGCGATACCGCGCCGCCGCCGGCGAAGTGATAGCGGCGATTCCTCTCCACCGGCACGGGCTGCCCGAAATGGTTGCCCCTGTGGTGTGAGACGGCCACGTAGGCATCCCCGCCGCTCGGGCCGTTGAAGGCGACGTAGACGTCCCTGCCGTCATCGGAGACCGCGACGATCGGCTTGTCGGACCAGGCAAGCCGCTTGTCGACGTGCACCGGCTTGGTCCAGGTGTGCCCGTGGTCGTCGGATCGCGCGAAGGTCACGCCGGGGCTGAACCCGTCGAGCCAGGCGGCGTAGAGCGATCCGTCGGCGGCCATCTCGATCTGGGGGTCGTACTGGCCCTTGGAGCCCCGGCAGCGACACAGATAACGATCGCGCCCCCAGTGGACCCCGCCGTCCCGCGACGCTCTCAGCCGAATGGCCGGATCGGGACAGGCGCGCTCGCAGGCCGGCTTGCCCCCGTAGCGCGTCGTCAGCATGTAGACGCGTTCCGAGTTGGGACGCCCGGCGACCGCCGGCTCCCAGTCATCCGCCCTCTGACGCCAAAGCCTCTCCCCCCGCCACCCGGGGGCCGCCTGGACGGCGAGGGGCTCGATCAGACCGAGCGTCCCCTGCCGCCGTGCCTGCAGGAGCGCTTCCTGGCGTCCCCTTGCCATCTCATCCTGCTCCGTGAGCTCTTCGCCCAGGGCCCCATCGGACGCCCCCGCGCCGGCGACGGCGCCGAGGCTCGCGCGCGCCGACTCCGACGCCGCGTCGGTCCAACCTCCTTGTGGGCGGTTCATGAGCACGCCACCGACCAGGGCCGCCGCGCCGAGGAGGATCAGGGAAAGCACAAGGGGACGGTGGCGCCTCCACCTGCCGCTTCGCGCTTCCATGCTCCCCCCTTCTGGTTGCGTAGCGTGCGGCTGCCGACCCTAACACCCGCCGGTGGGGCCTCGGGCGAAGCCGCCCGTCTGGGTGAGCATGCTGGGGACTCCGAGCACCGCCGCGCACGCTCAGCTGACCGCGCGCCCGGCGCGTGGCGCCTTTTGGTCGCATGGCGACCGAAAAGCGCCAACCCGGGGGCACAGGGCGCGCCGAGCCAGCACGGGCCCCGGGTGCCGCCCCGCGGGAGGCAAGCGTATCTAGGCCGAGTCGGTGTCCGACTCATCCGGAGCGGGGGTCGCGAACTCGCGCTCCGGCATCGCCCGAGCGAGCAGCGAGGTCGGGAGCACTCGGAGCAGGCGAACCGCGATGGTCCACGGAAAGCGCGGGACGGTCGCGTACCCCACCCCTCGCTCGATCAGGTCCGCTGTCGTCTTGGCGCCCTCCTCGACGCTGATCAAGAACGGCCTGCTCTTCATGTCCTGGTTGATCGGCGTGTCGATGTAGCCCGGCGCGATCGTGGTCACCGTGATCGGCTCTCGGTGGGTCTCGACGCGGACCGCGTCCAGATAGGTCGCGATCGCGGCCTTCGAGGCGCTGTAGGAGCCCGAGGTGGGGAGCCCGCGGGCCCCGGCCACCGACCCGATTCCGACCACCTGGCCCCCGCCCTGGCGGCGAAACTGCGCCACCGCGGCGTCGATCGTCGCCATCGCTCCGATCACGTTGGTCTCGATCACCTGGCGCTCGCGCGCCATGCGCCCTTCGCCGACCGGGCCCGAGCTGCCGAGGCCCGCGTTCGCGACCACGACGTCGATCCGGCCGAAGGCCTCAGCCGCCTCGGAGATCGCCAACGCGACGTCCGGGACGTCGGTCACGTCGAGCCGCCGGATCTCGATCCTTCGCCCCGAGTCGCGGCCGGCGATCTCGCCGCGGGCCTCCTCCAGCGCGTCGAGCCGGCGGGCGGTCAGGAACAGGTCACAGCCCCGCCGCCCGAATTCCGCAGCGAGCGCCCGCCCGATCCCCGAGCTCGCCCCGGTGATGAACACCGTCTTGGCCACCCGACGCGACAATACTGATCGGACGCAGCGGCGTGAGTCGGCTCTCGTCCCGTCCCGCTGGGACGATCGTCCCCTGCGAATCCCCGGGCCTGGGGAGGATCAGGCCAGCGTCAGGACGAGCTTCCCTCGAACGTGGCCGCCCTCACTCAACGCGTGCGCCCGGGCGACCTCCGCGAACGGGACCTCCTCGGCGATCTCGACCCGAACGTCGGAATCTGAGATCAGCTGGGCGATCTGCGCCATCCGGTCCGCGCTGGGGCTCATCACGAGGCGCTCGGTCCGGATCCCGCGTGCCGCGGCGGCGTCCTCGGGAGGAGCTCCCGCGATCGTGACCAGCGTCCCGCCGTCGCGGAGCGCCCCGACCAGGGATCCGGTCGTCTCGCCGCCGACCGTGTCGAGGGCGAGATCGACGTCGCTGACCGCGTCGGCGATCTCCTGGCGCGTGTAGTCCACGTACTCACCTGCGCCCAGCGCCGAGACGAACTCGCGATTTCGATCCGAGCCGGTCCCGATCACCCGGGCGCCCGCCAGCTTCGCGAACTGGACCGCGAAGTGCCCGACGCCGCCAGCGGAGCCCGCCACGAGGGCGCTCTGGCCGCTCTCGAGGCCGCCCTTGTCCAGCAGCGCCTCCCAGGCGGTCATGCCCGCGACGGGGATCGCCGCCGCCTCCACGAAGCTGACATCGGTCGGCTTTCGCGCCACCAGGGCGGCCGGGGCGGTCGAGTACTCGGCGTAGGCGCCGCTCGCCGACATTCCGAATACCTGGTCGCCCTCGGCGAAGGCGTCCGAGCGTGAGGCCTCGATGACCCCGGCGACGTCGCTGCCCAGGATCGTCGGGAGCGAGGCCTCGACCATCCCCCGGCGATACTTCGTGTCGATCGGGTTGATCGACGCGGCGTGCGCCCGGATCAGGACCTCACCGTCCCCCGGCTCGGGCCGATCCACCTCCTCCATTCGAAGCACATCGGGATCGCCGGTCTCGTGGATCACGACGGCTTGCACGGAGCCCTCCCGCCCACGACTACTCGTCCCGGGGGGTGATGCGGAAGATCGAGACGACCTCCGCCTGATGGGCCTCGGGGTGGACGACGTACGCACTCGGGCCGCCCCCGAACCAGCCGGAGCTCTCGTTGTCCCCGACGAAGACGCCTGGGTGATGCTTCCCGTCGCCGTCCTCGACCCAGACCGGCTGGCCCTCCTTGAAGCCGTGTTCGATCTCGCCCACCGACCCAGACTAGCCGCTCGGCCTCGCGACCGGCCGGCGCGCGGGATGCCCAAAGGGACCGGCGTCAGGTCGCGAAGGAGAGCTGGACCACGATCAGCCCCGAGATGGCGGTGAAACAGATCAGGTGGTCGCGCAGAATCGATCTCGCAAGGCGGCGTTGGACGCCAACCGGATCGGCCCGGGTCCCCAGCCGGACCGCGTTGGGCACCGTGGTGGTCGCCGCGAGCAAAACGGCCGCTCCCAGGAGCGCCAACGAAACGCCGCTCGCCCACCTGGGGACGTCGCCGCGAGCCAGCTCGACGACGGTCGTCGCGAGCGTCGCGATCATGACGACGCTGATCAGCCGGCTCATCGGGCGGGCGGCGGTCGTCACCCGGGCGTAGTAACCCGCGATCGAGGAGAGTGCGGCCTCGGAGGGCCCGCGATCACCGCCCCGGCTCCGAAGCGCCTGGACGTCGAACATCAGGTCGAACCAGAGCACGGCGAGCAGGAAGCCCGCCCCCGCGGTGACGGCGGCGGTCATCCGGTTCGCCGCTTGACAACAGCGCGGCGGTTGCCGAAGACGCCGGCGCGGAGACTCAACGGTCGGCCCGCCCGGGCGGCACCTTCTGCTCGCATACCGACCGAAAAGCGCCAACGGCGGCGAACGGCGTGAGCACGAGCGGCGGCCGAACAGCGTGGGGTGCCGACGGGCCGGACGGCGCGCGGCAGCGGCGCGGCTACTTGTCCACGACGCGGAAGCTTCCGCGCATGAACGGGTGCACCCGGCAGAAGTACGTGTAGGTGCCGGGCTTGAGGTTCTTGGGCGTCTTCCAAGTGTCGCGGTCGGCGGCCGGCGCGTTGAAGCCCGCGTAGTTGAAGCCGAGCTGGCCGGAGTCGAAGTTGTGCGCCGAGTCGGCGAGCGGATAGGCAATCCCGGTGGAGCGGTTACACGGCGCCTTGCATGCGGTCAGGGTGTGGAAGGTGTTGACGGCCTGGCTGCCGTCGAGGTTCTTGAAGGTCAGGCTCTGCCCGGCCTTGATCTCGGGCGGCTTGTTGTGGCCGCCGCCGCCTGCCAGATCACCCTGCAGGTAGTTGTAGTTCTGGATCCCGATCGGGTTCGGCGGGGACGGGTCGCCTTTCAGGAATCTCGGATCGGGCAGGCCTGTGTGCGTACCGCCATGGTTTCGGTTCTCGTCGAGGTGGCTGTGGGTCAGCACCGCGGTCTTGTCGATGTTCCCGCTGAAGGCGTCCGCGCCGCCGGCGTTGGTCCCGTCATACACGGCGACGGGCATGATCCCCATCACCTCGTACCAGTTGGCGCGGCTGACGTCGTAGGTGGCGTGCACGCCCAGCGTGTCGCCGGGCTGCATCTTCACTCGCCAGTCGCTGGGCGTCGCACCCATCGCAACGTCCCACGACACCTCGCCGGCGGGCTCGTAGTAATGCGCCTTGGAATCGAAGACGGTGGTCTTGTGGCTCCCGCGGCGCACCGTCAGGCTCGTCTTCAGGCCACCGGGGTGGAGGTGCCCGACCGTGCCGATCAGGGTGACCGGGTGGTCGGGGGTCCACGTCTGGCTCGGTCCGACGAACTTCTTCTGGGCGGGGGACGCCTGGTCAGGGAAGGTGTACTTGCCGTTCTGGCCCATTCCCCGCAGCGCGTTGAAGACCGGATAGATCGGGGCCGAGATGCCGACCCTGGGGCTGGGGCCGCTGACGTCCATCCACCGGGTGTGCACCTGGCGAATCGACGCGGCGGCGGGCGCCTTATCGGGCACGAAGTCCATTCGCCACACGATGTAGACCTTGGCTGAGGAGCCGACCAGGTCGTGGATCATGTCGTTGACGAACCAGCTGTCGGTCGGCTTCGAGTGCCAGCCGAATCCCTTCGGCATCTGGATGATCGACTTCTCCTCGCCGGTGGCGAACTGGGGCGCGCCGTTCACGGCCCAGACCGCGTGATGCAGATGGAGGACGTCGACACGTGGGACCTTGCCGCTCGGATAGATCAGGTCCGGGTCGAACCTGGTTATGTAACCCGGCTGCTTGGGGAGCAGGTTGGTCTGGTTGAGCCGGATGATGTTCTGGCCGGGCTTGACCGTGATCGGGCCATCACAGAAGGTCAGGTGCCGAACCCCGTTGTAAGACACGTGCGGTCTCTGGTTCGGCTTGTTCTTGATCGGCGGGCAGCCCGCCGCCTCGGCGCTCGGCGACGCCAGGACCATCAGCGCCATCGCGGCCCCCGCCAGCGCCAGAGCCAGAGCCTTGACGCTTGGGCCGCGCCAGGCATCGTGTCGAGCCGCCGCTTCCGAACCCGCGACGTTCAACCCCTCAATGCGCCTCCATGCGCGTCCTCCCACGCGGCGCAGACTACCACGTGCCTCCCTCATGTTCGAGGCCTCGACGTTCGATAAGGGGACCATGAGCGATGGAACCGGCGCGCCGCTCGCGATCAAGGAGGTCCCCGGCGTCGTTCCGCCGACCAGCTACACGGACGAGCGGCGGCGGCTCGGCGACGTCATCGTGGCGCTCGGTTTCGCGGATCGTGAAACGGTCGAGCAAGCGGGCCGCGAGGCGCGCGAGGAGCGACGCTGGATCGGCGAGGTGCTGGTCGAGGCAGGGACGCTCAGCTCCCCGCAACTCGCGCACGCGCTCGCCGACCGCAACGGGATCGACTTCGTCGACCTGAACGCGTTTCAGGTCGACAACGGCGCTGTCAACCTGATCAGCGCCGCCGAGGCCCGGCGCTTCCAGGCGATCCCGATCGCATTCCTGGATCGCGACACGATCCTGGTCGCCACCTCGAACCCCGCCAACGTGCTCGGGCTCGACGACGTCGCCATGACCACCGGCTACAAGGTGAGGCGTGCCGTCGCCTCCCCGGAGGAGATCGAGGCGGTCATGAGCCGGCTCTCGAACCTCGAGGAGTCGGTACAGGAGGTTGACGAGGAAACCCGCGAGGGGAACTTCGGCGCCGAGGTGATCGAGCTCCGCGAATCCGCCGAGGAGGCGCCGGTCGTAAAGCTCGTCCATTCCGTGATCGGCGACGCGGTGACCCGAGGCGCCTCCGACATCCACTTCGACCCCCAGAGCGGTGACATGAGGGTCCGGTTTCGAATCGACGGAGTGGTGGTCGACTCGGCCACGGTCCCGCGTCGGCTCGCCCCGGGGCTCGTCTCGCGGATCAAGATCATGGCCGAGCTCGACATCGCAGAGCGGCGAGCGCCTCAGGACGGCCGCGTAGGCCTCAACGTCGGCGGCCACCTCGTGGACCTCCGGGTCGCGACCCTGCCGATCACCTCGGGCGAGTCCGTGGTGATGCGGATCCTGGACCGCGAGCGCGTCGTCACGGACCTCGACCGCCTCGGGATGCAGACCGCGGACCGCGAGCTTCTCGAACACTCGATCGGCCAGCTGCACGGCGCCGTGCTGGCCACCGGCCCGACGGGAGCCGGCAAGACGACCACCCTGTATGCCGCCCTGAGCGCGATCAACACCCCGGATCGAACCCTGATCACGATCGAGGACCCGGTCGAGTACGAGCTCGACGGGGTCAAGCAGGTCCAGGTGAATCCCGCGGCGGGAGTCACGTTCGCCCGCGGCCTGCGGTCGATGATCCGAAACGACCCCGACGTGCTGATGGTGGGCGAGATCCGCGACGGCGAGACCGCTCAGATCGCAATCGAGTCGGCGCTCACCGGGCACCTGGTCCTCTCGACGCTTCACACCACCGACGCCCCGATGGCCGCGGCTCGGCTGGTCGAAATGGGAATCGAGCCGTTCCTGGTCGCCACCGGCCTCGAGTGCGTCGTGGCGCAGCGCCTCGCCCGCCGGCTGTGCGAGGAGTGCCGCCGGCCGGTGTCCGTCGGCGCCGAGGAGCTTCGCCAGAGCGGGTTCACCGAGGCCGACGAGGCGATCGACGCCTACGAGCCCGGGGGCTGTGTTCGGTGCGGCGGGATGGGCTATCAAGGACGCGTCGGCCTGTACGAGATCATGGTGCTCTCCGACGAGATCCGCGCCCTGATCCTTCGAAAGGCCTCCGCCGACGAGATCGCCGCCGCCGCGACGGCCGACGGGATGCGGCGGCTTCGAGACGACGGCCTGGCCAAGGTCCGCAACGGGACCACCTCGGTTCCCGAGGTCCTGCGGGTGCTCGGAACGTAGGCCGGCCCCGCGGGGGTCGATCGCGCCGCCCCGACTACTCCTCGAGCACCGACAGGATGTTCCCGGCCGGATCCTTGAACCAGGCGATCTTCGGGCCCGGGCCGTGGGCGATGCCCCTCTCGTCCTGCTCGAACCCCGCGTAGCGCTCGAACTCGACCCCACGGGACGCGAGCTGGTCCACCGTCCGGTCGATGTCGCCGACCGGGAAATTGAGGATCGTGTACCCGGCCGGCGCGTGATCGGCCCTGCGGTAGACGAGGGTGGCCCGATCACCCGCGAGGTCCAGCGACAGGAGGCCATTGTCTGCGTCCAGGAGGGACGTCTTCAGCCCGAGCGTCTCGCCGTAGAACCGCTCGGCAGCTTCCAGGTCGTCGACCGCGAAACCGCTATATGCCCTGCTGTTCGCGAGCATGGCTGGCTCCTTTCCTCGTCGTCATCGCTCGCCCGCCTTGGTCGCTCATCAGGCGGCCTCCGAGCATGCCGCCTGCGGATCGGAGGGCTCTCGGACCGGGTCCTGCTCCGCCTCGAGCCCCTCCGCCGCCTTGGCCTCCGGCTGCACCACCGTGACCGCGACCACGATCGCGGCCACGACCAGCGCGGCCGCGATCCAGAACGCGAGGTGATAGCCACCCGTCAATGCCTCCGCGGTGGACTCCCCGCGCCCGATCAGGGTGTCGGCCCGCGATGCCGAGAGGGTCGCCAGCACCGCCAGGCCAAGCGCGCCGCCGACCTGGGCGCTCGTGTTGACGAGGCCGGAGGCGAGCCCCGCGTCGGCCCTCGTGGCACCCGACATCGCGATCGTCATCAGCGCCGGGAAGCAGACGCCGACTCCCGTCCCGAGCAGGACCATCACGGGCAGGACGTGGAGCAGGTAACTGCCGCCGACGGGCGCCTGCGTGAAGAGCACCAGGCCGGCGGTGACCAGGCTGAGGCCGGGGAACAGCAGGGTCCGGGCGCCGAAGCGTGTGATCAGGGGCTCGGAGTAGCGGACCGAGAGGGTCCCCATGACGATCGTGACCGGCAGGAACGCGAAGCCGATCTGCAGGGCGTCATACCCCTTGATCCGCTGCAGGTACAGCGACCCGAGGAAGAACATCCCGAACATCCCGGCGACGGTCAGGACCTGGACCAGGTTCGCACCGGTCACGTTGCGCGAGCGAAAGATGCGCAGCGGGATCAGGGGGTATCGCGCGGTCGCCTCCCGCGCGATGAAGAGAGCAAGCAGGGCGAGCGCGCCCGCACCGAGACCAAGCGTGCGGCCGGAGCCCCAGCCATAGTCGGCGGCCGGCTTGACGATCGTGTAGACGCCGAGCATCAGGGAGCTCGTGATCAGGACCGCGCCGGGAATGTCCGCCCCCTGACCGAACCCGATCCCCGGGTCTCGGTCGAGCAGGCGCCGGGCCAGCAGGGCCGTCGCGATGCCGATCGGGATGTTGATGAAGAAGATCCAGTGCCAGTTGATCGTCTGGGTCAGGACGCCGCCGGCGAGCAGGCCCACGGAGCCGCCGGCCGAGGCCACGAACGCGTAGACGCCGATCGCCTTCGCCTGCTCGCGAGGCTCGGGGAACATCGTCACGATCATGCCGAGGATGACCGCCGAGGTCATCGCGCCGCCGACCCCCTGGACGAAGCGCGCGCCGACCAGCACCTCCTGGCTCTCCGCGAGCCCACAGACGAGCGATGCGATCGTGAACACGCCGAGGCCGGCCATCAGGATGGTCAGTCGTCCGATCAGGTCGCCGAGCCGCCCGGCGAGCAGCAGCAGCCCGCCGAAGGAGATCAGGTACGCGTTCACGACCCAGGCCAGGTTGGAGGTCGAGAAGCCCAGGTCGTCCTGGATCGTCGGCAGCGCGACGTTGACCACCGTGACGTCGAGGACGATCATCAGCATCCCCGCGCAGAGGACGTAGAGCGCGACCCAACGGGAGCGGTCGTCCGCCGCCTGTCCCGTATCGAGCCGTTCTGCTGTCTGCGTCGTCATCGCCTTGCGCCTCCTTCCTTCTTTGGTCTACCCATACGACCGGCCGGGAATCGTGAACTCATCGCCGCCGGGGGGAGAATTCCTCGCCGGCCAGCTATGGCAGATCGCCTACGCAGGCAGGGCGTCGGGCAGATCGAAACGCTCGAAGAAGTCCACGAATCGCTGGTGGACGATGGGCTCCTCCGGCCAGCGCCTGTACGTCTCGGGGTCAGACGACTCCGTCGACCGCACGATGAATGCCGTCACGTCCTCGATCAATCGGCCCCGAATGGTCAGGACGTTGAGCGCGAACGGAAGGTAGGCCCCCTTCCCTTCGTCCCAGCTGTAGAAGGCGAGCGCCGGCTGTCCGTTCGCCCCCACCAGCAGGTTGCGCCAGCGCCAATCGCCCGACAGCGGCCCGACTCCGAGGAAGGCGATCAGCGCCTCGCGGCCCCTGTGCCAGCTCGGTGCCGGCGGCATCGAGAACGAGGCGTCTTCGGTCAGCATGGCGACCACCGCCTCGATGTCCTCGCGGTCCCAGGCGTCCACGTAGCTCTCCACGACCTCGCGCACACCGTCGTCGCCGAGCGAGCGCAGGGTGGCCTGCTGGCTCTGGTCCGGAAGCCGCTCGTCGGCGGCGGCTCGGGCGCGCTGGAGCGCGCTATTGACCGAAGCCACCGTCGTACCGAGCGTCTCCGCGACCTCGCGGGCCGAGAAGCCGAGCACCTCGCGAAGGATCAGCACCGCACGCTGGTTGGGCGGCAGGTTCTGGAGAGCGGCGATGAACGCGAGCTCCACCGCCTCGCGCTGCTCGTAGCGAGCCTCCGGCGCGGCATGGCCGTCCTCGAGGCCGAGCCTCTCATCCGGGTAGGGCTCGATCCAGACCGATTCGACGAGCGGTGCCCGTGGCCCGACGTGCGGATCGATCGGTGGCCCGTAGTCCACGGGGAGAACCCGCTTTGGCCGCCGGCCGATCGCGTCGAGGCAGGCGTTGGTCGCGATCCTGTAGAGCCACGAGCGAAGCGAGCTTCGAGCCTCGAATCCGCTCAGCCCGCGCCAGGCGCGAAGCAACGCGTCCTGAAGCGCGTCCTCGGCGTCGTGGACCGAGCCCAGCATCCGGTAGCAATGGGCCTGGAGCTCGGAGCGGCGCGGCTCGACCAGCCGTCCGAACGCGTCCTCATCGCCGCCGCGCGCGGCATCGAGAAGCTCTCGCTCCTGGACGGTCGAGCCTGTGGGACCGGCGCTCATCGTCTCTCGCAGGGTAGACGGGCGACGCGGCCAAGGCTCATCGGTCCGATGAGTCCGCCGCCCTGCGCCGGTCATAGAGAAAGGGCATGAACCCAAAGCCCTCCAATCCCGTCATCCACCTGGAGCTCCACACCGGCGACCTCGCGGACGCACGCGACTTCTACGCGGGGCTGTTCGGATGGCGCTCGGAGCAAATCGACGCGGCGAAGCGCTCCTACCTCGCGCTCGAGCTGGCGCGCGAGCTCGGCGGCGGAATCGTCGAGTGCCCCACCCGGCGCTCGCTCTGGCTCCCCTACGTCGAGGTCGGTGCGGTCACCGAAGTCACCGAGCGAGCAAGCCGGCTGGGAGCTTCGGTCCTTCTCTCACCGCGGGAGGGCCCGGGCGGATGGCGCAGCGTGGTGACCACGCCGGCGGGAGGCGAGGTCGCCCTCTGGCAGCCCAAGCGGTGAGGCCCACGCGCCTCACCGCCGAGGGATGGCGCGCCCCGCTTCAGCCGCCGGCGAACTGCCCGTGGAACCCGAATGGGATGTGGTGCGGGACCTCCGCCCGGGCGACCTCGTCGAGGCTCCGCGCGTCGAGCACGAGCAGGAAGGAGTTGCCCTTGCGGCTGTCCAGGACGACCGAGAGCAGGACCCCGTCGTCCTCGTCCTCCGCGCCCGGGGTGGCGACGAACACCGGCTCCCCCGGGAAGCAGCCGTCCTCGGCCCACTCGATCGACCGGCGCTCGACCACGTCCGCCTTCACGATCCCGTCGATCCACGCCCCGCGGCTGCCGACGCCCCAGGTATACCGGTAGGGCCGCTCGTTGCATCGCCCGTAGTTGATCCGGGGCAGCTCGATCGACTCATCGACCAGCCGCTCGACCTCGACCGTTCCCGGGTCGGGCGAGATCCGGAAGCGCTCCAGAGACGCCGGAGCGACCGGCTTGCCGGCGCGCAGCCTGTCCAGGTAGAGGTCCTCGACGATCCCGGCATCCGGAAAGGTGCAGATGTCCACCACGACCTCACGCCCGTCCTCATAGGAGTTGACGTGGTGAAAGCCGAACCTCGCTTCGGTCTCGAACGGGCCGATGCTGTCGCCGTTGCGGCGGTCGAAGAGGTGGAACCTCGTCCCGAGCTCGGGCTTCCAGCGGTAGTTCTCGATGTACGGGCGCCCGCTGAAGGCCAGCGACGGCGGGTTGACGACGAACGGGAACTCGGCGAGGACCAGCCATCGCTCCGTGAGCCCGAAGGAGTGCATGTAGGCCGGCTCGCGAACCGACTTCGTCGCGATCACCTCCGGCCGCGAGCTGCCGGGGCGAAGCAGGAAGAAGCGGTAGCTCGTCCGGGGACCGAGCTTGGCGGCGTAGTTCAGCATTCCCTTGGTCGCGCGATCCATGTGGGGATGGGCCGTGGAGAGCTGCCCGGGCGGCTTGTAGGGGACGCCCGCCGCGGCGAGCGTGCCGGCGTCGAACTCGACCGGGATCGGCGTCTCGGTCATCGAGATGAAGCGCTCGCCGAGCTTGGTCAGGTTGACGTTGGCGTTGTCGGTCAGCTTCGGCGAGAACATCGCGCCGACGCGCGCGAACAGGGAACGGCAGGGGTCGGTGGCGAACTCCGAGTAGGCGATCTTCCCCTCCGCGCGGGCGGCGCGGTACGCGCGGCTTTCGAGGAAGCGATTCGCGTAGGAGACCTCGCCGTCCGCGAAGCCGAACCGGTGCAGCATCGCGAAACCGTCGAACCAGTGGTTCATGACCCGCTCGCCGACCTCCCACTTGGCGGGGCCGGTGCGGATCAGGGACCCCTGCAGCCAGCGCGGGACGTCACCCCGCACCGCAAGGCGGTCGAGGTGGGTCTCCTCCTCGAGCGAGTCGAAGCCGCGGCTGGAGCCGACGGCGCCGGGGGCGTCTGTGACCGTGTGCATCGTGCCTCCTGAATCGTTCGAACCGAATCGTTCGGCACGAACTGTATCATGGTTCACCATGTCGACGCCCCGCCTCACGAACACCTCATACGCGGTCCTGGGCCTGCTCGACCAGTTCGAGCCCGCGACCCCGTACCAGCTCAAGCAGATCGCCCAGGTGAGCATCTTTCACTTCTGGTCGATCCCGCACACGCAGCTCTACACCGAGTGCTCGCGCCTGGCCGACGCGGGCCTGCTCGACGAGCGCCGCGAGGAGGGCGGGCGCCGGCGCCGCACCTACCGCCTCTCGGCCGCGGGGAGGAAGGCGCTCAGGAAGTGGCGCGCCGACCCACAGGCCGATTTCTACGAGCTTCGAGACCCCGGGCTCCTGAAGCTCTTCTGCGGCGCCGATCCAGCGGCGCTCGCCGACGCACAGCTCGAGCGCCACGAGCGTCGCCTTCACTCCTACCAGGAGCTCCTCGACCAGGCGGACATGCCGGAGGGGATGAGGCTCTCGCTCGAGTCGGGAGTCGGGCACGAGCGGGAGTACGTCCGCTTCTGGTCGCGCCTTGCGCCTCGCGACTGAAGCGCCCGGTAACCGTCCGAAGAGCTCGGAATCGGCCTCGCACGGCTTCCCGGCCGCCCAGCCCGACGAAGGCGACTCGGTATCGTGGCCATGTGCTCAAATGGCTTCGCAGCCATCCGCGCCAAGCGGATCTGGCGATAGTCGGCGGGACGGCGGTGCTCTCGGTCAGCCTGACCGACGAGCTCGGCGTGGTCACGGCCCTCGTTGTGGGTATGGCGGTGATCCTGGTCGCGAACCTCCTGCTTGGCCGGTTGCCGTCCGGCTGAGCGTGTCCACGATGCGGACCAGGATCCCGATCGCAGCGGCGGTGCTCGCCGCGGCGCTCGGGGGCGCGATCGGCTGCGGTGGCTCGGACTCGGGCTCGACGACGACCACGCAGGCGTCGTTCAACGGGTCGCTCGCCAAGCCGACCAAGCCGGTCCCTCCGCTCGCGCTCGACAACTCGCTGGGACAGCCGGTCAACATCGCCGATTACCACGGCAAGGCCGTCCTCGTCACGTTCATCTACGACCACTGCCCGGACATCTGTCCGCTGATCGTCGGCAACCTGCGGGCCGCGCAGAAGGAGCTGGGAGCAAAGGCGAACGACGTTCAGATCATCGCCGTCTCGGTGGACCCGAAGGGTGACACCCCGAAGACCGTCAAGGCCTTCCTCGACGACCACCAGATGACGGGTCGGATGCAGTACCTGATTGGATCCCGGCGCGAGCTCGAGAACACCTGGGCTGACTGGAACATCATCACGAAGAACTCGTCCAAGAAGGGCGACCCGGACGCGGTCGAGCACTCGGCGCTGATCTACGGGATCTCGGCCAGCGGAGAGATCACGACGCTCTACCCGGCCAATTTCAAGCCGAAGTGGATCGTCCACGACGTGCCGATCCTGGCTTCGACCTGACGGCCATGGCGCCGCGCCTGGTGCTCGCGCTGCTGACCGCCGCGGTGATCGCGGGGCTGATCATCGTGGAGCTCGCGACCAGCGGCTCCGGCCAAAGCGCCCGTCCTGCGCCCGCGCTGCCGTCGCAGGTGCTTCACGGCCCGAGCGTGGACCTCGAGTCGCTGCGGGGGCGGCCGGCCCTGATCAACTTCTGGGCGAGCTGGTGCACGCCGTGCAGGGAGGAGGCGCCGTCCCTCGCGCGCCTGGCCCGAGACGTCAAGGGCACCGCCCGGGTCGTCGGAGTGGACTGGAACGACACGACGTCGAACGCCAGGGACTTCATCAAGCAGCATCACCTGACCTATCCGATCCTGCGCGATGGGTCGAGCACCGTAGGCGAGCGCTTCGGCCTGACCGGGTTGCCGACCACCTTCGTGCTCGACTCTGACGGGCGGATCGTCCGCACCCTGCGCGGGCCCCAGACGCCCGCCACCTTCAGAGCGGCCCTCGCCGACGCGTCGTCTGCGAGCGGCTGATCCGGGGCCCCAACCTCTAGGCTCGCTCGCTTGAGCCGAGCGGAGCGGGCAACGGCGACCGGCCTGGTGATCGGGGCGGTCGCGTCGGTACAGCTGGGCTCGGCGCTCGCCACGACCCTCTTCGACCAGCTCGGGCCGGCCGGGGCGGTCCTGCTTCGAACCGCGTTCTCGGCGGTGATCCTGGTCGCCATCTGGCGGCCCGCCATACCCCGCCGCCCCAGCGAGCCGCTTCGCGACGCGGTCCTCCTGGGGGTGGTCATCGCGGCGATGAACGCGAGCTTCTACGGCTCGATCGACCGGATCCCACTCGGGATCGCCGTGACGCTCGAGTTCACCGGGCCGTTCGCGGTCGCGGTGGCCGGGTCGAGGCAGCCGTCGGACATCCTCTGGGTGGCGCTTGCGGCCGCGGGGATCCTGCTGTTGACGCCGGGGCTCGAGGGGTCGCTCGATCTGCTCGGCGCCGGCCTCGCACTGCTGGCGGGGGGATTCTGGGCGGCCTACATCGTGCTCGCCTCGCGGATCGGACGAAGCTTCTCCGGCGGCCGGGGGCTCGCCGTGGCGATGGTGGTCGCCGCGGTCCTCCTGATCCCGATCGGAGTGCTCGACGGCGGGGTCGAGCTGGTACGACCCAGGCTCGCGGCGATCGGGCTCGCGGTGGCGGTGCTGAGCTCGGCGATCCCCTATTCGCTCGAGCTCGAGGCGCTCAGGCGGCTCCCGAAGGCAACCTTCGGCGTGCTGATGAGCCTCGAGCCCGGGGTGGCCGCACTGGTCGGGCTCGTGGCGCTCGGGCAGGGGCTGGCGACGGCCGAGGCGGTCGCCGTCGGGCTGGTGGTGGTCGCAAGCGCCGGCGCGCTCGGAACGGCGCGTGCGCCAGCCCCGATCGAGGCCTGAGCCGCCCCACCCGTCGAAAGTCGATTTGCGCTGCTTATGGCGACGCAATTCGCCACTCGATGCGATCTTGCCAGACCCTTACCCCGATTCATTACCCCGATTCATTCGGCGTGACTTCGCGCTGCACATGCCCGCGGCAGGCGGTGACCGGCAGACGCGGGTAGCGCGGGAATGCCGGGTCCGTCCGCGAGCGCTCGCAGAGCGAGAAGCTGGAGCCGCGGGTGGTGCGGACGATCCGCTGGTGAGCGCAGGTGTCGCACAGGCCGGCGGGCGGGCGCGCCATCGGTCGGAGTATCGCGGCGTCCATACTTCACTTTGTATAGTCAGCGGTCGTGTCGACCTTCTGGCGGCTGCTCGGATTCCTGCGTCCCTACCGCCGGACCGTCGCGGCATCGCTCCTCTTCGCGTGGCTAGCGATGGGGATGACGGTGCTGATCCCCTGGCTGGTCGGGCAGGCGGTGAACGCGATCGAGCCGCCCAGCGACAAGTCGGCGATCCTGCCGCTCGCGATCTGGATCATCGTCGCGGGCATCCTGCGACTCGGGCTAACCGTGGTTCGACGGCTGATCGCGGGCAAGGTCTCGGTCGCCGTCGAGTACGACCTGCGCGATCGCCTCTATCGCCACCTGCAAGTCCTCGAGCTCGGCTTCTTCGACGCCCAGCAGACCGGGCAGCTGATGTCGAGGGCGACGGTGGACCTCCAGTCGATCCGCTTCTTCCTGGGCTACGGGTTGATCTTCCTGACCCAGAACGCCCTCACGATCCTGCTCGCCAGCGCGGTGATGTTCGCGATCAAGCCATGGCTGGCTGCGCTGGCGCTGGCCCCGGTGCCCTTCGTGGTCCTCTCGGCGGCCCGGTTCAACCGTCGCTCCAGGCCGGCGGTCCAGGAGATTCAGCAGCGGCTCGCCGAGCTGACCGCGGAGGTCGAGGAGAGCATCTCCGGAATCCGGATCGTGAAGGCGTTCGCTCGCGAGGGCCACATGCTGGAGCGATTTCGCCGCTCGGTGATCCGGGTGTTCGACCAGAACATCTACTCGACCCGCCTTCAGGCCTTCTACTCGCCGATGCTCGGCTTCCTCCCCAGCCTCGGCCTCGCGGTCGTCCTCCTGGTCGGCGGCCGGGCGGTGATCGACGGAGGCCTCTCTCTGGGTGACTTCACCGCCTTCTACACCTACCTGATCATGCTCACCGTGCCGATGCGGCTGCTGGGCATGTCGCTCGGGATGGCGCAGCGGGCGGTCGCCTCCGGAAACCGGCTGTTCGAGATCCTCGACCGCGAGCCGCGGATCGAGACCCCGCCGGGAGCAGCCGAGCTTCCGGACGGCCCGGGCCGCGTGGAGCTCCGCGGGATCTCGCTCGCCTACAACGGCGGGGCGCCGGCGCTCGAGGACGTGGAGCTGGCGATCGAGCCGGGACGAACGATCGCACTCGTCGGGCCGACCGGCTCGGGGAAGACGAGCCTCGTCGGGTTGCTCGCCCGCCTCTATGACCCGAGCCGTGGGGAGGCTCTGGTTGACGGCGCCGACCTTCGCTCGGTCGACCTGCGCTCGCTGCGCTCCCAGGTCGCGTTCGTGGCCGACGACAGCTTCCTGTTTTCCGCCAGCGTCGCCGAGAACATCGCTTACGCGCGACCCGATGCCGACCTCGACCAGATCCGGCTCGCCGCCCGGCGCGCCCAGGCCGAGGGGTTCATCGAGCGCCTGCCCGACGGCTACGACACACTGATCGGGGAGCGCGGGTTCACGCTCTCCGGTGGCCAGCGCCAACGGGTGGCTATCGCCCGCGCGCTGCTCGCGGACCCGAGAATCCTGATCCTCGACGACGCCACCTCATCGGTGGACGCGCGAACCGAGGCGGCGATCAAGGCCGGGCTGCGGGAGGCGATGGTGGAGCGGACGACCTTCATCGTCGCCCACCGGATGTCCACCATCTCGCTGGCCGATGAGATCGTGGTCATGGACGGGGGCCGGGTAGTCGATCGCGGCGTCCATGCCGAGCTGCTCGAGCGGTGTCCCCTGTATGCCGAGATCGCCGAGCACGGAATGGAGGACTCGGTCTTCCTGCAGCGCGACCTCGAGCGGCGAGAGGAGGTGGCGAGGCTGTGAGCGGGCCACCGGATCGCGAGCGGCTCAAGGCCCGGGGCGATGGACGCCCCGGGGACGAGGACCCGATCACCGCGCGCGATCCTGAAACACAGGGCTCGCCCGTGGCCGAGGCCGCCGAGGACGAAGCGAACCAGCCGGGACGCCTGATCGGGACGTTCCTGCTGTTTCGCGACCTCTGGCGGCTGATACGCGGGGAGCGGCAGCGAACTCGAAAGCTCCGTTGGCTGGTCGGCCTCCTGCGTCCCTACCGGGGACGCGTTGCGCTCACCGCGATCGCCCTCGTGGTGGCCACGGCCGCCGCCCTCGCCCCTCCCTACCTCGCCGGAAAGGCAATCGACTCGGGCATTCTGGCGCACGATCCCGGCGCCCTCGACTTGATCGTCGGCATCTTCGTGCTCTCGGCCATCCTCTACTGGGGGGCGAGCTACACCCAGACCTACCTGGTCGGATGGGTCGGCCAGCGGGCCCTCCAGGACCTGCGTGAGCAGATCTATACGCACCTTCAGGGAATGTCGATCGGGTTCTTCACCCGAAACAAGCCCGGGGTTCTCATCTCCCGCCTGACCAACGACGTGGAGGCGCTCGACAGCCTGGTCACCGACGGTGTCGTAACACTGGTCTCGAGCACCCTGACGCTGCTCGGGGTGGTCGTGATCATGCTGGCGCTCGACCCGGCGCTCGCCTTGATCATCTTCGTCACCTTCCCCCTGCTGGCGATCGGCAGCGTCGCCTTCCGGGTCGCGTCGACCGGGGCTTACCGCTTGACCCGCGAGAAGATCGCGAACATCACCGCCTACCTCCAGGAGACGCTGTCGGGCGTGCGGGTGGTGCGGAGCTTCGCCCAGGAGCCCCGCCACGTCGAGCGCATGTCAGTCCTCAACGAAGAGAACCGGGCCGCCAACATGACCACCGTCTACCTGAACGCCGCCTATTTCCCGGCAGTCGAGCTGCTGTCGGCGATCGGCACCTCGGTGATCCTCCTGTACGGCGGCTACCGCGCGATCCGCGGCGACATCGAGATCGGGGTCCTGGTCGCGTTCGTCGGCTATCTGAACGCCTTCTTCGACCCGATCCAACAGATCTCGCAGCTCTATACCACCTACCAGCAGGGAATGGCGGCGCTCGACAAGATCTTCGACCTGCTCGAGACGGATCCCGACATGGTCGACCGGCCGGACCCGATCGACCCGGGGCCGATCCGGGGCGAGATCGAGCTCGACCACGTCTCGTTCGCCTACGGGGGCGGGAGCTGGGCGCTGGAAGGGGTCGACCTCCACATCGAGGCGGGGCAGACCGTCGCCCTGGTCGGCGAGACGGGGGCGGGCAAGTCGACGCTCGCGAAGCTCGTGGCCCGCTTCTACGACCCCCAGCACGGGCACGTCCGGGTGGACGGAAAGGACCTTCGCGATCTGAGCGCCAAGGCGCTTCGCAGCCAGCTCGGGATCGTCCCGCAGGAGAGCTTCCTCTTCTCCGGCAGCGTCCGCGAGAACATCGCCTTCGGGCGGCCCGACGCGACCCAGGCCGAGATCATCGCCGCCGCGACGGCGGTCGGCGCCGAAGGCTTCATCGCGCGGCTTTCGAAGGGGATGGACACCGAGGTCGGAGAGCGCGGCGTGCACCTGTCGGCCGGCCAGCGCCAGCTGATCTCCTTCGCTCGGGCCCTCCTCGCCGAGCCCCGGATCCTGATCTTGGACGAGGCGACCTCGAATGTCGATGTGCGAACCGAACGGATCATCGAGCGCGGGCTCGAACGGCTGCTGATGGGTCGCACGGCGATCGTAATCGCCCACCGGCTCTCGACGATCCGGCGGGCCGCCAGGATCGTGGTGCTCGAGCACGGGCGGATCGTCGAGACCGGCACCCACCAGGAGCTGATCGAGGCCGGGGGCCCGTATTCCGAGCTCTACGGCGCCTGGGCCGATCAGGCGGCGTAGGGCAGCGCGGCGCCCGCGCTAAGGCGAGACGCCGCCCGAGCCACCTCCGCTCGCTCCCCCGCCGGTCCCTCCCCCTGTCCCTCCCCCGGACACGCCGCCGCCCGCGGTGCCTCCGGAGGGCGGCGCCGGGGCCGGGGGGGCCGCCGGCGCTGCCGGCGTGGTCGGCGCCGGAGTGGTCGTCGTCGGCGCGGGGGCGACGGGCGTCGTCGTCGTGACAGCGCCCCCGCTCACGTCGGCGCCGGCCTGGCTTCCGTTCGCACAGGCCTTCATGCCGTAGTCCTGCGCCGCGGAACCCGCACTCGCCGCGGCGCTCTGTGCGTCGGCCTCCGCGGTTGAGGAGTCACCTCCCTGCTCGACGGCGTTCTGCTTCTCGGTCAGCGCCTTCACCTGGTCGTTGAGCGCCGATAGGTAGGCCTTGAGCGTGGCACTGTCGGTGCTGGGCGGCGACAGCGCACGCATCGAGTCGAGCTGGCTGCTCGTGATCTGGACCTCCTGGCTCGCCTTCAGCTTGGCGTCCGAGCTGACCGTCCCGCTGTCGAGGCTCGCGAGCGCGCGGTTCGTCTCGCGGCAGATCGAGTCGGCCTGCTCGATGAACTGGGGCTTGCTGAGCGCCTGTGCGCCCCCGGCGCCGCTTGCTCCGCTCGCCCCCTCGACGGTGACGACCGGAGCAGGGCCGCTGTCGCCGCCGCAACCGGCGACCCCAAGCGCCGCCGCCCCGAGCACCGCGGCAAGCGGGAGGTATCCGAGCCTGCCCCACATCTGCGGGTTCAAGGTAGCAAGGGCGCTGACTGCGGGCCAGGGACTCGAACCCCGAATTTCTGCTCCAGAGGCAGACGTGTTGCCATTACACCAGCCCGCACCGCCGCGTTCGAAGGGCGATCTGGGGGTGCCACCCGAGCGCGACAGTCAGAGCCTAGCCTGATCCGATCTCCTCCAGATCGCTGTCGACATCGGCGAGCGCCTCGACGTCGCCGGAGAGATCGGCTCCTGCCTCGATCAGGCGACGGGCGTGCGAGAGATCCTCCGGGCGGGCCACCGACAGCGCGCCCGCGACCCGGCCCTGAGCCAGGTACCAGGCGCTGAACTCGCCTCCCTCGCGGTCGCCGCGCCAAACGATTTCGTCCCACTGCTCGGCGGGCCCGACGTATTCCAGGCTCGCCCAGTCGGCGAGGTCGCTGAAGAAGTAGGGCACGACCCTGTAGGGGTCGGGACTTCCGAGCATCGCCCTCGCGACGTGCTGGCCCTGCTGGAGCGCCACGTCCCAGTGCTCGACCCGCAAGCGCCGACCGTGGATCACGCTGTCGTAACTGCAGGCATCCCCCGCGGCGAACACGCCCTCGACGGATGTCTGGAGCCGCGAGTCGCAGACGATCCCGTTGTCGACCTCCAGGCCCGCCCGCTCGGCGAGCATCGTCTCGGGGTGCACCCCCGCTCCGACCACGACCAGGTCGCCCTCGATCTCGCGGCCGCTCTTGGTGCGGACCCCGCTGACGCGGGCCTCCCCGAGGAACGCCTCCAGCTCATCGCCGGTCACCAGCGTCACCCCGTGGGAGGAGAGAAGCTCGTGGAAGTAGCGCCCGGCCTCCTCGCCGAACGCCCGCGACATCGCCACGTCCTCGAGCATCACCATCGTGCAACGGGCGCCGCCGGCGGTCAGCGACGCCGCGACCTCGCTCGCGATGTAGCTGCCGCCGATCAGCACCACGTGCTCGGCGTCGGCGGCCTCGGCACGGATCGCATCCGCGTTGCCGAGCACCCGCAGGTAGTGGATCCCCTCGAGCCGCGCCCCCTCGAGATGGTGGAGGATGTTCACTCGCGCCCCGGTCGCGATCAGCGCCTGCCCGAACTCGACGACCTCCCTGGTCTGGAGCTTCGCCGTTCGCTCCCCGAGGTCCAGTGACATGACGCTGGTCTCGGTCAGCAGCTCGACTGCGTTCTGCTCATACCAATCCGGCGCGTTGACGAATGCGTCCTCCTCCCCGCTCTCGCCGCGCAGGTACTCCTTGGAAAGCGGCGGGCGCTCGTATGGGGGATGGGGCTCGCGTCCGACGAGGAGGATCGAGCCCTCGGCCCCACCGCGTCTGAGCTCCGCCGCGCAGTGCCCCGCCGCGAATCCGCCGACCAGCAGGTGATCAACGCGGCGGTCGGCCACCGCTCACTCCCCCGCCCCGTCGGGACCGATGTATGCCTTCAGCTCCTCCTCGAGACCCGGATCAAGGACCGCGAGCACCTCGTCTCCCGCCTCCAGCACCGTCTCGGGTACTGGGACGAAGCCGGTGCCGCCCCGCAGCACCGAGATCAGCAGGCTCCCCTCGGGCAGCTCGAGGTCCCCAACCCGCCGCCCGGTCACCGGGGATGTCTCACTCAGCAGCAGCTCGATGATCTCGAGCCGCTCCTGAGGCAGGTCCAGCAGATGGACGAGGCCGTACTTGGGCACCTCGTGCTCGATCAGGCGCAGGATCAGGTCGGTCGCCGAGACGACCGGGCTGATCCCGAGCAGGTCGAACCACTCCCTGTTCCGCGGGTTGTTGACCCGGGCGATCACCTGCTCGACCATGTACTTCTCCTTGGCGACCTGGCAGATCAGCATGTTGTCCTCGTCGTCGCCGGTCACCGCGATCACCATGTCGGCCCGCGCTATCCCGGCCCGTTCGAGCACCCAGAGCTCCGACGCGTCGCCGTACTGGACGTTGTGCTCGAGCTCCTGCTCCACCGCCGTGTAGCGATCGCGGCCATTCTCGATCAGGGTCACCTCGTGGCCCTTCTCGAGCAGCTCGCGCCCCAGGTTCCAGCCAACCTTGCCCGCGCCGACGACGATCACGTACATCGGGCGCCCTAGCTCCCCGACTCGCCGGACCGGTCGGCCGCCTGGCGCACCTCGGTCTCGAGCATCTCGATCGCGACCCTGGTCGGGCAGATCGTCCTCATCCCCTGCTGCTCGTACCACTCGGCTCGATAGGGATCGAGGATCCGCGCGATCACGGTCGGGACGTTGAACCTCCGCTGAGCGATCTGGGCGATCACGATGTTGGTGTTGTCGCCGTCGGTGGCGGCGACGAAGGCGTCCGCGTGAGCTATCCCCGCCTCCCGGAGAGCCTCGATCTCGAGCGCCGTGCCGACCGTGAACTGGCCGCCCGCGTCCTCCCATGACGTCTCGAGCCCGATCTCGAGCCTCGCGTGGGCCTCGGAGTCCTCATCGAGGCACGAGACGCTGTGCCCGTCCGCGAGCATGTCCCGGGCCAGGGACGATCCGACGCGTCCCCCTCCGACGATAAGGATGAACACGGGCGGGATGCTACCCGCCGCGGCGCGGAAAGCCGCCCGCGCTCGCCTAGCTTGCGGGGGGCGCGGTGATCAGCACGCGACAGGGAGCCTTGTTGAGGACGTACTCGGTGATCGGGCCGATCGCCTCCGGCCGCGAGACGCCCCCGAGAACGGCTCCGCCCCGCACCCGCGAGGGCGGCTCGCCGCCCATCACGATCAGCTCGACGTCGCGCTCGCGGGCGGCGAGCACGATCCCCGACCCGACGTCGCGGGCCCGGACCACCGAGGTCGCGACCTCGACCGTCTCGTACTCGCCGCCGACCTCCATGGCGCGCTCCAGCGCCGCGTTGGCGACCTCCATGCGCTGCTTCGGCGGCGGCGCGTCCAGGGGCACGGTCAGCGGCAGGTCGAGCACGTAGATGATCTCCAGCTTGGGCGGGTCCTCGCTAGGCTCGTCGGCGGCGTCGGCCAGGCGCCCGGCGGTGCTGACGATGTCGTCATCGAGCTTCGTCCCGAAGACCGGCACCAGGATCGTCTCGTACTCGGCTTCGCGGACGTCCTTGCGGAGCGCCTCCTCGGGAACCGAGACGGGCTTGGTCACCGGTGTGTGCTCGACGAAGCGCCGGTAGACGATGTAGGCGATCAGGCCGAAGACCATCCAGCCCCCTCCCACCCAGCGCGCCCGGGCATGGAAGACCACCACGGCGAGCCACAGCAGCCCCATCAGCAGGGCTCCGAGCATCGCCGGCACCGGCAGCCGCCGCCCCCCGATCGGGATGTCGAGCGGGATCCGGTAGGGGCGCGGGCGGTCCGGGTCGGTCCAGCGCAGCCTGACGATCGACAGGTGCGCGATCGCGATCGCGAGGGTCGCGCCGAACGCATAGATCTCGGCGAGAAGCCGGACGTCGCCCGGCAGGGCGAGGCCGAGGGCGACGACCGCCGCCCCAGAGATCGCGATGTAGGGGGTCGCGCGCGGGCCGAGCTTGCCCAGCCAGCTCGGCACCTGGCGGCTCCTAGCCAGGACGTAGACGTGCCGCGACAGCCCCAGCATCGAGGTGCTCGCGGCCCAGGTCAAGACGAGCGGCGCGACCGCCACCACACCGATCTTGAGCACGGTCGACAGCCAGACGGGCTGGTAGCTCATCACGACGCCGAGCAGCGGCTCCTCGATGAACCGCCCCCCGAGCTCGGTGTGGGGGCCCTGCGGCCCGGACACCACGGGCACGGCCATGAGCGCGATCGCCGCCATCCCCGCGTAGATCACCGGCAGGGCCATCGCGCTGACCCCGACCACCCGGCGCAGGTCGCGGCGGCGCCAGCTGAAGTCGGGCGCCAGGTCGGAAGCGGCCTCGATCCCGGCGAAGGCGAGGGTCGCGACCGCGAGCGCCTCCAGGATGTGGCGCCCCGAGGGGACGGTGAAAAGCTCGACGTGTGAGGTGAGGTGATCGGGGTGGAAGGCGACCGCGAGGCCCGCCGCGATCACCGCGAGCTGCAGGAGGACGTCGGCGAGGGCGAGCACGATCAGCGGCCGCTGGCGCACGTAGCGCGTGAAGCCGCCGATGTTGATCGCGGCCGCGAAGCCGATCACGAGGATGATCACGACGATCTCGCCCCAGCCGTGAGTGAACCCTCCCCAGAGCGGGCCCAGGTAGTGCGCGACGGAGATCGCCGCGAACGAGACGATGATGATGTAGTCGATCAGGATCGCCCATCCGGCGATGAAGCTGACCAGCTCGTTGAAGGCGTGCCTGGCAAACGAGGAGGACCCTCCGCGCTCGGCGAACATCGCTCCTCCCTCCACGTACGTGAACGCGGCGAGCATCAGAAGCCCGCCAGCCGCGAGGAAGATGACCGGCGTCAGCCCGAGGCCGAAGTCGGCCACGACGCCGATCGAGAAGTAGAGCGAGAAGCCGACGGCGGCGTAGGCGACCGCGATCTGGAGCGGCACGCCGAGGAACTTCCCGGTCAGCGGCCCGGGGCCGACCCGGACGGGCGGCAGGCGCCTCCTGCCCATCCGCCGCCTCAGCCGCCGCGCGCCGCCGTTGCCCTCGGAGGGCGCGCCGGTTGCCTCGTCCTCGCTCAACTCCGCGTCCGCAGGGCGATATACAGGCGCGCGATCCCGATCCCGACGAACAACAGGCCGAGCCACACCCCGGATGAAGCCGGGCCTCCTCCGGCCGCCAGGGTGACCACGAGGATCGCCAGGCCGAAGCCGATGATCACCACCGAGAAGATCCGGGTGACCCCGCGATAGAGCTGGTCGGGCGCAGCCATGGCGATCGATTCTAGGCCGACTCGGGGCTGCCTCCAGCGCGGCCCGGGAGCCCGCTCAAGAGACGGCGTGTGCCTTCTCGCCCGGCTCAGCAGCGACGATCACCCGGCACGGGCGCTTGGCGAGCACGGTCTGGAGCGCCTTGCCGTAGAGCGGCTTTCCGTTTCGGTAGCGAAGCGGCATGACGACCGCCGCGGCCTTGATCTCGCGGGCCTCGTCGACGATCGTCGGGCCCGCCTGCCCCGGCCGGACCCGGTCGACGTGGCCGGTCACCCGCAGCCCGCCGATCAGCTTCGCTCGCTCGATCTTGCTGAGCGCCTCTGCCTCCTCGCGCTCGAGCGGGGCGTCGATCGGCAGGGCGGTCGGGACGTTTACGATCGCGTGCACGTGGATCCCGCGCCGCTGACGCCCCGCGAGGCGGGCTGCGGTGGCGACCGCCTCCTCGGAGAACGGCTCGTTCTCGAACGCCACCAGGACGCTCTTGTACTCGACCTCCTCGACCCCGAGCGGCTCCGGGGTCACCACCTTGACCGTCTTGGTCAGCGGCAGTTGCTGGCGGCGCCGGTAGACCGCGTAGAGAACGATCCCGAACAGCATCCATGCGGCGCCGACCACGCCGGTCTCCTGATGGAGCACGAGCACGATCACCCAGGCGGCGAACGTGCCGAGGCCGCCGAGCAGAGCGGTGGCGGGAACCTGGAAGCCGAAGGCCCGGAAATTCAATGGGGGCCGCCACGGGCGCTCCTTTTCGGGGCGGCGTTGTCGAAGCCGGATCACAGACGCGTGCGCGATCGTGAACGACAGCATCGCCCCGAACGAGTACATGGTCGCCAGGAAGTCGGTCTTGCCCGGGAGGACCGTGATCGCCGCAACGGCCGAGAAGGCGAGGATCGCGACGTAGGGGGTGTGGAAGCGAGGATGAACCTGCCGCAGTCCCTCCGGGAGCTGGCGATGCTGTCCCATCGAGTAGGTGAGCCGCGACACGCCGATCAGACCGGCGTTGGTCGCGATCACCAGGATCACGGCGGCGAGGATCCCGACGTAGAAGCGAAGCGCATGGGTCATCCCCGAGCTCAGCCCGAGGTTCTCGACGATCCCCAGCACCGGGTCGTCGGCGAACTTGGTCCCGAGCGCGGTCGTGAAGTGTCCGCTCGCGTTCTCGGTCACCGGCATCGCCGACAGCGCGACGATCGGGATCAGCACGTACAGGCCGATCACCGCCATGACCACCAGTCCGACCCCCCTCGGGATCGTCCGGGCCGCGTCGCGGGCCTCCTCGGCCATGTTGGAGATCGTCTCGATCCCCGTGTAGGCGATCATTCCGACCGCGACCCCCAGGGCGAAGTTGCCCCAGGTGGGCGCCGTTCCCAGGTGGACGTTGTTGACCAGGATGTCGGGGCTCAGGACCAGCGCGATCCCGATCCCGACCAGGACGATCTGGGTACAGAGGTCGCCGATCGCGAGGACCAGGTTGAGGCGCGAGGACTCCTCGGTCCCCTTGATGTTGAGCGCCGCGAGCAGGACGATCAGCACCACGCCGCCGATCACGTCCCCGGGCCCGTGCTTCAGCGGCGCCCAGAACACGCTCAGGTAGTGGGGGACGAAGAAGGCCGAGATCGCGACCGTGATCACGTAGTTGAGCATCTGCGCCCAGGCGGCGAAGAACGACGCGAGCTCGTTGAACGCGTGGCGCGCGAAGCTGGACGATCCGCCCGCCTCCGGATACATCACGGTCGCCTCGGTGTAGGTGGCCGCCGTGAACACGAAGATCAGCCCCGCGATCACGAACGCGACCGGAGTGAGGCCGAGCGCGAACGCCGCCGTGACGCCGAGCGCGTAGTAGATCGACGAGCCGACGTTCCCGTACGCCGCCGAGAACAGCGCCCCGACGCCGTGCACTCGCCGAAGCGACTCCTCGCGCGGGATCCGGTCAGCCATCAGGCCCGAATATAGGCCCGGCGCCCGTCGCCCACGTCAGGCGGGCCAGCCGGGCAGGGAGCCTGCAGCCGGCGCCCCAATCGACCCGTCGCGACCGGCGGATGGCGCTTTTCGGTCGCATACGGTCCGAAAAGCGCCATCCTGCGATGCAGCGCCTCGGGGAAGCCCATTCCCGGCATCGGCACTAGCGACGCCACCGGGCCGACCACATCGGGCACCCCACCCCGCGAACGCTACGAGTGTTGATTTCACCGCGATATGTCCGGTCAACTCGACACTCGCCGCAGGCAACGCTTTGCGCGCCGAGCCATGAGCGCCGTCACCCACGCTGCGGCGCGCGAGCTCACGGCCTGCCGGTCGGTAACGCGCCCGCACCCGCCGGGAACGTAGCCGAAGGCGAGGCTCCCGGCGGAGTGGTATTTCAGAAGTGGACGATCGGGATGATCAGGATCGCCACGATGTTGGCCACCTTGATCATCGGGTTGATGGCGGGGCCGGCCGTGTCCTTGTACGGGTCGCCCACCGTGTCGCCGGTGACCGCGGCGGCGTGGGCCTCCGAGCCCTTGCCGCCGTAGGCGCCATCCTCGATCAGCTTCTTGGCGTTGTCCCACGCGCCGCCACCGGCGGTCATCGAGAGAGCCGCGAAGAGGCCGACCACGATCACCCCGATCAGCAGGCCGCCGAGGGCGTCGACGCTGATCAGGCCGACGACGAGCGGCACCACGATCGGGATCAGCGACGGCAGGATCATCTCCCGCTGCGCCGCGGCGGTGACGATGCTCACCGTACCCCCGTACTCGGGCTTCTCGGTGCCCTCCATGATCCCGGGATGCTCCTTGAACTGGCGACGGACCTCCTCGACCACCTGGCCGCCGGCGCGCCCGACCGCCTCGATCGCGAGCGCGGCGAACAGGTAGACCATCATCCCGCCGATCAGGAGGCCGATCAGCACCGCGGGCGTGGTCAGATGGAAGAGCTGGTTGAGGTCGAACCCGGTCGGCGCCTCGTCGAGCAACTCGATCTTGAAGGCGCTGAACAGGACCAGGGCCGCCAACGCCGCCGAGCCGATCGCGTATCCCTTGGTCACCGCCTTGGTCGTGTTGCCGACCGCGTCGAGCGGGTCGGTGACGTTGCGGACCTCCTCCGGCAGGTCGGCCATCTCGGCGATGCCGCCGGCATTGTCGGTGATCGGGCCGAAGGCGTCGAGGGCGACGATCAGGCCGGTCAGCGAGAGCTGCGCCATGACCGCGATCCCGATCCCGTAGACGCCCGCGAGCTCGTTGGCGCCGAGGATTGCCAGGGCGATCAGGAGCGCCGGGGCAGCGGTCGACTGGAAGCCCTGCGCCAGCCCCTGGATGATGTTGGTCGCGTGACCGGTCACCGAGGCGCGGCTGATCGTCTTCACGGGGCGAAAGCGGGTCGACGTGTAGTAGTCGGTGATCACGAACAGGCCCGCGGTGACGGCGAGGCCGATCAGCCCGCAGAGCCAGAGGTCGGTTGCGCTGGGGGCATTGCTGAGGCTCGCGGCCTTGAAGCTGATGTCGTTCATCAGCCACTTGGTGATCGGAAAGAAGGCGATCGCCGAGAGCACCGCCGAGACGGCGAGCCCTCTATAGAGCGCAGCCTCGACGTTGCCGGTCTTGGTCCGCACCGAGAGCGCCCCGATGATCGACGCGATGATCGCGACGGCGCCCATCACCAGCGGGTAGATGGCGACCTCGCGCGACTCCGAGAAGGTCAACACCCCGAGCAGCATCACGGCGACCGAGGTGACCGCGTAGGTCTCGAAGAGGTCCGCCGCCATGCCCGCGCAGTCGCCGACGTTGTCGCCCACGTTGTCGGCGATCACCGCCGGGTTTCGCGGGTCGTCCTCGGGGATCCCGGCTTCCACCTTCCCGACCAGGTCGGCGCCGACGTCGGCCGCCTTGGTGAAGATGCCGCCTCCGAGCCGCGCGAAGACCGAGATCAGCGAGCCGCCGAACCCGAGCCCGACCAGCGCGTCGACGGCCTCCTTGTCGGTCTTGTTGGTCAGCAGGAGGACCCCGAAGTAGCCGGCGACCCCCAGGAGGGCCAGGCCGACCACGAGCAGCCCGGTCACCGAGCCGCCCTTGAAGGCGACGTCGAGCGCCGGAGGGACGCCACCGCGAGCCGCCTCGGCGACCCGCGCGTTCGCCCGCACCGAGAGGTTCATGCCGATGAACCCGGCCGCGCCGGACAGCGCCCCGCCGATCACGAAGCCGATCGCGGTGTCGACGTTTCGGAGGATGATCAGCAGCACCGCGAGCACCACGGCGACCGCCGCGATGATCGTGTACTGGCGGGTCAGGTAGGCCTTGGCGCCCTCCTGGACCGCGGCCGAGATCTCCTGCATCCGATCGTTGCCGGGCGAGCGGGCGAGCAGCCGCTGGGTCACGAGCCCGCCGTAGAGCACCGCGGCTCCGGCACAGACGAGCGCGATGACCACGCCGTAATCGGTAAGGAACTTCGTCAAGTCTCAACCCTCCCGTGGGGAAGCTGGTGGTCTGGGGCCCGGCTGGTGGGCGGGCGAAGCGCGCGGAGTCTAGATGATCGACCGCCGGACGGCGCCTTGTCGGGAGTCACCGGGCGTCTCCCGGCCCCCGGTGCGGAGCGTCCGTCGCGCCTACGTCCCGGGCGGGGTCCACAACTTCGAGGGGGGACGCTGCGGCCCACCGCGCGTCGAGCCGGCATCAGGCGGCGCGGGGCCGGCGGGAGCGGGCGGTTCGGCGCCCGGCCGCGGTGCCGGCTCGGCGGCAACCCCGCGCTCAGGCTCAGCTCCCTCGGCCTGGCGGGCGAAGAGGACCTGGACCTCCGAGAGGGCGGTGCGGATCTGCTTCGCGGGCTCTGCGTCGAGCAGATCGACGATCCCTCGCACGGCCTCGATCCCGACCCTCGCCTGCTCGAGGTCACGCTCGTCATCCTTCGCGATCCGGCGAGCCGAGAGGTTCAGCAGGCTGACCGCACTATCGAGAAGCAGATCCTGAACGCGCACGGTACGGAGCTGCTCCTCGATCCGGGCGCGAAGCTCCTCCTCGCTCTGGGGCGGCTCTTGGCTGGGCTGGTCTGGTTCAGGCATGGTGGTGGCGCTCACCGGTTGACGTGCTGGGGAGCATACGTGCGCCTCGTCTCCTCCACGGCGCCGCGGTAGATCTGCTCGATCGTGGCGCCCTCGGCGAGCGCCGCCTCGGCGCGCTGCGCGCCGTTGGGCTCGAGCGCCGGCGGCGCCAGGCCGAGCACCGCACGGGCGGGCTCGGTCCACCCCAGCAGCCGCTCGACCTCGGCGAGCGCGGGCACCTCCACACCACGGTCGTGGTCGATCAGCTTGCCGTCCATCCCGTGGCGAATCGCACGCCACAGGTTCTCCTCGATCTCGCGCTGACGGACGGGCGCGGACAATCGCCCCTCGTCGTAATCGATCGCCGCCTGCGCGATGCACGCGGCGATCAGGCCGGCGAGCGCGAACGACTCCTCGCCCCGGGTCTGCGCGTCGCAGATCCGCAGCTCGACGGTGCCGAAGGCGTGATGGGGGCGAACGCTCCACCAAAGCTGGGTCGCCTCGACGATCGAGCCAGTACGAACCAGGAGGCGCACGAAGTCCGCGTACTCCTCCCAGGCGCCGAACGGCTCATGCACACCACAGCGCGGGAACGTCCTGGTGAAGATCTCTGTGCGGACCGAGTGGAGGCCGGTATGGCGACCGTCCAGGAAGGGCGAGTTGGCCGAGACCGCGAGCAGGGTCGGGAGCACGCTCCGCAGGTGGTCGCATACGGCGATCGCCCGGTCGGCGCCCCGCACCCCGACGTGGACGTGGAGGCTCCAGGTGTTGTTGCGCTGCGCCACCCAGCGGAGCTCCTCGCGGAGCCGCGCATAGTGGGGGGTGTCGATGATCTGCTGGTCGAGGTAGCTCGCCCAGGGGTGCGTCCCGGTCGCCGCCAGGCCGAGCCCCATCCCGTCCGCGAGCCCGAACAGCCGGGTCCGGCGCTCTCGCTGGCGCTCGAGGGCCTCGGCGAAGCTCGCGGCCTTGCCGGAGCGGATCTCGATCTCGGACGCGATCAGCTCCCCGGCCGCGGAGTCCGCGAGCAGATCGTCGGCCAGGCACGCCGAGTAGAGCTCGTCGAAGCGATCCCGGAGCTCCAGCGTCTCCGGGTCGACGATCGCGAACTCCTCCTCGAGGCCGATCGTGAAGTCGGTCGAGGAGTCGAACACCTCGCGGGTGCGATCCAGATCCAGGTGGCCGCCGCGCTCGGCGTCCACCCGGCCGCCGTCCTCGTTCGCCGGGATCATCGCGCCTCGCCTTGGCCGGGACCGCTCTTCTCAGCGCTGGACGCCGCCATCGGGGCCGCGCGCTCAGGTCAGGTAGAAGTACAGCGCGTAGAGCAGGTCGACCGCGGGGCTCGAGGTGTGGACGGTGACGTCCGGGGGCACCTGGAGCAGCTGCTCGGAGTAGTTGAAGATGATCCGCACCCCCGCGCCCACCAGACGGTCGGCCGCGTCCTGGGCAGCCGACGAGGGGACCGCGAGCACGCCCACCACAACATCCTGATCGTCGACCACCCGCCCGAGGTCGTCCACGCCGCGAACCTCGACGTCCCCGAAGCGCTTCCCGACCACGCGCTGATCGACGTCGAAGATGGCGACAATCTGAAAGCCGTGGTCGGCGAAGACGTCGGAGCTCGCGATCGCCTGGCCCAGGTTCCCGGCGCCGAACAGGACGATGTTGTGCTGGCCGGAGCTCCGCAGGATCCTCCGGATCTCGTCGACCAGCGAGTCCACCCGGTAGCCGACCCCCCGCTTTCCGAACTTGCCGAAGCCCGAGAGGTCGCGGCGGATCTGGGTCGAGTTGATGTGCGTGTACTCGGCGAGCTCCTGCGAGGAGATCGTCTCCTTGCCCATCTTCCGGGCCTGGATCAGGACCTGGAGGTAGCGTGACAGGCGCGCCGCCACCCCGAGCGAGAGCCGATCGCCCTCGGCGAGAGACAGCTCTGACGCCTCCTCTGCCAGGGCGGATTCATCAGCGTTCATGGACGCCCGCCCGCGCAACGATCATCGCCGGACAGTATCGAGCCTGGCGAGCAACCGCGCGGGGTCGAAGGCGAGCTCGGAGACGACCTCGCCGTCCACCTCCACCACCGGAATCCGCTCCAGGTAGCGTGCGTGGAGCGCTTCGTCGCGCTCGATGTCCACCTCGCGTACGGCGAAGCGGCGCGCGGCACTGAGCGCGTCGAGGGCCCTACGCGCCTCGTCGCACAGGTGGCAGCCGGGGCGCGCGTAGAGGACTACGGTCGTCACGCCAGCGCATCCCAGCCGAGGTATTCGGGATACGGCGCGGGGTCGATGAAGCGGGCCGCCGATCCGATCATCGCGGCGTTGTCGGTGCACAGCTCGGCGGGGACGAGCTTCAGGAGCATCCCCTCCCGGTCGCAGATCGCGGACACCCGCGCGCGCAGCAGGCCGTTGGCCGCGACCCCGCCGCCGAGCGCCACCGCCCCCCAATCCCCGCCCGCGATGCCCCGCTCGAGCTTCGCGGCGAGCTGACCGACGACGGCGGCCTGGTAGGCCGCAGCCAGATCGGCGCGGCGGGTCCGGGCCTCGGCGTCCGGGAGGTCGCGGACCGCGTAGAGGAGCGCCGTCTTCAGTCCGCTGAAGCTGAAGTCGAGACCAGGGTCGCGGCTCATCGCGACCGGAAAGTCGAACGCGCTCGGGTCCCCTTCGGCCGCGGCGCGTTCGATCGCGGGGCCGCCCGGGTAGCCGAGCCCCAGCAGGCGGGCCCCCTTGTCGAGCGCCTCCCCCGCCGCATCGTCGAGGGTCTGCCCGAGGACCCTGTAGCCGCCCGGCTCCCGGACGCCCGCCAGCAGCGTGTGCCCACCGCTCGCGATGAGGCACAGGAAGGGCGGCTCGAGCGGGTCGGGCTCGAGGAAGTTGGCGGCCACGTGGCCGTGCAGGTGATCCACACTGGCGAGCGGCTTTCGTGTGGCCGCGGCCAGCGACTTCGCGGTGGACACGCCGACCAGCAGGGCGCCGACCAGGCCCGGACCGCGGGTCACGGCGAGGGACTGGATCTCGCCGAGCCCCACGTCCGCCTCGGCGAGCGCCGCGTCGACGATCGGGTTGACGAGCTCGAGGTGGTGCCGCGAGGCGACCTCGGGCACGACACCCCCGAACCTGGCGTGGACCGGCGCCTGCGACGAGATCACGTTGGAGCGAACCAGGCCGCCCTCTACGACCGCGGCGCAGGTGTCGTCACACGAGGTCTCGATCGCGAGGATCAACGCCCGAGCCGTCTCCGTCTGTGCGATCAGGCCCGGACCGCGGTCTGCGGCGACTCGAGCCACATGATCAGGGCGTCCTCACCATTGTCGTGGTAGTAGCGACGGCGGTGTCCCGCGCGGCGAAACCCGAACTGCTCGTACATCGCGATCGCCCCGTGATTCGAGGTGCGCACCTCGAGCGTGTACCGGGCGTCCTCACCGGCCTCCTCGAAGAGACCCCCGAGGAGGCGGCGTGCGATGCCCTCGCGGCGGCGGTCGGGCGTCACCGCGATGTTCATCAGGTGCCACACGTCCGCGTATCTCGAGCAGACCAGATAGCCGACCATGTCCTCGCGGTCGGTGACCGTGAGGCAGATCCCCATCGGCTTGGACAGCTCCAGCACGAACATCGCCAGCGACCAGGGGGTATCGAACGCCCGGCGTTCGATTGCCAGGACAGCCGGCAGATCGCTGTAGGCCAGTCGCCTAACGTGCATCTCGCTCAAGCCAAAGCTCCGCGTCGGGTGGTCTCAGATAAATCGGTCGAATCGCATCGGCCGGCACCGGGGTCCCGGCCTCGCCGAGCAGGCAGACCTGACGCCCCGAGACCCGGTGCGCCGACCCTGATCCCGCGAGGATCTCGGCGCCCGCGGCCTCCAGCTCAGCTCGAAATCGTAGCGCCCCCGAACCGGCGGCCACCGGCGGCGCCGGCAGCGACTGAACTCGTGCGGCGAGCTGTCCGGGGGAGGCCACGAACGGACCCCAGAGCTCGGTCCCGTCCTCCCGGTACAGGGCGGCGAACGCCTCACCGCGCCGCGCGTCGAGCACCGCCAGCGCGTCCCGCCGCCTCTGCCCGAGCGCCTCACGCGTCCCGCGTCCCAGGGCATCCAGCGTCCCGACGCCGACGATCGGCTTGCCGAGCGCCTGGGCCAGCCCGCGGGCGGTCGCGAGCCCGATCCGCAGCCCCGTGAACGATCCCGGGCCGACCCCCACCGCCATCGCGTCGATCCGCTCCCAGCCGCCCGCCAGCCCGACGACCGCCTCCACCTCGACCAACAGCTCGGCGGCGTGCCGCGGGCGATGATCGGCCGCGAGGCCGAGCATGCGCTCTTGCACCAGGCCGCCGTCGTCCGTCACCGCGACGACCAGGTCCTGTGTCGCCGTGTCCCAACCGACGACTATGGTTGCCACCGCCTGACAGGCGGCCCGGACCGCGGTCGCGAAAGGAGTTGGTTCACGTGAACAGGATCGCGCACCGGATCGCCATCGTGAGCGCGGCGGTTGCGATCGCCGGCGCGGCGGGCGGAGTGGGCTGTGGCACCGTCGACAAGGCGACCAGCGCCGCGAATCACGCGGTCGAGCAGGGACAGAAGGAGCTCAGGAAGGCCCAGAGGCGGGCCAGGAACGCCGGCGATCAAGCCCAACGGGACGTCAAGAAGGCGAAGAGGCAGCTCAACCGGGCGAAGCGAAAGCTCAACGAGGCGAGCGGGGACTAGCCGGGGTCACGGCGGGCGCTCGATGGTCACGCGCCGGCGGTCACCCCCATCGTGGCTGAGCGCCACTCGGATCACCGTTCCCGGGCCACTCCCTTTCAGGAGGGGCTCGGCGGCGGCCGGCCACTCGATGAAGGTCACGGCTTCGCCGGCGAGGTAGTCGTCGAGCAGCCCCGGGTCCTCGTCCTCGAGGCCGTCGAGGCGAAACAGGTCGAGATGCGAGACGGGCACCCGCCCGGCGTAGCGCCTCCCGATCGTGAAGGTCGGAGAGACCACGGGCTCCTCGACGCCCAGCTCGCGACACGCCCCCTTGATCAGCGTCGTCTTGCCCGCTCCCAGCTCGCCGCTGACCAGGACGACGTCGCCCGGCTCGAGGGCCGCAGCGAGCCGTGCGCCGATCGCCTCGGTCTCCGCCGTGGAATCGCTTCGCCCCTCGCTCTGCGGGACCGTCAACCGAACAGGTCGAGCTGATCGGCCCGGGGCTCCGCCGGCGCTGCCGCGAGCTCCGCGGCGTCTCCGGGCGCCTCTCCCCGCTCGGGCGGCGGGCCGCCGAGCAGCTCGGCGAGCCGCTCGAAGTCCTCGCGCAACGTGTCGACGAGTGCGGGCGTTCGGAGCGCGGCGGCCGGATGAAGGAGCGGCATGACGAAGACGGTGCGGCCGCCGATCTCGTGCACCTGTGGGGTTCCGCGCACCCGGGTGATCCCGACCCGGCTCCGGGTCAGCAGCTTGGTGGCGAAGTTGCCGAGCGTCGCGACGACCCGCGGCTCGATCAGATCGACCTGCCGGAACAGGTACGGCTCGCATGACTCGATCTCGATCGGCTGCGGGTCGCGGTTTCCGGGTGGTCGACACTTCAAGACGTTGCAGATCCAAACGTCGGAGCGCTCCATCCCGATTCCGGCAAGCAACTCGGTCAGGAGCCCGCCGGCACGGCCGACGAACGGAAGGCCCTGCCGGTCCTCCTCGGCGCCCGGGGCCTCGCCGACGAAGAGCAGGTCCGCGTCGGAGTTCCCGGCCCCGAAGACGACGTTGGTTCGGGTGCTGGAGAGGGCGCACTTCGTGCACTCCGAGGCCTCGCGGTAGACCTCCACGAGGCGCTCGCGCCGCTCGGCCGCGTCGGTCAGCCGTCCCCTCCGGAGGTCCGGCTCCTCGAGGCACGCGCCTCCTTGAATCGCCGCTTCGCGCCCTCGCGGAGCTGCGCGTTTCGGCGCTCCTGCCGGCGCATCTCGCCAGGCGTCTTGACGAGCTTCAAGGGAGCGCGATGGGCCGAGTAGACGCGCCGCGCGCGCTCGGCCCCGCAGCTCGGGCAGGTTGCGGTCTCGGTGCCGGCCTCGACGAGGCCCTCGAAGCGACCGTCGCAGCGCTCGCACACGAACTCGTAGATCGGCACGTGCCCGATGGTAGCCCCGCCACCCGCCGGAGTCATCCGAGGCTCGAGAGCTCGGCCCTCCGCCTACGACTGAGGCCCGAGACCACGAGGTCGTAGCTGTCCTGGATCAGCTCCCGGACCGTGCGGTCCACCAGCGAGCCATCGAGCGTGATCGTGACCCAGTGGCGCTTGTTCAGGTGGTATCCGGGCCGAATGGCCTCGTAGCTGGCGCGAAGGCTCTCAGCGATCTCTGGATCACACTTGACGCTCACCTCGAGCGGACGGCCCTCGAGCATGCTGAGCGCGAACATCTTGCCCGCCACCTTGAAGACCGAGACCCGCTCGCCGAACGGGAATTCCTCCGTGGATCCGGCCTGTGCCAGGCACCATCGTCGCAGCGCGCCAGCGGTCATCGACGGCCAACCTATACTTCTTGGTGGCCGTGACCAAGGCACGGACCAGCCGGATCGACCGGCGATTTCACCCAAGCAGTCCACCGAACGCCGTCTGGTATCTCCGATGCGGGAACTGGAACGGGATCTTCCCGAGAACGCCGCCCTCGACGCGAGGGGTCGCACGCGTGGCGCTCCCCATGCGGCGACGTCCGGGCCTTGCCTCCCGGGGGGGTCCGCATGAGAATCGTGACCACCGTCGCGGAGCTTCGCGCCGCCCTCGAGCCCGCCCAGCGCTCCGGCGGGACGATCGGCCTCGTTCCGACCATGGGCGCGCTTCACGACGGACACCTGTCGCTTCTGCAAGCCGCCCGGGACCGATGTGACGTGGTCGTCATGAGCCTGTTCGTCAACCCCACCCAGTTCGGTCCCGGCGAGGATCTGGAGAGCTATCCCCGCGACCTCGATCGAGACACCGCGCTGGCGGGCGACGCGGGTGTCGACCTCGTGTACGCCCCCGGCACCGGGGAGATGTACCCGGAGGGCTTCGCGACCTGGGTCGAGGTGGCCAGCGACCTCACGGAGGTACTCGACGGAGCGCCCGATAAGCGCGGCGCCGCCCACTTCCGCGCCGTCACCACCGTGGTCGCCAAGCTCCTCAACTCCGTTCGGCCGCAGATCGCGTTCTTCGGACAGAAGGACGCTCAGCAGGCGATCGTGATCCGCCGCATGGTCCGCGACCTGGACATTCCGGTCGAGGTCGAGGTCCTCCCCATCGTGCGCGAGCCCGACGGCCTCGCGATGAGCTCGCGGAACGCCTACCTGGGCCCCGACGAGCGCCGGCGGGCGCTCGCCCTGAGCCGTGCGCTCGAGGCGGTGACGGCGGCGGTTGAGCGAGGCGAGACGCGGGCCGGTACCGCGCTCGAGGCGGCGGCGGCCGAGCTCGAACGAGAGGGAATCGAGCCCGAGTACCTCGAGGCGCGCGATGCCGCGAGCCTCGAGCCGGCGGAGAGCTTCAACGGGCGACCGGTCCTGGTCGCGGTGGCGGCGCGGGTCGGCAGGGCCCGGCTGATCGACAACGTCGTGATTGGAGGGTAGATGGAGGGAAGGCCTTCGGACAGAGGTGGCGAGGCCGAGCGGCCGGCGGTGACGATTCCCGCCCTGGCCGAGATGAAGCGCCGTGGCGAGCCGATCGTGATGGTGACGGCGTACGATTTCCCCTCGTCGGTGGTCGCCGAGGAAGCCGGCGTCGACGTGGTGCTCGTCGGCGACACCGCAGCGATGGTCGTGCTCGGCCACGACGCGACCACACCGGTGGGAATGGACGAGATGCTGACCATGGCCGCGGCCGTCCGGCGCGGCCTTCGCACCCCCCTGCTGATCGGCGACATGCCGTTCGGCTCGTACGAGCAGTCGAACGAGCACGCGATCGAGAACGCGCAGCGGTTCGTCAAGGAGGCGGGTTGCGATGCGATCAAGCTCGAGCGGGGAGGCCCGTCGGTGGAGCGGGCGGCCGCGATCGCCGCGTCGGGCATCCCGGTCATGGGCCACGTGGGGCTGACTCCCCAGACCGCGAGCGCGCTCGGTGGCTTCAAGGCCCAGGGCCGGACCGCGGAGTCGGCGGCACAGATCGCTCGCGACGCGTTCGCCCTTCAGGCGGCGGGCTGCTTCGCGATCGTCTTCGAGGCGTTGCCCGCGGCCGTGGCCGACGCCCTGATGCCGCGGCTGGAAATCCCGGTGATCGGGATCGGCGCGGGCCTCGGCACCGACGGCCAGGTGCTGGTCTTCCACGACCTGCTTGGGATCACGACCGGGCCCCACCGCCCCAGGTTCGTGAAGCGCTACGCGCAGATCCACGATCGAATGGTCGAAGGGGTGCGCGCCTACGCCGACGAGGTTCGGGCACGCCGCTTCCCCGACGCCGAGCACGTGTACTCGGCCGACCCGTCCGAGGTCGAGGAGCTGAGGCGCCACTTGGACTCCGAGAGCCTCGCCAACTCTCCCTGGGACTGGTAGCCGGCCCGCCCGGGACCGGCCTGCGCCTACCGCCCGGAGACCGGCGTGCGCATCCGACCCGCCCGCCCTTGTTAGGTTGCGGCAGTGGCGGTCCGCACCTCCGAGATCCTGGTTCAGACGCGCGGCGACGGCGAGGTGGTTGACATAACCGACCCGGTCCGGGCGGCGGTCGCCGAATCGGGCGCCGTGGATGGACAGGCGAGCGCCTTCGTGCGGGGCTCGACGGCCGCGATCACCACGATGGAATACGAGCCCGGCGGAGTGCACGACCTCCAGGCACTCCTCGACCGGCTCATACCTCCCCGCGGCGACTACGAGCACAACCGGCTGAATCACGACACGAACTCCCACGCCCACCAGCGCGCCTCGCTGATCGGCTCCTCGGAGGTGGTCCCCATGGTGGCCGGGCGACTGGCGCTCGGGACCTGGCAGCAGCTCGTCCTGATCGACTTCGACGATCGCCCCCGCGAGCGGACGATCGTGATCCAGGTCCTCAGCTGAGGACGCTCCCGCGCCCGGCCGGGCTCGCGCCGAGTACCCCGACGCGGTTGGCGCCTTCTTGCCGCATACCGACCGAAAAGCGCCAACCGGCTGGATGGAGCGGCAAGCGGTGCGGCTGATCGTCCGCGGCCCGGCCCGCACCACCCGCGAGCGTTGGCGCCTTCTTGCCGCATACCGACCGAAAAGCGCCAGCGGCGTGGAGGGGCGAGCAGCGGGCCGTTGTGGGCGCGATCGCCCGCGAACCCGAGCCGCTACGGGAGTGCCGGCCTGGGGCGGGCTAGGGGCCGACGGGGACGTTCGAGCGGAGCCGGTCGACGGACCAGTGCGGATCTCGGACCAATGAGGCGGTGATCCTCTCGCCGTCGTAGAGCCCGCCCGAGGGAATGACCACGGCCGTGGCCGTGGAGCCGGTGATGCGAACGCTCCTGAATCGGAGCTTGTCGGCGATGCCGGCGTACGATTGCGTCGCGTTGACGCATCCCTGCCGGCTTCCGTACGCAACCTTCACGTAGCGCGAGGTGACGAGCGGCGGACCGCAGGTCGCCGCTCCTCCGCGCTCGAGCACCACGGTGACTACCCCGCGGACCTGCTGCGGAGGCGTACGGGCATCCTTGGGCTTGCGATCGAGCTTCCGCAGCTCTCGCCGCGTCGCCGCACTCAGGCCCGACGTGGAACCGGACTGGGCGCTCGCGCTGGTCGTCGTGCGAGCCGTGGAACCGGCTCCGCCGCCCCGGTCCCCGCCCGCTCCGCCGCACCCAGACACGACGACGCCGGCGATGACGGGGGCGCGGCGATGACGGCGGGGTGTGTGGCTTGCGCGAGAGCCGCGGCCGGGCTCGCTCGCGAGCGATCAGAAAGGCGATCTCTAGATTGGTCACGCACATCCCGGCCCACGCTACTCCTCCCCCTCGCCCGGCCGGAACGCAATCTCGCGGATCGCCTTCGCGGGAGAGCCAGCCGCGATCACCCTCGGCGGCAGGTCCCTGGTGACTACGGAGTTGGCGCCGATCACGCACCGCTCCCCCACCTCGACCCCGCTCGTGACGACGCAGTTGACTCCGAACCAGCAGTTGGAGCCGATCCTGACCGGCCCGTTGGAGGAGAACCCCTGCGAGGTGACCGGAGCGTCGGGGTCATCGAATCGATGGTCGGCGTCGCCGACGAAGCAGTTGTTGGCGAACATCACGTGGTCGCCGATCTCGATCCGGTCCAGGGCCGCGAGCATCACGCCCCGGTTCAGGAAGCAGCCTCGTCCGATCTCGATCCGCGCCCCGGACGAGAGCGTCAGCCAGCAGCCGGGCTCGAGCAGCGTCTCGGGCCCGATCACGAGGCGCCCCTCGTCGAGGGCCTCGAGCACCTCTCCCTCGACCGGGAATCGAATGAACGCACCGGCGCGTGCCATGTGGCGATTGATCCGCCATCGGCGCGCAAGCCGCCGGTTGCGCTCATACCAGCGCCGCTTCACCCACCAGAGCCGCCAGCCACTCGGATCTGCCACGACCCGAAGACTCTCAGAGTCGCCCGACCGAGCGCCGTGGCCGAGATTCGACGAAACGGACGTCAAAACCTGGCCATCGCCGTGGGCGCGGCTGGCGATCCGCGGGTCGGGGCGGGGACGCGAGGTATCCAGCCCGGGCGGTGGCTTCCTTTCCGCGGGTCGGGGCGGGGGCGTCGAGGTATCCAGCTAGAGCGCCTGGCTTCCTCGCCGCGGCCGGGGGCGGAGGGCAGTCCGGGTGGGGCGCGGGGCGGCGGTTCGGCGTCGGCGCGCGGGCGTCTACGTCTCCAGCTCGAGCGCTTCGGCTCCCTCGCCGCGGCCGACCAGGACGTCGCTGACCATCTCGGCCGCGAACAGCCCGTGGCCGACCACCCCGGGCGTCGCGGCGAGTCGCGAGGCGAGCTCCCGCGGGTCCGCAAACGGCTCCAGGCGATCGGCGAGCACCCCGCCGTCCGGGCTCGGCGGGGTGTCTCGCAGCTCGGTCGCGCCAAGGGCGCGAAGCGTGGCCGCGAGCCCGAACGACGACAGCTCGAGGGGCACCGGGGGGCCGAGCTCGGCGACGATCTTGTGCGAGTCGACGATGACCACGAAGCGCTCGGCGGCCGCGGCGACGATCTTCTCGCGGACGTGGGCGCCGCCGCCGCCCTTGACGAGCCAGCCGTCGGGGGCCACCTGGTCGGCTCCGTCGATCGCGATGTCGAGCCGGTCGAGGGCGTCGAAGGGCTCCACCGAAAGGCCAAGCTCGAGCGCGGCTCGTTCGGTGGCAGGCGAGGTGGCCACGCAGCGGATCGACAGACCACGGCCGGCGAGTGGCCCGAGCAGGTGGGCGACCGTCGAGCCGGTCCCCAGTCCGACCGTCATGCCGTCCTCGACCAGCTTCGCCGCGCCCTCGGCGGCGACACGCTTCTCGCGATCCACGGAGGGGGCCGTTGCCACGGTCGGGAATCTACGCGGTCCCCAACCCGGAGAGGCCCCGTGGCCCGCTGACGGGCCGCCGAATCAATCCTCTAGGATCGGCCGCAGATGGCGACGATCGCTCAGCCCGCAGCGACCGACATCGACACGCTTTGCATCAACACGATCCGGACGCTGTCAATCGACGCGATCCAGAAGGCCAACTCGGGCCATCCGGGCACGCCGATGGCGATGGCGCCCGTCGCCTACACCCTTTGGCAGCGCTTCTTGCGGTTCGACCCCTCGGACCCGATCTGGCCCAATCGTGACCGATTCGTGCTCTCTGCCGGGCACGCCTCGATGCTGCTCTACGCGCTGCTCCACCTCGCCGACGTTCGCGCGGTCGATCCCGACTACGAGACGCTCGGCGAGCCCTCGGTCAGCCTCGCCGACATCGAGTCGTTTCGCCAGCTCGACTCCCACGCGGCCGGCCATCCCGAATACCACCTGACCTCCGGGGTCGAGGCGACCACCGGCCCCCTCGGACAGGGGATCGCGACCAGCGTCGGGATGGCGATCGCCGGACAATGGCTGAAGGCCCGCTTCGGCAAGGCGCTCTTCGACTTCGACGTCTATGCGCTCTGCGGCGACGGCTGCCTGATGGAGGGGGTGTCCAGCGAGGCCGGATCGCTGGCCGGGCACGAGCGCCTCGACAACCTCTGCTGGATCTACGACAACAACCACATCACGATCGATGGCCACACGGAGATCACGTACACGGACGACGTCGCGGCCCGCTTCATGGGATACGGGTGGAACGTCACTCGGGTGGGCGACGCGAACGACCTCGAGCTCCTCGAACGCGCCTTCGAGTCGTTCAGGCGCGAGGAGGGCCGCCCCACCCTGATCATCGTCGACAGCCACATCGGCTATGGATCGCCTCACAAGCAGGACACTGCCGCGGCGCACGGCGAGCCGCTCGGCGAAGACGAGGTGCGGGCAACCAAGCGCGCTTACGGGTGGCCCGAGGACGCCCAGTTCCTGGTGCCCGACGGCGTCTACGAGCACTTCCGCGACGGAGTCGGGGAGCGTGGGCGGCGCCTTCGCGCCGAATGGGAGCAGAGGGTCGGGGACGCCGATCCCGCGCAGGCGCGCGAGATCGACGAGATGCAGCGCCGCGATCTTCCCGAAGGCTGGGATGCCGAGATCCCGCGCTTCGCGCCCGATCCAGAGGGGATCGCCACCCGCAAGGCGGCAAACCAGGTCCTGAACGCGATCGCCCCTCGGGTCCCCTGGCTCCTCGTCGGGTCGGCGGACCTGACCGGCTCCACCTCGGTCGAGCTCGACGCCGAGGCGACCGAGCCGTTCGAGCCCTCGACCCGGCTCGGGCGCCAGCTCCACCTGGGGATCCGCGAGCACGAGTCCGCGGCGATCTCGAACGGGATGTCGCTCTCCAAGCTCCGCCCGGTGTGGTCGACCTATCTGATCTTCTCGGATTACGCGCGGCCCGCGATCCGCCTCTCGGCGTTGATGGAGCTGCCGGTGATCCATTGGTTCACCCACGACTCGATCGGCCTCGGCGAAGACGGTCCGACGCATCAGCCGGTCGAGCAGCTCGCCTCGCTGCGGGCGATGCCGGGCCTCAACGTGATCCGCCCCTGCGACGCCAACGAGGTGGCCGAGGCGTGGCGCGTGATGATGGCGCAGAAGCACCAGCCGAGCGCCCTCGTCCTGACGCGCCAGAACGTCCCGGTACTCGACCGGGCGCGATACGCGTCCGCCGAGGGCCTGAGGCGTGGCGGCTACGTGCTCGCCGACTCCGAGGGGCCGCCGGACGTGATCCTGATCGCCACCGGAAGCGAGGTCTCGCTCGCCGTCGACGCCTACGAGGAACTGACGGACGGCGGGATCTCGGCGCGGGTCGTGAGCCTGCCATCGTGGTACCTGTTCGATCTTCAGCCCGACGATTACCGCGAAGCCGTCCTGCCCCCGAGCGTCGAAGCGCGGGTCGCGGTGGAGCAGGCATCCACCCTCGGCTGGCATCGCTACGTCGGGTCCCGCGGCCGGATCGTCGGGATGCACACCTTCGGCGCCTCGGCGCCGCTCAAGGCGGTGCAACGAAAATTCGGCTTTACGCCGGATCGCGTGGCCGACGCCGCGCGAGACCTATTGAGATGATCGAAGCGAGGTGAACGCATGAAGCCGACCCAGCAACTTCACGAGCTCGGCCAGAGCCTGTGGCTGGACAACATCACCCGCGACATGCTGGGCGATGGAACCCTCAAGGGCTACATCGACGAGCTGTCGATCACGGGGCTGACGTCGAACCCGACGATCTTCGACAAGGCGATCAGCGGAGGCGACTCCTATGACCGGCACATCACAGAGCTCGGGGACCGCGGCCTCGAGCCCGAGCAGGTCTTCTTCGAGCTGGCCCTGGCCGACCTGCGCGACGCGGCCCGCCTGTTCGAGCCCGTCCACGAGCGCACCGACGGGGTCGACGGATGGGTCTCGCTCGAGGTCTCACCGCTGCTCGCCGACGACGCTAAGGCCACGGTCGCGCAGGTCGCGGACCTCCACGCAAGGGCCGCCCACAACACGCTGATCAAGATCCCCGGAACCGACGCGGGCCGCGAGGCGATCGAGGAGTCGATCTTCGCCGGCATCCCGGTCAACGTGACGCTCCTCTTCTCGACCGAGCAGTACCTCGGCGCGGCCGAGGCCTACATGCGGGGGCTCGAGCGGCGGATCGCGGCGGGACTCGAGCCGGCGGTCGAGTCCGTGGCCTCGGTCTTCATCAGCCGCTGGGATGTGGCGGTCGCCGACCAGGCGCCGCCGGAGCTTCGAAACCGGCTCGGCATCGCGGTCGCTGCGCGCGCCTACCGGGCCTACCGCGAGCTGCTCGGCTCGAACCGGTGGCAGAAGCTCGCCGATCAGGGCGCGAGGCCCCAGCGAATGCTGTTCGCAAGCACCGGCACCAAGGACCCAGACGCCTCCGACGTCCTCTACATCGAGGCACTCGGGGCTCCCGAGACCGTCAACACGATGCCCGATAAGACGCTTCTCGCCTTCGCGGACCACGGGAAGGTCGGCGACCCCCTCCCGGTCGACGGCGGCGACGCGGACCAGGTACTCGACGAGTTCGAGGCCGCCGGGATCGAAGTCGCCGAGCTTGGCGTGCGGCTTCAGCGCGAGGGCGCGCAGGCGTTCGACGGCTCGTGGAACGACCTCTTGCAGTCGATCGAGGAAAAGGGCAGAGAGCTCGCAGCCGCCGGCTGAGTCCGGGCATCCCGACCCCCGAAACCCGAGACAGGAGCGCCGCGAATGCAACTTGGAATGATCGGACTGGGGCGCATGGGCTCCAACATGGTCCGGCGCCTGATTCGCGCCGGCCACGAGTGCGTGGTGTTCGACCTGGACTCAAACGCGGTCGAGCAGCTCGCCGGAGAGGGCGCCGTCGGCGCCCAATCAGTCGAGGACATGGGGGCCAAGCTCGACCCCCCGCGCTCGGTCTGGATGATGGTCCCGGCGGCGGTGGTGGACAAGACGCTCGAGTCGCTGGTCCCGGCGCTCGATACGGGCGACGCGATGATCGACGGAGGCAACTCCTATTACCGCGACGACATTCGACGAGCCGCCCAGGTGGCCGAGCAGGGCCTCGACTACGTGGACGCCGGGACGAGCGGCGGCGTCTGGGGCCTCGACCGCGGTTACTGCCTGATGATCGGCGGGCCGGACGAAGCCGTGAAGCGGTTGGACCCGATCTTCGGGGCGCTGGCCCCCGGCGTCGACTCGGCGCCCCGGACCCCCGGCCGAGATGGCGAGGTGACCCCGTCCGAGCAGGGCTACCTCCATTGCGGGCCGAGCGGAGCGGGCCACTTCGTGAAGATGGTCCATAACGGGATCGAGTACGGGGTCATGGCCGCCTACGCCGAGGGCCTGAACATCCTTCGAAACGCGAACGCCGGCAAGGCCCAGCAGGAGATCGACGCCGAGACCGCGCCGCTCGAGCATCCCGAGTACTACCGGTACGACCTCGACCTCCCCGAGGTCGCCGAGGTGTGGCGAAGGGGCAGCGTGATCGGGTCATGGTTGCTGGACCTGACCGCCGAGGCGCTTCGCTCCTCCCCCGAGCTCGCCGACTATGCCGGTCGGGTCTCCGACTCGGGGGAGGGACGCTGGACCTCGATTGCGGCGATCGAGGAGGGCGTTCCGGCGCCCGTCCTCAGCTCGGCGCTCTACTCGCGCTTCGCATCGCGTGGGCTCGACGACTTCGGGGACAAGGTGCTGTCGGCGATGCGCAAGCAGTTCGGCGGCCACGACGAGAAGGGCGCTTCCTAGATCGATGGCGCGCCTGACGGTGACCGGCACGGCGGCGCAGGCGGCCGGCCTCGCCGCGGAGCGCCTCGCCGATGCGATCGAGGCGGCCCGGCGCGAGGAGCGCCCCGCCCACCTCTCGCTCGCCGGGGGCCACACGCCCGCCGCCACCTATGAGCGCCTGGCTAGCCTGGTCGACGACTGGAGCGGCGTCGAGCTGTGGCTGGGGGACGAGCGGATGGTCCCGCGCTGCGACCCGGAGAGCAACTTCCGGATGCTCACCGACACGCTTCTCCAGGGAACCGGCGCCGTCGCGCACCCCGTCCCGACCGCCGGCTCGGCCGAGGACGCCGCCGATCAGTACGGGCAGCTCCTCGCTGAGCGGCTCCCGGCATCGTCCGACGGCCTGCCCAGGCTCGACTTCGCCCTCCTCGGCCTCGGCGAGGATGGGCACACCGCCTCGCTCTTTCCCCGCGCGCCCGCCCTCGACGCCACCGGAAGGGTATGCATCGCCGTCCACGATGCGCCCAAGCCGCCGCCCGATCGCGTGACGCTGTCGCTCGACGTGCTTCGGGCGGCGCGGTCCTCGGCGATCCTCGCCGTCGGCGAGGGGAAGGCCGCCCCTGCGGCGGCAGTGCTTCGCGGTCCGAGTCCCGAAGTGCCCGCCAGCCTGCTGGCGGACGGGCCGCTCGAGCTGATCCTCGACTCGGACGCCGCGGCTCAGATCGGCCCCGAGGCGAGGCATTGATGGCGGGCGCCCAGCGCTCGGACGCGCTCGTCTTCTTCGGAGCAACCGGCGACCTCGCCTACAAGCAGATCTTTCCCGCCCTGCAGTCGATGATCCGCCGGAACCACCTCAACATGCCGATCATCGGCGTGGCGAAGGCGGGGTGGGACCTCGACCGCCTCAAGAAGCGCGCACATGACAGCCTCGCCGAGCACGGCGGGGTTGACCGCGCCGCGTTCGAGAAGCTGTCCTCGCGGCTTCGTTACATCGACGGCGACTACGCCGATCCCGCCACCTTCGACGCGCTTCGCGCCGAGCTCGCCGGCGCGAAGCACCCGGTCCACTACCTGGCGATCCCGCCGAGCCTGTTCGCGACCGTGATCTCCGAGCTCGCGCGTTCCGAGTGCGCGGCCGGCGCCAAGGTGATGGTCGAGAAGCCGTTCGGGCACGACCTGGAATCCGCCCGGGGCCTCAATCGGACCCTGGCCCAGGTGTTCGACGAGCGATCGATCTTTCGGATCGATCACTACCTCGGCAAGGAGGCGGTCGAGAACCTGCTCTATTTCCGGTTCGCGAACTCGTTCCTGGAGCCGATCTGGAACCGGGTGCACGTCCGCAGCGTCCAGATCACGATGGCGGAGAGCTTCGGGGTCGCGGGACGGGGGCGCTTCTATGAGGAGGCGGGAGCTATCCGAGACGTGATCCAGAACCACATGATGCAGGTGCTCGCGACGCTGGTCATGGATGCGCCCGCGGAGCACGATCCCGAGGCGCTTCGCGACGAGAAGGCTCGCATGTTGAAGTCGATCTCCCCGCTGAGCGCGAAGCGGATCGTACGGGGGCAGTTTCGCGGCTACCACGACGAGGAGGGCGTGGCGCCCGACTCGACGGTCGAGACCTTCGCGGCCGTCCGGCTCCATGTCGACAGCTGGCGATGGTCAGGGGTTCCGTTCCTGATCCGGGCGGGAAAGCGCCTCCCGACCACGGCGACCGAGATCCTGGTGGAGCTGCGGCGGCCCCCGCAGATCGTCTTCGATGAGCCGCGGCCGGGAGAGCCAAACTCGATCCGCTTCGCGCTCAGCCCCGACGTCGCGATCGCGATGCGGGCCCGCGCCAAGGTGCCGGGAGAGACGCTGAAGGGCGAGGACGTGGAGCTCCTGGCCCGCCACCACCATCCCGACGAGATGCCCCCTTACGAGAGGCTTCTGGGTGACGCGATGCGCGGCGACCCCACCCTCTTCGCTCGCGAGGACGGCGTGCAGGCGGCGTGGGAGGTGGTCGATCCGGTCCTCGGCGACGCGACCCCGGTTCACCCCTACGAGCCGGGAACCTGGGGGCCGGCCGAGGCCGACGAGCTGATCGCCGGGACGGCCGGGTGGCACGAGCCGACCGGGACGGCATGATCGAGGCGCACCCACCGACCTGAGGAGACCCCCATGCCATCCGAGACCCCGCTCACGAAGCTCGCGGCCTGGAAGGCGCTGGCCCGCCACCACGCCGAGGTCCGAGAGCTTCACCTTCGCGAGCTGTTCGGCGGCGATCCGGACCGCGGAGAGCGGTTGACGCTCGAGGCGGCGGAGCTGTTCCTGGATTACTCCAAGAACCGGATCACCGACCAGACGATCAGCCTGCTGGTCGACCTCGCGGAGGCCACGGGCGTCACCGAGCGCCGCGACGCGATGTTTCGCGGCGAGCACATCAACGTCTCCGAGGGCCGGGCGGTGCTCCACGTGGCCCTGCGGATGCCGCGCGAGCGCTCCCTGGTGGTCGACGGCGTGGACGTGGTCCGGGAGGTTCACGAGGTCCTCGACAGGATGCGAGCGTTCACCGAACGGGTCCGCTCGGGCACCTGGACCGGGCACACCGGAAAGCCGATTCGCAACGTCGTCAACATCGGCATCGGCGGGTCCGACCTGGGGCCCGCGATGACGTATGAGGCGCTCCGTCACTACTCCCGCCGCGAGATGACGTTCCGCTTCGTCTCCAACGTCGACGGGACCGACTTCGCCGAAGCCACCCGCGACCTCGATCCCGCCGAGACGCTCTTCATCGTCGCATCCAAGACCTTCACCACCCTGGAGACGATGACCAATGCCAAGACCGCCCGCGAGTGGCTCCTCGCCGGGCTCGGCTCCCAGGAGGCGGTCGCGAAGCACTTCGTCGCCGTGTCCACGAACGCCGAGCAGGTGTCCGGTTTCGGGATCGACACCGAGAACATGTTCGGCTTCTGGGAGTGGGTCGGCGGCCGCTACTCGATGGACTCGGCGATCGGCCTCTCGACGATGCTCGCGATCGGGGCGGAGGGGTTCGAGCAGCTCCTGGCCGGGTTCCACGCGGTCGACGAGCACTTTCACGAGGCGCCCCTGGAACGCAACCTGCCCGCCCTGCTGGGCCTGCTCGCGGTCTGGTACGGGGGATTCTTCGGCGCCCAGACCATCGGCGTGTTTCCCTACGACCAGTACCTACATCGATTCCCCGCCTACCTCCAGCAGCTCACGATGGAGTCGAACGGCAAGCATGTGACGCTCGAGGGCGTCCGCGTCGATTACGACACCGGGGCGATTTTCTGGGGCGAGCCCGGGACCAACGGCCAGCACTCCTTCTACCAGCTGCTCCACCAGGGAACCCGGATGGTCCCGTGTGACCTGATCGGGTTCATGAGCTCCCTGAACCCGCTCGGCGACCATCACGACCTGCTGGTCTCGAACGTGTTCGCCCAGGCCGAGGCACTCGCGTTCGGCAGGACGCCCGAGGAGGTGCGTGCCGAGGGCACGCCCGAGAACGTCGTTCCCCACCGGGTGATGGAGGGGAACCGGCCCTCGAACGTGATCATGGTCGACCGCTTGACCCCGCGTAGCCTCGGGTCGCTGGTCGCGATGTATGAGCACAGCGTGTTCACCCAGGGCGCGGTCTGGAACATCGACTCGTTCGATCAGTGGGGCGTCGAGCTCGGCAAGGCGTTGGCGAAGCGGATCGTTCCCGAGCTCCAGTCCCCGGCCGAGCCCGAGCTTGGCCACGACAGCTCCACCAACGCCCTGATTCGCCGCTATCGAGCGGGGCGCGACGCCTAGCGCGTAGGCGTCCCGCCGGCTGCGCCGCTAAGGGAACCGCCCTGTCGCGCCGAAGGTAGAGCGACGGCCGAGAAGGCCCGGCGATTGCGAAGGTCCGTGGGGAGCGATCGCCCCGCCGGCTCGTTCCGGGTGACATGCAAGGCGCTCCGCCGACAACCACGATCGACGGCCCCGAGGGCGAGCTCCTCACTCCCGCCTCCTCGCCCGCGGCGGAGCTCGCGGTGCCCGTAGTTGTCGGCACGCGTCCCGAGGCGATCAAGCTCGTACCAATCATCCTGGCGCTTCGCGCGAGCGTCGATTTTCACCCGATCGTCGTCTCGACGGGGCAGCATCACCGGCTGGTGTCCGAGATCTTCGGCCTGGCCGGAATCAGCACCGACGTTGAGCTCTGGGTAGGAAGCGGCCGGGCCCCGCTGAACGAGCGGGTCAGCGCGGTCATGGGGCGGTTCGACGATTTCTGCAGAGAGTGGTTCGGGGTGGACGGAAGCCGTCACGCCACCGCTCCGGAGGTCCTGCGAGGGCGTTTTCCGGCCGGGATCCTTGTCCACGGGGACACGAGCTCGGCGATGGCCGCCGCTCTGGCCGCCTTCCACCTGCGCATCCCGGTCATGCACGTGGAGGCCGGGCTTCGGACGGGCGGGCTCAACCTGACCCCGTTCCCCGAGGAGCTGAACCGGCGGTTGATCTCGAAGATCGCGTGCTTTCACTTCGCGCCCACCGCGACAAACCAGGAGAACCTGATTCGCGAGAACATCTCCGAGCATCAGGTGTTCGTGACCGGCAACACCGGGATCGACGCCTTGCGCTGGGCGTCGGAGCTGGAGACGCCGATCCGAGATCCGGCGGTGGCACGCGCCGAGCACAGCGATCGCAGGATCGTCGTGGTCACCGCGCACCGACGGGAGAACTGGGACGGCGGCCTGGCGGGGATCGCCATGGGGGTCGCGAGGCTCGCAGAAGCACACTTGGAGACCGACTTCGTCGTCCCGCTTCATCCAAATCCATTGGTTCGCCAGCAGCTCGGCCGACCACTCGAGCAACTAGACAACGTCCTGTTGACCGAGCCGATGGGCTATGCGGGCTTCGCCCGCCTCCTCGGGCGCTGCCACATGGTGATCACGGACTCCGGCGGCATTCAGGAGGAGGCACCCTCCCTGAACAAGCCGGTCCTCGTGGTTCGCGACTCGACCGAGCGAACCGAAGGCGTAGAGGCTGGAACGCTGGCCCTGGTCGGCACCGATCCCGACCGGATAGTCGAGGAGGGAGGGCGCCTGCTCGACGATCCGAACGCCCACCGCCGAATGGCCCAGGCTCACAATCCGTACGGGGATGGGAAGGCCGCCGACCGAGTCGTCGCGGCACTTAAGCACCTTCGAGGCGACGGCGATCCGCCTCGTCAGTTCGGCACCGGGTACGAGCGCCGAGCGGTTCTGGCCGCCGCCGGCTATCCGGGTGGCCTCGACCCTGTCAGCATCCCGGCGGACAAGCGCGACGCTGAGCACGACGAGCGGGGCCCGGTGGAAGATCGGGCAGACGCGGAGTTGTGGCCGACCTGACCCTCCCCTTCGAGGGCCTCCCAGCCGCCTGGATCGACCTGTTCACCGTCGCTCTCGCGGTGATCGTCGCGATGCTGGCCTGGACGGCGGTCCTGTTCGCCCGGGGCCAGCGGGCCCGCCGCCACCCGCCGCCCGTTCCGGCCGACGGCGCGAACGCGTTCACCTGGGTATTCCTGGTTCCCGCCCTCGACGAGGAGCTGACGATCCTGGACAGCGTCCAGCGCCTGCTCGAGATAGACCTCGACGACCGCCTGGTCCTGGTGATCGACGACGGCTCCGAGGACGGCACCGCCGAAGCGTTGAGCCAGATCGACCATCCGGACCTGCGCGTGATCCGGCGGCGCCCACCGGAAGCGCGTCGGGGCAAGGCCGCGGCGCTCAACCACGCCTATCGCTCCCTCGAGGGGCTGCTCGGGGGGACCGACCGCGACGCTGTGATCGTCGCCGTGGTGGACGCCGACGGACGGCTCAGCCCGTCCGCGCCCGAATTTGCCGCGTCGCATTTCGCGTCCGAGCCCGGGGTCGGGGGCGTCCAGTCATTAGTTCGGATCTACAACCGCGGGCGCCTCTTGACCTGGATGCAGGACGTCGAGTTCTCGATCTATGGCTCACTGTTCCAGGCCGGTCGAAACGCCTGGGGGACCGCCGGGATGGGCGGTAACGGCCAGTTCAATCGCCTCCGCGCGCTCGACGACGTGGCGCTCGAGGAGGGACCGTGGCGGGACCGCCTGACCGAGGACCAGGACCTCGGCCTCCGGCTGATCGCCGCCGGCTGGGCGGGCCGCCAGGACCTCCGGGCCCGGGTCGACCAGCAGGGCCTGCCGGGACTGCGAAAGCTGTTCAGGCAGCGAACCCGTTGGTCCCAGGGGAACCTTCAGGCGATGGGGCTGATCGACGCCGTCCGCCGAGCCGAGATGCCCCTGATCGCCCGCCTGGAGCTTCTCGCCTATCTGCTGATGCCGCTCTGGCAGACGCTTGTCGGGCTCACCCTGGTGGCGGCGGTCGGGCTGGCGCTCGCCGGCGTCGCATCGTTCTGGGTCGACGGGCCCTGGTGGCAGCTCGCCTTCTTCTATCTGCTCGGATTCGGTGGCACGATGCTGGGTTGTGTGGCGGCCCGCGCCGACCAGGGACCGGGCGGGTACATGCGAGGGATCCTGGTGGCCCAGGTCTACGCGTTCTACTCCTGGATCCTGTGGCCGGTCTTGATCCGTTCAACGCTGCGCCAGCTGACCGAACGGAGGGAGTGGGCGAAGACCGAGCGCGAGGCGCTCGAAGATCACCAGCGGCCTGATCCGGGCGGAGCGCCAGGCAATAGCATGAGGAGTGCATGATGGCCCGCGGAGGCATCGACCTTGGCGGTACCAAGATCCAGACAGTGGTCGTGGACGGCAAGTGGAAGGTGCTCGGCCAGGCCCGGCGCCCCACCCCGACCAGTGGGGGCCCAAAGGACGTCGCCGAGCAGATGGCCGAGGCGATGCGCGAAGCCGCCGAGGGAGCAGGCACCCCGGCCGAGAAGCTCCAGGCGATCGGGATCGGCTCACCCGGCGACGTCGACGAGCGGACGGGGACGGTGTCGCAGGCGCGGAACCTGCCCGGCTGGGATGGCGCCTTCGAGCTCGGGAAATGGCTCACCGACGCGATCGGCTCTGAGGTGAAGGTCGGTAACGACGTCCAAGTCGCGACCGAGGGCGAGTTCGCGCTCGGTGCAGGACGGCCGTACGAATCGCTGCTCGGGGTTTTTTGGGGAACCGGCGTCGGCGGCGGCATCATTCTCGACGGTGAGCCGTGGCTCGGCCGGGGCGACGCCGGTGAGATCGGGCACATGGTCGTCAAGCAGGGCGGCGCCCACTGCCCGTGCGGGCGGCGGGGATGCCTCGAGGCCTATGCGGGGCGCGCGGCGATGGAGGCAAGGGCCCGCAGCGAGCACGATGACGGCGCGAAGACGGACCTCTTCAAGATCATGAAGAAACACGACCGCGATCGACTGACGAGCGGGATCTGGGAACGCGCGCTGAAGGCCGACGACGAGCTCGCCGTCGGGCTGATCGATCGCGCCGTGGAGGCGCTCGGCACCGGGATCGCATCCGCGGTGAACCTGCTCGACGTCGAAGCCGTGATCATCGGTGGGGGAATCGGCACCCGCCTGGGTGAGCCGTACGCAACGCGAATCGGCAAGGCGATGCAACCGCACCTGTTCAACGACTCGAGCCCGCCGGACCTGCTGGTCGCCTCGCTGGGCGACCTGGGCGGCGCGATCGGCGCGGCCCTGCAGACGAAACGCTAGGCCGGGTCCGCTGCCACCTCCTTCCGTGAGCCCACCATCTCGGCTGCGGCGTTCACCGCCTCGAGATACCCGCCGGCGTAATACGGCAGAGACCGAAGCGCCTCCGCGAACAGGTTTCGCAGCCGGCTGGTCGCCGCGCCCCTTCTCAGCCGCACCTGATCCGATCCGGCCCGGAAGAGCAGGCTCTCGATTCCCCCGCACTCGCCGGCCGCCGGGTCGCGGCGAAGCCTCACCGTGACCCGGCCTCCGTCCTGGCGCTGCGCTGTGCCGACGCCCTCGCGGAACCCGTCCGGGTGCCATCCCGCGCGTCCGATCACCCACCCCGCGAGGAGGAGCGCGGACGAGGACTCGCTCTCCTCGTAGGCGAGCTCCAGCTCGGTGACCCGCGAGAGCAAGCGCCGGCGGTCCTGCGGCTCGAAGGCCGCGGCGACAGCTGCCCTCCAGTACGAAAGACGCCCCCAGCTCAGGTCGTGCACGCGGACCCGGCCGGCGAGGTCAGCGAGGCCCCCGATGGTGGCGCCGTCGGCCGCCGAATCGACCAGGACGTGCTGCGCTCGATCGAGAAGCAGCGGATCCGGTACCGGCGATCCCGGATCGGGCAGCCAGAGCACCGTCGGCAGGTCGGCGAGGAGGAGCGGCGCAGCAAGCGATGCGGCGTGCCCGAGGCGCGAGTCGTCGGCGGTCAGCACCACCTGGTCGTGACACACGCCGAGCCTCCCGGCGCCGTCGGGCAGCTCGCACTCGAGCATCGCTTCGGCGTCCAGCCTGTCCGCCGCGTGGCGGCGCATGACCAGCGTTCGAGAGGGGCCGTGGGCGCCAAGGCCGGCGAGGGTCGCATCGATCGCGGCGTGGGAAACGGACGGAGCGGGCGCCACGATCAGGTTGAGGGTGCGCGCGAGCGCGTGTCCGTGGCGGTGAAGGCCCTGGAGCTCCGTCTCGATCCGGCCGACCGCGACCCCCCGTCCCCGCCAGCTCGAGCGGTCGGCCTGCTCGGCGTCGCCGGTCAAACCTGCCTCCACCGTCGGCCGCGAACGGCCAGCAGCTCGTCGGCCTCGGGCGGGCCCTGGGTACCGGCGTCATAGATCGCCGGGGCAGGCTCCGAAGCCCAGGCCTCGAGGATCGGGTCGATCAACCGCCACTCGGCCTCGACCTCGTCGGCCCGCATGAACAGGGTTGCGTCTCCCAGCAGGGCGTCGTGGAGCAAACGCTCGTAGGCCTCCGGCGAATCGCCCAGGAACGAGGTCCCGTACTTGAACTCCATGAGGACGGGCCTGACGCTCATCGTCTGGCCTGGGACCTTGGCGATCAAGCGAAGCGACACGCCCTCGTCCGGCTGCACCGAGAGGACCATCTCGTTCGGCTGGGCGTCGGCGATCTCCGAGCGCGCGAACGGAAGGTGGGGGACGGCCCGGAAGCGAACTGCGATCTCGGTCACCCGGCGAGGGAGGCGCTTGCCGGCCCGCAGGTAGAACGGGGTTCCCGCCCATCGCCAGTTGTCGACCTCGACTCGCATCGCGACGTAGGTGTCGGTCCGTGAGTCGTCGGGGACGCCCTCCTCGTCTAGGTACGCCGGGACCTCCTCGCCGCCAATCCACCCGGCGCCGTACTGGCCGCGGACCACATAGGAGGAGACCTCATGGGGATCGAGACGCCGCACCGAGCGCAGCAGCTTCACCTTCTCGTCTCGGATCGTGTCGGCGTCGAAGCGGACCGGCGCCTCCATCCCGACCAGGGCAAGGAGCTGCATCAGATGGTTCTGTGCGACGTCTCGAAGAGCGCCCGCCGAGTCGTAGTAGGCGGCGCGGCGGCCGATCCCGATCTGCTCCGCCATCGTGATCTGGACGTGGTCCACGTAGCGCCGGTTCCATACGGGCTCGAGGATGCCGTTCGCGAAGCGCAGAACCTGGAGATTCTGGACCGTCTCCTTGCCGAGGTAGTGATCGATTCGGAACACCTGCGACTCGTCGAACGCCGACGAGATCTCGGCGTTCAGCTCGAGCGCCGAAGCGAGGTTGTAGCCGAACGGCTTCTCGATCATCAGTCGCGTCGGAGGGTCGGCGCCGGCGCCCATCCCGGCATCGGCCAGCGCCCGGGCGATGGGGGAGAAGAAACTGGTGGAGACCGCGAGGTAGAAGACCCGCTGCGTGGGCACGTCTCCGTCGTGCTCGCGAATTCGCGCCTTCAGCTCCTCGAACAGGCTCGGATCGCTGAAGTCGCCGTGCAGGAAGTCGAGCCGCGGTGCCAGCGCGTCCCAGGCGGGCCCTTCGACCCCGGTCCGCGAATGGGACGCGATCGCCTCGCGGGCGGCACGGCGAAACTCCTCGGGGTCACCGGCGCTTCGCCCGATCCCGATCACCTGAAAGCGCTCCGGCAACAGGCCTCCGAGACCGAGGTTGTAGATCGCGGGCAGGAGCTTTCGGGCGGCCAGATCTCCGGTGGCGCCGAAGATCACCAGGGTGGTCGGCACCGGGAGTGGCTGCTCGACGTCCTGCGAGAAGGGATTGGCCGGCGCGGCGACGGCGCTCACGCCGGATCGGCCGTTCCTGACGCGGGGCCGATCGCGTCGACCCCGGCGAGCTCGAGTGCGGCGAGCAGCGCCGCTCCTCGGACTCCAGCGCGGCTTCCATGCCGGGCCAGCCGGATCTCGGTCCTCTCCCCCACCCCGGGCAGCACGTAGCGCCGCGCCGTTTCGCGGGCGGGGCCGAGCAGGAGCTCCTCGGCCACCGAAACGCCTCCGCCGACGGCCACCACCTCCGGGTCGAACGTGTTGATCGCGTTCGCGATCCCGAGCCCGAGCCGCTCACCGAGCGTGCGGAGCGCCCCGATGGCCTCCGCGTCGCCCACCTTGGCGGCTTCGACGACGTCGTGGCCGTCGACTGCCCGTCCGGCGGCGGCCACGCGGCCGAGCGCCGACTGGGGATGGAGATCGGCCACCTCCCGCGCAAGCCTGTCCAGGACGCGCCCGGCGGCCAGCGACTCGAGCGACCCATGTCGCGGGAACTCTCCGGACGGCGGCGGCGCGCCGGAGAGGTCGGCGCCGATCAGCGTGTGCCCGAGCTCTCCGGCGGCGCCCGTCGCGCCACGGTAGACGCGGCCCCCGAGCACGAGCCCTCCGCCGATCCCGGTGCCCACCGTGAACATCACCAGGTTCTGGACGACTGCCGTGCCGGCGTCATCGAACGCCTCGCCGAGCGCCGCCACGGTGGCGTCGTTGTCGACGAATACCGGCAGGCCGAGACGCTCCTCGAGCACCCCGTGCAGATCGAGGTCGTCCATGTGGAGGTTGACGCTCGAACGCACCCGGCCCGTCGCGAACTCGACCACGGACGGCACGCCCACCCCGACGCCCGCGCTGTCGGCGGCGCGCACCGAGCCGACGGCCGAGACGATCTCATCGACCAGCTCGCCGGCGTTCGAGGCCTCCGTCGCCTGGATCACCGATTCGCTCAGCCGACCCTCGTGGAGCGTCGCCACCGCAACCTTCGTCCCGCCCACGTCGACGCCGATCAGGTGGCTGCTGAGCACGAGGCCCAGCCTACGCGGCGACCGGCTCCGGGCGTCGAGCCGCAGGAGCACGGGAAGGCCGGCCCGCGATCTCGACCAGGCCCCGCAGGAACTCACCCGTGTAGGAACCGTCTTCGGCCGCCACCTGCTCCGGAGTGCCGCCGCCGACCACCTCTCCCCCGGCCTCGCCGCCCTCGGGGCCCAGGTCGATGATCCGGTCGGCGGACTTGATCACGTCGAGGTTGTGCTCGATCACCACCACGGAGTTTCCCGCCTCGACCAATCTGCCCAACACCTCCAGGAGCCGCTGCACGTCGGCGAAGTGAAGCCCGGTCGTGGGCTCGTCGAGGATGTAGAGCGTGTCACCAGTCGCCACCTTTGAGAGCTCCGTCGCCAGCTTGACCCGCTGGGCCTCGCCGCCGGAGAGCGTGGTCGCCGGCTGGCCGAGCCGGACATAGCCGAGGCCCACGTCGTACAGGGTCTGGAGGCGCCGGTGGATCTTCGGGATGTGCGCGAAGAACTCCACGGCATCCTCGACCGACATCTCCAGGACGTCGGCGATCGACTTGCCCTTGAACCGGACCTCGAGGGTCTCGCGATTGTACCGACGCCCGTGGCACTGCTCGCAGGGGACGTAGACATCGGGCAGGAAATGCATCTCGATCTTGATCTGTCCGTCGCCGCGACACACCTCGCAGCGGCCACCCTTGACGTTGAAGCTGAACCGCCCCGGCTTGTAGCCGCGGGCCCTCGCCTCCTTGGTGCGGGAGAAGAGATCGCGGATGTGATCGAAGACCCCGGTGTAGGTGGCCGGGTTCGACCGCGGCGTGCGGCCGATCGGCGACTGGTCGATGTTGATGATCTTGTCGACCTGCTCGACACCCTCGATGGCGTCGTGAGCGCCCGGCCGAAGGCGGGCCCGGTGAAGCCGGTTTGCGATCGCGCGATAGAGGATCTCGTTGACGAGCGTCGACTTGCCCGACCCCGAGACTCCGGTGACGCAGCACAGCACCCCGAGCGGGACCTCGACGTCGATGCCCTTCAGATTGTGCTGGCGGGCGCCTCGGATCACCAGGCGGCCGCTCGGGGCGCGCCGGGCGGGGGGAACCGGGATCTGCAGCCTGCCGCTCAGGTACTGGCCGGTCAGGGAGGAGGCGCGACGGGCGATCCGGGCCGGGGTGCCCTCGGCGACCACCTCGCCACCGTGCTCGCCGGCGCCCGGCCCGAGGTCCACGACGTGGTCGGCGGCGCGGATCGTCCCCTCGTCGTGCTCGACCACGATCACGGTGTTGCCGATGTCGCGGAGCCGCTTGAGGGTGCCGATCAGCTTCTCGTTGTCGCGCTGGTGGAGCCCGATCGACGGCTCGTCGAGGATGTACAGGACGCCGACCAGCGAGGAGCCGATCTGGGTGGCGAGGCGGATTCGCTGCGCCTCGCCCCCCGATAGGGTGGCGGCGGCCCGCTCCAGCGACAGGTAACCGATCCCGACGCTGTCCAGGAAGCGCAGCCGCTCGGCGATTTCGCGGACTACGAGGCGCGCGATCGCGCGCTCCGTCTCGGTCAGCTCGAGCGCCTCGATCCAGGCGAGCGCCGCACGCGCGGAGCGGGTCGTGTACTCGTGGATGTTGAGCCCGCCCACGGTCACCGCGAGGCTCTCGGGACGAAGCCGCGCCCCGCCGCAGGCCGGGCAGGGCTGAAGCGCCATCAGTCCCTCGATCCGCTCGCGGGTGTTCTCGGAGTCGGTGTTCTCGTAGCGGCGCTCGAGGCTCGCCAACATCCCTTCGAAGCGCACCGTGTAGACCCGGCGGCGCCCGAACCGGTTGCGATACGACACGGTGTGTCGTTCGTCCCCCGTGCCGCCGAGGAGCAGGTCCCTGTCGGCTTGCGATAGGTCGCGCCAGGGCGTGTCGATGTCGATTCCGTTGGATTCGGCGACCGCCTCGAGCAGGCGCCGGTGATAGAGCGAGGCGGCCTTGGTCCACGGCTCGAGCGCCCCCTGCGAGATCGACAGGGTCGGGTCGGGAACGATCAGCTCCGGGTCGATCACGCGCTGGAAGCCCAGGCCATGACAGCGCTGACAACAGCCATGGGGCGAGTTGAACGAGAAGATCCTCGGCTCGAGCTCGGGCATCGACGTGCCGCACTCGAGACACGCGAAACGCTCCGAGAACAACCACTTGCCCGCCGCTTGCTCATCTCCGGCTCGAACACCAATGCCGGTCGCTTGCTCGTCTCCCGCTCTCACACCTTGCGCTCGCCTACGGCTCGCGCTCTTCGTTCGTGCTCCCGACTCCGCAGCGGCGGGGTCGCTGCCGGGACGACCAGCGACCGTTTCGATCTCCACGAGGCCGTCGGCGAGCTGGGATGCCGCGTCCACTGACTCGGCTAGGCGCTTGCGGATCCCCTCCTTCATGACCAGGCGATCGATCACCACCGAGATGTCGTGCTTGAGCTTCTTGTCGAGAGCGATCGGCTCGTCGAGCCGCAGGATCTCGCCGTCGATCCGTACCCGCGCGTATCCCTGGGCGCGCATCTCCTCGAGCATTCGCCCGTACTCCCCCTTTCGCCCCCTCACCACCGGGGCCATGACCATGAACCGGGTGCCGTCCTCGATCATCAGGACCCGGTCGGTGATCTGCTCGAGCGACTGCCCCTGGATCGGCGCGCCGCACTGGTGGCAATGGGGCTTGCCGATCCGCGACCAGAGCAGCCGGAGGTAGTCGTAGATCTCGGTCACCGTCCCCACCGTCGAACGCGGATTTCGAGAGGTCGTCTTCTGGTCGATCGAGATCGCCGGCGAAAGCCCCTCGATCGAGTCGACGTCCGGCTTCTCCATCTGGCCGAGGAACTGGCGAGCGTAGGCGGACAACGACTCCACATAGCGGCGCTGGCCCTCGGCGTAGATGGTGTCGAAGGCGAGGCTCGACTTTCCCGAGCCGGAAAGCCCCGTGACCACGATCAGCGCGTCACGCGGCAGCTCGAGATCGATCCCCTTGAGATTGTGGGCGCGAGCCCCGGAGATCACGATGCGATCGGAACGGGCCATCAAGATCGCCGCGATCGCGGCTCGAAGCCGGCCTTCCTCGTCACTGGCCCCTCTGAGAGCACGATTCCGATTCTACGGGGGCGAACGGGCGTTCCCGTCGTGGACGCTCAGGCGGGCTCTGGAGCCCCCCGGAGCGCCCGGCGCCCGCCATAGGCCACCAGCCACGAGAACGTGGCCGCCACCGCGGCGGCGGCGAACCCCAAGGATGCGTGCCCGCCGCTCACCACCGCTCCCCCGATCGCGGTTCCGGCGGCGACCCCGACGACCACCGCCGTGATCATCCAGGTCGACGCCTCCGTGGCACCCCCGGCCGGCGCGAGGTCGTCGATCAGGAGGTAGAGGACCGCGCCGGCGGGGGCCAATGCGAAGCCGCTCAGGGCCATGAGGGGAAGCGCGCTCGCCATCGAGCCGATCAAGATAAGCGGCGCGAAGCCGAGGGCGATCAGGAAGCACAGCCGCGGATATCGCTCTCCCGCCCGAGTGTGGTGCTCCTTCGATCCGTACCAGAGCCCCCCGACCATGCTGGCCGCCGCCTGGATGGCGATCAGGGTTCCCGCGAGGCCCGGCGATCCGAGTTGGGTCGCGAACGCCGTGACGGAGATCTCCATCGCGCCGATCGCCATTCCGAACCCGCACTCGGTGAACAGCAGGACCAGGACCCCGGGGGCACGAAGTGGCCCGCTCCAATGCTCCTCTGACGGGGTCCCGCGCCAGGCGCGGGAAGCGCGAGAGGCTGCGAACGCCAGGGTGCCGATCGTGGAGAACGCGGCGTTGGTGATCACGGCCGCTGCGGGCGATCCGATCGCCACCAGGGCGCCCGTGACAAGGGGGCCGACGATGAAGCACGCCTCGAGGAGCACCGCGTCGAGTGCGAAGGCGCTCTGGCGCAGGACGTCGTCCGGAACCAGATCGGCCCACAGCGTCCTCATGCAGGAGGAGAGCGCCGGGATCGTGGCGCCGCAGACGACCCCGATCGGCGCCAGAACCGCCAGGCCGGCGCCGTTCTCGGCGGCGAGGACGAGGGAGACCAGGCCCACCGGGTTGGCAGCGGCAACCGGCACGAGCACCCTGGTCTGACCGAGCCGATCCACGAGCCGCCCCTGTACTGGGAAGGAAACCGCGACGGCCAGCGTCACCGACGCTTCGACCGCGCCGGCGATCGCGAACGACCCCGTCTCATGGCGAATCATGAGGATGGTCGAAAGCGACAGGGCGGCGATCGGGAGCCGGCCGATCAGCGCTCCGAGCAGGGGCAGCCTCGCGTCGCGCAGCGCGAGCAGGCGCTTGTACGGCGTCGGGAGCACCAGCGACTGGGTCGTCAGGCGACGGGGCGGTTACCCGGCGGCTTTCGCGTACACCTCGTCGAGGAGGGCGTCGAGGTCGTCGACCTCGTAGTCGTTGGCCAGCCGCACGCGAACCTCCGCGCGCGGCGTGCCGTCCAGCGCGAGCTTCATGGCCACGAGGCGCGCCGCCCCCTCGCCGCCGGACCCCCGGTCCCCGGGCGGGCTCGGGTCCTCGGCAGAGGATCCCGGCTGCTCGTCTTCGGATGCCGCCTTCAGTCGCACCATCAACTCGTCCGTGGAGGGCGCATCGCCCGCCGTCGTCGCCTGATCGCTCGCGCCCGAGCCGGACGGGGACTCGGGCGCCGCCTGCGTCGGGGGCGGAACGTCGGGAGCCGCCTGCGTCGACGCGTCTGGCGCTCCGCCCTCGCCGGAGAGCTTTCCCCGGAGCTCGTCGAGCGCCCCGCGGACCTCCTCGAGGCGCCGCTCGGCCTGACCCTCGGCCTCGGCGCGGATCCGGCTCGCGGCGGCCTCGGCCTCGGCGCGGACCGTCTTCGCCTCGCTCTCGGCCTGGGCGACGATCTCTTCGGCGCGACGTTGCGCGGCGTCGAGTGCCGACCTGACGCTGTCGGCCGCCTGGCGAATCAGCTCCTCGGCGTCCATCGGCCGAGGGTACCGCTAGCTGATCACGCCCGAGCCACGCGGCGCACGGCTGCAAGCGGTGCTGTCATCCCGAGCCGTTAGCTTGCCCCCGCGATGGCCGGCGAGCATCAGCGGTACCGCGTTCTGTGGCCGTTGGTCCCGGCGATGGCGATGGTGATGATCGACTTCACGATCGTCAGCATCTCGGTGACGACGATCCAGCGCGACCTCGGGCTATCCGAGACCGCCGCCCAGTGGACGGTGACCGCCTACGCGCTGTCGACCGCCGCGTTCATCGCGCTCGGGGGCAGGCTCGGCGACATCGTGGGACACAAGCGGATCGTCGCGATCGGGATCGTCGTGTTCGCGGGCTCCTCACTGGTTTGCGGGCTGACGCCCGACGGGGGAGCCGCCGAGGCGTGGCTGATCGCCTTCCGGGTCCTCCAGGGGATCGGGGGCGCCCTCCTCGTCCCGTCGACCACGGTGTTGGTGCTGAACGCGTTCCCGGTCTCCGAGCGGGGGAAGGGGCTCTCGGTGTTCTTCATCGTCGCCGGGCTGTTCACCGCGATCGGGCCGATCGCCGGCTCCTATCTGACCGAGTTCTGGACCTGGCGGGCGATCTTCTGGATCAACGTCCCGGTCGCGCTCCTGTCGCTGACCGAGTTCGCCCTGGTCAAGATCCCCGACGTCTCCCGTCCCGCTCGGATCGACTGGGGCGGCGCGGCGATCCTGGTGGCGGGAATGGGACTGACGGTGCTCGGGCTCCAGCAGTCGAGCGCCTGGGGGTGGGGAGACCCCGCAACCATCGGCTCGATCGCGGTGGGGGTCGTCGCGCTGGTCGCGTTCGTCCTCTTCGAACGCGTTGTCGAGTCGCCCCTGATCGATGTTCGAGGGATCGCGGCAAACCGCCCGTTCGCGATCGACAACGTCCTGACCCTGCTCCTTTTCTTCACCTGGCTCGCCGTGTTCTTCTTCGGGAGCATGTACTTCCAGATCTCGGTCGGCCAATCCCCGACCCACGCCGGCTTCTCGATCCTGACGATGTTCTACACCTTCTTCATCGCGTCGAGGATCGGCGGGGGGATGCTCGACCGGCTCGGCGCGAAGCATCCGACGACACTGGGAATGCTCGCGATCGCAGTCGGCCTCTGGCTCTGGGCCTCGGAGCTGCCGGACCTCAGCGCGAGCTCGACGGTGCCGGGAATGCTGGTCACGGGAGCCGGCTTCGGCCTCGCGATGGGTCCGCTCAGCACCGACGCGCTCGACCGGCTCCCGGCGGCCTCTCGCGGCGAGGCATCCGGGCTGATCCAGACCTTTCGCAACTTCGGCTCGGCGCTTGGGATGGCGATCCTCGGCACGATCGTGGCCAACGTCGGTGCGGACAGTGGTGTTACGGACGGGGTTCAGACCGCCTTCTTCGCCGGGGCCGGGGTGATGTTCGCGACCTTCCTGCTCGCCCGGCTGCTGATGCCCTCCGGGAAGCCCGCCGACGTCGAGTAGCCGTTGGCAGCCCTCCTCGCTAGGCGCGAAGCGCCTCGAGGTCGCGGCGCAGCTCCTTGATCTCGTCGCGAATCCGCGCCGCCTCCTCGAAGCGCAGGTCCTCGGCCGCCGCCACCATCTCCTCCTCGAGCTCGACGATCAGCTTCTCCAACTCGTCCGGGCCGTGGATCGCGTCGCCGTCGCGCCGACCACGCCGGCGCCTCCCCGGGGTGGTGCGGGACTCCATCGCCAGGAAGTCGCTGATCTCGGAGATCCCCTTCTGAACCGTCTCCGGCGTGATCCCGTGCTCGCGGTTGTAGTCAAGCTGGATTTCGCGCCGGCGATCGGTCTCGCGGATCGCCGTGCGCATCGCGTCGGTCTCGCGATCGGCGTACATGAGGACCTGGCCGCGGACGTTTCGCGCCGCCCTCCCGATCGTCTGAATGAGGCTGGTCTCGCCCCGAAGGAAACCCTCCTTGTCGGCGTCCAGGATCGCGACCAGCGAGACCTCGGGCAGGTCGAGTCCCTCGCGGAGGAGGTTGACCCCGACCAGCACGTCGTACTCGCCGAGGCGCAGGTCACGGATGATCTGGATCCGCTCCAGGGTGTCGATCTCGGAGTGCAGGTAGCGGACCCTGAACCCGTGCTCGAGGAGATACCCCGTCAGGTCCTCGGCCATCTTCTTGGTCAGGGTGGTGACGAGCGTCCTCTCCCCCGCCTCCGCGCGCCGCCTCACCTCGTTCATCAGATCGTCAATCTGGTTGCGGGTCTCGCGTATCTCGACCTCCGGGTCGACGATCCCGGTCGGGCGGACGATCTGCTCCACGATCCGCGACGACGACGTCCGCTCGAACTCGCCCGGCGTCGCGGAGACCATCACCATCTGGCCGATCCGGTCGAGGAACTCCTCGAACCGAAGCGGGCGGTTGTCGAGCGCCGAGGGGAGCCGGAACCCGTGGTCCACCAGGGTCTGCTTTCGTGAGCGATCGCCCTCGTACATCCCCCCGAGCTGCGGCACCGTCTGATGCGACTCGTCGACGAAGACGACGAAGTCGTCCGGGAAGTAGTCGATCAGGGTGTGGGGCGGGCTACCGACGGCACGGCCGTCGATGATCCGGGAGTAGTTCTCGATCCCGGGCGCGAAGCCGAGCTCCTTGAGCAGCTCGACGTCGTACTCGGTGCGCTGGCGAAGCCGGTGCGCCTCGAGCAGCTTCCCTCGCTCCTCGAACCAGGCGACTCGCTCGTTGAGCTCGTGCTTCACCTCGACCACGGCGCGCTCGATCGTCTCCTCCTTGGTGACGTAGTGAGTCGCGGGCCAGACCGCGACGTGGTCGATCTGGTCGAGGACCTCGCCGGTCAGCGGGTCGAAGTGCTGAATGCCCTCGACCTCGTCCCCGAACAGGGCCACCCGGTAGGCGGTCTCGGCGTAGGCCGGAAACACCTCCAGCATCTCGCCCCTGGCGCGGAACGTCCCGCGGGTCAGATTCGTGTCGTTGCGCCCGTACTGCATCCCGACCAGCTTCTTGAACAGGTTGTCGCGGTCGACCGACTCGCCCAGCTTGAAGAGCTGCATCTGATCGCGATACAGCTCGGGTGACCCAATCCCGTAGATGCACGAGACCGAGGCGACGATTACGACGTCGCGACGAGCGAGGAGGGCCGCGGTGGCCGAGTGCCGGAGGCGATCGATCTCGTCGTTGATCGACGAGTCCTTCTCGATGTAGAGGTCCTGGGCGGGAACGTAGGCCTCAGGCTGGTAGTAGTCGTAGTAGCTGACGAAGTACTCGACCGCGTTATCGGGGAAGAACTCCCGGAACTCGTTGCAGAGCTGCGCCGCGAGGGTCTTGTTGTGGGCGATGACCAGCGCCGGACGCTGGACCCGCTCGATCACGCCGGCCATCGTGAAGGTCTTGCCGGTCCCAGTCGCGCCGAGCAGGCAGCTGAACCTCTCATCGCCTCCAAGGCCCTCGGCAAGCGATTCGATCGCCTGCGGCTGGTCGGCCGTCGGCGTATAGGCCGGGTTGAGGCGGAAATCACCCACGGGGCCAAGATAGCGGCACCACGTGCCGCTCCGGGCCCGCCAGGCACGATCCACGCACGGACGGGGCGCCTTTCCGCTAAAGCGCAACCCTCCGCGTACCGATGCGAAAGCGAGGGCCCAGATGGGACTCGCGAGCTCGATCAAGCAGCGCCTGGAGGCGGGGCGCCAAAGCCTCAATGAAGGGGGCGACAGCCGTGTCGCGATGGCATCGGTGATGCTGCTCCTGTTCGCGGCCGGGACCTTCCTCAACCTCGCATCGATCCCGCTGTCCAGCAGCCTGGGGAGGGAGGAGAAGCTGGGCGAGCTGATCCTCTCGGACCTGGCGGCGCTCGCCTGCATCGTGATCGGGGTCCGCTGGCAGCGCCTCTCGCGGCCCGCCTTCCAGCTCCTCCTGGTGCTCGGGACGGTCCTGATCTCGGCCGGCGCCTACCTCGCGAGCGACGGGCCCTACGACGCCGAGATGCTCTACATCTGGGTGGCGCTCTATGCCGCGTACTTCTTCAGCCGCCGGGAGGCCGTGCTCCAGCTCGCGTTCGTGGGCCTCTGCTACGCGGTGGTCCTCTCGTTCGGGCACCGCTCCGGCCAGGGCGCGGCTCGGTGGGTGATCACAATGGGCTCGCTGGCGGTCACCGCCTGGCTGTTCGGATATCTGAAGGAGCTCCTCGACCGGCGCCTCGCCGAGAGGGAGCGCTCCGAACAGGAGCTCGAGGCCACGCTCTCGCTCCAGCGTGCGACGCTCGAGTCGACCGCCGACGGGATCCTGGTCGTCGACGGGGACGGTCACATCGTCTCCTTCAACCGGCGGTTCAAGGAGATGTGGCGGATCCCCGAGGAGGTCCTCGATTCCGGAGACGACGCGCGGGCGATCGCCTACGCACGCGACCAGCTGGTCGACCCCGAGAGCTTCGTGCGCCGGGTGGAGCGGATGTACGGCCGCTCCGAGGCCGAGAGCCGCGACGTCCTGCATTTCAAGGACGGCCGGGTGGTGGAACGCTACTCGCGCCCGCAGCGGGGAGTCGACGGCGAGGTCCACGGTCGCGTCTGGAGCTTCCGGGACGTCACCGAGCGCGAGCGGATACAGAGTCGCCTGCGCCACCTCGCCGACCACGACCCGCTGACCGGGCTGCTGAACCGCAGGCGCTTCGAGGAGGAGCTCGCAGACCGGATCGCCCATGCCGCGCGCTACGGCGAGGACGGCGCCGTGCTGCTGCTCGACATCGACGACTTCAAGCTGGTCAACGACACGCTCGGCCATCCGACGGGCGACGCGGTGATCGCCAGCATCGCCGGCCTCCTGCGGGAGCAGATCCGCGAGACCGACGTGCTCGCGCGCCTCGGCGGTGACGAGCTCGCGGTCCTTCTCCCCCGCGCCGACCGCGAGCAGGCAAGGCTGGTGGCGGGCAAGCTGGTCGAGACCGTTCGAGGCCACAGGGCGACCTTCAGGGGAGCCGACCTGCGGGTCACCGCCAGCATCGGGCTGGCTCTGATCACGGAGCCGGGGACCCAGACGGCGGAGGACCTGATGGTCGAGGCGGACATCGCCGTGTACGAGGCGAAGTCCGGGGGCCGCGATCGCTTCCGAATCTACGAGGGCTCCAGGGAGAGGGGCCCCGAGACCGCGCCGGCCGCCAGCCGGGGCTAGTCGCCGCCGACGCCCCCGGGGGCAATCGCCTCTATCCAGTCCAGGCGTCGGCCGCAGAGGCTCGACGCCCGGTCGGAGGACACCCGGGTAAGACGGTCCTGGGCAGGGTCTGCCGCGCTGAGCTCGAGCGGACCGATCGGGCTCGGGCCCCCGCCGCTTCCCGGATGGAGGTCAGATCCCCCGAACGTGATCGTGAGCTCGTGCTCGCCCGCGTCGAGGCGGGCCCTGCCCAGCAGGACGAACTCTCCCGCGTTGTTGAGCTGATGGCGGACCTCACCGGCCTCGCGCCCGTCGATCGACAGGTCGACGCGCGGGCGAACCGAGCCACCGAGCCAGACCTCGTAGCGACCCGCGCGGGGCAGGCGCACCCGCGATCGAATCGCCCCGGCGCCCACCGGAAGGAGCGTGCGGGGGTATCCGGCCCAGCGCCAGGCGCTCGGGTGCTCGGTGCGCTGCAACGGGATGGCCTCGACCCCTGGGCGCCGGGCGGCAACGAGGGTTCCGAGGGGGCCCGCCTCGCGGGCGAGCCGGACCACGGCCGAGCATCTGGGCGTTCCGGTCGGGTCCTTGGTGGAGCCGAGCCCGAGATGGTCGATCACCGACGACTCAAGCCCCTCGGGCCTCTGCCAGACCTCGTAGTAGCGGCCGCGCCAGGTCAGGCGGTAGGGCGATGGGGGCCGGCTTTGGGTGGGCGAGCGGCGAAGGACCAGGGTGCGATAGGCGAGCAGGCCGGCGAGCCGGAAGCGATCGGTGTCGGCGGTTGCTCCCTTGGCCAGCGTCCCCCCGCCCAGAAGGGGCACCTGGCGCCGCCGCAGCTCGGAGGCCCCCTCCGGGTCCGCGTCGCGGAGGAAGTGCCGGACGCCGTATGGCTGATACTCGGTCATCAGGGTCGGGCCCTGGCCGGCGATCCGGCGTCCGATCGTCTCGAGCTCGGCGAGCTGATCGCGTGGCGCCAGGTTGACGTCGCGATACGCAAGGGCGCCGGACCAGAGCACCCCGACCCCGATCGCGGCCAGCAGGGCCGCCCCAGCCGCCCGCTCGATCAGTCGTGTCCTGCCCGCCCTTCCGGTCCACAGCACAGCGGCCCCCGCCCCGGCCACGAGGAGGATCGCGGGGGACGCCATCGCCATCGCCTTGCCGGCGATCCAGGGCGAGCCGATCACCGCGATCACCCCGCAGGCGGCCAGCGCGCCGACCACGTAGATCAGCGTGGTCGAGGCGCGGCGGCGCCAGGCGGCGCCGAGGCCCACCATCCCCGCTGCCGCGGTCGCCCCGATCAAGGCGTACGCCGCGCCCGGGTCGACCGGGTCGAGCCGGAAGTCCCCCGCGGGCCAGATCCCGAAGAGCTGGAGCCCGTTGAGGGGATGGAGGAGGTTGCCCAGCGCCGTCGCGCTGCTGATCGACGATGACGTCGGCGGCAGGAACCCGCCGGGCGCCAGCACCGGCACGCACAACAGCGCCGTCAAGGCGATCAGCGCCACGGCGCGGAGAAGCGTCGCTCGCACACCGACCGCCCGCATCGCCACCGGCAGCGCGGCGATCAGCACACCGGCCAGCCAGATCCCGCCGCCGCCGCTCAGCACGCCGATCAAGGCCGACGCGACGAGCGCCAGCGGGATCAGCGCGCGGACCCGAAGACGGGCCCTGATCGCCTCCCCCACCAGCCCGGCCGCGGCAGCGATCAGGGCGGCCCCGGCGACCTCCTTGATGCCGCCCCACAGGTAGTAGCCGGCCAGGAGGGCCGATTGCGCGGCCAGGAACGCGACGAGCGCCCGGAGGGCGCGCGAGCGGACGACCGGGCCGGCGAGCTGCCAGAGCGCGAGCGCGACGAGACCCGCGCCCGAGGCCATGTAGGGCTGAATCAGCCACGCGACGTCCTGGCCGATCAACTCGCGCCCGATGCCGAGCGGCAGGAACACACCGACCGGATAACCGGATCCGAGGTTGAAGGCGAGGGTCGCCTCGTAGCTGGACGGCGCGAGGCCGGACAGGCTGCGACCGTGCTCCATCACACGGTCGGTGAGCGCCATCCACGTCGCGGTGTCGTCGAGGCGGATGTAGCCGGCGAAGGTGGCCTGCCCGGAGAGGACGATTGGCGCGGCGTAGAGTGCGAACACGCCCGCCGCCACCGCGACCGCCCAGGGGTCGAGGCGCCTCCACCAGCCCCACGCCAGCGCCAGGCCGGCGATCGCGCCCGCCACCGCCGTCGGTGTGGTCAGGCCCGCGGTGGAGTCCCAGAGGGTGAGGACCTGCGCCCCGACGACGGTCGCGGCGAACCCGACCACCGGGATCAGGGCGCCGGGAATCCGGGTCCGGGCCATCCGCTCGACCGCCAGCCCCCACCCGCCACAGATGGCCGCGAGGAGGAGCGGGAAGAGCGCCCACGCGATCGCGAGGTTCATTGGCTGCCGGCCGGCCCGACTGGCACGGTGAGCCGCGCTAGTGGCGCGTAACCCAACGTTTCACCGGAAACCCGCCTGAGACGTCGAACACCGACGCATCCGACCGACCGAGGAGGTGGTCATGCGTCCCCCATCGGTGTTCGTCAGGCCGCTGCACCCCGAGGAGGGCAATCGCCTGAAGCGCCTGTCGCGGCGAGCAAAGCACTTCTCGACCCGCCAGCGAGCCGGGATCCTGCTCGCCTCGGCGAGCCAGCACTCGGTGCCCCAGATCGCGCGCATGTGGCAAACGGACGAATCCCACGTGCGCAAGGTGATCACCGAGTTCAACGAGAGGGGGCTGGGCTCGCTTCGCCCTGACTTTCGGGGCGGGCGTCCCCGGTCCCGACGCCGACCTACGCCAGCTACCTGAACCCGATCGAATGCCGCTTCGGGCCGATCGCCGAGTTCGTGGTCAAGAACGCCGACTACCTCGACTGGGACGCCTTCGCCCACGCCCTCGCCCGCCATATCGGCTACCGCAACGGCCCTCGCCGCGACCGCCGCCTCGCCGAGGCCGAGGCCAGGCTCCGGGTCGCCGCTTGAGGTCAAGGGTTTCGGGTGTGAGGTTTGGTTACGCGCCACTAGCGGGCGAGCCCCAGGTCGTCGGCGTACTGGGACCGGTATTCCAGACGCTTCTCGAGCACCTCCTGCACGTAGGCGCGTGTCTCGGAGAACCGGATCGCGTCGAGGCTGAGCTCCGCGCCTCCCCAGGACTCGACGTTCCCGGTCCCCGCGTTGTAGGCGGCGAGCGCCGCGACCTCGTTTCCGTCATAGAGGTCGAGCAGGTAACGCAGGTAGTACGACCCGTAGCTGATGTTGATCTCGGGGTCGGAGAGATCGCCGGTGACGAACTGGGTTCCACCGCTGCGACGCGCGATTCCCGCCGCCGTCTGCGGGGTGATCTGCATCAGCCCGAGCGCCCCGGCGTGAGACTCCTGGTCGCGAAACCGCGACTCCGCGTAGATCACCGCCGCGATCAGCGCCGGGTCGAGGTGCTTCTCGGACGCCTGCTGGCGAATGATGTCGTCGTGTCGCAGCGGCAGGGTGATCTCGCGGATCGCCCTCTCTACGTCGATCCTGCTGACCGCGACCGCCACGCCTACGCCGAGCAGCGCCGCCGCGGCGACCCACAGCCACCGGCGCCGGCGCGACTTGGCCCGCCCGCCCGCCCGCCGCGCAGCCCTCGCCCTGCCGGGTGCGGTTCGAGCCGGGCTCATGACCGTCTTCCCGCGACCAGCAGTGGCATCAAGCGGGCGATCTCGCGCTCGAGGTCGGCCAAGGAGCCGTCGTTGGACACCACGTGGGTGGCGCGCGCCGCCTTCTCGTCCTGGGTGAGCTGGCGAGAGCTTCGGCCCTCGAGCAGCTCCGTTCCCCGCTCGCCGGCCCGCCGACCCCTGGCGTCGTCATCAGCCACAACGCAGACCGTCGCATCGAAGGCGTTGTCGATGCCGGTCTCGAAGAGGAGCGGCACCTCGACCACGGCGAGCGGCGCGTCGGGGGCGAGCCCGGCTCGCCAGGCGGCGATCCGGCCGCCGACCAGCGGGTGGAGGAGCGACTCCAGCCAGGCGAGCTCGGACGGGCGCTCGAAGACGATCTCGGAGACCCGCTCGCGCGAGACCCGGCCGCCAGCCAGCACCCCCTCACCCCAGCGCTCCGCCAGCCGATCGCGGGTCGCCGGGTCATCGAGGAGCTCGTGGACCGCGGCGTCGCTCGAAAGGGTGGCGGCGCCGAGGCGCTCGAAGGCGGCGAGGGCCTCCGACTTGCCGGCGGCGATCCCGCCCGTCAGGCCTACGAAGGGCGTCGAGCCGCGCCCGGGCCCTGGGGCGAGCTGATCGGGCCGGCGCTGGTTCGGCGGCGCATCCACCAGCCGAAGTCTGGCATCAGGAGTCGCTGGCTTCCGCGGACGGCTCGGCAGACTCCTGCTCGTCACCCGTCGCGGCGTTCTCCGGGTCTTCCGCGGGCGCTTCCTCGGTCTCGGGGGCTTCCTCCGGCGACGCCTCGGGCTCACCCGCGCCCTCGGCAGGCGCCTCGTCCGCCGCGGGCTGATCATCCTGGGCAGCATCCTCGGCGGGCGGCGCCTCGGACGGGGCCTCCTCGGAGCCCTCAGGCTCCGGCGCCTCGTCCGAAGCGGCCTCGGGAGCCGCCTCGCCGGTCAGCTCAGGGGGCATCAGGTCCTTGAGCGGCATGTTCTGGGACTCGGCGCGCTTCACCGAGAGCGAGATTCGCCGCCGGCTCTCGTCGATCTCAAGGATCCTGACCCACACCTGGTCCCCGGGCGAGACCACCTCGCTCGGGTTCTCGACGTGATGCTCGGCGAGCTCGGAGATGTGGACCAGCCCCTCGACCCCGGGAATGATCTCCACGAAGGCGCCGAACGCGACCACCTTCGTGACCTTGCCTTCGAGGACCTCGCCCTGCCGGTACTCGTCCAGGACCTTTCGCCACGGGTCCTCCTGGGTCTGCTTCAGGCCGAGCGAGATTCGCTGGCGCTCGCGGTCGATGTCGAGCACCTTGACGCGCACCGTCTCACCGACCGAGAGGACCTCGGAGGGATGGTTGACGTGGCTCCAGGAGAGCTCCGAGATGTGGATCAGCCCGTCGATCCCGTCCAGGTCGACGAAGGCGCCGAAGTCGACGATGTTGGAGATCTTGCCCTCGACGACCATCCCCGGCTGGAGGCGCCCGAGGATCTGCTCACGAACCTCCTTGCGCTCCTCCTCGAGGACGGCGCGACGCGACAGGACGACGTTGTTGCGGCTCCGGTTGAGCTCGATGACCTTGCACTCGAGCGCCTCGCCCTTGAACTCGTCCAGGTTGTGGACCCGCCGGATGTCGACCAGCGACGCGGGCAGGAACCCCCGCACGCCGAGATCCAGGATCAAGCCGCCCTTGACGACCTCGATCACGATGCCCTCGACCGGCTCGCCGGACTCGGCGGCCGCCTCGATCTTCCGCCACGCCTTCTCGAACCGGGCGCGCTTCTTGGACAGGAGCAGGCGCCCCTCCTGGTCCTCCTTGGTCAGCACCAAGGCGTCGACGCGCTCGCCGAGCGAAACCTCCTCGGCGGGATCAACTGAGCGCCGAATCGAGAGCTCGGTGGACGGGATGACCCCCTCCGACTTGTAGCCGATGTCGACCAGGACCTCGTCCTTGTCTATCCGCACGACGTCGCCGCTCACGACGTCGCCCTCCTCGAACGGCTTCAGCGTCGCGTCATAGTTGGGGACCAGCTTCCCATCGACCTCGACCATCAGGTCGGCGGCGGCCGGCGGGCTCACCTCCGGAGCGCTCTCGCGGGCAGCCTCAGTCGTTGTGTCTGTCGCGGACACGGCGGCTAACTATGACAAAAAGCGGGTCAGCGGCAGTGCCGCGAACCCGATGCCCGCCGGCTTGCACGGGCTGAACCGCACACCTTGCCCGCTGCGCCTCCGCCCCGGGCGCGCTCGGGTACCCTCGGCGCCGATGCCAACTAGGCTCACCAAGCGGGGAGCGGATCGCACCCCTCTGGGCGGCGACTGCGACGTGCTGATCTGCGGAGCGAGCTTTGCGGGCCTCACGGTGGCGCGCGAGCTGGAGGGCTCGGGGGCCCGGGTATTGATCGTCGACCGCTACGAGATCGGCGAGCGTCAGACCTCGGCCTGTGCGGCGCCAACCGCGTGGCTGATCGCGATGGGGGTCGAGGACTCGATCAGGCAGACGTTCGGGGACCTGGTGGTCCATACCCCTCACGGGACCACCCGGATGCGGTTGCCCTGGACCTTCTCCACGTTCGACTACCGGGAGCTTTGCGCGGCGCTGTTCGCCGGTTGCGACGCCGAGTTCGAGACCGCCACCGTCGCGGGGCGCGGAGGTCCGGCCGATCACGGTGGCGCTCAGGTCGTTCGGACGGACCGAGGCGAGGTTCGGGCACCGCTGATCGTGGACGCTCTGGGATGGCGCAGGGTGCTCGGCGCGAAGGGCTTCCAGCCGCCGGAGGCGCCACTTTCACGGGGGCTCGAGGTCCACCCCGTGGGAGAAGCGGGCGATTTGGAGATCTGGATCGATCGCTCCTACGTTCCGGCCGGCTACGGCTGGAGCTTTCCCGCCGCCGGTGAGGTCCGGGTCGGCGTCGGCTCCTTCGACCCCCGGTTCCACGTCAAGGACCCGACCGTCCGGCTGGCGGAGGACCTCGCGCGCGACCCGGTCCGATACCAGGGCAACTGGATCCCGCACCGGCTTCGCGACGCGACCGAGGCCGGCGCCTTCTTCGTCGGGGACTCGGCCGGGCACTGCCTGCCGCTGACGGCCGAGGGGATACGCACCGCGTTCTATTTCGGGATCTCGTGCGGACGCGCGATCCGGAATGTGGTCGAGGGCCGCTTGACGCGCGAGGCCGCACTGGACCGCTACGCGGAGTTCTCCGCCCGCCACGCGTGGCATTACGACTGGCTGCTCCGGGTCCAGCGGCTCGTCCCAAGGGTGCCCCCACGGCTCCTGACGCTGGCGCTTCGCGGCATGGGCCACGATGGGTTCGTGCGCTGGTCGTTCGGCCACTACCTGCGGATCGCCGACCCCGGCTACGCCGCCGGGTCGGCGGCGCGCAAAGGCGCCAGGCCCCGGGTCCTCGCGAGAGCGGCTTAGCCTCGCGGAGCGGCGCGGGCGGCTAGCGAATCACCAGGTAGGTGCCGAGGAGCAGCAATCCGACCCCCAGCACCCTGGTCGCGGTGATCGGCGTCCGCCCGAGGCCCAGGATGCCGAGCCGATCGATCACCACCGCGGTCGTGAGCTGGCCGGCGATCGTCGCCGCGGCGACTCCACCCGCCCCGATCGAGCGAACCGAGATCAACGCCACGGTCACGTATGCGGCTCCGAGCGCTCCCCCGAGCAGGTAGTACCAGTTGACGTTGAACGTGGAGCGCAGCCCGCCCGCGTCCCCGCTCAATGCGACCACGGCGACGAGCAGGACGGTCCCGACGGTGAAGGAGATCAAGGCCGCGGGCAGCTGCCCCGTTGCCCGGCCGAGCCCGGCGTTGATCGGAGCCTGAAGGGCCAGCACGCCACCGACCACTGCGGTCAGCAGAACGGCGAGGCCGCGATCCATTCTCGGGATGCTATTGGGAGGTCGTGCCGGAGCTCGAGCACGGCCCGGCGACGTTCGAGCAGGATGGAGCTCCCGGGTAGGAATCGGGGCGCGCGGCTCGAATCTCAACGGACCTGATTCAGGCATCGAGCCGTTTCCATCGGGACATCAGAGGGGCGCCGACTTCGGCGCCCCTCTACTTCGCGGCCAGCCAGTCCTCGCCCGTCCCGATGTCGACCGCGAGGGGTGGATCGAGCTCGAAGGCCTGGCACATCTCGCGGTTGACCAGCGTCGCCGCGGAGTCGAGCTCCTTCGTGGGGCCCTCGAACAGGAGCTCGTCGTGGATCTGCAGAACGAGGCGCGTGTCGAGCCCCGACTTCTCGAGCGCCGCGTGGCAGCGGACCATCGCGAGCTTGATGATGTCGGCGGCGGTCCCCTGGATCACCGTGTTGACGGCGAGCCGCTCACCGAGCGAGCGGCGCTGGCGCTGCCCGGATCGAAGCTCTGGGATCGCCCGGCGGCGGCCCAGCAGCGTGAACACGAACCCGTCGCGCTCCGCCTTCGTGATCGTCTCGTCGATGAACACCCTCACGGCCGGGAACCGCTCGAAATAGCGCTCGATGTAAACCGCTGCCTCCTCGCGCGAGATCTGGAGCCGATCCGCGAGCCCGAAGGCCGAGAGCCCGTAGGCGATCCCGTAGTTGACCATCTTGGCCTTCGAGCGCTCGGCGGGGCCGACCTCGTCGGGCGAGATCGCGAGCACCTCGGCGGCGGTCTCGCGGTGGACATCCTCGCCCGTGGCGAAGATCTCGCGGAGCACGCCCTCATCGGCAACGTGGGCAAGGACCCGCAACTCGACCTGGTTGTAGTCGGCCGACAGCAGCCGCATCCCCTCCTCGGCGACGAAGCAGGCCCGCACCGGGCGTCCGATCTCAGACCGGATCGGGATGTTCTGTAGGTTCGGATTCGTGCTCGACAGGCGCCCGGTCGCCGTGGCGACCTGGTTGAAGGTCGTGTGGATCCGGCCACTCTTCGGGTCGATCAGTCCCGGAAGCGAGTCCAGGTAGGTGTTCTTCAGCTTGGTGAGCTCCCGCCAGCTCTCGACCCTCGCAACGATCTCGTGCTCATCGCGGATCTGGGCGAGCACCCGGGCATCGGTCGAGAAGCCCGTCTTGCCGCGGCGCTTCTTGGTCAGCCCCAGCTCCTCGAACAGGATCGATCCGAGCTGCTGGGGCGAGCCGATCGTGAACTCGCGGCCCGCGAGCTCGAAGATCTCCGCCTCCAGCTCTTCGATCCGCTCGGTCATCCCCTCGCCGATCTCGGCCAGACGCTTCGCGTCCAGCTTCACGCCGGCGCGCTCGATGGCCGCCAGGACCTCGATCAGCGGCATCTCCACCTCGCGCATCAGACGCTCGAGGCCGAATTCGCCGAGCCGATCGCGCTGCCCGGCGACCAGCTCGACGACGAGGCGCGCCTCGGTCGGCGGGTCGCTCTCCACCTCGGCCCCCGCGTCGAGCGCCAGCTGCTCGGCATCCGGCGGGGCCTCATCGGGCCCCTCCCCCGAGCCGCCGGTTGCGGGGACGGCGGCGGCTAGCCCCGCATCGGCGGCCAGCTCGCGAAGCTCGTAGACGCGCCTCGCGGGGTCGATCAGATACGCGGCGACCATGGTGTCGTGCTCGAGCTCGAGGCTTCCGGGTGGTGCGACGGCCAGCAGGCCTGTCCGTCCTCCGCCGCCCTGCGACTTGGCGTCGTGGGCGAGCAGCGGCCGCCCGCGGAGGCTTTCGGCCAGCTCGACGAGGTCCCGGGCTTCGCCCTTGATCACCTTGTCGCCGTCGCTGGCCGCCCACGTCCCCCCGGCGACCGCGATCGCCACCGGGCCGGCGGGCAGGTCGGCCGGAGATCCTTCGACTGCCTCGACGACGAGCGTCTGGTCCACAAGCCGCTCGGGCACGTCCTCTGCGAACTCCTCATCGAGCCGCTGCACCACGGCACGCAGCTCGAACTCGGCCGCCACGTCCCGCAGGCGGCTGCGGTCGGGCTGGGCGCGGGCCACCTCGCGAACGTCGAGCGGCACCTCTACGTCGTAGCGCAACGTGGCTATCCGCTTCGAGAGCCTGGCGTCGTCCGCGTGCTCGACCAGGTTCTCCTTTCGCTTCGCCCCCGAGATCTCGTCGACGCTGTCGAGCACCGCCTCGAGCGATTCGAACCGCTGCAGGAGCTGGGCGGCCGTCTTGTCGCCAATCCCGGGGACGCCGGGGATGTTGTCGGACGTGTCGCCCTTCAAGCCGATCAGGTCGGGGACTAGCTCGGGAGGCACCCCGTAGCGCTCGATCACTCCCTCTCGGTCGTAGACCTTCGTGTCGGTGACCCCCCGCGAGGTGGTCATGACGCGCACTCCCTCGGAGACCAGCTGGTAGACGTCGCGGTCGCCCGACACGACCATCACCGGGATCCCAGCGTCACGGGCCTTCTCGGCGAGGGTGGCGATCACGTCGTCGGCCTCCCAGCCCGGCACCTTGACGTTCTCGAATCCGAACGCCTCGGCGAGCGGCGCCAGATGCGGCCATTGCTCGGAGAGCAGGTCGGGCCGCGACGGGCGCTGGGCCTTGTACTCCGGAAATTCCTGCTCGCGCCCCGACATGCCGGCATCCCACGCGACGATCACGGCCGGCGGCCGATACTCGATCAGCACCTTGGCCATCATCGAGGCAAAGCCGTAGATCGCGTTCGTGGGCCGCCCGTCCGCCGTGGCGATCGACTCCGGGAGGGCGAAGAACGCCCGATAGGCGAGACTGTTCCCATCGATCAGGAAGAGCTCGCCGCCCGACTCGGCGGAGGCAGCGTCACGATTCGTCTTCGGCTTCGTGGCGGGCAAGCACCCATCCTAGGACGGCGCTCGGCCCCTCGCCGCCCACCACCCGGCCCCGGTGGCGCATTCCGTTCGCCATGCGACCGAAAAGCGCCCAACCCCGTCGGCGCGACCGCTGACGTCTGACCGGGCGGCTTGGGCGGACGAGGGCTCATTGGGATAGGAGCGCGCGCAGCGTTGAGGCAGCCCACCTGGGATCCGCCGTCAACTTCCGATGTGTCATCCGTACCACGCGATAGCCCCGGGCGGCGAGACTGGCGTCCCGCGCGCGATCCCGCTCGAAGGCCCGGCGCGTTCGGTGATGGCGAAATCCGTCGGTCTCGACGATCAAGGCGTTTTCGCGCGCCACAGGAAGTCCACCTCGAATCCCCCCACGCGGACATTGGTCTCCGGCGGGGAGAGGCGATGCCGGCGACATATGCGGAGGAAGATCCGCTCGAGCTCGCTTCGCGCCCGGTCGGGCTCGAAGCCCGGTTGAATGCCTACGTAGAGCCGAAGGGACTCGGCCCGGTGGATCGCGGCGTCGAGCTGGTCAGCGGCGAGCACCCGCCGCAGGTCGCGCAGCGTGCGACGCGGGCTGGTCACGGCGATTCCGCGGCGGCGGGCCACGTCGTCGGCGGTCAGGGTCTTGGACCGATGGATTTTCAGGCCCGCCCGCGCGCGCCGGCCCGAGACCCCCGGGACGGTCACCTCGACCGGTCCGCGCGTCTGCGGCCGCATCCCCGAAAGCGCCGCCGCGCTTCGATAGCTCAACGCCGCCCCGGGCCCGCCGGCCAGAACGCCCGCGAGCCACCAGCCCTCGGTATCGAGGTGGCGATGCCCGACCACGTAGACGCCGCGATGAACTCGGTGAAGACGCCCGGAGCGGACTCGGCGGGCGATCGCGCTCGCGCTGAGGCCGATCCGGAACAGCTGCGCCGCTGAGACTAGGCCACGCTGGCGTCCCGCCAGCCGAGCCACCTCGACGTCTCGACGATTGGCGCTTTTCGGTCGCATACAGACAGGAAGACGCCAATGCGGGGGCACGCCCCCCGGCTGCCCACGCCGTTGGCGCGTTTTGGTCGAATACCGAGAGGACGGCGCCAACGGGGGGCGGGGGGTCGGGCACGAAAGCGGGGCCTAGGCGTTGCCTCTTGCAAGGAGCCATGGCGAGTACCCGTTGCGCCACGTGCATAAGATCCGCAGCCAATGTCCGCCGTCCGCTCCGTCAGCGCTCAGTTCTCGGTCACGGTGCGGGTCGAGCTCGACGCGCGGCAGGAGCCGCTCGGCAAGCTGACCGCTCAAATCGCCGAGGCGGGTGGGGCCCTTCAGGGGGTGGATCTCGTTCCGGGCGCGGGCGGCGAGGGACGACGCGTGCGCGAGTTCACCGTCGACGCCCGCGACCAGGCCCACTGGGAGGAGATCCTTCGGGCGATCGGGTCGACCCGGGGAGCGCGGGTGATCGGTTATGTCGACCGGACCCTCCAGATGCACCAGGGGGGAAAGATCGAGCAGCACAACAAGTACCCGCTGAAGACTCGCGACGATCTGTCGATGGCCTACACGCCCGGTGTCGCGCGTGTCTGCCAGGAGATCGCAGCCGACCGCTCCAAGGCGTTCGAGTACACGATCAAGCGGAATACCGTCGCGGTCGTCTCCGATGGAAGCGCGGTCCTCGGGCTCGGCGACATCGGGCCCGAGGCCGCGATGCCGGTCATGGAGGGCAAGGCGATGCTGTTCAAGGAGTTCGCCGACGTCGACGCGTTCCCGATCTGCCTCGACACCAACGACCCCGGGCAGATCGTCGACGCCGTGAAGCTGATGGCGCCGACCTTCGGCGGAATCAACCTGGAGGACATCTCCGCTCCCCGCTGCTTCGAGATCGAGTCACGGCTCAAGGACGAGGTCGACATTCCGGTCTTCCACGATGACCAGCACGGCACGGCCGTGGTCACCATGGCGGCCCTCTTCAACTCGCTGAAGATCGTCGACAAGCGGCTCGAGGACCTCCGGGTCCTGGTGGTGGGGCTGGGGGCGGCGGGTGTCGCGGTGACCAAGATGATGCTCGAGTCAGGCGTCAGCGACGTGATCGGATGCGACCGTCACGGGGCCCTTTCCACCGAGCGCGAGGACTACGTCTCGGGCGAGATGAGCGAGATCAAGCGCTGGTATGCCGAGAATTCGAATCCCGATCGCCGGGTCGGGGCTCCGGCCGAGGTGATCGAGGGCTGCGACCTGTTCATCGGGGTCTCGGGGCCGGGGATCATCCCCCCCGAGGCGCTCGCCAAGATGGCCGACGACGCGATCGTGTTCGCGATGGCAAACCCAAACCCCGAGGTGATGCCAGAGGACGCCGAGCCCTACGTTCGGATCATGGCCACGGGTCGCTCCGACTATCCGAACCAGATCAACAACGTGCTCTGCTTCCCCGGGATCTTCCGGGGAGCGCTCGACGCCGGCGCTCCGCGAATCACCGAGGAGATGAAGCTCGCCGCGGCGACCGGAATCGCCGCGGTGGTCGGCGACGAGGACCTGAGCGAGGACTACATAATCCCGAGCGTGTTCGACCGCGATGTCGCGCCCGCGGTCGCGGCGGCGGTCGTCGAGGAAGCGCGCCGCGATGGGATCGCGCGGGTCTCCGAGGAGACCGGAACGTTCGCGACCCTCGAATGAGGAGCCGCGGATGAGGGGGGCCGATGCCGCCCGCCCATGCAGCACCCCTGAGCCCGGGAGCGGAGGACGATGCGCGTCCTGGTGACTGGCGCGAGCGGGTTCCTGGGCTCACGCGTGTGCGACGGACTGCTCGCTCGGGGAGACGAGGTGGTGGGGCTGACCCGGGACCCCGACCGCGCCCGAAACACCAACCCGACCGTGTCGTGGCATCCCTGGCGAGCCACGACGGAGCGCCCCCCGGCCGAGGCGCTTCAAGGCATCGACGCCGTGGTCAACCTGATCGGGGAGCCGATCGACCAGCGCTGGACCGACGAGGCCAAGGTCAGGATCCTGGAGAGCCGCGAGCGTGCGACGAAGAACCTGGTCGACGCGCTGAGCGCCGCCGACCCCAAGCCGCAAACGATGGTGAGCCAGTCGGGCGTCGGTTTCTACGGCGATCGCGGCGACGCGCTCGTCGACGAGTCGACGCCGGCCGGCGACTCGTTCGACGCCCGGGTCTGCGTCGCGTGGGAATCGGCGGCCCGCGCCGCCGGGGAGCTCGGCGTGCGGGTCGCCATCACCCGGACGGGCCTGGTCCTCGACCCGGGAAGTGGCCTCCTTCATCAGCTCCTCCTTCCTTTCAAGCTCGGGCTCGGGGGGCCGATTGGACAGGGCGACCAGTACATGCCATGGATCCACGTCCACGATGAGGTGAGGATGCTGATCTGGGCCGTCGACACAGAGAGTGCGACCGGGGTCTACAACGCGACCGCCCCGAACCCGGTCACCAACCGCGAGTTCTCGAAGGCGCTCGGCGAGGTCCTGGGACGCCCGGCGGTCCTGCCGCTCCCCAAGCTCGCCCTGCGGGCGAGGTTCGGGGCCGAGCTCGGGGACGTCCTGGTGGGCGGCCAGCGGGCGATGCCGCGCCGGGCGCTCGACGCCGGCTTCGAGTTCGCCCAGCCCGATCTCGAGCCGGCGCTTCGGGACCTGCTGAAGCCCTGAACCCCCCTCGGTCGGCCGTCCCTAGGGCCCTCTCAGAGGGGTCGCGAACAGGGGCCTCCCCGCTCGGATCCGGTAACCGGCGAGCCTGTTGAGTGTCGTATCGCCGACCTCGTCGATCGAGTACGGGCCCAGGATCGAGCGCCGATCACGGGTGTCGAAGAAGGCGCTGACGACCGAGTCGCGGTCGTCGCCGGCGCTGCCCGCCCGGTGGATCGAGTCCAGGACGACCGCCATCGCCTCGTAGCCGTACGCGGCGTAGCGCCCAGGCGGGCGCCGGTACCGGTGCCTGAACGCACCGACGAATCTCCGGCCCGCCGCCGGGAGCTGTGCGGGGTCCTGCGCGGCGGAGGTCATCAGCACGCCCCGCGGCGTGGGTGGGCCCGCCTCGATCTCGGGACAGGCGAAGGTCCCGGCGGGGATCCGGTCCAGCAGGGGCGAGCCGATCAGCGCGTCTGAGGCGATCAGGGTCTGGCGCGGGCAGGGAGCCACGTCGCGCTCGATCCGGCGCGGCGCGTCCGCGGCGGTGCCACCGTAGTAGAGAAGGTCGGCCCGACCGGCACGAGCGAGGGGGGGCCGTGCGCTCGCCGCCCTGAACGCCTCGACCATCGTCTCGCCGAACGCGGAACCGTCCGACACCGCCGCCACCCGCCGTGCCCCGACGCGGCTCGCCCACCGGGCCGCCGCCTGGGCCTGGACCTCGTCGCTGGGGATCACCCGTCCGAAGGTGCGCTCGCCGGTCGGCTGCGTGTCGCTCGGCACCTGATCACCCGCCCCGAGGTACGGCTGCACGAGGTCGACCGCGGCGCTCGCCGGGGACACCTGAAGCATGCGAGCCTCGTTCGTCACCGGCAGCGACGAGCGCGTAGCGCCGGACTCGAAGTCGCCCATGTAGGCGATCGCGGTCGAGTCCTGGGCGGCCCGCCGGGCATTCGCCGCGGCGCGGGCACCGCTCCAGCGGGCGCTCGTCCCGCTGCCCGTCGTGTCGTCGAGGAAGACGGCCCGTACGGTGAGCTCGCCGACCCGGCCGCCGGCTCGGGCCAGGGCGAGCCGGGCCCCGTCGGCAGCGTCGCGTCCGTCGGCGCCGTTCACCCCCCGCAGCGGCATGCTCACGTAGACGGTGACGTGCTCGCCCGCCTGTATCCCCGAGTCGGGCGACGCGCACCCGGTGAGCGATGCGCCCAGCAGGACGGCGACCGCCGCTGAGGCGCGGGCGGTTGGGCCTAGCCGAAGAACGGCGCGGCGACCTCGTAGTCCTCGGGCGGCACCGTCCTGAGGCTCTCCACCGCCTCGCTCAAGGCCACCAGCTCGATGCGCGTTCCCCGCAGGGCGGGCATCGTGGCCCATCGCCCCTCGTCGGCCGCGTCGATCGCCGCGACGCCCAGCCGGGTGGCGAGGACCCGGTCGAATGCCGTCGGCGTCCCGCCGCGCTGGATGTGGCCGAGGACCACTGCCCGGGTCTCGAACCCGGTCCGGCCCTCGATCTCGCGCTCGAGCCGATGCCCGATGCCGCCGAGCCGCGGGTGGCCGAACTCGTCGATCTCGGAGTCCGCGAGCTCCATGGTTCCCGACGCCGGGAGCGCCCCCTCGGCGACCACCACGATCGAGAAGTTTCGACCCCGAGCGTGTCGGCGGGAGATCAGCCCGCAGACCTCATCGATGTCGAACGGCCTTTCGGGGATGAGGATCACGTCGCCGCCACCGGCCAGGCCCGAATGGAGGGCGATCCAGCCGGCGTGGCGCCCCATGACCTCGACGACCATGACCCGGTGGTGGGACTCCGCCGTTGTGTGTAGGCGGTCGATCGCCTCGGTCGCCACCTGGAGAGCGGTGTCGAAGCCGAAGGTCACGTCGGTCGCCGCGAGATCATTGTCGATCGTCTTCGGAACGCCGAGGACGGGAACCCCGTGGTCGCCGTGCAGGCGAGCTGCCGCGCCCAGCGTGTCCTCGCCGCCGATCGCGATCAGCCCGTCGAGGTGAAGGCCCGACATTGTCTCGAGTACCCGCTCGGGCCCGTCGTCCGCCTTCAGCGGGTTGGTGCGCGAGGTGCCGAGAATGGTCCCGCCGCGGGGCAGGATGCCTCGAGTCGACTCGACCGTCAGGTCCTCGGCCATGCCGTCGAGCGGGCCCAGCCAACCGTCCCTGAAACCCACCATGGCATGGCCGTGGACATCGATTCCCTTGCGAACGATGGCGCGGATCGCGGCGTTCAGGCCGGGGCAGTCACCACCTCCTGTGAGCACGCCGATCCGCACCGGTCGGACGATACCCCCACCGGGCGACGGCGACGGAGAACGCCGCTCAGGCCGCCGCGGCGATTCCCTCGAACCCGCTGCGAAAGAAGTCGACCGCCGCGCGCTCGGCATCCTCGGCGTCGAGGAGGTCCGAATAGCCGAGCTCGGCGCCCGTGAACCCGGTCGCGTTCCACATCTCGCCCTCGACCTTCGCGGTCCACGGCCCGACGTAGAGATACGGCTGGTCGTGCGAGTCGTCACCGGGCGAGGCGCCGTAGTTGGCGCGCCGACCGGCGCCCTCCCCGCCCGCCTCGAAGGCGATGTCGAAGTGCTCCGGCCACAGGTTGGTGTCCGATGCGTCCGCGTCGCCGCGCAGCGACGACTTGAACCCGTCGAGCGCCCGGCTCGCGAGCTCGTAGAAGTCTGCGAGGGCGCCCGCGGCGGCCGGGTCGATGTCGAGAGGGGAGCTGTCGGTGGGCAGCCCGTCGGGAAGCAGCCTGGCCCCGAGCAGCGCGCCGGCGTCGGCCAGGCTGGTCAGCGGAGCCCGGGTCGAGTGATCGCCCCTCTCGAGCACTAGGTCGGCCCCCTCGACACGAACCTGGACGCGCTCCTCGTCGAACTCGAAGACGGGGGTCCCAAAGCCGTGCGGCGTCTGACGAAGGGCGATCTCGTTTTGCGGCTTTCGCGCCGGCGCGACCACCTCCTCGGCCACCCGGTGCAGCGCCTCGCGGGTGGTCGCGAATGAGTCCGGCAGCGGCTTCACCGCGACCTAGATGGCTGAGTCGGAACTCCCGTGCGTCCGGGGGCGCACGGGATCGAGCCGGGCGTGGTCAGAGGACGAAGCCTGTGCCGGCGGGCACAGGCGAGTTCCGATGAGCGCGATCCGGCGAAGGTATCCGTGCGTCATCCGGGCGTGCGGGGGCTCGCGGTCAGCCATCTAGGGGCGAATGCGCTCGATCAGCGGCTGCGAGACGCGGAGGCAGACCCCGACCAGGAGGATCGCGAGGAAGATCACGAACGCGACCGAACCCCCGAGGGCGAACGCATAGGCGACAAGCATCGCGCTGAGCCCAACCGTGGCGAAGATCAGGAGCTGCACGGCGCAGAATCTACTCGACGGCGCGCCCGGCCTCAACGATCGAAGCCCGTGCCGCGCCGATCAGCTCGCCGGCGGCGGTCGCCGCGGCGGGGGCGTCCGGCGCCTCGGCGACCGCGCGGACCAGCCTGGTGCCGATGATCACGCCGTCGGCGATCCGGCCCACGACGGCCGCCTGCTCGGGGGTGCTGATCCCGAAACCGACCGCCGCCGGCACCGACGCCTCGCGCTGCACGGCGGCGACCAGCTCGCCAAGGCCATCCGGCAGGCCGTCGCGCTCGCCGGTCACCCTGGTGTCGGAGACGACGTAGACGAAGCCCTCGGCGCGCGCGCAGATCCGCCCCCGCCGCGCGGCCGGCGTGGTCGGAGCAACCAGCGGGATCAAGGGCACCCCCGCAGCCGCGAGCGCCTCGGCGATCGCCCCCGCCTCGTCGAGCGGCAGGTCCGGGACGATCGCCCCCGCCGCCCCGGCCTCGACCAACAGCTCGGCGAACTCGCGGGCTCCCCGCGCCAGCACCATGTTGGCGTAGACCATCGGGACCACAGGAACCGCGGCCGCGATCCTCGCGCAGACCTCCAGCCCCGCGTCGAGGGTCGTGCCGGCCTGGAGCGCGGCCGTCGCGGCCGCGTGAATGGTGGGACCGTCCGCAAGCGGGTCCGAAAAGGGGATCCCCAGCTCGACCAGGTCGGCGCCCGCGCCGACATAGGCGTCCGCCACCGAGGCCGACGTCTCCAGGTCGGGAAACCCGGCCATCAGGTAGGGCATCAGCGCCGCCCGGCCGTCGGCACGCGCCACGGCGAAGGCCTCGGCGATCCTCTCGACGCCGCGTCCGGGCGCGTCAGCCATCCAGGGCCTGCAGGCGGGCGAGCGCCTCGCTCATGTCCTTGTCGCCCCTGCCGCTCAAGCAGACCACGTCGAAGCCGCCGGAAGCTGCGCCCTCCCGGGCGCCCGCCTCAAGGAGCCAGGCGATCGCGTGCGACGGCTCGAGCGCCGGAATGATCCCCTCCAGCCGGGCCAGATCGCGGAACGCCCGCAGCGCGTCCTCGTCGCTCACCGCCGCGTATCGAGCCCTGCCGCTGTCGCGCAGCTGAGCGTGCTCAGGCCCGACCCCCGGATAGTCGAGCCCGGCGGAGATCGAATGGGCCTCGAGGATCTGGCCCTGATCGTCGGCCAGCACCGAGGAGAGGCTCCCGTGCAGGACGCCGGGGCGCCCGGCGGCCAGGGAGGCTCCGTGGCGTCCGTCGAGCCCCTCGCCCCCGGCCTCGACTCCGATCAGACCGACATCCGGATCACCGATGAAGGCGTAGAAGGCGCCGATCGCGTTCGAGCCGCCGCCGACGCAGGCGATCACCCTGTCGGGCAGCGCGCCCTCGGCGGCGAGCGCCTGGTCGCGGATCTCGTCGCCGATCACCCGCTGGAGGTCGCGGACCAGCGCCGGGTAGGGGGCCGGGCCGACGGCCGAACCGATGATGTAGTGGGTGGTGCGAGCGTTCGCCACCCAGTCGCGGATCGCCGCGCTGACCGCCTCCTTGAGGGTCTTGGCTCCCGCGTCCACCGGCGCCAGCTCGGCGCCCAGCAGCCGCATCCTCTCCACGTTGGGCGCCTGGCGGCGCATGTCCTCGACCCCCATGTAGACGACGCACTCGAGCCCCAGCAGCGCGCATGCGGTGGCCGTCGCAACTCCATGCTGGCCCGCGCCCGTCTCCGCGATCACCCGCCGTTTTCCCATCCGCTTGGCCAACAGCGCCTGTCCGACTGCGTTGTTGATCTTGTGGGCGCCCGTGTGCGCCAGGTCCTCGCGCTTCAGATAGACCCTGCGCCCGACGCGCTCGCCGAGTCGCTCCGCGAGATACAGGGGGGTCGGTCGCCCCACGTAGCCAGCCAGGACCGTCTCGAGCTCGCCGCGAAACTCGGGGTCGCTTCGCGCTTGTGCCCACGCCGCCGAGAGCTCGTCGAGGGCCGGGATCAGGACCTCGGGCACGTAGCGCCCCCCATAGGGTCCGAAACGCTCCTCGACGCCCTGCTCACCTCCGGTGACGGTCATCGTCGCGGCTCGACCTCGGCGCCGGCGGCGAGCCCGGCATCGGGCGAGTCGATCGCGGACCCGGCGCGCTCCAGGAACGCGGCCATCAGGGCGTGGTCCTTGACGCCGGGGCTCGACTCGACCCCGGACGCCACGTCAACCGCGAATGGGCGGGCGGCCCCCGCGGCCTCGACCACGTTGTCGGGATTCAGCCCCCCCGCGAGGATCAGCGGCACCTGCGAACGGTGGCCCGCGAGGAGGTCCCAGTCGAAGCTCTCCCCGGTCCCGCCGGGCCGACCGGGGCGATGGGCGTCGAACAGGTGGAAGTCGGTGCGGTACGCCTCGGCTCGCCGAACGTCCGCAGTGCTTCGAACCGCCAGAGCCTTGATCACCTTGCAACCGGTGCGCCGCGCCGCCTCCCGACAGAAGGCCGGGCCCTCGCCACCGTGGAGCTGGACCATGCTCAGGAACTCGTTCTCGGCCGCCGCAGTGAGCTCATCGAAAGTCGGATCGACGAAGACCCCGACCAGCTCGACCCGGCGCCGAAGCTCGGCGGCTATCTCGGTGGCGGCCTCCGTGCCCACGTAACGAGGGCTCCGTGAATGGTGGTTGAGCCCGATCGCCCAGGCGCCGAGCCGCACGGCCTCGCGCGCATCGACGAGATTCGTCACTCCACAGAACTTGACCTTCATGCGCACCAAGGTTACGGGCCGGATTACCCGAGAGCACGCGTCAGGCCGAACGTCCCGCGCTGGGTACGGACGACGCAGCTACGACGCCCGGGGGGGCCGAGAAGCGAGTGGGCGGTTCGCGACGCATACTGTCGTCAACTCCACACTCAGCGCTCAGGGGGCCCGTCGGCCGTCGGCTGGGGAGGGCCCGGTTGACCTTCGCCCACCCAGCCTTTCCGTCGCTTGCGCCAAGGGCGCGAGCAGCCGCCGGGCTGTGCGCGGCCTAGGGCTTGAGGGAGCCGGCGGTCGCGGGCTGATCGCCGAGCGTCACGGTGACGGTGCGCTTCTGGCCGGCGTGCAGCAGGCTGACCTGAACCTGGTCGCCGGGCTGCTTTTGGCTGACCATCTGGGCGAGCTCGTCCATCCCGGTGACCGTTTTGCCGTCGAGCGCGGTGATCACGTCGCCGCCGGCGCGAACCTGCTGCCCACCGATCGACGCGGTCGCGTTGCCGCCCTTGATGCCGGCCTTGGCAGCGGGGCCGTTCGGCACCACGGTCTCGACCAGGGCGCCCTGCTGCACTCCGAGGTTGAGAGTGTCGGCGAGCTGGGACGTGACGTTGGTCCCGCTGATCCCGAGGAAGGCGTGCTCCACCTTGCCGTTGGCGAGCAACTGGTTGGCGACCTGGCGAACGGTGTTGATCGGCACCGCGAAGCCGATTCCTATGTTGCCGCCGCCGTTCGGCGACTCGATCTGGGAGTTGATCCCGATCACTCGGCCGTTGCCGTCCAGGAGCGGCCCTCCGGAGTTGCCCGGGTTGATCGCGGCGTCCGTCTGGATGACGTTGTCGATCGTGAAGCCGTTGGGCGACTTGATCTGGCGCTGGAGCGCCGAGACGATTCCGGCGGTGGCTGTGCGGTCGAGCCCGAACGGGTTGCCGATCGCGACCACGGGGTCGCCGACGCTGAGGGCCGATGAGTCGCCGAGCTGCAGGGGGTGCAGCTCGTTGGCCGGGGCGTTGACCTTGAGCAGGGCGACGTCGGTGGAGGGATCCTTTCCGACCACCTGAGCGCTGACAGGCTGCGTATTGTCCGTGTTGCCGAGCGTGACCTCGATCTTCTGCGCGCCGTCCACGACGTGCGCGTTGGTCAGTATGTGGCCCTCGTGATCGATCACGAAGCCCGAGCCCGTCGCGGTCCCCCCGCCGCTGCTCCCGAACGGGTTGAACGACGAGGCCTTGGAGGCCGTCTGCGCCTGGATGAAGGCGACGCCCGGGGAATCGGTCCTGTAGATCTGGTTCACGGTCGAGCCTTTGCCGGTGCTCTGCTGGGCGGCGGGCTCGGGGAGGGGGGTCGCGGTCAGCGCGGTGCTCTGGCCGGAATCGTCGCTCGAGTTGATCCAGCCGGCGGCGATCGCGATCCAGCCGAAGATTGCCACGACCAGCCCACCTAGCAGGGCGGATCCGAACGGAGTTCGTGCGACACGCTTGACCTTGCTCATCGGCGAACAGGATCGGCGACACCGCTTAACCGCGCCTAAGCGGACCCTTCAGCGGCGCTAAGAATGCCCGTCCGACGGGGGGATCTCCCCACTTTCGGACGCTCGCTCGAGGTAATGCTCGCGAGTTGCCGTGTCATCGAAGGTCAGCTCGCGCACCAGCGCCTCGGGGTCCTCGGCCCTCATCAGCGTCTCACCCATCAAGACTGCGTCGACGCCGATCCGGTCCAACTCGTCGAGCTGCTCGCGGCTTGCGTATCCGGACTCGGAGACCACCGCCTTGCCGGCGGGAACGTCGGTCAGGAGGTTCGCCGTCGTCTCGACGTCGACCGTGAAGTCGCCCAGGTTGCGATTGTTGATCGCGAGCACCTCGGCGCCGGCGGCCAGGGCACGCTCGAGATCCGGCTCGTCGTGGACCTCGATCATGCAGTCGAGGTCGAGCCCCTGCGCCTCGGCGTAGAGAGCGTCGAGCTGGTCGTCCTCGAGGCCGGCGACGATCAGGAGCACCGCGTCGGCGCCGTTGGCCGCGGCCTCGTACAGCTGGTAGCGGTCGACGATGAAATCCTTGCGCAGAATCGGCAGGCTGGAGGCCTCGCGAGCGGCCCGCAGGTCGTCGAGCGACCCGGCGAAATGGCGTTCCTCGGTCAGGATCGACAGCGCGGCCGCTCCTCCACGCTCATACGCGCCGACCAGGTCATCGACCCCCGCCCCGGGCCGGATCTCCCCGACGCTGGGCGAACGCCGCTTGAACTCCGCGATCAGCGAGAGGCCGGGGCGCACCAGCGCCTCGCTGAAGGGACGCGAGCCCTCGCGTGTGCCGACCCTCGCGCGGAGAGTCTCGAGCGGGACCTCCTCCCGGCGGCGGACGCAGTCCTCCCGCGCCCCCGCGACCAGCTCATCGAGCCAGCTCATACCCGCGACAGGCTAGATGATCGTTCGGGGGCGATCGGCTCGATCCGGCCCACCCGCGGTCAATCCCGCTCCGCGCTGGCGAGGCGGCCGCTGGCCTCGACCAGCCGGGCGAGAAGCTCGCGCGCTGCGCCGGAGTCAATCGCTTCGATGGCTCGTTCGATCGCACCGGGGAGGTCGTCGGCGCCGCCGCCGCCGACCAGGATCGCGGCGCCGGCGTTGAGGGCCACGACGTCGCGGGCCGGCCCCCGCTCTCCGGCCAGGACGGCGGTCACCGTGGCGGCGTTCTGCTCCGGGGAGCCGCCCGCGATCAGCTCGGCCTCGGCGAGCAAAAGCCCCAGCTCGTCCGGCCGGGCGAACCACTCCGCGGTGCGCCCTTCGGCGACCTCGATCACGCGGGTCTCGGCGGAGATGCTGATCTCGTCGATCCCGTCCACGCCGCGGACCACCATCGCGCGCTCGCAGCCCAGCCCGATCAGCGCCTCGGCGATCACCTCCTGATAGGCCGGGTCGGAAACGCCAAGGAGCTGGCGCCTCGCGCCCGCGGGGTTGGTCAGCGGGCCCAGGAAGTTGAAGATCGTCCGCACGGCGAGCTCCTGCCGCACCGGAACCACGTGCTTCATCGCCGCATGGTGCCTCGGAGCGAACATGAAGCCGAACCCGACCTCGTCAATGCAGCGCGCCACCTGGTCGGGCCCGAGATCGATCGTTACGCCGAGCGCCTCCAGCAGATCGGCCGATCCGCTGCGGCTGGTGGCCGAGCGATTGCCGTGCTTGGCCACCGCGCAGCCGGCGCCGGCGGCGACCAGCGCGGCGGCGGTCGAGATGTTGAACGTCGAAGGCCCACCGCCGGTCCCGGCCGTGTCCACGAGGTCGGGGCGGCCGGCGCCGACGCCGGCCGCGAGGCCGCGCATGGTCCGAGCCAGCCCGACGAGCTCGGCGACGGTCTCGCCCTTGGTCCGCAGCGCGATCAGGAAGGCGCCCGTCTGGACCTCGCCGGCCCGGCCGCTCATGATCTCCTCGAGCACCGCGGATGCGTGGTCCGCGGTCAGGTGAGTCCCCGAGGCCGCCGCGTCAATCGCGCGCGTCAGGACGTCGTTAGGCATCGAGGAAGTTTCGGAGCATGTCCTTGCCGCGCGGCGTGAGCACCGACTCGGGATGGAACTGGACCCCCTCGGCGGGCAGCTCGATATGGCGAACCCCCATCACGACCCCGTCGAGCGTGGCGCTCAGCTCGAGCTCTGCCGGCAGGTCCGGGTCGGCGACCAGCGAGTGGTATCGGCCGACCGTCAAGGGGCTCTCGAGGCCGCGAAGCACACCCCCGCCGTCGTGCTCGACCTCGGCATCCTTGCCGTGAATCGGCTCGCCGCGGACCGTCCGGCCTCCGAACGCCTCGACCAGGGACTGGTGCCCCAGGCACACACCGAGGGTCGGGATTCCGGCCTCCGCGAAGGCCCGCGCGGCATCGGTCGAGACACCTGCTTGGGAGGGCGTGCACGGGCCAGGCGAGATCACCAGCCTGTCCGGCCCGCGCTCGAGCAGCTCGGCGACGCTCGCGCGGTCGTTTCGCACCACGTCGGGCTCGGCCCCGAGCTCGCCGAGGTACTGGACGAGGTTGTACGTGAACGAGTCGTAGTTGTCGATCACCAGAACCCGCATGCCCATCACCGCCAATCCGGGTGGGAGGCGGCGAGCTCGACCGCCTGGAACACGGCGCGGGCCTTGTTGACGCTCTCCTCATACTCGTACTCGGGCTTCGCGTCGGCCACGGTCCCGCCCCCGGCCTGCACGTGGACCTGGCCGTCCTTGACCACCACGGTGCGGATGTGGATCGCGGTGTCGAGATCACCGGTGAACCCGAGGTAGCCGATCGCTCCGCCGTAGGAGCCGCGCTTGTGGGGCTCGAGCTCGTCGATGATCTGCATCGCGCGGACCTTGGGCGCCCCGGACAGGGTGCCGGCCGGAAGCACGGCGCGCAGCGCGTCCATCGCGGTGACCTCGGGCCGAAGCCGACCCGAGACCTGGCTGACTATGTGGAGCACGTGGGAGTAGGCCTCGACGATCATCAGCTCATCGACCCGGACCGACCCGAACTCGCAGACTCGGCCGAGGTCGTTTCGACCCAGGTCGACCAGCATCACGTGCTCGGCCCGCTCCTTGGGGTCGCGAAGCAGGTCCTCGGCCTGCCGGCGGTCTTCCTCCTCGCTCGCCCCTCGCGGATAGGTGCCGGCGATCGGGCGGGTCTCGACGCGTCGGCCGGTCACCTTGACGAGTGGCTCCGGTGATGCCCCGGCCAGCTGGAAATCACCGAAGTCGAGGAAGTACATGTACGGCGACGGGTTGACGGTGCGCAGGCCGCGATAGATCGAGAAGGCCTCGACGGGAGAGTCGGCGGAGAACCGCTGGGACGGCACTACTTGGAAGGCATCGCCCGCGTGCACGTACTCCACGATGCGACGCACATTGGCCTCGAATCCCGATCGGGTCATGTTCGACTTGAACTTGGTGGGCGGAGCATCCCCTGCGACCGCGGAGGGCGCCTGTGACGGCACGGGCCCGCGGAGCCGTTCGCGGGCCCCGGCGATCGCCTCGACCGCGCGCGCGTATGCCGCGTCGACGTCCGACCCGTCATCGAGGAACGCGTATGCCATCAGGGTGAGCTCATGACGCATATGGTCGAACACGACCAGCAGGTCGCTGACCATCAGCGCCATGTCGGGCAGCCCGATCGGATCCGGATTTGGCTGGCCGAGCGGCTCGACGGTGCGCACCAGGTCGTAGCCGAAGAAGCCGACCGCGCCCCCGGCGAAGGGCGGCAGCCCGTCGACCGGGGCGATTCGATGAGCGCCCAGGTACTCGCTGACGGCCGCATAGGGATCCGGGGCATCGATCCGGCGCTCGGGGTCGCCGGACGAGCGGTCGCCCGGCCACTCGCTGAGCACCCCGTTGCTCCATCTCAGGACCGAGCGCGGGTTGAAGCCGAGGAAGGAGTAGCGGCCGAGGCGGCCCTGCTCAGCGGACTCGAGCAGGAAGCAGGGCCCGCCGTCCCGGAGCTTCAGGAAGGCGGAAACCGGCGTCTCGCAATCGTCGACGAACGAGACCCGGATCGGGATCGCGTTGCCCTCTCGCGCCAGCTCGCGGGCGCGCTCGAGGCCTGGATCGAGGTCCAGGCTCGGCTCAGCCGCGACGGCCATTGAGGGTCTCCAGGGCGGCCGTGACCGAGATTCCGCGCGAGGCCAGCAGGACCTGCAGGTGATAGATGAGATCGGCCGCCTCGTCCGCGAGCCGGGCGTCCGACTCCGAGGCGGCGGCTCGCGCCACCTCGTCGGCCTCCTCGCGCACCTTGTCGCCGACCCGCGCTGGATCGTCGAGCAGCTCGACCGTGTAGGAGCCGGCCGGGCGCGCTCGCCGGCGATCGAGGATCGTGCGCTCCAGGATCGCCGGCGCCTCGTGGACGGCCGGGCTCGGCTCCTCCTCCACGTTCTCCCGTTCGGCGGCAGTTCCGGCGCCCAGCACTCGGTGGAAGCACGACCGTTCCCCCGTGTGGCAGGCGGGCCCCGTCGGCTTCACCAGCGCGACGAGCGCGTCTCCGTCGCAGTCGTAGCGGATCTGGCGCACCAGCTGCCGGTTGCCCGAGCCGGCGCCCTTGTGCCATATCTCGTCCCGCGAGCGGCTGTAGAAATGGATCTCGCCGGTCTCCCGGGTCAGGCGCAGCGCCTCCTCGTTCATGTAGGCAAGGGTCAGGACCTCGCCGGTCAGCCAGTCCTGCATCACGCAGGTGACCAGCCCGCGCTCGTCGAACCGGATCGGATCGGCGGACCGCTCGGTCGAGACGTTCATCCGACCCAGTCTACGAGCGCCAGCCGCCACAACTCAACGGCTTAGTGCCTCATGCGGCCCATGAGGCCCCAAACTCCCCAATCCTCGATACGGATAGTGCGTCGCCCTGCTCAGGCCATGTCGGTGATGGCGATGGTTGTGGAACGGGGCTGGGTAGGGTACGGGGCCGCCTCGTAGACCATCCGCCGGAGCTAGCGACGAAGTCGCGGTTTACCCGCCTCCGTCCTGCCGCCCCGTAACGCGCCCGAACCCGACGACACAGGCGAAACCGAGGATGTCGGCGGAGTTACTCAGGAGGCGAAGCCGAGGATGTCGGCGGAGTTATTCAGGGAGGCGAGGCTCCCGGCGGAGTTATTCCCTTTAGATCCCGATCCGGTCCAGGAGGCCGTCGTCGCGCCGCCAGTGCTCGCGCACCCTGACCCGGAGATCCAGGAAGACCCGTTGCCCGAGATCCCGCTCGAGCTCGTGGCGCGCGGCCGTGCCGACCTCGCGCACCATCCGCCCTCCCTTTCCGACCAGGATGCCCTTCTGCGACTGCGTCTCCACCCAGACCTGGGCGACGACCTCGACCAGGCCGTCGTCGCGCCGCTCGACCCCTGAGACGACCACCTCCACGGCGTGCGGCACCTCGTCTCGGGTTCGCAGCAGCACCTGCTCACGGATCAGCTCGGCGAAGTGGACCTCGCTGGGCAGATCGGAGCGGTCCTCAGACGGATAGAGCAGCGGGCCCTCGGGCAGCAGGGCGGCGAGATGCCCGATCAGGGGCTCGAGGCCTCGGCCGGTCTTGGCGCTGACCGGGAAGACGTCGTCAACGGCCTCGAGGTCCGTCGCCGCCGCGAGCGCCGCGGCGGTGGCGGGAGGCCGCAGCCGATCGCACTTGTTGACCACGCAGATCACCGGTGTCTCGCCCCGGGCGCCGAGCAGCGCCTTGGCGACGAACCTGTCTCCCGGCCCGACGCCCTGGACCCCGTCGATGACCAGCAAGGCGGCGTCCGCACCTGAGAGCTCGAGCTCGACCCGTCGCTGCATTCGCTCCGTCAGCGAGTCCCGCGGGCGCTGGACCCCGGGCAGGTCGACGAGCACCATCTGCCAATCCTCGTCCAGGTCGGTCGCGATCCCCCGGATCGCGCGTCGCGTGGTCTGGGGGCGGTCCGAGACGATCGCCACCTTCGTCCCGACGATCGCGTTGATGAGCGTCGACTTGCCCACGTTCGGACGGCCGGCGAGTCCGATGATGCCGGACCGGGTCATGGCGGGGACGTCCCGCCCTGGCGGCGCTCGAGCGACGAGATCGCCGCGGCCTCGAGCTCCAGCATCTCTCCCTCGTCGACCTCGTGGTCGTAGCCGCAGAGGTGCAGCACGCCGTGCACGGTCGCCTCGACCACGTCGTCGGTCAACTCGGCGCAGATCGTGACGTCGCCGAGCTCGCGCGGCCCCGGCGTTCGTCCCGCCCCGTCGATCGGGAACGATAGAACGTCGGTCGGCTCATCCAGCGCTCGGTGCTCGCGATTCAGCTCGCGGATCCGCCCCCGCCCGACCAGCACGACCGAGAGGTGCCCTTCGTCGACTCCGGCGACCCGCAGTGCCGCGGCGACGGCCGGCCGAAGGGCCTGGGGGACGTCGGTCAGGTCCGCGGTCAATCGTCGCTTGGGGTCTCGCGCTCGTACTCACCGTACGCCGCGACGATCCTCTGCACGAGCTGATGGCGGACGACGTCCTCGCCGCCGAAGCGGATGAACGAGATGTCGGCGACCTCGGCGAGGATCTCGCCGATCACGACGAGCCCCGACCGTTGGTCGCGTCCCAGGTCGATCTGGGTCACATCCCCCGTGACCACCATCTTCGAGCCGAAGCCCAGCCGCGTCAGGAACATCTTCATCTGCTCGGGGCTGGTGTTCTGGGCCTCGTCGAGGATCACGAACGAGTCGTTGAGGGTCCGGCCGCGCATGAAGGCGAGCGGCGCGACCTCGATGATGCCGCGGTCGAAGTAGGTGCTGACCCGTTCGGGGTCGAGCATGTCGTAGAGGGCGTCGAAGAGAGGGCGCAGGTAGGGGTCCACCTTGGCCTGGATGTCACCGGGCAGGAAGCCGAGCCGCTCGCCCGCCTCGACGGCGGGGCGGGTCAGGATGATTCGGTTGACCTCGCGGGCGTCGAGCGCCGCGACCGCCATCGCGACCGCCAGGAAGGTCTTGCCCGTGCCCGCCGGGCCGATCCCGAAGGTCACCGTATGACCGCGGATCGAGTCCACGTAGCGCTTTTGGTTGACGGTCCTCGGCGCGACCTTGGTGCTTCGGTGGCGCCAGATCACGTCGTCGAGGATCTCCGCGGGCCGCTCGCTCGCCCCCATCGCGCCCGCGACATGGCCGATCGTCGCGGGAGCGAGATCGTGTCCGCGCTCGATCAGGTCCACGAGCTCCTCGACCACCGCGGCGGCGTCGCGAACCTCACCCTCGTCGCCGTCGAGGGTGAGAACGTTTCCGCGCAGCCTGAGATCGCACCCCACGGCGCCCTCGAGCTCGCGCAGGACGGAGTCCTCCGAGCCCGCCAGCCCGGCGGCGACCGTGTTGTCGAGCGTGAGACGCCTTCGAGCCACTCGCGTGCCAGCGCTATCCCGCCAGGCGGTCCCGCACCACCGCGCTGGCGCGCTTGCCGTCGGCGCGACCGTCGAGCCTCGGCACCAGGACCGACATGACCTTCCCCATGTCCCGCGGCTCCGCGGCTCCCGACTCCTCGACCGCCACGTCGACCAGCGCCGCCAGCTCGGCGTCGGAGAGCTGGGCGGGGAGGTATTCGTCGATCAGCGCCGCCTCGGTGCGCTCGGCCGCGGCGCGCTCCTCGCTTCCGCCCTTCTCGAACGCGTCGGCGGCCTCGAGGCGCTTCTTTCGCTCGCGCTGAAGGACGGCGGTCTCGTCGGCGTCGCCCAGCTTCTCCTCCTGCTGGAGGGCGCTGGCGAGGAGCCGCAGGGCGCCGACCCGGTCGCGCTGGCGCGCTTTCAGGGCGTCGCGGGTGTCCGCTTGGACCCGTTCGAGGATGGTCACGGCTTAAGGGTAGCCGGGGGACGGCGCACCGCCTGGACGTCCCCGCTTCGGCGGCTTCAGTCACCGAGCTCGACGTGCTCTACCTCGCCGAGCGGCATCTGGAGGAAGCGCGTTCCGAGCTCGCGGAACGACTCGACGTCGCCCGTGCACAGGAAGCGATAATCGCCCTCGGCCGGGCCGGGCGCCTCGAGGCCCCGCGCCTCGAGCTCTCGTTGGGCGGTCGCCGCCACCGCGTGCCCCGCGGTCACGAGCCTCACGTCGCGGCCGAGGATTCGCTGCAGCATCGGGGCGACCAGGGGGTAGTGGGTGCAGCCGAGGATCAGGGTGTCGGTGCGCGCGCGCCTGAACGGCTCGCAGTACGAGCGCACGGTGTCGATCACCCGCTGGTCGAAGGGGAACCCACTCTGGATGATCGGCGCGAGGTCGGGCGCCGCGACCTCGACCACCTCGAGCTCGCGACCGGACGCGTGACGATCGAGCGCGCGGCGGTAGGCGCCGCCCTCGACCGTGGTCGGCGTCGCGAGCACGCCGATCCGGCCCGACTCGGTGATCGCCGCGGCTATCTCGGCCTCGGGGCCCACCACGGTGAGCACCTCGACCCCGTGCTCGGCGGCGACCTCCGCGGCCACCTCGGCACCCGCCGAAGTCGCGGAGTTGCAGGCGATCACGAGGAGCTTTGCTCCGCGGTCCACGACGAAGCGCACCAGGACCTCGATCCGGGGGAGAAGCCATCGCGCCGACTTGGTTCCATAGGGAAACCCCGCGGTGTCGCCGAGGTAGAGGTAGTCCTCGGCAGGCAGCGAGACGAGGAGCTCGTGAAGGACAGTGAGGCCCCCGATCCCCGAGTCGAAGACCGCGATCGGGAGCGAGGAACGATCATCCCTCATCGGACGCCGTCCGCCGACAGCATGACCGCCGCCCAATCTCCGTCCCCAAGGCGAGCATCCTCCGACAGGCCTCGCGACGCAAAGGCGGCGACCACCTCGTCGACCTCCGCCACCAGCAGCCCCGAACAGATGAGCCGATCCGGCACGCGGCCCATCCGGTCCGCCACCTCGCGCAGCAGGGGCGCGGTCAGGTTCGCCATTGCCGTCGGAGCGTACGGCGCGGCCTCCCTGCGCATGTTGACCCGCTTGAGCTGGACGTCCACTCCGTTCGCCGCGGCGTTCGAATCCGCCGCCTCGAGTGCTGCGATCTCGTGATCGCATGCGCGGACTGGGGCGAAGCCCAGCTTCGCCCCGGCGATCGCCAGGAGCCCCGAGCCGGTTCCCCAATCGGCCAGCGGCCCGCCCGCATCGTCATCGTGGGCAAGCTCGAGCAGCAGCTCGAGGCACATCCTCGTGGTGGGATGCGCGCCGGTGCCGAAGGCCTGGCCCGGATCGATCACGATGTCGACCGCGCACGCCCTCGGCTCCTCCCACGACGGCCGTACCCAGAGGCGCCCGCCGATCAGAACGGGTCGGTGGAAGTCCTGCCAGCGATCGGCCCAATCGTCGGGCACGTCGGTCGTGCTGACCTCGACCGGCTCGCCGCCGGCAACCGCTTCGAGGTCGGGAAGCGCCGGGAGCTCACCCGGTGAACCGTAGATCGCGTACTCGACGTATCCGGCGCCGTGGTCCTCCTCGACGCCCTGAGGAGCCAGGACGACGAGCTCGGCGAGAACCCGCTCCGCGAGCTCGGGGCGACAGCGAACGGCGAGCCGGATCAACCCCGGGCCGCTCGACGGCGCCAGCGGGACCGGTCGCGCCGGCGGTCCGGCGAGGCCAGCGATTGATCGAGCCTCTCGACCAGCTCTCGCTCTTCGGCGTTCAGGTCGGCGGGCACTTGAACGTCGAGGACGACGTGCTCATCGCCGCGCCGCCCGCCGCGAAGCGACGGAAGCCCAAGGCCGCGCAGAACGACGCGCTGACCCGGCTGGGCGCCGGCGGGAAGGTCGACCTCGCGCTCGCCCTCGAGGGTGGGGACCGTGGCGGTGCCGCCGAGCATCGCCCGTGTCGCGGGCACCTCGACCACCGTGACAAGGTCGCGTCCGTGCCGCTCGAACCGCTCGTCCTCGGCCACGGTGACCTCGACGTAGAGGTCCCCGGCACGCCCCGCGACCTCCCCCGCATGCCCGGCTCCGGAGATCCGGATCCGCTGACCGGACTCGATCCCGGCCGGAACCTCGACGTCCCAGGTGCGGGCGCGCACCGTTCGGCCCTCGCCGCGGCACTCGCGGCAGGGCTTCTCCGGAATTCGCCCCTGGCCCCCGCAGTCGGGGCAGGCGCCGGAGCGAACGAGCTGGCCGAACGCGGTGCTCGCCACCTGGCGGAGCTCGCCGCTTCCGCCGCACGTCTCGCAGGTTCGGATCGGCGTCTCGGGCTCGGCCCCGTTTCCCCGGCAGCGCTCGCAGGTCGACACCGCCTCGAACACCACCTCTCGGCCCGCTCCCGCCAGCACTTCCTCCAGGCTGACCTCCACCCGCGCGCCGACGTCGCCTCCGCTTGCGGCCCCCGACCTGCCGAATCCGAACATCTCGCTGAACATCGGGTCGCCGCTGCCGAAGAACGCCGACAGGACGTCCTCGAAGCTCGCGAAGCCGTCGGTCTGCGGAGACCAGCCTCCGGAGCGAAGGCCCTCGTGCCCGAACCTGTCGTACGTGCCGCGGCGGTCGGGGTCGGAGAGCACCTCGTAGGCCTCGGCCGCCTCCTTGAACTTCTCCTCGGCCTCGGGATCATGCCTGTTGACGTCGGGATGGAGCTCCCGCGCGAGGCGCCTGAAGGCCTTCTTGACCTCCACGTCACCGGCTCCCCGGTCGACGCCGAGGACCTGGTAGTAGTCGCGCTTGCTCACCCTTCGTAGACCGTTTCGAAGAAGCGGGACAGCTGCCCCGCCGCGTCGCGAACCGAGACGATCGCCGTCGCATAGTCCATCCGCAGCGGCCCCAGCACCCCCACGGTCCCCAGGTTGCGATATCCGAGACCGTAGTTGGCACCGACCACGCTCACCGAGCGAAGCTCGGGGGCCGGGTTCTCGTCGCCAATCCAGACGAACACGGAGCGCTCGTCGAGGGCCGAGCGGAGGGTCCGCAGCAGGCCCGCCCGTCGCTCGAGCGCGCGCATCAGCCCGTCGACTCGGGGGAGGTCAGCGGCGTGGTCCTCGGAAAGGAGCCGCGCCGCCCCCTCGACGTACAGATCTGCCTCGGCGCGCTCCTCGAGGGCCGAGAACGCGTCATCGATCTCGGCCAGGAACCCGCTCTCGGCGTTGTCGAGACCGGGATCGGCCAAGCGCCCGGCGATCATCCGGGCGCCGAGCCCGAGCCCCGGCAGCCGTTCGTTCAGGTAGCTGGACGCCCACTCCACAAGCCCGGAGTCGAGCGGCTCGGAGAAGGTGAAGATCCGCTTCGTGACCGCACCATTGGAGGCGATCACGACCACCATCACGACCCGGGGCTGAAGCAACAGGACCTCGACCCGGTGAATCCGCGCCGTGCTGGGTGGCGGGGCGGTTGCGAGGGCGAGGAGATCGGTGATTCGCGAAAGCTCGGAGGTCGTCTCGCGCATCGCGGCGTCGACCTCACGTCGGACCTCTCCGAGATCGAGGCGCTCGCCGCCCGGCGCCTCGTGGCGAAGGCCGGAGGCGAGAAGCGAGTCCGCATAGAAGCGATAGCCCACGTCGGTGGGAATCCGCCCCGCCGAGGTGTGCGGATGGGTCAGGTAGCCGGCCACCTCGAGCTCGGCGAGCTCGGCGCGCACGGTCGACGCGCCCCAGGGAACATCAGCACAGCCGGCGAGGTACTTCGAGCCCACGGGCTTGCCTGACTCGAGGTAGGAATCGACCACCAGGCTGAGGACCCGCTGTTGGCGCTCGGAGAGCATCGCCGTCAATTCTAGGAGCGGGCCGTGCGGGTGACGGGCGGTGAGCGTCGGCGCGCACCGGCGCCCGTCCCGGTTGCAATGCGCGATGGCAGTGCGGGAGACCGCCGCGGGCGGTGGTGGCGCGGGTGGTCGCTCGCCGTGGTTGGGAAGGCCTGGCGGCGGGTGACCACCCGTGGCGCCACCGCACCGAGCGCCCGGAAGCCGCTACCCGGCCGAGGACTTCGTCCGAATTGTGTCCAGCTCAGCGCTTGCGTTCCTGATGATCTGGTTGTCGCCCTGCGCGGCAACCGTGTCGGTGACCAGGTGGCCGTTCGACGCCTCGGCGATCGTGCTCGTGACGAGTATCTCCTGCTCCGGGAAGCCCATGCCGCGAAACTGGACCGAGAGCCGCCGCAGGGACCGCGGGTCGCCGCCGGCCGCCTCGGTGTGCGCGCGGGCGACCTGCGCCATCGAGTAGAGGCCGTGGAGGATCACGCCCGGCAGGCCGACCGACTTCGCGAAATCGGGGTCGGTATGGATCGGGTTCGGATCGCCCGACGCCTCCGCGTACCGCCTGGTGAGTCCCGCGTCCGGGGTGACCCGCAGCTCGGGAAGCGAATCGCCCTGCTCGTACCGGCTCATCGGCTCACACCCCCCGAACGATGTTGGTCCAGGTCCCTCGCACGGTCTCGGCGCCGTCCTGATTGGTCGACACCGACTCGAACACGTAGAACCCCTTGCCGTCCTTCTCGTTGATCTCGCTGCAGGTTCCGACCGTGGTGATGTGGTCGCCCGCACAGACCGGCTCGCCCCATTCGAACGCCTGGCCCCCGTGCACCATCGTGGCCAGGTTTATCCCCACCTCCGGGTCGATGATCGCCGGGCCCAGCGCGGGGGCGCTGTAGACGACGCAGAACATCGGCGGCGCGACCTGGTCGCGAAACCCCGCGGCCCGGGCGGCCTCGGCGTCGTGATAGACGGGGTTCGTCTCGCCGACCGCATTCGCGTACTGGTCGATCCGGGCGGCCTCGACCTCGAAGTCGGCGGCGGGCCAGGTCTTTCCGATCGCCTCGGTGTTGACGCCCATCGGGCGCGATTCTATTCGGACGCCTCGCGCTCGCGGCGCTCGGCGACCTCGATCGCCTCGTCGCGAGTCGGGTAGAGGTGAAGCGCGATCGCCTGGCCGTCGCGGACGTCCCACAGGTAGGAGATCCACATCTCGACCGGGATCCCGCTCCCCTTCCCGCGGGCCGTCTGATGGGCGCGCGAGACCACGTGGGTGCGGCCGACCGCCTCGACGTCGGCGAGCTCCAGGTCGAAGTCATCCCATGCCTCGAGCCATTGCGCGAGCCATTGCCGGTATCCGTCGTGGCCCCGATAGGTGCCGGCGTTGGCGAGCTCGCTCGGCATGTAGACCTCGACCTCGGGGTCGAGCAGCTGCAGCACCGCATCGAGGTCCCCGCGCCGAAAGGCCTCGACGCCGCCCTGGATCGCCTCCACGTTGCGTTTCTGGAGCTCTTCGAGGTTAGTCATCGATCTCGAGGACGGAGAGGAACGCCTCCTGCGGCACCTCCACCCTGCCGACCTGCTTCATCCGCTTCTTTCCCGCCTTCTGCTTGGAGAGCAGCTTCTGCTTGCGGGTTACGTCGCCGCCGTAGAGCTTCGCCGTCACGTCCTTGCGGAGCGCCTTGACGGTCTCGCGCGCCAGCACCCGGGAACCGATCGCCGCCTGCACCGGCACATCGAACAGCTGTCTCGGGATCGTCCTGGAGAGCCGCTCGACGAGCGCCTTGCCGACCGGGTAGGCCTCGTCGGAGTGGACGATCACCGAGAGCGCGTCGACCCGATCCCCGGCGAGCAGGATGTCGAGCTTGACCAGATCCGACGCTTGGTTGCCGATCTGCTCGTAGTCGAGTGACGCGTAGCCGGCGGTCCGCGACTTGAGCTGGTCGTAGAAGTCGAGCACGATCTCGGCCAGGGGCAGGTCATATCGAAGCTGCACCCGCTCCGGCGAGAGGTAGTGCATGTCGACGTGAGTCCCCCGCCGGCCCTGGCACAGCTCCATGACGGCTCCGACGTAGCCCGCGGGGGTGATCACCGTGGCTCGAATGTAGGGCTCCAGGATGCGCTCGATCGTCCCCGGGTCCGGCAGCTCGACCGGGCTCCGTACCTCGACCCGCTCGCCGCCGTGGAGCTCGACGTCATAGCGCACGTTGGGGGTGGTGGCAAGGAGCTCGAGGCCGTACTCGCGCTCAAGCCGCTCGCGCACGATGTCCATGTGAAGCAGGCCGAGGAACCCGCAGCGAAACCCGAAGCCGAGCGCCTGCGAGGTCTCGGGCTCATAGGAGAGCGCGGCGTCGTTGAGGGCCAGGCGCTCCAGGGCGTCCCGCAGGTCCTCGTAGCGGTCGGTGTCGAGCGGGAAGAGGCCGCAGAAGACCATCGGCTTGACCTCGCGATACCCGGGGAGCGGCTCGGCTGCCGGGCGGTTGCGGGCGGTCAGCGTGTCGCCGACCCGCAGCCGGGCGACGTTCTTGATCCCGGTGATCACGTAGCCGACCTCTCCCGCGGCCATCGCGTCGGCGGGGCGCATCTCGGGCTCGAAGTAACCGAGTTGGTCTATCTCGGCCTCGGTTCCCGCCTGCATGGCGATGATCGGCTCGCGGGTCCGAAACGCGCCATCGATCAGGCGGACGTAGGCGACGACGCCCCTGTACTGATCGAACTCCGAGTCGAAGATCAGGGCTCGCGCCGGCGCGTCCGGCTGGCCCTCGGGGGGCGGGACCCGGTCGACGATCGCCTCCAGGACGTCCTCCACGCCCTCGCCCGTCTTGGCCGAGATTCGCAGCAACTGGTCGGGGTCTCCGCCGACCAGATCGACGATCTCGGCGGCGACGCGATCGGGCTCGGCGCTCGGCAGGTCCACCTTGTTGAGCACCGGGATCAACTCGAGGCCCGCCTCGACGGCTGCGTAGGTGTTGGCGACGGTCTGAGCCTCGACCCCCTGGGAGGCGTCGACAACCAGGAGCGCCCCCTCGCAGGCGGCGAGGCTTCGCGAGACCTCGTAGGAGAAGTCGACGTGGCCTGGCGTGTCGATCAGATGCAAGTGATAGGTCTGGCCGTCGGAGGCCGAGTAGGTGACCCGCACCGCCTGTGCCTTGATCGTGATCCCTCGCTCGCGCTCGAGTTCCATCGAGTCGAGGAGCTGGGGACGGTGCTCGGAGCCGACCGTCCCGGTCAGCTCGAGGAGCCGATCGGCCAAGGTCGACTTGCCATGGTCGATGTGCGCGATGATCGAGAAGTTCCGGATGCGGTTCATAAAAGTGGTGATGTGAGGAGCTTTAGCTCCGAATCCAGCATGTCAGGGCGCCGCAGGCGCCCGCAAGTTATTCCGATGTGAGGAGCTTTAGCTCCGAATCCAGCATGTCAGGGCGCCGCAGGCGCCCGCAAGTTATTCCGATGTGAGGAGCTTTAGCTCCGAATCCAGCATGTCAGGGCGCCGCAGGCGCCCGCAAGTTATTCCGATGTGAGGAGCTTTAGCTCCGAATCCAGCATGTCAGGGCGCCGCAGGCGCCCGCAAGTTATTCCGCAGTATGGCGACACGGCGCCGGCCGACCGGGGGCGCCGCCAGTTATGCACCCATACGGTGCATAACTGAACTCACTACGGCTGAGGTGAGTCGAAGGAGGCACGGAAGCACACGAATTGGTCCCGGAGGTCGGACACCGCGTCTTGGGGAGTCTCCAGCTGCCCGGTGACCCGCCCCTACCTGCCGTTCTCGCTCCCAGCCCCTCGGCCCCCGGGCAGCAGGCGACGAATCTGGTGCGCCTCGGGGATTCGAAGCGCCGTGATCGCGACCGCGTAGACCGCGGCGCCCACCGTCAGGCCGGCGCCCAGCGAGACCAGCTGGCCGCCGAGCCCCCGGCCGAGCGCCCGGTCGAGCGCGTACCAGACCCCGTAGCTCGCCCCAGCCAGGGCGGCGGCGGCGAGGGTGACCCGCAGGGTCGTCCAGGTCAGCCTCCCGAGCTCGAGCCGCCCGAGCTGGCGGCGCAGCACCACCGTCTGGGCCAGGACGCTGACCGCGGTCGCGATCACCGTCGCCGCGACGATCCCGCCGACGCCGAACGGCGAGTAGAGCACGAAAGCGGCGATCGCCGTGATCACCAGGTTGACCCCCGAGATCGCGGTCGGAACCCAGGGTCTCTGGAGACTGAAGAAGGTCCGCGTGAGCAGCAGGAAGAGCCCGTTGAAGGGGAGCGAGAAGGCGAACCAGAACAGCGCCGTCGCCACCACCTGGGTATCGCCGGCGTCGAAGGCGCCCCGCTCGTAGACCAACCGGATCATCGGCACCGACAGCACCAGGATCGCGGCGGCGGCCGGAACCAACAGGAGCACGATCTGGCGCATCCCGTTGGCCATCGTCGCCCTGAGGTTCCCGTACTCCCGGCGTGCCGCGAGCCGGGCCAGGGTCGGGAAGAGGACGGTCGTCACCGCCACCGAGAAGATCCCCTGCGGAAGCATGTAGATCCGAAAGGCCTTGTCGATCTCGGCGGGCGCGTGCTTTGACACGAGGCTCCCGACGATGCTGTTGATGAGCAGGTTGAAGTTGATCAGCCCGAGGCTCAGGGTCACCGGGAGCATCAGCAGCAGCACTCGCCGCACGTCGAGGCTTCGCCAGTCGAGTACCCGGAGCAGTCGAAACGGCGTGTTTCGCAAGTCCCAGGCGGGAATCGCGAGCTGGATCGCGGTCCCGACGAGGACGCCGATCGCATAGGCGTAGATCTTGTCGTCGCCGTGAAACAGCGGCCGCATTCCGACCAGCACCCCGATGATCGCGACGTTCCAGAAGAAGGGCGAGATCGCGAACGCGCCGAAGCGGTTGTAGCTGTTCAGGATCCCGACCACCATCCCGGTCGTCCCGAGCATGACCAGGATCGGGAAGAGGATCTGGGAGAGGGTGACGGTCAGTCCCTGCGGCACGTTCGAGCCGACGAAGAGGGGCATGAGGACCGGCGCGGCGAGTACGAAGAGGGCCGTGATCGCCGTGAGGACCAGGGTGACCAGGTAGATCAGCGTGGAGGCGAGCCGGAAGGCTTCCCGCTTGTTGCCCCGCTCCAGGTGCTCGGTGAACACCGGGACGAACGCGGCCTGGATGGCGGCATCGGCGAACAGGCTGCGGACCAGGTTCGGCACCTGAAAGGCGATCGTGAACGCCGACATCGCGCCGCTCACGCCGAAGTAATAGGCGGCGACCACCTCGCGGACCAGGCCCGCGACTCGCGACAGGCTGGTGGCCACGGAGAAGAGCGCGGTCGAGCGGGCGATCCGCCCGGCCCTCGCCCGCGATGACTCCCCGGCGACCGCAAGCGCCTCGGTGCCGGGCTCCTCCGTTGCCATCACGTCGACCGGGCCCGGATCTAGGCGCGGGCGTCGGTCGTCGCCGTAGAGGCGCTCGTGCGCCTGGCGTTCGTCCTCCTCGCGCCGCTGGCGATCCGAGTCCGCCATCACCACGCCGCTATCATGGCCGGTCGCCCGATGGCCAACATCCGTTCACAGGTCAAGCGCATCCATCGCTCCGAGCGTGAGCGGCTCGAGAACCGGCGCCTGCAGAGCGCCGTCAAGACCCATTTCAGGCGGCTCGAAGACGCCCTGGGCTCAGGCGAGTCGGCGACGATCGGCGATGAGCACCGCGAGCTCGTGTCGCGAATCGACAAGGCTGTCCAGAAGGGCGCCCTGCATCCCAACAACGGCGCGCGCAAGAAGGCTCGAGCCGCCCGGCTTCTGAGCCGCTCCGCCGCGTAGCGGGCGCCGCTCGCGCAGCCTCGCTCCCCGCGACGAGACAGCCGCTCAGCCAGCACCCGCGCCGGCCGCCCGCCGCACGGCGAGGGTCAAAGCGACGTCATCCGGATACTCCGAGCCCCCTCTTGTCCACCACTCGAGATCGGCGATCGCGCAGGTGGCGGCGCGGACGGCCGACACCGAGGCGCCCTCGAGCCGCTCAACCAGCATCCTCGCGGCGTAGGGATGCATGGCGAGCTGCTCGATCACCTTCTTTCTCGGAACGCCCGCCGCGAGGGCGACGAGCGCGACGTTCGCGTCTCGCAGGCGTCGGGCGGCCTGGTAGACGAGCGGGGTGACCGCCTCGCCCTGGTCGACCAGACGCTCGGCGGCCGCGGTCGCGCCTGCCGGATCGCGGGCGACGATCGAGTCGGACAGCCTCCAAGCGGCCTCCTCGGAGGTGTCGGCGACCATCGCCTCGAGGTCCGAGGCCTCGACCTCCCCATCGGGGCCGGCCCACAGCGCGAGCCGGTCGAGCTCGTTCAAAAGCCGCAGGGTGCCCTCCCCCATCCTCCCGACCAACTCGCGCGCCGCCGCGGCATCGAGCCGAAAGCCACGCCTGTCAGCCTCCTCGATCAGTCGGGCGGGGAGGTCACGAGCCTTCGGGGCCGCGTAGGCGAGCACCTCGCCCGCGGCCGCCTCGACGGCCTTGGCGAGGCCCTTTGGGGCCCGGGCCTTCGGCCCTGTCTCGCGGGCCACGAGGACCACCGTCAGGTCGGGAGGAAGGTCGGCCAGGACGTCGATCACCGGGCCCGCCTGCTTGGCGGTCCAGCGCTCAACGCCCTCCACCAGTAGGTAGCGGCGGGGGGCGGTCAACGACATCGCGGGAATCGCGGCCAAGAGAGCCTCGATCTCGGGCGGCCCCGTCCCGTTGGCCGCCCCGAAGCTCTCCAGAGCGCCGGCCCCGCCCTCGCGCTCACCGCGGGCCCTCAGCCGGGTCAGGACGGCATCGATCTTGCCCTCGTCGGCCCCGACGACCAGGTAGGCCGACTTCAATCCCTCCGATGAGCTCGGACTGGCGGTTGCCCCGGCATTCATCGGCAGGCGAGTCTATTCACAGCTACGGCTGCGGCCGCGCGGGCCACGGCTCGACCACCCGACTGGGCGAGGACGCTCAGTAGCTGGTGCCGCCGCTTCCGTTGGTGCTCGTCGACGTCGTGCTCGTCGTGGTGGAGGTGGTGCTCGTGGTCGTCGTCGGCTTGGTGGTGGTCGGGGCCGTCACCGTGGCCGACCCGGCCGGAGTCGAGACGGAGACGGTCGAGGTGGTGCCTCCGCCGCAGGCTGAGATCCCAACCCCCGCCCCGATTCCAAGGGCAATTGCCGTCACGACGGTCGCCAGACGCTTCATCGCTCTCCTTCGCGGTTGCTCGACAAGGCCGATCAGGGTACTCCAACCGTCAGACCGCGCAGCATCGCCCCGGATGCCGTACCCCGCGCGGCTCGATGATTCACCGGACCGGCTGACGAAGCCTCCATGGCCCCGGCTTACCTCAACCGCCCGCGCTCGCCGACCAGCCTCGGCGCGTGACGTCGATCGTCACCTCGCCGTCGGAATCGGTTCGAAGCGTGGGCACTCGGTGCTCGGCGAGCGTGGAGATCGTCTTCGCAGTCGGATGCCCGTAGGGGTTGTCCTCCCCGACCGAGATCACGGCCAGATGCGGAGAGGCGCGATCGAGGAGCGGGCCGAGGCCCGCGTCGTCGGATCCGTGGTGGGCGACCTTCAGGACGTCGACGGGGCCGGGCTCGATCGGCACCGCCTCCGCCTCGGCGTCGGCCGTGAGCAGGATCGAGAACCGGTGCCAGCGCGCCACGAGCACCACGGCCTCGGTGTTGGGATCGTCGGGCGCCGGGTCGCCGAGGAGAGAGCGAGGCGGCCACAGGACCTGCAGTCGAAGGCTCCCCGAGACCACGCTCGCGCCCTCAGCGATCGACCTGGCACGAACCCCGGCGGCCCGCGCGGGGCCGAGGAAGCCCCGGCTCGGCTGGGCGTAGAGAAGCCGGTGGATCGGGAGTACGCCGAGGAGCTCCTCGATGCCGCCCACGTGATCGGCCTGGTCGTGCGTGACCACCGCGGCGGCGATACGCGACACGCCCTCGCGCTGGAGCTTGGCCCTCAAGTCGTCGCCGGGCGGGCCCCCGTCGACCAGCACCGGGTCGCCGTCCACCGGGTCGAGCAGGATCGCGTCACCCTGGCCGACGTCGAGGACCGAGACCCGTAGGCCGGGCGCGGCCTGTACCGGATCCGATCCCGGCGCCACCAACGGGGCAACGCCGATGCCGAGGAGCGCGACCGCCGCGGCCGCGAGCATCGCCCGGAACGCCGGCGGAGATCCCCGCAGCTCACGCCGCCGCGCCGTCCAGGCGAGCCCCACCCACGCTCCCAGCCCGAGCGCCAGGTAGGCGGCGGCCACCGCCGCCGGGCCGTCGAGCCGGAGGTTGAGACGCGCCCACGAGGGCGATCCGAGCCAGTGGGCGACCTGGGCCACGTAGGCAGCCAGGAGGCCCGCCAGCCAGGTCAGCGGCTCGACCGGGACCACGCGCACCTGGCCCGCGACGCAGGAGAGCATCCCCAGCCACATCATCGGCGCCACCGCGGGCAGGGCCAGGATGTTGGCCGGCAGGGAGGCGATCGAGACCGAGTCGAAGGCGCTGGCCATCAGCGGGGCGGTCGCGATGGTGGCCGAGACGGTCACCCCGGCGCCCTCGGCGAGCAGGCGGCGCCCACCCATCGCCCGCGGGGGGCCCGGCTCGAGCAGGAGGTCGCGAAACCGCGCGGCCCACAGGAGGATCCCGATCACCGCGGCGAAGCTCAACTGCCAGCCGATGTCGGCGCTCGTTCGCGGGTTGAGGCCGAGGGTAAGGAAGGCCGCCAGCAGGACCGCGTACCACCGGGAGCGGGGGCGCCCGGCGAGAGCCGCGACGACCCCGGTGGCGCCCATGATCCCGGCGCGCTGGATGGACGGGCCGGCCCCGGTCACCGGCACGTAGAGGACGATCAGCGCGAGCACGCAGACGAGGCGCGCCCTCAACGGCACCCCGGCCAGCGACAGAACGGCAACGGTGAGGAGGCCCAGGAGCATCACCGTGTCTCCCGAGACCGCCAGCAGGTGCGCCAGACCCGAGCGCTTGAAGTCGTCGACGGCGGCCGGGTCGATCCGGTCGTCCTCGCCGAGCAGGAACCCGCGAAGGAGCGCTTCCTCGGGCGCCGGGGTCCCGCGCCCCAGGGCGACCTCGGCACGATCCCGCACGCGATCCGTGATCGCGGCGAGCCCGCCGCGCCTGCCGCCGGTGAGCGCCACCCGCCGCGCCTGCAGGACCTCGTGGATGCCGTAGCGCTCCAGGTAGCCCGCTTCCCACGGAGCAGGTGTGCGGATCGTCCCGAGGGCGACCACCTCGTGTCCGATCGGAAGGTCGGGCACCGGCTCGACCGCCTCGACGGCGAGCCGGCCGTCCCCGGTCTGAATCCGGACGGCCACGCGGCCGCCGGCGCGGCGCGGAACCGCGGTCACGAACCCCCGTACGGTCACGGCCCTGCCCACCGGCCCGTCGAAGGCCCCCCGATCGATCGTCCCCAGCCGAACCGCCCCGAGCTGGCCGCCCGCCACCACAGCGGCCAGCGCGGCAAGCGCGATCCAGGGCCAACCCGAAGCCTGACCGCGGCGCGGCCGGGCGAGCCCGATCGCCGCGCACACGACCACCACGAGCAGCGGCGGAGGTCCTGTGAGCGAAGGCGCGAGCGGCGAAAGCGCCAGGCCGGCCGTCGCGCCGCCCAGGACCGCGAACCGCCAGGCGCTCGGGGTCACGGGGCTCAGGGCTGGAGCCGGTCGCGGAGGGCGTCCATGGTGGCCGGCCCGATACCGTCGATCTGATCGAGCTCGTCGACCGACGAGACGCCCCCATGCTGATCGCGGAAGTCGACGATGTCCTGCGCGGTGACCGGGCCGATGCCCTCAATCGTGTCGAGCTCGGAGACGGTCGCCGTCCCGAGGCTGATCGGACCGGCGACCGCAGAGTCCCCATTCGTCGCGCCCGCCGCAACCCCGGCAGGGCCTTCAGCCCTCCCGGGCATGACCACTTGCTGACCGTCGGCAAGGCGCGCGGCGAGGTTGATCGACTCAGGGTCGGCCCGCCCGGTTGCGCCCCCCGCGCGCTTCAGCGCGTCGTTGACCCGGGATCCAGCCGGGAGCCGGTAGACGCCCGGGCTCGCGACCTCACCCGCGACGTCCACCACCACGTCGTCGCCCCCGCCCTGGTCAACCGCGAGCGAGTCGCCCGAGCCCGACGACGAGTAGCTGACCCCGCCCTGAGGGGACGATGAGTCGCTCGAGCGAATCCACCTGGCGCCGACCAGGAGCAGCGCCACGCCGACGGCGCCGTAAACCAGGAGCTGCGAACGGCTCAGCGAGCCCACCCGTCGATTCTGGGCCGGTGCGTCGCGTTCGTGACGCCCGCCGGGTCAGCAATCGCAAGCGCAACTGGGCCGAATCAGCAACGCCCGGTCCCGGCCCGCCGGTGTCGCGCGCGGGGAGCGTGGGTTCGAAGCGACGCCGCGCGGCCCGCGTGGCGCTTTCTGGTCGGTATGCGACCAAAAAGCGCCACCTGCGACTACGAGACCCGGAACCCGGTCAGACCCTCCGGCTCCTCCTCGGTCACCTCGACTCGCCGCACCTCGGCGCCCCGCGGGCCCTCATGCGCGAACCGAACCAGCGATTCCACGGCGTCCGGATCGCCTTCGAAGACCGCCTCGAGCGTCCCCTGGCGCGTATTGCGAACCCAGCCCGCGACCCGGTGCGAATCCGCCACGCGCCGAGTCGTATCGCGGAAGAAGACCCCCTGGACCCGGCCGTGGACGACGACCCTCCGGCGGATCACGACGCGCTCAGAGGAGCGCCTCTACCTGTCCTCGTCGTAGTCGTCGTAGTTCGTCGCCTGGGCGGCGAGCCGGCGGCTGTAGAGCTCGTCGGCCGACACAGGTGGCGATTGGACCGAAACCAGCGCCAGCGGATCGATCCCCTCGTTCGCGACCGCGTGGTCGGTCGCCGGGGGAATCAGCACCAGGTCCCCGATCTCGAGCCGCTGGGTGTCGCCGGTGGCCGACATCGTCCCGGCCCCACCGACCACCACGTAGACCTGCTCGGCCTCCTCGTGGGAGCGGAGCTCCTCGGAGGCGCCCGCGGGAACCTCGAGCCAGTTGACGGACACGTTTCTCGACCCGAGCTCCCCCGCGTCCATGAGGATGTGCGGCCTGAGCCGGTGCCACTCGGTGACCGCGGCGTCCGAGAACCGTCTGACAAGCATCCGCTCGCCTTTCTACCAGACCTGCCGCCCCGGCGTGTTATCCCTCATCGCACGACGAGATTGACGAGCTTCCCCGGCACCACTATCTCCTTCACGATCTCCCGGCCGTCGAGCTGCCTGACGACGCCCTCGGCGCTTCGGGCCAGGGCCACCAGGTCCTCATTCGGCGCGTCGACCTCGGCCTCGACCCGCGCCCTGAGCTTGCCGTTCACCTGCACCACGAGCGTGAAGGTGTTGCTTTGGAGCAGCGCGGGATCGGCCTTCGGCCACGGCGTCTCCCAGACCCGCCCGCCCTCGATCGCCTCGTACACCTCCGACGCGAGGTGTGGGGCGAACGGAAAAAGGAGTGAAGCTGCGGTGGCCGTGGCCGCCCGCAGCGCCTCCACACCGCCGGGTCGGCCGTAAACCTCGTCCTTCAGCCGATAGGCGTCGTTGATCAACTCCATGACCGCGGCGATCGCGGTGTTGAACTGGAAGTCGCGCTCGATGTCGCGGGTCACCTTGTCGATTGCCCAATGGGTCTTTCGCAGCAGCTTCAGCGCCGGCGCTTCGGCCTCCGGGGCGCCCTCGCCGTCGCTCTCGCCCGGCGCCGATGCGGTCGGGCCGGCACGCTCGGTCAGTTCGTGCGAGAGGCGCCACAGGCGCGACAGAAACCGCTGCACGCCCTCCACCGCCTCGTCGGTCCAGTCGGCGTCCTGATCGGCGGCTCCGATGAACAGCACGTAGCTGCGGGCCGTGTCGGCCCCGTAGCGCTCCACGTACTCGCTCGGGTCGACGACGTTTCCCCTCGACTTCGACATCTTGGCCCCGTCGCGGGTGATCATCCCGATCAGGAAGAGCGCGTCGAACGGCTCCTGAAAACCGACCAGGCCGATGTCGGCCAGCGCCTTGACGAAGAAGCGGGCGTAGAGCAGATGCAGGATCGCGTGCTCGATCCCGCCGATGTACTGGTCCACCGGCATCCAGCTCTCGAGCACCTCGCGGTCCCACGGCGCGGCGTCGTTGAGCGGATCGCAATAGCGCATGAAGTACCACGAGGAGTCGACGAAGGTATCCATGGTGTCGGTCTCGCGACGAGCCGGCCCGCCGCAGCGCGGGCACTCGGTCGAGACCCACTCCTCGACCGCGGCGAGCGGCGAGCGCCCCTTCGGCGCGTAGTCCTCCACCTCGGGCAGGAGCACCGGGAGCCGCTCCTCTCCGAGCGGAACCATGCCGTCCTTCTCGCAGTAGACGACCGGGATCGGGGCGCCCCAGTATCGCTGCCGAGATATCAGCCAATCCCGCAGCCGGTAGTTCACGGCGGCCTTTCCCCGCCCCTCGGCGCCCAGCCACTCGGTGATCGCGCCGATCGCCTCCGACGACGGCATCCCGGTGAAGCGTCCCGAGTTGATCAGGCGCTCCCCCTCCGAGTGGTCGGCGAACGCCCGCCCCTCGGGCAGCTCTCCATCCGCGGGCTCGACCACCGGCCGGACCTCGAGGCCGAATGCCTGCGCGAAGTCATAGTCGCGTTGGTCGTGAGCCGGAACGGCCATGATCGCGCCGGTGCCGTACTCCATCAGCACGTAATCGGCCACGAACACAGGGATCTCCTCCCCGTTGACGGGGTTGGTCACGGTCCGGCCCAGCGATACGCCTGTCTTGTCGCGCTCCTCTGCCGCGCGTTCCTCTGACGACTCGGTCATCGCCCGGTTCACGTACTCGCGCACCCTCTCCTCCTCGGCGGTGCCGGCCGCGAGGCGAAGGACGTCGGGATGCTCCGGCGCGACAACGAAGAAGGTGGCCCCGAACAGGGTGTCGGGGCGCGTCGTGAAGACCGGGTAGTCGAGGCCGAGCTCCTCGCAGCGGAACACCACCTCAGCCCCTTCCGAGCGACCGATCCAGTTGCGCTGCATCGTCTTCACGTGCTCGGGCCAGTCGATCGCCTCGAGGTCGTCGAGCAGCCGGTCGGCGTAGTCCGTGATCCGCAGGAACCACTGCTCGAGCTGTCGGATCTCCACCTCCGTGCCGCAACGCTCGCATCGTCCGTCCACGACCTGCTCGTTGGCCAGCACGGTGGCGTCCTTGGGGCACCACTTGACCGCGGCCTCGCGACGGTAGGCCAGACCGCGTTCGAGGAGCTTCAGGAAGATCCACTGCGTCCAGCGGTAGTACGACGGCTCATGAGTGGCGATCTCGCGGCTCCAGTCGATCGAGATCCCCCAGCGGCGGAACTGGCGCTGGAACTCGGCGATCGCCGCATCGGTCGAGGCCCGGGGCGGCTCGCCGGTCTTGATCGCGTGATTCTCGGCCGGCAGCCCGAAGGCGTCGTAGCCCATCGGGTGGATGACCCGGCACCCGGAGCGTCGGGCGTAGTGGGCCACCGCGTCGCCCACCGAGTAGATCTTCAGGTGTCCGACGTGGGGCTCACCGGACGGGTAGGGGAGCATCTCGAGGACATAGCTCTTCGGCTTGGAGGGGTCGAAGTCGGGCTGGCCGGGATTCGGCACCTCCCAGGTCCGTTCCCGCTCCCACACCTCCTGCCAGCGGCGCTCGATCTCCTGCGGGTCATAGCGGTCCATCGCGGCTGAGTTTACGAAGGCTAAGCGCCTTCACCCGGCCTGCCGATGGACCCTGTGTGCGGAACCTTTCGATCGTCGCGATGCTCTGTGCGGCGCTGATCGCCATCGGGTGCGCGGCTCCCGCGGCGCTGGCCGGCCGCCCAACCACCAATCCCGTCGGCTGGGGCCCGCTGACCAGCGCGCAGGCGGCGAAGCAGGTGCAGCGCTCAGCGTGGGAGCCGCGGCCCGACAACCGAAAGGCCAACCACGCCGTGCCTGGGAAGTCGCAGCTGCGGGCCTGGCGCCAGCGAAGCGACATGCCGTATGCCCGCTTCGTGGACGGGCGCTTTCGGGGCACCACCGACGAGATCATCCAGTGGGCGGCCTACAAATGGGGATTCCGACCCACCGTCCTCCGGGCGGTGGCAACGGTCGAGTCCTGGTGGCACCAGTCGGCGGTCGGCGACAACGGCGACTCGTTCGGCCTCTTCCAGGTCCGGCGGCCGTATCACTGCTGGGGCGAGTGCCGGATCGCCCGCGACTCGACCGCCTTCAACGCCGACTACTACGGGGGGATCCTGCGCGCCTACTACGACGGAAAGATGACCTGGCTGAACACGGTCGAGCGCAGCCGCGACTACCGGGCCGGCGACCTCTGGGGGAGCGTCGGGGCCTGGTATGCGGGCCGGTGGTGGACCGACCCGGCAAGGCAGTACATCCGGACGGTCCGCGACCGGCTCGACGAGCGCACCTGGCGCGGGGCCGGCTTCTAGGGGGAGCTCACACGCCGCCGGGCGGGTCACCTCGCGTCAGGCGGGCAGGGCGTCGACGAAGTCGACGAACTTCGCAGTGTCGCGAAGCGGGGCGCCGTGGCCGAACAGGACGAGCTTCGGCTCGAGGGCGGCGAGCTTTCGAGCCGAGTCGCGGTTTTGCGCCGGGTCCGGGGTCAGGTACGGCTTCGGCTCGCGGAGGCCCGGGAGCCCGGTGAGCTGGTCCATGTTGGTGAGCACGTCACCGAGGATCAGCACCCGGTCGGATTCACGCCACAACGCGATGTGGCCTGCCGAGTGCCCCGGAGCATCGAGGACCTGGAACCCGGCCACCTCGTCGCCCGCGCGAAGCATCCGATCCACCGGATGGCCGGGGCCGGTGAAGATCCCGATGTAGAAGCGCGCCATCATGCTCGGCGGCTGGCGCGCTCGGATCAGGTCCGGGTCCTCCGCGGCGTCGGCGTCGGCCTCGCCCACCCAGAACGGCACCCCGAGCCCCTCGCAGAGCCGGTGGCTCGACCCCTGGTGGTCCGGGTGCGCGTGGGTCAGGACATGGGCGTTCACCCGGTGGCCCTGGAGCTGCTTGAGGATCTTGGCCCCGGACTGCCGGGTTCCGGAATCGATCAGGACGTCCTCGACCAGGTAGGCGTTGATCGCGTTCGGGAGGAAGAAGGTGTTGAGGTGCCACACCCCATCGGCCAGTTGCTTCAAGCGGCGGAGCCTATCCCAGGCCGCGCGGGCGGCGTGACAGGATTGGGAGGGGCCGCCCTCGGTGGCCCACAACGCAATCCGCCCGGCCGCCGCGGCCGGCGCCCGAAGGAGGCTCGGATGAGAAGAGGACGGAAGCGAAATCGGCCGGGATGGCTTCGCGCCAAGCAGGCCGAGGCCGTGGAGCTCGAGAGCGCCTCGGCGGGGACGGCGAGCGCCGGCGCGGGCGCCCTCGGAGCGGTGGCTGTGGGCGCGCTCGCGCTCGGCGCCGGCGCCGTCGGCGCGCTGGCGATCGGGCGGCTGGCGATCGGGCGGCTGGCGATCGGAAAGGGGGAGATGAAGCGACTCCGGATCGAGGAGCTCGAGGTCGAGCGGCTGCGAGTCGGCGAGCTCGAGGTGAGTCGGCGGGCCGGCGATTGAGGTCGCCCGCGTAGGGCCGGCGTGAACGATCGCCCCGCGAGCCCGGGGGCTAGCGAGTCGGGGCCCGGCCCAACTCGATCCAGACGTCGGCGCCCCCGTCCGGGTCGTTCCGAGCCTCGGCGTGGCCGCTGTGTGCCTGTGCAACCGCGTCGACGATCGACAGCCCCAGGCCGACTCCCCCTCCCGACCTGCCGGCGCCTGCCCGCCTGAAGCGCTCGAACGCATGGGGGAGGAAGTCGGGCGGGAAGCCCGGGCCGGCGTCGCTGACGTGGAGCTCGACCGCCCCGTCGTGCCCCCGCGCCCAGAGCCGTATTTCGCCGGCCCCGTGGCGCAGAGCGTTCTCGACCAGATTCGTGAGCGCCTGTTCGACCCTGAGGCGATCGGCCTCGATCGCCAGGCCGTCCGGGTCGTCGACATCGAGCGTCCGATCGCTTTCGCGGGCCCTGGCGCTAAGCCTCTGGACCACGGTTTCAAAGAGCCCCGAGACCTCGAGCCGCTCCTGCTCGACCTGGAGCATGCCCTTGTCGGCGCGAGCGATCACGAGCAGGTTCTCGGCGAGCTCCGAGAGGCGGTCCGCCTCCTCAATCGCCGACGCGATCGCGGCACGAAGCTCCTCCCTGCTGCCCCCGTAGCGCAGCGCGAGCTCGAGCTCTCCCTTGTGAAGGGCGAGTGGCGTTCGTAGCTCGTGGCTCGCGTCGTCGACGAACGCCCGCTCGCGCTCGAGCGCCGCTTCGAGCCGGTCGAGCATCTCGTTCAGCGTCTCGCCGAGACGACGAAGCTCATCGTGGGCCCTGGGCACCGGAAGACGCTGTTCGGACTCGGCGGCGGAGATCTCCGCCGCCCGGCGCCGCATCGCCTCGACCGGACGGAGCGCCGCGCCGACGGTCCAGTAGGCGGCGAGCGACGCCAGAAGGAGCGCGACCGGCCCGCCGAACAGGAGCAGCGTGGTGAGGCTGTGAAGGGCGTCGCGGCGCGCCGCGAGTGAGGTGCCCACAACGACGATCAGGTGCCGCCGTTCGAACGGAAACGGGGTGGCCAGGAGGCGAACCGGCTCGTCGACGAGTCCCGGAGCGCCGGGGCGCTCGACGAATCTCGGCGTTTGCGTGGTGCGCCGGGCCTCGGCCGGGCCGAGGAGTGGCCGAGCCCCTTGCTGGGCTCGGGGCTGATAGAGCTTCCCCGCGGGAGTCAGGACCTGCGCGAAGCTCGCGCCGCGCGCCTTCAGGGCGCTTCGGACCGCCTCGCCGAGGTGGAGCTCGCCGGTGCGGATCAACGAGACGAGGCCGTCGCTTCGCGACTGGAGGTCCTGGTTGATCGACTGATCGAGGTTGTGCTCGAGGCGCAGGCGCAGAAAGAGGCCGGTCGCCACCAGCACGACCGCCATGATGCCGGCGAATACCAGGGTCACCCGCAGCCTGGTGGGCAGTCGGCTCAGGGTCGGGTCTCCTCGCGGAGTCGGTAGCCCGCGCCGCGCACGGTCTCGATGCTCTCGACCCCGAACGGGCGATCGACCTTTCGGCGAAGGAGCCGGATGTAGGAATCGACGACGTTCGAGCGGTTCTCGTAGTCGTAGTCCCAGGCGTGCTCGAGGAGCTGGAATCGCGACAGCACCTCGCCGGGGCGTCGCATGAACACCTCCAGGATCGAGAACTCCTTGGCCGAGAGGAAGATCGGTGCGTCGCCACGCCAGGCCTGCCGGGAGGCCGGATCGAGCCGCAGGTCACCGACTCGAAGCTCCGGCGGGCGCTCGACCGCGCCGCGGCGCACCAAAGCCCGAAGCCGCGCCAGGAGCTCGGCGTATGAGAACGGCTTGGTCAGGTAATCGTCGGCTCCCGTGTCGAGTCCCGCCACCCGGTCCCGGACGGCGTCGCGTGCCGTGAGCATCAGGATCGGAGCCCAGACGGCGTCGGCGCGCAGGCGCCGGCAGACCTCGAAGCCATCGATTCCGGGCAGCATCACGTCGAGGATGATCGCGTCGTACTCGGTGGCCTCGGCGCGGGTCACCGCGTCCTCGCCGTTGCTCGCCACGTCGACGGCCATGCCCTCCTTGCGAAGGCCGCGCCCGATCAGGCCGGCCATCTTGACGTGATCTTCGACGATCAGGACTCGCATTGGCTCGAACCCGGAGACTGCCCCCAGCAGATGACAGGAAGATGACAGGCCGGCTGTCATCGGCCTTTCATCTCCGAGGGCGATCGTTGGGACGACGAATGTCGGCAAGCGAGGAGATATCCGTGAAAGCTCTCATCGCAGGTGCGGTCCTCGTGGCGTCCCTGGTCGCCGGGGGCTGCGGCTCCTCGAGCGATTCGACCACCGTGCGTGCCACCACTGCCGGCGCGGGCTCCCCTACGGGCGCCCGATCGGGGTCTGCAAGCGGAGCCGCGAGCCTGGCCCCGGTTCACGGCGGGTATGAGCCCTCGATCGATCCGGTGAACTTTGTGCCCGCGGTGGACAACCCCTACCTGCCGCTCAAGCCGGGGAGCGGCCTCCACTACAAGGGCGTCGCCGAGGACGGAACGACGCCGCAGACCGATGACGAGGTCGTCACGCACCGGACCAAGCGGATTCTCGGCGTCAAGGCCACGGTTGTCCGCGACGTCGTCTCCGAGGGTGGCAACCCGATCGAGAAGACCTTCGACTGGTACGCGCAGGACAAGCAGGGGAACGTCTGGTACATGGGTGAGGACGCGAGGGAGCTTCGCGACGGCGGGTTCGTGAAGGCGACCGACTCATGGCAGGCCGGGGTCGACGGCGCGCAGCCGGGAATCATCGTGCCCGGCGACCCGCGGCCCGGTGACGCCTATCGACAGGAGTACTACCCCGGTCACGCCCTCGACCAAGCGCGGGTCGTGGGGGCCAAAGGCACCGTCAAGGTGCCGGCCGGAGCCTTCAAACGGCCCTTGGTCACGGTCGAAACGTGCGCCCTCGAGCCGGGCGCGGCCGAGCAGAAGTTCAATGCCTGGGGTGTCGGAGTGGTCAAGGAGCAGATGGTGAGGGGAAACCACGAGCGGTTCGTGCTCGTGCGCAGAACCCACTCATAGCGAGCCGACGCTCACCGTCGTTCATCGTCGCTCAGGAGTCTGTACCACGGACGACCTGCGCCCCGCTGTACGCGCATTGCGTGCCCGGGCGAGCGCCGGCGGCGCCGTTCGGTGCTCGACCTCGTCGGCGTCGACCAGAGCCCAACCCACCCGCTCCACGAGCCGTGCGCAGAGTCGATCTGATTCGAGGTCGGCCGGGACCACCCGCTGCTGCAGCAAGATCGCGGCCTCGTGTCCATCGGGGCCATCCGCGGTTACGAGAATTCGAGCCATTGCGAACCTCCTTCGCTGGTTGGCATGGCATCTTCGCGCGGCGACCTTGCCGGCGGGTCAACGAGTCGTAAGGATTCCGTCAATCGACGCGCCGTCGCGGTCACCAAGGGGGTGAACCCGCCGAGCGTCCCGGCAAACCGCTCATGGAGCTGAGGGGGCTCGAACCCCTGACCTTCGCGCTGCCAGCGCGACGCTCTCCCAACTGAGCTACAGCCCCGGGTGCCCCGGATTGTAGTTTGAGCGCCGTCTGAATCGCGAGGTTCCGATGGGCGGCGAAACCGGTGCGGCGAAGAGCGCCTCAGCCGGATCTGTCCAGGGAGCCGGCGCGCGCCGCGTTGGCGACGATCAGCTCGACGAACCGCGGCCACAGCTCGCGAGGCAGGTCGTGGCCCATCCCGTCGATCAGCACCAGCTCGGCGCCCGGGATGGCCGCTGCGGTCGCCTCGCCCCCGGAGACGTCGATCAAGGGGTCGTCGGTCCCGTGGATGACCAGGGTCGGGAGGTGGAGCTCGGCCAGCTCCCGAGTCCGGTCGCCGGAGGCGAGGATCGCCAGCAGCTGGCGCGCGGTGCCATCGGGGTGGATGCCCCGGTCGTAGCTCGCCCGGGCCCTGGCTCGCAACGCCTCCTCGTCGCGATCGAATCCCGGAGAGCCGATCACCCTCCACGCACGCACGACGAAATCCTCGAAGCCGTCCCGGTCCCGCGGCGGCGATTGCAGGAGCGCCGGCAGAGCCTCGGGATGGGGCTGGCCCACGCGCGATGTCTCCCGTGGTCGACATGATCGAGGTGAGGGACAGGACCCGGTCGGGCCGGCTGATCGCCAGGGTCTGGCCGATCATGCCCCCCTGAGAGGCGCCCACAACATGTGCGGAGGCGACCCCGAGGTGGTCCAGGAGGCCCGCCGAGTCGTCGGCCATGTCCTCGAGCTTGTAGCTGGCCGAGCTCAGGTCGCCGGCGATCGCCGCCATCACGTTCGCCCGGGGCCCCGAACGGAACGTCGTCGAGCGCCCCGCGTCGCGGTTATCGAACCGGACGACCCGGAAGCCGCGCGCCGCGAGCATCAGGCAGAGCTCCTCGTCCCACCCGAGCATCTGGACGCCGAGGCCCATGATCAGCAGCATCGTGGGGTCGGATGGATCGCCGAACTCCTCGTAGACGATCTCGATCCCGTTCGCCTTCGCCGTCGCTTCGGGCACGGGGGGAACCTAGAACATCGGTAGCCCGGGCCGCGCCCGGGCTATCCCTCGCGCTGCCCGTCGACGTCGAGCACGATGCGATCGGCGCGCATGTCCCGCACCCTGAACACGAACGGCGCCCGCTCCTCGAGCTCGCGGAGCAGTTCGACGGGTTGCTTGAACCGCATCGCAAGCGTCGCCCGGCCCTGCGTGAACCGCTTCACCGAGATCTCCGAGCTGGCGCCGATCCCCGCGGCGGCGTCCTCGAACCCGACCAGCTGCGAGAAGTCGCTCAACGGGCCGACCTCGACCTCGATCAGGCCATCGAACAGCTCTCCGGGCGTCGCCCGCTCGACGCGGCCGTTGGCCTCGGCGAGCTCGTCGCCGTCGTCGTCGCCGTCCCCGCGGCGGCGATGCGCTCGATCGCGTCCCGCAGCGAACCGGTGAGGCGCTCGCCCGCCCGCTCAGGATCGCGGGCGAGCTCGTCGACGGCCTGGGTCAACACCGCGGCATCGCGAAGCGCGCGCAACCGGATCCTGGTGGCCTGCCCGCGGGCCTGGCGCCGCACCATCTCGAGCTCGTCGGCGAGCGCGGCCAGTGCCCGGGTCCCCTGATCGCCATGGGCGCGCAGGGTGGCGACCTCGCCTCGAGCGTCGCGCAGGTCTCGTTCGCGCTCGACGACGCGCTCCGCGATCCGGGCGGCGACGCGCTCGAGCTCGGCGATCCGTCGCGTTCCCCGCTCGAGCGCCTCGCCGCGGGAGGCCAGCTCGAGCTCCAGCTCGCCGATCTGTCCGCTACTTGCGGCCCGCTCGGCGGCCGCCGCGGCGAGCCGGGCTTCGCGCAGCGCGATCGCCTCGTCGACCTCACGCGGGCGGTATCCGAGCAGGGACCTCTTGAAGCGACCCTCGCCGATTCGCCCAGGCTAGGCGCGCCGCCGGACGGCAAGGAAGTCTGTCAGGCGCTGTCGCGCAGCCGAGTCGGTTCGAGCTCGAGGCGAGGCGCCTCGCCCCACAGGACGTCGATCCGGTAGCGCTCGCGGAGCTCCGGGACGAAGAGGTGGAGGACGCAGTCCAGGTAGTCGACCAGGACCCATCCCCCCTCAGCCTGTCCCTCGGCGTTTGCCGGCACCAGGCCCTGCTCGCGCTTCAGGGCGAGGCGGACCTCCTCGTGGATGGCCTTCGCGTGACGCTCGTTTCGAGCCGTGCCGATGACCAGGTAATCCGTGTAGCCGACCAGCTCGCGCATATCCAGCGCGACGACGTCGTCGGCCTGCTTGGCGTCGATGATGCTCGCGATCCGGCGAGCGAGCTCTGAGGACTCCGGCCGGGGCGACCGCTTGTCGCGAGCCTCGCTCACACGTAGAGGCCGAGCTCGGCGATCAGGCTGCCGACCGGGTCTGGGACCAGATGACGGATCGGCCGCCCGGCAGCGACGCGCCGGCGGATCCCGGTCGACGAGATCCCGAGCTCCGGCATCCTCACGACCTCGGCCCGATCGCCCCCGCCCAGGCGCTCGATCGCCGCCTCGGCCTCTTCGGGGGCGGTGCCCGGGCGGGCGGCGACGCCGAGGCGCGCCAGCTCGATCACCCGTTGGGGCTCCACCCACCCTTCGAGCCCCGCAGCTACGTCGGCTCCCATCAGGAAGACGAGCTGATCCCCGGGCGTCGCTTCGGTCAACAGCTCCAGGGTACGGAACGTGAACGACGGCCCGGGACGGCTCGTCTCCAGGTCCGAGGCTTCGACCAGCGGATCGGCGCTCGCGGCGCGGCGGGTCAGCTCGAGGCGCACCTCGGCACCGGGCTCGGGGTCGACTCGCCTGTGCGGGGCTTCGCCGACGGGCATCAACAGGACGCGGTCGAGCCGGAGCTGAAAGGCCGCTTCCTGTGCGAGCACCAGGTGCCCGATGTGCGGCGGGTTGAAAGCGCCCCCGAGAACGCCGACTGCGGCGACCGGATTCCCCTACTCGCGAACCTGGCCGTCCCCGTGGACGACGTACTTGAACGTGGTCAGCTCGCGGAGCCCGATCGGGCCGCGTGCGTGCAGCTTCTGGGTCGAGTTTCCGATCTCGGCCCCCATCCCGAACTCGAAGCCGTCGGTGAACCGGGTCGACGCGTTGACGTAGACGACCGCCGCGTCGACCGCTTCGGTGAACGCGTCCGCCGCCGCGTCGGAGCCGGTCAGGATCGCCTCGGAGTGGCCGGACCCGTGCCGGTTGACGTGGACGATCGCCTCGTCGAGCGAGTCGACCAACCCGACGACCATCTTCATCCCGAGGTACTCCGTGTCCCAGTCTGTGTCGCTCGCCTCGCCGACCGCAAGCCCCGCCGCGGCGCGGCGAACCCGCTCATCGCCCACCAGCTCGACCCCGGCGCCATGGAGGTCGGCCAGCAATTCGGGCAGGAGCTCCTGGGCGACCGCCGCGTTGACGAGCAGCGTCTCGGCGGCGTTGCACACGCCCGGGCGCTGGACCTTGGCGTTGTATGCGACCCGCCGGGCCAGCTCGAGATCGGCGTCGGCGTGGACGTAGACGTGATTGTTCCCGGCGGCCGCGTAGATCACCGGCACCCTGGCGACCTCCTTCAGTGCCTGCTTAAGCCCCTCGCCTCCCCGGGGGATGATCAAATCCACGAGCCCCTCGGCCCGGGCCAGCTCGTCGAGCTCGGAGCGGTCGGTGCCGTCGAGGAGCTCGACAGAGCCCTCCGGGAGGCCGGCCTCGCCGACCGCCTCGGCGACCAGCGCGGCGAGGGCGGCGTTGGATCTGGCCGCGTAGCTCGACCCGCGGAGCACCGTCGCGTTTCCGCTCTTCAGCATCAGCGCCGCGCAGTCGACGGTCACGTTCGGGCGCGCCTCGTAGATCACTCCGACGACGCCGAGCGGGACCCTGACCTTCCTGAGCTCGAGGCCGTTCGCCAGCCGGCGCTCCTCGATCAGCTCGCCGATCGGGTCCTCGAGCGCGGCGACGGCACGCACCCCCTCCGCCATCGCCGCGATCCGCTCCTCGCTCAGCGCGAGGCGGTCGCGGAGCCCGGGGGTCAGCGTCGCGGCCCGCTCGTCCGCCAGGTCGCCGGCGTTCGCCTCGAGGACCTCGGAGCGGTGCTCGCCCAGGAGCTCAGCCAGGCGCGCCAGCGCGGCGTTCCGCGAGGCCTCGTCGGCACGGGCGAGCTCCTGCGAAGCACGCTTCGCGGAGCGGCATGCGTCCTCCACGGTGCGGGTCGCGGTGGCCATGCGTGACAGGGTAGCTTGCAGGGTGGCCTCCTCCATGGCGGACTCAGGGCAAACCAACGGCGAACGGGCAACGGCCGACGGGGCGGCGCTTGCGCGTGGATGGCTGGACAACTCCCCCTTCATAGCCCACCTCGGCATCCGCCTGGAGGAGATCGGGCCGGGTCGGGCGCGGCTCGCGATGCCGTTCAGTGATTCGCTCCCGACCATGGGCGACGTCGTGCACGGCGGTGCGATCAGCTCGCTGGTGGACACGGCAGCCGCGGCCGCCGTGTGGTCCGGTGCCGAGGTGCCGGAGCGCCTGCGCGCCTCGACCGTGGGGCTGACCGTCGACTTCCTCTCGCCGGCGCGCGGCCAGGGGATCCGGGCCGAGGCCCAGGTCGTTCGACGCGGCGGCACGGGCCTCTGCTTCTGCGAGGTGAAGGTGTCGGCGGACGACGGTGCGGACGTGGCCGTCGCCCTCGTCACCTACCAGCTTTGAAGAGGTTTCCGATCAGCCGAACCGTCGAATCGCGGCTCGGGCCCCGAGCGAGAGGAGTTACGACGTGAGCGCCCCCAGGATCCCCCCACTGCCGGAGGCTGAGTGGAAGTGTGAGGTGGGGCGGATCCTCGAGGCGCTGCCCCAGGGCGCCGAGGCGCCGCTGGGGAGCTACAACATCTTCCGGACCCTGGCGCGCCATCCCGACCTCTTTCGCAGCTGGTTGCCGTTCGCCGGATACCTGCTGACCGCCGGGACGCTCCCGCCACGCGACCGCGAGCTCCTGATCCTTCGCACCGCCGTCCGCTGCCGCTCCTCGTACGAGTGGGGACAGCACGTCCGCATCGCGCTCGGCCTGGACATCGACCGGGAATCGGTCGACCGGGTCCTCGAGGGTCCCCGTGCCGAGGGATGGACCGATCACGAGGCGGCGCTCCTTCAAGCCGTCGACGAGCTCCACGACACCGCCCAGCTCACCGAGGAGACCTGGCTGGCGCTGGCAGAAAGCTACTCCGAGGCCCAGCTGATCGAGGCGACCGTGCTGGTCGGCCAGTACCACATGGTCGCTTTCGCGCTCAACGCCTTCGGCGTTCAGCTCGACGAAGGGCTGGAGCCACTGCCGTGGTCCGGGCCGCCGGACACGGCGCGCTCCTAGGGCCCCACGCCGAAATCGGCGCTCGCCGTGCGCGACCGGGCTGGCCAACCTCGTGGGAGCCAACGAGCGGGCGGGCATCTTCCACGGGACGTTCCCGCCGCAACGGCGGCCGCCTCCGTCCGGCTCACCCGACGGGCCAAGCCGGAATGGCCGCCCTGCCCTCAGGTGAGCACGAAGTGATCGCGGTGGACCGCCTCCTCGGAGGCGCTCGGCATCCGCCCGAGCACCTCGCCCGACTTCAGGCCCTTGATCGCGTCGAGCTCCGAGGCCGAGTAGTTGACGATCCCCTTTCCGACCACGACGCCGTCGCAGGCGACCTCGACGGCGTCGCCGGCCGCGAACCCCCCCACGACCTCGGTCACGCCAACCGGGAGCAGGCTGGAGCCCTGTTCGCGGAGGACCCGCGCCGCTCCAGGGTCCACGACGACGGTGCCCCGGCTGGGCTTGGCATATCGAAGCCAGAGCTTGAAGCTCGGGGTGCGCTCGGCGTGGGCGACGAAGCGGGTGCCGACCGGTGCTCCCCGCGCCGCGGCCAGCAGGCTCCCGGGGTCCTTGCCGTCGCAGACCACGACCGGGATCCCCGCCGCGCTCGCCATCTCGGCGGCCGCTACCTTGCTCCTCATGCCGCCGGAGCCGAATGCGGAGGTCCGATCGCCGATCTCGTAGCGCCCCATCTCCTCGGACGACCGCACCTCCGCGACCAGCTCCGCGCCCTCGTCGACCCCCGGATCGGCGGTGTGGAGTCCCGCGGTGTCCGTCAGCAGGACCAGCAGGCGCGCCTCGAGCAGGATCGCGACCTGAGCCGAGAGAAAGTCGTTGTCGCCGAAGGTGATCTCGTCGGTCGCCGTGGTGTCGTTCTCGTTGACGATCGGCACGGCGCGCCAATCGAGCAGCCGCCGAAGAGTCTGGCGGGCGTTCAGGTAGTTGGTGCGCGCCGACATGTCGGGCGAGGTCAACAGGACCTGCGCCGCGTGGACCCCGTGGGCCGCGAGGCGCTCTTCGTAGGCGCGAAACAACGGGCCCTGGCCGACCGCCGACGCCGCCTGCATCTCGTCGATCGCGCCCGGTCGCCGCCCCAGGCCCATGACGCGCATTCCCCTTGCGATCGCGCCGGAGGTCACGAGCACGATGCTCTCGCCCTCGTGGTGGAGCTCGGCGACCTGCGCGCAGACACCGTCCAGGACGGCCGTGCGCAGCGAGCCGTCGTCTCCGGCGACGATCGAGGAGCCGAGCTTTGCGACTACGGTCATCGTCCCTTTCTTAGCACGGGATGGACGGCCATCTAGTGCGCGGGGTCGAGCTCGAACGCACGATCGCCGATCCGCACCTCGTCGCCCGGCTCGAAGCCGGCCGAGCGCAGGGCGGCGATCACGCCGATCTCGTTCATGCGCTGCTCCAGGTATGCCAGGGCCTCCGGGTTGTCGGTGTCGTGGCGGCGAACGAGGAGCTCGATCCCGCGTCCGCGGACCTCGAATGCCCCCTCCCCGACTCGCTCCACGTCGAAGCCCTGGTCCCCGGCCGGTCGGTAGGTCATGTGATCGGCTTCGAAGGCGGGCTGATCGTCCGCCGAGCCTGCGTCGCGCGCGGCCGTGGGCGGCGGCGCGCCGTTGAGGATCGCCCGCCGGAGCTCCTCGACACCGGCGCCACTGACCGACGAGACGGCCAGCACGCCGAGGCTCTCGGGCCCGAGCCGCCTCGCCCAATCCTCGGCGGCCGCCGAGGAGTCCCCCTCGGGCACCAGATCGGCCTTTGAGAGCACGACGAGCTCGGGCAGGCGTTCGAGGCCGTCGCCGTACTCCGCCAGCTCACCCCGTATCGACTCGTAGGCGGCCTTCGGGTCCTCGCCGTCGATGTCGACCAGGTGGATCAGGAGCCGGCACCGCTCGACGTGGGCGAGGAACTCGTGACCCAGGCCTGCGCCGCGTGCCGCGCCCTCGATCAGGCCCGGGATGTCGGCGATCACGAGCTGTCGCTGATCGGAGTCGAGGGTGCCGAGGGCCGGCTCCAGGGTCGTGAACGGATATTCGGCGACCTTCGGCGTCGCCCGGGTCAGCCGGCGAAGGAGCGATGACTTGCCGGCGTTCGGCAGTCCGATCAGGCCCGCGTCGGCGAGCAGCTTCAGCCGCAGCTCGATCCACCCCGACTCGCCCTCGAGGCCGTTCTCGGCGAACCTCGGCGTCTGGCGGGTGGAATTGGCGAACCGCTTGTTGCCGTGTCCGCCGGGTCCGCCGGCCGCGACGACCGCGCGCTGTCCGGGATGCACGAGGTCGAAGCGACTCCCCTCGAGCCCCTCGATCTGGGTCCCCGGCGCGACGGGCAGGACCTCGTCCGGGCCGCGCGCGCCGTGGCGCTGGTTCCCGCTCCCATGGCCTCCGCGGCCGGCCCGGAAATGACGGGCTCGATGAAGCTGCGACAGGTCCCGACGAGAGGGATCGCAGACGAGCACCACGTCCCCGCCCCGGCCGCCGTCGCCGCCGTCGGGCCCGCCGCGCGGAACGTGGGCCTCGCGCCGAAAGCTCACGCAGCCGTTCCCGCCGCGCCCTCCCTCGACGTGAATCTTGGCCTGGTCGTAGAGCACGCCGCGAGCTTAGGGACCGCGTCGCTGATCGGCTCTCTATACGGGGTCACGGGTCCGGGCGTCCTTCGGGGGCCGAGGCGCTCGCTCGCAGGCGGTGCTGCCGCCTACTCGGCGTCCGCGACCGAGACCGTGCGGCCCCTGTGGCCGCTGGTGAACTCGACCACGCCGGCGCGGGCGGCGAAGATCGTGTGGTCGCGGCCGAGGCCGGTGCCGTCGCCGGGGCGAAACCGGGTGCCGCGCTGGCGGACGATTATCTCGCCGCCATCCACCTTCTGGCCCGCGAACACCTTCACCCCGAGGTACTTGGGGTTTGAGTCGCGACCGTTCCGGCTCGAGCCGAGTCCCTTCTTGTGCGCCATGGCTACTTCTTAGCAGACGCCGAGCCGGGTGCCTTGGGCGAGGATCCGCCGGAGCTGGGGGGCTTGCGCTTCGCCGCCGTCTTCTTGGCCGCCGTCTTCTTCGCGGCAGGCTTCTTGGCCGCCGTCTTGGGCTTCGCCTTGGCGGCGGACTTCTTCGCGGCCGGCTTGGCGGCTGGCTTCTTGGCCGGCGCCCCGGCCGACGCGTCGGGCTTGTCGACCTCGGCCTCGGCCTTCGCCTTCGGCTCCGCCTTGGCGGCGGGCTTTCGGGTCAGCATCCGCACCTCGGTCACCTCGAGCCGAGTCAGAGACTGCCGGTGGCCGGCGCGCCTGCGATAGCCCTTCTTGGCCTTGTACTTGAAGATCCGGATCTTCGGGCCCCGGAGGTGCTCGGTGACGACCGCCTCGACCTTGACCTTCTCGAGGTCCTTGCCGTCGACTACGACCCGCTCGTCGCCGCGATAGAGGACGGGGCGAAGGGTCACCTTCGCCCCCTCGTCCGCGGCCAGGTGCTCGACCAGCAAGCTGCCGCCCTCCTCGGCGCGGTACTGCTTGCCGCCCGTCTCGACTATCGCGTAGCTGGTGGTACCACTAGTCGCCATCGGATTGAACCTCGGTGGATGTGCTGGCACGAGAACCGCGCCTGCCGCCTCGCCGGCCGCGTCGGCGCCGGGAAGGGCGCGATTCTACGGAACCCTCGTCGGCCGCGCCGTCGGAGCTCACTTGATCCCCGTTGGCCTCGGGGGCGCCCACCAGGGCCGCGTTCGCCGCTGAGCGGCCAACGCTTTCGATCCTGACCAGGCGGCGGTCGCCGACGAACCGGCCGCCCCCCGCGACGCTGACGATGTAGCTGTCCACCCTGGCGATCGCATCGTCTGCGTTGTACATGTGCGGCTCCTCGATCTTGACCAGGACCTCGTCACCGACCTGGAACGGGAGCGCCCGCTCCTCGATCTCGGCCCGCGTGCCCCGATCGACGATCTCGAACGTGTCGAGCGACAGGGCCTCCCCGCCTTCGAAGTGGAAGTATTTGCCGGCCTCCTCCTCGAGCTCGTGCAGGGGGCTGTCCTCGCGAAGCAGCTCCGCGGCGACTCGGGGGTTGACCCGGACCAGGAAGGCGTCCGGGGTCGCGTCAGCCGGCTTGGAGGCGAGCATCTCGCGCAGACCGCGAACGATCTGGATCGCAACCGTCTCCTCCGACTTGACGACTCCCTCCCCGTCGCAGGTCGGGCACCGCTTGGTGAGGATCTCCCTGACCCCGTCGGTGACGTTCTGCCGGGTCATCTCGACCAGCCCGAGCGGCGAGACGTCCATCACGTAGCTCTTGGTCTTGTCGGCGTCGAGCGCCTTTCGCAGCGTCTTCAGCACCTGGTCGCGGTTGCGGGCCCGCGCCATGTCGATGAAGTCGATCACGATGATCCCGCCGATGTCGCGGAGACGAAGCTGGCGCACGACCTCATCGGCGGCCTCGACGTTCACCCGGGTGATCGTGTCCTCCAGGCGGCCCTTGCCGCGTCCGGTGAAGCTGCCCGTGTTGATGTCGATCACGGTCAGCGCTTCCGCGTAGTCGATCATCAGGTACCCCCCCGACGGGAGGTCCACCCGCCGCGAGAGAACCGAGCGGTAGGCCTCCTCGATCCCCATCCGCTCGAACAGCGGCTCGCGCTTGGAGTAGAGCTCGACCTCGTCGACCAGCTCGGGCGCGGTGCGCTGGAAGAAGCTGGTCACCCGCTGGTGCTGCTTGGCCTCGTCGATGATCGCGCCGTCGAACTCCTTGACGAGCACGTCCCGGAGCACCCGAATCGAGAGGTCGGCCTCCTGGAAGACCATCCCCGGCGCCCTGATCTCGTCGGTGCGACGCTGGACGACGTCGTAGAGCTTTCGGAGATAGTCGATGTCGCGTTCGAAGTCAGCCTTGCGGGCGCCCTGGGCGGCGGTTCGAACGATCACTCCCCCATCGCCCTTGTGGATGTTCTGGAGCAGCTTTCGCTGCCGATCGCGCTCCGAGTCCGACAGGCGACGGCTCGCGCCGACGCCGCCCCCGAGCGGCATGTAGACGAGGTACCGCCCCGCAATCGAGAGCTGCATCGAGAGTCGCGCGCCCTTGGTCTTCAACGGGTCCTTGACCACCTGGACCAGGACCTCCTGGCGCGGCTTCAGCAGCTGGTCGATCCGGCGGCCCTTGCCACGCCCTCGGCGCGGCGCCTGCTCGCCGCCCTCGAGGACGATCTCGTCGACGTGCAGGAAGCCGTTTCGCTCCAGGCCGATGTCGACGAATGCCGCCTCCATGCCCGGAAGGACGTTGTCGACCACGCCCTTGTAGATGTTGCCGACGATCGACCGCTGGTCACGGCGCTCGATGTAGAGCTCGGCGACCTTGAAGTCATCCGAATCAGAGCGGGCAGCGTCCTCAGCTCCGCCTCCGGGCGCTGCCCGGTTGCGGGCGGGACGGTCGTTCTTGCGACGCCCGCTGGGACGGCTGGCGGCCTTGCTCTCCAGCACCGCGACTCGGGTCTCACCGGCGTCGACTGAAACGAGTATGCGTTTTCTCAAGTGTTCACCTCAAGAGTAGGTTGAGATCCACTCAGACGAGCAGATCCGCCCTGCTCTTGGAGGTGAGCCGCGCTTGGACGTAGATGCTCTGAAGGAGCCCGACCGCCATCAACGTGACGACGACGGACGAGCCTCCAAAGCTCATCAACGGAAGCGGGATGCCGGTGACCGGCATGATTCCGATCGCTACACCGATGTTCACGAACACCTGGCACATGAACATCGCGGCGATCGCTCCCGCTATCAAGCTCCCGTATAAGTTCTTCGAAAGCGTCATGATGCGCAGCGCCCTCCAGATCAGCAGGGCGTAGAGGGATAGGACGAAGGCAGCGCCGACGAAGCCAAATCGCTCGCCGACGACGGAGAAGATGAAGTCCGTGGTCCGGTCGGGCACGAAGCCGTTCTCGGTCTGAGTCGAGTCGGCCCCCTGCCCCACCTTGCCGCCGGATCCGATCGCGACCAGGGACTGGTCTATCTGGTAGGTCGCGTCGCGCGGATCCGAGCTCGGGTTCAGGAACGACGTCAGCCGCTCCTGCTGATAGCCCTTCAGGATCGGATGCCCGATCGCCGGCGCGACCACCAGGACCGCCGCGACGGCGGTCGCCAGCACGGCGCCCAGGAGGGCGAAGTGCGTCCATCGCACCCCGACCACGAACAGGATCGCGAGGGTGATCACCACGTAGGTGATCGCCGTTCCGAGATCCGGCTGCATGAACACGATCAGCGCCGGTACCAGCCCCAGCAGCATGAGCCGGGCGGTCCGCTGCCGTTCGGTGACCCGACGGCCATGATCGATAGCAAACCCGGCCAGGGCCGCGATCAGCAGCACCTTGCCGAGCTCCGACGGCTGGAACGTGAAGAAAGGAAGCTCTATCCATCGTCTCGAGCCGCGCGTTGCCTGGCCCAGGAGCAGCACCAGGATGATGCTGCCCATCATGGCCGTATAGAGGCCGACGCGAAGCTCCCTGAAACGAGAGTAGTCGACTCGGGCGATGGCAAGCATCAGGGCGATGCCCAAGACCGCGTAGATCGCCTGCCTGATCACGTAGAAATACGGGTCGTGCGGAACGTCCCCGCCGGTCACCACCTTGAGCGTGAAGAGGCTGAATCCGATCAGCCCGAGCGCAGCGAACAGCAGAAGCGGGTCCAGCCCGAGCACCGCCCCGCGCTCGGCGCTCGCCGTACGGCCCTCGCGAAACGGGCGGGGATAGGCGTCGGAGACCATCAGTAGGGGTTTCCCGCGGCGGCGCCGCCGCCGGTCGGCGTCGGGACCGGCTGGATCGGGCCCTTCGAGGGGACCTTGCCGCCAGCCGCCTTGGCCGCCTGCTTGTGAGTGTTGTAGTAGGCGCCGAGGATCTGGCGGGCGACCGGCGCGGCGGCCTGGACGCCGAACCCGCCCTGCTCGATCGTCGCAGCGACGACGATCTGCGGGTGCGGGTACGGCGCCAGCGCCACGTACCACGACTGGTCCTGCTGTCCGGTCCGTTGGGCGGTCCCCGTCTTGCCGGCCATCGGGATCGGGAAGTTCCCGAACACCGAGTCTGACGTGCCGCCCGGCGACTGCGCCGCCATGTGAATGCCCTCGAGGATCGCGCGGCTGTACTCGGGTTTGATGCCCAGGTGGCGCTGCGGGCCCGGGTCGATCTCCTGCACGACGCCGCCCCTCGGGTCCTTGACCTCGAGCCCCACGTGGGGGCGCACCACGTTGCCCCCGTTGGCGATCGCCGAGTAGGCGACCGCCATCTGGAGCGGGTCTGCCTGGAGGTCGCCCTGGCCGACCGCCAGGTTGACGTTGTCGCCCTCGGTCCAAGGCCGATCGGTCGGATCGCCGGGAACGACGTTCGTCCCCCCCGGCGAGCTCGGGCTCTGGGCCTCCTTGTAGAGCTTGTTTCGCCAGGCAGGGGTCGGCAGCAGCCCCGCCACCTCGCCCGGCAGGTCGATCCCGGTCGGGTGGCCGATCCCTAGGTCCGAGGCCCACTTCTGCTGAGCGTCGCCCCCATCGCGGAAGAGCATCGCACCGACGTTGTAGAAGAAGACGTCGGATGAGACCTGGAGCGCCTCGGGGAGCTGCAGGGCTCCGTAGGCGCCCAGGCCGGCGTTATGGAGCGGCGCCGTCCCCGGCCCGAAGCTGAACGTTCCCGTGTCGACGATCGTCGTCGACGGGGTGAGGACGCCGCTTTGGAGAGCCGCGATCGCGGTGATCGGCTTGAACGTCGACCCGGTCGGATAGAGGCCCTGGATCGCCCGGTCGGCGAGCGGCGCGCCGGTCGTCTGGGACGTGAGCTGCTTGTAGGTCGCGGTCGGTATGACCGGCTTGGTGAAGATCGACGGATCGAAGGTGGGCGAGGAGCCGAGCCCGAGGACCTCGCCGTTTCGGACGTTCATCGCCACGAAGGCACCCGGGTGGCTGAACGAGTTGAGCGCCGCCTCGCCGGCCTTCTGCACCGGGGTGTCGATGCTGAGCAGCAGGTTGTCGCCGGGCTTTGCCTGCGTCCGGCTGAGCACCCCCCCGGTCGGCCGCCCCGCGGCGTCGACCTGGACCTTGGTCATCCCGTTGATCCCCCGCAGCACGTTGTCGTAGGTGTTCTCGACCCCGGACTGCCCGACTTCGTCGCCGGGCGCGAGGCCCTGGTAGCGGGGCTCTTTGAGCTGCGGGCCGGTCACCTCGCGCACGTAGCCGAAGATCTGCGCGGCGAGGTTTCCGTCGGGGTAGTTGCGAACGTAGACCTTCTGCACGCTCACCCCCGGGTAGGAGGCCTGGTTCTCGCGCAGGTAGTAGACGAGGTCGTAACCGACGTCGCGTTTCAGGGTCACGGGGTTGGCGGGCAGATCCTTGGTCTGTTGGTGGAGCTGCTCTTGGATCGACTTCGGCGACATCCCGATCACCTTGCCAAGGCGCGCGAACTCGCGCTCGCGCTTGCGGTGGGTCCTCGGCAGGTCGGTCGGCTGGAGCTGGAGCGCCAGCGCGGTGCGGTTGTCGACCAGGACCCTGCCGCTTCGGTCGAGGATCTGGCCCCTCGGCGCCTGGACCGTGACGTCTCGGACCTGGTTGTTGTGCGCCTGCTTCAGATACTTGTCGCCGGACAGGACCTGGAGGTACCAGAGCCGGAAGAAGATGATCGAGAACATGACCAGCGCGAAGCCGCTCAGGATCGCCACGCGCAGGGCGAACTGCGCGGGCATCAGCGGTCGCTCGCGCTCGCCGAACATCACGGCTGCGAGACCCCCGCGGCGCGCCGCACGCGGCGTCCCCGCCGGCGGCGGGCCCGCGAGGCCCCCCTGCTGATCGGCGTTCGCGCCGGGCGCGACCCCGTCTCGAGGACGATCGCCGGGCGAAGGACCCGGCGGATCAGCGGATAGAACGGGATCGCCAGGAGCGTCGCGAGCAGACCCTGAACGACGATCTCGCGCAGGACCAGCAGGCTGACCGGGTTTCGCACCCCGAGCATCAGCTGGATCGCGGCGAAGGCGGCCGCCGCGGCCATCGTCAGGGCCCCGATCAGAAGCGGCGGGACCAGCGAGTTCGAGATCTCGGTCCCCTCTCGGTAGCGACCGGCGAGGTACCCGACCGCGAGCAGGGCCAGGGACGAGGCGCCCAGGGTCGCCAGGAGCGCCGAGTCGAGCAGCAGGCCGGTCACGAATCCGCAGGCGGCGCCCACCAGAGCCCCGCCGAGCAGCCCCAGGGCGATCACGACGAGCGGAATGATGTCCGGCGTCGTGCCGAAGAAGCTCAGGTAGGAGAAGAACGAGAGCTGCAGCACGACCGAGATCACGATCAGCGCCGCGATCCGGATCGCGATCCGGCGGGTGATGATCACTGCGAGACCCCCGGCCGCTTCGGGCCCCCGGTGGCCACCTGAACGAAATCGAGGTTTCGCAGATCAGCGAACGGCTGCAGGTGGACCCGCTGATAGGCCTCCTGCTCGCCGACCGTGGCGTCGCGGACCCTGCCGATCGGGATCCCGGGCGGGTAGGCGGATGAGATCGCGCCGTTGCTCCACCCCGCCGTCACCACGGTCTGCCCGATGCGGATCGGTGCGTTTCGATCGATGAAATCGAGCAGCAGGCTGCTGGGGTTCCCGACCTCGGGCTCCGCCACGCCCTCGGGGCCGTTCGGCAACACCCGCGCCGAGGCCGCGCTTCGGTTGTCGGTGATCAAGGACACCTCGGCGGTGCCATGAGTGACGTCGGTGACCCGCCCGACCAGGCCGTCCCCGTTGACCACGGGATCGTTCGTCGCCACTCCATCGCCCGAGCCCGCGTCGACGATCACGGTCGAATACCAGACGGTGGGTGATCGGCCGATCACCCGTGCGGTGACGGGCGTGTAGCCCGAGAGGGTCCCGGCGCGGTCGAGGTGGAGGAGCTTTCGCAGCTGGCGGTTCTCGCCCTCGGCTCCCTGCGACCTGGCGACCTGGGCGCGGAGCTGCGCGACCTCGGCATTCAGGTCGCTGTTCTGCCCGCGCGCCTTGAAGGTCTCGTCGACCCAGTTGATCATGTCGCGGCCGGGCTTCAGGGCCCGCGTCGCGCCCTCCTCGAGGGGGCCGAACACCGAGGCGACCGCCCGCTGCATCGAGTGGAGTGGACCGGACTGGCTCTCGGAGAACTGGGTCGAGAGGAGCACCAGGGCCGCAACGATCAGCAGCACCATGAACGCCCGGCGCCTTCTGACCTGTTTGCGGTACATCGGCTACCCGGTGCTCACGAGGCCGCGGCGATGCGAGTTGCGGCTCATCCGGTGGATGACCTCGAACTCCTCGAGCGAGCGCCCCGATCCGACCGCCACGCAGGTGAGAGGCGATTCGGTCAGCTGGGCGGGCATCTGGCATTCCTCTCGAAGCCGTTCCTCCATGCCCTGCAACAGCGCGCCGCCGCCGGCCAGCGTGATGCCGCGGTCCATGATGTCGCCGGCCAGCTCGGGCGGGGTGCGATCGAGGGTGTCCTTGACCGCCGCGACGATCTGGCTGATCGGCTCCTCGAGGGCGTTTCGCACCTCGCCGGAGGTCAGCATGATCGTCTTCGGAAGGCCGGTGACCATGTCTCGCCCCCGGATCTCCGTCGTCACCTCCTCGGGCAACAGCGAGGCCGAGCCGATCTCGAGCTTCACCTCCTCGGCCGTCTGCTGGCCGATCAACAGCTTGTGCTCGTGCTTGCAGTGGGCGGTGATCGCGTCGTCCTGCTCATCGCCGCCGATCCGGATCGACTCCGAGACGACGATACCCCCGAGCGAGATCACGGCGACCTCGCTGGTCCCCCCACCGACGTCGAGGACCATGCTCCCGGTCGGCTCCCCGACCGGGAGCCCGGCGCCGATCGCGGCCGCCATCGGCTCCTCGATCAAGTAGGCCTGGCGGGCGCCGGCCGACAGGCAGGCCTCCTCGACGGCGCGCTTCTCGACCCCGGTCACCCCCGACGGGACGCAGACCACGACGCGCGGGTGCGCGAAGCGGTTCTGATGGACGCGCTGGATGAAGTGGCGCAACATCTCCTCTGTGACGTCGAAGTCGGCGATCACGCCGTCCTTCAACGGCCGGATCGCCCTGATCGTCCCGGGGGTGCGGCCGAGCATCCGCTTGGCCTCCACGCCGACTGCGTGGACCTCGCCGCTGCGCGCATCGACCGCGACCACCGACGGCTCCGACAGCACGATGCCGCGCCCTCGGACGTAGACCAGCGTGTTCGCGGTCCCGAGGTCGACGGCCATGTCACGGCCACCGAAGCCGGTCAGGTTGCGAAACAGACCCATTGGTTGGGGGGGTTTAAGTCCTTAGGGGCGGTGGTCTGAAACGGGATCCGTGCGGGCTGCGGCGTGGATGCTTCACTCAGAGGGCTTCGAATCGTCCGGTCCCGGCATCCGGGACCGACCGTGGCAGCGCCCGCGCCGCGCGCCGAGTGTAGCGAACACGGAAGCAGCCTCAATTGCAGGATGAGGGAAAGATTTCGATCTCAACGTAGACTTCAGGGTTAGGCTATCGGGCGCCCTCTGGCGCCGAATCTCCCGCACGCACGGATGGTTCGCGCAGCAGCTCGATGAGCAGCCCGAGCGGCAGCCCGACGACGTTCGAGAAATCCCCCTCGATCCGATCGACCAGCATCGACCCCAGTCCCTGGATCGCGTAGGCTCCGGCGCGGTCACGCCACTCCCCGGATTCCAGATAGCGGTCGAGGGTCGCCGCGTCGAGCGCGCGGAAGGTGACCTCCGATCGGGCGATCCCCGAGACCTCCGCCCCCTCTCCCCCGCCGCCCTCGGTCGCGTCCCGCTCATCCGGCTCGGCGCCAGCATCGCCTCCGCGGGCGGCACCCAGCACGACGACGCCGCTCAGCACCGAGTGGGTGCGCCCCGAGAGCGCCTCGAGCCGCGCCCGGGCTGCCCCGCGGTCGGCCGCCTTGCCGAGCGCCCGCCCGTCGATCACCACCTCTGTGTCGACCGCCAGCACCGGCAGGGTCGCTCCTCGTCCGCCTTCGGAGAGCGAGCGCCGCACGGCTCTGGCCTTTCGGCGCGCGTTCTCGAGCACGACCTGCTCGGGCTCGCCGTCGGTCAGCTCGTCGACCTTCGGGGCCACGGACTCGAACGAGACCCCGAGCGAGCCGAGCAGCTCGCGGCGGCGCGGCGACGCCGAGGCGAGGATCAGCCGGATAGCTCTGGAAACCAGAGCGCGATCTCGCGCTCGGCCGTCTCGTCGGCGTCGGAGCCGTGCACCAGGTTGAACGTCACCTCGAGGGCCAGGTCCCCCCGAATCGAGCCGGGGGCGGCCTCGATCGGGTTCGTGGCGCCGATCAGCTGACGTGCCGCCCCGACCGCCTCGTATCCCTCGAGCACCGCGGCGACGAGGGGGCCCCCGGTGATGAACTCGACCAGCTCGCCGAAGAACGGCTTCTCGGCGTGCTCGGCGTAATGGCGCCCCGCGAAGTCCTCGTCGATGTGGAGCTGGCGCAGGGCGACGATCCGAAGTCCCTTGCGCTCGAACCGCGCCAGGACCTCACCCGTCAACCCCCTCGCAAAGGCGTCCGGCTTGATCAGGATCAGGGTTCGGGTCGTCTCGGCCACCGGGGCGGAAGGCTATCGGGGCGCGCTCAGGACGCGGGGGCGGGCCGCGGACGCTCCTCGCCCGACGGGTCCCTGGCCGGAGCGGGAGGATTCGAGGGGGGCCGCGCGGCGCTTGACTTTCGCGGCTTGGCGGCGGGCTGGCGCGAACCGCTCGCCGCCTGTCGCGACGACGACGCGCGAGCCTGGCCCGACTCGCCCTTCTGGCTCGGCTTGCGGCGGCCTTCCTGCGCCGCGGCGCGCTTGGCCCGGGCGGTTCGCTTGGGCGCCGCCTCGGGCGCCTCGCGCGGCGCCGAGGTCCCCCGGCGCTGCTCCTCGGGCCTTTGGGCCCTGGAAGCGGCCCGGCGCTGGGGCGTCTCGCAGTACGGGCAGACCGTCCACCGGGGGTCGATCGGCTTCTCGCACGCCTCGCACGGGTCCTTGACCCGGGTGCGGCAACTCGGGCAGCGGAGGTAGGTGCGCTCGATCGGGTACCCGCAGCTCGGGCACGACTGCTCCTCGAGCTGGCGCAGGCGCAGCTCGGCGGCGCGGATCTCGAGCTCGCGCTCGTGCGCGTCCTCGATGAACTCGGGGGGCCGCAGGATCGCGTAGACGACCGTCCCGACGTACGGAAACAGCGACGCCGCGGTCGCGCAGGCGACCAGGAACGGATCGCGGATCCGTCGCCTCGCGTCGAGGAAGGTCCAGGCGATCAGGGCGATCCATACGACCACCAGGAAGGCGAGCAGCAGGTTCACGAACAGGCTCAGGCCCTGGTTCGTGATCCCGAACAGGGCTAGGAGCATGGTGGCGCGCACGGAGAGGGGGAAAACCGAGTAGCCATGGGCAGGGAGAGCATTCTACTTCGTCGTCTGGGGCCCAAACCCTAGCTTCGGCTACAGGAACAGGCGCCCGAACAGGTACCCGAGAGCGAAGAAGACGAGGATCACGATCGCGACGACGGCCGCGACCAGTCCCATCATCTGGAGGAGCTCGGATCGTGCCTCTCGGTCCATGCGTCACCCAGAAGGTAATGCGAACCGCAGACGAGCGCCGCGCCGCCGCGCGCCGCCGCCTCGTCGAGGGCGCGCCTGATCGCCGCCCGCGGCGTCTCGACGGCCTCGGCCGGCACGCCCGCATCCTCAGCGAACCGGACCAGGTCCTCGACCGGCAGCGCCCGAGCCCCGGGGCGCCCCGCCCGGCTCAGCCGCTCGGCCGGGAGCTCGGTGCAGACGGCGAGCGCGAGCCGGGGCGCCAGGGCCTCGAGGACGCCGGCGGCGTCCTTGTCGGCCAGGAGCGCGATGCAGGCTACGACGGAGCCCCCGCCGACAGCCTCCGGCAACGCCTCGGCGAGCGCGTGAGCGCCGTCGGGGTTGTGGGCGGCGTCGAGGACCAGCGGCGGGTCACCGGAGATCACCTGCATCCTGCCGGGCAGCTCGAGCCCGGCGGCGACCTCGCGCACCAACTCGCGGTCCAGGCCGCCGAGCGCGGCCTCCGCGGCGGCCCTTGCGACCGCGAAGTCCCGGCGTGCATATGCGCCCGGGATTGCCAGCGAGGGGTCATCCCCCGGATCGGCGACCACGACGAGCCGAGCGCTCCGCTCGGCCGTGAAGCGCTCGGCCAGCTCGCGCACGGGGGGGGCGACCCGCCCCAGCACGAGGGTCGAGTGGTCGCGCAGCACGGCGAGCTTCTCGGCCGCGATCTCCTCCTCGGTCTGGCCCAGCCATTCGGTGTGCTCGAGGCCGACCGAGGTCAGGGCGGTGATCATCGAGGGGAGTACGTTGGTCGCGTCGAGCCGCCCTCCGAGGCCGGCCTCGATCACCCCGAACTCGACCCGCGCGGAGGCGAGCGCCACGAACGCGACCGCCGTGGCGGCCTCGAACTGGGTGATCGATTCTTCGTCGTCGAGTGCCCGATTCACCACCTCCACCGCCTGCGCGACCCGCTCGACCGACGCCGTGAAGCGGTCGGGCTCGACCTCGGCCCCATCGATCCGCACCCGCTCTGACCAGCGGCTCATGTGCGGGGAGAGATACGAGCCGGCGCGCTTGCCGTGGGCCGTCAGGAGCGCCTCGGTCATCTCGGTCACCGAGGACTTCCCGTTCGTGCCGACCACGTGGATCGAGGCGAACCGGTGCTGCGGCATCCCCAGCGCCGAGACGAGCCGGTGGATCCGCTCGAGCCCGAACCGAACGCCCAGCGGCTCGAGCCATGCAAGCCAGGCCTCGGCTTCGCTGTCAGCCCAGGCGCTCAGCTCTCCAGCTCTTCGAGCTCCGCGCGGTAGGTGGACAGCTTCTCTCGCTCGGCGTCCACCACCTCGGATGGTGCGTTGTCGACGAAGCCTCGGTTCGAGAGCCTGCCCTCGGCCCTCGCGATCTCGGAGCGAAGCGTGTCGCGTCGCTCCGCCACCCGGCGCCCCACCTGGTCGGGGTCGACGTCGCCGGAGGCGAGGATCTCGATCGGCCCGAAGCCGGCGACCGGCTCGCCCGTCCCACCGTCGAAGGAGATCCGGGCCAGCCGGCCGACCAGCTCGTGCGGCGCCGCGCCGCCGTCCCTGACTCGGGCGGCGAGCACGCTGGCCGCCGGGACGCCGACCAGCGCGCGCCAACGCCGGACACTTCTGGTCAGGTCGATCCACTCCCCGACCTCGCGCTCGGCCTCCCGGTCAACCAGCGCCTGATCGGCGGTCGGGAAGGGATGCGTGACCATCATCGGCGAGGCACCAGCCTCCGCCGCCCGGAGGTAGGAGTAGATCTCCTCGGTCACGAACGGCATCAGCGGGTGCGCCAGCGCCAGCGTCTGCTCGAGGATCCACAGCAGCGTCGCCCCGGCCTCGAGCTCGCCCGAGGTGAGCCGGGGCTTCGCGATCTCCAGGTACCAGTCACAGAGCTCCGACCAAAAGAAGCCGTACAGGTCGAGCGCGGCATGGGCGAAGTCATATGAGTCGAGACGCCCGGTGACGACCTCGATCGCGGACTGCAGCCGTGACAGGATCCAGCGATCCTCGGCCTCGAGGGGCGTCGGCGACGGCTCGGCGTCACCGGCGTTCAGCAGGATCAGCCGCGATGCGTTCCAGAGCTTGTTCGCCAGGTCGAGTCCCTGCTGGACCTTGGCCGCCGAGTAGCGGACGTCCTGGGTCGACGACATCGCGAGCAGGCCGAACCGAAGCGCGTCCGCGCCGTAGCGCTCGATCTCGTCGATCGGATCGATGCCGGTTCCCAGGCTCTTGGACATCCGCCGCCCGTCCGGCGCCTGGATCACGGAGTTGATGCAGACGTCGCTGAACGGAACCCGGCCGGTGAACTCGATCCCCATCATCACCATCCGGGCCACCCACAGGAAGATGATCTCCCGGGCCGTGACCAGGACGTCGGTCGGGTAGAACGCCTCCAGCTCCGGCGTGGAGTCCGGCCAGCCGAGGGCGGCGAACGGCCAAAGCGCGGAGCTGAACCAGGTGTCGAGGACGTCCTCGTCGCGGCGCAGCGGGCCCACGCAGGCGCCGCAATGCTCGGGCGGCGACTCCGCGACGATCGTCTCCACGCAGGCGTCGCAGTACCAGACCGGGAGCCGATGGCCCCACCAGAGCTGCCGCGAGATGCACCAGGGCCGGATGTTCCGCATCCAGTCGAGGTAGACCCGGCTGTAGGTGTCGGGAACGATTCGCACCTCTCCGTCCTCAACGGCACCGATCGCCGACTCCGCCAAAGCGTCCATGGCGCAGAACCACTGAAGGGAGATCAGCGGCTCGATCCGCTCGCCGGAGCGGTGCGAGAACGGGACCGAGTGCAGGTAGGGCTCCTCGGCGCGCAGCGTGCCCTCTTCGCGAAGCGCGTCCACGACGGCCGCGCGCGCCTCCGCGACGCTCATCCCGGCGAACTCCTCTCCCGCCTCCTCGTTCATCCGCCCGTCCTCCCCGATCACGACGATCTCCTCCAGGCCGTGCGCCCGGCCGATCTCGAAGTCGTTCGGGTCATGGCCGGGAGTGATCTTGAGCGCCCCGGTTCCGAACTCGGGATCGACGTGCTCGTCGGCGATGATCGCGAGGCGCCGGCCGACCAGCGGCAGCACGCAGGTCGAGCCGACCAGGTCCCGATAGCGCTCATCCTCGGGGTGGACTGCGACCGCCGTGTCGGCCAGCATCGTCTCGGGGCGGACCGTCGCGACCGTCAGCGCTCGCTCCGAGCCCTCGACGGGGTAGTCGACCTCATAAAGGACGTCCTCCACCTCGCGGTCCTCGACCTCGAGGTCCGAGATCGCCGACCGCGAGCCGGGGTCCCAGTTGACCATGTAGTTGTCGCGATAGATCAGGCCCCGGTCGTGAAGCGCCTTGAAGACGCGGTAGACGGCCCGCACGTAGCGATCGTCAAGCGTGAACCGCTCGCGCTCGAAGTCACACGACGCCCCGAGGCGCTTGTACTGCTCGACGATCCGCGATCCATACCGCTCGCGCCACGCCCAGACCTTCTCGATGAACGCCTCGCGTCCGATCTCGTGGCGCGAGACCCCCCGCTCGGCCAGCTCGCGCTCGACCACCGCCTGGGTGGCGATTCCCGCGTGGTCGGTGCCGAGCGCCCAGAGCGTGTTGCGCCCTCGCATCCGGTTGAGCCGGGCGAGCGAGTCCTGGATCGCGCCGTTCAGGGCGTGGCCCATGTGGAGCGCCCCGGTCACGTTGGGCGGCGGGATCGCGATCGAGTAGTTGTCCGCGGGGCTTCCCTTCGCCTCCGGGTGAAAGTAGCCCCCCTCCAGCCACCGCTCGAGGATCGGGCCCTCGACCTCGGAGGGCTCATAGCGGGTCGTCTGCTCGAGGCGCTCGCGCCGCTCGGGGTCCATGGCGGGCGAGTTTAGTTGCGCCCTTTCGCGCGACCGCCGTCGGGTGCGCGTAAGTGAACGCCAACCCCGCGTTGGCGCTTTTTGGTCGCAGACCGACCGAAAAGCGCCACCGGCGGGCTCCGGCGCGGCGACTCCACCCCACCCAGCCGCTGACTTGAGCGGCTGGGCCGCCGGACCTAGGCCGACTCCTCCTCGAGCTCTTCGAGCGGCTCGGAGGCGGCCTCCTCGGGCGTTGCTTCGGTGACCAGGGTCGGCTTCAGGCCGCGCTGGATCGACTCCTTGGTGACGACGCACTTGCGGACGTCCCGCCGCGAGGGCAGCTCGAATTGGACGTCGAGCAGGGTCTCCTCGAGGATCGAGCGCAGGCCACGAGCGCCGACCTCGCGCTCCAGCGCCCTGTCGGCGATCGCGTCCAGGGAGTCGGGCGCGAAAACGAGCTCGATGTCGTCGAACTCGAAGAAGCGCTCGAACTGGCGGGTCAGCGCGTGACGCGGCTCGGTGAGGATGGTGATCAGGTCGCTGCGGGTGAGCTGATGGATCGCCGCGACCACCGGGAGCCGGCCGATGAACTCGGGGATCAGGCCATATTCCATCAGGTCCTCTGGCAGCACCTGCTCGAACAGCTCGCCGGTGTCGCGCTGATCGCGCGATTGCACCTCGGCCCCGAAGCCAACGCCCTTGTGGCCGATCCGCCGCTCGATCACCTTGTCGAGCTCGGCGAAGGAACCGCCGCAGATGAACAGGACGTTGGTGGTGTCGATCGTCAGGAACTCCTGGTGGGGATGCTTTCGCCCCCCCTGGGGAGGCACCGAGGCGGAGGTCCCCTCGAGGATCTTCAGGAGCGCCTGCTGGACTCCCTCCCCGGAGACATCGCGGGTGATCGATGGGTTGTCGGCCTTGCGGGCGATCTTGTCGACCTCGTCGATGTAGATGATTCCCGTCTCGGCCTTCTTGACGTCGTAGTCGGCCGCCTGGATCAGCTTCAAGAGGATGTTCTCGACGTCCTCGCCGACGTACCCGGCCTCGGTCAACGCGGTGGCGTCGGCGATCGCGAACGGGACGTTGAGGATCCTGGCCAGCGTCTGGGCGAGCAGCGTCTTGCCGCATCCGGTCGGGCCGAGCAGCAGGATGTTGGACTTCTGGAGCTCCACCTCCTGCTCGCCGCCCTGGGCCATCTGGACGCGCTTGTAGTGGTTGTAGACGGCGACCGAGAGCGCTCGCTTGGCGGTCTCCTGTCCGACCACGTACTCGTTCAGGACCGAGTGGATATCCATCGGCTTCGGGAGGCTCTCGAGCTCGAAGCTCGGTGGCGCCGCCAGCTCCTCGTCGATGATCTCGTTGCAGAGATCGATGCACTCGTCGCAGATGTAGACGCCCGGGCCGGCGATCAGCTTCTTGACCTGGCGTTGTGACTTCCCGCAGAAGCTGCAGAGAAGCTGCTCGTTGGAGTCCGTTGGGCGTGCCAAGAGGTCTCCCCTTTCGGTGACGCGGCCCCGCGTCCTGGCCCTCAGGTTACGACACGCAAGCCGTCTGACTGGTCCTGGCCCTGTTACTCCCCGGAGTCGCTCGTCCCTTCAAGCGCGCGGCGACTTGCAGCGCCCGTTTGACCGCAAACCGACGCGGCGCTACCCTCGGGGCCAACCGTTGAGGAGCGGGATACCGCGCTCGTGAGGCCAGGGGAAAAGTCGTGAGACGCAAGTCCGTTTGGGTCGTGGTGATCGTCGTCCTGGCGCTGGCGGCGACTGCGCTGGGTGCCGGGACCAACGCCTACCGCGGGAAGATCGGGGGGGATGGCCGGGTGCATTTCAGGGCCCGCGTAAGCGACGGCGTCGTCGTCCGCGTCGCCGGCCTCGGGTGGAGTCGCCTGGCGATCAAGTGCAATCAGGGCAGGTTCGCGTTCCGCGGTGGGTTCAAGCATCGGGTCTTCACCGTCGAGGGCTCCAAGTTCCAGGGCACGGGCCGCAGCGGAGGCGCCTACGTCTCGCATGCCCGCGTAACCGGGCGCTTTCGCAAACAGGGGGCTCGCGTAGCCGGCACGGTCAGGGTCCACGGCGCCCTCGACGCCCGGCACACCGGCTGCGACTCGGGCGTGAAGCGTTGGCGAGCGCACCGCCAGGGTTGAGCGGCTGCCCAGGCCAGGGCTGAGGCAGGCCGGCGCTAGTGGTGCTCGATGACCTGGTCGACGAGGTTGTACTCCTTGGCCTCGTCGGCGCTCATGAAGTAGTCGCGCTCGGTGTCCTTGGCGACCTTCTCGAGCGGCTGCCCCGTATGCTTGGCGATGATCTCGTCGAGGCGCTTTCGGACATCGATGATCTCGCGCGCATGGATCTCGATGTCGGTCGCCTGACCCTGGAACCCACCGGTCACCTGGTGGATGAGGATCTTGGAGTTCGGGGTGGTCATCCGCTTCCCGGCCGCCCCGCCGGAGAGAAGCAGCGCCCCCATGCTCATCGCGACCCCGACGCAGATCGTCTGCACGTCGGGCTTGATGTATTGCATCGTGTCGTAGATCGCGAGGCCGGCATATACGGAGCCCCCCGGCGAGTTCACGTAGATCGAGATGTCCTTGTCGGGGTCCTCGGACTCGAGGTGGATCAGCTGGGCGACCACGAGGTTCGCGATGTCCTCGGAGACCGGGGTCCCGAGGAAGATGATCCGCTCGTTGAGCAGCCGCGAGTAGATGTCGAACGCGCGCTCCCCGCGCGAGGTCTGCTCGACGACCATTGGGACGAGAGGGCTCATGGGGCGGGCAGTCTAGTGGAGCGGCCTCGCCGACCGGTGTTCCAAGGAAGGGCTACGAGTCGTCTCCGGGCGTCCACAAGCCGCCCTCCTTCGCCTCCCCCGCCTCCGCCTTCTCGCCTTCTCCCTTCTCGGGCGTCCAGAGGCGCTCACGGGCGGCGGCCTTCTCCTGGGCGATCGGAACGGCGGCGTCCGAGATCAGCTCCGCGGCCTTTCGCATCCGGAGCTCTTCGATCAGCAGCGCGTCCCTGCCGCCGGCGCGGAGGCGCTCCAGCAGGCGCTCGGGACTCTCGCCCTCCCCCTCGCCGGGGCGAAGGGCATCAAGCATCTCGGCCTCGCTCACCTCGATCTCCTCGGCATCGGCGACCGCTTCCAGCGTCGCCTCACGGCGAAGCGCCCGCTCCGCGTCCGATTCGAGCTGGGTCACCATCTCCTCGCGATTCTTGCCCTGCATCTGAAGGTAGGTCTGCGGGTTGATCCCGCGCGTCGAGAGCGATCGCTCGAGTCGCTCCCACATCTCGTGGGCCCGGGCGTGGACGAGGTCCTTGGGGATCTCGACCTGGGCGGCAGCCGCCGCGGCGTCGACGGCGGCGTCGCGAAACTCGTTGTCCGCCCGGGCCTCGAGCGCCTCGGCGATTCGCCTTCGAAGCTCGTCGCGGAGCTCGGCGAGCGTCTCGAACTCCGACGCCTCCGATGCGAACGCGTCATCGAGCTCGGGGAGATTCTTCTCGCGCACCTCCTTGACCTCGACCGCGAAGCTCCCGGTCTTCGCCGCCAGCTCCTCGGGCTGGTGATCGTCCGGGAAGCGAACCTCGACCGTCACCTTGTCGCCCGCGGATGCCCCGGCGAGCTCACGGTCGAACTCGGGAAGCAGGGTCTCGGCGCCGAGCTCCACCATCAGGTCCGTCGCCTCCGAACCCTCGAACGGCTCGCCGTCCGCCGTCCCCTCGTAGTCGATCACCAGGAGGTCGCCCTGGTCGCCGGCCCGGTCGACCGGCTCGAGGCTCGCGAAGCCCTCGCGGAGACGATCGAGCTCTGAATCGACCATCTCGTCGGGCACCTCGGCGTCGGGGCGGCCGACCTCGAGGCCCTTGTACTCGCCCAGCTTCGCCTCGGGGCGAACCGCGACCTCGACCGAGAAGGCGAGCTCCTGACCAGCCTCGGGGAGGGACGGGACCTTGAGATCGGGCTCGCCGACCGGCGAGATCCCGGCGTCGAGCAGGGCTCGCTCATACCATTCGGGCAGCGAGTTGCGAAGCGCCTGCTCGAGCACGGCGTCGCGGCCCATGCGCTGGATCACGAGCTTGGCCGGAACCTTGCCCTTCCGAAATCCGGGCATCTTCATCTCGCGCGCCATCCCGGTCGCGGCCTGCTCGAGGCCGCGCTCGACCGCCCCTGGCTCGATCGCGACGTCGACCCGCACGCGGGATTCGCCGAGCTCGGTGACTGAGGTCTTCATCGGCGGCCCAGCTTATTGGCAGCGCCCTTCCGCATCATCTCGACGAAGTCCCACACGAAGGCGACCAGGCGCCCGACCGGCCCGGTGACGAGCCAGGAGAGGAACCGGTCGCGCAGGGTCAGGTGCGTCATGTCCGCTCAGCGCTGATCACGTCCATATCTGATCAACGATCGCCGATCGGTGCGGCCCGACGCCGCCCGCGGGCCGCGGGACGGCCCGCGGGCACCGCTACAGCCACTCGATCCGCTTGAAGAAGCGGTAGAGGAGCACCGTCGCCGTGAACATGACGATCAGGGCAATCGGATAGGCGAACCGGTAGCCCAGCTCCGGCATGTGCTCGAAGTTCATCCCCCAGATCGAGGCGAAGAAGGTGGGCACCGCGATGATCGCCGCCCAGGCCGAGATCGCCTGGACGACCTCGTTCTGGCGGACGCTGACCAGCGACAGGTTCGCTTCGAGGATCGAAGTCAGGAGCTCGCGCTGGGAGTTGATCTGCTCGTCGATCCGCCGGCCCCGGCCGAGGACCTCGCGGAAAAAGCGCCGAAGCTCCTCCGGCATCTGCGGGAAGGCCCCCCGCTCGATCGCCTCGAGTGAGGGAAGAAGCGGCGCCACGGCGCGATGGAACTCGATCACCTCGCGCTTCAGGAAGTAGATCCGCTGGGTCGACTCGGCGCCGCCCTCGAAGACGGCCTGCTCAACCTCTTCGATGTCGTTGTCGATCCCGCCGATCACCGGCTCGTAGTCATCCACGACCTGGTCGAGGATCGCCCAGACGACCGAAGCCGGCCCGGCGTCGAACAGGCTCGGGTGCTCCGTCTCGAGGTGGCGGCGAGCCGGCTTGAGGTCGGCGGCCTCCCCGTGCCTGATCGTGATCACGTAGCCCGGCCCGAGGAAGACGTGGATCTCGCCGAAGTGGACCTCCTCCTTGGCGTCCTCGTACCAGGCCGTCTTGACGACACCGTAGAAGTGGTCTCCGTGGTCGTCGAGCTTGGGGCGCTGATGCACCTCGGATGCCTCCTCGACGGCCAGCTCGGGGACGTCGAAGGCACGGGTTGCAGTCGCCACCTCATCCGGCGTCGGGTCCTTCAAACCGAGCCAGACGAAGCCCATGCCCGAGTCGACGCACTCCCGGGCGCGCTCGAGGCTCAGAACGGAGTCGTTCTGGCGCTGACGCTCCTTGTAGTAGGCGCAATCGACGATCATCGAGCGGTTCCGGGGGTCGATGCCTTGCGATTGCCGGTTTCAGCGCCCGGCCCCCCGTTCCTGCCCGGGATCGTTCCCTCGGGACCTCGTGGCCGCCCGGGGTCGGACGGCGACGCCGCGAGGCCCGTGGCTGCGCGGCCGGCGTAGGGTCAAGGAATGGGCCGGTCCGCCGATAGAGGTTTTGTGTGGACTGGCCGGGGGCGCCTTCGTTTGCTCGCCAGAGCGGGCGAAGGCGCAATCCTCCTTTTCGCGGTGGGCGGCGTCCTCGCCGGCGCCGCCCAGGCGGCCGCGCCGCCCACGCTCGGCGGGTGCTCGGTGTTCCCGGCATTCACCGGTGCGGCCACCGCGCCCTCAGCCGCCAACCAGACGGCCTGGAACGAGGACGTCTCGAAATCCCCGGTCTCGGGCAGGTCGAGCGCCTACCTGAACGCGATCGGCAACCTGGGTGGAAACCAGGTGGTCCACCCGGACTTCGGAGGAGGGGGCGCATACGGCATCCCCTACGCGACGGTGGGCCCCAACCAGGCGCGCGTCAACGTGAAGGTCACCTCATACCCCGATCAGAGCGACTTCGGACCGGCGCCGATCCCCGCCAACGCCCCGGTCGAGAGCGGCTCGGACCGCCATGTGCTGGTCCTGCAGCGTCAAAGCTGCGACCTGTTCGAGATGTTCGGCGCGCATCACCTCGGCGGCTCCGGACACCGATGGAGCGCCGCGTCGACGGCGCGCTTCGACCTCGGGGCGGCGGGCCTCCGCCACGACGGATGGACCTCGGCCGACGCGGCCGGGCTGCCGATCCTGCCCGGGCTGGTCCGCTACGGAGAGGTGAGCCACGGACAGGTGCGCCACGCGATCCGCGCCACCTTCTCGGAGACGCGTCGCGCATACATCCACCCCGCCACCCACTACGCCTCGGAACACTGCAACCGCAACCTGCCGCCGATGGGCCTTCGATTTCGGATCTCGAGCGCCTACTTCCACCACAACCTGGCCCGCTTCCCGGCCGCCAGCCAGTCGCGGGTGATCTTCAAGGCCCTCTATCACTACGGGATCATCAACGCCGACAACGGCGGCACGGGCTCGAACTGGTTCATCACGGGGGCTCGCTCCACCCATTGGAAGGACGGCGACCTAAATCGGCTGAAGAGCGTGCCGGGCAGCGCGTTCGTGGTCGTCAAGTCCCAGGCGGCGATCAGGACGACCTGCTAGGGGCGGACGGGTCCTGCTTCGACGCCAACGGCACAGCGAGGGTCAACGTCGGCGAGCTAGGTAAGGGAACCGGTGAATACGGGCGGTTTACGGCAAACCGGGCGGTTTACGGCAAACGATCAGGTACGAGTTTGCGTCCCCGGCGCCCGTCATGCGACGTCAACCCTCCACACGTGGCAGGTCTGGCGGCCGCTGGATGGTTGACCGCTCTGCGGACGGTCAACCGTCCACGCGCCGGGCAGCCGAGCCACGAGTGGAGCGTTGACGGCAGCCATTTCCGCGACTCGCCACCCAGCACGGTGCAGGACGCGCCGAAGCCCCGGTGCCGGCGCCCGAACCCGGCACAAGACGCCGCCCAGGCCCAGACGAGCACTCCCCACCCAGCACAGGCGGAATGAGCCGCCCTCCGCTGACGAGCACCCGCCCCCCACCAGCAAAGGCGGGACGAATCGACTCCGGGGTCTGCCGATCGCCCCCACGCAGCACAGACGAACCGACCCGTCTAGTTGAAGCTGACCTTGACCGGCTCGCGGTCGGCTTCGTCGGCGATCTCGAAGAACTCCTTGGCCTGGAATCCGCGAGAGTTCGCGATCACCGAGTTCGGGAACACCTGGATCTTGGTGTTGTAGGCCTGAACGTTCGAGTTGTAGATCCGGCGCGACGCCTGGATCTCGTCCTCGAGCTCCGACAGGTTGCGCGAGAGCTGCTGGAAGTTTTCCGTGGCCCGGAGCTCCGGGTAGTTCTCGGCGATCGCTCGGAGGTCTCCGAGCACAGCGCTCAGGCGGCCCTCGGCGGGGCCCGACTGGGCAGGGCCCTGGGCCTTCATCGCCTCTGCGCGCGCTTCGGTCACGTTTTGAAACGTCTCGCGCTCGTGAGTCGCATAGCCCTTGACCGTCTCGACCAGGTTCGGGACCAGGTCGTGGCGGCGCTTCAGCTGCACGTCGATGCCGGACCAGGCTTCGTCGCAGCGGTTGCGGGCGCCGATCATCGAGTTGTTGACCCCGATGAAGACCAAGACCAACAGGACGATCAGGACAACGATGATGATGACCGCGATCACGGCCGCAGAGATTAAAGGGCCGAGACACAAAGTGTCTCGGCAGCAGCACGTCAGGCGGCACAGCCGCCGCAGGTGATTTCCGCGCTGCGGCGGCAGGTCAGGCGGCAACGCTCGCCGCTACGCCGCCCCCTCGAGCCGCAGGAGGAAGCGCTTCATCTCGGGGCCGCCACCGTAGTTGCCGATCTCACCCCCGGACCGGATGACGCGGTGACACGGGACGACGATCGGGATCGGATTCGAGCCGAGCGCGGTCCCGGCCGCGCGGAAGGCGTGCGCGTTGCCGGCCCGCTCGGCGGCGTCGCCGTAGGTGATCATCTCGCCGTACGGGACCCTGGCGGTCGCCCGCAGCACCCGCCGGTAGAACCCCGGATGCGTGAGGCGCCAGTCCAGCGCCAGCTCGAAGTGGTCGCGGCGTCCCTCGAAGTACTCGTCGAGCTCGCGCCGCACCCCGTCGAGGCGGGCCGGGTACTCGAGCACCCGCGGCGAGAGGTCCTCGGCGAGGTCCTCGAGCACTCGGTCGCGGTCCTCGCCCGGGAGCGCCAGGCGGACCAGGCCCCGTGGCGTCGCCGCGACCAGCGCCTCCCCGACCGGCGTGTCGAGGCGCGAGTAGGCGACGTCCAGGAGCCCCTCCGCGTCGGCCCGCGTGATCAATCGCTGGACGAACTCGCTCACCTCGCCATCTCCTTCAGGTCGCCCGCATTCGATCGCAGCTTCTTGAGCGCCTCGTGGACGCTCTGCCGCGCCGCTTCCTCCGAGGTCCCGAGCGCCTCGCCGACCTCGCGATAGCGCAGGTCGACGGCGAAGCGCAGCACGACCGCGGCACGCTGGCCGGGCGGCAGGCCCGCGACCGCCGCCCAGATCTCGCTGTGGCGCGCGCTCATCCCGAGCCCGGGCTCATCGGCCTCGGTCGAGGCGCCACGTCCGTCGAGGAGCTCGGCGGGATCGGGCACGAGCCGGGCCCGGCGTGCCCGGGCACGATGATGGTCGATCGCCTTGCGGCGAGCGATCGTCAGGACCCAGGCGCGCAGGTTCGTCGACTCGGCTCGCGGATAGGCCCGAAGGGCCGACAGGAACGTCTCCTGGAGACAGTCCTCGGCATCGTGCGGCCCGACCATCCCGCGCAGGAACGCCCGCACCGGCGCGAGGTACTCGTCGAGGAAGCTTTGAAAGGGCGGCAGGGCATCGGCCATCGCGGTCATCCAATCAGAGAAACGCCCCGCCCCCGGAAAACGTGAGACAAGGCCGCCTGAGCCGCAAATCCGCCGTTTCGAGCCGCAAATCCGCTCCGATCAGCGCCTAGGACGTGCCCTCCCGGACGAAGGCCTCTATCCCCTGCACCCGCACTCGGTCGCCCTCGGGCAGGCTCAGATAGACGCCGCCGTCCTGCTCGAGCTGTCGTCGCGGATTCATCAGGACCACGCCCGAGAACCTGCCCTGCACGTCGAAGCGCAGGTAGTGTGACTCGGGCGTCTCCTCACGGCGGCCGGCGCGGGGACGACCGATCGCGGCGTAGAGCACGTCGCTCGGCGGGTCGTAGGTGACGTGAGAGAAGGTGTAGCGGCCGGCTCGAAGGCTCACCGTGCTGAGGCTAGCGACGCGGGCCCCGGGCTCAGAGGCCGTGGACCTGAACCCGAAGCGGCGAAGCGATCTGACCGGCCCGGGTCGCGGCCGCGTGGATGCCCATGCTCGGCGAGCCGAAATAGAGATGCCGTGTGACGGTCACGTGAGCGGCGACGCCGTTTCGCGGGTCCGTGTTGGGGATCGAGCTCGTCACCCGGAGGCCACTCGAGCCATAGGCAGCGCCGTCCCCCGTGCACTGTGTTTCGGCCCCGCCACCCGGCGAGCTGTCGTCCAGGTAGTAGGAGGTGAGGGTCAGCGGCGCGTCGCTGTCCAGTGAGTGGACGATGGCGAGCCCGCCCTGCGGCCCGCTCACCTGCTCCCAGGTCGAAGCACCCGGGTTGGGGCTGTCCGGCACCCCGTTGATTCTGATCCCGGCCTGGTTGAAGCTGTTGCGGTAGATCATCTTCGACGCGGCCGGCGAATAGTCGAAGAAGTCCATCACCCCCGGAATCGGATGCACCCGCAGGAACGTGGTGATGTCCTCGCGCCGGTCGTAGAAGACGTGCTGGCGCTCCGTGTACGGGCCACTGTTGGCGCCGACATAGGTTCGGATCGCCCTCACGGGACCGCTCTTGTTGATCACGAACGCGCCCTCACCGGCGGTGAAGGTGTCCTCGCTTCGCACGCACTCGCCGGGCGAGAAGAGGTTCTTGTGGCGGTCGAGGATGTCGACGCCGCTCGACCCGCCCGAGCGCAGATGGAGCTGGTCGTCGATCCAGCGATCGGAGAAGTGCTGGTCGAAGTACGGCGAATGGACGGTGGAGTTCTCGGGATTCGGCCCCGCGGCGGTGTCGTAGGTGCCCTTGTAGCCGCCCGAGAGGAGGTCGAAGTCGTAGTTGACGTAGCGCTTCCCTGCCGAGGGGCTGCGTGAGCCGTCACTTCGGAACAGGTAGAGGTAGCCGACCGAGCCGGCGGCCAGCGGGTCGCGCACCTGGATCTGGACTCCCTTGCCGATGGTGCGCGAGGGCTTGGCGTTCGCGGGCGCCTTGGCGCCGGAGTCGCGAGACATCATCGAGACCTCGTCATTGCCGTCGAGGTTCGGGTCGGAGTCGGGCCCGATGAAGGTGTTCGGGTCGGTGTAGGTGAGCGCCTTGACCCCGGCGGGGCCCGAGTTGTAGGCGGCACCGAGGTCGATCTTGGCCCGCTCGTCGACCTGGACGGGCTTCTGCTGCCAGCCCCCGGACCAGCGAAACGCGACGATCCGGCCCGGCTTCGCCCCGATCAGGCTCGGCAGCTTGGAGCCGGTGAGCACGACCGGGTCGGCGGGGCGGGTCTGAAGCCCGACCGCCGCGGCTTGAGACCCGACCGCGGCGGAGCATGCGAGCGCGGCCGAGAGCGCCATCCACGCGAACCTCCTCCGGCGCATCCCGCCACCTCCCCTATCGACCCGCCAAGGTCTCCCCTCCATCGATACGGATACTTACCACACCGAGACCGGATGCCGTGGAATTCCTCAGGTGCCGCCCTGCGGCGCGCCCCCCAGCGAACCCGAGCCGGGCTCGGGTCGGGCGATGACCGCGGTGGCCACCAGGAGCCCCCCCGCGAGCAGGCAGGGCAGCGCGTCGCCGGCGACCCCGGCCGCCACCCCGCCGCCGATCCCGCCCACCACCTGACCACTCGCCCAGGCCATGTTGATCAAGCCAGCCGCAAACCCTTGGTGAAGACGTGCCGCTTCGGCGGAGTCGCTCAGCATGGCCAGGGCGGGGGCAAAGCTGAGGCCGGCTCCGAGCGACAGGCCGATCAGCACCGCGAGAACAACCCACAACGCCTCAGCCGCTGGCAGCAGCGCGATCGCCGGGGCGCTGATCAGCACGCCCGTCACATAGGGGCGACGCCTACCCACTCGGTCAGAGAGCCTGCCCACGAGCGGCGCCAGGACCGCCTCGAGCGCCGCTCCGGAGGTGAACCCGATCGCGACCAGCCCGGCGCCTCCACCGAGCTCGTCGATCCGAAGCGGGACCAGCACCTCGGCCACGCCGAACATCGCAGACGGAGCGGCGACGTACCAGGTGGCCCTCAGCACCCCCCGGTTGAGGATCCCGTCCCTGATCTCGGGCAAGCTCTGTCGCTCGGCGCCGCCGGGCTCGGGGATCCGAAGCGCGGCCAGCGCCAGCGCGACGGTCAAGATCAACACCGACGAGAAGACCGGCTGGGTTCCGATCACCTCGGCGAGTGCTCCGATCGCGGGACCGAGGAGCGATCCGGCGACTGCGACACCGAGTACGTCGCCGATCACGGAGCCACGCCGGCTCTCCGCGGTCGCCCCGATCAGCCACGTGAGCGCCCCTGCCCAGGCGAGCGCGCCCGCCGTCCCCTGAGCGAAGCGAGCAGCGTCGAGCAAGATGACCTGGTTGGAGAAGCCAAAGGCGAGGCTGGCGAGCCCGAGGAGGAGCAATCCGTAGAGCAGCGCCGGTCGCGGCCCGACCCGCGCCGCGACGAACCCGGAGGGAAGCGACGCGATCAGCGTGCCCGCGGCGTAGGAGGCCGAGAGCACCCCGGCGCCGCCCTTCGAGAGCCCGAGGTCGTCGACGTAGGACGGCAGCAGCGGCGTGATCGCCGTGTAAAAGACGACGTCCAGGAAGACGACCATCGAGGCGAGGACGAGCAGGCGGCGCACCGGCCCATCCTGCCAGGGGCGTCGCCGCCGTCGCGTGAATCGCGCTCGCGCGCCGCGCCCAACCGAGGGGGGCGCGCGAGCGCGACGCCTCAGGCCGCCGCTTCAGACCCCTGCGCGTAGCGCAGCGAGCCGGGCGTGTCGAGGAGCTCGCCCGTCTCGAGCAGCGTCTTCAGCCCCGAGAGGATCATCGGCCAGCCGCCGTAGAGCTCGCCGTGGGCGCCTTCGCGCAGCTGATCGTGGGTCACGGTCAGCCGGCACGAGTCCCCCACCGGCTCGATCTCCCAGGTTACCCGGGAGGTCCCCTCGTCCTTCACCTCGTCGCTCCACAGCGCGTCGAAGCTCTGCACCAGTCGACGCGGCGGATCGACCTCCAGGTTCTCGCCCTCGGCGATCTTGATCCCCGCCGCGGGGACGGACGACTCGTATCTCGACCCGGCCGACCAGTCCGAGGTCGTCTCGACCCCGAAGCTGTACTTGGCCCGCATCGCGGGATCCGTGATCGCCTCCCATAGGCGCTCCGGGGTCGTCTTGATGTAGATCTCGAACACCTTGTCCTCGGGCGCGGCGGTCCACGGCCTCTTTCCGTCGGTCATTGCTTCCTCCTCGATCGTTTTCTTGAGCCCGCTGAGCGTCGCGGCCCAGGGCTCGGCGTACTTGCTCACCCACCGGTCGTGGACGAGCCTGATCGGAACCGGGTTCAGGAAGTGGAGCTTCTCCCGGCCTCGCCGCCTGGTCGTCACGAGGTGAGCGTCCTCCAGCACCCGCAGGTGCTTCATGACCCCGAAGCGGGTCATCGGGAACCCTCGCTCCAGTGCGCTGAGCGTCTGACCGTCCCGCTCGAACAGAGCGTCGAGCAGCCCGCGGCGCGTCGGATCGGCGAGGGCCCTGAACACGGCGTCCATGGCCGCGCATTATATGTGACCTTTTAGTCACTTGTCAACCCTGGCGCCCCACCCCGGAAGCTGCCCCCGCCGGCCGACCAGGGCTATCCGTTACGCTTGGCGCCGTCTTGGAGGAGGTGAGCCTCATGGATGGGGGAAAGCGCGGGTTGATCGGGTTGGCTGGGGCGCTGGCCCTCGCCGCCGTGATGCTGTTCGGCGCCGCCCTCGCGAGCGCCGCCCCCGCGAAGGTCGCGTTCACGGCGCGCGGAAGCGTCGAGCAGGTCCAGGTCACCGGCGCCCATGCGGGCCAGCGCCTGAAGCTGATCAACCGCCGGGGCAAGGTCGTCGACTCTGAGCGCGCCGGCTCGCTGGGAGGAATCGTCTTTCGCCACGTGAGCCCCAGCGGCGGCTACCGAGTCCGCCAATCCGGCGGCGGCAAGTCGCCGGCGGTGCGGGTGCTGACCAACCGATCGGCGCCGCCCGGCACCGCGATCTACAACCAGACCCTTCCCCCCGGCGGCTACGGATACCTGACCACCCGCGACGGGACGAAGCTGGCGATCAACGTCCATCTCCCCGGTGCGGCCAAGGACGGGCCCTATCCCACCCTTATCGAGTACTCGGGGTACGGATACGCGAACCCAGCCGGGGGTCAGAGCTCGATCGCGGCGATCGCGCAGATCCTCGGCTTCGCGGTCGTGGACGTCAACATGCGCGGCACCGGATGCTCGGGAGGGGCCTTCGACTTCTTCGAGCGCCTCCAGGCGCTGGACGGCTACGACGTGATCGAGACCGTCGCCCGCCAGCCCTGGGCCCTTCACCACAAGGTCGGGATGATGGGCGTCTCCTACGGCGGGATCAGCCAGCTCTTCGTCGGCGCGACGCGCCCGCCCTCTCTCGACGCGATCGCGCCCTTGTCCGTGATCGACAACACACAGACGACGCTGTACCCGGGCGGGATCCTGAACACGGGGTTCGCCTTCAAGTGGGCCCAGGACCGGGTCGACGACGCAAAACCCGCCACCGCGACGACCGGCCAGGCGTGGGCGTATGACCGGATCAAGGGCGGCGACAAGACCTGCAAGGCCAACCAGGACCTCCACCCCGAGGCGGTCAACCTGATCAACAAGGTCCGCCGAAACAACTATTACAGGCCCAAGGTCGCCGACCCGCTCTCACCGGTCAAGTTCGTCCACAAGATCCGCACACCCGTCTTCATGGCCTGCCAGTGGACCGACGAGCAGACGGGCGGCCACTGTCCCGCGCTGCCATCGCATTTCACGGGCACGAAGCGAAAGTGGTTCACGTTCACGAACGGCACTCACATCGATTCGCTGGACCCGGCCACCTTCAACCGCTGGTACGACTTCCTCCAGCTCTACGTCGCGCAGCGAAGACCCCATCTGTCGTCCGGCCAAAAGGCGCTCGCACCGGCGATCTACAGCGCCGCAATGGGGATTCCGGGCATCCACCTGCCCCCCGACCCGATCCAGCAGAAGCCGAGCTATGCCGCGGCGCTATCGGCGTTCCAGGGGCTCGCCCCGGTGCGAATCCTGTTCGACAACGGTGCCGGCGGCTCGAGCCCGGGCCAGCCCTTCGCCGGCTTCCAGCGCTCGTTCGACCGGTTCCCGGTCCCCGCGACCCAAGCCCGATCGTGGTACCTCGGCGACGGCGGCGAGCTGACATCGGGAAAGAGGTCGAGCGGCGCGGAGAAGTTCAAGTGGGATCCCGATGCACGCCCGCCCACCGACTTCACCGGGGACACCGGCTCGGGCTCGGGGGGCCTGTGGACCGCGACCCCCAAGTACGACTGGAGCCAGAGCCCCAAGGGCCGCGCGCTCTCCTATCTGAGCTCGCCGCTCACCTCCGACACCGCGGTGATCGGCGCCGGGGCGTTGACCGCCTGGATCCGGGCGTCGGCTCCGAGCGTCGATCTCCAGGTGACCGTCTCCGAGGTCCGGCCCGGCGGCAAGGAGACCTACGTCCAGAGCGGATGGCTACGGGCGAGCGCGCGAAAGCTCGACCCGAAGACCAGCACTCGGCTCGCGCCGCTGCCGAGCTATCGCAAGTCGGACGCGAAGCCGCTGCCCAGGGGCCGCTGGAGCAGGGTGACCGTGCCGCTCTACTACGAGGGACACGTGTACCGCAGCGGGTCGCGGATCCGGGTGACGATCGCGGCCCCGGGCGGTGACCAGCCCGTCTGGGGGTTCGATGAGACGAAGCCCTCGGGCACGGCCACCGTGAAGCTGCTCCACTCCAAGCGCAAGCCCTCGCGGCTTCTGCTTCCGGTCGTCTCCGGGGTCGGCGCGCCGACCGGCCTGCCTCCCTGCCCGGGGCTGCGCGGCGAGCCGTGTCGAAACTACAAGGCGTTCACCAACCGGGAGATCGACCCCCACTGATTCGGGCGCCCGCGCCCGGTGACCCGGCATTAGCCTGCAGGTGTGGGCTCCGACGACGGTCTCGCCAAGCTCTCGTTTCGCTCCGCGGCGGAATGGGAGCGATGGCTGACGGACAACCACGCCCGGTCGGAGGGCGTGTGGATCAAGATCGCCAAGAAGGCGACCGGCATCGACAGCGTCCGCTACCCCGAGGTGCTCGAGAGCGCACTCTGCTTCGGCTGGATCGACGGCCAGCGCCTGGCGCTCGACGAGGAGCGCTTTCTCCAGCGGTTCACGCCGCGCCGCAAACGGAGCAGGTGGTCGAGGATCAATCGCGATACCGCCGAGCGCCTGATCGCCGAAGGCAGGATGCGCCCGGCCGGGCTCTCCGAGGTCGAACGCGCCCGCTCCGACGGACGCTGGCAAGCCGCCTATGCGGGACCGAAGGCGAGCGCGCTCCCCGATGACCTGCTGGGCGAGCTGGAGGCTCGCCCGGAGGCGAAGGAGTCCTTCGAGGGGTTGAGCAGCCAGAACCGTTACGCGATCCTCTACCGGCTCGAGGAGGCCAAGCGGCCCGAGACCCGCGCCCGCCGCCTGGCAAAGTTCATCGCCATGCTCGAGGCGGGTGAATCGATCCATGGCTCGTCCTAGGCTCCGGCGGTCAAGAACTAACTCCTTGTCGGTGCGTTCGGGGCCGCCGGCGCAATCGCGCGCTACGGCGTAGATCGGCTGATCAGCGATGCGACGCACGGCCAGGTCCCGTGGGGGGCCCTCTACCAGGCGATCGTCGAGATGCTGCGCGAGGAGGGACTGGCCGGCGCGACCGTCCTGCGGGAATGGAGGGGTTCGGCGCCCACAGCCGCATCCACGGCGCCCGCATCCTCAGCCTCTCCGAGTACCTCCCCGTCGTGATCGGGGTCGTGGATCGGGCCGAGCGGATCGAGGCCGTGATTCCGAAGCTCGACGCGATGATCGGCGACGGGCTGGTCACCCTCGAGCGGGTCGAGGTGCTCACCTACCGGCCCGAAGCACCGTCAGATCGACCCGAGCCGGATGCGGGAGGAGAATGGCCGCGCACCGCCTGGTACGCAAAGGCGCCCAGGGCGGCCCCGGCCAACGGCCCGGCGACGTAGACCCAGAACTCGGTCCACTCACCGCTGACGAGCGCGGGTCCGAAGGAACGCGCCGGGTTCATCGAGGCGCCGGTGACCGGCCCCCGAATAGCGCATCGAAGCCGATCACGCCCCCGATCGCGATCGCCGCCGCGGGGCCGACCGCCCGCGTGTCGGTTGCCACCGCCATGACCACGAACATCAGGAACGCGGTCAGGATCAGCTCGTAGGTCAGCGCGCTGCCGGCTCCGACGCTCGGGACGGTCGCGCCGAGGTGGGCGGGCTGATCGGGCCATACGGCGAGGAGGATGAGCGCGCCCGCCGTCGCGCCGGCCAGCTGCGCCCCGATGTAGGTGGCCGCTTCGCGAGCCGGGAAGTGGCGCGTGACGGTGAAGGCGAGGGTCACCGCGGGGTTGATGTGCGCCCCGGAGAGGTGGCCCGTCGCATAGACCATGACCATGATCACGAGCCCGAACACGAGCGCGATCCCGAGGTTGCCGAGCGATCCCGGGTATTGGGTGCTGGCCACGATCGCGCCACATCCCGCGAACACCAGCGCGAAGGCCGCCAGGCCCTCGGCGACGGCCCGCCGCAGCAGGTCGGGCTGATCGGCCGCTCGCGACATCAGCGGAGCTCTGCGAGCAGCTCGCGAACCCGGATCTCGATCTGATCGCGAATCCGCCGCACGGTCGCGAGATCCTTTCCCGCCGGATCGTCGAGGTCCCAGTCCTCGTAGCGCTTGCCTGGGTAGACCGGACACGCGTCGCCGCAGCCCATCGTGATCACCACGTCAGCGGCGGTGGCCGACCCGTCGGTTAGAGGCTTGGGGAACTCGTGGGAGAGGTCGACCCCGACCTCGCTCATCGCCTCAACGGCGACGGGATTGATCCGCTCGGCTGGATCCGAGCCCGCGGTTGCGACCTCGACGCTCTCCGCGCCGAGCTTGCGAAGAAGGCCCGCCGCCATCTGCGACCGTCCCGCGTTGTGAACACAGACGAAGAGGACGTGGGTGGGACCGCGGACCGATTCGCTCACGGGCCGGAAGGTAGCTGAATAGGCAAACGTCAGTCAAATAGATATGCTTCAATCTAGATATGGCCGTCGAGCTGGAGCTGAGCCCAAAGCAAAAGCGCCCCCCCGGGGAACCATGTTGCGAGCCCGTCGTCTATCCGGACGTCGAGCGTGAGAAGGCGGAGCGGATGGGTCGGGTCGCGAAGGCCCTCGGTGATCCAATCCGCATCCAGCTCGTAGACGTCCTGCGAAAGCACGCCGGCAAGGTCTGCGTGTGCGAGCTCGTCCCCCTGTTCGACCTCTCCCAGCCCACTGTCTCGCACCACCTCAAGGTGCTGCGAGACGCGGGGATCGTCGGCTCTGAGCGCCAGGGCCTCTGGGCCTACTACTACGTTGATCCCGACGCTGTGAAGGAGCTTTCCCGATGGCTGTCCTGAGACCGCACCTCGCCCTGACCGTGTCCGACGTCGCGCGCTCGATCCCGTTCTATTCCGCCCTGTTCGGCGCCGCGCCGACCAAGGTGAGGCCCGGCTACGCGAAGTACGAGGTCGCCGATCCGGCCCTCAACTTCACCCTCAACGAGGGACCGCGCGCGAACGGCCAGGGGGCGTTCAATCACGCGGGAATCCAGGTCGAGTCGACGGACGACGTGCTTCGAGCCCAGGCTCGGCTCGTCGAGGCCGGTCTCGCGACCTTCGACGAGATGGACACGACCTGCTGCTACGCCAAGCAGGACAAGATCTGGGTCACCGCTCCCGACGGCGAGTCCTGGGAGGTCTTCGTCACCCACGGGGACGCGGAGCAAAGCGCCACCGCCCGTGATCAGCAGGTCGGCTGCTGCGCCCACGGCTGAGCCACAGATTCGGGTTACGCCGGGCGGGCCACCTCGGCTCGAGCAGGAGATCGGTCTAGGCGGGCGTTTCGACACCGCCGTCGACGGTGCTTCGGGGCGAACCGAGAAGCACGGCTGCCGCCCCCGCGACGAGCGCCGCGCTCAGCATGACCGCCGGCCAGGCTCCGATCGCCCTGCCGAGCGGATGCGAGATGACGAAGAGCGCCAGTGCGATCGCGAGCAGAGCGATCGCACGCCGCGGACCCGCGATCGAGAGTGCCGCCCGCCCGCACCAGGCACCTCCGGCGACCAACACGAGGCCGCCGATCGCCCGCACGCCCGTCAACTCGGCGACGCCGAATCCGGCGAGAAACGTCGCTGCGGCGAGGAGCGGCACGGTGGCTCGTGGGTTCACCCTCAGAGACGGTAGCCGGAGCGACCCGCCGGCGCTCCGGCCGCCCGCGTCGGACGCATCGACGGTGTCGCTTTTCCCGACCCGGAGGGTGGCCTAGCCCTGATCGGTGGGCTCATGGCGGAAGTCGTGGCTGCCGCTGGATTTGCTCAGCGCCGTGCCGGGCTTTGTCCACGCCCAAGTTGCGGCCACCACGAGGCACATAAGCGCCAGCGGAACAAGCGGGGCTGCCGCGCGAGCATGGGTGAGCAGCAACGCCGCAATCGCCGCCGCTGCGACGAAGGCAGCGATGACCGCGACCCGTCGCGCGACCGAGGGCCCGCTCTCACTGCCCGCGACTTCGTCCACGATCAGGGCGGTCATGGTGCCCGTCAGGTAAGTCGTCGAAACATCCGAGAGCGAGCGCACGGCCGCACTCTGAGCTCCCATCGCAAGAGCCGAAGCCACGATCAACCCGTAGACCGCGCTCGAACTCGGACGGCCGTCGCTGGCCAGCCAGCCCAGCACCATGCCGAGTTCCGAGAACGCGGCGAACGCAAGCGCCAGCGCCACTCGGCGGGACCATGGCCTGCGGCGCCTGACGCTCCCGCGAAGCCGTGCGCCCACGCCGGCTCCGACGATGAAGCCACCGAACGCGACCAGGGAACGGAGCGCCTGGGAGCCGGCGCCGCCTCCGATCGCGAGCCCGAAGAAGACGAGATTTCCCGACATGTTGGCCGTGAATATGTTCCCCAGCCCCAGGTAGCTGATCACGTCCACCGCTCCAGCCGCAGCTCCGAGCGCAACCAGAAGCGCATCTCGACGAATCTCCCCTGGGCTCCGGGCTACGCGCAGCATGGAGGGCGACATGGAGCCGCTCAGTGTGCTCGCCTCGGCGGACGTCCCGCGGCCTGGGTCGCAGGCGCGCGAAGCAGGGCTATAGCCTGCGCTGATCGCGCCAGGTCGAACTAGTCCCGCAATGCCACGCCTGCTCCAGTGAGCCCTGATCGCGCGGCGGACGCATCGACAACGGGCATGAAGAGCGGCGGCTTCTACGACCTCCACTCCGAATATCAGCGCAGGGTGATCGAGGCAGGCGACGATCTGATCGGCCGCTCCATCGAAGCGCTCGACATCGACCCGGAGGCGCCGGCGCTGACGATCGCCGACTACGGAGCGGGCACGGGGGTGACCTCGGTCCACGCCGCCCGAGCGGCCGTTGCCGCCTTACGGCGAAGGCATGAGGAGCTGCCGGTGCTCGTCGTGCACAACGACCTGATGACGAACGACTTCTCCCAGCTGTTCGGGAACATCGCCGCGCCCGGCGGCTACCTGCCACTTCCGGGGGGGCCGATCTACGTCGCCGCCGCGGGTGGCTCATTCTTCACCCAGGTGGTCCCGACGGCGACGGTCCATCTCGGGATGTGCTCCAACGCGGCTCACTGGTTTTGTGAGCAGCCCCGCCTCGAGACCCCGGGCGGCATGTACTTCCTCGTGGACGAGACGTCGCATGGCGGTGGTGAGGTCCACGTCCATGTCAGCGGCGATGGCGTCGGCTGCGGCCTTATCACCACGGGGGAGGCGAAGCGGAGTGATCGGCGTGCGGGGCTGTCCGGACTGCACGCTGCGCCGGCCCCGGGGTAGGCGCTGGCAAGCGACCCGCGAGCGCGTGTTCGCCCGATACGGCCGCATCTGCGTCCACTGCGGAGCGCCTGCCACCGACGTGGACCATCTGATCCCGATCAACGTCGGCGGCGACGATTCCCTGGCCAACCTCCGCCCGTCCTGCGCCAACTGCAACCGGGGCTGGCGCTAGGGCTCAGGGCTCAGGGATCGGTTGCCAGCTCGGACCGCCGAACGATTGGAATGGGTCCGCGGGATCTCTCACGACGCGGCGGTGATCGCCGTGGCGGTCGAAGCTGATCAGCGCGCCATCGCAGTTGTCGTCGATGTCGCAGCGGATCTGCATGGCGGCGATCCGGTTTCCGTTCGGCGAGAAGACGGGCGCTCTATCACCGCTGACGGTCTGGATGCGGCTATCGTCGGAGCGCATGACAAGTACTGAGAGCGCGCACCCCCCTCGGCAGTCGTCGCGCTCGAAGACGATCGAAGAGCCGTCGGGGCTGTAATCGGGGTCGAAGTACTCAGCGTCAGAGCCAGATTCCGGATCATGCGCCTGGTCGGCGAGCAAGCGCTTGTGGGTGCCATCTCGGTGCATCACCCAGAGCCCCCAGTGAAGGCCCTTACGCGGCCGTCCGGAGAAGAGGATCCGTCTGCCGTTCGGCGAGAAGACCGGCTGACCGGCGTCGTGGTCCCTGGTCAGACGAACGCGGTCCGTCCCATCGGTGCGGACGACGACGATGTTGGCTGCATGCGACATGACGATTCGACCACCGCCGGGGGAGAAGGAGGGGGAAAAATCGCGGGTGTGACCGTGGGTGACCTGACGCTGATGGGTCCCGTCGGCACGCATCGTCCAGACGTTCTCGTCCTGGCCGCTGTACGCCGATCCCCGGGTGAATGTGAGCTTCTGTCCATCGGCCGACCAGGACGGTTGACGGTCGGCGATTGCATTGTGGGTCAGCCGGGTCGGATTGCCCCCCTGAGGGGGAATCGTGAAGATCTCCCAGTTTTGGCCCTCGTAGTTGGGGAACCCTCCCGCTCGCGGCTCGGAATAGGCGATCAGCCCGTTGGCGCCTGGATACGCGGCCAAAGAGGCCCCAGGAACCGCCAGCATCGCCGCGACGATCGCTACGGCAAGGAGCAGACTTCCGTGAGTCGGCTTGATGCAGACAGTCTAGGACGGCGCGCGCCGGTCACTGGAACGGTGTCCCTGGGAACGGCTCCTAAAAAGTCGTAGCCCTCGACCGCTCCGTCGTTGATCGAGACCGCCCAGACGGGGTGAAGCTCCGCCCAGCTGTGCTCGGTGTCGTCGACATAGGCGCCGACCAAGACCAACCGATCACCGATGCTGGGGCGGGGAAGGTGCCCGTAGTCACGCGGCATGAACTCAACCACCAGGTCCCCGTTCTGCTCGGAGTGATTGCTCGGCATCAGCATGTCTCGGTACTGCGGGTCGAGCTGCACCAGGATGTGGATGTCGCCATCTTCCTCGTCGCGGACGTCCTGGACCGAGCCTGTGATCCTGCGGCAGGGATCGCGCACCAGCAGGCGGTCCGGGTGATAGACGCCGTCGAGGACCCGGCTTGAATCGGGACAACCCAGAGCTGCGAGCTGGCGCTGACGAGCGGCCCGCTGCCGGGCTCGCCGGCGTGCCCGCGCTCGCGCCTCGGCGCGGCGTTCGCGTCGCCGTGCGGCCCGGTGCTGTGCTCGCTGCGCCGCTTGCCGCGCAGCCCTCGTCGAGGAATCAGACACCGATCCAGAACCACAGCCTGCGGCGAGCACGGCGATCAGGGCCAGGCAGATGCCATCGCGGAGTCGAGCAGTCAAGGCGGCGGAGCCGAGCTACTCCCGCAGCCCGGCGACTTGGAGGGCTTCTGCCTCGCTTTGGAAGATGCGGGTCCGGATGGCCTTATTGCCCCGCCACTCAGTGACCGCCCAGGAGGTCTGTCCAGTGGCGACTTCACTCGCAATGCCCTGACCGCTCACTCGCACTCGCGCGACCGTCACGTCTCCGAGGTCTCGCACCTCGTCGACCTCCGATTTGAAATCGGGCCAGACACCGAACAGGTTCCCCCACCATTCCCTGATGCCGTCGTGGCCGCGGTAGGAGCCGCCGCCGTCGAGCTCGGCGAGCTGCTCGATGAACTCCACGTCGGGGTCCAGAAGAGCGAGGAGCGCGTCAATGTCGTGCCGATTGATAGCGGCAGCGATTCGGTGAACCTGCTCCACGTTCTCCTGCGACATCGCCCGCGCAGTATCTCGCGAGCCTGTCGGATCCGGGGTGTCGCGCTCGCGCTGCGGGGACCTCGTCGTGTCTGGGCGCTACGCGTTAGCCGCCAGCCATGGCCGCCTGGGCCTCGGCCAGCTTCGCACGCACAGTGTCGATTCCCTCCTTGAACTCCAGAAGCGGGCGCACCTCCCAGGTGACCAGCCCAAACAGCGGGTAATCCGCCATCACGTCCAAGGCCTCGCGGTGGGAATCGGCGTTGGTGACGCTGAAGCCGCCGCCCTCCACGTAGCCGAAGACGCAGTCAAACGTGCCGTCACTGACCTTTCCCTCGAGCCAGTCGATGGCCGCGTCGAATTGCTCAGGCGTTGGGGGCATCGGGCCGGGCGTGGCGCTGACCAAGTACTTCATCTCAAATCTCCTCCAGAACTTGTCGGCGAATCCGGCGACCGCCGGAAGGGCCAGCCTCTCACTCGGGGCGGGTGAGGTCAAGCGGGTCCAAAGGGAGCGGCATGAACGTGGCGCTACTCCCGCAGCCCGGCGGCTTCGAGGGCCTTTCGGGCCGTTCCTGGAACTCCTCGATGCTGTGGAGCATTGCCGCCCTCGACCGTGTTGACGATGAGCCAACTCCATGTTGATTGGAGTCCCACTTGCTGCTGCCGGTTGACCCGAGAAGTGGACCCGACGAACGCCGGATCGTCGCTGACCTCGGATCTAATTCGGCTCCACATGAAGTCGTCGATACGGCCTCGACCCAGGCGCGCTAATCAGCGAACTCACCGCTTCGAAGCCTCGGTAGTCGACGGGGCCAGGGTAGCTGGCGGAGTTCCGTACACGCATCGGGATGCCAGATATCCAGAGACGCAAGCTCTTGCTCGTCACCGGGGTCTCATTCAGCTTGGTTGAACCTGGCCAGAATCCGCCGGCGGATGAAATCTCGACATTCTCCTGCGACATCGCCCGCGCAGTATCTCGCGAGCCACCATCGGACGCGATTCGCGCCCGAGACTCCGCTCGGTCGAGTAGGGCGGTACCTCCTTGCTCGCGCTGCGCGGCCAATCCCGCGTGCCCCCCCATTGCGCCAGTCATGCGCCACCAAGCGCCAGCCCCCAGCGGCTTCCAGCGCCTTCAGACGGAAGCGACGAATTGCCGCCGGGCCGCCAAGAAGGGCTGGGTTCCGGCTTTCCTATGGCCAATCCGGCTGGTCCAACGGAGGGGGAGGGATTCGAACCCTCGATGGACCGAAACAGCCCATAACGGTTTTCGAGACCGAGCGCGGGTCGGAGCCCCCGCGGCTTCTGGGGACAGCAGCATCGCCGTGCCCAGCATGAGGAGAAGCGCGACTGCGGGGGGCTCGCTCTCGAAATCCTCAGGGAGCCCGCACGCCCCACGGCCTCAGTGGCGTCGCTTGTGCTTGACGAGGCGGACCGACTCGCTCTTCGACCTCGCCGTGCCGCCGCTCGGCGTGTAGGTGACGGTGACCTTGACCTTCGCCCTCCCCTTCTTGGAGAGCTTTCGCTTCGTCGCTCCGGTGGGCTTGACCTTCAGGGTCGCGGTGGAGCGTCGTGAGGCCGCCTTCGACACTGAGGTACGAACGCTCGCGACACCCTTGCCCTTTAGGCTCAGCTTCCCCGGGCCGGGAACTGCGACCTTGATCCTCGCCGTTCCCCTTCGCTTGTCGAGCTTCGGGCTGCCCTTGAAGGAGAAATGGTTGTCGGGGGGCGGCTTGGCGGAGCCCTCGCGCATCTTGCACGCCCCGTCCTTGTTGCTCCAGTTGCTCTGGGTGTAGTAGCGGTGGCCGTTGATCAGCTGGGTGTAGAGGGTTCCCTTGGAGGCGCTTCCGCCCAGGGTGGGCAGGAAGGCGTTGGGGTCGTGCCACAGAGGGCCAAGGGGGCCCGTGGTCTGGCACTTGTCTGAGACCTCGTCAGAGCCGCTTGTCCAGGCGGGAGCGTTGTGATCCTCGAACGACCTGCCGACGAGGGGGTCGGTGATCGACTCGCTCAGTTCGTGTGCCACATCGTTGACCGCGACGTCGGCGACGTCGCCGTTTGGCTCCTGGACTTTGGCATTGCCATCGTCATGCCCGCAGCCCGCCGTGTAGCTCTCGTCGGGCGTTCCGGTCATCGGGATCATCGCCCAGATCTTCGTCTTGCTCCCACTCCCGGCGTGATCGTGAAAAGCGCAGTAGTCGCGTCCTGAGCAAGAGCCCCCGGGTTCGCAGACGGGGACGTTGTTCGGCGTGATCATGAAGTAGACCGTCGCCATGCCGGTGGGCAGGGAGTGCGCGCTGATGACGCGGGAGAGCTCGTCGACGACCTGGTTCTTTCCCGGCAGGCTGTAGGCGGTCGACTGCTCCAGGCAGCGGGTGCCGGAGGGCCAAGGGTTCACGCTTCTGGCCAGCAGCAGGCAGTCGGAGGCATTTGCGGGATAGGCGTGAGTGTCGGTGAACGCGCCGCCGAAGGTCTGCTTGTAGGCGGCGTGGCCGCCTCCCGAGTCGGTGTACTGGCTCAGGACGCTGTAGACGTTGGTGGTCTTGCCGCTGTCGTGCGCGACATCCCTCAGGTAGCGGGTGATCAGGTCCTTCGTCTTCGTCTTGAACCTGTGGCCGGGGTCCCAGAAGATCGCGTAGGTCGTCTCGCGATGCATCACCGGACCGCCGAAGTAGTTGATGTTGCCCCCGGCGTCTCGCCGCTTCTGGGCACGGGGTTCGGGCGGCAGCGGGTCGACCGGCACGCGCCCGGTACCCGCTCGTGGGCCGGAGCGAGCCGGCCGGACGGCGATCGCCGATTGGGGTGCCAGGACGGCGAGGGCGAGCGCGAGGGCCAAGCAAGCGGCGGCCCCTGCTGCGACGCGGTGGGTGTCGTGGCGAGTCATTGCCCGTCCCTGGCCTTTGAAGCGGGTTCCGCCCACAAGCCTCCCACGCCCGGATCAGCGCCGTCAATACCTGAAAACAGCCGTTTGTCGTGGCGATGACAACGTGTTGTTCTAACTACGGGCGGGTCGCCCGCCACCAGACGGTTCCAGCCCACTGTTGACCTGGCCCCCTGGATCGACACGTCTCTTCTCGCGGAGTCCCGTGCGCACGGGACTCCGCTCAGTCGGGCAGGGCGGTACCTCCTTGCTCGCGCGAAGAGCGAATTCCCGCCTACCCCCCCATCCCGAGTGACCCGCGGGCCCCAACCCCGTCAGCTGGATCGCCCCGTGAGTGATGCCCGCGCTCTGAGCTCAGCAAGCCGAATCCGGCTTGTTCAAGGGAAGGCGCCTGCCGGAATCGAACCGGCGTAAACGCCTTCGCAGGTTCCCGCGTAGTGGGGGGAGTGGTTGAGTCGTTGGCCTCATCGGCTCGCGCGCCTGCGCCTCCGTCGCCAGGATTCGGGCTGGGCCACGCCACCACATGCCTTCGAAACCGCGTCCCCGGCCCGGCGTGTAGAAGGGAAATAGGCCCATATTGGGCCCACAGCTCAGGACGGTTGTCGGCGCTCGATACCTGAAACCCACGCCTCAGCAGGGGTTCCGTGAG
>CAWDLT010000005.1:0-72216 GCA_963803305.1 uncultured bacterium
ATGCTGGGTCACCTCCCAAACGGTTAGTCGCTTGTCGCTTGACGGACCCAACCCTCTGGGAAGCTCATCACGACCGAAAAGCCGAACCTTTCCCCCAGAACAGTGAACGCTAGAACACCCGCGTCAACCAGTCCGCTTATTGAGGTGTCTTGGCTGCGTGACAGCGTTTCAGCTGTTCCGTTTTGCACCTTCAGTCATTCCATGCTGCTCGAACCATGCAACGCACCAGCGGGTGTCAGGATCGTAGCTGTCCTCCTGCTCTGCCGAGGCCCCCGTCCAGCGCCTCGTTAATCAATGCCAAAGCAGTTCGTATCCCCATCGGTTTACCGTCGGCTTCGATCGACCTTCGAGTAACGCGAGTAGACGGCCATACCCGGGTCCGATCGAAGCCTGTGCTAGGTCCACGGGGCGCGATGGCACCCTGCTGCAGATGCTTGAGAGCCGGGGGGGGAGTTTGGCTGCGAAAGCGCCCCTGTGAACTCCTTGCGCGTTATGGGCAGGTGGGGGCGTCACTGGCTTCTCGGGCGACAAACCACAACACGATTGAAGCGAGGGCTATAAGCAATCCTATTCCTGGTTTCAGCCCGGCCCTGGGTCTCGCTCCGTGCGCATCGGCCAGGTACCTACGAGGGAGTGAGTCCCGCCCTCCAGCAGTCCGGAGAGCATGGGTGTCCCAACCCGTCGAAGCGACACTCCCGCCCTTCTCCTGCCTTCAGCTTGTTTGAACGCGTAGAAGAAACACAACGGATAATCGCCCGCTCCCATGGACACTTGAAGCCATCCGAAATACGCGAGAACGCCTCCTTGCATGCCCGATCTCGAAATGTTCTTTCGCGCTTCTCGGTTGTTCCCACCGAAGCGGAAGGGGGTCGGCGATCAGCTCGGGTGTCTTCGGCGTCAGCAGGTCGAGAAGAGATCCGGAAAATCGTGACCGACCACCGCCGTAGCCATACGTAGAAATAGTCGGATAGGTCCGCGTAGCCGATGTTGTCGTAGTAGGGCGGGTCCGTGAAGACCATGGGCTTGGAGACACCATATACGGATGCGGCCGCGTCGCTTTGGACCGCCCACCAGCGGGCTGGCCTCGGAATCGACGCCCGCCAGCACGTCGGCCACCCACCCAAGCGCGCCCTAAATGATCGAGAGCTGGAATCCCCGAGAAGGGGTTAGCTTCGGCAAAGTCCCAAACCATGGGTATGGCATGACGCTGGAAAACGTTCCTTAGGTTCCGATTCGTGGGATTCCACCTCCCCAGGGGTAGAGCGACCAATAGTCCGCCGAGCGACCAATCGCGACACGCCAAGTAGATCGCGACCGCGTCAGCCATACGCCGCGGCTCCTTTGCCCCCCTCGTCCAGCGGCACATCGCATCTAGCAATCCCGCGGCGCGGGAGTTATCAATAGCTGGCTTCCGGGTCTCAGGTACGAGGTCCGCATAGCGTCGCAAGGAGGAGTAACTGGCGATCAGTAAACAGGTCGCCCGAAGATGCGTGAATCCATACGGCTGGACCTTGGATCCAAGGGCCTTCTCGGGAGGGCGTCATCCGGGAGGTCTCGCGGCGCCTCCACCGCTGCGGATGCCTGGTGAATGGCGTCGGGCGCAGAAAATACGCGTCCGCACTGAGTCACCCCGGCCACGACGGCAGTAGCTTTTGCCCGACCCGACCTCACGCCCTCCTCGTCTGATGTGGGCGAAGGGACGGCGTCCCCGCAGACAAGGCATCGCCCACCGCTCCGGCCTGACGGAGCCCTCCGGGGCGGCTCACCATCGCCGGTCTGACTGAAACTCGACCAGGCCCGCCACGGGGTCGACGGACGGCATCAACCATACGTGCTCTTCTTGCCAGAGGGAAGGAAGGAGCTTGACTGAGGGACATCTCAGCGCCGCAGGCCGGATTCGGGCAAGTAACTGTTCGAGCCCACACCCATGCGATTACCGTCGCTTAGCTGATCCATCTGGAAGGAGTTGCCTTCGGGTATAGATCGCCTAATATGCGATCCTCGGCCAGCTCCTCCATCTATTCGCCGTAGTCCCGTATGTCGGCCGCTAAGTCCGTGTGCGAACCGTGCCAGTCACCCGGTTCGATGCATTTTCGCTGTACCGGGGTTGACCGGAGGCTCTTCCGCGAAAGCGTTAGGGGGGATCTCGATCAATGCTCGATATCAGTACGGCGACCGGATTAAGGTCGGATCCGTCGTCTAGGTAAACCAAGCCGCTGAGCTCTCGAGTGGGAATTGACCCGCCGTCCGCAAAATGGGTCGAACACGGCCGTGGGCTGTCATCGGTCAGCTGCGGCGGATCTCCTCGCGTGCCTGCTCCGCAGCTCCTCAGTCTGAGCGCTCGCTCCCAACGGCGAGCGTCCTCGAGCATTCGGAACAGGCGCTTGCCGCTCATCTTCCTGCTCCTCCTCGGAAGGAAACTCATCGGGTCGGGAGGAAGGATCGTCAACAAGAGAGGCGAACAGCACTGCCCGGCAGGCGCCGAGGGGACGCGAGCCCACCAAAGGTGAAGCGACGCGGATGCCCCTTTGGGAACGGCTTCTCGTCTCCGGCTTGAGGCACGGTTGATCGCCTCCAGTGGAAGAGCAACTTCAATCAACTTTCGCCGCAGGGTGTCGCTCATGAAGGCTCCTCCCCCGCCTCCCAAAGCTTCTTGAAGTCGAATGTCTCCTTGACCGAGGCGAAGTGTGGCTCGCCCATCCCTTCGAAAGGTCGCCGAAGGTATCGGACGCCGGGGCGCGAATCGTCGACTGGAACCTCTGCCAGGGCAAGGATGAACTGATCGGGCTTGTTCCGCCCAACGCCGATTTGGCTGCGACTCACGCTGACTGTCGGCGCTCCCTCGATGCGACCCTTTACCTCGATGAACAGCAGGCTTCCGTCAGAGGTGATGGACTCGACGTCGTAGCCCTTGTTGTGGTGCGCCATCTCCCGCGCCTCGCGGCCGAGCCGTTTCTCGGCCGCGAGACGGCAGCGACCGCCGCCGCGTCAACGCGTTCGGTGTCTCTAGTTCGATCGATGACCCCTTCTTCCGTGATCTCGCCTCGTACGCTCGAGCAACCCGCCGGGACGACCAGCGCCCCGCCTGAGATGAACGGCGGCTGCGGTGATGTCGAGCTCGGCGTCGAGCCCCGCCATGCGCTCGTTGCGGCGACCTCGAGCTCATCGGCTCGTGCGCGCGCGCGGCCCGAGTTCATTCGCGGATTCTTGCCGGCGAGCTCTTGTTCTTTGAGTTGGTTGGCGCGGTGGTCCCAGAAGCGAATCTCTGCTCAAGCCGTGTCTTGATCTGCCCGCGTGCTTTCTTGACACGTTCCTCGGCGCGCTCTTGACTTCAGCGCGGCGCTCCGGTACAGCTCCTCGATCGCGTAACGCTCGACTCTCGCGAGGGGGTTCTCCTTCAGCCAGGGCGTGTCAAGGAGCCCTGGATCAGCGGCATCTCGTCCTCGGCGATAGCACGAAAGTCGAGGTAGGGAGCCCAACCGACATACCTCGACCCCTCCCGCTGCATCGGCCTCGACGAACGCGAAATCCCGCGAGACGACACGGCGCTCCCGGATGTTGGTCTTGACCCCGTCTCGGATCTCATTCTCGAGATACACGAGCAGTCGCGGCGTGTCGCCGCTGTCTGACTCGTCGACGAGGACGGTCCCTGTTTAGCAGCAGTGCCGTAGCTGCTCTTTGACCAGGTCGATCGTCGCGCACAAGCAGGGGATGACCAGGGGCGATCAACTCGGCCGGCGGCTTCCCTCGACGTGGACGAGTTCGCGATCGAAGGTGACGCGTTCATAGCGAGTGAGTAGGTGCGCCCCGGCGCCGATCAGTCGGTCTCGTCGTCGAAGTGAAGTCGGAACGCGCGTGATCTCGAAACGGCCCTGGCTCACGTTCACTCACCCGGCCACCGAAATGCCTGAACGCCTCGAGGAAGAACGCCCGGACGAACTGGGGCTGGATCCGACGTGCCTCGGCCCGGTCGAGCTCCGCCCGAATCTCCTCGACGTCGGAAGGGGTCAGAGAATCACTCGCCAGCGCGCGCTCCTTGATCAGCCATTTGACTCGCTCTCCCGCGGTCGCGTCGACGATCTCGTCGAGCTTCGCGCGAATCTCAGGCTCGATCGCCCTCGCGAATCGCGTCGAGCAGCAGATCGCGGAGGGAGCGGTCCGTGAACGATTCGCCAAGCACGTCGAAGACCTGGTCGCTGCCCAGGTCCTCGCGCGTCTGATCAAGCTTCTCGAAGAGACGGTGGAAGACCTCGCCTTCACGCGTGTCCGCAGCGACCAGGTTCCACAGGTGGCACATCTCGGTCTGGCCGATCCGGTGTACTCGACCGAAGCGCTGCTCAATCCGATTGGGGTTCCAAGGCAGGTCGTAGTTGACGACCAGGTGCGCGCGCTGGAGGTTGAGGCCCTCGCCGGCCGCGTCGGTGGCGATCAGGATTGAGACCTCCGGGATCCTGCGTGAACGCTTCCTGGATCTTCCGTCGCTCTTCTCGCCTGATGCCGCCGTGGATCTCGACGACCGTTTCTGGGCGGCCCAGGTAGCTACCGACCTTCTCCACGAGGTAGTTGAGGGTGTCCCGATGCTCGGTGAAGATGATCAACTTCCGCCGATTGCCATCTGCTTCGAACATCTCCGGAGCATCGGCGAGCAGCCGCCGAAGTTCCTCCCATTTGCGGTCCTCACCCGAGTCGCGGACCTTGCGGGCCTCCTCGAGCAGCCCGGCGACGATGGCGATCTCGGCTTCAAGCTCAGGGATCGACTCGGCGGCGCTGGCTGCATCGACCAGCTCTTCCTCGAGCTCTTCGATCTCCTCCGCGGTGAAGTCCTCCTCATCGAATTCCTCGCCGCCAGGTCCTCGAACGTCGCGCCGCTCGGAAGGTTCCGCTCGGTCTCGGCCTCCAGCTCCAGGCCCGCGCTTGTGCATGCGGGCCTCGCGGAGCTTGCTCTCCAAACGCTTGCGCCGGCGATCGAGAGAGCGATAGATCGCCTCAGGCGACGAGGCCAGGCGGCGCTGCAGAATCGTGAGCGCGAAACCAACAGCTGAGCCGCGCCGACCTTCCCCCTTCGCACGAAGTCGCTCCGCCCGGTTCATCTCCTCCCGGACGTAGTCCGTCACATGCGTGTAGAGGAGCTGCCTCGGCATCCGTGAGCTGGAACTGCGGGCTGTAGGCGCGCCGCTCGGGGAACAACGGGCGTCCGTCGAACCGGACCAGCTTCTCCTTGACCAGGCGCCGCATCAGGTCGGAGGTATCGATTTGACGGGAGCCGGCGCGGGTGCGACCCGCGAAGCGGTCGGCATCGAGCAGGGACGAGGAAGAGATGGAAGTCCTCCTCCTTGCCCGAGTGCGGCGTCGCTGTCAGCAAGAGGAGGTGTGGCGCGACCTCACCGAGCATCTCTCCGAGCCGGTAGCGCTTCGTCTTCTTCAACTCGTTGCCGAAGTAGTGCGCCGACATCTTGTGCGCCTCATCGACGATGCAGAGGTCCCACTCGCTCGCGCGCGAGCTTCGGAATCAGGTCCTCCTCAGAGCGCGCCAGCTGATCGAGCCGAGCGATCAGGTGGGGCTTCTCGTCAAAGGGATTGCCGGTCCGCGAGCTCTCGACCATCTCCCGCGTCAAGATCTCGAAGTGGAGGCCGAGCTTCAGGTCGAGCTCGTCCTGCCACTGCTCCACGAGCCCGCCTGGAGCGACGATCAGGACACGTTCCGCTACCCCGCGGATCCCCAGCTCCTTGATCAGGAGGCCGGCCATGATCGTCTTCCCGGCGCCCGGGTCGTCTGCCAGCAGGAAGCGAAGCGGCTGTCGGGGCAACATCTCGTGGTAGACCGCCTGGAGCTGATGCGGCAGTGGGTCGAGCGCCGAGGTCTGGACTGCGAGGAACGGGATCGAACATCCAGGCGAGCTCGATCCGGCGTGCCTCTGAGGCAAGTCGGAAGAGGTCGCCGTCGGCATCGAAGCGACCACGGCCGACCGCTCTCGACAATGGAGAGCTGCGCCTCGTCGTCTCGATAGACGAGTCGCTCCCCCGTCTTGCCGTCGTCTGTCCGGTACGTCAGGGTGAGAGCGGCCGTCCCGTTCCACTCGGCAGCGACGATCGTGACGACCGCGCCCGGGACAAGACCATCGAGGCGGGACCCAGGGGTGAGATGCTCAAGCGCCGTCATTGACGCCTCCGACGCGACAGGCTCCCGGCTTGATCCTCATCTCGCGCATTCTCTCCACTATGAGTGCATGTCGCGATGTGGGACGCCTCCGGACCCAGGCCGGGCATGGGCCGCGGACATGCTCCGCGCCGCTCATGCCGTCAGGCCTGTGCTCGAGCCAAACCCGACCCGCCCAGGGCTCGAGCTCGGCCTCGCAGTGTTCACAGGTCAGCGCGTTGCTGAAACAGCAGCCCGACTGCCGGCTCACGAGCGCCTGGCATTGGGGACAGACGTACTGCCTCCAATCCCAAGGTTCATCGTGCTCGAGGCAACGCGAGGCGCCGGTCCAGATCTCGTGGATCCGCTGGCATCCGGTGCATTGGAGGTCAAAGGTGGAGCCGGGCATCCGGGTTAAGCCCCGTCACGCGGCTGGAACCGAAACACCGGGTGGCCGCCGGGGCTCAGCGACTCGTGGACCTCGAGATCGCGAGAGGCGTAGCGGTGGATCGTGCGGCGCATCGCATCGCGGCCGTACGGGTTCGCGGAGTGGATCCTGATCCCGTCGCGGGGCCACAGGATTCGGCCGTGGATCTCCTGCTGCTCGGCCAGGTAGTCGACGACGTCGGTGCCGCGGCCGAAGCGCTCGTCGTCGCCCAGGTCGTGGTCGAGTGAGAGCTCCACCACCCGCTCGGTGTCGAGCAGGCTGATCGCCTCGCGGGCCGTGGTGACGTGGATCCATCCCGTCGGCGCGGCGCGGTTCTCGAGGTCGTCGTCGAGCCAGACGCGAAGGTCGCCGCGTGGGTCCGGCGCCTCCGGCACCTGCCGGCTGGGCTGGCTGCCCCCGCGCGGCATCACCGCGCGCAGCCGCTTCGGCCCGTCCGGGTCGTAGCGGGCGACCCCCATCGCCTCGAGCTCGGCGAGCGTCTCCAGGAGCGCCTTCTGTAGATCGCGGACCGGCAGGCCCCAGTGGTCGAAGCCCTCCGCGATCCGGCTGAAGTAGCCGGGCGAGGGGAGGCCGAGGTAGGAGGGGCGCTCCATCAGATAGGCCATCGCGCGACGCGGGCCGTTGTCGGTCTGGACCTGCACGATCCGCTGACGGTAGTAGGAGGGAACGCCCTCGTAGGCGTCGAGCGCCGCCGCGTCGTCGCGGCTCAGCCACCACAGCGCGCCGTGGACGGTTCGGCCCTCGGCCGGCTCGATGTTGGCCACCCCGCGGAAGGTCAGCCGCCAGCCCTCGAGGCGCGCGGTCACGTGCGGGCGCGCATCTGGGCAGCGCTCGAGCATCTCGTCTCGATTCAGGTTCGAGCCGTAGGCGAAATAGGGGTAGGTCGTGTCGGGTTCCATCGGGAAGCGCTTCTCCTTGGATCCGGCGCGGGCGTCGTCAGCCGCGCGGCTCGCGGCCGCGGCGGCGAGCCTTCTGGTGGTAGTCGGCGCGGGCCGACTTGCTGGTGTGCTCGGCGTCGACGGCGGCGCGCTCGGCGAGGCTTTCGAGCAGCTTCGCCTCGTCGCGAAGCTCCGGCGCGCTGGCGTCGGGAGCGACCGCCGCCACCTGGTCGAGGTCGCTCGACGCGCGCCTGTAGAGCGAGCTCGCCCGCCCGACGTCGCCATCTCGCAGGGCGTCCGTCGCCTCGCGCTTGGCGCGCTGGGCCCGCTGGAAGGCGAGCTCGGTCGTGACCTCGGGGTTCTCGGTTCGGCCCGCGGCCTCGTCGCCCGGGACGACGTTGATCGAGACCGGGATCTTCGCGAGCCGACTCTTCATCGACTCGATCTCGACCCATCGGAGCTCCAGGTCGCAGACCTGGCGAAGGCCGAGCCCGCTCAGGGCCGGCACGTCGATCTCGAGCAGCACCCGCCGCGTCTCGCCGGCGTGGAGGTCGCCGAGCTCGGCCATGAAGCCGTCCTCGATCGCCGTCGCGGGCAGGTCGTTGAAGAGGCGCACCGCGGCGACGTCGCTCGACGGGCGAACGGTGAGGCTGGCGGCCTGGACCGCCTGATCCAAGAGCCCGTCGACCTCGGAGGCAAGCGCCGCCCCCGCCTCGTCGCCCTGCTCGGCGAAGCTGGCGTTGCCGCCGCCTCCGCGGGCGATCGTCGCGAGGAGCTCCTCGTCGTAGCCGAGGCCGATCCCGATCGTCGAGGTCGTGATCCGCTCGTGCTGGGCGCCGGCGGCGAACTGCTCGAGCTGGCCGTGGTCGGTGACGCCCTCGTTGGCCATTCCGTCGGAGAGCAGCGCCAGTGTGGCGCCTTGGCCCGAGGCGGCCCGCTGGGCCTCCTGGATTCCGCGCAGCAGGCCGCCCGAGAGGTTGGTCATCGAGCCGGGGTAGATGGTCGAGAGCACCTGGCGCGCCGCGGTCCCGTCACCGACCGGCCCGGCGGGAACCGGGACGGCGACGTCGCTGTCGAAGGTGACGAGGCCGAGGCGGTCGACGGGGCGAAGCCGGCTGATCAGGGCGTCGAACGCCTGGAGAGCGGCGAAGAGACGGCCGTTGGCCATCGAGCCGCTCCGGTCGATCACGACTTGGAGCGTGGCCGGAGGCCTGGCGATCGAGGTCGGGCTTTCGGGCGCGGTGAGCTCGAGCAGGGCGTGAACCGTGTCCTCGCTCTCGACCGCGATCAGGTCGTATTCAAGATTGAGTTGTGTTCGCATGGGCAATGAGTCGCCCGGCGAACGGGTTTCCTGACGTCAGCGGCGCGTCTGGACCTTCTGGGATCCGGGATGCCTCGCGAATCGCCGACAACCCGTCGAAGTCGGTCGTTCGCGAGGGGTCATTGCACCTCCCGCGCGTAGGCCGCCTCGTCGACCAAGAGCCGCCAGTGGCCGGTGGCTGGTCGGGTGGCTCGGAAGTCGGCGAAGTCGAAGGTGAGGATCGGCAGGTCGTGGCGCTCGGCGTAGGCCATCAGCGAGGCGTCGACGAAGCCGAGGTTCAGGTCGGCGTACTGGGCGTCGATCTCAGAGGCGCGGCGCAAGAGGCCGGGGGAGAGAAAGCCGGCCAAATGCTCACCTGCCGCGATCGACGCGACCAGGGATCGGGCGGCATGCGGGCCCGATCGTTGGCGCAACAGGTGGTCGGCCTCGACCACCACGGGGTCGAGCACCACTAGATCGCGCCCCAGGGCCGTGACCAGGGGCCAGGCGAGCTCATGGGCCGAATCGTTGCGGTAGGCGGCGGCGAGTAGCGGGCCGGTGTCGGCGAGGACCTTCAGTCGGTCCATTCGTTCGCGTAGTACTCGCGGAGGTACTCCTCGGCGCGAAGCCCGAGGTCATCTGGGGGTCCGTCCGCCACGCCCACGTAGCCGGGGACTTTGCGTCCCTGAGCGGAGGTGGCGCCGAGCTCCACCAGGCGGCTCACCGCAGCCGAAAACGACTCGCCCTCGAAGGCTAGGTCGCGGACCAGCTCGTCGATGCTGTCCGAAATGGAGATGGTGCGCCTGGGCATTTCTGGAATCGGCACGAAGCGAGTATGAACGCTGCGATCATACCAACCGTAGGCGCCATGTATCGAGGCTGTGTCGGGGGCGAGACGAAACGGCGCGGCGCTCAGATCACGGCGTGCAACCGTCGGCCCATCGCCGCTCTGGAGGCGCCGAACCGCTCGCACAGCGCCTCGAACTCGCCGTCGCACTCCTCGTAGTGGCGGCGGATCAGGTCGGCGGGCATCAGGAGCGCGGCGGCGAAGGCGTTTGCCTCCTCCTCGGTGATCGGTAGCGGGAGGGCGGGTGTCGGCGGGGGCCTCCTCGACCGAGGTGCGGCGGCAGAAGAGCGACTGCTGGCCGCGCTGGTGGAGGACCCAGTGGCCGAGCTCGTGGCAGATCGTGAACAGTCGGCGCCCGGGCCACTGGCGCGCCTCGTCGGCATTGACCCAGATCTCGCTACGGCTCGGTAGCAGTAGCCCAGAGATCGACTGGCCCTCCTCGAGCTCAGGCGACCCGGGGGCGGCGCCCATGTCGTCGACCTCGCGGACCAGGAGGCTGAAAACGGAGTCGGCAATGTCGCCGACCGGCACCGGGAGGCGCTCGCCGTCCCAGATCCATTCGGGCACCTGGGAGCGCACCGCGTCGGCGCGCGCCTCGATCCCCTCGATGTCCACGTTCTGCACGACACGTCGATCCTAAACTCGGCGGCCGCCGCGATGTGGGCGTCGTCAACCGTCCAGGAACAGCGCGTCGACCTCGTCGCGCTCTGCGCGCGCCGCCGGGCCCGATTCGCCCGGCCGCGCCATGCCGCTCGCGGAATCGGCGTACTCAGGCGGCGGCGGGGGCGCGAGGCGGGCGAACGTGGCGGCTTGATCCGCATCCTGCGCGATGACCGTTCGCCCCGCGTCTCGCAGATTTTCGGCGGTCGTGTCGACGATCCCCGCCAGCGCGTCAAGAACACGATCGGAGACACCAGAAGGTCGAAGCTGTCCGTGCTCCATCTGGTGGTAGTAAAAGGCGACCTTCTCCTCGCGCCCGGCCACGCCGAGCGCGGCGGCCAGTCGCTCGACGAGCTGCGCGCGCTTGATCCGGGCCTTGTGGCGGAGCTCGGGAAGCAGCACCGGCCAGCTCCCCGAGGCCCCCGCGAGCGACTCGTGGAGCGACTCGACCAGCCGCTCGGCGGGCGAGCCGGCATAGGCCGCCTCGTCCCACGGCTGGCCCGGTGCGCGCACCAGGTAGGCGTCGATCAGCGCCGCGAGCTCGGCGCGGTCGGCCCCGTCGGCGCGCTCGAGATAGGCGCGCGGGTCCGCCTCGCCCCCGGCGCGGTGCTCGGCTATGTAGTCCTTCAGCAGCTGGTCGACGTCGGCCATGGATGGGTGTCAGTCGTCGTCCAAGAGGCCGCGGAGGTCCTTCCTGAACCTGCTCGCGATCTGCTGGACGTTGTCAATGCTCATCTTCGGGTTGGAGTCGGGAAATTCCTGGTTGACCTGATTTGCAGTGTCAATTCCACTCAGATCATCGAGCACGTATAGCTCCACCGTCCGTCGGTGCTGGTCGGAGAGCTTGCCGAGCAACTGATCGACCACGCTCTGGGCGTCCACCGCGCCGATCTCGGAATCGGAGACGCCGGCGTCGCGGCGGTGGGGAGTGTCGTCCTCCCCCTGATGCTCCTCGGGGAGCGAGGTGGTGTCGGGCCGGCGCTCGACCTTGCCGTGGTAGTCGGCGATCCGCCGGGCGAGAATCGTGTGCATCATGCTTACGAACTCGCCGACCGAGCCCCCCTCGAACTTCGCGAGCACCGCGTCGGAGAGCGCCTGTCCGGCGACGTCCTCGGCGTCGGAGTCGGGGATCTTGAGCAGCGCCCGGCGAACCAGGTTGCCGAAGCGCCGATGGCCGATCACCGCGAGCGCGTTCTTCATCGAGTCGAGCTCGCCGGCCTCGCGGGCCTCGACCGCGTAGGCGATCAGGTCCTCGTCGTCGAGGCGGTCGAGGTCACCTGGCAGTCGTCGCTCGAAGGGCATTCTCGGATCGTCGGGCAAAGGAACGGCGGGCGCCGGGCCCGCCGAAACTCCACGCGAAGGGCCAAACAAGATAGCGCTTGTGTCGGATGGAACTTTCTCTACGGCAGGAGCGAACGGGGGATGCCGGGCTGGCGAAGTTGGCGCCTGGCGTGCGTCAGGATTTCGACCCCAGCGCGACTCAACATCCATGGTGGACTCGCTCCAGGCATCACTTGACGAGGCGTTCGACCGCTTCGCCGACTTCATCGCTGTACAGGGCCGAGCGCCGTCGGTGGAAGCGATCAACCGCCTTCAGGTGGCGCTCGGGATCGACGACGAGACGCGTCGGGTCCTCGCGGACCGCCTCGACGGCGACTTCGACGACGCCTTCAAGTCGCCGCAGGTCCTGCTCGGGTTGATCCTCGGCGTGTCGGCCGTCCAACTCGCCGACGAGCACGCTTGAAGTCGGGTGGATCAGGGGCGGCGTCAGGAATCGCGGAGCCCGTGCGACCCATGTCGTATGGAGTCGACCAAGAAGCCGCCCAAGAGCCCCCAGCCGCCGCGATTCGTCCTTCGCCCTCCCGACGAGGTGATCGACGCCAGGGCGCTCCACCGCGCGATCGAGGCCCGGAATCCCTCCTGGGAGACCGCGCGCTACGATCACCCGCTCCCCCGCCGGGCCGCCGCGGCCTTCGAGGTCGCGAGGGAGATCTTCGGTTAGGGTCGCTGCATGAAGAAGCTGGTCATCCTTGACGCGGCGACGGCACTTCTTGCGCGCTGGAGCGTCAGGGCAGCGGCGATTGCGGCAATCGGAGTGGTAGCCCTGGGAACCGGCGTGGCGACGAGCCTCGCCAACCACCGTGCCGGTGCTCTCAAGATCAAACCCGGCCGCTACGGCATCGCGAGGCTGGGCTCGTTTCGTCCAGGTCGACATCCCGACCTCGGGCACGCGATACGCGCCTTCGGTCGCCCGTCCCGGATTCACCACGGCCATCGGAGCGGATGCAAGGTGACGTGGAAGGACAAGCGTCTCCATATCGACTTTGAGAACTACGGCGTTGGCCATCCGTGTTCAAAGAAGTACGGCCTGGCCCAGTCGGTGGTCATCAAGCGATCGCGACGGTGGAGCACCACGAAGCACCTAAGTGTGGGCCAGAGCGTGATCGCCTGAAGCGCAAGTATCCGGGAGCTTCAAACCACGGTGCCTACTGGTGGCTGCAGACTGCATACTCCAACATCGGATCGGGCGGCTCCTACGCTGTGCTCGCCGCTCGCGTGCACAACAGCCGTGTCGCTGGATTCAAGGGCTGGATCGGCGCAGCCGGCGAGTAGCCACTACGTCGCGCCGATCGTCGTCGGCCTTGATCTCTCCGTGGTCGAGGTCCGCCGCCGCAGGGGAGGCCTGATGACCTACCCCGGGCCCTCGTCAAGAGGCAAGCCCGTCGACCCTCATCAGCCCGCGACTGCGCGTGCCGCCGAGAGGACGAGCCACAGGACACCGAACACCGCAGGCACCGCGACGAAGAAGTAAACGATGCGTCGCCTGAATCCGTACGCCTCTTCTGTCCCCTTCGGTGTAGTCCCAAATCGTTCATGCGCCTCCGTTGCGATATCAGCGGGATCCCCAAGCCGGTCGAGGAGCGTGCGCACCTCGGCCTCGCTCTGGATTTCCAGGCTCGACCGCGCCTCGTCGATGTGCTCCGAAATCTCGAGGACGAGCTCACGGCGCTGCGGGCGGGGTAAATCGGAAAGCTCCTTCTCCAAGGTGTTGAGATAGTCGGCCACCAACTCCTCCGTCTGGTTCATGACGGGCCTCCTCTCTCGACGGCGCCACCGCTGCCTGTCTGGATGAACTTGTCCACGGCGTCCCTGAAGCGGCTCCACTCCCGCATGAACCCATCCAGAGTGATGCGCCCGGCCTCGGTGAGCCGGTAGTAGCGCCGCGGAGGTCCCGTGGGGGACTCGCGCCAGGTCGGCTCGACCAGCCCATCTCGGCGCAGGCGGCTGAGGAGCGGATAGATCGTTCCCTCGCTGGTCACCATGCCGTCCACCTCGGCCAGTGCCCGTACGAGCTCGAAGCCGTAGCGCTCCCCTTCGGTGAGAAGAGCCAAGACGCAGTACTGGAGGGTGCCCCGCCGCATTTGGGCCAGCAACGCCTGTTGCGGGGGAGCTACCATGTACGACAAGGTACCAGGTGTCGCCGCATCAGACACCGGTTGTGTCTCCGACTAACCCCAGTTCTAGACCTGCCTCCGGGCTGTTATCCGAAGGTCGTGTGGTGCGGCGCGTGCTTCCGCCGTAGAGTCGAGCACGTCGAACGGTCTACCCCTTGAGTCGATGACCGAGCGACTCGACAACGCTCAGACCAGGTTGGCTGGCTGCATCGTCTATCGCAGCTCGCCCATAAGGTCCAGCACGTCGGCGACGGTCGCTCCAGCCTCAGTCAGGCGTCGTCCGTCCTTAGAGACCAGGCGGTGACCGGTCAAGTCGAGCTCGCTAGTCGTCGGCAGTTTGAGCGACGGCGTAGTTGCGCCAGGGCCGATCGTTCGGGGCTCGTTTATGGGGTGCAGAACATCGGATTCCTACGAACCCGATGCGCATCGGGGGGCGCCTTCTCAGAGAAGCTCAAGATCGCCTTGCGAAAGAGGGGGACCCGTCGGCCGCCGCAGGTTCCTCGCTTGACCTTGCGCAGCCGAATCTTCACCGGATAGTCCTTGTAGGGGCTGCCGAGACAGGCCGGATCGCATGTCCTCTCGTGCAGTACGCCCTTTCCCTTGGCTCGTCGATGCCGCCACTTCGTCCAGCGCAGGTGATTGACGTAGAGGCCCACGTCTGCGCATGCGAAGACGATTCGCCGGGGCTCGACCTGGGGCTTGAGGCAGTCCTTTGGTGCATAGGTCCTGGCTCGGTGTGCCGATGTCGGAGCAGCCGTCGACGTCCCGACGGCCACAGCCGTGACGAACAGAGCGGCGATCAGCGCTGTTGTCTTCATGACGATCCGATCTCTATCACTACCGGGCATCTGGATCCTTTCGCGATGCGCTTCGCCATCCTGAATCGGCGCTAGTCGACGGGCTCGAGTCGTAGGCATCGAAGCTCAGGCGGTGCTCCCTGCCGCGTCGGCAATAGCCGACGCCGATGTCGCTGCCGGTGCGTCGGTAGCGACACCGCGCGCCTGCCACGTGATGGGCGGGCCGACCGCTCAGGCGTGAGTGCTGCGCCCACCTTCGGGCGACACGGCGAGCGTAGCCACAGTGGAGCCCTCGCGTTCGGATATGGCTCGTTTGGACGTATTGGCGCGTGCCATGGTCCCGGTAGTGGGCCCTCAGGTTCCCGCAGTATCGGAGGTGGTGGCTCGGAGCAGCGGATGCCGTGATGCCTAGCGAACACGAGGCGCTGAGGATCAGCAGGAGGCTCAGGAAGCCGGACATGCTTGCACGTCGGTTCTTCACGCTCAGGGCCTACTTGCAAACGTCGATCTTCATTCGCGAGCCGTAGCTCCGACCATTCAGGTGGTACTTGAACCGTGCCTTCGAATAGACGGTGTGGCCGCAGACGTTGCGGCGGGCGGTCAGGCTCACCTCCACGCGCTTGGGGCCGACCATGTTCAGGCCGATCTTTCCCTTGGCGTGCGCGGACACACCGCCCCAGGATCGCCAGTGAAGGTGGTAGGTGTAGGCGAAGTAGACCCCGGCGAACGGCTTGTGACGCTCGTGGAAGGCGCACTTGTGCGGCGTCTGGCGATGGGTCTTCTTCGTGAAGTTGTGGCCGCCGATGCAGACCACCTTGTCGAGTGAGGCGACGCAGCGTCGGCAGACGGGGGAACGGCTCAAGCAGAGCGCGATGCGGGCCAACGTGAGGACTGGGACTACGCGGGTCATCGAATCGCCTTTCGCTGGACTACCTCGCGGAACGAACCGAGCCTCTCATATCGGGACATGGCCAATCAATCCCAACCGGCGTCGGAGAAGCAGCAGACTCGCTGTCCGGCGCACCGGGGCGCCCTTGACATGTCGTTGGATCGATCCTGGGCGAGGAACACCCGCGACGAGCCCGTCGGTTCGGTCGGGGAGATGGTCGAGGATGTGCTCGAGGCGATTGGGGGAACCCGGGGGTCGCAGGTTCAAATCCGGCCACCGATCGGATTTACCTGCGACGCACGGGTAACCCCTGTAAAGGCTCGATGGCTTCACGCGAAAGCGCCAGCGGCCCAGCGCGGCGCGGCTTCACCTCGTCCACCGCCCGACGATGGCCCCGCGGGCTACGCTGTCTGACATGGGGCTGGCGGAGCAGAGCGACGTACGATGAGGCGCTCGATTCGCGTCGAACGACGGCTGGACGCGCCCCCCGAGGCCGTGTTTGAGATCGTCGCCGACCATGCGCGCTACGACCGCTTCGACGGGATCCGTCGCTCGGAGCTGGTCGAGGCCGGGGATCCTGACCCGAACGGCCTCGGCGCCGTCCGCTGGGTCTGGCTCGGACCGCTTCGCTTCGAGGAAGAGGTCACAGCCTTCGACCCCCCGCGGCGCTTCGACTACCTGATCAGACACGTCAAGACCCTTCCGTTTCGCCACGAGGGCGGCAGCATCCGGCTCGAGCCCGACGGCCCCGGCACGAACGCGGTGTGGACGTCGTCGTTCGAGATCCCGATCCCGGTGGTCGGAGGGGCAATGGACCGCATCTTCAAGCGCCAGCTCGAGCGAGGCTTCGCTCGTGTGCTCGAGCGAAGCGCCGAGCTGTCGACGCAGACGTCCCTGGCGAGCACCTAGAAGTCGGCGAGGCCGCTGTGCGATGGTCGCGCTTGCGTGCGCACTCTCGTGGTGTCAGATCTCCATCTCGGCACGCGCCTGGAGCGCGATGTGCTGCGCCGCGCCGAGGCGCTCGAGGCGCTGCTCGGCGCGCTTGAGGGTGTCGAGCGGCTGGTGCTGCTGGGGGATGTGGTCGAGCTGCTGGAGGGCCGCCCGGAGCAGGCGATGGACGTAGCCGAGGGTGTACTGCGGGCGGTCGCTGCGCGCCTCGGTGAGGGACGAGAGGTGGTCCTCGTGCCTGGCAACCATGATGCCGCGCTGGTGGGCCCATGGCTGCGCGCGAGGAGAATGCCAGCGGAGGTGGACGCAGCGATCCCCTGCGACGCCACTCCCTTGCTCGCGCGCGTCACATCTTGGCTTGGGCCCGCTGGCGTGCGCGTCAATTACCCAGGCGTCTGGCTCGGGGAGGGTGTCTGGGCGACGCATGGCCACTATCTCGACCGACACCTGCTACCCGAAACCGCCTACGGAGTTGCCCGCGGGCTGCTGGGTCGCATTCCGCGGCACGGCGCGACACCGGCCGACTACGAGCGGGCGGGCGGCCCATCGTTGACCCGGCTGGAGGCGTGGCTGACTCGTTGGCTCCCCCGTCCCCTCGCGGCGCTCGTGGACGACTCGGCCGAGTTCTTGCGCGCTGCCACGATGCCAGGCGTCCCGCGGCGCCTGCTCGCTCGCCGCATTGCGCCGCTGACCGCGACGCTCCTCGGAGCGCAGATGCGGCGCGCCAGCATTCCGGCGCTCGCGCAGGTAGTCGATCGGCTCCAGATCGACGCCGACTGGGTGATCTTTGGGCATGTTCACCGGACCGGGCCTTTCGCCAGCGATGATCCTCGCCGCTGGCAGGGCGCGGGTGGACGGCCCCGAATCGCGAACGCCGGCTGCTGGGTGTATGAGCCGTCGCTCGTTCATCGCGCCGCGCCGCCGCACCCGTACTGGCCTGGCGGCGCGATTCTCCTCGAGGAGGGCCGGGAGCCGCAGGCGATTGGCGTACTGGACCACCTAGGCGCTGCACAGCTGCATTGAAGGCCGATTCCAGGCGAGCAGCGGATGGGCTTCTGCTTCGCGCGACAAGGAGCAGCGGCTCGGGCTCGTTGGATTTGTTTGGCCCGATCCCCATTGGCTAGGAGAGACGGCGGTGGCTCGCACACGCGAGCCTTCGCACTGCTCCTTTCACGCGGAAGCGGAAGTCAAGACCACGGTTCAAGCCTGTGTGCACCGCTGCGCTCAGCGACCAGGAAGCGCTTTGGTTGCAAGTGCGTCCGCTTCGGCATTCCATTTTCGCGGAATCCACGAAATCCTGATGTTGGGAAACTCCTGGAGCAGGGAGCACGCTTCCGCGTGCAGGGGTCTGATGTGCTCCTTGCCAACCTTCGCGGGGCCGTTTACCTGGTCGACCACGAGCTCCGAGTCAAGGAACACCCGGATGCGTTGGATTCCGCGACTGCGGGCGAGCTTGAGTCCCTCGATGAGAGCCCGATATTCCGCAACGGTGTTGATGGCGGGTCCGATCGGTTTGGAGATCTCAGCAATTAGGTGACCATCGGGGTCCCTGAGGACGACTCCGATCGCACCTTGAGCTGGATTGTCGGTGGTCCCGGTGCCGGAACCGTCTGCCTTCAGTAGATAGTTGCGCTTCGACGGCTCCGGATGGTCGCCTTCGCGCGTTTCGGGCACCGGCATGAAGCCAATCTATCTCAACAGCACCAAAGCGGCGCACCGAACGGATGCCTCCGTTCACTAGCGCTTTGCGCGAGCTGCGGAAGCGACTGCCGCGCCATGCGAGACGCCGCCCGTCGCCGGGACTCCTCGACCGTTCGAGGCGCCTCGAAACGACGACGGCGGACGCGTCCACTTCATGCGGGTGTTTGCGGAGGAGACCTGGGGAATCGCCCCCGTCAAGCTGAGGAAAGTAGGTCGCAGCAGTCGTTTGCCATCTCGGCTGCGTCTCACACCGGCGGTCACCGCCAACCCCGACGCAGCAGTCGCGTGATCACTAACGTCGGGTAGCCGCGTCGCCCGAGCTACTTCACCACGCGGATCAGCTTCTTGTTGACGAACTCCTCGATCCCGTACCGGCCGAGCTCCCTGCCGAAGCCCGATCGCTTGACGCCGCCGAAGGGCAGCTCGGCCCCATCGAGCCCCACCCCGTTGACGTAGACCATCCCCGTGTCGAGGCCGTCGGCCACCCGGAGGGCCTGTTCCGGATCGTCGGAGAAGACGTAGGAACCGAGCCCGAACGGGGTGGCGTTCGCCAGCTCGATCGCCTCCTCCTCGGAGGCGACCCGGTACACGCTCGCCACCGGCCCGAAGAACTCCTCGCGGTAGGCGTCGTTCTCCGGAGTGATTCCAACCAGGACAGTGCTCGAGAAGAAGTTGTCCTTCCGATCCCCGCCGGCGACTATCTCCGCGCCCTGGGCGACCGCCCGATCGAGCTGGTCCTGGAGGGTCTCCGCCGCGGACGCTGACGAGAGCGGCCCCATCTCGGCGTCGTCGGACATCGGATCGCCGGGCTCGGCTGCGGTCATTCCGGCCTTGAACTTGTCGAGGAAATCGTCGTAGATCTCGTCGGCGACGATGAACCGCTTCGCGGCATTGCAGGATTGGCCGGTGTTGTCGAGGCGACCTGCGACCGCGGCCTCCACCGCTTCGTCCATGTCCTCGGCTCCCAGGAGGATGAACGGATCGGACCCGCCGAGCTCGAGCACGACCTTCTTCAGGTTGCGCCCGGCGATCTCGGCGACCGCGGCTCCGGCCCGCTCGGAGCCGGTCAGCGAAACGCCTTGGATTCGCGGGTCGGCGATCACTTCGGCGATCTGATCGTTCGTGGCGAGGATGGTCTCGTAGGCGCCGGTGGGGAAGCCGGCGTCCTCGATCATCGCCTGGATCGCCTTCGCCGACTCCGGGCACTGGTGCGCCGGCTTGAGCAGGATCGGGTTGCCCGTGACCAGGTTCGGAGCCGCGAAGCGGGCCACCTGGTAGTAGGGGAAGTTCCAGGGCATGATTCCCAGGAGCGGGCCAACCGACGCCCGCCGGATCACGGCCGTGCCGTCGCCCGCCAGCAGCGAGATCGGCTCATCCTTCAGGAATTCCTCTGCGTTGTCGGCATAAAAACCCCAGATGTCCACGCAGAAGTCGACCTCGCCGAGCGCCTGCTCCATCGGCTTGCCCATTTCCCGCACGATGATCTCGGCTAGATCCTCCCGGCGCTCGGAGTGAAGCTCGGCCACCCTCTTGACCAGCGAGGCCCGCTCGGCGATCGACGTCTTCAGCCCCCAATTGCGGTGGGTCTCCTCCGCCGCCGTGATCGCTGCCGAGAGGTCCTCGTCGGAGATCTCCGGATACTCCGCGACCGTCTCTCCGCTTGCCGGGTTAACGACTGAGTACTTGCTCATCTTGCTCCACTCCTCATGCGGTCGCCTGGCGTTCCCGCTGATTGCCTGATCCCTTATCCAGGCTACCCGCTGTGGTCCGCAGGCCGTCGCCACGGCCGTGGCGAAGTCGTGGTGGGAGGTGAGAGTTGAGTTCCGCCCAGCATGGAAAGCAGATAGCTATCGCCGTGCGGGAGACTGGGTGGCGATGTGGCGGGAGAACGTCGACTTCGTTGCAGGGTCTCTTCTTCGGACGAAGGCGGTGCTTCGTTCGCGGAGGCTGTCGCGTAAACGCTGACCAGGCGCGAGATCGGCTCAATCTGAAAACGGCAGGGCCTTCCGGCCCTCGACTCAGGCCGCCACGGCCGCCAGGGTGTGCCGGTGGAGCTTCAGAAGGTTGTGGGTGGCTGCGATCAGGCGCCATTCCGAGCGGACCGCGGTCCGGCCCCGACGTTTGAACCGCCCGGCCCGCCGGTTCTGCTTGATGTCGGCGAAGACGGGCTCGACCATCCATTGGCGCCGCGAGTAGAGCTCGGCACCCCTGTCGGTGGCGAGCACCCTGCGCATGAAGTCGTAGGGCCCGCCGAGCCGCGTCTTTCGTGGTCCCTTGCTTCGGTCGGCGTCGGCGGCGACGAGCGGGGTGATGCCGCGCTCCCGCAGCCGATCGATGTGCTCGTTGGACCAGTAGCCGGCGTCCGCAAGCACGACCTCCGGGCGCTCTTTGACGCCCGCCTCGGCGAGCTCTCGCTCCGCCGCGGCGACCATCGGGTCGAGCTGGGCGAAGTCGAGCCCGTCGGGGGCGATCTCGGCGGCGACGATGATCTGGTGCTCGGTGGTCACGGTCTGGGCGTTGTAGCCCTGCAGGTAGCCGCGGTAGGCCTTCATGTTCTTGGAGTCGGGGTCGGTGAGATTCAGCTTGCCCTCGGGCTCGGCGGGCGGCGTGTGTGGGTCCGGGGGGCGGCCGAAGCGGCGGCCGTTGCGCGTCACCCCGCGGGCGCGGTAGGCCTCGTAGTCGCGGTTGGCGCGGCGCTCGGTGCGCCAGTCCTCGACCAGGCGCCGGCGGCAGAGCTCAAGGCGCCTTGCCCGCTCCCTGGGCACTGATTCTGCCTTGGTGGCGCGCCCTTGCTCGAGCCGCTCCTTCGCCTCTCGAAGCCAGGCTCGCCTGCCTTCGCGGCTCGCCAGGTGCTCGGGCAGCTCGTCGCCGCGGGCCTCGCCGTGAAGCTCGTCCTCGGCGGCGTCAATGCGGCCCGCCTCGGCGAGGATCTCGGCGGCGATCTGCTCGTAGCTTCGAGTGGCGTGGTTTGACGCCGAGGCCTCGAGCTTGGTTCCGTCGACCGCGAGCACGCCCACCTCGACCAGGCCGGCGTCGGCGCAGAGGCCGAGCACCTGGCCGAACAGGTCGGCGAGTGTCTCCTCGTGGCGGACCCGAAACCGGGCGATCGTCGCGTGGTCGGGGATCTGGTTGGCGCAGATCACCCGGAAGGCGATGTCCTCGCGGCAGCGGCGCTCGATCCCTCGCGAGCTTCGCTCGCCGATCGCGTAGGAATAGGCGAGCAGGGTCAGCATCATCTTCGGCTCGTGGGCGGCGGCGCCGTGGCCGTCGGCACGATAGACGGCGTAGAAGGGCTCGAGGTCCAGCTCCTCGATCGCCTCGATCACGAACCAGGCGAGGTGATCGGCGGGCAGCCAGTCGCGCAGATCCGGCGGCAACAGCAGCGGTTGGTCTCGATCGCAGGTGAGGAAGTTCTGGGGCATGCCCGGATGGTCCAAAACGGGCCGGACAGCAGGGGCGTTTCTGCGACAGCCTCCGCGAGGAGCGATAGTCCTATGCGCCAGGCAATCGCTCGAAAATCCGTGGCTGGTAGAGAGAACGAATCGGGCCCCGCTATTTCTGGTCCGCCGAGCTCCTAGCCTTCAAGCAGCCGATCCTGAGCCCGCTTGACCACCTCGGCGCGGCGGCGACGGCCGTGATCGGCGGCGATCAGCGGGGTGCCGGTGAATAGCGAGTAGGCCATCAGGCAGCGGACCTCGACCTCGTCTTCGTCGGAGCAGAGGGCGGCAAACAGCGAGCGCATGTAGTCCATTCGGCGGTTGTCGACGCGCTTGATCCGCTTGGCCACCGCATTGTCGCGCTGCGCCCAGTCGCGGATCGCGAGTTCGATCTTCACCAGCTTGCCCGTCGATGAGACGAGCGCGAACAGCTTCCCGAGCTTGGCCCTCGCGTCTCCGTCCTCGCCCTCGACGCGGTCGATCACCTCGTCGACCCCCACCCGCTCCCAGGTGTCGAGCATCTCGCGAAGCAGCGCGGGCCGGTCATCGAAGTGGTTGTAGAAGCCGCCTTTCGTTACGCCCAGCGCGCGCGCCAGGGCTTCGACCCGAACCGCTTCGGGGCCGCCGACGGCGAGTGCCTGGAGGCCCTCTTCGATCCACTTACTCGGAGGTGTGCGTGTTGGACGGGCCATCTCCCTCTTACCTCTCTGTATGATACGCCAGCGTATGATACGTGACCGTATGTAAAGCGAGCCTTAGGAGACCCCGATGCAGGAATTCCGGGAGGCGGTCGAGAACCGCGACGTTGATGCACTTGTGGCCCTTCTTGCCGAGGACATCATCTTCCGCAGCCCGATCGTCCACGCGCCCTACAAGGGCCGCGCGCAGATCGAGACCGTGCTTCGCGCGGTGGGCCAGGTGCTGGAGGACTTCCGCTACACGCGCGATCTGGGAGCCCCGGGGGCTGCCGATCACGCGCTTGTCTTTCAGGCTCGTGTCGGTGATCGCGAGGTCGAGGGATGCGACTTCATCCACGTCGACCGGGGCGGTCTGATCGACGAGCTCTTCGTCATGGTCAGGCCGCTCTCAGGCCTGGTCGCGATAGCGGAAGCGATGAGGCGTCAGCTGGGCCTGGACGACAGCGGCGAGTAAGCCGAGCGCCAATCTGCCCCCTCGGCGCACGCCGGCGCACGCTAGAACGCAGGGCGCGCGCGGCCATGTGGCGACGGCCGAACGAGCAGAAGGGGCACCCGGCGACGATCACGTCCGCGTGGGTGTTCTCCGCAGCGGAGTCGTCAGACTCTTGGCCATGGATGACCTTGCGCTCTTCTTCCACCTCCTCGGTGCGCTGACGTTTGTCTCCGGGATCGTGGTGGCCGGAGTTGCCTTTGAGACGGTACGGCGGCGGGGGCAACCCGCCGAGACCGCGCTTCTTCTTGGCTTGACCCGGATCGGCGTCCTACTCGTGGTTTCAGGGGGCGTGGTGTTACTCGGCTTCGGGCTGTGGCTGGTTCATCTGGGAGGTTTCGGCTTTGGCGCCGGATGGGTCGACGCAGCCCTGGCGCTGTTCGTGGTCGCGATGGCGCTCGGCGCGGTTGGCGGTCAGCGTCCAAAGCAGGCGCGGCTCCTGGCCTCCAGGCTGGCGGCCGAAGGGCAGCCGGCGTCCGCCGAGCTTCGCGCACTGCTCGACGACCGCCTGTCAAGGGCGACCAACTACATCGCGTCCGTCATCGTCCTCGCGATCCTCGTGCTGATGGTGTTCAAGCCCTGAGGCGAAGGCCCCATGCCTGAGCTGATTGAGATCGAGGAGGCGCGAACGCATGGGAACCTCGTTTTCGCCCGAGGGCCCGACGATCCCCAGGCGGCCTATCGCCTCGACGGCCAAAGCTACCCGGGCCTCTCGCTTTCTCGCAAGGTCAAGCTCAAGGAGCGGCTCGAGGCCTTCGCCTACAACATCGAGGCCGACTTCAGCTGATCCGCACCTCATGCGACTGGTCGGTGGACACCTACGCCGAGCGAGGGCTGGCGACCCTCGATCGCAGTCGCGGTTACGCGGAGGAGTTCGCCTCGCGGAGCTCTGGCGCTATTTCGAGCGAACGGTGGGTCTCTCGGACGCGCTGGCTGTTTCGGCGACATGATGCGCGGCGTATCCGGGCAGGCGCCGGGTTGTTACATCCCCGCGCGTTCGAGCATCGGAGCCGTTCCGGGACCTTCCCTACGCTCGTGGTTCGGAGGGGCTATATGACTCCTGTGGCAATCGAAATTTGACGGAAGGTCCTTCCGAGCCTCGGGGCGTACGTCTTGCCGGTCCACGTTCCGGAAGCGTCGCCGGCGGCGTCCTGCGATGGCGGCAAATCCCGCCCGCGCCGTCGACGCGGAGAGCAAGCGCTAGCTGGACGGTACGGTGCCGACGCTTGCAAATCGCAACTACTTGGAGGAGCCGATGCCGGACACCACCTGCCACATGTCGATCTCGCTCGACGGCTTCGTCGCCGGGCCGGACCAGAGCCGGGAGAATCCGCTGGGGAAGCGCGGCAGGGAGGTCCATAGCTGGCACCTCGGCGACGAGCGCGCGAACGACGCCGACGCGACGGCAGAGCGCTGGCTCATGCGACCGCGCGGGGCCTACGTCATGGGCCGCAACATGTTCGGGCCGATCCGCGGCGAGTGGGATGAGGACTGGGATGGATGGTGGGGCTCCGAGCCGCCCTACCACGCGCCGGTCTTCGTGCTCACCCACCACGCCCGCGAGCCGATCGAGATGGAGGGCGGCACGAGCTTCCACTTCGTCACCCAGGGCTTCGAGGCCGCCTACGCGCAGGCGCGTGAGACGGCCGGCGAGGATGGCATCGACATCGCGGGCGGCGCCTCGACCGTCCGTCAGGCGCTCGCCGCCGGAGTGATCGACGAACTCACGCTCGACGTGGTCCCCGTTCTGTTCGGGTCCGGCGAGCGTCTGTTCGACGGAGTCGAGTCCCTCGGGTTCGAGCCGGTCGAGGTGCTCCACTCTCCGCTCGCCACACACATCCGCTACCGGCGGGCTGGGTGAGGAGCCGATCTTTGGGGCGATGGGGGCGCGGGGGACGCCTGCGCGGACGCCTCGACATGAGTTTCGACTCGGCTGGGTGGCGAGGGATCAGGCGGCGAGGCGGAATCGCTGCACGATCCGCCGAACCCCCCTTCTCGAGGGCCCTGGCGTTCTCGAAAGCAGCTGCGATGGCCTCCGAGACGGAGGCCGAGATCTCGATCCGTCTGCCGACTTTGTCGTATAGGGCCTCCTGGTCGGAGCGAAGCTAGGCGATCCGCTCCGAGACCTGCTCCGGCTCGACGCCCGGGCGTGATCCCGGCTGAAGTGACCAGCGGCATCGAGCTGACGAAGACTGCCATCGCTGGCCCACTCCGGCTTCTGTCGTCGGGTCCGTGGGAGCGAACGACGGCATCAAGCCACCAGCTCGGCCGGAACTTTCAAGCTGTCGGCGCCACCGTCCCGTATGGTGCATGGCCATAAAGATCCTCTTCATCGCAGGCTTTGCCGTAGTCGCGCCCGACCCGCCGAAGAGCCGCGAGCTCTACGTCGAGGCCCTTGACCTCCCGCTCAGCGCAGGTGAAGGCGGGGAGTACTGGCACAGCGAGAAGGTCGCCGGCAGCAAGCACTTCGGCGTCTGGCCATTGTCCCACGCCGCGGAGGCCTGCTTCGGCACGCCGTCATGGCCGGCGGAGTTGACCGTTCCGCAGGCCAGCGTCGAGTTCGAGGTCGAGGATGCCGACGCGGTCGCAGCGGCTGGCGATGAGCTCGAAACCGCGGGCTTCGAGTTGCTGCATCCCGCGCGCGAGGAGCCCTGGGGCCAGACCGTCGTTCGCCTTCTGTCGAGCGAGGGGCTGATCGTGGGAGTTTCGTACGCGCCGGCGCTCCACGATTGAGATGCCTAGACGGCGCCGCCGGGGACCGCTTTCTCATCGTGGGCGCGCCCGTAGCGCTCGTAGATCACTCGTGAGCCGAACGTCCTCGTCTCGATCAGGTCGAGCGGGACGTCCTCGGTGACCGGCGGCAGGAACGGCGTGCCCCCACCGACGACGACCGGATTGCGGAACATGCGCAGCTCGTCGACGAGACCGAGCTCGACAGCCACCGCAGCCAGGCCGGCGCCGCCGATCCCGACATCCTTGTCGGTCGCGTCGAGCGCCGCAGCGGCCTCCTCGGCCAGCGACGCCTCGGCGAGCCGCGCGTTGCCCTGGACGCTGTCGAGCGTGCGGCTGAAGACGATCTTCGGGATCGCGCACCAGGCGTCAGCGAACGCGGCGTCGAGCTCGCTGTCGCGCATCGACGGATCCGTCTCCCACACCAGCATCGTCTCGTAGAGCCTGCGGCCCAACAGAAAGCCCCCAACCTCCCCTGTCTGCGTGACGTGAAAACGAAACTGGTCCTCGTCGGGCACCGACCAGGAGAACGCGCCCTCGCGGTCGGCGATAAAGCCGTCCACAGAGACGCTCATCGAGTAGATCAGCATGGCTTCACGCTCGTCGCCCCGGAGCGACGGACGATCATCGTGATGAAGTTCACCATCGAGCTTGACATTGGGCTCCCTTCCTTCTGCAGTTGTTCCGCCATCAGCTAGTGACCGATCGCGAGACGAAAACTCATCGCGTCGGCCGCGTCCTGGCCGGGGAGTTGTCGCGCGCGCCGATCCAGATCTGATGACCGGCGGCTGCCAGCTGACGAGCTGTCTCAAAGCCGAGGCCCCTGTTTGCTCCCGTCATGAGGGTCGTCGTCATTGTCTCGTCACAGCCCGACGATCAGGTCGCGGACCTCGGCGGGCTGGGAGAGGAACGGGTGGTGGCCGGCGTCGAGTTCCACGATGCTGCCTGCCCTGCCGGCGAACTCGCGTTGCAACTCGGCGGGGGTGCCCCGGTCCTGTGCGCAGACGAGGTACGTAGAGGGCACGTGCTGCCAGGCCGCTGACTGCACCGGCTGCTCGAGAACCGCGAGGCTCTGGCGGGCCGTCTTGTCCATGGCCTCTCGTTGGATCTCCGGCTCGCAGTCCTGCAGGAACGTCTCAGCCAAGGCATCCGGCCGGACGGTGAAGGTGCCGCCTTCGGGGTCGATGTCGAGGAACGGGGCGGGCTCCTCCCCGCCGAACGAGGAGAGGCTCTGCCCGACCTCGGGCAGGTAGCTGGATACGAGCAGCAGATGGCGCACGGCCTCGACGCCCGCCGCTGCCTCCGCAGTGACGATCCCGCCGTAGCTGTGAGCGACCACGACGGTCGGCTCGTCGTTCGCAGTCAAGACTTGGCGGACCGCGGCGACATCCTCGTCGAGCCCGGGTCCTCCCCCGCCCGTCGGCTTACCCGTCTCGCCGCAACTCGGCAGGGCGGGCGCCTCGCCGGCGACACCCCGCTCGGCCAGCAACTCAGCGGTCGGGTGCCACCACCACGATCCGTCCTTGACGCATGCCCCGTGCACGAAAACGACTCTCATCACAGCCTCCTCGTCGAGTCCGAAGTTCCTATCGAGAAGAGTAGACGTACCGTCTGTTACGTGAAAAGATGATCGCGCATGGGAAGGCGCCCGCAACCGCAGATCAGGCAGCGGCTCCTCGACGCGTGCACCGACCACGCGCTCGAGCACGGGCTTCCCGACCGGCTCGGACCGCTGGCCGCCGCCGCGGGCACCTCGAGCCGGATGCTGATCTACCATTTCGGAACCCGTGACGGCCTGCTCCGCGAGATCCTCGGGCAGGCCCGGAAGCGCCAGGTGGAGGCCTTCACCGACCTCCTGCGCGTCCGACCCGACGAGCCCTACCCGGCGACCTTGGGCCACGCGTGGTCCGCGATGACCGGACCGCGCGGCCAGCCCTACCTGCGCATGTTCAGCCGGCTGCACGACACCGCGGGCGAACCACTGTGGCCGGGCTTTCGGCGGACCGCGACCACCGACTGGCTCGCGCCCCTCGAGGAGGGCATGCGCAGCCTCGGCCGGCCCGAGCTGGCCACCGTCGTGCTCGCCGTCATCCGCGGCCTGCTCATGGACCTCGACGCGACCGGCGATGCCATGCGGACCAGCCAAGCGTTCCACGACTTCTTGACGGCGATCGAGAACGCCTGACACCCCGGAAGGATGCGTTGCCAAAGGCTCGCTTCCAGGCGTGGTCCTGCCGCGGGCGAGGCCGATAGCGTGGTCCCGTGCGAATCGCGACCTGGAACGTGAATTCGGTCAAGCAGCGGGTGCCCCGCCTGCTGCCGTGGTTGGACGATCGGCAACCGGATGTGGTCTGCCTGCAGGAGACAAAGCTCGCGGACGAAGCATTCGCCGAGCTGCTCGGCGACGAGCTCGCTGACCGTGGCTACGCCGTCGCGCTTCACGGCGAAGCGACGTGGAATGGGGTGGCGATCCTGTCGCGAGCGGGGGTGGAGGACGCCGTGCCGGGTCTCGCCGACGGGCCGGGCTTCCCGCACCCGGAGGCACGGGCGGTATCCGCCACGTGTGGCGGGGTTCGAGTGGTCTCGGTGTACGTGCCGAATGGGCGCGAGCCGGGCTCGGAGCACTATGAGTACAAGCTCGCGTGGCTCGCCGCGCTGCGAAAGCTGGTCGCCGACGGCCCGGAGGCGACAGTTGTCTGTGGCGACATGAACATCGCGCCGACCGACGACGACGTGTTCGATCCGGACGCCTACATCGGCCAAACGCACGTAACCGCTCCCGAGCGGGCGACGTTGGCGGAGCTTCAGGGGCTCGGGCTCCGCGATGTCGTGCGCGATCGCTGGCCGAACGAGCGGGTTTTCACCTACTGGGACTACCGGGCGGGAATGTTCCATCAGGACCTGGGCATGCGGATCGACCTGGTGCTGGCCAGCGCGCCGGTCGCCGGACGCGTTCGAGCGGCATGGGTAGATCGGCAAGCTCGGAAGGGAAGCGGCCCGAGCGATCACGCGCCGGTGATCGTCGACTTGGACGAGGCGCCGGATGGGAACATCGGGCCGGTCGTGCCCCCGCCATCCGCCCCGCTGACCACCCGCGGCGCGGCGAAGCTGCCGCAGTCGCCCTAACCGACCGAGGTCATGTTCGCCGGCGGTCGCGATCGCGCGAGGGTTGAACGCGCTTCGGCTCTCCCGGCATCTTCGGATAGTCAGGCGGGTACGGCATGTCGCTCCCACCCTCGGCAACGTCATTCTGGTACATGTCCAGCAGCGGCTGCAGCGAGTGCGCTTCGTCGTCGATCGCTGCGTGACGGTCGCCGACCTCGGCGAAGCGCGTGGGCATGGTCTCGACCGTGAAGTCCTCGGGGGCGACCTCGGGAAGCTCGTCCCACGTGAGCGGCGCTGACACCGGCGCCCCGCGCTTCGGCCGCACGCTGTAAGCCGAGGCGATCGTGCGATCGCGCGCGTTCTGGTTGTAGTCGACGAAGATGCGCTCGCCCCGCTCCTCCTTCCACCACTTGGTCGTCACCTGGCCTGGGAGCCGCCGCTCGAGCTCCCGCCCGAAGGCGATCGCGGCGTGGCGAACGTCGGTGAACGTCCAGCGTGGCGCGATCCGCAGGTAGATGTGGACCCCTCGGCCTCCCGACGTCTTCGGAAAGCCGGTGTAGCTGAGCTCGTCCAAGAGGACGCGCGCCTCACCAGCAACGCGCACCGCATCCGCGAAGTCCGTGCCCGGCTGCGGGTCGAGGTCGATGCGCAGCTCGTCCGGATGGTCCACGTCGTCGCTGCGAACCGGCCATGGGTGAAACGTGATCGTGCCCATCTGGGCCGCCCAGGCGACGACGGCCACCTCCGTGGGACAGATCTCATCCGCGTGACGGCCCGATGGGAACTCGATCCGCGCCGTGTGCACGTAGTCCGGAGCGCCACGTGGGATCCGCTTCTGAAAGAAGGCATCGCCACCGCCCTTCTCGCGCGTCGAGAGCACGATGCCCGGGTGCACGCCCTTCGGCCAGCGCTCGAGCGTCGTCGGCCGCCGGTCGAGCGCGCGCATGATGCCGTCCTCGACGGCGAGGTAGTACTCGACGATGTCCAGCTTCGTGACGGGGCCCGAGTGGTCGGTCGCGGGGAAGATCACCCGACTCGGGTTGGACACGCGCAAATCGCGCCCACCGGCATCGACGGTTGTGGCGTCGGCCGCGGGCATGCCGTAGTTCTACGGCAAGACACCAACACCGCGTCAGATCGGCAATCTGTGCGGCATGGATGCGGCCACGATCAGGGCGATGCTCCAGCAGCATTTCAGCATCCTCGAGTTGCGGGGAAACGCGATCGCGCGCGAGTCGATCTACGTCGCCGAGGGTTGGGAGCCGCCGGAGTGGCGGGCTCAATGGAGGCCGCACCCTAGCCCTGCGCTCCTGCACCTACCCCTCTGGAGTCGGTACGGACGTGTCGTTCTGCCAGAGCCCGAACTCGTTTCCGTGGGGGTCCTTGCAGGTTGAGAACCATCCCATTTGCGGGACCGGGCTCGGGTCGTTGGCTTCGCCGCCGAGCTCCTTCACGCGCGCGGCTCCCTCGTTGATGTCCTCCACCAGGAAGTAGGCGCGCATGCCCTTCTTGCCCTGCTCCATGTTGGTGATCGCCGCCCCCTGCTGCTCGCTCAACCGGGCCATGTGGTACTCGAACGGGCCGGGAAAGCCCTGGAACTCCCAGCCGAGCAGGGAGCCCCAGAACTCCTGCGCCTTCCCGGTGTCATCCGCCGGAATCTCGATGTGAACGATCTCGCCTGGCATGTTGCCTCCAGTCGCGGTTGTCGCTTGGCTCCGCCGCGCTCATACGCGGTCCAGCTCTAAGACCTCACGATCGCACGAAACTCATCGGCGCCGGGTCACGCCGGCGCCGGCTCCTGAAAGGTCCCGCTAATGGGCCGTTTCTTCCTCTACCGACCAGCCAACGTTGCGCTTCGGAAGCCCGCGGGACGGATACCTGTCCAAATGCCCCCGAGTCGAGCTCGCCGGTGGTAGGGTCGACCTTGTGATGGGAGGGCTCGTGGCGCGACGGTTCCTCGTCTTCGTGCTCGTGTTGGTCGGATCTGCAGTCCTCGCGGTGCCGGCAGATGCCGTGCTTTCGGGGAGGAATGGGAGGATCGTCTTCACGAGTGGGCGGGGCGCGACCGCGGGCGACGACTCGGCTGCCCGTCTCTACCTGCGCCCGGTCATCGGCAGCACCGGTGGGGGAACCGTCTCGGCGCCGATCACCCCGCTCGGAGGCCAGAGCCGGCACGGCAGCTGGTCCCCGGACCGGACGAGGATCGTCTTCGCAAATGGCACCCCGGGATCGCCGACGACTGAGAACTACGACCTGTTCGTGCGCGATCTCGTCACCGGCACCGTCACCCCGCTCGACGCCACCCAGGTCGGCGACAACCTCAGCTCAGACCATCCCGCCTGGTCACCGGACGGCACCAGGATCGCCTACGAGCAGCAGCCGAGCGCCGCGAGTGCCGACCGCAACATCATGGTCAAGACCGTCGGAACCTCGGCTCCGGCCGTGCCCTTGACCACAAGCTCGATAAGGGAATTCAAGCCCGCCTGGAGCCCGGACTCGAGCACGATCTACTACGCGAAAGAGAACTCGAGCCCCCAATACCTCGACATCGTCAAGCGGCCAGCCGGGGGCGGGACAGAGACACCCGCGCAGGCGGCCAGCGGCATCGATGAGTATCAGCCGTCGATCTCACCGGACGGGTCAAAGATGTGCTTCACGTTGCAAACGACACCGGGCAACTCCTCGACGGCTGAGATCTACACGGTCAACCTCGCGACCGGGACGGGCCTCACGAACATCTCCAAAGACAACACGAAGGGCGACATCAACTGCACCTGGTCGCCCGACGGGCGGTACATCGCCTACGTCAACGGCACCTTCACCTCCGGCGCACTGGTGATGAAGAGGGCCGACGGCACCAGTCCCTCGCCCGTGTCTCTCGAAGACGTTGCCGGTCACTTCGACGGCAACCCCGACTGGGCACCCGACGGCAGTCCCAAATGCCCCGACAGCACCGAGAGCACGACTCCGGGCAAGCCGATCACGATCGAGCTCGAGTGCACCGACACCGGCCCCGCCTATGAGCGGACCGACCCGAACGGATTCGTCGCCAACGACGGCGGCCCGCGGCATGGGACGACCAGCGACGATGCGCCTCTCGCGAACCCGTCCACGGTCAAGTACACGCCGAACCCGGGCTTCCACGGCACGGACCGGATCATTTTCACGAGCTTCGACGACTTCGGCTTCGGCACCGACCGCGGGACCGTGAAGATCAGCGTTGGGAAGTGCTTCGGCCATGCGGCAACCGTGGTCGGGACCCCCGGCAAGAACGCCCTGAAGGGAACCCGGCGCCGCGACGTGATCGTCGCGCTCGGCGGCAATGACAAGGTCAGATCCGGTGCCGGCAACGACCTGATCTGCGCCGGGGGCGGCAGGGACAATGTCAAGGGTGGCCGGGGCAACGACAAGGTCGCCGGTGGCGCCGGAGCGGACCGGATGAACGGTGGCGCCGGGCGCGACAAGCTGTTCGGTCAAGGGGGCGCCGACCGCCTCTTCGGCGCCCAGGGCAAAGACAAGCTGTTCGGCAACAAGGGCTCTGACCACTTGAACGGCGGGCCGCAGTCGGACCTCTGTAAGGGCGGCCCCGGCCGTGACTCCGAGAAGCGCTGCGAGCGCTGAGGAGGAGCCAGCTTCAAGCCTGGTAGCGCGACCGAGGACGAAAGCCGGTCGTTCCTCAACAATCGGCAACGAACCCCTGCCTTTGCGGGGGCTTCGCTCTACGGACCGGTCACTCGCAACGAGACCCCGATCAGTGCTTGCGTTTCTCCGTGAACCGGAACGTGGCAGCGGAACCCTTGGCGTGGAACTGGTTGGTGCCCTTCACCTTGAAGGTGTGCCGGCCGCGGCCGGCTCGGTAGCTCTTCGGCGAGCGGCAAGGCGCGTAGCCCGCACGATCGAGCTTGCACTCGAACGTCGAGTGAGCCTGGCTCCCGTGAAATTCGAACTTCACCTTGACCCGGCGCGCGTGGATCCGACCCATCGCCTTCGGATGCCGGGTGATCCTCATCGTGGGGGGACGGCCGACCCACCTGATGCGCTGGGCGGCGGTGTCGGCGATCAGGAAGGCACCGTCCCTCAACGAGCCGACGGCATTGGGCATGTTGAGCCTCGCGAACGTGGCCGGTCGGCCGGCTCGCCGACTGCCGGTGGGCCGTCGGCCGGCCACCGTCGAGATCGTCCCGGCGGCCGAGACCTTTCGGATCGCGTCGTTTTGGGTGTCGGCGATCAGGAAGGCGCCACCCGAGAGCGCCGCGATGCCCTTCGGGAAGGTGAGCTTCGCCTCGGTCGCGGGACCGCCATCGCCGCTGTAGCCCGTAGTGCCCTTGCCGGCGACGGTCGTGATCTTCCCGCCGGAGATCGCACGAACCCGACTGTTGTCGCTGTCGGCGACCAGGAAGCCGTTGGCCGTCACGGCGACCCCGGTGGGGAGGGCAAGCTTGGCGGACGTAGCCGGTCCATCGTCGCCGCCAAAGCCGAACGTTCCGTTTCCCGCCACCGTGGTGATCACGCCGGCCGCCGAGACCTTCCGGATTCGCTCGTTGTTGGAATCGGCTATCAAGAACCCACCGCCCGCTAGCGGAGCCACCCCCTGCGGAAAGAACAGCTCGGCCGAGACCGCCGGTCCGTTGTCGCCGCCGAAGTTCGCGACTCCGGTGCCTGCGACGGTCGAGATCGTCCCGGTGGCTGAAACCTTTCGGATCACGCTGTTGACGGTGTCGGCGATCAGAAAGCCGCCACCAGGCAGCCGGGCGACGCCGTTCGGTTGGTCGAGCTCCGCCGACGTTGCGGGACCGTGATCTCCCATGTAGCCCCCGGTGCCGTCGCCGGCCACGGTCGAGATCTTCCCGGAGGCCGAAACCTTCCGGATCACATCGTTATCGGTATCTGCAATCAAGAACCCGCCGCTCGGGAGCGGCGCGACGCCGTCGGGCTTTGCGAGCTCAGCAGCGGTCGCGGGCCCCAGGTCGCCCATGTTGCCCTCGGTGCCGTTCCCGGCCACCACGGTGATCGTGGATTTGGCTTGGGCCGTCGCAACCAAAGCCGCAAGTGAGCCCAGCGCCACGAGCGTGATGCTGAGCGCGAGCCGAGGGCGCGGAGAACGTTGCCGTGAAACTCCTTCAGGTGCCGCTTGGTTCGGTCCAATCACGCGGCGGCTCGCAGTCCCTCGGGAGAGCGACCGCGTGCGTGCGAGTGGTTCACCACGGTGACCAGGACACCTAGCGAAGCGATCTTGCGCGGCAGGTCAATGCGAAGCCAGCGTGCGAGCCTGCTCGATTGCTCCGAGACGATCACCTCGTCGTAAGCGCCCGCGTTGAGGGCATCCCACGCCGCGGCGAACGAATCATGGCCCCCGATCATTCCCGAGATCGGCGTGCCCGCGGCCTCGCTGAGGGCTGGTATCGCCGCCTCCAGCCGCGCCTCGGCCTCCGCGCAGCACTGGTCCTCAGGGTCGACAACCCGGTGAAGGCCGTGAGCGACCGCGGGCACGAGGAGCGTGAAATCGGCCGTGGACTCCCTCGCGCGCGCGGCGACCGCGTCCAGCAGTGACGAGTCGTTGGCGGCACGTTGAGAAATGATCAGGATGCGGCTGGGGCCGACTTGCATGATGTGCTCCTTCGGCGTGAGGTTCATCAGGTGCGTCGGGGTGTACGGCCACGATCAGCGGACCGTTCACGTGACGTGCCTCACACCGGCGGGTGGTCGAGCGGGTCATGGATTCGGGGGACCAGGAGCGCGAGGAAACTACGGCGTCACGTTGCAGCCGTTTCCCTTGCAGTCGTCGAGCTGGGCCAGCTTGGTGGCCAGGTGGGCCTTGAGCCCGGCGTAGGCGGGGTCGTCGGCGACATTTTGCAGCTCGTACGGGTCCGCGTGGCGGTCGTAGAGCTCCTCGTCGCCCGTCTCCGTGTAGACGACGTAGGTGTAGCGATTGGTGCGCACGCCGTGGTAGGGACGGTCCCAGGCATTGATCGGGATGTTGCCCTCGAACAGGGGCGCCAGCGCCTCGATCTCGATCGCCCGGTTGGGTCGCTGGCCCGGATGGCGGACGGTCGGCATCAGGGAGACGCCGTCCATGACGCGCCCCGCGGTCGCCTTGGCGACGTCGAGCAGGGTCGGCGCGAAGTCGATGTTGGCAACCTGGCCGTGGATCGTCTTGTCGGCCGGGACGCCGGGGCCACGGAGGATGAACGGGACCCGTAGCGACTCGTCATACGGCAGGTACTTGTCTCCGGTGATCCGGTGCTGGCCCTGAAGCCACCCGTTGTCGGAGGTGAAGACGATCAGCGTGTCGTTGAGCTGACGGGTGTTCTTGAGGGTCTGGACCAGCCGCGCCACGTGGTCGTCGACCGCCCGCAGCGAGCCCGCCCGCCCCTGGTAGTCGAGCTCGAGCTGGTCGATCTGGGCATCGCTCATCGTCGGGGCGTGGTCCTGGATGTTCGACGGCTTGTCGGCGATGTCGGGCTCGTTGAAGCTCGGGGGGCGCGGGAGGACGTCCTGTCGGCTCTGTTGCGCGTAGCGGGGCGCGGGGCGCGGGTCCCGCCCGGGGCGGCCCATCAGTGTGGTCGCCACGTCCTCGCGGTGTGGCGCCGCGGGCGCCCACCAGATGAAGAAGGGCTTTCGCTGCTTGCGCTCCCTGTAGAGGAGCCGCCTGGTGATTCGACCGGTGACGTCGGGCGAGTAGTTGAGGCGCTTGTGCGTGCCCCAGTACGAATAGGGGGGCGGGCCGAACACCTCGTCGCGCTTGCCGAGCACACCGGCGAGGCCACCCGGATTCGGGGTCACCTCGATGTTGGCGAACTTGACCAGCTTGCGAGCGAACTTGCCGTCGCCCCAGGTCGTCAGCCTGCCGTCGCGGTTCATGACGAAGTTGAAGTAGTCGTAGGCGGAGACGTCGAGCAGTCCGCGCCAGAGGTCGAATCCGCGCGGGACCTCGCCGTGGGCGTCGAGCGCCCCGTAGCCGTTCAGCCACTTGCCGATCATGGCGGTGCGGTAGCCCGCCTGCTGGAGCCAGGCGGGCATGATGTTGCCGCGGTTCTTCATCCCGTACCAGCCGTAGGGGTAGAAGTTGCCCCCGACCTCGTGGTTGTGTGCGTACTGCCCGGTGATGAAGGTCGCGCGCGCCGGGCAGCAGAGCGGAAACGAGTCCACCGCGCCGGCGAACGAGGTCCCCTGGCTCGCGAGGAGCCGCTCGACGTTGGGCATGAACTTGAGGTCGGTGCTCGCCATGTCATCGGTCATCACGACGAGGATGTTGGGTCGCCCATCGACGTCGGCGCCGACCGGACGCGCCGAGGCGGTCGGAGCCGACGCGGCCAATAGCGCCACCGCAGCGCCGCCGACCGTTACCAGACGCCTAAGGGCAGCGCCCCCTCCGATGTCCATGTTCCGAGCTCCTCCCGATCGCCCTGGCGCAACGTTACACCGACCGGGACGATCGCCCCGGCGCTCGTCGCCTAGGCCGTCGCCCGCTCGAGTGCCCCACGAAGCGCCGCGACGATCGCGGCCGGATCCTCCAGCTGCGGATAGTGGCCCAGGTCGGGAAGCCGCTCGAGCGGCGCGCCCGGGCGCAGCTCGACCAGCGCTTCGAGGACCGCGGTCGTAGCCACCGGATCCCGGAGGCCCCAGGCGAAGCTCAGGGCACCTTCCCAGTCGCGCACCGCGCCGTGCCAGCGCTCGGCGTAGCGCTCGCGCTCGTCGAGATAGTGGATCAATCGGTGGCCCAGGGTGCGCCCGCCGCCATGGCAGATCAGCGACCACTGGTCGGCGGCCTCCTGCGCGTCGAGCGGGTGCTGGTGGGAAAAAAGAGCCCCGAACTGCTGGCGGAAAACGCGCTCGTTGCTGAGCCGCGCGAAGAGCCCTCCCAGCCGGCTTCGAAGTAGCCGCTGCGCGGGCGTCAGGCTGGCGCGCTCCAGGACGATGCTGCCGTTGAACAGCAGCGCCCCGGCCAGCTCGATCTCGAGGCGTCCCTCGAGATCGCGCGCCATCAGCTCGGTGGCGACGGAGGTGCCCATGTCGTGGGCGACGATGAAGATGGCCCGCCCCGGTTGACGGCGCCTCAGGAGATCCTCGACCAGGTCGGCCTGCCACAGAAGGCTGTAGACGTGGTCACGCGGCTTCGACGAGAGCCCGAAGCCGAGGAAATCGAGCGCCATGACAGCGTGATCGAGCTGATGCTCGAAGAGATCCCGCCAGTCGAACGAGCTGGAGGGGAACCCGTGCAGGAACAGCAACAGCGGATCGGCGCCCTCGCGATCGAAGACGTGAATCCGATGGCCGCGAAAGCGCTCCGCCTCGCCTCTTGCCTGCCATTCCCGTGCGCGCCGGGTCAGCTCCATTTGCCAATCGGACGCTATCGGCTGACTCCCACCCCGTACCGTGCCTGCCCTGCCCGATCTGCGGAACATCGCGATCATCTCGCACGTCGACCACGGGAAGACGACCCTGGTCGACGCGATGCTGCGCCAGGCGGGGACGTTCGCCGCGCACGAGCAGGTCGTCGAGCGGGTCATGGACTCGGGCGAGCAGGAGCGCGAGCGGGGGATCACGATCTTGGCCAAGAACGCGTCGCTGACCCTTCCGCTGCCTGACGGCGAGGTCAAGATCAACATCGTTGACACCCCCGGGCACGCGGACTTCGGCGGCGAGGTCGAGCGGGGGCTGTCGATGGTCGACGGGGCGCTCCTCCTGGTCGACGCGTCTGAGGGACCGCTTCCGCAGACCCGCTTCGTACTGCGAAAGGCGCTCGAGCGCCGCCTCCCGCTGATCCTCGTCGTCAACAAGGTCGACCGTACCGACGCGCGGCTCACCGAGGTCGTCGACGCTGTCTACGGGCTCTTCCTCGACCTCGACGCCGACGAGGAGCAGATCGAGTTCCCGATCGTCTACGCCTCCGCGCGAGAGGGCTGGGCGACGCTCGACCCCGACGCACCCGGCACCGATCTCTCGCCGCTTTTCACCACCCTGTCGGAGCGGATCCCGGCGCCGAGCGGCGATCCCGGGGCGCCCCTCCAGGCTCTCGTCACCAACCTCGACGCCTCTCCCTACCACGGCCGGCTCGCCGTCTGCCGGGTCGATCGCGGCACCATCCGCCATAACGAGGAGATCTCCTGGTGCCGACGTGACGGCAGCGTCGAGCGCGCCCGCCTCGCGGCCCTCTACGTCACCGAGGGGCTCGAGCGCACCGAGGTTGACGCCGCCCAGGCCGGCGAGATCATCGTCGTCGCGGGCCTTCCCGAGGTGACGATCGGCGAGACGATCGCGGCGCTCGACCACCCCGAGGCGCTGCCCCTCCTCGCGATCGACGAGCCCGCCCTGGCGATGACGATCGGCGTCAACACCTCGCCGCTCGCCGGCGGGTCGGGGGACAGGCTGACCGGGCGACAGCTCGACGAGCGCCTCAAGGCCGAGCTGGTCGGAAACGTCTCGATCGAGGTCCTCCCGACCGACAGCAACGACGCCTGGGAGGTCCAGGGCCGGGGGGAGCTCCAGCTCGCGGTGCTGGTCGAGACGATGCGTCGCGAGGACTTCGAGCTGACGGTGGGAAAGCCGGAGGCGATGACGCGGGAGGTGGACGGCAAGGTTCACGAGCCGGTCGAGCGCCTCTCGATCGACATCCCGGAGGACTACATGGGCGTCGTGACCCAGCTTCTGGCGCTTCGCAAGGGCCGGATGGAGGGGATGGTCAACCACGGCACCGGCTGGATGCGGCTCGAATACCTCGTGCCGGCGCGCGGGCTGATCGGGGTCCGAAACGAGTTCATGACCGAGACCCGCGGGACGGGGATCCTGCACTCGGTCTTCGAGACGTATGAGCCGTGGCACGGCGAGATCACCACGCGCGCGACGGGATCGCTGGTCTCCGACCGGCGCGGCACCACCGCGTCGTTCGCGCTTATGAACCTCCAGGAGCGCGGCCAGCTCTTCGTCGGCCCCGGCGAGGAGGTTTACGAGGGGATGGTGATCGGCGAGAACGCCCGCGCCGACGACCTCGACGTCAACCCGACGAAGGAAAAGCAGCAGACCAACATCCGCGCAGCCGGCTCCGACGAGGCCGTCCGCCTCGTCCCGCACCACCGCCTCTCGCTCGACCAGGCGCTCGAGTTCATCCGCGACGACGAGTGCGTCGAGGTCACCCCCGCGGCCGTTCGCCTGCGAAAGGTCGTGCTGCCGGCGATCGAGCGGGTGAAGATGGCGCGGGCGGGAAAGCGGCGGGCCCGGGCGACGTAGGGCGGGCGGGTAGGCTGGCCGCGTGCCGGATGTGGTCATCGAGCGCGCCGGCCGGATCGCCTATCGGGAGGCCGGGCCATCGGACTCGACTCTTGCGCCGGCTTTCTGCATCCACGGGTGGCCGCAGAGCTCCTACATGTGGCGCCATCTGCTCCCGGCGCTCGCGTCATCGGGCCGCCGGGCGGTGGCGCTGGACCTCCCCGGGTTCGGCGACTCCCCGGCCGACCCGCCCGGGACCTACGATCGCCACGTCGAAACCGTCGACCGCTTCCGGCGCGAGGTCGGGCTCGACCGGGTGGTGCTGTTCGTCCACGACACCGGCGGGTTGATCGGCCTGCGGTGGGCGTGCGATCACCCCGACGTCGTGGCGGGTCTCGTGATCACCAACACGGGATTCTTTCCCGACCACGAGTGGATCGAGATCGCACGGACGATTCAAACCCCGATTCAGGGCGAGGCGCTCGTGGACAGCCTCTCGCGCGAAGGGTTCGCCACCTTGCTCGAGGCGGCCTCCACCGCGTTCGACGAGCCTGCGTTGGACGAATACTGGAAGGCGTTCTCCACAGCGGGAAACCGCCGCGGCATGCTCGAGCTCTATCGCTCCTTCGACCTCGACGAGCTGGAGCCCTACCAGGCGAGGTTGGCGGCGCTCCGGGTGCCCACACTGATCCTCTGGGGCCAGGCCGACGAGTACCTGCCGCTCGACTACGCGTCACGTTTCGCGAAGGGGATTCCCGGCTCAAAGGTCGTAATGCTCGAGGGCGTTCGCCATTTCCTCTTCGAGGACGAGCCGGAGCGCTGCGGCCAGGAGGTTCTCGACTTCCTTCAGGAAGCGGGGATCTGAGACTCAAGCCCGAGCTGGCCGGGGTGAAGCGGCCTCGACCCCTTCGCCCGCGTCGTTGAGCGGCGACGCTCGAGAGCGTCGGCGTAGGTGCCGTGATAGCTCCCCGCCGCCTTGACGCCCGTGACGCCGTAGCCCTCGTGCATCGCCCGCCGAAGCGTCGCCTTGAACTCGCGGCCGTGCCAGCGCCGGGTCCCAGGGGACGCGCCGACGAACAGGTGGACGAGCTCGTGGATCAGGGTCTCCTGCGCGTCACCCGGCCGCTGTCCCGGGAAGGCGGTGACCGAGATTCGCCATTCGCCGAGAAGTGCGAAGCCGAGCCGCGAACGGGGCCGCTTCGAGGCGCGGCGAACGGTCAGGTGGGGAGCCCGCCGACACAGCGGCCCCGCGTCGCCGCCGAAGACGGCCAGCCGGCGGAGCCGGTTCATCTCGGCCTTCAGGTCGACTCCGGCGACGCGGTAGTACCCGATCGGTCGTGGAATGCTCGCCGGCGGCCTGCGCCTTGGTGTCGATCCGGTGCGTCTGATGGCCCGGCATGTTCCAGGTGGCGCCGGACCGCTCCCGCCCAGCGGCGCTCGGTCGCGGGCGGGCGGTCCGGCCATAGACTCGCGGCGTGAAGGTCCTCGTCACCGGCGCCAGCGGTTTCCTCGGCGGGGTCGTCTGCGCCGAGCTCGCGGGGCGGGGCCATGAGGTCCACGCCCTCGTCAGGCGGGCGGGTTCGGAGCCGGCGGGCACCGTCGCCCTCGCCGGCGACCTGACCGACGAGCGCTTGCTGTCGGGCGCTGTCGAGTCTGCGGCCCCCGAGTGCGTCGTCCACCTGGCGGCCGAGATCGCCTCCCAGCGCGACCCGGCGAAGGTCCGCGCGGTCAACGTCGACGGCACTCGGGCTCTGGTCACAGCCTGCGAGGCGGCCGGCGTTCGCCGGATCGTCTTCGCCTCCACCGTCGTCACCGGCGACGCCAAGGGCGCCGTGCTCGACGAGGAGACGCCGCTGCCCGTCGAGACCGAATACGGCCGCTCCAAGCAGGAGGGGGAGCGCCTCTTGCGGGAATCGTCGCTCGAGGCGGTGATCATCCGGCCGAGCCACGTCTACGGAGCCGGCGGCTGGTTCGTCGAGGAGTTCGTCAACCGCCTGCGCCAGCCGGGGCGCTTCGCGGTGATCGGATCGGGCAAGAACTGGTGGGACGTCGTACGGGTCGAGGACGTCGCGAGCGCCTGCGCCGACGCCGCCGAGCGGGCCCCCGCGGGGGCCGTCTACCACGTCGTCGACGACGAGCCGATCCGCTTCTATGACTTCGTCGCCCTCGCCGCAACGGCACTCGGCAAGGGCCCGCCGCGGCGCGTGCCCGCCTGGCTCGCGCGGCTTGCTGCCGGCGCCGATCCGGTCCGCGCCGTGACGCGGTCGGCCAAGAGCTCGAACGCCCGGATCAAGTCCGAGCTCGGCTGGGCTCCTCGCTTTCCGAGCGCTCAGGAGGGCGTTCCGGAGGCGATTTCGCGCCTCGGCTGACCGGACCCAGGGCCGGCGGCCTTCCGTTCCCGTTTCCGTTCCCGTTCCGGTGGCCGTTGCCGTCGCCATTGACGTCGACGCCGACCGCGACCGGTGGCGCGTCCGCGGGCGGCGGACGACCGATCGCCAGCAGCGTGTCGAGGAGCTCGAAGGCGCTCGCGGTGTCGCGCCTGGCCCACGCGACTCGCGAGGCATAGTCCCCGGCGCCCTCGTTGAAGCGCACCGCGGCGCGGAGGCCGCAGAGGACCGCGATCCGCACACGGATGCCGGCCCGGCCCAATGGGCGGTCGGGGCCGTCAGCCAGGACGGCCTGCGCCCACTCCAGGCAGACGTCGCGCCGCTCGCGGGTCACGCGGGGGCCGGCGCGCGAGCCCACGATGAGCTCCGCGTAGGGGCGAAGCCGCTGGCGCTCGGCGTGCGGCGCGCGATCGTTCCAGCCGCGCAGAAACGCCCCGATCACCGGGCAGACGCAACGGGGGCGATCGCTGAACCTCTCGGCGGCGATCACCGAGGCGAGCTCGACCACGCAGACGCCATCCTCGGGCGAGGAGTGGGCACCCGCCGCCAGCCGGATCGGCCTCCCGCCGAAGGCCGGCGGGGGACTGCTCACCGAGCTCGTCGCCTCAAAAGCCACGACGCTCCCGCTGCTTGTTGAGCGCCCGCCGGATCGCGGGATCGCCGCCCGGGTCAGCCAGCTCCGAGGCGACGCGGATGCTGCGAATCACCACGGCCAGGGCGATGATCGCCGTCACCACGGTCAGCAGGGCCACCTTCCCGGGAGCGATCGAGGCGAGGACGGTGAAGAACACGTAGAGGACCACCGCCCATATCGCCATGAGCCAAAGCGACAAGCGCAACCCCCCAAGCAACCCCCTCAGGTGCATGGCGGGGACATTAGTTCAGCCGGACCCGCCCTGCGCGCTTAGCCCCCGATCGGGCGGGTACTCGCAGCGCGATGGCCGAGCTCGTCCTGGGTCCCCTGCTGCGCCATGTCGGCGAGCGCGACGCAACCGTCTGGGTGGAGGTCGATGAGGCGTGCGAGGTCGAGGTGCTCGGCCACACCGAGCCGACCTTCTGCGTCGATGGGCATCACTACGCGCTGGTCTGCATCACGGGGCTCGAGCCCGGAACGCAGACCGAGTACGAGGTCCGCCTCGACGGCGAGCACCGCTGGCCGATCGCCGAATCCGGGTTCCCGGCCAGCCAGATCCGCACCCTCGACCCCGGGCGGGCGCTTCGCGTCTCGTTCGGCTCCTGCCGCGTCGCGCTGCCGATGGAGGCGCCCTACGTCTTCACCAAGGACGAGCACGACGACGGAGCCGAGGTCGACGCGCTCCACGTCTACGCGCACGAGCTGATCCGTGACCCCGAGGGCCGCTGGCCTGACCTGCTCCTGATGCTCGGCGACCAGATCTACGTCGATGAAGGGTCCCCCGCGACCCGCGAGTTCATCCGCTCGCGCCGCGACGTTTCCGAGCCCCCCGGGGACGAGGTCGTCGACTTCGAGGAGTACGTCTGCCTCCATCACGAGTCGTGGAGGGAGTCCTACGTCCGGTGGCTCCTCTCGACCATCCCCACCGCGATGGTGATCGACGATCACGACATCAGCGACGACTGGAACATCTCGCGCTCCTGGAAGGAGGAGATGGACGCCAAGGCGTGGTGGCACCGCCGGGTCGAGGCGGGCTTCATGACCTATTGGATCTACCAGCACCTGGGGAACCTCTCCCCGGAGGCGCTGGCCGAGGACGAGACCTATGCCAAGGTCCGCGAGTCGCGCGAGGACGCCGGCCCCGTCCTTCGAGACTACGCGCGGCGCGCCTACGAGGATCGCGAGGGGGTCCGCTGGAGCTACCGCCGCGACCTCTGCGACACCCGCGTGATCGTGATGGACTCGCGCGGCGGCCGGGTGCTCGAGGAGCGGCGCAGGTCGATCTTCGACGACGAGGAGCGAGAGTGGGTATGGAAGCAGGCCGAGGGCGACTTCGACCACCTGCTGATCGCTACGTCCGACCCCTTCCTGCTCTCACACGCCCTGCACGATCTCGAGGCGTGGAGCGAGGCCGTCTGCGACGGCGCCTGGGGCGGCGCCGCGGCCCGGCTGACCGAGAAGCTCCGCCGGGCCGAGGACTTCGACCACTGGGCGTCGTTCGGGCGCTCCTTCCGGGGCCTCTCGCGACTGTTGTGCGAGGTCGGATCGTCGAAGGAGCACACCCCTCCGGCCTCGATCGTCGTCCTCGCGGGCGACGTCCACCACGCCTACCTCGCCGAGGCGGGATTCCCGCCCGGAAGCGGCGTTCAAAGCCACGTCTACCAGGCGGTCTGCTCGCCGTTTCGAAACCCCCTCGACGAGCGCGAGCGCCGCGTCATCCGAGCGCTGTTTCGAAAGGGCGCGGCGGCCGTGACGAGGGGCCTCGCGCGTGCCGCCGGCGTCGAGCCTCCCGAGATCGGCTGGCGCTTCCTGGACGGCCCCTACTTCGACAACCAGGTCGCGAGCCTGACCCTCGAGGGACGCTCGGCGGAAATCAAGCTCGAGAAGACGCGGCCGGGCGAGGCCGAGGAGCGCTCGCTCGAGACCTCGTTCGAGCGCCGGCTCGCTTAGGGCGTGAAGGGCGGAGCCTCGCCCCAGCCCCATCGTGGGACCGGCGCCTGCGCCACCACATCGGCACCCGGCGCAGAGTTGTGCATCGCGAGGCGAGTCCCCCACTCGAGATAGGCGACCAGCGAGGAGCGAAACTCGGGGTCGCTCGGCAGCTCGGCGTCATCGGCCGCAAGGCTCATCAGGGTCGCGAAGCGCAGACGCTGCTCGGCGCTGATCCCGAGATTGCGATGCTTGGCGACCATCTGCCCGTAGCCGCCGAGCTCGCGCGAATACCGATCGGGCCCGCCGAACACCTCCGACCACCAGGCGATCACATGGTCTCGGTGCTCGCTGCTGACGCCGCCCGGGAAGAGGGGGGAGAGGAGCTCGTCGCGCTCCACGCGGTCATAGAAGGCATCGATCAGCCGTTCGATCGCCTCATGTCCGCCGGCCCACTCGTAGAGCGTCGGCGTGCGCTCGGCTCCCACCCGGTTCAATCTAGCGACCGCCCGGCCGCTGCTCGCCCTATCCGAAGTGCTCGATCAGGCGCGCGGCGTAGAAGTCGGGCCAGGGCTCCTCGGGGGAGCGCTCGGCGAAGTCGCGGTCGAGCTTCACGAGCATGTAGGTGAGCTCGCTGCGGACGGGCTTGGTCGGGAGGAGGTCGGGGAGCTCTGAGTGGTTGACCAGCCAGTCCGAGTACCAGGAGGCCCAGTCGTCGTCGGCGCCCTCGGTGATCCGAAAGACCGTGTGATGGGTCTCGCCGGCCTCGTGGAGGAGCGCCGCGATCTGCTTTGGGTTGTCGCTCATCTTGCTCGGTCCCCCGCAGGCCCTGGGCTCTTACCGGGTCTTTGACGCGGACGGGCTTCCTCCGCCCGCGACGCGAAGGTTTCTGGTCCACCCAGTTCGACGCACGTAGTTTGCCGCGACCACGTCCACACGAAGGGCGCGCATCCGGACACGCTTGGCGAGGAGAGAACGCGCGGCAGGCTGTTGCCGGTTGATGGGGATCATTCAGTCTTACATTCACGACGTCGCGGCGCCGACTGAGCCGCCGCGTCTGTGATTCCTGGAGACGCTTTGCCGTGGCCACTGCACCTTTCGCCGAAGAGCGCTACTGCTACCTGACGACGACCGGACGGGTCAGCGGGGAGCCGCGCGAGATCGAGATCTGGTTCGGCGTCGAGGGCCCGACCCTCTACATGCTCTCCGAGGGGCGGGAGCGCTCCAACTGGGTCCTCAACCTCCTGAAGACCCCGGAGGTCGGGGTGCGGATCGGCGACCGGACCTTCGAGAGCCGGGCGCGGGTGGTCACCGATCCCGACGAGGACGCGCGCGCCCGCCGGCTCCTGTTCGACAAGTACTCGCCGGCCTACTCGGGCGATCTCGCCGAATGGCGCGACACGGCGCTGGTCGTCGCGGTGGAGCTCGGCTAGGGGCCGGTCGTTGGCGGTTCGTAGTCCTTCAGCTCGATCCGCATCCGCGTGTGGGCGCCGAGCATCCCGAGGACCGAGCCCAGCAGCGCGGTGAGGATGAGCAGCACCGGCTCGGGATCGGGAATCAGGCCGTGGTCGGTTCCGCCGGCGACGTGATGGCCGATCAGGACGAACCCGCCGAACAGAAGGCCGCCGATCACCCCCCGGATTCGCGCGTGGTGAGGAAGGTCGTGCTCGAAGCCGGCGAAGAACCCCCCGAGCGCCGCGAGCACCTGGAGCCCCAGGTACAGCGTTCCCGAGCTGTCGAGGATCGCTCCGCAGAGGAACCCGAACGCCATCGGGACGATCCCCGCGAGGACGATGCGGACGGGCCATGGCCACTCGTCGAGGAGCGGGGGGAGCGGAAAGCGGGACACGGGAAGACCCTAACCCCACGGTCGCGAGGGCGCGTCACGGGATGCGCCTCCGGCCCACCGGCCCTCGGCGTCACTTCACGATGCGATACCTGAGGCGGGTCACATCCGGCAACTCGACCACCTGCGTGCACTCGAGCGACCTGGCCGTCGTCGAGGTGGTTCTCGAGCAACCGCACCCCTTCGCCCATCAGCACCGGGACGACGTGGAGCAGGATCTCGTCGACGAGGCCCGTCGAGCGACATCGTGATCTCGAAGGTGAGCTTGGTCATCGTGTGGTGCCTCCTCGCCGCGGTGAAGGGTGATCGGTGCCTTTCCAGCTCAGACCACGTCGCGGGGGAGAACTCATCGCGGGCTCTCAGGCCGGGATCCGGGCGGGGGTGTGCGCCGGGGGCGGGTATCCGGCGGGTCGCCGCGCGAGGTAAGGTCTGCCGAGGGAGTTCAGCCTTCGGCGGGCGCGCTTGAAGAGCGCGCGGCCGGGGCGGAGGGAGTCGCCGATGAGGAGATCAAGACGGATCGCCAGGGTCACCGCGGCGCTCGCCTGCGCCGTCTCGGCCGGGGCACTGTTGATCTCTCCGGCGGTCGGCCGGGCATCGGGCTCGGGCTCGCCCCACGTCGACTTGCGCACCGCCAACCGGTGCGACTTCATCGGCCAGCAGGCGGGCTCGGAATGCCTGCTCCCGTTCCCCGACGACTACTACACCGTTCCCGATTCGAGCACGGTCACGGGGCGCCGGGTCAACCTGAAGACGGTGGCGATGCCTGCCAATTCCAACCATGCCCACATCGGTGCCGCCGCGTATGACCTAAACGACGGCTTCAGCCCCGGCCAGACGATCGTCGTCCGCGTCCCCGGCCTGACCAGCAAGGCCGCGCTGGCGCGAACCGGCGCGGCGCCGATCAATCACATCGGCCGCTACCGCGAGGCCAACCAGCCCGTCGTCGTGATCGATGCGAAGACCGGGAAGCGGTGGCCGATCTGGACCGAGATCGACTCCAACGCGACCTCGCCCGCCGGGACCGCGCTGCTGATCAACCCCGCGACCAACTTCGCCTCCGGACACCGCTACATCGTCGCGCTTCGAAACCTGAAGACGGCGAGCGGCAAGACGATCAAGGCGCCGGCCGGGTTCCGCTACTACCGCGACCGCCTGCCGTCGAAACACCCCCAGATCAACCGGCGGCGCGGGCACTTCGAGCGGATCTTCAAGAAGCTCCAGAAGGCAGGCATCTGGCGAAAGAACCTCTATCTCGCGTGGGACTTCACGGTCGCCAGCGATCACAACATCGCGATGCGCGCGCTGCACATGCGTGACAACGCCTTCGCCTCCCTCGGCGACACCCACCTTCGAAACCGGGTCGTCGAGGGTCGCTCGCCGCACTTCCACATCACCGACGTCCAGGACTTCACCGCCGCGCAGAACCCGCAGATCGCGCGTCGCGTGAAGGGCACCGTGAAGGTGCCGTGCTACCTGGCGCCGAGCTGCGCGCCGGGCGGGCGGTTCGCGCTCAACAAGCGCGGCCTGCCGACCCGGAACGGCACCTGGAACGCCAACTTCGACTGCATCATCCCGCGCTCGGCGGTCGAGGGGACGCCGTCGCCGGCGCGTCCGTCGCTCTATGGGCACGGCCTGTTCGGCGACGCCTCCGAGGTTGCGTCGGGGACCCAGGCCGACCTCGCCGACACCTACGGCTTCGTGCTCTGCGCGACCGATGAGATCGGGATGTCGCAGAGCGATCTCGGGGTAACCGCGACGATCGTCAATGACATCACCAAGTTCCCGAAGCTCGCCGACCGCCTCCAGCAGGGCCTCCTCGACGAGCTCTTCCTGGGGCGGGCGATGATCCATCCCGACGGGTTCAGCAGCGCCCCTGCCTTCCACGTCGATCGAACTCTCGCCACCCCCTCGGTGATCGACACGAGCCACCTCTACTACGACGGGAACAGCCAGGGCGGGATCATGGGCGGCGCCCTGACCGCGCTCTCGCCGGACTTCACACGCGCGGCGCTCGGCGTCGCGGCGATGAGGTACTCGCTGCTCTTGCCGCGCTCGGTCGACTTCGACGAGTTCAAGGCGATCCTCTACCCGAGCTATCCGGACGAGCTCGCGCGACCGCTGATCCTGTCGCTGATCCAGATGCTCTGGGATCGCGGTGAGCCGGACGGGTACGCGCACCGGATGACGGGGAAGGCGCTCGCCCACACGCCGCAGCACCGGGTGCTGATCAACGTCGCGCTCGGCGACCACCAGGTGACCAACTTCGCCTCCGACGTCGAGGCGCGGACGATCGGTGCGTCGGCCCACGTTCCGATCCTCGACCCCGGCCGCTGGCCGAACGTCGACGTCTTGTCCGGCGTGCCGCCGATCACCCACTACCCGTACTCGGGGCGCTCGGCGATCTTCTATTGGGACATCGGCCCGGTCCGGCCCGATCCCAACAACCCCGGCCAGACGATCGGCGTCCCGCCACCGCCGCTCGAGAACGTGCCGAACCGCGCCGGGGAGGATCCCCACGGCGCCCCGCGCGGAGCCGCCCTGGCCGAGAAGCTGATCTCGGGCTTCTTGCGGCCGAACGGCGTCGTCGCCGACGTCTGCGGCGGCGAGCCCTGCCGTTCGGGCGGGTGGACGGGGCCGTAACGCGATGTGGCGGGCCCGTGCAACCGCAGCCGTGCTCGCCGCCGCGATGGTGGTGGCGCTCGGTGCCACGCCGAGCGCCGGCGCGAAGGACCCCGGACGCTGGCTGATGACCGGGGCGAGCTCGATCCCGGTGCCCTACTGGCAGGGGCTGACCTCGAACCTCTCGAAGTCGAAGGTGTTCTTCGTCGGGGTGTTCCAGGGCCTCTGGCGCACCACGCCGGGGCTCTCGCAGACGGGCGGCGTCAGCACCGAGATCCCGAAGCGGGTCACGAAGCGCGAGGGCTACAACCACATCGGAGATCCCACCTGGGACCGGCGCGGGGGCGGTCGGGTGATCCTTCCGATGGAGTGCTACACGCCCGGGGTCGGCAACACGTGCGGGACCGGCGCCTTCGGAGTCGCCGATCCCGAGACGCTCGGCTTCCACTACTACGTGAAGCTCGCTCCGTCGGAGATCCCGAAGGCGATGTGGGCCGAGACCTCGCCCGACGGCAAGCTGATCTGGACCAGCAGCGGCGACGACCTGCTCGCCTATCGCGCCAGCGACGTGGCACCGCGCAACAACGGCAGCACGGGGCGGGTGATCCACGCGGTGCGCCGGCTTCGCGACGCGGTGCCGCCGACCGGGATCACCGGGGCGGCGTTCTGGAAGGGTCAGCTGCTGCTGGCCGGATCGAGCGGCGACATCTACCAGGTGTGGAGCGTCAACACCCGGACCGGCGAGCGGCGGCTCGCGATCGAGCAGAAGATCTGCGGCGAGTCCGAGGGCCTCGACCTGATCCAGACGCTCGGCGGCGCCCTCCATTGGCTCATCGCCCCCTCGCCCTCGGCCGGCTGCAAGCTCACCTACGGGCCGTCGAGCGCCCTGCTCCACTTCACCCGCCGCCCGGCCGAGGAGCGCTATCGGGTCCAGGTCACCGACGTCGACGCCCCGTCGATTCCCGGCGAGGTGACGGCGACCGTCCGGGCGACCCTCCAGGGACAGCCGCTTCGCAACACGCGGGTGACCTTCGCGGGCGGCGTGGCCCGCACCGATAACCACGGGATCGCGACCGTTACCACCACCCTCGAGCGGCCGGGCCGCTTCAGCGCCCTCGCCCGCAACGGGAAGAAGTACGGATTGTCGGGCCTAGTCGCCGTCGGCCTTTCGAAGTCGGCGAAGCGCGCGGTCGCGAGCCGCCCGCCGGCGCGCTAGGCGCGATCGGTCCGGTGGGGCGCTGGTCGAGCGGAGCCGCGGATTCCTGGCTGGGTAGGAAGGGTGTGGCGCGGCTGCCCTCGGTTTTGAGGTCGGCGCGGCGCTCGAGCGGAGCCGCAGCTTCCCTGGCTGGGTAGGAGGGTGGGGCGCGGGCCTACCTCGCGCCCGCCGGCCCGCGCGGAGCCGATCGCCCGCCGGCCCGCGCGGAGCCGATCGCCCGCCGGCCCGCGCTAATCCACATTGTGTCCGGGGGCCGGGCTAAATGTGGATCACCGGCCCGGAACCACTCACGAAACTGCCCATGACTGTTACGGAGTCGCGCCATACGCCGCCTGCACCGGCCGAAAACGTCGCGAGCCCGCACGCGTCGCCCCCTCCTACCCAGCCGGTCACCCACGCAAGATCCCGCCTCGAACAGCGGAGCCCGCACACGGGCCCTCCTACCCAGCCGGTCACCCACGCAAGATCCGCCTCCTCACCCAGCCTGTCGCCCAAGCAAGATCCCCGCCGCCGAACAGCGCGAGCAAGCATGGGCGTTGCCCTACCCCAGCCGGTCGCCCCGATTGTGAGAGCAGCCCGGCGCGGAAAAGGGGCGAGTCCGCATCGGCGCCCTCCGCGTGAGAGCATCCGCGCCGTGACCGACTTCCTCGTCAAGCGCGACGACCTTCGCGAGTGCAGGATCGCCGAGTCCGAGCCGCCCGAACTCGACGATGGCCAGGCTCTGCTCCGGGTCGACAGCTTCGGCCTGACCGCCAATAACATCACCTACGCCGTGATGGGCGAGGCGATGTCCTACTGGAACTTCTTCCCCGCCCCGGAGGGCTGGGGCCGCGTTCCGATGTGGGGGTTCGCCGAGGTCGCGCGGTCCGAGGCCGACGGGGTGGAGGCCGGCACGCGCCTTTACGGATACCTGCCTCCCTCATCGCATCTGGTCGCCGAGCCCGCCGACGCCGACGAGCGCGGCTTCGTGGACGCCTCGCCGCACCGCGCCGAGCTGCCGTCCGCGTATCACCGCTACCTCGCGAGCACGACCGATCCCTTCTACGGCTCCGAGACCGAGGCCATGCAGATGCTCCTTCGGCCGCTCTTCTTCACCTCGTTCCTGATCGACGACCAGCTCGCCGACGAAGGGCTGGTCGACCGCGGGCCGATCCTGATCTCGAGCGCCTCGAGCAAGACGGCGATCGCCGCGGCCTTCATGCTCGCCCAGCGCGGCGGGGTGGACCTCGTCGCCCTGACCTCGCCGCGAAGCGCCGAGTTCGTCGAGGGACTGGAAATCTACGGCCGCACGGTCACCTACGACGCGATCGACTCCCTGGAGGCCGAGCCGGCCACCTACGTCGACGTTTCCGGAGACGGCGAGGTCCGCCGCACGGTCCACGAGCATTTCGGCGAGGGGCTCGCCCACAGCATGGCCGTCGGGCTCACCCACTGGGAGGAGCTCGGCGCTGGGGGCGACGGTGAGCTGCCCGGCCCGGCGCCGACCCTATTCTTCGCGCCCGACCGCGTCGTCAAGCGGTCGGCCGACTGGGGACCGGCCGGCCTCGAGACCCGGGTCGCCGACGCATGGCACCCGTTCTGCGAGTGGATCGGCGGCTGGCTCGAGACGATCGACGGCGACGGCTTCGAGGCCGTCGAGGCGGCCTACATCGACGTGATCGAAGGCCGCGTCGCGCCCGACCGGGCCCACGTGCTGACGCTTTAGCGGTTCATCCGGTCGGGCAGACGACCGCGAGAGTGGTGCCTCCCCCGGTTGGGTCCGCGGCTCGTGCCGCAGAAAGGCCTACCGGCGCTGTGTCGCACGGCTCGCGGTCGCGTGACCTCCGGACGCGTGTGGGCCTCGGCGAGGGTTACGTGGAGGGCGCGGCTCGCGGCGCCAATGGCCCCGCTCGTTTTCGTCCTCGGGCGGCGTCTGGTCGATCTCGGGCGCGGCGCGAACCACGCACCAAGCGAGGTATGCGAGACAGGCCACCCCGATCAGGGACGGGTAGAGAATCGGCCACAACAACTCCACCGAGGACCAGTCTAATACGGCGCGGGTTCGCCGATCGGCAATCTGGTTCATTCACGGCGGACCGGCTTCAGGCCAGCACGGCGTCCGGGCTGTGGTCGGTGAGAGGCGAGCTCAGTGGATGACCGCCCGGTCGACGGCCATCGCGCAGAAGAGGAGTGCCAGGTAGGCCAGCGAGCCGAGGTGTACGGCGACCGCCGCCCGGTGGGAGGGGCGCAGCCAGAGTCGCGCCGCCAGGGCGACGAACGTGCCACCAAGGAGCAGGGCGGCCACCGCGTAGACGCCGTCGAAGAGGCCGGTGGCATAAGGCAGCATGGTGAAGGCAACCAGGACGAGGCTGTAGATCAGGATCTGGCGACAGGTAACGGCCTCGCCGCGCGCGACGGGCAGCATCGGGATCTGGGCGTTGGCATAGTCCTCCTTGATCAACAGCGCGAGCGCCCAGAAGTGGGGAGGGGTCCACAGAAAGACGATCGCGAACGGGTAGATCGCCTCGACGGATAGGCCCCCGGTGGCGGCGGCCCATCCGACCAGCGGTGGCACGGCTCCGGCCGCGCCCCCGATGACGATGTTCTGCGGCGTTCGGGGCTTCAGCCAGAGCGTGTAGACGATGACGTAGCCCAGCAGCCCGAGCATCGCGAGCGCTGCGGCCAAGACGTTGACGGTGATCGCCAGCTGGATCGCCGCCGCGACCCCGAGGCAAACCCCGAAGGCAAGCCCGCGCGCTGGGTCGATTCGCCCCTCGACAAGGGGGCGCGAGCGGGTGCGCTCCATGCGCGCGTCGCGGTCGCGCTCCAGATAATGGTTGATTGCCCCGGCGCCTCCGGCAGCGAGATAGCCGCCGAGCACGGTCCACAGGATCGTCGCCAATCCGGGCCCGGCCGGATCGGCGACGAACATCGTCGCCACCGTGGTGACCAGGAGCAGCAGGATGATCCGCGGCTTGGTGAGCGCCAGGTAGTCGCGGAGAACGGCGGCGCGGGGGCGAGAACGGGAAAGGGCTGGCCGGCCGGGGGCAGCCTGCGCGCCGCCGAGCGTCGCTTCGCCCGTTCCTTTGCCGACCAGGTCGCCCGTGTTGGTTGCGCTCTCCATCCCGTCAGACGGTCGCAACTTCAAACTTGATTCCGGCTGATCCTGATTTATACTTCCAAAGCTCTCCTCCTTCCTGCGCCGGGCGGGGATGGGGGTAGCGGGAAGGAGATCGGATGCGGTGAATCGCCCGTTGGTGCCGCCGACTTCGTCGCTCTCTGGGGCTAAGCCAGTCGATGGCCAGCGCGGACACGGAGGTGGTGTCTGCGGGAGAGCGGGGAGGGCTCCGTGAGCTCTCGCGCGATGCGAGCGAGCCTCGTGCTCCTGGGCGTGGCCATCGTCGCCGTCGCGATCGTCTTCTATGTCTCCAAGTACCTGAGGTCCCCGGCTCCCTTCGCCGCCGCGCAGACCGGGCCGCACGAAGCGAGCTTGACGTTGGGGACAACTCCAGCGGTCGGCAAGCTCGGCGGTAATCCGTCCTGGGTCTCCTACCTGGTCCGCGAGCACGGCCGCTGGAACCACACCACGGTCTTCGACGTGCCGGCGCATTCGCTGGTCCACGTCACGGTCTACAACTTCGACGGGGCCAGCGCCTTGCGGAACCCGTACCTGTCCCAGGTGGAGGGAACGGTGGGCCGGGACATGCGGCTCAACGGCAAGACCACCAAGGTGATCGACCCGGACGACGCCTCGCACACCTTCACGGTCCCGCAGATGGGGGTCTCGGTGCCGATCAAGGGCGTTGCGGATAACGCGCCGAACCAGTGCGCGGAGATGCCGTGCTCACTCAAAAAAGCGCACGAGACCATCACCTTCACGATCCGCACCGGGAAGCCGGGGCGGTATCGCTGGCAGTGCTTCGTGCCCTGTGCTGCCGGGTTCATCGACGGGTTCGCGGGGCCAATGCAGACGATCGGCTACATGGACGGATTCCTCCACGTGATCTGAACCGGACCGAATGTCAGAGCCCAACCACTTCCGACGCATGCTGATCCTGTGGCTGGCGCTCAGCGTCGTTGCCACCCCGATCGTCGTCCTGGTCGCCGCGCCGGGGCTGCCGCCGGGCAAGGCGACCACCGAGGCCTCCAGCCAGGTCGCCGACAACACCGTCCTGCTCGGCATTGCGACCCCGATCGCCGCGCTGATCCTGGTCTACTTCGCCTACGCCCTGATCGCCTTTCGCCACCGCGACTCGCAGCCCGAAGAGGGCGTCGCCATCCGGGGCGACAACCGCATCGTGGTGACCTGGCTCGTCGTCACCTCGGTGATCGTCGTGTTCGCGGCCGCCTACGGCACGGCCCGCCTGTTCGCGGGGACCGGGTCGGGTGGCGGGCAGGGGTCGAGCCCGATCGCGAAACCCTCCGGGGGCCCCCAGCTCCAGGTCCAGGTGATCGGCCAGCAGTGGAACTGGACCTACCGCTACCCGTCCTTCGGCGGTGTCGAGACGTCGAGTCTCGAGCTTCCGGTCGACAAGGGCGTGGAGCTCCACGTCACCTCGCTGGACGTGATCCACTCGTTCTGGGCGCGCCAGCTCGGGGTGAAGGCCGACGCCAACCCCGGGGTCGACAACGTCGCGTACGTCCACCCGACCACGCTTCAGAGCTTTGACATCCGCTGCGCCGAGCTGTGCGGACTCTTCCACGGGCACATGTTCCAGACGGGGCACGTGGTCAGCGACGCTCAATTCCAGGCATGGATCAAGCGGCAGCAGCGCCTCTTCGCGCCGGCGACGCGGAACCTCAACCCATACAACCCCAGTTACCTTCCGCACCCCGAGAGGCGGGCCGGATGACCACGGCAGATGTCGCGCGTCCGCGCGAGCGCGGATTCCGGGCCTTCAACGTCCTGACCGGCATCGTGCTCGGGGTCGCGGGCTTCTACTTCGGCTGGTGGCTGGGCCACCAGATCCACGCGACGAGCATCGAGTACTTCGCCGACACGGGCCAAAACGACGTCGCCCTGATGCTCGGCTACCTGTTCTTCGTGATCGGGTTCGTTGTCGGGCTCGGGTTCGCCAAGTACCCGCTGTCGCGGATGCTCGGCCACGCGCCCTCCCACCGGGAGAACGAGGAGGGTGGCATCGGGCGCTACTTCGGCCTCTGCACCGATCACAAGGTGGTCGGCATGCAATACCTGGTCGGGATCGGGATCTTCTTCTTCATCGGCGGGCTGAACGCGATGCTGATCCGGGCCGAGCTCCTTCGTCCGTCGCCACAGCTTTTCGGGGCCGGCAACTACCTGACGATCGTCGGCCTTCACGGCGCGATGATGATGGGGGTGATGAGCTCGGGGATCCTCGGGCCGTTCGCCAACTACTTCGTCCCGCTGATGATCGGCGCCAGGCGGATGGCCTTCCCCCGGATCGAGGCGCTCACCTTCTGGCTCCTGATGGCGGGCGGCGTGATCTTCGTCTCGACGATCTTCTTCGGCGGCTTCCCGACCGGCTGGACGGGCTACGCGCCGCTCAACGACGAGGCGAACTTCGGCTTCGACTCCTACATCTTCTTCTTCGCACTGGTCGGCCTCTCGATGACCCTGCTCGGGCTCAACCTGATCGTCACGATCGCGACCATGCGGGCCCCGGGGCTGACTTGGAGCCGTCTCCCGATCTTCTGCTGGGGCGTGCTGACCACCGCCGGGCTGATGGTCCTGGCGGCGCCGGTCCTGATCGCCGCGCTCTTGATGGTCGCCTTCGATCGCACCCTGCAGACCTCGTTCTTCCTGGCCAGCTCGGGCGGCAGCCCCTACTTATTCGAGAATCTGTTCTGGTTCTTCGGCCACCCCGAGGTCTACGTGCTCGCCCTGCCCGGGTTCGGGATCATCCTCGAGCTCCTGCCGGTGTTCTCCCGCAAGCCGCTGTGGGGCTATCGGCTCGCGGTTGCGGGGATGCTGGGGGTGGCGCTTCTTTCCTTCTTCGTCTGGCAGCACCACCTCTTCGTGAGCGGGATCAACTCGGCCCTTCGCCCCTTCTACATGCTGTCCACGGAGGTGATCTCGATCCCCACCGGGTTCATCTTCCTGTGCGGCATGGCGACGCTCTGGCGAGCGAAGATCCGCTTCACGGTGCCGATGCTGTTCTGCCTCGCCTGGTTCTTCAACTTCTTCGTCGGCGGCGTCTCCGGCTTCTTCCTATCCGACACGCCCAGCGACGTCACCACGCACGGCACCTTCTTCGTCATGGCGCATTTCCACTACACCATCATGGGCGGGCTGATCTTCGCCTTCTTCGCCGGAATCTATTACTGGGTGCCGAAGATGACCGGGCTGCGGTTCAACGAGCGCCTCGCAAAGGTCCACTTCTGGTCGATGTTCATCGCCTTCAACTCGACCTTTGCGCCGCTATTCGCCCTCGGACTGATGGGGATGCCTCGCAGGGTCGCCACCTACGCCTCCAACCTCCAGCCGCTGAACATCTGGGTCTCGGTGTCCGCGTTCGTCCTCGGAGCCTCGATGCTCGTCTTCCTCGCCAATGTCCTCTACTCCCTGGTGATCGCCCGCGAGCCCGCGGAGCCGAACCCGTGGCGCTCGAAGTCGCTCGAGTGGCAGCTTCCGACTCCGGTGCCCGCACACAACTTCGATCGCATCCCTGTCATCGACGCCGATCCCTACGACTACGGGGTTCCGCCGGTGCCGGCGGCACCGGTGCCGGCCGGCGCGTCGGGAATCGCGCCGTATCCGGAGGGAAAGTGAACGAGACGGCCGAGAGCGCTGATCAGGCGTTCGCCGAGCCGCCGGAGGTTCAGGAGCGGAACCTGTGGCTCGGGGTCCGAATCATGGCCGGCGTGACGATCATGTTCTTCCTCGCCTTCGTGTTCGCCTACTTCTACCTGCGGTCGCTGAACAACGGCGGCCGCTGGCAACCGCCCCGTGTCGATCCGCCCCAGGCCTACGGCGCCGTGATCGTCGGCCTGTTCGCGCTCAGCGCCGCCGCTTTCGCCTACGCCGACCGGGCCGCTCGAGGCGCCCGCGCCTGGCTGCCCGTCGCGGGGATCGCGCTGGCGCTCGGCGTGGCCGGTTGCGTGGTTCAGGGGGTCGAGTACTTCCACCTTGGCTTCGGGCCCCTCGACGGCGGCTATGCCAGCGTGTTCCTCGGCTGGTCCCTGCTGTTCATGGTCTTTGTGCTCGTCGCCATGTATTGGGTGGAGGTCGCATTCGCGACCGGCCTTCGTCACCGCGCTTCACGCTCATACGTCCCGCAAGGCCTCGACGCAGCTTCCTTCTACTGGACGCTGCTCGCTGCCGTCGGTGTGATCGCCTGGGTGATCCTCTACCTGCTCTGAGGCCACGTGGTAGACGCGAAGCCACTGCTCGACTGGACCGGGGGACCGGCGTTTGCCTGGGTGGCCGCGGTCTCGCTGCTCTATTGGCTGGGTGGCCGCCACGGGGCACACTCGCGTCCCGCGGTGGGTGACCACTGGCGGACGGCCGCCTTCGTCGCCGGCCTGGGGACGATCGTGATCGCGCTCGATTCCCGAATCGACGAGCTCGCCGAAGAGCTCCTCTGGGTGCACATGGTCCAGCACATCCTGCTGCTGGTCGTGGCCCCCCCGCTGCTCGCGCTGGCGCGGCCGTGGAACCGGATCTGGCACGGCCTGCCGCTCGGGTTTCGACGCCGCACCGCGAGCTTCGTCGTGCGGAGCCCACGCCTGGCCCCGCTTCGGCGCGTCGCGAGCGTTCTTCAGGACCCGCTGCCGTCCTGGCTGGCCTTCAACGTGACCTTCGTGGTATGGCACGTTCCGGCCGCCTACGACGCGACGCTCCATTCGCAGTTCGTCCACGCGCTGGAGCACGCGACGTTCTTCGGAACGGCGCTCCTGTTCTGGACCCGGGTGATCGACTCGCCCCCGTGGCGCTCCCCGCTCGCCGAGGTGCCGCGAGCCGTCTACGTCGGTGCGGCGATGGTGGTCGGCTGGATGCTCGCAATAACGTTCGCCGTCTCCACCGCGCCCGTCTACGGGCCCTACGCGGCCGAGGCCAGCCGGCCGGGTGGCCTCACGGCACTCGCCGATCAGCAGCTCGCCGCCGGAATGATGTGGGTTCCAGGGTCAATCCCGATGGCGGTTGCGATCCTGTTGGTCGTGTACAGGTGGCTTCAGCCGAAGCGGTCCGGGGAACCCTCCCGCGCCCCGCGCCCGGCCCCAGGGATCCTCGATTGACCCGGGAGGAGGAGGTTTGAATTGCTGCCATATCTGATCGCGATCTCAACTGCGGCACAGGGCATCCTCACCTGGGCGATCCCGCTCGGGGTGTTCCTCGTCCTGGTGGTCTGGTACGTGCTGCTGCTTCGCCGCCGTCATCCGGAGTGACAGCGGCGAGCTCCCGGACGGATCACTTGCCCGGAGGGAGCAGGAAGGGCAGGCTCATCGTCGCTCCGAGAAGCACCAACAGCACGATCACGAATATGAAATTCAGGATGATCGCCAGGGTCATGGTCTGGACCTCCTCTTTGGGTTCTGCGGTCGCTTGCGACGATCGCACCCCAAGGTGAGGCGGACCTCAGGCGTTCCTGAGAATTCGTTTAGCTCGCCGACCTCCCTTCTGGCTGGGGCCGAATGGCCCCTGGTAACGGCTTGCGGTGGGCTCATCCGCTACAGCACCGCGTCGGCCAGCAGGTCGACCTGCCCGGGATCGGGGAAGCACGGGAAGAAGATCAGCTCGTCGGCGCCCGCCTCGGCGAAGGCGTCGCGGTATCGCCGCGCCATCTCCGCGTCGATCGCCGCGCTGGCGGCTATCCCGTCGGCCACCGCGGGGCCCATCGCGGCGTAGTAGTGCTTCAGGTAGCGGTCGGCGTTCTCCCGCGCCCCGTCGCCGAGTGAGAAGTAGCAGAGCGCCATAAGCCGGGGCCGGCCCTCGCGGCCCGCCTCGGCCCACGCCTCCTTGGCCCGGGCTCCGAGCTCGGCCAGCGCCTCGGGTGTTCCGCCGCCCATCGTGAAGCCATCGCCGAACCTGGCGGCCCGCCGCGCCGATACCCCGATGTAGCCGCCGATCAGGAGCTCTGGCCCACCCTCGCGCGCAGGCGGTGGCCCGATCGCGCCGGCGAAGCCGCGCTCCTCACCGGCCCAGATCTCCTTCATCTCGGCGAGCATCGCGTCGACCCGGCGGCCTCGCCCCTCGAAGGGGACGCCGGCGGCCTCGAAGTCGTCCTGGCGCCCGCCGACCCCGATCCCGAGCGTCAGGCGTCCCTCCGAGAGCGCGTCGAGGGTCGCGGCCTGCTTGGCGAGTACGGCGCCGTTGCCGCGAAGCGGCGCCAGCAGGATGTCGGTGACGAGCCCGATCCGCTCGGTGACCGCGGCGGCCGCGGTCAGCGCCGTGAGCGGCTCCCAGTTTGAAAACACGAGCCGGTCGATCGTCCCGAGCGAGGAGAAGCCCCGCTCCTCGGCTTGCCGGGCCCAGCCCAGAAGCTGTTCGCGGTTGACGCCGGGGTTGGTCGAAGGCAGTCCGATGCCGATCTCCACAGGCCCTCCTTTTGGGGGTCGAGCGGGCCCGCACCATGCCCGCCCGGGTTGCTCCAAATCTAGCTGCCGGCCCCGCAGGGTCGCGCGCCGCCCGCTCGCGTCCGCATGCCTTCGGCGCGGACTAGAGGTCGCGCTCATAGAACAGCATCACCGGCCCGTCGGGTACCGACTCGCGGTTCGTGAACCCGGCGCTCTCATAGAGCGCCTTGGCGGCAACGTCCTCCTCGCTCGTCCCCAGGTCCATCCGGGCGGCACCGCGCTCGCGCGCCGCATCAATCGCCGCCTCGAGCAGCGCCCTCCCGAGCCCCTGCCCGCGCCTCGCCGGGGCGACATAGAGCTCCTCGAGATGGGCATCGAGGGCCCCGGTGATCAGCGAGGGGCGATACCGGATCTCGGCGAACCCGTCCGGGCCGCTCCCCGCGAGCAGGAAGGTCGCCTCGTCGCGCTCGATGAACCCCGCCACCCGCGCGGAGAGCACCTCGGCCTTGGGCGCCGGCTCCGAGAACTCGCTGTTGAAGTCGTGCAAGAGCCGCGCGATGTGGGGCGCGTCTTTGACCGAGGCGTGACGGACCGATGTGTCGGGGCTTCGTCCCGGCGCCGCGCCCCGCTCGTGTCCGTGGCCGGCCTTTGGCATGGGCCATATCCTGGCGGGCCCGCGCCCGCCCACTGATCGATGTTCGTCCCGAGCACCGGGCAATCATCGATTACCTCGCCGCCCCACCCCCTGAGCTGGTCGAGGATGAGGCGGCGAAGCGCTGTGCTGAGAGGCCTAGCTGGCGGCCGAAGCGGCGGCGGCCTCGGGGATCGCGCCCAGGTCACGCATGAAGGTCAGCGAGTCCCACTGGGACCACGACTCGACGCACTTACTTCCTTCGTAACGGTCGATGGTGATTCCCTTGATGGGGTCGCGCTTCTCGTGGGTGGGCTGGAGCCCCATGAACTCGTTCTCGAACGTGCCGTTGGCACTCCAGCGGTAGACGACCTTGTCGCCGGCGTCGATGATGTCCTCGATCGTGCAGTGGAGATCGGGAAACGCCTGGCGGTAGCCGGCGATCGACTGCTTTGCGCCCTCGCGATCCTGGTCGCCGGCCATCGGATCGTGGTCAATGAAGTCATCGGCGGCGATCTCGTCGATCACCCCGAGCTCTCCGTGGTTGAACGCCTCCTCGATAAAGCGGCGGGAGGCGGCGACGTTCTCTGCGGACATGGCTTGCTCCTTCTGGTGGCTGTCGAACCGACCCTACGCCTCGCCGCCGCCAGGGGCAAGGGCTTCGCAGATCAAAGCTCGGCCCGGACCTCCTGCGCAGCCCGGTTCCCGGAGCGGACCGCCCCGTCCATGTAGCCGTTCCAGTAGGTCGAGGTCTCGGTCCCCGCCCAGTGGATCTTGCCCGCCGGCCGCCGGATCGCGGGGCCATAGGCGACCAGGGTGCCCGGCCCTGCGATTGCCACCGGGCAGCCCCGGGTCCACTCCTCGCGGCTCCAGTTGGTCTCGAAGTACTTGGTCGGGTGTGCAGCCTTCGCGCCGAAGTAGAACTTGAAGTTGTCGAGCACCGCTGCCCGGCGGTTGGCCTTTGTCATGCCCATGAACTTGCGGGCCTGGTCGCCGCCGATGAACGCGAACACGACGCCCTTGGACCCGTCCGGCGGCGAATCGTCGAAGGTCGTGTTGGCGGGGCCCTTGTAGGAGACGGTGGCGCCGTTCAGCCCGTCATCGCGCCAGAACGGCTTCGGGTACACCGCGGTCGCCTTGATCAGCGTCCCCTGCGGCAGGCGCTGGATGAGCTGGTCGCGGGGGGTCGGGAGCTTCGGCGAGTACTCGATCCGCCCCGCGAGGGTCGGGGGGATGGCAACGATCGCGCGCTTGGCGCGCACGTCGAGTCCGCGACAGTGGACCGTGACCCCGCCCTTGCCCTGGACGATGCTCTCCACCGGGGCGTTGAGGACCACCCGATTGCCGAGCTGTTTGGCCATCTTCAGGGGCAGCAGCTGGGTGCCGCCGTGGAATCGCCACATCTGGGCGCCGTCACGGGTATTGAAGTTGCGCTCGAAGGTGCCCGGATTCTGCTCGTCGCCGGAGGCGGCGATGTAGAAGAGGGTGAAGAGCAGCGACAGCTCGCGGGGCTCGGCGCCGAAGATCGCCCGGGTCGCGACCGGAACCAGGTCGCGGAACTGCTGGTTCGTGCTGTTGTCGCGAAGCCAGGTGTCGAGCGTCTGGCGGTCCCAGTCGGAGGCGCTGGAGGCCTTCCACGGCGCGTCGACCGGCACCTCGGTCGACATCTGGTCGAGCCGCACGATGGTCTGGATCAGGTCGCCGAGGATCGCGGGGTCGGGTGGCGCCGATCCCGTCACTCCCGTGTCGCTGTAGGTGCTGCGCTGGCCGGTCGAGTTGACGTAGACGTTGTCGCCGTGGTCGAAGGTAGGGAACTTGGTCACCTTGAACTGCTTGGCGAGGGACAGGATGTGGTTCTGGGTCGGCCCCACGAAGGTGGCGCCGCGCTCGGAGATCTCGCCGCCGCCGATCGGATGGTTTAGGGCCCTGCCGCCGACCCGGTTACGGGCTTCGACCACGATCACCGAGTGGCCCTTTTGGTGGAGGCGCAGGGCGGCGGTGAGGCCGGCGAAGCCGGCACCGACGACGACCACGTCCGCGGTCCGCTGCGAGCCCGAGGCGCCGAGCGCGGGCACCCCCCGCAGCATCGTGCCGAGCCCCACCGCGGCAGAGGCTCCGATCAGGCGGCGTCGGCTGATTCCTTGCTCGGGCATCTGCTCCTCCTCGCTCGCTCCCATCGGCGCGACCAAGCATGACGCGATCGGAGGGCCCGTGCGCCGTGACCTGAGGCGACGGGCTAGGGCGTCGGGATCCCGAGGATTCGCGTGTAGACGTTTTGATCGTTGGCGAGCTTGGCGTTCGGCGCCGACGCCGTACAGCGGCCCGGGGGCTGGGTCACATTGCCCGCCGAGTTGCGGCAGACGAACAGGTCCGGATCGCGCGTGTCCGTCCAGGCCGGGTGGGCCTCGTCGCCGGCGCTCAGCCCGCTGTAGTCGCCGACGAACTCACCCTCGAACTGGGTCTCCGGCGGCATCGACGAGGTCGTCACGGGCCTGGTCGCGAAGTTCCGGCCGTTGGCGCTTCCCGTCAGGCTGATGCCGGAGAACCCGGTCTGCTCGTCCTTGCCGTAGGCGCGGTCGTAATAGGAGACAGCGAGGTTGCCGGCGTGGTCGAAGGCCGCCCACTGCCAGAACTGGTCGGCGCGGGGATCGTTCCCCCGCACGGACGGCAGCACGCGGACGTTCGTCTTCTTTCCCGTGAACGTCCTGCCGCCGTTGGTCGAGCGGCTCAGCAGGACGTCGTTGTTGCACGCACCCTTCGTCTTCACTCCCTTGTAGAGAGGCTGGAAGGTGTCGCGGTTCAGCCCCTCGGGAACACAGCCGTTTCGCTCGTTGGAGTGACGGTTGATGTAGGAGCCGAACGTGACGTCGATCTCCTTGGGGTTCCTGGGGTTGATGGCCGCGGCCGGGTAGTTCGCGGCGCGGAAGATCGAGTTGTGAGTTGCCGCCTTCTCGGGTACACAGGCGACGCCCTCGTCGGCGTGCTGGTATGTCCCACAGTCGGGAAGGTCGTAGTAGTCGGCGACCTTGACCGGCGACGAGAAGCTGTTCCCGCCGTTGGTTGACTTGGCGATCAGCACCTGCGAGCGGTTGTCGACCTGCGCCTTGTCGTTCTCGGCGGGCCTGGCCCCCGTGAGGTTGTAGTTGTCGAAGACCACGTAGAGGTTCCCGTTCGGCGCCACCACCGGCTCGGAGAACTGGTTCTCGTTACACCTTCCCTTCGGGGTCGGCACCCCGAGCGTGTTGGAGCACAGCGAGCTCGTCTTGCTGACCAGCCGCGGCGTCGAGAACGACTCGCCGTGGTTTCGCGAGTAGGCCTCGTAGATGTAGCCGGTGCCGTTCGCCGCGAACAGCGTCCAGGTCATGTAGATGCGGTCCTGGAAGCGGCCTGGAGTGTTGTCGTCGATCGCGATGTAGGGCTTGTCGGGAACAGTCACGCCCTTGCCCCTAGGGTCGTTGAACTCGAACGCCGGACGGCCCGGGAAGTTCCACGAGGCGCCGTTGGTGCCGGTCGAGCGGTAGAGGTAGAAGCCGCTCGACTCGTTGGACTCCTGGCTCACGTCCGGGCCGCGGTTGAACACCAGGCACGACTGGTAGGCGTTGCCGTGCGTGTCCCAGGCGACCGAGGGGTCGCCGCCCGTCTGCCAGTACTCGCGCTCATGGCTGCCGAAGGCGGCTCCGCGCGTGAAGTTCTGCGGCACGGCGGAGTCATTCCACGTGTGCCCGTCGTCGGTCGAGTAGTAGACGTAGCAGGCGCCGTCACCGCGCCGGTAGTCGTTGGCCGAAGCGACCAGGTGCGCCGCGTTGTTGGGATCCTGGGCGATGGCGGTCTCGTTCTGGGCCTGGCCCCGTCCCTGGAGGTCCGGGTCGGCGAGGTTGAGGCAGTCCTGGTTCACCCGCACGTCGGTGCCGCGGTTGACCGGACAGCCCGTGACGCTGGTCGGCTGAGCGCCGGCCGAGACCTTGCTCGCGGCGGCCCCCGGGGGCTGCTGCTGCTCGAGAGCCTGGCGGGCGAACCCCGAGACGAGTCGCTGCTGGATCGGCGCGAGCGCCGCGATCCCGGTCGCGTTGGCCGCCTCGTCGGCGCCGCCGAGCCCCGCGACGGCGACCGCCGCGGCGAGAAATCCAAGGATCGTGGCCGAGAAGACGAAGCGCCGCATTTCTCACTCTCCCGTGTCGTTGAGCCCTGCCGAAAGCCTCCAGCGCCGGGCAATATACCTGGTACCAGGTATATGCGCGCTGGTAGGCGTGGAGGGGAGGACCAGAGGGGGCCTGGCGCGAATCGCCGACATATATGTCGGGCGATTCGCGCGGGGGCCGCCGATGGCCTTCCCCCTCCACGCCGCGCCAAGGCAACCGGCGCGCCGTGCCGCGGCGCCTGCGATCATCCTCGCCGCGATGCGGCAACGGGGAAGTGGGGCGATGTGCATGGCCGCGATGGCGCTCGCCGCGATCGCGCTCCTCGCGCCCGCCTCGGCGTCGGCCGCATGGCAGCCCGGACCCGCCAAGTACGGGATCGGCAAGCGCCTGAACGTCGGCGTGACGATGGCCGACGGCACTGTGCTGCGCGCCGACGTCTACTACCCGACGAAGCCGAACGGCGACGCGGCCAAGGGGCCCTTCCCGTCGATCCTCACCCAGACGCCCTATGGCAAGAGCTCGGGCTCGGCGGCGAGCTTTCCGGGCGGCGAGCAGCTCGCCGGCCTGAGCGGCTACAACCCCTACCTCGTAACGCGGGGCTACATCGACGTGGTCGCCGACGTTCGCGGGACCGGCGCATCTCAGGGCTCGTGGGGCCTCTTCGACCCGGTCCAGGGCCGCGACGGGGCTCGGCTCGTCCACTGGGCCGCCGGCCTCTCGAACGCGAGCGGGAAGGTCGGGACGCTCGGCGCCTCCTACCTGGGCATCGACCAGCTCTTCACCGCGGGCAACCTGGGGCCGGGATCGCCGCTCAAGGCGATGTTCCCGATCATCTCGGCCAACGACGTCTACCGCGATACCGCCTTCGACGGCGGCCTGCTCGACTCGGAGTTCGGCGGCATCTTCCTCGGCCTGACCGCGGGCCTCAACCTCGCCAACCCGCTGCTCGAGAGCTTCCTCGAGCAGCCAAGCAACCCGGACGCGCTCCAGGTGCTGGCCCAGCACATCGGCGGGCTGCTCGCCTTTCACGCGTCGCTGGTCGCAAACGTCGAAACCGGCGGCGACCAGGGCTACGACGAGAGCTATTGGCGGGCGCGCCGCCCGCGCTCGATCCTCCACCGGATCGTCTCCAACCACGTCCCCGCCTTCCTGGTCGGCGGCTGGTTCGACCTCTTCCAGCGCGGCGAGCCGCTCAACTACTCCGACCTCCAGAACCTCCAGGCCGGCCGGGGCGTCGGCCTCCCGATGAAGCCCGGCCAGCAGGCGAGCGGCCGCTACCAGCTCATGATGGGCCCCTGGTACCACGTCACCGCCGGCGAGGGAATCGACATGAACCGCCTCGAGCTCTCGTGGTTCGACCGCTGGCTGAAGGGTGAGGACACGGGGATCGACAAGACCAAGAGCCCGCTCCACCTCTACCAGCTCGGCTCCGGCAAGTGGCTGAACGCCTCGCGCTACCCGCTCGAGGGAACGACCCCGAAGACCTATTACCTCGGGCCGGGCAAGTCGCTCGGGCCCGCCAAGCCGGGCGCCTCGGGAGGCTCGGACCCCCTCGTTTGGACCGGCGCCTCGAGCCCCTGCGGGCGCTCGACCGAGCAGTGGGGCGCCGGCCTCCTCCAGCTCGTCCTCGAGCAGGCAAACGGCGACGATCCGTGCGCGGGCGATGACTCCTCGACCCAGGCGGGGCCGGGGGCCGTGAGCTATACGACGGCGCCGCTTCAGAGCCCCAAGGTGCTGGCCGGGCCGATCGACGCGACGCTCTATGCGAGCTCGAATCGCCCCGACACCCAGTTCGTGGTCAACGTCGAGGACGTGGCGCCGAACGGGAAGTCGAAGCCGCTCACCTCGGGGGCGCTCCTCGGCTCGTTCCGAAAGCTCGACGGATCGCAGACCTGGTGGGGGAGCTCCGGAAAGCCGCTGATGCCCTACCACGCCTACACGCGCGCCTCGCAGTCGCCCGTTCCGACCGCCCAGACGACCCGTTTCGACGTCGAGGTCTTCCCGACCTTCGCCAAGCTGGCCGCCGGCCACCGGCTGCGGGTCACGATCACGACCTCCGACGTCCCGCACCTGCTGCCGACCCCGGGTCAGACAGCCGACCTGGCCGGCGGCATCTACTCGGTCCAGCACAAGGCGAGCGCCGCGTCGTTCGTCGAGCTCCCGCTCGCTCCGGCCAGCGCCTTCACCAAGCCCTGCGGGCTCTGCCGCTGACCCTCGGTCTTTTCCGCCGGTGGCCGAATTGCGTTCGCCGATTCGACGCTATTCGGCCACCGATGCAGGGAGAGCGTTCCGGGGACGCCGGTTGGGGGACGCCGCTTCGGGCGGACGCCGCTAGGCGCCGGGAGTGGATGCGGCGCCGCCGCGGCTTCGCCTGATCAGGTAGACGATCAGCGCGGCGAAGACGACCGAGAGGATGATCCCCCCGCCGTCGTGGCCCGAGATCGCCCACCAGACGAGTCCGGCGATGAACGAGGCGGCGATCCCGATCAGGATCGTCATCGAGATCGACATCGGGTCCTTGCCCGGGATCACGAGGCGGCCCAGTGCCCCGACGACCAATCCGGTGAGCACGAGCCCGATCAGGTAGGCGATCACACCCATCGGTTCGCCCAGCCTACTCCGACGGTCCCCAGCGCCTCGGCGATCGGCGTGTCGCCCGCGATCAGGTCGAACTCGGCGCCGATCGTGCCCGGCTCGTCGAGACAGGCGAGCAGGGCCGCCGCGACGTCGTCGCGGGGCACCTCGCCGCCGTGATCGAGGCGAGGCGCGATCTCGACCAGGCCGGTGGCCGGCTCGTCGGTCAGCCGGCCGGGTCGGACGACCGTGTGGTCGAGGCCGCTCGCGGTCAGAGCCTCGTCGGCCTCGAGCTTCGCCTCGTAGTACGGCTGCATCTGAGCGCCGTGCGCCGCCGGGTCGCGGACGCCCATCGCGCTGATCATCAGATAGCGGGAGACGTTGGCGAGGCGGCAGGCCTCGATCAGCTTCACGGCGCCGCCGTAGTCGACGGTGCGCTTTCGCGCCGGGCCGCTGCCGGGCCCCGCCCCCGCAGCGAACACCACGGCATCCGCTCCGGCGATCGCCCGGCCGATCGCGTCCGGATCGAGGTTCTCCAGGTCGGCGCCCACCGCCGTCGCGCCGATCGCCTCGATGTCGGCGGCGTGGTCGAGGTTCCTGATCAGGCCCCTGGCGCGGTCTCCTCTGCCCGCGAGCAGGCCGAGCAGGCCAAGCGCGATCTTCCCGTGGCCTCCCGCGATCGCGACCTCCATGGCCAATGCCTATCAGGTCGACGGCCGTCCGGGGGCCCGGCCGCATCCGGGTGGCCGCCGGCCCCGGATGGCCGGCTGGCGGGATCCGGCATACGATGGAGCCTCGCGGATCGGATCACTACCGAAGGAGAGAGCGATGGCAGATGCGGTGGTTCACCTGCTTCCCGAGGGCATCGGCCCCGACCAGTACGACGCCGTGAACGCGGAGCTCGATGCGCACGGGGCACCACCGGGTGGCCTTCAGGTTCACGTCGCCGGGAAGGCAGCCGACGGCCGGATGCGGATCATCGAGGTATGGGACTCGCGCGCCAGCTTCGAGAGCTTCAACGAGGAGCACCTGACCCCGGCGATCGCCAAGGTGACGGGCATGTCGGCCGATGAGATGCCCGCGCCGGAGCACACCTGGTTCCCGGTGCACTCCCAGCTCGGCGGATAGGCGGGCCACGGGATCGTGCACGCCCAGCTCGGCGGGTAGGCGGGACCAACGGGATCCGGCTGAGCCATCGCGGGCCCGAGCGCGCCCCCGGGTTCGACTAGCCTGCAGGTCGATGGAGGACCTCGGCACGCCCGCCTCTTACATCACCCTCGAGAAGGGCGTCGAGGTCTATTCGAGTGACGGCCAGGCGATTGGAAAGGTGACGCACGTCCTCTCCGAGCCAGACCTGGACCTGTTCGACGGCATCGTCATCGATCACTCGGCGATGCCGGGCGGCCACCGGTTCTGCGACGCGGATCAGGTGGACGAGATCTTCGAGCGGGGAGTCGTCTTGAAGCTCACCGCAGCGGCCGCGAAGAGCCTGCCCGAGCCGAGCGCGAATCCCGGCGAGATCGAGGTCAGCCCCGACGACGTGGTGCCGGACGAGCTCCACGACAAGCTCCGCCGGGCCTGGGATCGGATCTCCGGAAAGGACTGAGGGCCAGGACTCCCAGATGGTCGACTCGCACACCAACCAGACTCTCTTTCCATCACTTCGCTACCACGATGCGGTTGCGGCGATCGAGTGGCTCGAGCGAGCCTTCGGCTTCGAGCGGGTGATGGTGGTCGAGGGCGGGGAACGCCCCGTCCAGCACGCCGAGCTCCGCCTCGGGAACGACATGATCATGCTCGGCTCCGAGCCCAAGGACGTCGACGAGTTCGATGCCCACGCGGGCCAGAGCTGGGTCTACGTGGCGATCGACGACGCGGATGCGCTGTTCGAGCGGGCCACGGGGGCGGGCGCGGAGGTCGTACGGGAGCTGAGCGACACGGATTACGGTTCGCGCGACTTCTCGGTCCGAGACCCCGAGGGAAACTTGTGGAGCTTCGGGACCTACAGGCCTTCGGGCGAGGAGTGACCGATCAACCGGCGCGATCGGCCGCTGCGAGCGCCGCGCCGTAGAGGATGTCGTGCTCTGAGACCTCGATCTCGCGAAGCCCGAAGGCGCGCATCACCTGGATCAGGATGACGACGCCCGCGACGATCGTAGGCGCCCTGCTGGGCTGAAGGCCGGGAACCGCGAGGCGCTCCTCGAGCGCCATCGAGGCGAGCATCGAGTACATGCGCTGGATCGCGTCCAGGGAGAGCTCGAAGCCGTGGACCCGCTCGGGATCGTAGGGGTCGAGACGCTGCTCGATCGCCGCCAGCGAAGTCGGGGTCCCGGCGACGGCGATCCCCTGCTCGGCGCTTGCGATCGCCGTGCCGGCGAGCTCGTGGTCGATCAGTTCGCGGACGTCAGCCGCGAGCGCGTCGAGGTCCTCCGAGGCGGGTGGATCGGTGGTCAGGTAGCGCTCCGTGTGGCGAACGGTCCCCGCCTGAAGCGAGGCGTGAAAGTCGACCTTCGGGCCCGAGCCGACCACCAGCTCGGTCGAGCCGCCGCCGATGTCGACGACCAGCGTGCGATCGACGGGGGCGCGCCCCGCGCAGGTGCCGAGATAGGTGAGGCGGGCCTCTTCGGCGCCGTCGAGGATGTGCGCCCCGAGCGCGAATCGCTCTCGAAGCTCGGCCAGGAAGACGCCCGAGTTCTCGGCGTCGCGGACGGCGCTGGTCGCGATCGCGGTGACCGCGTCGGGCTTCAATGGCTCGTAGATCGCCACGTATTCGGCGACCGTGTTGCAGACGTCATCGATCGCCTCGGCAGCGAGCTGGTGGGTGGTGTCGACGCCGCGCCCGAGCCTCGTCACGTTCGAGCGGCGCTCCAGCTCGGTCACCTCGGCGTCGACCACCTCGGCGACCAGGAGCCGGGTGGAGTTCGTTCCGATGTCGATGACCGCGACCCGCATCCCTCGCCTGCAATCTAGATACCCGTCCCGGTGGCCGCCGCCGGGCACGGGTTCTGCGACGCTTCTGTCATGAGTCAGTACCACCCGGCGGCCGGCCCGGGGGAGGAGGGCGCCGATACGAACGGCCTCGCAATTGCCTCGCTGTGCCTGGGGATCATCTGGCTGTTCGGGGTCGGCTCGGTGCTGGCGATCGTGCTCGGTTATGCGGGGCTGAGGCAGATCCGCGACTCCCACGGCTACCAGGGAGGCCGCGCGATCGCGATCGCGGGAGTGATCGTCGGGGTAGTCGGGCTCGCGAGCCTGGGGATCCTGATCGGGTTCATCCTCTCCTCAGCCCACAGCACGCCGCAGATCCCCGGGCCGGGACCGTAGCGGCTCGACGGGAGGAGGGCGCCCTTCGGGCTCGCCGCGGCGACGCGAAGGATCGCTACCGCGTGCCGGTGGGCAGGCGGGGTGGCTTTGCCGGCGGCTTCGGGCCGCGGCGCATGTAGTCGCGCAGGTCGCGCTCGAAGTCGGGCCACCAGGGCGGATCGGGGAGGTCCTCGTCGACCCCGTCGTCGTCGCCTCCGTCGTCGGGGGTCCGCAGCGCGAAGTAGGCCGTGAGGCTGAACAGCGCCGCGAGCCAAAGGACGGCGAGGATGAACGAGGTCGAGTCATGGCTCGGCCACTTGATCGCCGCGAGCAGCGCCGCGGCGTCGGTGAACAGGCAGGCGGGCGCCAGCGCGATCCCGAACCTCCCCGAGCACGGCCATCGGCGCGAGCGGCGGCGGCGAAACAGGAAGAGGACCCAGGCCGCGAGCGCGGGCCAGAGGAGCAGGTGAACGAAGAACGGAACCGACAACGGCGTGCCGGGCTGAGCCACCAGCGACATCCCCGACATCATTGCGCGAATTCGGAGGATCGCAAGGGAAACCGCGAGTCGGCTTAGGACGCCGCGCGGTGACGCTCGATGATTCGGCTGAAGTCGGTGCCGCGGGGCAGGGTGCCGAAGGCCCTTCCCCAGTTCTCGCCGAGACGACTCGAGCAGAAGGCCTCGGCGACGGCCGGATCGGAGAATCGCAACAGGAGCGAGGCCTGGAGTGCGAGCGCCATCCGCTCCACCAGATCGCGGGCCCTCGCCTCGATCTCGGTGGGCTCGGCGAGATCGGCGCGAAGCCGGGACGCGTAGGGGTCGAGCCTGGAATCGCCCGCGGCCTCTCCGAGCTCGGCGAAGAAGGTGTCGAGCGCGCCTCGGTTGGTGGCCATGGTGCGAAGGACGTCGAGGCACTGGACGTTGCCCGACCCCTCCCAGATCGAGTTGAGGGGAGCCTGTCGAAGCAGGCGAGGCATTCCCGACTCCTCGACGTAGCCGTTTCCGCCGAGGCATTCGAGGCATTCGGCCACGTGGACCGCCTCCCGCTTGCAGATCCAGTACTTGAGAACCGGATTGGCGATTCGCTTCAACGCCTCGGCGCCCTGATCGCCGGCGATCGAGTCGTCGTAGGAGCGGGCGAGGCGAAGGGCCGAGAGCGTGGCGGCATCCGACTCGACGCAGAGGTCGGCGAGCACGTTCTGCATCAGCGGCTGGTCGACCAGCGTCCTGCCGAAGGCCGAGCGATGGTCGGCGTGGTGGATCGCCTCGACAGTAGCGGCGCGCATCCCGGCGGCGCTTCCGAGCGCGCAATCGAGCCTCGTGTGGTTGACCATCTCGATGATCGTTCGGATCCCCGCTCCCTCCTCGCCGACGAGCCGCGCCCAGGCGCCGTCGAACTCGACCTCGCTCGACGCGTTCGAGCGGTTTCCCAGCTTGTCCTTCAGCCGCACGAGGCGGAAGGTGTTTCGCTCGCCGTCCGGCGTCCAGCGGGGAAACAGGAAGCAGGAGAGGCCGCGCTCGGCCTGAGCGAGGATCAGGAAGGCGTCACACATCGGGATCGAGAAGAACCACTTGTGGCCCGTGATCGCGTACTCGCCGCCCGGCCCCCCGCCGTTCAGCGGCCGGGCGACGGTCGTGTTGGCCCGCACGTCGGAGCCGCCCTGCTTCTCGGTCATCCCCATGCCGGCGAGCGCGCCGGGCTTCTCGGTGGCCGGCACGTCGCGCGGGTCGTACTCGGACGAGAGGATGCGGGGCTCCCACTCGGCGGCGAGCTCGGGTTGGTGGCGAAGCGCCGGGACGACCGAGTAGGTCGCCGAGAGAGGACAGCCGATCCCGGCCTCGGCCTCGGTCATGCACAGGAACGCGGCGCCCCGCGCGACATGCGCCCCGGGACCGGGCTCACTCCAGGGAAGCGAATGGATCCGGTGCTCGACCGCGAGGCCCAGCAGCTCGTGCCACGCGGGGTGGAACTCGACCTCGTTGACGCGGTTCCCGAACCGATCGTGGGTCCTCAGTCTCGGCGGATGCTGGTTCGCTTCAACGGCGTTTCGCCGAATCCGGGCGCTGCCGGCGATCGCCCCGATCGCCCGTAGCCGATCGCCGGCCCACGAGGCCCCCTCGCGCTCCACCGCTTCGACCAGCGGCCGGTCGGTTTCGAAGACGTTGTAGTCGGCCAGCGGCGGCGGCTGGTTGGTCACCTCGTGAGTGGTCGCGGAGCCTCGCTCGAACATCTCGCCTACTGGGCGGCCTCGTTCGATCCCGGGGTAGGTTCGATCACGTCCATCCTGACGATGAGCCCGTCCTCGAGCCGGTAGCGGTGGCGGACGCGGGAATCGGTCAGAAGCTCGCCGCTCCGCGCGTCATGGACCGCCTGGTGAACCTCGAACGTGATGGCGCCATCCGGCTCCTCGGTGAAGGCCTCGGGCTCGACCCGGCTGGAGATCGCCGCGAACTGCCTGGTCCAGTAGTCGCGCACCTCGGGACGGCCCACCACGCGACCGCCCTCCCAGGCGTTCGGCCAGTCGAAGTCGGGATGCATCAATTCGAGCGCGGCGTCGAGGTCGCGGGCGTTGAACGCGCGGTAGGCGGACCTCAGGATCGCCTCGGCCTTGGGCATGGGCCTCAACCTAGCGGGCGAAGGTTGCCGTCGGACCTTCGTTGGCAGAGCGCGATGGCGTAACGGCGCTAACATTCGCTCTGCGCCGCGGGGTGGAGCAGTCAGGTAGCTCGCCGGGCTC
>CAWDLT010000006.1:0-647485 GCA_963803305.1 uncultured bacterium
CATGGCTTGGACAAGCGGTTTTGAGCCGGTCCCGTCCGGCAAGCGATCCGCCTGATTCGGGCTTTCTGCCCATTTCTGCCCGAACGAGCTGAGGGCCTTCTCAACCCACGACGGGATCTACCTCGTGAGAAGGGGCCCGTGGCACCCAGAAGCATGCGGAAGATCGCGAGCCGGCCTGCGTATCCTCTTCCTTGGGATGTATCGCGTTCCGCTGCACATAGGGACATGGGGTGGATTCATCTGCATCCTTCTTGCCGCCAACTCCCTTGCTCATGACCTGGACGACCAAGCACTGGTGTTCTTGGCTGGCGGGGTGGCCCTGCTGCTCTGGGCCGTTTGGGCCGGCGGAGTTCGCCCTCCCCGAGGGTGAAGTACAACGCCCCCCGCGTCGGCTCCATCAAGGAGCAGGTGGTGAGGGGAGATCACGAGCGCTTCATGCTTACATGAGTCGAGCCCGGATAGCACGCTTTCAGGCGAAGTTCATGTGAAATCGGCAACGTCATTCCGGTGCCAGTGGCGTTGCGCGAATCCGGTTCGGCGCTGGCGTCCTCTCGCGCCGTCGTCTGGGCCGCCGGCGTTGCCACCGCACTGGTCCTAGGGCCGGGCAAGCTCGCCGCGAACACCTTCAACCACCACCACCTGGCGACGCCGTTTCACGACCAGGTCGCCAACGTGCTCCTCGCCCCCGCAGCGAGGTGGGACTCGGTGTGGTTCCTGGGAATCGCCCGCTTCGGCTACCACCAGGCCGATCAGACCGTGTTCTTTCCGCTCTATCCAGGCCTGGTGGCGGCCGGCGGGGCGATTTTCGGCGGCGGAAGCGCCGCCAACCTGATCGCGGGCGCGGTGCTGTCCTGCGGATGCGCACTCGGGGCTCTTTGTCTTCTCTACAGGCTCACGGAGCTTGAGCTGGGCGCGAGCGTGGCCCGAAGCGCGGTCTGGATATACGCGTGGCTTCCCCCGGCGCTCTTCCTGTCCGCCGTTTACACGGAAGCGCTCTTCCTGTTGCTCAGCGTGGGGGCGATCTTCGCGGGCCGAAGCGGGAGATGGTGGGTGGCCGGGCTCCTCGGCGCTTTGGCGGCGGCTACGCGCAATGGCGGCGTCCTGCTCGTCGCGCCGTTGCTCGTCCTCTACCTCTACGGCCCTCGAGCCGACCGACCGCCCGACTCGCCGGCGAAGGGACTTTGGCCTCGGTATCGCCTGAGACCGGACGCTCTCTGGATGGTCGCAGTGCCGCTCGGGCTGCTCGCCTACCTCGCCTACCTGAAGCTCGACCTTGGGCACGCGCTGACCCCGTTTCAGCAGCAGAGCCATTGGCACCGCAGCTTCGTTCCACTCGGCGGCGTCCCGGCGGGCGCCTGGCTGGGGCTGAAGAGCCTTGTCGCGCTCGTCCCCGGGATTTCGCCAGGAGCCAAGGTGGGCGACCTGCGGAAGGTCGTGGAGCTTGCCTTCCTCGCGATCTGCGTCTGGTTGCTGTGGCGATCGTGGAGGAGGCTTCCCCTCGCCTACACCTGCTACGCCGGGATCGCCCTCGCCCTCGCGGTCTCCGCCCCGACCGCCGGGGAGCCGTTGCGGTCCTTGCCGCGGTTCGCGATGGTGATCTTTCCGCTCTGGGTCGCGCTGGCCCTCTGGGCCACCGAACGGCACAGGACCAAGGCCTTGCTCGCAGCCTGTGCTCCGCTGGTTGCTCTCTGGGCGGCCCTGTTCGTCTCCTGGACCTGGGCGGCCTAGTGTTGCTGCGCGAGACCCGGCCCCCGACCCGGCGCGCCCGGAGCGCCTCAGGTCCGAGCGTTCGCCGCGAGACGTTGCTTCTGGCGGGGATCCTCACCGCGGCGGCCGTGATCAGGTTCGCGACCCTCTCGCACCAGAGCTACGACCATGACGAGGCCGTCACCGCCTGGCGGGTCCTGCACGGCGGGCTCGGCGGAACCCTCCACGCCGTGGTCGCCTCGGAGCGAAGCCCACCGCTCTACTACGTGCTCGCCTGGGCGTGGGCTCAGCTGTTCGGGACCGGCGAGGTCGGGCTCCGCTCGTTGTCGGCCCTGATCGGCGTCCTGACGGTCCCGGCGGCCTACCTCACCGCCCGTGAGCTCACCTCTCGACGGGCCGGGCTGATCGCCGCCGCCCTCGTCGCGGTCAATCCCTACCTGGTCTGGTACTCGCAGGAGGCGCGCTCATACGCGCTCCTCGTTCTCTTCGGCGCCTGGGGGCTCTATTTCTTCGCGCGTTGCCTCAACGACCCGTCGCGTCGGAATCTGGCCCTCTGGGCTGCCGCCTCGGCGCTCGCGTTGTGCTCGCACTATTTCGCCGCCTTCCCGGTCGGAGCCGAAGGGTTGTGGCTCGCGGCGCGCGGGTGGCCGAGACGCGCCCCGCTCGTGGCCTTCGGGGGAACCGTCGCCGTCGGGTTGGCGCTGCTCCCACTCGCGATCACGCAGGAGGGGACGGGCAGGAGGAATCACTTTGCAACCGTCCCGCTCGTGCATCGTGCCATAGGCGTCGTGCTCGGGTTCCTTGCGAGCCAGGAGCCGGGTGGCCTCGCGGGCAGCGCAGCGGTTCGCTCTCTCCGTGGCGCCGTGTTCGTCGCCGGGCTCATCCTGGCCGCGCTCGCCCTCGCCCTGCTCCTGTGGCGGGCGACCCCGCGCGAGCGCCGCGGAGGCCTCACGATCGCCGGCGTTGCCGCGGCCGCGCTCATCGTCCCGTTCGCTCTCGCCTCGGTGGGCCCCGACTTCGTCGACGACCGAAACCTGATCGGCGCCTTGGCGCCGCTGCTGGTCGCAGCCGGGATCGGCCTGGGCTGCCGCAGAGCGGGGCGCCTCGGGCTCGCCGGCGCGGGGGCCGCGAGCCTGGTTCTCGTCGTCGTTCTCGCCGCGGTGTTTGCGAGCGGCCAGATGCAGCGACCGGACTGGCGAGGAGCCGCGGCGGCCATGGGGCCGCCCTCAGGCCCGAGGGTCCTAATGGTGGCCCGCAACGGGAACGAGCCGATCGCCTACTACCGGGACGCGCGTGAGTTCAGGCCGCCCCGCTTCCGCAGCGCACGGGTCAGAGAGATCGATGTCCTCAGCACGCTGGGGACCATCTCTCCTCCCGGTCGCGGGTTCCGGCTGACCGACAGGGAAGGGCTCGCTCCATGCTGCACGCTGTGGCGCTACCGTGCCCGCCGGCCGACGCTGCTCCGGCCCAGCGAAGTCAACGGCCGCGATGTACTCCTCGAGCGCTCGAGCGCCCTGGTCGAGGGGGTGCGCTGAACCACCGTGAGCGAGCAAGGCGAACACGAGGGCTACGGGCTCCCAAGGGCGAAGCGCGTTGCTGCTGCGAAGGCCCGGGATCTCGCCTAGCGCGGGGCGGTCGCCCTGGGAAAAGCCGCGACGAGGTTGTTAGGCGGAGCGAGGTCGACTCCGTCCGGAATGTTGAGAAAGCCGGGCCGGGTTCCGGGGCGACCGGTGTGGCCGTACTGCCAGACGATGCGGTCGCTTCGCGGGTCGACAACAATCACGCGGTCGTTGTAGTCATCGTTGGCGAGGATGTCGCCGTTCGGGAGCGGGATCGCCAGCGATGGATGGTCGAGCGCGTTCGCGCCCTGGGGCGCGAAGCGCCACAACAGGCGGCCCCTGGCATCGAACGTCTCGATCGCCCCCGGGGAGGTGTAGTCCACGCTCAGGTACACGCCTGGGCGAAGCTCGTTGGTATCAGACGGGTAGGTGAAGCCGGGCGGATGGACCGCCCGCACCAAGCGTCCGGATCGTGACAGCACGTCGACCCAATCGCCGGTGATCTCGGTGACGATGGTGTCGCCGCCGGAGGCCGGGAAGGCGCCATTCGGGGAGGCGAAGGAGCGCGGTGGGTCGTGGATGCAGCCGCCCGTCGCTCCGAGCTGCCACGCCGGCACGTGAGAGGGGGGCCGCAGCACCAGCAGCCTGCAATTCTTGATGTCGGCGGTGAGGATCCTGCCGCCTGGGAGCGCGATCGCGTCGTCCGGGTTGTAGAGGTGGTCGGCCGTCGCTCCCGACACCCCCGGAACGCCGTATCGATACGAGATCCGATGCCGATGGGTGTCGATCACGCTGATTGCGAAATCGTCTTCCTGCGTGGCGACGATCGAGCGCCCGCTCGGTTCGAAGAACGCATCGTCCGGCACATGAAACGTCTGCCCAGGCGCGACGTCGCCCGGCCTGGGGAAGCGCCAGACGACATGTCCATAGGAGTCGACCTCGACCAGGCGATCGTTTGCCTTGTCAGCGATCAACACATTCCCGGGGAGGACGCTTGGATCGGAACCGGGACGGGTGAAGGCGCGGGGGTCGGCTTGCTTCGGCGGCGCGCTCGGTGTTGACTCGGGGCTCCCGGTTCCGCGCGGAGGGGCGGTGGCCGGCAGGTCGGTATCCGTGTCGCCGAGCTCCGCGCCCGCGATCGCAATGGCGGCAAGCACGGGCACCGCGACCATGGCGCCGAGACGCCGCAAGCGCACACGCCTTCGCGAGGGACTCGGGGTAGCCGAGGACCGCACGATCGCATCCTTACCGCGCGAGATGAACAGCACCTGAACAGGGGCGTTGACTCGGCCTGGGACGGCCGTCAGCTGCCTTAAGCTCGCGAACCGGTGCCAACGGTTGTCAGCGCCAGGCAGGCAACGCGCATGGCCCTCGTGGCCGGCGCGCTGGCCTTAGCGAGCATTGCGGTGCTTCGCGTCTTGGTCCCCGACGGCGCCGATACCGCCGCCCACGACTACCAGACCTGGCGCTGGGTTCATTCGGGTTTTCAGCTCTGGGACAACTATTGGTATGACGGGCATTACTCGTTCGTCAACTACTCGCTCCTCTATTACCCCCTCGCCGGGGTGATCGGCCAATTCGCGGTGATCCTGGCGACCGTAGCCGCCAGCGGGGCGCTGTTTGCGCGCCTGGTGGCGGATCGCCTTAGGATCGTCTCTCCCTGGCCGGCCTGCGCGTTCGCCATCACCGCGTCACTCGCGGTGTGGCTTGGAGGCGAGTACCCGTTCGCGCTGGGGATGGCGCTGGCCTTGACCGCGGTGACGCTCGCGCGTCGGCGAGGGGCGCTGGCCGCACTCGCCGCCCTGGGCGTGCTGCTGGCCAGCCCGCTTGCGTTCGTGCTCTTGGTCGTGAGTCTGGTGGGCATGGCCGCCGCGCTCGACAAGCCGTGGCGGCTCGTTCGCACCCGGCTCGCGATTGGGCTCGGGATCTGCATCGGCGCCGCGGCTGTGTTGGAGCTAGCCTTTCCCGTCGGAGGGCGCTTTCCGTTCAGCCCCTGGGCGCTGGTCCAGGTTGTGGTCATGAGCGCGCTGGCCGTCGGCCTCTCGCTCGGGCTTCGCGGTGTGGGAGTGATCCGAGGCATCTTCGCCGCAGCGGCGTTGCTCGCGGTTGCGGCGTACCTCGTCCCCTCGCCGCTCGGCGGCAACGCAACCCGGCCCTTCGATTACATCGCGGCTCCTCTTATCCTGATCTTGCTGGTTCGCCAGTGTCGCGAGCGGGACTTTCGCCGAGTGGTTGCCGTCCTACTGGGCGTCGCAGCCCTCGCCGCGCAGCTTGCGCCAACTCTGATCACCGCCTCGCGAAACCTCGAGACACCCTTGGCGCAGCCCGGCTTCTGGGCGGGGGGAATCAAGTTCCTGCGGGCACACTCAGATCCCGACTTTCGGGTCGAGGCCGTTGACAGCACCGAACATTGGGCGGCGTACTATCTGCCAAGGGCCGGAATCCCGATCGTTCGCGGCTGGTTTCGTCAAGCCGACTTTCCGCAGGACGCCGTGCTCTACAAGGGACGGCTGACGGCTTTGGCATACCGGGCCTGGCTGCGCCGAAACGGTGTGCGCTACGTCGTCCTGCCGCGCGAGCACCGCGACTACAGCGCCAGGGCCGAAGGCCGCCTGCTTCGCTCCGGCGCCTCCGGGCTTCGGCCGGTGTATCACGACGGCCCAATGCGGATCTTCGAGCTGCCGCACGCCACCCCTATGCTGGTCGCCCCGGCCGGCGGCCGGGCAGACCTCCTACACCTGGGCCATGCCTCCCTGGCCCTCAGCGCGAGTGAGCCGGGCCGCTACGGACTCGCGATTCGGTACACCCCGTACTGGCACGTGGCGCCGATCGCCAGCGCTTGCGTCCGGGGGACAGCCCGCGGCACGACCTCCCTGATCGTCGCCAGACCGGGTCCCATCCGCCTGCGGTTCGACCCAACCTTCGACCACGTGCTTGACGGCGGAGGTACAGCCGGCTGCGTGTCTCGCGGGTGACGGCAGCACTCCCTGCGCGCGGCGCTTACCGCTGTCAGGTCGCGTTCATGTCGGATCGGGAGACTCAGGGCATTGCCAGCATGGGTCGGTACGCACCGCAGGCGCTCGTCATCGCGGTCGTGATGGCCGGGCTCGGCGCCGCTCTCGGGGCGCTGATCAAACAACTTGGACAGCGACGGCGCAGCGGGGCCGGCTCAATTGATCAACAGCCCCTTCCCAGGCCGGCTGTTGATCGCCGATCGCGGCAACAACCGACTGTTGCTGGTCGACGCCCATAAGGGGATCCTGTAGAGATACCGCGCACCCGGCCGTCGCCCGCCCCAGGGCGGGTTCTACTTTGGCTAGGGCTACCGGAACACTCCGGTGTGCCCCCAGCGAGTAGCGACCCGGCTGGGGGTACACGCACAGTCCGTGCGGTCCCTGGCCGACCGGGATCTTCGCCAGCTTCCGTCGGCCGATAGCCGGTCCTAGCGCTCTCGAAGGACCGCGCCGAGCGGCAGCCTTCGCACCCGGCGTGCGGCCAGTCCGCACGCGATCAGCGCCGCGCCGAGCCCGGCGCCGACCAAGCCGGCGAGGTAGCCCCAGGGGATCACGAGCTGGTCCGGCGGGGGGTCGAAGACATGGGTCAGCATCGCAACCAGCATCGAGGCCAGAAGCCAGCCGAGACCGGCGGCGAGCAGGACGCTGGCGCCGAGCACGAGGCCGGCTTCGCTCCAGACGAATGCGGCGATTTCGCGAAGCGGCGCCCCGACGGCCGCCATGGTCGCCAGCTCGTGGCGCCGTTCGTCGACCGCCGTGAGCACGAAGAGCGCCATGGCGCCGCCTGCGAGCGCCAGAGCGAACGCCTCCAGGATGTGGCTGATTCCCGACAGGTCGACCGTCGTGATCGAGGTCACGATCTTGGCGGTCTGGTCGTTGAGGTTCTGAACCTGGGCTCCGACGCCATTGGTTGCGGCCCCGACCGCGCCGCCGACCGCGCGCGGGTCACCGCTGGTCTTAGCAAAGATGACATTGGGCCCCGCCGCGTGGGTGACCGACGTCAGATAGCTCAGGTTGGCGACCATGAACGAGTCGCGCGGCGCCGACGGGAACTCTTGAACCGTGCCGGCGACATGGAAGGGAACGACGTGGAAGTGACCGGTGCGTTGGTTGAGGACCCGAAGCTTCAGCAGGTCGCCCTGCTTGAGCGAGTAGTCATTGATCGTCTCTAGCGAGACCAGAATCCCGTCGCGCGTCCGCGAGAGCCGGCTCATCATCTGACTCGCCGTGCCACCAAGGAAGTAGGAGTCTCGAAGCGACGTGGCCCCGGCGAAGCTCGACGGGTCGATTCCGTAGGTGTCCTGGAGGTCAGGGCCAACGTAGGCATACGAGTGATCCACGGGCGTCGTTGCCGCGACGCCGGGCACCCGGGCGACCTTGGACGCGAGCTGATGCTTGGCGATCGTGTCGGGCGGGGCGCTGACCGTGACGTCGGCCCCAAGCGTCAGCTGGGCGTCGACCCTCGCCTGCTGGTCATAGGTCGCGGAGAAGATCGCCATGCTGACGCCGAACGCGAGCAGGAGCCCCACGACGACCAACCCGCGGTTGATCGCAACTCCACGGCGACTGGCGCTCGCTAGGAGCAACGACGTCAGCGAGCCCCGGTTGTGCTGTGCCGCGCGGCGCGCGACCCACGCAAAGGCCCGGCCCCGAAGCCGGACCAAGAGCAGGGTCGCGCCGATCCAAAGAAGCGCCGGCCCAAAGAACATGTAGACCGAGAGCGACAGGGTTGGATTGGCGTCCGGGTTGACCACCGCGGCGAAGCCTGTGCGGATCGTCAGCCAATAGATCAGACCGCTCAGCGCGAGACATGCCAAGTCGAGGTAATAGCGCCGCCAGGCGGGTCGGCTCTCCCGGACCACGCTTTGCCTTCCCGCGGCGACGGTTCTTCGAAGCACCGACTCAGTGGCTGCGATTCGCGCCACGCCCGCGCCGAAGATCCCGAGCGCGATGCTCACCAGCCCGGTGATGATCGCCCGACCGGTGGTCAGGTGGGCGCCGCCTGCGATCCGGAGCTCCACCGCTCCGAATGCGATCAGCGCCCCAGCAAGCCCCGCGACCACCCCGATCGCGGTGCTCTCCACCAGCGCCAGCGCCAGCAGGTCGCGGCGCCGCGCTCCCCTGGCGCGCATCAGCGCGAGGTCCTTGCGGTCCCGCTCACTAGTGCCGAGCGCCGCGAGATAGGCCACCCCCAAAGCCACGAGCGCTCCGGGCACCGCGAGCAGGATGTAGAGCGCCTGCGCGTAGAGCGAGTCCCCCGCCGCGGTGTTCAGCGAGTCGGAGAGATTGTCGACGAACTGCACCTGTCCGGGGAGCGAGCGCTCGACTCGCAGCCGGGTCTGATCGGCGAGCTTCAGCGCCGCCGACGGGCTTCCGGCGCTCAAGGGGGCCGGGTCGACCTGGGCCTGGACCTCCCACTGCACGCCCTTCTGGGCGCCCGGCTGGGAGTTGGCCGTGGCACTCAGCGGTGTGATCGGCGGGAGCGCGCGGCCGATGGTTCGCTGAAAGGTGTCCGTCTCCATGACCACGGCGTTGCCGGGTGGCTGTGCGGGAGCCGGTCCGACGGAGGGGTTGAGAGGTTGGAAGATCTGATCCGGAGCGGTGATCAGCGCGACCCCGGACACCGTGTAGCGCTGTGGGGCTGCCCCCGCGCGGGGCACCAGCGTGATCGTGTCGTCGATCCCGGCTTGAAGCGTTGCCGCCGTTTGCTGATCGAGCAGGACGCTGCCGGGGCGAAGCGACCCGTTCAGGAGCCGAACGGTCTGGATGTGACGCAGGTAGCCGGGAGGAACCGCGAACACTGCGCCGTTGCTCGTCCGGCTGTTCCCGGCGGGCCCCGAGTGCGAAGCGCTCGCGAAGGGCGCCGTCGCGGTCGCCGACGCCTGCAGTATTCCGGGCTGGCGCCCAACCGCCTTGGCGACCTGGAGATCCTGCTTGTAGGAGGACACCGGGCCCTGCCAATCGAGCGGGACCTGGCGAACGGCGGACGCCGATGCGGTGCGCAGCGAATGACCGATGAACAGGAGCATGCCGGCGAGCAGCGCGACGGCAGCAGCCACCACTGCGACTCTGAGGACCGTGCGGCCGGGGTTTCGAATCAGACCCGCCAGCGCGAGCCGGGAAAGGAGAAGGGCCGCGCTCACCGGGTCATTCCTCGCGCAGCTCGCCACCGACCATGATCAGGGCGCGCTCCGCGCGGGCGGCCACGTCGGGGTCGTGCGTGGCGACAACCAGCGAGAAGCCGAGCTCGGCTCGAAGCGACTCGATCATGTCGAGCACCCGCGTTCCGGTGTCGGAGTCGAGATGGCCGGTGGGCTCGTCGCAAAGGAGCAGCTCGGGACGCTGAGCCAGCGCTCGCGCGACGGCCACGCGTTGTGACTCTCCGCCTGACAACTCGGCGGGGAGGAAGTCGGCCTTGTCGGCGAGGCCGACGAGGCCCAGGAGCGCCTGCGCTCCGAGGCCGTGCGCGTCCCGAAGCGCCGCTGCCCGGGCCGCGAAGGCGATGTTCTCCCAGACGGTCAGATGCGGGAGCAGGTTCGACCCCTGGAAGACGTACGCGATCCCCTGGGCTCGCGCGCGCCCGCGCGCAGCAGCGTCGAGAGTGGAGAGCGGGTCGCCCTTCCAGCGCGCCGTCCCTGCGGTCGGCACCAGCAGGCCACCCAGCACGTGAAGCAGCGTCGTCTTCCCGGATCCCGATCGTCCGACGAGCGCCAGATGCTCGCCGGCAGCGATCTCAAGATCGACCTCGCGGAGGGCTTTGACCCGCGCGTTCCCTCTGCCATAGGCCACGGTCACCGCCTGGCACCCGGCCAGCACGGTCCGGTTGGCGACGGCCACGCTCACTCCTCCACCCGTCCATCGCGAATCTCCACGACCCGGTCGCAAGCCCCAGCGACCGGGTCCGCGTGGGTGACCACCACGACGGCGCTGCCGTTGCGCTCGCGGAGCTCGCGCAGGGAGCAAAGGACGGTCGCCTCGTTTTTCTCGTCCAGCTCCCCGGTCGGCTCGTCGGCGAGGACGAGGCTCGCCCGCCGCGCCGCCGCGGCCGCGATCGCGACCCGCTGCTGCTCTCCGCCCGAGAGCGCGGACGGGCGCAGGTGCTCACGCCCTGCGAGCCCGAAGGTCGCGAGCGCCTCCGAGGCGTCGCGCTCGGCGTTGCCTTGCCCCGCGATCCGAAGCGCGGTCGCCACGTTCTCCCGGGCCGAAAGGGCCGGCCAAAGGTTGTCCGACTGAAAAACGATCGCCACCTGACTGGCGCGATACTCGGCGAGCTCGTTGTCGCCGAGGCCCGCGAGCGAGCGTCCGAGCGATCTCACGTCGCCGGCAGATGGGGTGTCGAGCGCGGCCGCCAGCGAGAGAAGCGTGCTCTTGCCGCTTCCGGAGGGGCCCACGATCGCGACCATCTCTCCCTGTTCGATCCGCAGGTCGAGCCCGCGCAGGGCGACGGTCTCGACGGATCCGGAACCGTAGATCTTGAACACGTCGTGGAACTCCAGCGCCCCCCAATCGATCTCTGCCGGCTTCTCGGGCTCGGCGTAGAGACTCTGAGGTGCCTGAGATGAACGCCCGTTTGCGTCCCGATCGCTCGCGGTCAGCTCCACCTGAAGCTCTCGATGATCAGCCGGTACGCGTCGACGTTGTCGACTCCGACCGGGCTCGACTGGTCGATCGTCGCTACTCGTCCATTGCTCGCCAGCACGTAGCGGTCGACCATCAGGGTCGGCTTCTGGCCAGTGACCGGATCCGCGGGGCCCTGGACGTGGTAGACGACGTGAATCGCCTGGTTTTGGCCCGCCTTGATCTGCTGAGGCGCGCCGGGCTTCAGGGTGGGGTCATTGGCCGCCTCTTTCTTGAGCTCGGCGCTCACCGACGCCGTCGTGGGCACAGGTCCGCCGGCGACGGAAATCTTGACCCTGTTGCCCTTGTCGGAGAATGTGACCTGGTTGCCGGCGCCCTTCCGGGCCCAGCCCTCCGGGTACTTGATCGAGTAGCCGGCCTGCGGGTTCTTGAAGGTCAGGAACTTCTGGTTGTCGGGAATGTCGCCCTGGGCGGCCGACTGCGCCTCGGACGCGGCCGCGCCGGAGCTCGCCGGGGTCGAGCTGCTCGAGCTCGAACCACATCCGGCGATCGCGAGGCCCACGACTACTACACCGACTACATACCTGGTTCGTCTTGCATGTGGAATGACCATGCGGACATACTGCTCCGGATGCCCTGAATGCCTCCTGAATGTTCATCGCCACGGCCGGCGACCTCCCTGGCCCGTCCTCAGCTGTTGTAGATCACCATCGCCGACCCGAAGATCAGGCAGTAGACGGCGAACGGCGTCAGGGTCCTCGTCTTGAAGTAACCGACCAGGAACTTGACCGTGAAGTACGCCGCGACCGCGGCGCTGATGCACGCCGCCACCGACTGGCCCCTGACTCCGTTGCCGAGCGGCCCGAGCAGGTCCGGGAGCTTGAAGAGCCCGGCCGCGAGGATGATCGGTGTGGCCAAGAGGAAGGCGAATCGAGCCGAGTCGGAGTGATCGAGCCCCCGCGCGAGACCCGTGCCCATGCACACACCGTCACGGCTGATCCCGGCGAACAGGGCCGTCGACTGGGCGACGCCGACCAGGCCCGCCTCTCGGTACTCGAGCGTGTCGAGGGTCTTCTCGGCGTGGCGCCCGACCATGCGCCGGCGCGCGACCTCGGCCCCGAGCAAGATGAAGCCGTTGACGACCAGGAAGATCGACGCCAGGAGCGGCTTCGCCGTGAAGGTGCGGATCTGGTGCTCGAAAGCCAGGCCGATCAGGCCGGTCGGGATGCTGGCGCAGATGATCAGCCACGCGAGGCGCTCGGTCGGGGAGTCGGCCCGACGCTTGCCTAGCGTCGCGAAGAACGCCTTGCTGATCGCGATCCAGTCGCGCCAATAGAAAGCTAGAAGGCCGAGCGCGCTCCCGACGTGGAGCAAGACGACGAAGGCGAGCCAGAACGACTCGCTCTGCGACTGGGCCTTGACCAGCGAGTCCCAGCCGAACAGGGTCGGGAAGAGCACCGTGTGGCCGAGACTCGAGATCGGAAAGAGCTCGGTGACGCCCTGGAGGACCCCGAGGACGATCGCTTGGAAGTAAGAGAGTGGATCCACTTAGAGGTGGGGGCCTACGGCCCCGAGTTGGAGTCGCGGAGGCTTGGTACGGCATCGAACAGGTGCCTTCAAATCGCGGCTTAGCCACATCCACCCACCGTGTCAACCGCTCCATGAACGAATCCTGAACGCACACCGTTGACACTCCGGGGCGCCTGCGGCTGCGCTGTGTCGTGATCGGATCCCACCACCCGCGGGGTCAACCCCGCGGTACCCGGAACACAAATCCGCGCAGCTCGCCTTCATAGCGAACGTCTCCGTCGAGCGCCCGGGCGAGACGGCGCGATAGCGCGAGTCCGAGCCCGGCGCCCGAGGAGGCACCATTGCCTGCCCGATCGGCGGTGATCCCGGCCTGTCCGCGGACGCCGGGTTCGAAGATCTCCTGGGCCTCGGCGGGGCTGACCCCCGGTCCGTCGTCGGAAACGACGTAGTCGACGTGCTCCTCGTCGGGACGGACACGCACCTCGGCCCACGAGTCCCCGTAGCGGCATGCGTTCTCGACCAACGGCGCAAGGACGCGCTCGGCGGCACCGGAATCGATGCCGATCCGATGCCCGCCGCCAGCCGTCACTACTCGAAGGTCGATTCCCAGCTCCGCGGCAAAGGGAGCGCCAGATTCACGCGCCCTCTCGGCGACGGCCGCCGCGTCGGCGGTTCCCGGGCGGCCATGGTCGGCGCGCTCGGCCGCCAGGAGCGTCTCCACGGTTCGTTGAAGCTGGCGCGCGCGGTTGGCGATCGCCGATAGCGCGGAGCGATATTCGGAGGGCTCCCGGTTGCGGCGAAGGGCGAGTTCGCACTCGGCGAGGACCGCGGCGAGCGGAGTACGGAGCTCGTGCGACACCTCAGCCGAGAACCGCCGCTCGTGGCGAAGGCTCGCCGCCAGGCCGTCGAGCATCGAGTCAAACGCCGACGCCAGGCCAGTCAGTTCGTCGTGCGGTTCGCCCGCGTGGAAGCGATGGTCGAGGTCGTTGACACTCCAGTCGGTCGCCTCCTGCGTCATCCTGGCGACCGGCCTCAGCGCCGCCCCGATCAGCAGCCTCGAGGCAACCACGATCAGGACGAAGATGACGAGCGCGAAGAGCGCTGACACGATGAGCGCCTGCGAAGCGCTGTGCTCATACGGCTCAAGCGAGATGCCGACGACCACCGTGCCAACCCGTCCCCCGTCGCGCACGACGGGCTGTGCGAGAAGGCGCACGTCCGACCGCGCGTCCTCGGCATAGGCGCGCGGACCACCGGCCAGTCGCCTGGCCTGCGCCTGGAGCTCGGGCGCAGCCCGCGGAGCCTCCACCGTTCCAGCACCCGAGTAGATCCATACGAGCGCATCCGCAACACCGCCGTCAGGAGCCTCGGCGCGCCTTATCTGGCCGTGGTCTACCTCGATCGTTGGCAGCGTCGCGTCTGCCCGTCCGGCGAGCGCCTGATTCGCGTCGTGGTCGAGGCTCGAATGCAGGACAAGGTTGAAGCCCAGTGTCAGCACCCCGAGCGTCAGGGCGGCGCCCGCTATGACGACCGCGGCGAGCCGGCCCCGCAGGCCCATCGGGCTCATCGAAGCGAGTAGCCGACGCCCCGCATGGTCGCGATCTCCGAGCGACTGGAGAGCGCGCGGAGCTTGCGGCGCAGACGCGCTACATAGACGTCGAGGGTGTTGTCGTGCACGATCGCTCCGTCCGGCCAGCCCGCAGCCACGAGCTCACGGCGGCGAAGCGCCTCGCCGGGCCGGGTCGCGAGCGCCGCGAGAAGACGGAACTCGGTCGGGGTCAGGTCGACCGACGCCCCCGAGCACGAGACCGAGTGTGAAGCCGGATCGAGGCGCAGGTCATGAACAACGTCCGCCCCATTCTCGCCGCCGCGCTTTAGCAGTGCGCGTAGCCGGGCGACCAACTCCGCGATCGCGAACGGCTTTGTCAGGTAGTCATCACCGCCGGCGCTGAAGCCTGCGACGCGATCAGTGACCGCGCTGCGCGCGGTGAGGAAGATGACCGGTGCGGAGACGCCCTGGGCGCGGAGCGCCTGGCAGACGTCGCGCCCATCGGCGTCGGGAAGGCCGATGTCGATGATCAATGCGCTCGGGCTCGAGGCCAGCGCCGAGTTGAGCGCATCGCCACCGTTGGACACGGCGTCCACCCCCATCCCCTCCTCTTCGAGGGTGCGTCGGAGGCTCCGACGTAGGTCGGGGTCGTCCTCGACGATTAGTACGCGCGGAGCTGCCACTTCAACGGAATCTGCATACCTTGACTGAACGCTTCCTGAAAGCCCTGCCTAGACGCAGTTCCCGTTCGGGTTGCAGCGAGGCGATACTGGTCGGGCGGCATCGGGTGAGCGGCGGCGTAGGCCGACGCCGTCAAGACCAGCATCCCGACGGTCGCGGAAACGATCCCGGCACGCTTCGCCATCCCGGTCTCCTGCGACATCGCCTGCGCAGTATCTCGCGCGGGCGGTCGACCCGCCGAGGGAGGGAACATGAGCCCACCTACTTCAGTCGTTTGCGCTCCTGGATCTCCTTGTGCACCCAGTCGGCCAGGGTGAATACCGCCATGACGGCCACAGCGCACCCGATCCCGAAGAACCAGGCTCCGCGGTCGTCGATCCCCCGATCGATGCCGACGAGGAGCAGGTACACCGCGACGGCGGCGAACAGGAGATTGGCCAACTGCATCTCGCCCTTGGGCATGTGGCTAAGTATTTTCGGGACGCCTAAAGGTTTCCTATCGAGTCGGGCGCAGACTGGCGGCCCCCGAGCGAGCTTTGATGACGCCCTACTCCTGCAGCTCGGCGGCTTCGAGGGCCTCGCACGTTCTCAGCGGTTCGAGTACGCCTCCGCGGGGCGTTTTGCACGGAGCCGGGAGCCCAGCTTTCACGGTGCTTTCATTCTCCGCGCTTAGCGTCGATGGGAAACCGGCGATCCCAAAGGAGCGAAATCGTGAAGACGAAGAGAGCACCGATCCGAAGCCGCAAGATGCTGGCACTCGCCGGGGCGACGGCACTCGCGGCAGGGGCATTTGGCGCCGCCGGCCAGGTGGGCGCGGCGCCCGCTTCGCTCGGTTCGCAGGCGATCAAGTCCGGTGCTGGACCCGGATGGCCAAAGAGATTGCACCCGAACGACTTCGTCGCCCGTGTCGACAACCCGTGGTTCCCACTCAAGCCGGGGAGCAGGTGGCACTACCGCGGCGTCGATGCGGACGGCCGTTTCACCGACAACATGCACGTCACGCATAGGACCAAGAGAATCGAGGGTGTGCGGGCCACGGTGGTCCACGACGTGGTCCTTAGGCACCGTAAGCCGCGGGAGGTCACCAACGACTTCTATGCTCAGGACCGCCACGGCAACGTCTGGTACTTCGGCGAGAACACGAAGGAGCTCGACCGCCAGGGCCAGGTGACCAGTCGAGAGGGCTCGTTCAAGGCCGGCCGGGACGGCGCCCGCCCGGGCGTCCTCTTCGCGGGGGACCCGAAAGTGGGGACTAAGGCCCGTCAGGAGTACTACAAGGGACACGCCGAGGACCACTTCAAGGTGCTCGACCGCAATGCGCGTGTCTCGGTCCCGTACGTCTCCTCGCACCACGCGGTGAAGACCAAGGAGTGGACGCCGCTTGAGCCGGGCATCGTTGAGCACAAGTACTACGTGCGAGGCGTGGGTGACGTAAAGGAGATCACCATCAAGGGGCCGAAGGAGCTACTGCGCCTGGCCTCCTTTCATCGCGGCTGACCGGCCCGGAGCGCCTGTGCCGCCCCGCGGGGCGGCACAGGCGTCGCGACCGTCCCGAGCAGCGAAGAGCTGTCAAGCCGCCACTTGAGCGCTACGACTCCCAAGAGTTGGTCGGGTGTCTGTCACACGCGAGAGGTCGCTGGTTCGAAACCAGCCGCGCCCATGCTCTTGATCAAGCGGTTGCGCCGGTTGCACTCGAGTAAGCCGAATGGCTAATTGCCCGACGCCGGTCGTGATCTCGGGACCGATGTCGATATCCGGGTTTCGCGCCGTCGGGATAACGCGGTGGCGAAGGACCTCTCGCCTTTAGGGTTTCTTGGTCGACCGAGCCTAGGGTGTCTCGGATGGACGGTCTACAGCGGTCTTGGCGTGAGTTCTCCGCCGGATACGCCTGACCCACCGCCCGTTTCGGCGCCTCTCGCCCGGGGTGCGGCGGGCGCAGAGCAGCGGCGCAAGACTGCGAACAGACGCCGACGCCGACTTACCTTGATCGCGGCCGTCCTCGTGCTGCTGTCGCCGGCGATCTATTCGTATGCGACGTGGATGCTGCGGCCTTCGAGCCTGCCCTTCGGCGTGCGCAGCGTCGAGTGGGTGAGAGCCGATGTACCTTTCGGCAACCAGGCGGTCGACGAGATCGAGCACATCTACTACAGCTGGAACGCGCCGAAGAAGGGCGGGCCGCAGCTGAAGAGCCTGCCGGCGACCGGGCGGGCCGCGAAGGCGCCTAATAAGGCGGCTGCCTGGCCGCCGCGAATCAAGCCGGTCTTCGCGCACCCGCTACCCGGCGAAGGGATCTGGAAGCCGACCGGCCCACCGGTCGAGGGTGGCCAACCGGTGCTGGTGACGACCTTTCGCCCCGAGCGCAACTATCCGAGCATCGTCACCTACCTGGCCTGGTTCGACCACACGCGCACTGCGCTCGCGTTCTATCCGGGCCGCTACGAGCCGCCGAACGCTGCCGTACGCGGGCCAATGATGGTCCCGTACGACCAGCGCTGGCGGCTGCTTGCGACCTTCAACAGCGGCTTCATCTACTCGGACGTCAACAACGGCTCGACCGACAACGGCCTCGTGAACGAGCCGCTCGCGAAGGGCAACGCCACGCTCGTCGGCTATCGCGACGGCCGCGTCGGGATCCTGAAGTGGAGCGGCGGCCCGAACGCTGGGCCGAACGTCGCGTGGGCCCGCCAGAGCCTGCCGCCGATCATCTGGAACGGACGCCTCAACCCCGCGCTGAACGACAGTTCGCAATGGGGCTACACACTCGGCAACGCCGTCCGCGTCTGGCGCACCGGCGTCGGCATCGACCGCCGCGGCAACCTGATCTACGCAGCTGCGGACGGCCAAACCGTGACCACGTTGGCCCGAATCCTGCAGCGTGCGGGCGCGGTTCGCGCGATGGAGTTCGACATCAATCCCGAATGGCACACCCTGATCACCTACACCTACCACCACGGCCTCGTCCCGACGGAGGTCGGGCCGAACCCGATGCAGCCGGCCACCCGCTACCTGGCCCCCGATGACCGCGACTTCTTCGCCGTCTACCGACGCTTGCCCGGCCCGGTGACCGTCCCGTTCAAGTAGGGGCCCTCCGGTTTCGGCAGGGACGTCGCTGGGGTCGCTGGCTCGAAACCAGCCGCCGCGAGTAGAAGGCTTCCACGGGCTGCTACCTCGGGGAGCCGCGACAAGTTGCCATGCGAGTAGCGGCTGCCGCCACGCGTTGCCGGCTCGCTAAGCGCTGGGCAGAAAGCCACCTTCTCTGCCCGAATCCCCGGTAATCGCGCGTAATCCCTGGCAATCCAGAGCGCAAGGCTACCGGGGCAAATAGCGACGCATACCGCTTGTTGATGGGATTTCTGGCTTTTCTAGATCCGTCGCTTCACACGCGAGAGGTCGCTGGTTCGAAACCAGCCGCGCCCATGGCTTGATCAAGCGGTTTTCAGCCGGTGCCGTCCGGCAAGAGCATCTCGGCCACTACTAGGGCGCGATCCGTGAGAACGCGAGTCAGGACCGGTTCGTTGCTCGCGGATGGCAGCAGATGCACCCTAGGCTCCTAGGCAAGAGCAGCCGCCCACTCCGATAGCCCGGCGGCTTCGAGGCTTCGGCCTCGCTCACGAAGTCCCTAGCTTCGCTCGAACACTTCCGCCTCGAACGCTGTCTCCTCTGGTGGACCAGCGAAGCCCTCATCGCCAAGATCCCCGAGGCCGGGCTGAAGCGTCTCGTCGTGAAACCGCTCCCACGATTCCTTAGATTCGTGGACGGCCAGGATGATCCATCCATCGTCGGTTCGACCTGCGACGTGGACGACCTGGCCGTCCGGCAATCCGTCGGCCGGATGCACCTTCGCCACGGCCGCCTCGTACTGTTCCTTGGTTCCGCCAGGGAACCTGTGGACGATTGCGTATGCCATGTCCGGTCTCCTTGCTCCTGGAGGTTTCAGTCCAGCCAAGCCTACCTCTCAGGCTAAGCGCCAGATGATCGAGGCGGCTCCCCGCGACATCGCCCGCGCTGCACCGCACAGCGAGGGCGAGGCCGCGAGAGCCAGGCTCCCACGCGTTATCAGAGGACGCTCAGGTGCTGCCGGCGATCCTGGTGGGGGTCGGTTCCTAGGGCTCCCGGGCTGCTCTGGCGACGCGCGCGATCAGAGCAACCGAGGCGCTCACTCAGTGCGTGTACCAGGTGTGGAGTTCGCGCTCGACGATCTCAGGCTCGCGGGCACGGTCGCCCAGCGCCTCGCCGATCGCCGCCTGAAGCCGCGCCTCCCCGAAGCGGTCGAAGTGCCCCCGTGACTCCCAGACGTCGTTCACGACCAGGTGCCCATCGACCCCGTGGGAGCCGTGCGCGATCAGACCGTCCGGCCATTCGGCCGGGAAGTTGAGCGCTGCGACGACCTTGTCGTAGTCCTCGAGCGTGTTCTCCGGGAAGTTCTGACGTAGTCCGACAGGCATGCCATCTCCTCGCGTCGTTGTCGTGGCGAACCTATCGGACTCCGGGCGGACAAGTTGAAGCGGTGCGACGTCTGTGCCACGGCTTCCAGGAGTAGCGCTTGACGAATACCTCCCGCTTGGCCGCCTGGCACGCGCGCTGGGCGTGGGCAGAAAGTCGCCTTCTCTGCCCGAATCCCCGGTAATCGTGCGTAATCCCTGGTAATCCACAGGGCAAAGCCACCCAGGCAGATAGCCGCGCACACCGCTTGTTTATGCGGTTTCTGAGTTTCTCAGGACTGCCGCTTCACACGCGAGAGGTCGCTGGTTCGAAACCAGCCGCGCCCATGGCTTAGGCAAGCGGTTTGAGGCGGCAGCACGGCGTTTACGGTCGCAAGCCGATGTGGGCTTTCTGCCTTAACCGCCTCGCCTACTCCCGCAGCCCGGCGGCTTCGAGGGTCTCGCCGCTGAGGCCGAGTGCGCGAAGGGCGCCCTTTAGGGACAGGTGGTCCTCCCACCGCATGAAGCGCCCGTGGCGCAGCCACACACATTGGTAGAGGTCACCGTCGAGCTTCACACCGCTCTCGCGACCCTCGGCCCTGATCGTCGAGTGAGCGAGGACGCGATCATCGCTCACGGGGATCAGTTTGTTGACCTCCATCTCGTAGAGATCCCAAGCATATGGCCGTGCCTCGGGAAACATCAGGCTCAAAGAAGTTGGCGGCGAATTCTTGCAGGTCACTCGGTCGCCGTACTGGTCGATGAACCTCCGAACGACCTCTACGTTCTCCTGCGACATCGCCTGCACAGTACCTCGCGACGCGTCGGGATTGGTCAGTGATGGCTCCTGGGCTCAGTACACGATGATGTAGAACGAGTTGTAAGCAACCCCTCCCGTGAGGTAGTTGTAGGTGCTCACGCCGAATTTGTTCGACGGAGTGGCGGTCGGAAGCGCCGACACGAACACTCTGTCGTCGCGTGGCGTGAGCGAGGCGAAGCGGTCGTCAACCCGGAAACCGAAGTCGAGAGTGTAAGCGCCGGGTCCGGTGCTCGAGTAGGTGATTCCACAGTCTCCGCTCGTCGCCTGACTTGCCGGAAGCTGCGAGTTGAAGCACTGCCGGATCGGGTCGCCGGTTCCGGTAGCAACGTACGCCATCGCCTTCACGTAGCCGCCACCCGTGCGGGCCTGCGTGGTATTGCCGAGCGCTTGCATCGCCCAGCCGTTCGAGCTGTCACCCACGACCGCGACGCCGTTGTCCGAGTGGCCCGCGACCCCGTAGCTGTTGGCGTTGTTGTCCTGGCCGTAGACGCCGGAGGAGGGGTTCGCGGTCGAGTAGCCCTCCAAGCCGTTCCCGGCGCCGCTTTGGCCGTGGATCGCGGCGGTTCCCTTGCTTCGGTTGCCCCCCGAGGCGTAGAGGCCGGTCCCCCCTTTGGTGTCGCTCACCTTGAGGGCATTCCCGGCACCCGAGGAAAGCTGTGTCGCGGTCGAGGCCGAGTTCGACTTCCCGAGGATGAAGTTGCCCCCCGTGGCGGCCAGGGCAGTGCCGCCGAGCGCGACGAACAGCGCGATCAGCGCCACGACCATCGCCGGTGACGGCCTGTGGAGGCGCGAACGTAGTGCGGTGAATTTCATCGTCTTCCTCCGATCGTCCGTTTGAAGGTCGATCCCGTTACCGAGCACTCCCTACGTCGTCCTTGTGGCGGTGCCGTAGATGAAGCAGTCGTTGAACGAGGAGCGGGCGTCTGCGACCGCGTGGAACTCGACTTGGACCAGCGTCGAGCCGGATCTCAGCATCGCCGTTCCGGCGAACCGACTGTAATCGCCAGTACTTGTACCTGTGGGCTGAGAGAACATCAGGAGATTTGCGTTGGCCGGGATGAGCAGACCCCCGGACCGAGTTGAACCGGCCCCGGTGTCGTTCGTCGTCTGGTCAAACATGTAGTCGTCGGTGCCCGACGGACCGTTCACGAAGGCCTTGACATAGACGGACCCAGGCTGGGAGAGGCACTGGCCTTTGATCGCGTAGGGCCCGACCGTGGCGATCGGAGTGACCGGGGCCGACGACGACGCGCTCGCGGACCAGAGCAGCTTCTGCGCGTCACCGGTCAGGGTCGACTCGTTGATGTCGGCGCCGGCGAGAGAGTTATCCGCCACGTCCCGGCCGTTGACCGAGCCAGCGATCAGGTTGGCGTGCTTGCCGCTCGGTGGCTTGTGGCCCGAGATCGTGTTGGAGGCGACCTGACGGTTCGAGGTGATGATCACGCTGGCTATCGCCGTCCCGCCGAGAGCGACGAACAGCGCCACCAGTGAGACGATGTTGGCGAAGGTCAGATGGGAACGAAGCCATTGACGCATCGGAACCTCCCGTTCCTCCCGTTGGGGCGGAGGCCAAGCGCGGCGGCTAGTCCGTTAGGGCTGGTCGGCGAATCCGGCGACCACCGTAGTTCGCGCCGACCCTACTCCGCTGGCCGAGGTCCGTGTGTGCGGTTCGTCACGTGGAGCAGCGAAGCGCGAGGCCTGCCCCCGATTGCCACGATCGTCTACTCGGAAAGCCCGGCCGCTTCGAGGGCCTCCTGTTTGCTCGCGTGCTCCATCCGCCACATCTTCCCGTTCCGTACCCAGTAGACCCAAGCCTCTTCGACCTCGAGCCGGACCCCGCTTTGTGCGCCCGGGTGAAAGGGCATTGGCACGACGACCGCGTCGTTCCTTGGGATGAGTTCCTCGGCCTCGAACGTCGTGCTCGCCCAAGCCTCCCGAAAGTCGTCGACGCTACGCCGAAGGCCACCGACCCCGTGGGAGGTGGTCTGACCCGGGCCATCCGACCGCGTGGTGCATTCAATCCCCGGGTCGTAGCACTCGGCCGCTACCTGCCCCGTTTCACCGAAGTACTCGATTGCTCGACGGACCAGCTCCACGTTCTCCTGCGACATCGCCCGCCTCGAGGGGCTTCCCGGCTGCATTAGGGAGGCCCAGCAACTTCGATCCAGACCTTGCTTAGACGCTCGACTTCAGCCGCATCCTGTCGCGGCCAGCCGAGCAACTGCAGAACGGCAACCGGAACGTCTGGCGCGTACCCGTTGTATTCGCAACTCCAGATCGCTGAGGCAACGTCGATTTCGCGGTCGTACTGCGCGGCGTAGTGCCAATCGACAATGCCCGACAGGTCACCCGTCTCGAGGTCACCGAGGATGTTGGGCAGGCACATATCACCGTGGGTGACGCCGCCGCGAGCGAGGCACTGGAGCGCCTCACCGATGACCGGCACCGCGTCGGCGGGGCGGGCCAGCCAGCGGTCATCGTTAAGAGGGGCGCCCGGAAGAGCTTCGAGGAGCAGCCATCCTCCACGCTGATCGAGCAGGCGTGGCGCGGGTACATCAGGCTCTCGTTCGAGTCGGCGGAGCAGCGGCCCCGAGCCGTCATTCGCTCGGACGTACACGTTGCTGCCGTTCGTTCTGACGGCGCGGAATACCGGGTGGTTCACTCCGGCATGTCGCCATTCTCGAAGTTCGGGCCATGTGGCGCTTGAAGCCGATGCTGCGGGTGCGTCCCTCTCCTGCGACATCGACTACTCCGAGAGCTCCGGCGGCTTCGAGGGCTTCAGCGTGATCCCAGAAGTACTCGATGTTGAAGATCTTGCCCTTCCGAACGGTGGCCACGTAGGTGAGCTCCGCGTTCGCCTCAGGGCCCTGGCCGATGCCATGCCAGATCACCTCATCGCAACTCGGTCGCCAACATCAATGAAGTCGCTAGTCAATTCCAGGGAATCGGCATCCCAGGTCCCGCGCATCCGGTCGAACTGGCGCATAACCGCTTCCCGCCCGACGAACGGCCCCGGTTCGGGCCAACCCTTCAGGGCTCGCACGATGACATCCGGGTCGTGCAGCTCGCGAAGGGCATCCATCTCGCCAGCGTTCCACGCAGCGAATGCTGCCCGCACGATCTCGACGTTCTCCTGCGACATCGTCTACTCCCGCAGTCCGACGGCCCCCAGCGCTTGGGCGCGGTCAAGGTAATAGTCGGCCTCAACGATCAGGCCGTCCCGGAGGCGGTGCACGACAGCGAAGGACTGCGTATACGGCGCGTTCGCGCCCTGCCCGGCCCTGCTCGTGCAGGCGACGAAACGGCCATCGCCCACCTCGATAAGTCATCGAGGCGCACCTCGATCGGCCCGACCAGATCGATCAGGCTTCGCATCCGTGCGAGCGCAGCGGCACGTCCTCTGTAGACACCGGCATCGGGCCAGCCTGGTCCCTCGCGGTAGACGGCATCCTCGGCCCAAAACTGCTCCACCACGGCCACCGGACCCGACTTGTTCCAGACCTCATAGGCCCGACGGATGCTGTCTGCGTCCTCCTGCGACATCACCTACTCCGACAGCCCGGCGGCTTCGAGGGCTTCGGCGTGGCTACCGAAATCGCGGACGCTGACGGTCTTGCCGTTTCGATAGGTGATCAGCTGTGCGACCTCCCGGGCGACGTTCAGCCCCGATCTGCGCCCGGTGGTCTCTATCTCCCCCAGCGCGAGCACGGAGTCCCCAAGGTCCCGAACATCGTCGAATCGAACCGTGATCCCCGCGTCGCCCTTGAAGCTCTCCCAGGCCTGCCGGGCACCCCTGCGCCCGCGAAACACCTCCATCAGCGCGAACCATTCGACCTCGGGGTCGTACTGGTCAATCCACGTCTCGAAGTCGTCGCTGTTCCAAGCGTCTACGGCGTGCCAGAAGATCTCGACGTTCTCCTGCGACATCGCTTACTCCGAGATCCCCAGGGTTTCGAGGGCTTCCGCGTGATCGAAGAAGTATTCGATGTAGAAGATCCTTCGTTCGCGGACGGTGTAGACGACCGTGACCTCCAGGTCCGCCTCGGGGCCAGAGCCCAAGCCATGGTAGTTCACCCTCACGGCCACTCGGTCACCGGCGTCGAGGAAGTCGCTGATCGGTTCAATGGAGTCGGCGTCCCAGGCCGCGCGAGTCCGCGCGAACTGGCGCATGACCGCATCGCGCCCTACGTAGGGCCCCGGCTCGGGCCAACCTTCGATCGCTCGGGCGATGACATCTGGGTCGTGCAGCTCACGAAGGGCATCCATGTCGCCCGCGTTCCACGCCGCGAATGCGGTCCGAATGACCTCCACGTTCTCCTGCGACATCGCCTACTCCGAAAGCCCGGCAGCTTCGAGGGCTTTCGCGTGGTCGAAGTAGAACTCGATCCGAATGATCTGGCCATCCCGGATGTCGTAGACGGCACTCAGATTGGAGCGGAGGTGGATGCCGCTGGCCCGGCCCCTACCTCCCCAGTCGGCTCGAGCCACGACCCGATCGCCGACGGCAAACACCTCCCGGATGACGCCTAACTTGTCTCCTCCCTCCCAGCCCTCGTCGATCTCGGCGAGAAAGCGCCGGAACTCTTCGCGGCCGCGAAAAGGCTCCGCCTCGGGAAACACGGAGGCATCGGGGCGAATCTCGATGTCCTCCGCCATGAAGGCGAGATACGCGTCGGGACCGGCGTTGTAAGCCTCGATTGCCGATCTGACCAGCTCCACGTTCTCCTGCGACATCGTCTACTCCGAAAGCCCGGCGGCTTCGAGAGCCTCGGCGTGGCTCATGAAATCGCGGGAGCTGGCGATCTTGCCCCCTCGGAAGGTGATCAGCTGGGCGATCTCGCTAGCGACCTCCAACTGGCTGGCCTGGCCGATGATCTTGATTTCGCCGAGGGCGAGCACGGATTCGCCGAGGTCTCGAAATTCGTCGTACCGAGCCTCCAGTTGCTGGAATGCTTCGCCCTTGTAGCTCTCCCAAACCTCGCGCGCTCCGGCATACCCGCGAAAGACGCTATCGGTGCCTTCAAAGGCGCGCTCGATGGCCGTGTGCCACTCGAATTCAGGATCGAACAGGTCGATCCATGCATCAAAGTCGTCACGGTTCCAAGTTTCTACGGCCCGCTTGAATATCTCCACGTTCTGCTGCGACATCGCCTACTCCGAAAGCCCGGCGGCTTGGAGGGCTGCGTCCCTGGTCGAGAAGGGCTGACGCCTTGTGATCAGGCCCTCCGCGAACCAAACGATCTCCCAAATTCTCTGCTCCCCAGGCAGGCCGCTACCCCTACCGCGCCCGGATTCGGTGAGTTCGTTGAGGACGGCGTCATCATTCAGGGGCGTTATTTGCTCGATCTCGAGGTGGGCCTCCTCAAAGACTTCGGTGAGCTGCTCGAGCCACTCTCGGGCCTCGGCGCGCCCACGGTAACGTCTCGAAACCCGCGAGGGGCAGGGACTCCCATACGACATCTGGGCTGAGGAAACCCAACCAGGCATCCAAGTCGCCCCGGTTGAAAGCATCGATCACTTTCCGCACGATCTCGACGTTCTCCTGCGACTCCGGCAGCCCGGCGGCTTCGAGGGCTTCCTGAACCTCTTGATAGAGGCACATCCGCACGATCAACCCGTCGCGGATCGTGCAGAGCCAAGTGCTTCGAGCCTCTAGCTCGATCCATCGCGTCCCGCCCCCTGCATCGTCCAGGGCACCACGACGTGCTCACCGACCTCGATCAGCTCGTGCGGTTCGACCCGAACCCACTCCCAGTTCTCGACGATCTCCCTGATCGTCGACAGCGCTCCATCGGGCCCGTAAACGCCGCGCCATGGGACTACCCCTCGACAGGCCGTCCTCGAAATCCGGAGCGACCTCGAAGGTCGCCTCGAACTCTCCGCGGTTGAAGGCTTCCAGGCGCGACGCACAATCTCCACGTTCTCCTGCGACATCGCCTACTCCGAGGATGACAATGGCGTCGATGCCGCCTGTCGGTGTCCGGCCGCGCGGTTAGCGTCGCCGCCACCGGGACAGGGGCATCTGGGAAAACGCAGACGGGCAGGCCGCGCTTTTCGGATGGGCCGCGAGCCCGACCTACTCACTGGCCGCCCCTGCGACTCGCCCGGTTGTGCTGAGAGCACGAATCCGTCTGTGTCGTTTGCCCGCTGCGTCTCCCACCACAGATCACGAGAGGAGGCTACATGCGCTCGATCGCACTGGACGTCCACCGCGACTTCTGCGAGGTGGCGATCAAGGAGGGCGGCGGGGTCCGCTCACGGGGGCGGATCAAGACCAGCCCGGAGGATCTCAAGCTCTTCGCCCAGAGCTTGGCAGCGGACGACCAGGTCGCCACTTGAAGCAACCGGCCCGGCGAGCGAGATCGCCCGCATCCTCGAGCCCCACGTCGCCCGGGTCGTGGTCGCCAACCCCCGCAAGGTGCGGGCGATCGCCGAGGCGAAGGTGAAGACCGACAAGGTCGACGCCCAGACCCTCTGCGAGCTGCTCGATGCGGGCTTCCTGCCCGCCGTCTGGCGCCCGGATGAGGAGACGCGCTCGCTGCGCGCCCTGCTCGGGCGCCGGGAGCGGCTGGTGCGCTCGCGGACCCGGGCCAAGAACGCCGTCCACGCGGCACTTCAGCGCAACCTCAAGGGCCGCCCGCCGATGAGCGATCTCTTCGGGGTCGCGGGAAGGCGTTGGTTGACAGAGCTCGAGCTGCCGGCAGACGAGCGCCGGATCGTCGAGAGCTGCCTGCGCGAGGTCGACTTCCTCTCGCGGGAGATCGAGGTGCTGGAGCACGAGCTGGCCCGCCTGGCGCTCTCCTCGGAGGCGATCCGCCGGCTGATCAGCGTCCCCGGGGTGAGCCTGATCTCGGCGGCCACCTTCGTCGCGGTGGCGGGCGAGATCGGCCGCTTTTCCTCGCCGAAGAAGCTCGTCGGCTACGTCGGGCTCGACCCTCGGGTTCGCCAGTCCGGCGAGGCCCCGGCCCGCCACGGCCAGATCTCCAAGCAGGGCTCGGCGGCGGCCCGCCACATGCTCTGCGAGGCGGCCTGGATCGTCGTCCGCACGCCGGGCCCGTTGCGCGCCTTCTATGAGCGCCTGCGGGCCCGGCGCGGCGCCCAGATCGCGCTGGTGGCGACGGCGCGCAAACTCTGCGTGCTGTTTTGGCACCTGCTGACCAAGGAGGAGGACTACGCCTTCGGGCGGCCGTCGCTTCACCGTCACAAGCTGCGCCGGCTCGAGCTTGCCGCCGGCGATCCCCCGCGGCGTGGCCGGCGCTCCGGCTCTGCGGCGTCAAAGCGCGAGCAGGCTCATGAGCGCGAGCTCTCCGAGCAGTTCGAGCGGCTTACCGGCGGCTGGTCGACGACTGGCAGGCCAAGCCGAAGGGAAGCGGTGCGGGCGCGACACGGGGGCGCGCATCTTGAAGGCATCTCGAAAGAGCCAAGCAGCGCGGCAGGGATCAGCCCCAGGGCCTGCGCTTTAGCTCGTCGTCACCCGCACCGAGGCATGACTCTGCCAGAAAGGAGGCCAGGCGTCCAGGGGACTTGACTTTCATCCGTCCGGAAGCCCCGCGGCTTCGAGGGCCTCCTGGCGCGACTCGTACATGCGGTACCGCACGACCTTCGATTCCCTCAGTTCGTAGACGCCGAAGAAATTCCGCTCGGTCCTGACCCCACTGCCCCGGCCCGTACCGCTTTGGCGGAACACGACGACCACCGCGTCCCCTTCATCGATGTACTCGCGGTGCGCAATCTCGTAGTCCTTCCAGGTTCCAAGCCATTCGCGGAAGAACTGCTCGATCCCCTCGTGGCCGTGGTAGACGCCCGCGGAGGGCATTACAGTCGCCGACGTGTCAAACACCACATTGGGATCGAAGTACTCACGCCACTCGTCGCGATCGCCTCCCTCGAAGCGAAGGGTGAACCCCTTGACGACCTCCACGTTCTCCTGCGACATCGCCTACTCCGAAAGCCCGGCGGCTTCGAGGGCCTGATCCTTGTCGCCGCCATAGTCCTTGAAGCAGGGTTATGAACCCGTCTCGGACGCTTGCCACGACGGCCATTGGCACGGCGATCTCGATGCCACTGCCGCTTCCGATGACACGGAGGGTGCCGACCCCGAGCAATTGGCTTCCGAGATCGCGAATCTCGGTGTAGTCAACGCGCCCACTCTCATAGTGCTCAGCGACGTCCGCGAGCCACGCTCTTACGCCGTCCAGCCCAACGTAGTGGTGTCCCTGCAGAGTCGCCTGCACGGGCTCGAACTGGACCTCGGGATCCAGGAACCGAAGATAAGCCGATGGATCACTGTCAGGGGCAGCGGCCCAGCGGTTGAACGCTTCCGTCGCCTCTCGAAATTGCTCCACGTTCTCCTGCGACATCGCGTTGCTCCTATGTCAAGACGAGCGCCGGTGTTAGGCATCTTGTTCTCTTCCAAATTGTGAGAGATTGAGATCATTCTCTCTGAGGTGCGCCGCCCCGCAGGGTGCGCCAGAGCGAGCGGGCGAGGTGGCGCTTCAGGCAGCGAAGCGCCTCGCGGCGGCTCTTGCCCTCGGCCCGCTTGCGGGCCAGGAACTCCCTCGCCGGCGGGTGCATCCGCGCCTGGGTGACGGCGATCCGATGCAGGGCCAGGTTCAGCTGGCGGTTGCCCTTGCGGTTGAGTCGATGGCGCTGCTGGCGCCCCGAGGAGGCGTCCAACGGCGCCACTCCGGCCAGCATCGCCAGCTTGGCCTCGTCGGAAAACCGCTCCACCCCAGCCACCTCGGCGATCAGCTTGGCGGCGGAGAGCGTGCCGCAGCCGGGCAGCTCCAGTAGCTGCGGCGCATGGGCGCTGACCAAGCTCCGAGCTCGGCCTCGGCTGCCTTGATCTCGCGCGCCAGCGAGCGCAGGCGGCGAAGCTGCTCGCGGCAGACCCTCACCCTGACCGTTTGCTTCGAAGCGCCCAAGCCGGCGGGCCAGGCGCTGCATCCAGCCCGTGCGATCGAGGCGCCCACGGGCGAGCGCGATCTCGGGGTCGATGTCGTGCAGGTGCCAGCGCAGGCGGTTTGAGGTGCGGTTCGCCTCGCCCACCAGGTCATCGCGATGGTCGAGCAGGAGCTTCACCTCGAGCTCCGGCCCGGCCAGGCGGGCATTGGGAAGCTCGGGCTCTGAAAGCGCCGCCCGGGCCACCGCCAGGGCGTCGATCGCATCCGACTTGCCATAGCTGCGAGCCGCCTGGCGGCTTTGGCCCATCAGCTTCGGCGGGACGCGAACGACGCGCTCGCCGTGGCCGATCAAGAAGCGCTCCAACGCCCCGGAGACGTGGCGGCAGTCCTCGAGCGCGAAGAGGCGCTCGCCGCCCAGCTCGCGGGCCCAGGCAAGGAGCTCCTCGTGCCCTTGGCCCCTGGCCTTGACGGTCAGCTCCCCCTTGAGCTCCGCGCTTGCCTGGGCAACCGCGACGGCGGTGTGGGTCTGCTTGTGGGGGTCGACTCCAACTACGATCACTTGGTCCCCTTTCGGTTCTGAGTGGCAGAAGGGCGGACCGCCGGCGGACATGCCTTGGTGGGGGCTTCATTGCCAAGCTCCTATCGGGTCACGCTGGCGTTCCTCGGGTAGGCGGCGGGCGACAGAACCGATGCCGGTCAGCCTGGAGGCGACAGCGCAGTATTGGGTCAGCCCGCCGCCGGGCCGAGGCTATGCCGGACGGTCGACGTCAATCCGCCGCGTCCGTGGCGGGAGGGTGACACCAACGCGCAGTATCTCGCGAAAAAAAAAAAAAAAAAAAAAAAAAAAAAAAAAAAAAAAAAAAAAAAAAAAAAAAAAAAAAAAAAAAAAAAAAAAAAAAAAAAAAAAAAAAAAAAAAAAAAAAAAAAAAAAAAAAAAAAAAAAAAAAAAAAAAAAAAAAAAAAAAAAAAAAAAAAAAAAAAAAAAAAAAAAAAAAAAAAAAAAAAAAAAAAAAAAAAAAAAAAAAAAAAAAAAAAAAAAAAAAAAAAAAAAAAAAAAAAAAAAAAAAAAAAAAAAAAAAAAAAAAAAAAAAAAAAAAAAAAAAAAAAAAAAAAAAAAAAAAAAAAAAAAAAAAAAAAAAAAAAAAAAAAAAAAAAAAAAAAAAAAAAAAAAAAAAAAAAAAAAAAAAAAAAAAAAAAAAAAAAAAAAAAAAAAAAAAAAAAAAAAAAAAAAAAAAAAAAAAAAAAAAAAAAAAAAAAAAAAAAAAAAAAAAAAAAAAAAAAAAAAAAAAAAAAAAAAAAAAAAAAAAAAAAAAAAAAAAAAAAAAAAAAAAAAAAAAAAAAAAAAAAAAAAAAAAAAAAAAAAAAAAAAAAAAAAAAAAAAAAAAAAAAAAAAAAAAAAAAAAAAAAAAAAAAAAAAAAAAAAAAAAAAAAAAAAAAAAAAAAAAAAAAAAAAAAAAAAAAAAAAAAAAAAAAAAAAAAAAAAAAAAAAAAAAAAAAAAAAAAAAAAAAAAAAAAAAAAAAAAAAAAAAAAAAAAAAAAAAAAAAAAAAAAAAAAAAAAAAAAAAAAAAAAAAAAAAAAAAAAAAAAAAAAAAAAAAAAAAAAAAAAAAAAAAAAAAAAAAAAAAAAAAAAAAAAAAAAAAAAAAAAAAAAAAAAAAAAAAAAAAAAAAAAAAAAAAAAAAAAAAAAAAAAAAAAAAAAAAAAAAAAAAAAAAAAAAAAAAAAAAAAAAAAAAAAAAAAAAAAAAAAAAAAAAAAAAAAAAAAAAAAAAAAAAAAAAAAAAAAAAAAAAAAAAAAAAAAAAAAAAAAAAAAAAAAAAAAAAAAAAAAAAAAAAAAAAAAAAAAAAAAAAAAAAAAAAAAAAAAAAAAAAAAAAAAAAAAAAAAAAAAAAAAAAAAAAAAAAAAAAAAAAAAAAAAAAAAAAAAAAAAAAAAAAAAAAAAAAAAAAAAAAAAAAAAAAAAAAAAAAAAAAAAAAAAAAAAAAAAAAAAAAAAAAAAAAAAAAAAAAAAAAAAAAAAAAAAAAAAAAAAAAAAAAAAAAAAAAAAAAAAAAAAAAAAAAAAAAAAAAAAAAAAAAAAAAAAAAAAAAAAAAAAAAAAAAAAAAAAAAAAAAAAAAAAAAAAAAAAAAAAAAAAAAAAAAAAAAAAAAAAAAAAAAAAAAAAAAAAAAAAAAAAAAAAAAAAAAAAAAAAAAAAAAAAAAAAAAAAAAAAAAAAAAAAAAAAAAAAAAAAAAAAAAAAAAAAAAAAAAAAAAAAAAAAAAAAAAAAAAAAAAAAAAAAAAAAAAAAAAAAAAAAAAAAAAAAAAAAAAAAAAAAAAAAAAAAAAAAAAAAAAAAAAAAAAAAAAAAAAAAAAAAAAAAAAAAAAAAAAAAAAAAAAAAAAAAAAAAAAAAAAAAAAAAAAAAAAAAAAAAAAAAAAAAAAAAAAAAAAAAAAAAAAAAAAAAAAAAAAAAAAAAAAAAAAAAAAAAAAAAAAAAAAAAAAAAAAAAAAAAAAAAAAAAAAAAAAAAAAAAAAAAAAAAAAAAAAAAAAAAAAAAAAAAAAAAAAAAAAAAAAAAAAAAAAAAAAAAAAAAAAAAAAAAAAAAAAAAAAAAAAAAAAAAAAAAAAAAAAAAAAAAAAAAAAAAAAAAAAAAAAAAAAAAAAAAAAAAAAAAAAAAAAAAAAAAAAAAAAAAAAAAAAAAAAAAAAAAAAAAAAAAAAAAAAAAAAAAAAAAAAAAAAAAAAAAAAAAAAAAAAAAAAAAAAAAAAAAAAAAAAAAAAAAAAAAAAAAAAAAAAAAAAAAAAAAAAAAAAAAAAAAAAAAAAAAAAAAAAAAAAAAAAAAAAAAAAAAAAAAAAAAAAAAAAAAAAAAAAAAAAAAAAAAAAAAAAAAAAAAAAAAAAAAAAAAAAAAAAAAAAAAAAAAAAAAAAAAAAAAAAAAAAAAAAAAAAAAAAAAAAAAAAAAAAAAAAAAAAAAAAAAAAAAAAAAAAAAAAAAAAAAAAAAAAAAAAAAAAAAAAAAAAAAAAAAAAAAAAAAAAAAAAAAAAAAAAAAAAAAAAAAAAAAAAAAAAAAAAAAAAAAAAAAAAAAAAAAAAAAAAAAAAAAAAAAAAAAAAAAAAAAAAAAAAAAAAAAAAAAAAAAAAAAAAAAAAAAAAAAAAAAAAAAAAAAAAAAAAAAAAAAAAAAAAAAAAAAAAAAAAAAAAAAAAAAAAAAAAAAAAAAAAAAAAAAAAAAAAAAAAAAAAAAAAAAAAAAAAAAAAAAAAAAAAAAAAAAAAAAAAAAAAAAAAAAAAAAAAAAAAAAAAAAAAAAAAAAAAAAAAAAAAAAAAAAAAAAAAAAAAAAAAAAAAAAAAAAAAAAAAAAAAAAAAAAAAAAAAAAAAAAAAAAAAAAAAAAAAAAAAAAAAAAAAAAAAAAAAAAAAAAAAAAAAAAAAAAAAAAAAAAAAAAAAAAAAAAAAAAAAAAAAAAAAAAAAAAAAAAAAAAAAAAAAAAAAAAAAAAAAAAAAAAAAAAAAAAAAAAAAAAAAAAAAAAAAAAAAAAAAAAAAAAAAAAAAAAAAAAAAATTTTTTTTTTTTTTTTTTTTTTTTTTTTTTTTTTTTTTTTTTTTTTTTTTTTTTTTTTTTTTTTTTTTTTTTTTTTTTTTTTTTTTTTTTTTTTTTTTTTTTTTTTTTTTTTTTTTTTTTTTTTTTTTTTTTTTTTTTTTTTTTTTTTTTTTTTTTTTTTTTTTTTTTTTTTTTTTTTTTTTTTTTTTTTTTTTTTTTTTTTTTTTTTTTTTTTTTTTTTTTTTTTTTTTTTTTTTTTTTTTTTTTTTTTTTTTTTTTTTTTTTTTTTTTTTTTTTTTTTTTTTTTTTTTTTTTTTTTTTTTTTTTTTTTTTTTTTTTTTTTTTTTTTTTTTTTTTTTTTTTTTTTTTTTTTTTTTTTTTTTTTTTTTTTTTTTTTTTTTTTTTTTTTTTTTTTTTTTTTTTTTTTTTTTTTTTTTTTTTTTTTTTTTTTTTTTTTTTTTTTTTTTTTTTTTTTTTTTTTTTTTTTTTTTTTTTTTTTTTTTTTTTTTTTTTTTTTTTTTTTTTTTTTTTTTTTTTTTTTTTTTTTTTTTTTTTTTTTTTTTTTTTTTTTTTTTTTTTTTTTTTTTTTTTTTTTTTTTTTTTTTTTTTTTTTTTTTTTTTTTTTTTTTTTTTTTTTTTTTTTTTTTTTTTTTTTTTTTTTTTTTTTTTTTTTTTTTTTTTTTTTTTTTTTTTTTTTTTTTTTTTTTTTTTTTTTTTTTTTTTTTTTTTTTTTTTTTTTTTTTTTTTTTTTTTTTTTTTTTTTTTTTTTTTTTTTTTTTTTTTTTTTTTTTTTTTTTTTTTTTTAAAAAAAAAAAAAAAAAAAAAAAAAAAAAAAAAAAAAAAAAAAAAAAAAAAAAAAAAATTTGAAAGCGGCTCGGGGAGAGGGCTGAAAAGCGGCCGGCGGCGGCCCAGGGGCCTGTCAAGGCCGCCCTCAGGGGGCAGAGGGCCGCGGACGAAGGTGTCGGCTGTGTTATGGCGGTCGCCCGCGACCAGGCTCGAGGCCAAGGACGAGAAGGCGACGAAGCGCCCGTTGGCGGAGATCGCGGGGAACGAGCTTTCGGCGTTTCCCTGGGTTCCTTCGGAGCTGACGCTGAGGAGCGTCGTCTTGCCCCGCTTTCGGTCGCGCAAGAAGACGTCGACGGCGTCGTTTCGGTCGCCTTGGACCAGGTCCGAGGCGGGGGACTCGAAGGCGACGAAGCGCCCGTTGGCCGAGATCGAGGGAATGCCGCTGTAGAGACCACGGTTCACATCGGACTCCCTGATCCGCGTCGTCACGCCCTTCTTTCGGTCGCGGACGAAGACGTCTTCGGCGTGCCGTTTCGGTCGCCCGGGACCAGGTTGGAGGCCTAAGACGTGAAGGCGACGAAGCGCCCGTTGGCGGAGATCGAGGGAAAAAAGAGGCTGCTGTCATTGGCCTCCTCGCCGGTGGAGCTGACGCTGACCCGGGTCGTCTCGCCCAGCTTTCGGTCGCGGACGAAGATGTCGTCGGTGCCGTTGTGGTCGTTCGGGACCAGGTTCGGGGAAGCGGAGAAGAAGGCGACGAAGCGCCCGTTGGCGGAGAGCGCGGGATGATCCCCAGCTCTTCTACGCCGGTGCCGGGAGTCTGCTCCGCCCCGGAGGAGCTGACGCTGACCCGGGTCGTCTTGCCCCGCTTTAGGTCGCGGACGAAGAAGTCGGCGATCCCGTTGTGGTCGTTCGGGACCAGGTTCGTGGAACGGGAGAAGAAGGCGACGAAGCGCCCGTTGTCGGAGATCGCGGGCAACCAGATGCTGCCGTCGTTTGCCTCCGCCCCGGTGGAGCTGACGCTGACCCGGGTCGTCTTGCCCCGCTTTCGGTCGCGGACGAAGACGTCGGCGCGATGGTTTGTGTCGCCCCGGACCAGGTTCGAGGCCAAAGACGAGAAGGCGACGAAGCGCCCGTTGGCGGAGATCGAGGGAAAGGCGCTGTCGTTATTTCCCTCCGCCCCGGCGGAGCTGACGCTGACCCGGGTCGTCTCGCCCCGCACTCGGTCGCGGACGAAGACGTCATAGAAGTAGTTTCGGTCGCCTTCGACCAGGTTCGGGTTGTCGGAGGAAAAGGCGACGAAGCGCCCGGTGGCGGAGATCGAGACCGGTAAGTTCGAGGAGCCCCCCGAACAGGGATTCCCGCTCGCCCCGGCGGAGTTGACGCTGACCCGCGTCGTCGTCACCGCCACCCCCGCCGAGGCTGGGACGGCGGCGAGCGCCAGGGCCGAGGCGGTGAGCGCCAAAAACAGGTGCTTGGACCTCATCCTTGTCTTCCCCTCCCTGCCCTCCTTGTTGGAGGATGCGAGGCGAGCATACGCCCAGCGTGGGTGGCGGGGTCGAGGGTGGCGGGTTTGTGCGACAGCCTCCGCGAAGCGGAAGCGACGTTACGATCGCCCGGTAGGCGCCAGCGGCCCTTGTCATCGCGGGCTCTATCCACTCATCGGCTCATCCCGCCCGCCGGTAGCGGATGTGTGTGGCTAGCGGCGAATGCAAGACCTCAACGGGCTCAAACCCGAACGACTCGACGCCGTCGAAGATCCGCTCGCCGGAGCCGAGCAGGACCGGCGCGACGTCCAGCGTGAGCTCGTCGACGACCCCGGCAATGAGGGCCTGGCGCACAGTCGAGGCGCCGCCCGCGATGTCTACGCCGCCCTCCCCGGCCGTCTCGCGCGCTTGTGCGTAAGCGGCGTCGAAGCCGCCGGTGACGAAGTGGAAGGTCGTCCCGCCTTCCATCTCGATCGGCTCGTGAGCGTGATGGGTGAGCACAAAGACCGGCGCGTGGTAAGGCGGCTCGGGACCCCACCAGCCGCGCCAGTCCTCATCCCACTCGCCGCGGATCGGCCCGAACATGTTCCGCCCCATGACGTACGCGCCGCGCGGGCGCATGAGCCAGTCGGTCGCCGTCGCGTCGGCGTCGTTGGCGCGCTCGTCGCCGAGATGCCAGGCATGGAGCTCGCGCCCACGCTTACCGAGTGGATTATCGCGGCTCTGGTCGGGCCCAGCGACGAAACCGTCGAGCGAGATCGACATGTGGCAGGTGGTGTCCGGCATCGGCGTCCTCTCGGGTTAGTTTGCGACTTGCAAGTGGCGACAGCACCCCTGGAACCGCCGCCAAGCCACCGTATTGTGAAGCCGCCTGGGCCTGCGACGCCTGGGTTTCGCGCTAAGGGAAGTTTTTTTTTTTTTTTTTTTTTTTTTTTTTTTTTTTTTTTTTTTTTTTTTTTTTTTTTTTTTTTTTTTTTTTTTTTTTTTTTTTTTTTTTTTTTTTTTTTTTTTTTTTTTTTTTTTTTTTTTTTTTTTTTTTTTTTTTTTTTTTTTTTTTTTTTTTTTTTTTTTTTTTTTTTTTTTTTTTTTTTTTTTTTTTTTTTTTTTTTTTTTTTTTTTTTTTTTTTTTTTTTTTTTTTTTTTTTTTTTTTTTTTTTTTTTTTTTTTTTTTTTTTTTTTTTTTTTTTTTTTTTTTTTTTTTTTTTTTTTTTTTTTTTTTTTTTTTTTTTTTTTTTTTTTTTTTTTTTTTTTTTTTTTTTTTTTTTTTTTTTTTTTTTTTTTTTTTTTTTTTTTTTTTTTTTTTTTTTTTTTTTTTTTTTTTTTTTTTTTTTGTGTTTTCGACTGGTCGGTGCCCAGCCAGGAACTCCACCGCTTCCACAACGAGCGGGCCCGCGAGCTCGGCTGCCACCTGCTCGGCCGGAACCTCTACGAAACGATGGTCTACTGGGAGACGGCCGACCAGGACCCGGAGCTCGGTGAGGTCGAGCGCGAGTTCGCGGGCATCTGGCAGGAGCTTCCAAAGGTCGTCTTCTCGACGACGCTCGAGGAGGTCGAGGGCAACACGCGGCTGGTGCGGGACGGCGTCATCGAGGAGGTCGAGCGCCTGAAGGCGGAGGAGGGAGGGGACCTGGGGTCGGCGGCGCCGGGCTAGCCGCGACCCTGATCAAGGCCGGCCTGGTCGACGAGTTCCAGCCGTTCGTCTACCCGGTGATCGTCGGCGGCGGCACGCCGTTCCTCCCCGACCCGGAGGAGACGTTCGACCTCGAGCTGGTCGAGACCCAGACCTTCGGCTCGCGGGTCGTCTCCATGCGCTATCAGCGGTCCCGGCGAGGATGAGCCAGCCAGGCCGACGAGCGGCACCCCGGAACCGTGCCGGCTCTGGCGAGGGATCGCCAGCACTTCTGCCTTCCGCGCGCGAGCAACAGCGAGAAGCTAACCGCTGCTGCCTACGGGGATCGCGCCAAACAAATAATGCAATGGAAAGCCGAAAGACTTCCCCTCCTCGCGCAAAAGAGGTTGTGAGTTGCGGGGCAGCCGAAATTCGGGCGGGTTTGAGTGCTGCTAGGTGCCGAGGAACGCCAGCACCGCCAGCACTCGGCGATGGTCCTCGGACGCCGGAGCAAGGTTGAGCTTGGAGAAGATGCTGGTCACGTGCTTTTCCACAGCACGCTCCGAGACCACGAGGGCGTCGGCGATCGCGTGGTTGCTGCGTCCCTCGGCCATCAACCCCAGCACCTCGCGCTCGCGCGGGGTCAGCTTCTCCAGCGGGTCTTCAACCCGGCGGCGCCCGAGCATCTGTGAGACGACTTCGGGGTCCAGTGCGGACCCGCCCTCGGCTACCCGCCGGATCGCCTCGGAGAAGCGATCCAGATCGGAGACACGGTCCTTGAGCAGGTAGCCGACGCCGGCGGCGTCATTGCCCAACAGCTCTAACGCGTACTCCTCCTCCAGGTACTGCGAGAGCACCAACACGCCGGTGTCGGGCAACTCTTCGCGGATCGCGCGGGCTGCCCGAAGGCCCTCGTCGGTGTGGGTCGGCGGCATGCGGATGTCGATGATCGCGACGTCGGGCTTGTGCGCCCTGGCCTTGCGCATCAACTCCTCCCCATCCTCCGCCTGCCCGACGACCTCGAAGCCCGCATCCTCGAGCAGGCGAGCGATCCCCTCTCGCAGCAGCACCGAATCGTCGGCGACGATCACCCGCACGGGATCGTCGCCTTCAGGGTTGTGCCCTCGCCGTCCCCGCTCTCCAGATCGAGCCCCCCTCCGAGCGCCGCGACGCGGTCGGCGAGCCCGCGCAGCCCCGAGCCCTGCTCTGGGTCGGCGCCCCCAACGCCGTCGTCCCTGACCTCGACCTCGACCTCGCCGTTGCTGCGCACCACGCTCACCGTGGCCGTTCGGGCCTGGGCATAGCGGGCCACGTTTGTCAGCGCCTCAGCGACCACGAAGTAGACCGCCGATTCGACCGAGGAGGGGAGCCGGTCCTCTGGGGTTTCGAGCACCTCGACCGGCACCGGGGAGCGCCCGGCGAGCCCGTTGATTGCCGCCTCCAGACCCCGGTCGGTGAGCACCGCCGGATGAATTCCGCGCGCCAGCTCGCGAAGCTCCCCGGTGGCCTCGTTGAGCTCCTCGAGCGAGGCGTCCACCAGCTCGGCTGCCTCCGAGGGCTTGGTCGGGATCCGGTCACGCGCCAGGCGCAGGTTGATTCCGAGCGCCATCAAGCGCTGCTGAGCGCCATCGTGTAGGTCCCGCTCGAGACGCCGCCGCTGGTCGTATCCGGCCTGAACGATGCGCGAGCGGGAGGCCCGCAGCTCCTCCACTTTTGCCCAAAGCTCCGCGTCCAGCCGCTCATTTTCGAGTGTGAGCGCTGCCGCTGCTCCAACTGCCTGCACAAGGTCGCTCTCGTCTGCAAGGTCGGCGTCATGGACGATCGCAGCGATCCGCCGTCCCTCGTGGTCAATGGTGGTGGCGATCTTCCCCTTCGGTATCGAATCGACGGGCATCGGTCGACCCTCGGCGTCGACGTAGGAGTCCTGGTCCGGCACCCAGTAGGTGAGCTCCAGGGTGGGATCTCCAAGCGCCTCCGCGAGGGCGTTTCGCAACGCGCCTCGACCACCGCTGCCTCCCAGCCGACCGACAACGGAACTGACGGCGTCGGCGTGGCTGAAGTGGGCTCGCAGCAAGCCGACCAAGAACGCGAACGGCAGGCAGGCGAGCGAACCGAAGATGGCCAGGGTGATCCGGTCAGCGACTGTGTTGGACAGGTTGGCCTGTTCGACGATCAGCTCCGTCAACAGGAGCGCGAGAGTGAGGCTGCCGACGGCGAAGACCGGGGCGAGGGCCCGTCGCTGGCCGGGGGCGCTGCCCCGCCAGCGAAGGTAGAGGATCGCAACCACTGCGCCGAACAATGCAATCGAGATGTCTACCTGCGCGGCGTTGATCGCGGCGGCCGCCTGTGAGTGAGTTATCAGCAGTGGATTTGCGGGGCAATCGGCGCAGCCGGCCTTGGCGGGATCGGTCAACACGAGCCTTGCCAGCTGAACCACCGTGGCGTTGAGGTAGCCCACGGCGACTATGAGCCGGTCGACGCCGCCCTCCAGGCGTCCGGAAGGAAATGACAGCAGCAGGTGAATGAGGAAAGCCCAGATCATCACCTCTCCGAGCGAACCGATCGTGAAGACGACGCTGTTGTTGGAGAAGGCCAGCGCCTTCAACAGGCCGCTGAAGCCGACCGCGATCATCAACGGACCGAGGTTGCTTCCCGGGCGCCGTCTCCAGGCGTAGAGGCCGGTGCCTGTGAATCCCCAACCGATCCCGAGTGCCAGCGCCGCATAGGCACCGCGGTGGGTGTTGTGCCCGCCGTTGAGGACGACCAGGACCGCGCCGACCCCGAATACGAAGGCGACCAAGGCCACGGGTGTCAGCGCGCGACGAGGCGTGCTCATCGCAGCAAGGCGGCGACGGCGGTGCCCGTCAGCTCGCTCTTGGCTATGAATCCGCGAGCGCCACTGGCACCGATTGCCTCGCCGAGGTCCATGGGGTCATTGCTGGAGGTAAGCACGATCTGCGGGGTCCGGCCCCCTGCGCCTAGCAATCGCCTCGCGACCTCGAACCCGTCGATGTCCGGCAGCCGCACGTCAAGCAAGACGAGATCCGGTCGCAGCTGCTCTACGGCCGCCAGGGCAGCGGCGCCATTTTCGGCCTCCCCGACGACCTCGTAGCCGTCGGCTTCCAGCATGCGGCGGGCGCTCGTCCGGAAGCTTGGGTGGTCATCGACGATCAGGATGGTCTTAGCCATGAGGTGATTCTCGACCATGGCAGGGCCCAGATCGATACGGGTAGCCGCACCCTGCTGGCAGCCAGCCGAACCCCAGGACGCCTGCCAGCCCCCTGGTTTGGAGGGCCCGCCGCTGGCAGCCTGGCGCCATGTCCAAACCCCATCAAGGAGGATCGAAGATGATTGTCAAGAGCATCTCCCCGCCGGCCACTAAACAAAGCTCAGTCCCGGTCGATGCCGTCGTTAGCGCACCTGAGGTTGGCGACCAGCGTCATCCAGAAGCCGGTCGGCCGTTTGATCGCTATGCGCCGGTAAAGCAGTACTCACTCGGCAAGATCCTTGCTGTGTGGGCGGCGGCGGCCATCCCCATGGGCCTCCTCGCCTGGATCGTCGCGCCCTGGCTCAGCGATCGGATCGGGGGCCGTGACCCGTTCATCGAGTCCCTCCTGATCTGCTTCAACGTGGGTCTGCTCTGGCAGCTGGGGATGGTCCTGTTCTTGGTCAGGCGTGAGCAGGGGTCCCTCGCATGGTCACGGGTGCGCGACGCACTGTGGCTGCGGGCCCCCCAGGATCCGAAGACCGGGCGCGTCGGCAAAAAGGTCTGGTGGTGGGTCGCGCCATTCGTCGTCCTCTCGGCCGCGTTCAACGCGCTGCCGATCGATCCCGTGGGGCCGCTGCCCAGGGATCTCCCGAATGCGATCCCGACCGACCGCGTGGGCGACTTTTTCAGCGGCAATTTGGTCGGGTTCGCCCTCCTGGCCGGGGTCGCCATCCTCGCCCCTGTGGTCGAGGAGCTGGTCTTCCGGGGGCTGCTGTTGCCGCGAATGCGAGCGGTCTTCGGAAAGGGCGATTTCGTCGCCAGCGGTGTCATGCATACGCTCTACCACCTCCACCAGCCGTGGAGCATGCCGGCCACCCTGCTCGACAGCACGTTCGCCCAGGCCTATCCCACAAAGCGGTTCCGCAGCACGTGGATGGGGATCATCACCCACACGGCTCCGAGCGTCCTCATCATCGGCGCCGTCCTGGCTCTCGTGCTGAAGTAGCGCCGGCCGAGACCTGGAGCCGCGTTTCCGAACGGGCCGCCAATAGGCGGCCCGTTCGGTGCGCTAGGCGGTGTGGAGAGCCACGCCCTCCAGGGAGAAATGAACGGCACGCCCTTCTCGCGTGGAAGCAGCAGCGAGTCGCCGAAGCTAACGCGTGCTGCCGAGCCGAATGGCGCCAAACAAATAATGCAACGGCAAGCCCACGGAGACGGCGGAACGCCGAAGCAGTTGTGGCAGACCTGGTCGGGCGCCCAAGGCGCAACACGGCTACGAGATCAAGCGGCCTGAAATGTCAACGAAGGAGGGTCCAGGCCTCCCGCTCCTCGCGCAGGCGGCGGTTCTCGCGCCGCAGCTGGCTCAGCTCGGAGCGCTCCTCGATGCTCAGGCCGGGGCCTTGCCGGCGTCGATGTAAGCCTGGCGGACGCAGTTGCGAAGGGTCTGATCGAAGACGCCGAGGGCCTTGGCGATCCGGGCGATCGTCTAGCCCGAGGTCTTGACGAGACGAATTGCCTCAGCCCTGAACTCGTCTGGATACGGCGGTCGGGTGCGTGGCACTTGAACTCCTTTCTGGAGCCCAAGGCTCCCGGCGGTCAAGTGTCCACGAAAGCGGGTCAGGGCCACCGTCTGTTAGCGAACGCGCTTGGCGACGATGCCATCGAACACGTTCCCGGTGCCCTCGTCGAGGATCGCCAGCCCCGAGTTGGGCAGCGCCTGCCTCGTCCTGGTCAGGCCGATGTAGCTGTTGGTCACCCGATTGCCGCGGGTGTGCTTGGTCAGCGTCACGCCGTTGCCATTGTTGCCGCTGATTAGTGCGTTGGGGCGGGAAGCCCCGCGTAGCCCAACCACATTGTGGTGCGCACGGTAGCCGATGAGGATCCCTCCCTTCTGATTGGGCAGTGCATGTTCGCCAAATACCTCGGTGCCGATGTAGCTGTAGATAACCCGGTTGCGGTGTGCGTGCCCTGTAATCGTGATGCCAAAGCCGGCGTTGGCGGAGAAGAGGTTCTGCGGAATCACCGACCGCCGGGTGCCGCCGATCACGTTGTCGTGAGCATGGCCGGTTATCTTGAGGCCACTGGCGCCGTTTGGCAGCGCGGTCTTGCCGTTGGTCGTAGCGCCCACGATATCGGGGTCAACCGTGACCCCGCGGGCCTTGCCGGCGAGCTTGATGCCGTTGTGCTCGTTGCCCGAGAATACGTTCGTCCTGACCAGATTGTTGCCGCCGGTAGCGGTAATCAGAAGGCCGTTTTGTCGGTTGGGAGCGGCGCCCTTGAAGGCGAGCAGTCCACCGAAGGTATTGAAGGTGGTGAATCCATGCACCTTGCCCTTCACCTCGATGCCGTTCTGGCGATTGCCCGCGACGACATTGCCGAGAGGTATGACCCCCCCAACCTGAACGTTCTTGGAGGAACCGTCGACCCGAATCCCATCGCCGCTGTTCGGCAGCAGGTTGGTGTTGTTGGCGGCGATCCCGAAGAAGTTGGCCTGGACGGTGACATCGTCCGAATCCGTGATCCGCAGGCCGTTCCTGCGATTGGCTCCGAGGACGTTGTAGTAGACGAAGGGATTGTTGAAGAACCTACAGCCGATCAGGCTGTTGCGGTTCGCATTCTTGATGCGGACGCCGTCGCCGTGGTTACCCAGTGCCGAGTCGCCGTCGGCCGCGGTCCCCACAAAGTTCCCGTTCAGGACGTTCTTCTTGGACCGCGAGGTGATCCGAATCCCTGTACGGTGGTTTCCCGAGACGAGATTGCCCAGCGGCGGCACGACGAAGACGGGCGTGACCGATCCTTCCGTTCCCGTTGGGTTATTCGCCTGACCGGTGCCGGCATCGACGTACTGCGTACCTCCGATCACGTTGTTCTTGGATCGCTTGGTGATTTCGATCCCCTGGCCGCGGTTGGCGACCGCAGCGGTTCCGGCGGCATTGGTGCCGATGCGGTTGGCAACCACGGTGTTGTTCGATGAGTGGCTCATCTTGATGCCCGGCCCCCGGTTGCCCGAGATCACGTTCCCAACGACGCCGGAGATGTTGGCCGTGTTCAGGCCAATCTTGTTTCTGGAGGAGCCCGGCATCAGGTGGACGCCCGCATGGCCATTGCCGGCCGCCCGGCCGGCAAGGTCAAGGCCGATGTAGTTGTCGTTGAGCGTGATCGAGTGGGCATTCAGCGTGACGCCGGACCCCACGGCATTGGTGACCGAGAGTCCAAGCAGCTGTGATCCATTCGAGTCATCCTCGAACTTCAAACCATCAATCCCGTTGCAACCGCAGCCGGCATTCCCGGCGCTATCCACGGCGACCACCGGGGGGCCGCCGGCGACGTAGGTCGGAGCCGATGTCCCATCGATGATCGTCCGCTCGCGAATCGCCGGGAGGCTCTTCTTCAGCCGGATCGTGCCGTGGACCGAGAAGTCGATCGTGGCCGTGTTCGGGTGCCGGTTGGCTGCCGTGATCGCGCTACGGAGGGACCCGGGCCCGGAGTCGTTCAGGTTGGACACGGTGACCGTGGCCTTGCCCTGCGCGGCAGACGCCTGGGCGCCCGCGGTGCCGATCAACAGCAGGGGGGACGAACCTGCTGAGCCCAGTACGGCGATCATCGCACCGGCCGACAGCAGGGCACTCAACAACTTACGCATTTGGGGACTCCCGCCCGCAGAAGGCGCAGATGGCGATCGTCGTGGTAGCGATCCGTGGCTTCATTCGTGATCCTTCCGGCCTGCTGTTGGGAAGGCTGAAGCGAACCTATACCCTGCGAGCTCGAGCCGCAATGCTTTAGTGAGCGCAATCACATCGCTTCCTGGCCGCTGCGGGGTCGATCGCCGCTGGCGCTCGCGCGGATCCGGTCTGTCACCGCCGCTCCTTCCCTGCGCGACCTTGCGAGCGTCTCGATCGGATCACTCAGACGCTCGGACGGGGCGAGGGGGGGTAGTCCGTTTACGCCGATCGCATGCCTCCTTCCAAGTAAAGGCGATAGCACTGCCCATCTGACCGGCGATCAGTCAGGGGTCGACGCGGCGCCCTCAGTCGACGACAAGCCGATGGGCGCAAACAAATAATGCAAGGGCAAGCCCACGCACTGGGCGGCGCGGAGGAAGCTGTGGCTCATCGTCATCCCGCTGATCCTCGCTCTGGCCGCGGAGGAGCTGGTGCCTGGTCTCCCTCATGCCATGGCTCGCGATTTCGGCCAGTTCATCGATTCGGATGCCGGCCACACGCTGCTGGCGGGATCATGGGGCTGGTTCGCACTCATCGGAACGCTGATGATCTTCAACGCGGCGTTGGGCGAGGAGCTGCTCTTCCGCGGGTACCTACTTCCCCGAATGAGCGGTGTCTTCGGCGGAAGATTGGCTGGCAAACGGTGTGCTGTTCGCCGTCTACCACCTGCACGTTCCGTGGATCATCCCGCAGGCGCTGCTCGACACGTTCGTCCTCGCCTATCCGTCGAAGCGGTACCGAAGCGCGCTGATCCGGCGCCTCATGAGCGTCCCGGGCGTCAACCTCGTCTCGGCGGCGACCTTCTGGGCCACGGTCGGCGACGTTGGCCGCTTCGGAACGCCCGACAAGCTGGTCTCCTACGTCGGGCTCGACCCTCGGGTTCGCCAGTCCGGCGAGGCCCCGGCCCGCCACGGCCAGATCTCCAAGCAGGGCTCGCGGCGGCCCGCCACATGCTCTGCGAGGCGGCCTGGATCGTCGTCCGCACGCCGGGCCCGTTGCGCGGCTTCTATGAGCGCCTGCGGGCCCGGCGCGGCGCCCAGATCGCGCTGGTGGCGACGGCGCGCAAACTCTGCGTGCTGTTTTGGCACCTGCTGACCAAGGAGGAGGACTACGCCTTCGGGCGGCCGTCGCTTCACCGTCACAAGCTGCGTCGGCTCGAGCTTGCCGCCGGCGATCCGTCCCGTCGCGGGCGGCGGTCGGGCTCTGGGGCCTCAAAGCGCGAGCAGGCTCATGAGCGCGAGCTCTCCGAGCAGTTCGAGGCGGCCTACCGGCGGCTCACGGACGACCGGCAGCCGAAGCCGAAGGGAAGCGGTGCGGGTGCGACACGGGGGCGCGCATCTTGAAGGCATCTCGAAAGAGCCAAGCAGCGCGGCAGGGATCAGCCCCAGGGCCTGCGCTTTAGCTCGTCGTCACCCGCACCGAGCGCGACTATCGCAGAAGGGAGAAAGAGCGTCCAGGGGACTTGACTTTCATCCGTCCGAGAGCCCGGCGGCTTTGAGGGCCTCCTCGGGGCTGAGAAACGCCCGTGCCCTTCGGATCAGGCCGTCCTCGAACTTGACGATGTAGCCAACGGACCGCTCTACCTCAGCGCCGCTGGACTTGCCTCGCGTCCGGAGTTGCGCCAAGACCAAGGCAAAGTCACCGAGGTCGCGGAACTCCGAGACCTCGATGTCCAGGTCCCATAACCCGCGCCAGTCGTCCCAGAACTGTCCTACCTCGGCCCGTCCTCGGTATGCCGCGTCCCCTCCCTCTACCTGCCGAAGAATCCCGGAGGACCACTCGATATCAGGGTGGGACAGTGCCAGCCAGGCTTCCCGGTCGCCTGCCTTCCAGGCATCGATCAGCCGACGCATCGCCTCCACGTTCTCCTGCGACATCGCCCGCGCAGTATCTCGCTCTGGCTGCGGGCCGTGAGAGCCACGGCTCTCAGGAGTATCGCTTGACGCAGGCAGGTTCGGCCCAGTCAAGTCGCCTGAAGTGGTGTAACTCCTCGTCGGTCCCTTCACGCGGCTTGTAGCTCAGCCACCTCCTCTCGTTCCTCATCGCCCTGGTCCTCGAGGACCAGGGCGATCGACTCGGCCGAGAGGTAGCGCCGCCCGACCAGCCACTCGTCGTTCTGCTCGATCAGCAGGGCGCCGGCGAGGCGGAGCGCCGAGGCGTCATTGGGGAAGATGCCGACGACGTCACTTCGACGGCCGATCTCCTTGTTGACCCGCTCCAGCGGGTTGGTCGAGCGCAGCTTCGGCCAATGCGCGGCCGGGAAGCGGTAGAAGGCCAGCAGGTCCTCCTCTGCACCCTCGAGGAGCTCGGCGACCTTCGGCACCCCGTCGCGAAAGCGCCCCAGGACCGAGCCGAAGCGCTCGCGCGCCTGATCGCGGTCCGGAGCGTCGAAGATCTCCCGTAGCGCCGCCGAGACGAGGCCGCGCTCACTTCGCCGACAGTGGCCGTGCATGTTGCGGACGAAGTGGACCGTGCAGCGCTGCCAGGGGCAGCCGAGGATCCTTGAGATCGCCGCCTTCAGGCCTTGGTGCTCGTCGGAGATCGCCAGCCGAACGCCCTGAAGGCCGCGGCCGACCAGCGAGCGCAGGAACTCCGCCCAGAAGGCCTCGGACTCGACCTCGCCGATGTCGATCCCGATCACCTCGCGCTGGCCGGTCTCGTGGACCGCGTAGGCGACCACCAGGGCCTTCGAGCGAACGTGGCCGCGGTCGCGGACCTTGAGGTGCTTGGCGTCGAGCCAGAGGTAGGGGAAGGTGCCCTCGAGCGGCCTTTCGCGGAAGGCCTCGACCCGCTCGTCGAGCGCCCGGCAGAGCGCCGAGACCCGGTCCTTCGACATCCCCGAGATGCCGAGCTGCTCGACCAGGCGGTCGACCTTGCGGGTCGAGACGCCGTTGACGTAGGCCTCCATGACGACGGCGACGATCGCCTGCTCGCAGGGGCGTCGGGGCTCGAGGAAGGAGGGGAAGTAGGCCTCGCCCGATCGCTTCTTGGGGACCAGGAGCTCGATCTCGCCGACCCGGGTCTCCCAGGCGCGGGGCCGATAGCCGTTCCGGTGGGTCGCTCGCTCGGGGGAGACCTCGCCGCGGGCGGCGCCGATCTCGTTGCTGATCTCGGCTTCCATCAGCTGCGCCGTCACCATCGCCACCGCCTCGCGCAGGAAGTCGGCGTGCTCGTCGAGGATCGTCTTGGCGACGACCTCGGGGGTCGTCATGCTTTGCCTCTCGGCCATCGTGGTGTTCCTTTCGTCAGTCGACTTGCTGGTCAACCGACGAGTCTGGGGCCCGCGGTGGCCGGAACTTCGTTCCGGCCCTACCTCGGGCTCGTTACACCACTTCTACCGACGTGACCTTCGGCCCTTGGCGACCCAGGCATGCGTGCGCTCGTTGGGCAGAAAGCCGTTCTGTCTGCCCGAACCCCGGTAATCGTGCGTAATCCCTGGTAATCAGCAAGGCAAAGCTACCGAGTTAGATAGCAGCGCACACCGCTTGTTGATGCGGTTTCTGGCCTCCTTAGGATCGTCGCTTCACAGCGCGAGAGGTCGCTGGTTCGAAACCAGCCGCGCCATTCCTAAAGCACCTGCTTGGCAGCTAATACGGCGCGCCCACCGCTCGGGCCCACGCACGATCGACATGGAACAAACCCTGGGCGCCAACTTGGTCGATTGTCACCGTGGCCGGCTTGCGGTTGCCGCTTCCGGGCTCGAGGGTGACGGAGCCCGTCCATCCCTTCCAGTGGCTCACCTTGTCGAGCGCGGCAGTCAAGGCGTGGGCGTCGAAGCCCCCAGCCTTGTTGGCTTCGTAGGCCAAGACGTTCAGCGAGTCGTAGGTGTAGGGGCTCCACGTGCCGGGCGGGTCGCCGAACTGATCCTGGTACTTGGAGACGTATGTGCTAGCACCCTCGAAGTCCTCTGGTGCCGGCACTCCGCCCACGTCGCAGTTGCCGGCCGCGGCGTTGCCTGCATCCTGCACGTAACCGGTGTCGTATGACGCGTAGTCGAGTAGGCAGGTGGGACCCGAGTTCGACCCACCCATCGCCTTGGCGATCAGGGCACCCTCCGGGTAATAGACGGCGGCATAGATCGCATCGGGATGGCCGGCGGCGAGCTTGTTCACCACGTCGGAGTAGTCCTTTTTGCCGGGCTGGATCTGCTCGAAGGCCGTCACCTTCACACCCTTGGACTCGAGATCGCTTCGGACCGCCTGCGAAACCTCCTTCGTGTAGTTCTGCGTCGGGTCGTAGGCGATGGAGACTGTCCGGGCGCCGATCCACCCGGCGAGCGCATCCGAGATCACCGGGGCGATCTGGGAGCTCATCGGCTGCAGCGTGAAGCCAAACCCAGCTGTGTCGTTGTCGGACGTGAGGCGGATGGGGACCAGGCCGGCGTCCTTGTACAGCGGCAGCGTCTTGATTCCGACGCCGGAGTTGTACGGGCCGACTACGCCGTCAAGGCCCGCGCCGATTGCCTTCTTTGCCGCCGGAACACCGACCGCGGGATCGCCGCCGTCGTCGATCGGGACGATCTCGATGTCCTTGCCATTGAGGCCGTCGTCGGCGTTGATCTGATCGGCGGCCAGCTTGGCGCCGTTCAGCATCCCCTGGCCGAGGGTCTGCAACTCACCCGAGAGCGGCGCCTCCAGGCCGATCCGCCATTGGTCGGAGTTGTCCCCTGAGGAGTCGCCAGAGCTTCCGCACCCTGCAACCCCGAGGCTGAGTGCGGCTGCCGCGAAGGCAACGGCTCCAAGTTTAAGGCGGCTGGACGACAAGGTGATGTGGCGCATGGGCTCTCCTTGGTTACTGCCCGAGTCCGAGGGCATTAGGGCACGCCGCTTACCTGTTTCACACTCACCCGTCGCCGTATCGGTGTCGCCGGATGACCTGGCCATTGTGGCCAATCAGCAGATCGTTGCCGACTAGTCCGCGCAGGATGTCCTTGCCGGCGGACGCTCGAAGCCATTCGGCCCCCCTTTGTTGGAATCGCCCAGCAGGCGCTCTTCCCCTCGATCGCCAGAGAGCTTGTGGTCGCCCGACCCACCGGGAAGGGCCCCCCATGTCGCCTGTTCAAAAGATTCAGGCGTGCGCCACGACCTCGCAGACCTCGATTTCCTTGATCGTGACCGCGTCAGTAACGAGCGACGGGACCCTCTCGCCCGGCCTCTCGGTCGTTGATCGTGACCGTGACGAAGACAGCGTGCACCGGAACCTCCTCAATCGCTGGCTGGATGGAACGGGACTCTATCCCGGGAGTCGCCATGGCAGTGGAAAGCTGGGTGCGGGGCCGCAGGCGATGAGCGTCCTACTCCGGCAGCCCGGCGGCTTCGAGGGCCTCTGCGGGATCGAGGCGCAGCTAGGCGATCACCTTGCTGCTGAGGTTCGCCTTGTCGGCGATCGTCTTCACCAACAGCATCTACAGCAGAACCTCGATCTAAACCTGCCCACGTCGGAGAGCCAGTTGTCGTTCAGCTTGCCGAAGGCCTTGGCCGTGGGGAGGCTGAACGGGTTCCGGCCCGTTGCTACTTACAGTAGGCGAACACGGTGAATGGGCCAGGACCGTTCCCTTGGAAGGTGGCAGTCCAATCGCCTCCCTTGGTCTTCTTCGACTTGAAGGCGAAGGGGCCGACGTAACCACCCGAGTAGGCGCGCTTGCCGTGGCGGCATTTGGCGGTCACCGAGCGCGTCGCCTGGGACGGGACCGTGACGTGCGCGGACTCCGCCTTCAGCCCTGGGCCGTGCTTGTCGCAGTATGCGAAGGCCTTGAGGTCCTCCGGATTGGTGTGGTCGTTGTTGAAACCGCTCACCTTCCACTTGTGGTCGCCCACGCGCTTCGAGGTGAATGGGATCACGGAGGCATCCAGGGGCCCGAAGCCGACGAAGCCGCCGGACACTGCCTCGCTTCCGCCCGGGCAGGTGGCCGTGGCCGAGGCGGTTGACCCGGCTGGTACGGAGGTGCCGTTCGACTCCACCTTCAACCCCGGCTTGTGGGTGTCGCAGTACGCGTACCCAACCTCCTTGCCCGTCGCGCCGCCGAAGTTGAATCCGCTGGTCTTCCACGCGCGGTGGCCCACGCGCTTGGAGCCCGAGGCGAAGATTGCGGGTCCTTTGAACTCCGGGTCGAAACCGAGACTCGCGAAGCCCCCCGCCACCGCTTCGCTTCCCTTCGGGCATTTGGCGGCCGCCGTGCCGAAATCCTGCGCAGCGATCGTCGTGCTCTTGGACCTCGTCTTGATCTTCGCGGCAGCGAATGCCCCAACCAGGGCGAACGTCGCCCCTGCGACCAGCACGCCGATAGCAAGCCTTCTTGGCGACATCGTTCCCCCCTACCTTTGCCTGAGGCTCACCCGGGCGGGTGAGCCGAGGCCATTCTATACCGCCCCCATCCGGAGTCAATACCTAGAAACAGGGTGAACTGGCGAAGGGGATCGACTTGAAGTTGGGCTCGGCCATCAGCTTCGCGGCGAGGACCCCGGCTGAGACGTTCCAGCGCGCCGCGGCGCCCAGAATCGGCACCCGAAACCCGGCGGGGACGAAGTCCTGCAGGCCCGACCCCCCTTCCACGCGAGCGGTCGCTGGTTCGAATCCAGCCGCCCTTGCCGTCCGCCCGCTTCGCCGCCGTCTGAATGACCTTGCCCTGATCGGCCAAAGCGCAAAGGAGCCGCTCCGCCGACCGCTTCGGACGCGTCAGCTTGGCGGCGTCGGGCAGTCGAGCCCCGACATCTTCCGCGCCCACCGGCCCCAGCTGGGCGAGTTGAACGAGCGGCTCCGGGCCGAGTTCGAGGAGTTCCGAATGGACACGATGCCCGACGGCGTCATCGGCGTCCTGCCGGTCCTGCGGACGCGGGAGTTCGACTGGTACGCCGCCTTCAGGGAATGGACGGAGGCCGGTAAGCCGGATCCGACGCCGGAGCAGGTCGAGGCGCAATGGAAGCACGACCGCGCCGAGGAGCCGATCTGGGCGGATGGCACACAACCGATCAGGCCCCCCGCCAAGTCGCTGACAGTCTCTACGGAAACCCCGCCCTACTCCCAGGAGTAGCGCTTGACGAATCCAAGCGACTCCGCCTGGGCGCGGCATGGGTGCTCGACTTGGGCAGAATGATGTTCTCTCTGCCCGAATCCCCCGTAATCGTGCGTAATCCCTGGTAATCCACACGGCAAAGCTACCGCGGCGGATAAGGGTGCACACCGCTTGCTGGTGCGGTTTCTGAGCTCCCTAGGCTCCTCGCTTCACACGCGAGAGGTCGCTGGTTCGAAACCAGCCGCGCCCATGGGATTCCCTGCAAAACCGCAGGTTCTCTGACTCAGGCGCGGGAGAGTGCACGCAAGAGGTCGCAGCCCGTTGGGCCATTCGCTGGGCTGAACAGCGCACGTTTCGACTCGCACCCAAGCACAAGCGGCGAGGGGCGCCGGCGTCTCCGCTCGATGTGCCGACCGAAAGGTAGTCTCAAGGGCGTCCATAAGGTAGGCCAGATGCCGTCCACCACGTAGTGTATAAGCCGTCCATCTGGTAGTCTGGAGGTATCGCGGAATCCCCGATCGCCTACCAGCCCCGCTTCGTCGACCGCGAGCTCGACGAGCTCAGCGGCGCCCTACCGGCGGTTGCTCTCGAAGGGCCGAAGGGTGTGGGGAAGACCGCGACGGCCACCCGCCGCGCCGCCACCATCCACTCGCTTGACGACCCGACGCAGCGAGACCTGGCCGCGGCCGAGCCGCTTCGCCTTCTCGATGACCCTGCGCCGATCCTGATCGACGAGTGGCAGCGCCTGCCCGAGATCTGGGACTTGGTTCGGCGGCGGGTCGACGCAGGCGCGCCGGCCGGACAGTTCCTCCTGGCCGGATCCGCGACCCCGACGCGACCGCCGACGCACTCGGGCGCTGGCCGGATCGTCAACTTGCGGATGCGGCCGATGGCACTGAGCGAGCGCAGGGGCGAGGATCCCACGGTCAGCTTGAAGGAGCTGCTCTCCGGCGGACGCCCGGCGATCGATGGGCGGAGCGCCTGGAGGCTCGAGGATTACGTCAGCGAGATCCTCAAGTCGGGCTTCCCAGGTATTCGCGCGCTGTCCGGACGACCTCTGCGAGCCCAGCTCGACAGCTACCTTGACCGCATCGTCGACCGCGACTTCCCGGATGAGCTGGGACGTCAGGTTCGAAATCCCGAGGGCCTGCGCCGCTGGCTGACCGCGTACGCCGCGGCCTCGTCGACCACCGCAACGTTCGAGAGGATCCGGGATGCGGCTACGGCTGGTCAGGGCGACAAGCCGGCGAAGACGACCGAGAGCGCCTACCGCACGGCACTGGAGCGGCTTTGGATCCTCGACCCCGTTCCGGCTTGGGCGCCAACCCGCAGCCATATCCGGCGCATCTCCCAACCGCCGAAGCACCAGCTCGCCGACCCGGCGTTGGCGGCGCGACTGCTCGGGGCCGACGCCGACGCCCTCCTGAGCGGGAGGCCCGCGGGCCCACCGATCCCGCGCGACGGAACGCTTCTCGGCGCGCTTTTCGAGTCCCTGGTGACCCTGTCGGTACGTGTCTGCGCCCAGGCGGCGGAGGCGCGGGTTGCCCACTTGCGCACGCGCGCCGGGGAGCACGAGGTGGACCTGATCGTCGAGCGTGGGGACCACCGGGCCCTCGCATTCGAGGTGAAGCTCGGACGCGGTGTCGACGACAAGGACGTCGCGCACCTCAAGTGGCTAGCAGATCGAATCGGCGATGATCTCCTCGACGCCGCCGTGATCACGACGGGCAGCGACGCCTACCGCCGACCCGACGGAATCTGCGTGATTCCGGCATACCTTCTGGGGCCATGAGTTGTAGAAGCGCCCGAAGTCCCACCCGCGTGTAGTGGTATTGACGCGACCGGCCGCAGATCTTGCCCTCGCCCCCTCCCTCTCACCTCCGGTGGCTTGGTTCGCCGAAGGGAGGGCAGTCACTCGGATCTATCAGAGGGTTTTGCCCTCTGGTGTTCGCCTTGCTTAATGCGGCGGCGAGCCAGGTGCGGAGCCTGGGGGCTGCGCGAGTGCCGAGCTGAAACCAGACGCCGAGGCGGTCGGGGACGCCCCAGTGCTCGACGATGCGGCCGTCCTCGATTCGGACGACGTCGAAGACGTCGGTGCGCATCCGGCGGCCGGTCGGCGCGTGACCCATGAACGAGCCATCGTTCGTGCCCGTCCCGGTCATGCGAAGCCAGACCTTGTCGCCGTCGACGGCGAGGTCCTCGATCTCGAGGTGGAAGTCGGAGAACACGCGGCGCAGCGAGGCGATCACCGCCTTGACGCCCTCGGGGCCGTCGGGGTGGTTGGGCCCGAAGCCCTGGTGTTCAATCAGGTCGGGCGCGTTGAGCTCGTCAGCAACGTCGAGGTTTCCCTCGTTAAAGCCGTCTTCGATCAGCCTACGGGCGACTGCTTCTGCGGACTGGGACACGGCTTCTCCTTTCAATACAGCAGTAGCGTCGGGCACACCGGAACAAGGGGCACTCGGGAGAACGCAGACGGGCAGGCCGCGCATTACGGGATGGGCCGCGAGCCCGACCTACTCAATGGCCGCATGCGGCTGCGGTTTCTGAGCTCCCTAGGATGCCGCGTCACGCGCGAGAGGTCGCTGTCCATGCTCGCTGCGGTTCGAAACCAGCCGCGCCCGTCCAGGCGCGGCTGCGTCCGAACCAGCGCCATCGCTCGCCTTCCATGTTCGCTGTGGTTCGAAACCAGCCGCGCCCATCGTCCATGGCGGGCGCCGGGGCTGGATTCCTCATCCGCTCGCCGTCCCGGCTCGTTCGAAACCAGCCGCCGAGCCAAACCCGGCCGAGGCTTAGGTCGCAGCGCTGGGCGCTGGGGCCGGCTGACCGCGCTGGTAGAGCAGGACGGAGGCGATCAGGATCCAGATACCGGTGACGAGGAACGCAAAGAACCCCACCGGTGTTACAGCAGCGATCCCGACGATGACCGCCACGTAGCCCATCCACGTGGGGAGCGCCCCGAACCGAACCACCGCAATGCCCGTCGCGATCATGAACAGGCCGGTTCCACCGGCCACGAGGAGGAAGAAATCCGTGCTCAGGACCGAGAGCGTCTGGATCACGGCGGGAGCGACGTCGGGCACGTCGTCGGCAACGTCTGCGGCAGCGAATCCAAAGCCCGCAAAGGAGAGCAACCCGGCCGCGATCAGGAGGGCGCCGCCGAACGAAACCAACGAGAGCCGCCCCGGCTCACCCTCCGTCCGCCGCAGCGCCACCCGCAGGCTTCCTCCAAACCAAACGAGGAAGATGGTCGACCACCCCGCGATCGCGTTGGCCCAGATCTGCGAGGTGTCGTTGTCCCGCCACCACCGGACGACGCTCAGCGTCGAGTCGTCGGTGTCGGGCGTCTCGCCGCCGATGATCGCCGCGATCACGATGAGGACGACGAAGACGATCCCGGTAAGGGGCGCGTAGCGCTCGAGGCTGCTGCGGGTCATGGCTCCTCCCTTGAACTCCCGCGGGCGTGGAGCAGTCTCTCAGCCCCCCCGGACGCCGTGGCTCAGCGAAGCAGACCGCGCCGAGCACTTTCACGATGTCTACGAATCGGACGACTCAGTCTGTGACCAGCAGCCAGGCCCGGAGAGGAGGCAGCCTAAGCCCGGCGGCTTCGAGAGCCTTTGGTCCTGAGGCTAGGCAACGGTCTACCGGTGGGCAGCTTCTACGCCGTGCCGCGGGAAAGGGGGCTTGGAGCCGTTCGGGTGGCGCAGCAGTTGCTGCAAGATCCAGAAGCATCCTCCCGCGAGGACCGCGGTCTCGGCGTCGTTGCTCATGGCTTCTCCTTCCTTTAGGGAGCCCGCTTGAACACCGCTACGGCATCGCTCCCGAGCGAGGCGGCGTAGACGTTCCTGCCGTCGGGGCTGACCGTGACCGCAATCGGGGCTATCAGCCCGTGGCCATCCGAGCACGGCCCCGACCCGTCCTCGCTCACGCATCCGGCGGTACCGGCGGCCTGGGACATCGCCCCGCTCGTCGGGTCGCGCCTCAGGTGGGCGACGCCATGACCGGTCGGTGGATAGCCCGGATACTCGATCCCAACGGAGGCGGTGTAGATGCTGGCTCCGTCGGGACTGATGGCCACGGACCAGATATCGCCGAGTGCGTGGCCGTCGGCACAATAGCCTGGGCTACCGAATTCGCTGATGCAGCCCGCGGTGCCGGCAGGCTGCGTTAGCGCCCCGGTGGTCGGGTTGCGTTTGAAGCGGGCCACCGAATCGAGGCCGCCCGCGTAGACGTTCTTTCCATCGCCGCTTACGGCGATTGACATCGGGGCCCCGAGCGCGTGGGCTTCTGCGCACCGCCCAGACCCTTGGGAGCTGACGCATCCAGCCTTCCCAACCGATTGGGTGATCGCCCCGGTGTGCGGGTTGCGGTTGAGATTGGCAACCGCGCTGCTATCCCTGGCTCCGGCGTAGACATTCTTTCCATCGGCGCTGACGGCGACCGACACAGGGCTGTCGAGCGCGTGGCCGTCGGCGCACATGCCCCCAGACCCGAGCTCGCTGATGCATCCGGCCTTCCCCGCGGGCTGGCTCAGCGCGCCTGTGATCGGATCGCGGTGAAGGCGCGCCACCGAGCCGCCTCGCTTCCCTCCGCCGCTGCTATCCGCGGCGACGTACACGCTCTCTCCGTCGGGGCTGACCGCGACCGAGGACGCGCGCTTCAGCCCATGCCCGTCGGCACAGCTCCCCCCGAGCCCCAATTCGCTGATGCAGCCGGACTTCCCGGCGGGCTGGGTAAGGGCGCCGGTAGCCCTGTTGCGATTCAAGCGAACCACGATGCCGCGGTTTGGAAAGGCGGCGTAGACGTTCCTGCCGTCGGGACTCACCGTGAGCGAGCCCCCGCCGATCAGTGCGTGGCCGTCGGCGCAGGGTCCCGATCCGTCCTCGCTGATGCAGCCTGCCTTTCCGGCGGGCTGTGTCAGCGCCCCGGTGCTCGGGTTTCGGTCGAGGCGTGCCACCGCGCCTATTGAGCCGCTCGAGGCCGTTGCGACGTAGACGGTCTTGCCGTCCGGGCTGACGGCGAGCGACTCGGGGCTCACCAGCCCGTGGCCGTTGGCGCAGGGCCCCGATCCGTCCTCGCTGATGCAACCGGCGGTGCCCGCCGGCTGGATCAGCCCACCTGTCCACGCAAGCGCACTGGCGCTGACAACGAGCAGGAGCAGGGCAGCGAGCAACAACGCCGGAGCGTGCTGGCGCGTCGATCGCATGAGCAGCTGCCGTGGACGAGCGAGCATGGTCTGACTCTATCCGGCGGACCCAGTGGCGTGTCAAGGGCGACTCTCCTTCGCTGCCCCGCACCTGTCGTGGTCAAATGCGGGCTCAACGCGACCCGAATCGGAAAGCCGATCATCGCGGCGTGGTTCGTCACCGACATGGCCACCGTGATCGCGCTCTCGCTGATCCTGACCACGCCCAACCTCTGGTTCCCGCTCGCCCGGCCGTCTCCACGCTGATGCTGCCACTCCCGAAGATCGCGCCGTGGTTCTTTCGTCGCTAAGGCGACGTTCGAAACCAGCCGCGCCCATCGCTTAGTCAAACGGTCGGTGTCGGCAGCCACGAGCGGCTCGCGCGTGTAGAACCAGACCCTCGAGCCGTCGCTCGTCGCACCTCCGAGGTTGGTGAGGTAGGGGACGAATCCGTTTCCCGTGGTCGGTCCCTGCGAGACATGGTGGTCGACCCACCGAAGCGCTGAGACGTCGGGGCGGACGAGCTTAGCTTTGGTCCTCTGCCGATGCTTCTTCTCGAGTCGCCTTGGCGTCGACCGCCGCTGGCGGTTCGCCAGGGTCGGACACTGAGGGTGGATCGACCAAGCTCCGCCCCTCTTCCTCGGGCCTTTCATTGCCGGCGAGGGCCGACTGGAACTCCTTGATTGCCTTGCCCACCGACTTCCCGAGTTCAGGGACGCGCTTAGGCCCAAAGATCACGAGCGCGATGATCAACACGACCACGACCTCCAAGGGACCAACGTTTCCCACATTGCTGAGCGTAGCGCTCCCTGACCAGACCAAGGCTGTAACGCCTGCCCTGCCTGGAGATCGCCGCGTGACTGGGATCTGAGGGCGCCTCTGGCGTGAGCTGAACCCGGTCCGAACGGTGGCGGGGGAAGGAGCAACTCCGAAAGACCGGCGGCTCCGAGGCCTTCTACGTCTGGAGCAGACCCCGAACCAGTTGAAGCCTTCGCCTTGGGGCTACATTCTCACCGTGGATCTCGAACAGGCACGCGACTTCATGCGCGATCATCATCGCGCCGTGCTGGCGACCCGCGGCTCAGGCGGGGGAATTCAGCAGAGTCCCGTGCTCGTCAACGTGGACGGGCAGGGACGGGCGATCATCTCAAGCCGCGAGACGGCATACAAGGTCCGCAACCTGCGTCGCGACCCTCGGGCCCAGTCCTGCGTCTTCACCGACGGCTTTTTCGGCCGGTGGCTCTTCGTCGAGGGCCAAGCCGAGGTGCTGTCCCTGCCCGAAGCCATGAGCCCGTTGATCGACTACTACAAGCGCTTCCCGGACGACAACCCGGACTGGGACGACTACCGGGCCCGGATGGAACGCGAGCGACGCGTCCTGATCCGGATCGAACTCGAGAGCGCGGGCCCTGACCGCTGGGGTTGAGCGCCACCGGGGGCCCACGGAGTCAGGCGTTCCAAGAGTCGGCGGTTTTCTGTCAATCCTGCCCGCCTGGAGATCGCCGTAGAGCGGGCCGGAGGGTGGGTGCGGCCTGAGTCGGTCTTGACGCTGGGAAGGGACTACTCCCGCAACCCGGCGAAGTACTTCTCGGCCTGGCGGGCGCTGCATCGGATCCGCCTGCCCGCCGCGTCCCGTTGCCGCGCAAACATCCCAGCGGGCGGCGGCTCCTTGGCGAACAGCGGTGCCACTGCTAGCCCCGCGGCTCACTGCGAGCGACGGATTGCTCCAGCGCCGCACCTTGCGCCGTGGCGTGCGATCGTCGCGTGGAGCGGCAGATCCGAAGACGAGGTGCCGGCGCTGATCCGGTAGCAACCGCCCGAAACGCGCCACCTTCCCAAGCTCGAATCCCAGTGCGAGAACGCACGGCGGGTGAGGCGGAAGTTGACGGTCCTCATTCGTCCCGGCGCGATTGAGAGCTCATCAAAGGCCTTGAGCTCCTTCGGGGGCTCCGGCACCGAGCGGCTTGAAGGCAATCCCAGATAAAGCTCAGGCACCGCGACACCTGTCCTAGGGCCGACGTTCTTGATCTTAAATCTTGCAGTGGCGACGGCCTGACCGGCCCCTCTGGGCACCTTGACGTTTAGGTCGTGATAGCGGAACGAGGCGTAGGATCGCCCGTAGCCGAACGGATAGGCCGGTTTCAGGTGGTTGGCGTCATACCATCGATAGCCGACGAAAATGCCCTCCTTATAGGTCTCCTCGTTCCCAACGCCGGGGTACTGTTCAGGATCGCCCGCGGTTGGGATGTCAGCCTCATGCTCAGGGAAGGTCGCGGGGAGGCGACCGCCTGGGTCGACCTTTCCAAAAAGCACCCGCGCGATCGCGGACCCCCCCTCTTGCCCTGGATACCAGGCTTCGAGCAGTCCCTTAACGTCGTGACGCCATGGGGTCAGGATTGGACCCCCGGTCTCCAAGACCACGATGGTGCGCCGATTCGCCTTCGCAACCGCGCGAATCAGCGAGTCCTGGTCGCCGTACAGCGGCGGGCACTCAAGCGTCAGACAGTTTCGGTCGACACCCTCGGTGAGGAAGTCAGGCGCGAAGATGACCGCCACATCGCTTCGACGGGCGTCCGCCGCGGCTCGGGCCATGATGTGGCCGTCGTCATAGTGGATCCGTACCCCATCGCCCGCTTGGTGGCGAATCGCCTGCAGCGGGGTGGTGTAGGAAAATGGCTCGATCCTCGCGGAGCCACCTCCGTCGACGTAGCTGTCAGCGCCGGCGCCGATCACGGCAATCGATCTCAGGTGACGCCGCGCGAGCGGCAATATGGCCTTGTTACGCAACAGGGTGATCGCCGATTGCTCAATGCGGCGCGCGGTTCGCGCGTGGCCGACTTTGTCGATCCGAGCCGGCTTCTCGCGGTACGGCGATCTGTCAAAAACGCCAAAGGCGAACAGAGTCCGCAGGATCCAGTAGACGTGTAGGTCGAGCTGCGACGTCGACGCCTGCCCGCTGGCAAGCGCTTCGTTGAGAGCCTGCTCCGAATAAGTGGCGTCCGGCCCAGTCGGCCAGGGCTGGAAGTCGAGGCCGTTGCGAAGCGAGGGGACCGTGTCGTGCGCGGCCGCGTAATCGGAGAGCACGAGGCCGCGGAAGTCCCAGAGGTGACGCAACACCCCGGTCAAGAGGGCTCGGTTCTGACACGAGTAGCTGCCGTTGAGCCGGTTGTCCGCGCACATGACGCCGCCTACGTGGGCCTTCTTCACCGCGGCCTCGAACTGCGGGAGGTAGACCTCCCGGAGCGTGCGCTCATCTACGTTGGCATCGACCAGCCGGCGATCGCCCTCTCGAGTGAGGGCGCCCGCGATCGCCCGCCTCTGCGTCCTGGGGCTCGCCTTGTTCGCCGCCGGGCCTCCGTACCCCTCCTGATTGTTGGCGGCGAAGTGTTTGACCACCGCTATCACCCCCTGATCCTGAGCACCTTTGATCCACGGCACGGTGATGCTCTCATCGAGGAACGGATCCTCGCCGTAGCCTTCGAATGTTCGGCCCCCGAGGGGGGTGCGCATGATGTTCACCATCGGGCCGTAGACGAAGTCGTTTCCCTTGTCCTTCACCTCGTCGCCGACCAGGGCCCCGTACCGTTCCGCGAGTCGCGTGTCCCAGGTCGCAGCGAGGGCAAGCGGCGCCGGCAGGGCGGTGGCGTGCCCCTGCCTCGCTCCGGCGGGGCCGTCGCTGAGGTGGAGGGTCGGCAGCCCTAACCGCGGGATGCCTGCATCGGCGCCCGTATGCGTGTGAGCGCGTCCGCCGATCCCGATGTTGGCGAGCTTGTCGCCGCCCAGCAGTCCGACCTTCTCCTGGGGGGTCATCGCCGCCATGAGCAGCCGAGCCCGTTTTCCTGGGGAGAGCACGCTCCTGCACCACGGACGTTCTGTCCGACCGCCGCACGAGAGGGCGGCGTTCGCCCTCGCCTGCGATGCCGGCCCGTTCCCGGCCGAGCCGACGATTAGCGCGCCCAAGCAGGCTGCCAGGATCGCTGTGGCGACCGGCGATGTCATCCGGGCGGCGGCCACTGAGACGAACGCTACTCCCGCAGCCCGGCGGCTTCGAGGGCCTTCTGGGATTCCGGACCAAGACCGAGCACCTCGATTCGCGTCACCCGGCCATCGTGAAACCGCCACGAAATAACGGCCGGGGTATCGATCAGCGCATCGCTCCCGGGCAGCAGCCGCGATACCCGTCCGACCGTGATGACCTCGTCCCCGCGGTCGTCGACTCGGTCGATCTCCTGACGACCGCCCGGGAGGGCCTCCCACTGGGTTCGAAGGACATCTGCCAGCCCATCCTGACCTCGCCTCGTACCCGGCTCGACCGCCGTCGGTGCGTTCACGTACTCGACCTCGCGATGGGCCTGGGCGAGCATGCCCTGAAGGTCCCGCCTGTTCCAGGCGTCAACGAGGCCCCGCACGATCTCCAAGTTCTGCGACATCGCCAGCGCAGTATCTCGCTATGAGCCGCCACCGACAGCGCCACTTGCTCGCAGAAATACCGTCCGATTCCCTCAGGGCTGGCGCTGCCGCCCATGCCTGGTGCCGATCCCGGGCGACCGGGCGACACGTGGCGGCTACTGCGAGAGCGACGGCGGCTTGTAACGTGGGACGAACGGGGCCCTCAGTTGCCCGGCGCGCGATAGCTGACCGCCCGCTCCGCCGCCGCGTCAACCTCCTCGGGCGTCAGCAGTACGACCGTCTTGATGGCAACTCCGCCCGAGGCGTTCACTGCGAGAGCCGTGGCCGCCGCGGCTTCGTTGTCAGGGAGATCCGCATTTTGATGCTCCCAGCGCCCCCGGTAAGAACGCTCCCAGTCGCGATCCTTGGCGACCAGCTGACTCCAGTTCTCCTCCGAAACCGGCCCGCGGCGCAGGAACCGGTGCGCCCCCAGGAGCGGATTCGGTCGCTCAGACATCGCCGACCCCGAGCGAGGCCCCACCGCTACACCGACGCGCGGTCCCACCTTCGTCCGTGGTCACGGAGCTGTCATCACCCAGAAACGAATCGACTGGGCCCACGCCGCGCACGATATCGCGTGCCGATACCCCACGCTCGGCGCCGAACCTTCCTCAGCGGCAGCCCGGGCGGCTCCTGAGCGCGTCGCGGTACGGCGGGGGACGACTCGCGGAGGCGAGTCGTCAAACTCCCCGCCGTGGACGATGTCGCGCTCTTCTTTCACCTTCTCGGCGCGCTGACGTTCGTCTCCGGGATCGTCGTAGCCGGAGTCGCCTTCGAGGCCGCGCGGCGGCAGGCGCGGCCCGCCGAGATCGCGCTGCTGCTCCGGTTGACCCGGATCGGCGTTCTGCTGGTCGCCTTGGGGGGCGCCGTGTTGCTCGCCTTCGGGCTGTGGCTGGTCGATGTTGGAGATTTCGGCTATGACGAGAGCTGGATCGACGCGGCGCTGGCGCTGTTCGTGGCCGCGATGGCCCTCGGCGCCGTCGGTGGGCAGCGCCCGAAGCAAGCGCGGATCCTGGCCTCGAGGTTGGCCGCCGAAGGGCGACCGGCGTCGAGCGAGCTTCGGGCCTTCCTCGACGACCCCTTGTCGCGGGCGACCAACTACCTCGCGGCGGCCATCGTTGTCGCGATTCTCGCGCTGATGGTGTTCAAGCCTTGAGGCAGAGCTCGTGCCGCAGCTGATCGAGATCGAGAAGGCGCGACGACTCGTCGTCGAGCGCGCCTCGTCGCTGGAGGCGGAGCCGGTCGCCCTCCGCAACGCGCTCGGCCGTGTGCTGGCCGAGGACGCCTCGGCGGCCGAGCCGGTGCCGGCATTCGACAACTCCGCGATGGATGGCTTCGCGGTGCGCGCCGCCGATACCCACGACGCCGGGCCGAACTGTCCGGTCCCGCTGCGGATCGTGGGCGAGTCGCGCGCCGGGCGCCCGGCTGCTCGGAGGTTGGGCGCCCGTGAGGCCATCCGCATCTCGACGGGCGCCATGCTCCCCGACGGTGCCGACGCGATCGTGCGCGTCGAGGACACCCGCCCCGCCGACGGTCGCGTCCAGCTGCTGGCCACCACCGAGCCGGGCCGCGATATCCGGCGCGTCGGCGAGGACGTGGAGCCAGGCGCGCCCGTGATCTCGCGCGGCACGGCCTTGGGGCCGGCCGAGCTCGGCGTCCTCGCCTCGCTGGGCCGGGCGCAGGTCTCGTGCGCGCGCCGGCCCAGGGTGGCCGTGATCACAACCGGTGATGAGCTTCAGGGTCCCGATGAGCCCGTTCGCCCCGGCGGCGTCCGCAACACAAACGCCTACACGATCCCGTCGCTCGTGGAGGGCTGCGGTGGCGAGGTTGGCTTGCGGAAGACGGTTGGGGACGACGCGCGGAGCACCCGCGAGGCGCTTGTGCGCGCGTTTGAACATGACATCGTCGTCGTCTGCGGCGGCGTCTCGGTGGGCGACCATGACCATGTCCGCACCACGCTCGCCGAGCTCGGCGTGGAGCAGGTGTTCTGGGGGATCGCCCTGCGTCCCGGGAAGCCGACCTGGTTCGGCCTCGCCCCGGCGGGTGACCTCGTCTTCGGTTTGCCCGGGAACCCCGTCTCGGCGATGGTCACCTTTCTACTCCTCGCCCGCCCGGCAATTCGGGCGCTGCTCGGGGCGACGACCCGCCCCGACCGCACAAGGGCGATCCTCGACGAGGACTATCCGAAGCGGCCCGGCCGCGCCCACGCCGTCCGCTGTCGACTGGAGCTGCGCGACGATGGTTGGCACGCGCACACGACCGGCGAGCAGGGGTCGCACATCCTCACCTCCATGCTGGGCGCCGACGCGCTGGCGCTGATCCCGACAGCGAGCGGCGGAGTCGAGGCGGGCGCCGTGGTCGATATCGAGCTGTTGCCTCGCGGCTAGAGTGAGCACGGTGACCGTGCGGGTGCGGCTCTTTGCGATCCTCCGCGGGCGGGTGACCACCGGACACAGGATCGGGAGACTGGCTGAATGGTGGTGACCGAGGCCGAGGGCGGGACGTCGGTGCTTGGAGCGGTCCTGGCGGGCGGTGCCGGATCGAGGATCGGCGGCTCGAAGGCGATGGTGGAGTTGGCCGGCCGGCCGCTTACCTCCTTCCCGCTGGCTGCGGCCACAGAGGCAGGCCTGGAGCCGCTGGTCGTCGCGAAGCCCACCACCGAGCTGCCGGAGATCGACGTCGCAGTCACCCGCGAGAAGGCAGCGGACCAGCACCCCCTCCATGGCGTGATCGCCGCACTCGAGCTCGCAGGCGCGAGGCCGGTGGTGGTCGTGGCCTGCGATATGCCGCTGGTCACCGCGAGCCTCCTGGCCTGGCTCTCTGGTCTCGAAGGCACGGCGATGCCGGTGATCGGCGGCGCCACCCAGCCCTTGCTCGCCCGTTACGCCCCCGAGGCGGCGCCCGCGCTGGTGGCGGCCGTGCGCGCCCAACGCTCGGCGCGTGATGCTGCGGCGGCTCTGCGCCCGCGCCCGATCAGAGAGGCCGAGCTCGCCGCTTTCGGTGACCCGCGGCGGCTCCTCTTCAACGTCAACGACGAACGAGATCTGGAGCACGCTGGTGCACTGCTCGCCCAGGTTCGGTCATGACGGGGGTGAAGTGCGGGAAGTCGGGGCGATCGTCGACCCCGCGGGATCAGAACGCCGGCCTCGGGGCAGGGGACCTGTGGTTGCCGGCGAGGGATCGGCCCATCGCCGTCAGGCCCAGGGGCTCGTTGCGAAGCAAGACTGAGTCCCGCCGGAAGGAGGGCGCACGGCTACTGGATCTCCTCGGCAATCTGGCTGAGCTCCTCAAGCGAGCGTCCGGCCCTTCCGGCAATCCAGCACGCGATTGGCGCGGCGGTGCGCTCCGAGGCATGAGCAGCGACCGCGGCGAGCCTGAGGATCTCATCGACCTCGTGCGACGACGGCGGTTGGGCGTCGATTTGCTCCGCGAAGCTCGCGATCCACTCGTCCCTCGTCACTGCGGCCCTCCTGCGTTCGTTGTCCGGACCTGAAGCTAGACGATGTCGGCGACCGGATTAGGCGCGGCCATGTCTCGGAGGTCGCGGCCGCTGAGCCACCGCCAGGCCGTACGGTCGAGCAGCGCGGCAATGCCGGCGCCGAAACCCACCGCGATCAGGGCAACGGCAAGGGACGAAGATCCCCGTGTCGCCCAAGCCGCCGCGATCTCATGCACGATCCCCGTTCGAGCGTTGCGCGTGGCGTCCGGGCGGGCAGGAAACCTGGCGGACTGGCCTCAGCCACCGATCGCACTCATTGTCCGCGGCGGCTGGCGGAAGCCGGACTCGTTCACGTGGTGCTTCAGCTCCTTGCGCCAGACTGCGTCCCGCACGATGCGCTCCAGCTCTCCGTCGCCGGCGCCGTCGCGAAGCGGTCCCCGGAGGTCGGTCTCGTGGATCGAGAACAGGCAGGTGCGCAGCTTGCCGTCGGCGGTGAGACGGATTCGGTTGCATTCGGAGCAGAAGGGCTCCGAGACCGGGTTGATGAAGCCGATCTCCCCCTCGCCGTCACGGAATCGGAACACCCGAGCCGTGGCGGAAGGCTCGCGGCGCAGCTCCTCGAGCGGGTAGACGGCGTCGATCATCCTCCGCAGCTCCTCGCCACTCAGCACCGCGTCCGGGGTCCAGGCGTGGTCGGCGTCCAGCGGCATGAACTCGATGAAGCGAACCTGGAAGGCGGTGGAGCGTGCGAACCCGGCGAAGCGGATCGCCTCGCCCTCGGTGAACCCGCGCATCGCGATCGCGTTCACCTTCACCGGGTGCACCTGGGGGAAGGAGGCGATCGCGTCGAGCCCCATCAGGACGCGGGGCAGCGCATCGCGGCGCGTGATGCGGAAGAAGCGGTCGCGCTGCAGCGAGTCGATTGAGACGTTGACTCGCTGGATGCCCGCCTCGACGAGTGCCGCGGCGTCGCGCTCCAGCAGGTAGGCATTGGTAGTCAGAGCGAGGTCGCGAAGATCTTCAATCGCAGCCAGCATCCCAACCAGGCGGGGGAACTCACGGCGCACCAGCGGCTCGCCGCCCGTCAGGCGCACGTCTTCGATTCCCATCGACACGAACAGCCGGACCAACCGCTCGATCTCCGCGAAGCTGAGGATCTGCTCGCGTTCAAGCCATGGCAGCCCGTCGGCCGGCATGCAGTACTGACAGCGGAAGTTGCAGTGGTCGGTAACCGAAACGCGGAGGTCAGAGATGCGCCGGCCGTGGCCGTCACGGAGTGCTTCCACACGCGCATGATGGCACCAGTGGGACGCGCTCCGGAATCCACCGCCGACAACCGATTCCGGCGCCGGCCTAGCTCTGAGGTTCCGGGTGTGGACGAGGAACCTCGAGCTCGACGCCGCCCTCGCCGGCGGCGCCGACCCTACTCAGAGCGACGAGCTCGCCCTGCGAGCGGAACAGCTCGCCGAGCCGAGGAGACGCCGCGGGCTCGCCAAGGCGATCACGCATCTGATCGCGATCGCCGACCGGCGGCCCGGTGGCCACCGAGGACCTCGAGCGTTGGCTCGAGCACGAACTTGAAGAAATCCGCCGCCAGATGCCACAGGGCACTATTCGGCTGTCGCGACTGACACAGGAGCTGCCGACGGTCGAGATCGGCATCGGGTGGCTGATCGAGCTCGAACTCCCCGAGGATCAACCTCTGCTCCACCGGGAGCGACTCTCGTCTGTGCTGAGGGATCTGCGGCTGCACGCTCCCCAGCGACGATCAGCGCCGCTGCCCGTAGTAGTCGGCGTTGATCTCGATGTAGCGCCGCCACTCCTGCGGCACCTGATCCTCCGGGGTGATGGCATCGACCGGGCACGCCTCGACGCAGGCATCGCAGTCGATGCACTCGTCGGGGTCGATGTAGAGCTGGTCATGCTCTTCGTAGTCGGGCTCGTCGGGCGTCGGGTGGATGCAGTCGACCGGGCAGACCTCGACGCAGGAGTTGTCCTTGGTCCCGATGCACGGCTCGTTGATCACGTAGGCCATCGCTTGCCTCCACCATCTCCGGGTTTTTCACACGTGGAGTGGCTAAAGTAGCAAACGGCCGGGTTCTTTACACAGGAGGCATGTGCGAAACTCTGTCCCCGTGGACCTGCCAAGTCCAAGCGGGGACGTGCTCGCGCAACCGACCCGCGCCCGCCTCTTCGCCCTGCTGGTGCGGCTGAAGCGAGCAGCCGGCACCGCGGAGCTGGCCGCTCGCCTTGACCGCCACCCCAACGGCATCCGCAGGCACCTGGAGCTGATGCGAGAGGCGGGACTCCTCGAGCGACGAAGGGCGCAAGGAAAGAAGGGGCGGCCCGGCGATCGCTGGCTTGTGGCGGCCGGGGCTCACCCGGGCGGCACGCGCCCCGAGGCCTACACCGACCTCGCCGGTTGGCTGGCCCGCGCGATTCCTGCGGGCCCGGTCCGCCTGCGCGAGATCGAGCGCAGCGGCCGCGAGATTGGCCGCGGGCTGGCCCCCGAGGATCGCCACGACCCGCTCGAGAGCTTCCGCCAGATCGTCGCCGCCCTGGGGTTTCAACCGGAGCTGGAGGTGAGGAGGGACGGCGCGCTCGTCTGCCGGCTCGGGAACTGCCCCTACCGCGACTCGGTACGCGAGAACGCCGACGTGGTTTGCACGCTGCATCGCGGGATCACGGCTGGGCTGGTCGCGGAGCTGGACCCGAAGGCCAAGCTCGCGCGCTTCGAGCCGCACGATCCCGAGCGGGCTGGCTGCCTGGTCGAGGTTGCCGGCGGCAGCTGGAACGCGCCGTCACAGTCCAAGCGCCCGCCGCCGTGAGGGACGTCGCTCGCGCCTCGCCGCGCTTGTGGCGCGATCGTCGGCGGCTTCATCTCCCTTGCCAGCTGAGCGCCCGTAAGACCGGGGGCCGCAGCGGCGCTTACATGGTCGAGCCACGCTGACGCCAGATCCGAAGGTGCCGCGGGGTGCGTCCCAGCCCAAATCAATCGCGAGGACCCACATGGCCGCCGACAGCCCACTGCTCATCTGCTACGACGGATCCGAGGATGCCAAGCACGCGATCAGGAGGGCCGGGCATCTGCTCGGCCAAAGGCATGCTTTGGTCCTAAGCGTTTGGGAACCGGCCGTTAGCCCCGGCGGCTACGCATGGTTGGGGGCAGACACGAGCATCGCCAATTTCGCCGAGCTTGATCGCGCTGCCACCACGCCCGAGCGCCCAGCAGGCGGCTGACCGTGCACCTCTACGACCTCCCCTGTTCTTCGCCCTGATCGGACTGGTCCTCTACACGGTGCTCGCTGGTGCCGACTTCGGCGCCGGTCTGTGGCAGCTCTTTTCCGGAAGGGGTTCGCGGGGCGTGCGAATCCGCGACCGCGCACACATTTCGATGGCGGCGGTCTGGGAGGCCAATCACGTCTGGCTGATCTTCGATCTGACCGTGGTCTGGACGGCATACCCGGAAGCCTTCGGCGCGATCGCCTCCACCCTGTCCATTCCGCTTTTTATCGCGGCGGTCGGGATCATCTTCCGCGGCGCCGCGTACGCGCTTGGGCCGGAACTTCAACCCCGGGCGAGTCGCGCACGATCGACACGGTCACGGCGGTGGCGTCGATCATCACGCCGTTCGCCCTGGGTGCGGCCGTCGGCGGAATCGCCTCGGGACGTGTCCCAGTCGGGAATGCCGCCGGCGATCTCGCCACCAGCTGGTTCAACCCGACCTCGATCCTGATCGGAGTCCTTGCCGTCGTCACCGCCGCTTACCTGGCCGCCGTCTACCTCGCCGCCGACGCGGTCAGGCTCGGCAAGTCCGACCTCGCTCGAGCCTTCCGCGTTCGTGCCCTGGGTACAGGCGTCCTCGCCGGCGCGTTCGCGCTCGGCGGTCTCGCCGTCCTCCACACGGACGTACCCTCGCTCTACCACGGCCTCGTCAGCGGCGACGGGCTGGTGGCGCTGGTTGTCTCCGTACTCGGCGGGGTTGCCACGCTGGTGCTCGTGTGGGTGGGCCGCTACGAGCCGGCGCGCTATAGCGCCGCGGCCGCCGCGGCGGCAATCATTGCCGGCTTGGCGCTGGCGCAGAGAGACCGACCTTCCTGCCGGGATTGACCATCCAGCAGGCGGCGGCACCCGACGACACCCTGATCGCGATCGTCGTCGGGTAATCGTCGGTGCGGCAATCCTCTTTCCATCCCTGGGCCTCCTGTTCAAGCTGGTGGTCGGGGGTCGGCTCGATTACGCGGAGTCGGCGCCCGCTTCGGCGAGGCCAGGAAGGGCGGTGCTATCGGCCTCGGCCCCCGGCCTACTCGCCAGATCGGCTGGCGCGTGCTTTGTAGCCGGGCTCGGCTTTCTGACCGCCGCGGACGCGAGCTGGGCACACGCCATCGGCGTCGCATCGCTTTTCGCTTTCATCGTGCTTGGCTTCCTCGCCGTCGCACCGTCGGAGCTCGCGCGCGGGAACACCAAGGACAGCAATCCGTAGGCAGAAAGCGGTTCTCTTTGCCCGAATCCCGTTAATCGTGCGTAATCCACGGCAGTCCGCCGCGCTGGAACCGCCCCTGCCCTAGTGGCTTATAAGGCTTGTTGATGCGGGTTCCGGCCTCCCAGCGACACGCAAGGCCCACCACTTCACACGCGAGAGGTCGCTGGTTCGAAACCAGCCGCGCCCATGGAAACGGCTTAGCCAAGCCGTTTCTGAGGCCTAAACGAGAGATCAGGATCGCTGTGGAACTCTCGTGGAACATCGCTGCCACGAAACGTGGGCCGTCGCAACGGACCGACTGGCCGCTGTGCGTGGATCCGCTGACGCAGGCTGATCGCTCGCCACCGAGGCGAGCGATCGCCGTGACGTTTCGTCGAGTTTCGTATTACAATTCTGCGGTGGAGATACATCCGTCGGCACGCAAGCACGGCATCGCCGACGAGGACATCGGGCACGCAGTGACGAACGCAATGGCGATCACGGCCAAGACGACGACACCCGCCTGTACCTCGGGCCCTCCCGCGCCGCTGATCTGCTTGAGGTCGTGACGATCGTTCGCCCCGACAGCTCCGAGCTTGCGATCCACGCGATGGAGATGCGTGCGAGATACCGGCGACTCCTGCCCGGAGACTCACAATGACGAGGAAGAAGAAGACCTACGGAAAGACCGCCAGCGGCAAGCCGATCACCGACGAGCTCGTGGCCGACCTCGCAGAGAAGGCAGAAACTGGATATGACGTCGACGCCACTCTTCGCCGCCGACCGGGCAGGCCCGCACTCGGATCGGCGCCGGCGAGCGTCGAGTCAGTCCGCTTGGAGCCCGAGCTGCGCGACGCGCTTTCTGAACGCGCCGAGCGTGACCGCGAGACGACCTCGTCCGTGATCCGCAAGGCGCTGCGCAGATACCTCGAAGTCGGCTGACTCGAGCTACGCGCGCTCCGACACCTCGGCCGGAACGGCCTCGTCAGGGGTCGCGGTCCAGCTCGCGAGGAGCGCGAGTCCCTCGGCGGACTTCGAGCCGGGCTCGGCCGTGTACGTGACGATGGCGAGACCGCTGTCAGCGGACAGCTCCAACATCTCGTATGTGAGCCTGAGGTCGCCCACGACCGGGTGGTGGAGGTCCTTGGTGCCGGTCCGGTGGATGCGGACATTGTGCGCGGCCCAGCGTGACCGGAACTCCTCGCTCCGAGTAGAGAGCTCGCCGACTCCGCGCTTCCTGTTCACCTACCTGGCGCTAGTCAGCCACCAGTCGCGCTGGCCCTCGACGTCTTCGCGCGGAGCCTCGCCGAGGTTGGGCGCGCCGATGACGAGGATCTCGAGGCCCTCCGGCCCGGCCTCGTAGCCTCGCCACGTACCGGGCGGGACGCGCACCGCGTCCCACTCCTTGAGCTCGACGATCTCCTCGTCGAGCTTCATCCGCCCGCCCCCGCGCACGACCACGTACGCCTCCTCCTGCTCCTTGTGCGTGTGGCCGTACGGAAAGCGATAGCCGGGCGGGACGCGCTGGTAGCCCAGGCCGGATTTCTCGAGCTCGAGCGCCTCGGTCGCCGAGCGGAACTCCAGGTCCGGCGCGCCGTCGAACCTGGACCCGAGGTCGTCTAGGTCCTCCTTGAGGTTCCTGAGCGTGAAGGGCACGGTGGCAATCCTATGGTGCCCCGGCCGGGGTCGCCGATCTGATGCGTCAGCGCCGCGGTGCCAGGTTCCTTCCCGGCGGCGCGGCGGGGGTCAGCCTGTAGGGCAAACGGTGATTTCCTGCGGGGCCAGTTGCTACTGGTAGTGCCGCATTCGTTCCCGGGCACTGCGCGAAGCCTGTCCGACCGATTGTCCGAGCTGGCGCCGTTGCTTGAAGTGGTGAATGAAGCGGGGGATGTATGTCAGCCGCCGCCCGACGTCCTGCCGTAACCCGCTCACGGGTTCGAGCTTACTGCTACGCGAGCGATACTCCGCGCACCCTCGCGAGCGCAGGACAGCTTGGCGAGCACGGTCCGGTCCCCGCGGAGCTTGATCCGGCATCGAGCGCGGAGGCTTCGGCGCCTGCGGCCGGGGTGGCGTTCACCGCGAGCTGGGTCCGTCGTCAGCCGACCAGCCAAATTGCGCCGTCGCGCACCCCGACCGGGAACGTCTTCAGGGGGACGGCGCCGGTAGTCGCCTTGACCGCCCCCGCCAGCGGCTTGAATGCGCCCTGGGGACCCCGCACCATCTTGCCTATGCCGACGGCGTAGCGGGCGCCGTGCCATGGGCACTCAAGGCATCCGTCCTCGGTAACCCGCCCCTTGCCGAGCGAGGCGAACAGGTGGCGGCAGCGGTTTGAGACCGCGAACGGCTTGCCCGCGCTGATACCTACCGCTAGGGCGCCGTGCCGTGTCTCGTTCACGACGGCGACCTGTGAGGCCCCGAGGTCATCGACTGCTACGAGGCGGGAGGCGGACAGCTCCGAGGTGGCCACCGGCCGACTATCTCACACCAACCACGGCGCTTGGCCCGGGGTGCGGCGCTCGGCTCAATCGACCCGGCAAGCGCGTGGGCGAGCGCGGAGCGTTCCGATGACCCGCGGATGACCGTCGATGACCGGTGCGTCGAACAACTTGAACCCCTCGTAGCCGGCGTGGCGGGCCAGGCGGCGCAGACCCTCCGCGGTGAAACTCCAATACACGAAGTCATCCCGAGCGTAGACCTCACCTGGCTCACAGACGTGGATCGCCGCCGAGGCCTCAAGCGTCCGAGCCGCCGAGCCGTAGGTTTCAAGGAGCACCATGCCGCCGGGCGAGAGGCGCCGGCGAAGCACCTTCAGAAGGCCCATCGGACTGTCCACCCGGTGCAGGATCCCGAAGCAGAAGATGAAGTCGAACGTCTCCTCGAGTTGGGCGAGATCGAAGGCGTCGAGACGCTGGTATTCGACCTTCGAGCGGAGCAGTTCCCGGATCGCCGTGAAGCCCTCGCCCCCCTCAAGCTCGATCCCCCAACGGGACTTGACCCACGCTCTGTACTGCTCGTTGTCCAGGGCGACGACCCGCCGCGCGCCGCGCGCCTCGGCGAGGAACGCGTAAAAGCCGTCAAAGGTGCCGACGTCCAGCACGCTCATGCCGCTGAAGTCCTCCGGCAGGGCGGGAATCCGATAGCGGTGGTCACGGGCGACTCCGGGCGTGTAGAGCTCGTCGGAGTGGTCGAGCGAGAAGGTGTGGAACCACAGCGGGACGCGATCCAGGACGGCTCTGGCCGCGTGGGGATCGGCGCCGATCGGGAGCAGGTCAGCCACCTCGCGCTCGGCGGCAGTCGGCTGGCGAGGAGTTTCGTTCAGCGGTGCACTTTCGGTCATATGTATCCCCTGGATTGGGACGCCTGAGGCTACTCGCGTAGGTCGCGGCACCTGGGAGAAGGCCAAACCGCTGACCGAGGGCTTTGAGACCAGTTCCTGGCGATCGCCCTGCGATCGAGGCGGCGTCTCGCCCCACGTCTTGGCGAGCGCCAATCCGTTCCCCGCTACGACGCACGGATGGTCGAGTGGCGATGATCGCCAGCGCCGCCGGCTTGCCGGCGCCAGAGCTCTATCTGGTTCGCGGCCTGGCCCGCGACCCCGACCGCGAGGTACTGCGCGACGTGGTCCGCTTTGCGGGCGAACGTTTCGCCGCCTTGCGGCGTGTGGGTGCACGGCTCGATGTTTTCGCTTGGGGGACGCGGGCCAGACGCTTTTGAAGCCGCTCAATGTCGCGCTCGAGGGCCTTGCTGAGCTTGCCGCTGTCGCGCCGGGCGTCCTTGATGAACCTCTGCAGGTTCTTGTAGAGGTTTCGCCCCCCTGCGCCGAGGTCTTTGCTCACATCCTTGCCCAGTGACGCCAGCGCATCCTGGGCGGCATCGAGCGACTTGTTGAGGCGCTTGATTGCTGCTTGGTCCTTTGCGGTGGGGCGCTTGGGCGCGCTACTGCGGCGGGATGCGGGCTTCTTCGCAGGGGGCATTGCGGTGCTCTCCTCGGGTCGCTGTTGCTCGCACGCAGCCTATTGCTACTCGCCCTGCTTCGCAATGATCTCGAGTTCCGAGCATGGGCCGGCAGGGCTCGGGCTTGAATCCCTGAAGCGGAAGGCCAGTACGTTCGCGCCATTGGTGCGACGCGGCGTACGCCATCGGGACTCGAGACCCACAGAAGGACCTTCTATTAGTAGGTGTGCTCAGTTTCGAGTAAGAACATCTCCACCGCTAAGTCGGGGTCTTGACGATTGGCGCTCATGAATGCCGCGACCGTGCGCCCGGTCAACTCTTCGATCGGATCGACGAACATCGCCTGCATGCTGTCCTGCCAGAGCAGCCTCGCCTGGCGAACCTCATGCCACTTGCCGGCCTCCAACAGCGTTTGCTCGGCGGCCGAGTAGCCCCCGCCCAAGACGACGATCACGAGCTCGGGGTGCAAATAGGTGGTGCAACGCGTCGGCCCCTCGCCGAAGTGCTGCTTGTAGAGGCCGACCATGGCGGTCGATATGTCCTGGCGCAGAGTGCCGTCGCCCTCCTCGTGGAACTCCCTCAGGTCCGCAGCATCTTCTGGATGAAGCTCCAGGCCATCCGAGTGAAGGTCGCGGCCGTTCACTCCCGTCTACCTGCCATTCGACGACCCGGCCCGCAGGAGAAGCTGTCGAGGCATTCCGCTGCCAGCCGCGTGCCTGTCGCGACCACGCGTACAGCCACAACGCCGAGCGCTCGTCTTCGACCAGTTCGGGGATTCGTTGGATCTGGTCCTCGATGGCGTCGAAGGGAGTTCCCGAGTGATCATCCCAGCCACCTGGCGCTGTGCGCCCATGGCCCATCACCCTCGTCCTTGCTGGTTACCGTTCGGCCCCCGGCCGAGCGCACGCTCAGGGACGTGGTGCGGGTCAGCCCGCGACGTCGAGTCGCGAGAACGCTTGGCCGGTAATTCCCGCAGTGGGCGATCCCCGTGCCCGCGAACCGCGGGCCTACCCGCCCCGCTGAAGGAGGCGAGCACGGGGTAGCCTGGATCCTGGTAGCAGTGATCGACGCCGCCTCACAGATCGCATCGAAGACCGGTTCCGGTTCGAACCGGCCCGTGTGGCGCGACTCGATGGCCCCCTACGAGCGCGCCTCCTGGGCCCGGGGCCTGCTCGATATCGCGACCTCGGTCGTGCCCTACATAGCGCTGTCGGTGCTCATGTACGCCAGCCTGGGCGAGGTCGGCTACTGGTTCACGTTCGCCCTCGCGATCCCGACCGCCGGTTTCCTGCTGCGAACCTTCATCGTCTTCCACGACTGCACCCACGGCTCGTTTCTGCCCTCGCGGCGGGCCAACCTCTGGATGGGCCGGCTGAGCGCGTTGCTCGTCTTCCAGCCGTTCGCCAACTGGCGCCACACCCACGCCGTCCATCACGGAACGGCCGGCGATCTCGACCGCCGCGGCACCGGGGACATCCCGACCCTGACCTTCGATGAGTATGTCGCCAGCTCGTGGAGGAGGCGGCTCGGCTACCGCCTCTTCCGCAACCCGCTGATCATGTTCGGGCTCGGGCCGCTGTGGTCATTGATGCTCGGGCCTCGTCTGTGGTCGCGCTCGATGCGCCCACGCCAGCGGCGGAGCGTGATGCTCACCAACCTCTTCTTCGCAGTGCTGGTGGGTGCGATCTGCTGGCTTGTCGGCTGGCAGGAGTGGCTGCTCGTGCAGATGCCGAGCGCGATCCTTGCCGGCACGGCTGGCGTGTGGCTGTTCTATGTCCAGCACCAGTTCGAGGATGTCTACTGGGAGAGTGGAGAGAGCTGGGGCTACGCGGACGCGGCGCTGCGCGGGAGCTCCTACCTGAAGTTGCCGCAGCCTTTCCAGTTCTTCACTGGCAACATCGGCCTCCACCACGTCCACCACCTGAGCGCCAGGATCCCGAACTACAACCTCGAGCGCGCCCACGAGAAGAATCCGATCTTCTGGGACGTCCCGGTACTGACCGCACGAGACGGCGCCGTCGCGGTCCGGCTCAAAGTGATCGACCCTGATGCCGGTCGCATGCTCACCTGGTCGGAGGTGCGCGCTCGCCGAACTGCGATTCCCACCGCGTCGCCGGCGCCGCTTTAACTCGCGCTGGCAGGATTCGCCTGTCGATCACCGTCGCTCGGCTACTAGCAGGCTCAGGCGTGCCCGATCTCTGACGCGCGGAAGCATGAAGCCGTGTGGCGTCCAAGCCACGGCTCCCGAGGTATGGCTTGACGGATCCAAGCGTCCCGCGTTGCCATCAGCCTTGCGTCGCTCTCGGCAGAAAGGCGATCTCTCTGCCCGAATCCCCTGTAATCGTGCGTAATCCCTGGTAATCCGTAGGGCGAACTACCGGGGCAGATAACGGCACTTACGGCTTGTTGATGCGGTTTCTGAGGGCCAGGATCGGCTGCTGCCGCCCGCCGACTCGGAGAGGTACGAAACGGGCACACGCGAACCGGCACGCTGAAGATGCGATCGAAGGTGCTGCTTGCTTGAATCACCGCATGACACGTGCGCTCGAGGCCGACTACCTGGTCGTAGGAGCCGGGGCGTCGGGAATGGCTTTCGCTGACGCGCTGACCCGCCATGCGGAGGTGCGCGTCGCCCTGGTCGATCGTCGGCACGGGCCCGGCGGCCATTGGCTGGATGCGTACCCGTTCGTGCGGCTGCACCAGGCGTCCTCGTTCTACGGCGTGGCCTCGACGCTGCTGGGCTCCGGCTCGATCCAGCGCCAGGGCCCCGAGGCGGGTCTGCACGAACGGGCCAGCGCGGCGGAGATCTGCGCCTACTACGAGCGGGTGCTGAACGAGCAACTGGTGCCCTCGGGCCGGGTGGAGTTCCACCCGAACTGCGAGTACCTGGGCGACGGCTCGTTCGTTTCGCGGGTGTCCGGACAGCGTTACCAGGCCGGGCCGGATTGCCGGATCGCCGACGCCCGCTACCTCGCCCCGGAGATCCCCGCGACCACCGCGCCGCCGTTCGGCGTCGCCGAAGGGGTCCGGGCGCTCCCGGTCAACGAGCTGCCGAGGCTTGAAACCGCACCCGCGGAGTTCGTGATAGTCGGGGCCGGGAAGACGGCAACCGACGCCTGCGTGTGGCTGCTCGAAAGCGGAGTCGACCCGGATTCGATCTGCTGGGTTCGGCCCCGCGAACCGTGGATGTTCGACCGCGCGGTTCTCCAGCCCGACCCCGCCGTGTTCACCGGGATGGCCGCCGACATCATGGAGGCGGCAAGTGCGGCCTCCTCTCCGGATGACCTCTTCCTGCGAATGGAAGCCGCTGGGGTGATGCTCCGCATCGACCCCTCGGTAACGCCGACCATGGCGAAGACACCGACGCTTGCCCGGTGGGAGCTCGAGCTGTTGCTCAGCATCGGGCGGGTGGTCCGGCTCGGACGCGTCCGCGGGGTCGAGCCAGGGCGGATCGAACTGGACGACGGCGATGCCGCGATCCACAGGGACGCGGTGGTCGTTCACTGCGCCGCGTCCGGGCTGCAGTACCCCCCGCTTATCCCGATCTGGGGTGATGAGGCAATCACGATTCAGCCGGTCCGGGCGGGCTTCCCGTGCCTGGCGGCGGCACTGATCGGCTACACGGAGGCGACCCGTGAAGACGATGCCGAGAAGAACCGGCTGTGCCGCCCGTCGCCGCTCTCGAACACGCCCACCGACTGGGCGCTGATGCAGGTCATGGGCGGCCGTGCGTCTCTCGCCTTCACCGCCGAGCCCGACATCAAGGAGTGGGTCGACGGCGTGCCTCTGAACCCGGCGCGCATTCCCCCCGGACACGCCGCTGATGCCGATCTGGCGGCCGCCGAAGAGCGCTTCCGCACCGCCGTCGGTCCCGGGATCGGGGCAATGGCCGAGCTCGCGGGCCTCAGCCGTCGCGATGGCGCACCTGGTCGGCCATCCGGCTCTGAAGGCTGAGTCGATGAGCCCAGGACTCGGGAGCAGCCATCACTGCGTCCGCTGTTCCTGTCAATTCTGCCCCGCCTGGAGATCATCGCCTGGCAAGGACCTGAGGGCCGCTCTGGCGTGAGCTGGGTCCGGGTCCGGACGCCGGGAAGGAGCTACTCCCGCTGCCCGGCGGCTTCAAGGGCCTCGCTCCGATCCTCGTAGACCCGCAGACGGGCCAACTTGCCGCCTCGGACCGTCCACACGAAAGCGAACCGCTGGTCCAACTCAACGCCGCTCCCCTTGCCGGTGGCTCGGTTGCGGGCCACCACCACAACCTTCTCCCCTGCGTCGAGGTATTCCTCGGGCTCGATCCGGAAGTCCTCATAGATCTCGAAGATCTTCCTGATCGCACCGCCAATCGCCTCCCCACGATGGACCCCGGGCTGGACAGCCTCGTCGTGCTGCTGCCACTCAAAGTCTGGGGCCACGAGGTCGGTCCCAACGCTGAAATCACCCCGCGACCAACCGTCATGGATCCTGCGCACGATCTCAACGTTCTCCTGCGACATCGCGTTGCAGTATCTCGCTCTGGCCTGCGGGGCCGCCAGCACCACGGCTTCCACGCGTACTCAGGGCAAGCTCAGGTCCTCCCGCCCATCGTGGCTAGCGCGGCACCTCGCGCTGGCCGCAGCTCGCGAGCGCCGCAGATCACGACTGCTGGCCGATCCAGGAGAGGATGGCGCGGGAATGGGTGATGACCGTCCCGTCGGGCAGCTTGAACGCCGGCAGCTTCGTCGATCCGGTCGCCTCCCGCAGCTCGTCACGCGAACCCTTCCGCAGAAAGGGAATCGGGCTGCCGTGAGCGGCGATCACCTTCTCGTACTCGATGCCCGCGGCGCGGAGTGCCTCCTGCACTCGGCGACACGGATGGAACCGCGGGCCGCCGTCGTCGCCGTGGCAAACGAATAGCGTCGGAACCTCGGCCATCTCATCCTCCGGCTCGTGAACTCAGGAGGGAGCCTATCGGCGCACTGCCACCGCTGCCAGGAGTAGCGCTTGACTAATCCAAGCGCCCCGCGTTGGGCACCAGCCTTGCGTAGCTGTCTGCTAGGGGAGTAGCACCGAGGCTGTGTGCCCTCCTCCTTCCTACACGAAGGGCGTGACGGCGGACAGTGTCCAATAGCTTGGCGCGGATGAACCGGCGCGGCACAGAGGACCGATGCTTTCGCCGAGCACGCGCGCCACGATCGAGGAGGTCGGGATGGCTGATCAGCAGGACGCCGCCAGGGCATTGCCCGAGGAGGTAAGGGCCGCGACGCGCACGATGTGGGCGCTCGGCGACTACAACCGCTTCACTACCGAGCTGGACTCGCAGCTCGGCCGCGACCTTGTCGAGGCCTGCGAAATCGCCGCGGACCAGCGTGTGCTCGACGTCGCCGCCGGAAGCGGCAACGTCGCGATCCGCGCCGCCGAGACCGGCGCCGACGTGATTGCTTCAGACATCACGATCGAGAACATGCAGGCCGGCAAACGCGAGGCGAGCAAGCGAGGGGTCGAGCTCGAGTGGGTCGAGGGTGACGCCCAAGCGTTGCCGTTCGGGGACGGGGAGTTCGACGTGGTCACCTCGTCGGCCGGGGCAATGTTCGCGCCCGACCAGCAGGCGGTTGCCGATCAGTTGCTCCGGGTCTGCCGACCCGGCGGCACGATCGGAATGGCCAACTTCACCCCGAGCGGCCTTGCGGCCGAGTTCTTCGGCGTGCTCGGCCCCTTCCTGCCGCCGCCGCCTCCCGACGCGACATCGCCGCTCCTGTGGGGAGACGAGACCCACGTTCGGGAGCTGTTCGGTAACCGCGTGTCCTCACTGGACGCGAGCGTGCGGGACCTGATCGAGGCGGTCCCCGGGCCGCCGGTCGAGTACTGCGCCTTCTACAAGCAGACCTTCGGACCCCTGATCGCGGCGTTCGAGAGCGTCAAGGACAACCCGGAGCGAAGCGCGGCTCTCGACCGCAAATTCCTCGACTTCGCCACGAAGGCGAACACCGGCTCGCCCGAGGGGCCCACGGAGCTCCGCTTCGAGTACCTGCTGGTGCTTGCGCGCAAACGGACGTAGTGTCCGGCCTTCCGGGCGCGCTCGCCGGAAGGCACCCGGGTCGGCGCAACCCAGGCGCGGGCCGGCCAGCGACGGGTCCGAGGTAGTCTGCGCCAACGCGCCCGAGCATTGATCGACCAGTCCGACACCTCCCCGTCGCCTGAGCGACCCCCCGGGCCCGCGGCTGATCCCGCGCGGAAGCCCTCGCCCGGAGGATCTGGCGGGCCGAAGCCCAAGCACCCCCGCCGCGCGATCGTGTGGCCGCTGATCGTCCTCGCCTCGATCGTCCTGGTGCTGTCGATCTTCGCGAACTGGGTCCAGCGCGAGGCGCTCGACACGAACCAGATCAAGGGCACGACCGACCAGATCCTCAAGGACCCCGATGTACAGCAGGCGCTCGCGACCTACACCGTCGATCAGCTCTACGCCAACGTCGACGTCCAGGGCCAGATCACAAATGAGCTGCCGAGCGCTGCCAAGCCGCTGGCGCTTCCGGTCGCGGCGGCGACCAGGCAGCTCGCCACCAACGCCGCCGAGCGAGCGCTCGCCTCGCCTCAGGTTCAGGACCTCGTCAGCACCGCCGTCGGCCGGGCGCAGCAGCAGTTCGTCAGCCTGATCGAGAACAAGAGCCAATTCGTCTCGACCGCGGGCGGCAACGTCACCCTCGATTACGGAAGCGTCGTCGCGGACCTCGCGACCCGCCTGGGGGTAAACCCGGCGACGATCTCCAAGCTCCAGGGGCTCGTCCAGAGCTTCACCACCGATCTGCGCCAGCGCCTGACCACGGCCCAGGGCAAGATCGAGTCGGCGCGGGCGACGCTGTCCCAGGCGCAGGCCGGGACGCTGACCCCCGAGCTGAAGGGGAATCTCCAGGACCTCCACACGAACACCACCGAGCTGAAGGCGAAGATCGCGAGCCTCGAGGGGGCGATCAAGGGGGTCAAGGGAAGCGTCCCCTCCCAGCTCAAGGGCCGGTTGTCCACGCTCCAGGGACGCCTCGCCGACGCCGACGGCCGGGTGAGCGCGCTCAACCGGCGAACCGCGGCGGTGCTCGCCGATCCGAGCCAAGCGAACGTGCGAAGGCTCGACACCTCCCTGGGCACACTCCAGACGCGGATCAACACCCTGCTCGAACGCCAGGCCGTCCAAACCCCCGGTCAGCTCGTTCTGATGAGCTCGAATCAGCTCTCGGGGCTTCAGAGGGTCGTGAGCCTGCTGCGCAACCTCGGCTTCGTCCTGCCGGTCGTGGCGCTCTTGCTCTACGTGGGGGCCATCTACCTGGCCCAGGGGTGGCGCCGCGAGGCCCTGATCGCCGCCGGAGGCGGGATCGTGGTGGCGACGCTCTTCGTTCTCTTGACCAGGCGCCTGATCGGCAACGGAGTGGACTCGGTCGCGGCCTCCGAGACCGTCAAGCCGGCGATCACGTCGGTCTGGGACATCATCTCCGCGGGACTTCGACAGCGGGCGCTGTTTGTGCTCGCGATCGGCGTGGCGTTCATCGGCGGGGGCCTTCTGGCGGGGCCGGGCCGCCACGAGGTCGCGGTCAGACGATTCCTCGCCCCGTACCTGCGGGACCATCCGGTCGCCGTGTACTCGGTCGTGGCCGCGCTGTTCCTGATCTGGCTCTCGTTCATACCGGGCATCAACAACCTCGGGCAGGTGCTCGTTATCGTGGCGCTTGCGGCGCTCGCCGTTGTGGGCATCGAGATCCTTCGCCGGCAGGCAGCGCAGGAGTTTCCGCCCGGCCCGCCGTGACGAGGTCCGGGGCGCGCCGGCGGATTGCCGCCGTCGCCGCCCTCGCGTTGCCGCCCCTGATCCTCGTTCTGGCCGTCGACATCGTGGTCCAGCAGTTCCCCTGGGGCGTGATCGTCCTCGCGGGGGCGGCGATCGCGTTCGTCGCCGCCTGGTACGGGCTGCTTCGCACCGGAGCGGCCAGGGTCCTGGGGATCGCGGTCGCCGTCGTGGGGCTCGCGGCGACGGTCGTCGTGCTGGTAGCCGACGGCGACCACCTGGTCCAGGCGCTCGTGATCCTGGGCGGACTGGCCCTGGCGTTCGGCGCGACAAGCGCCGCCTTCAGGCTCCATGTCCCGCTCGCCGATGCGCAGCCCCCGCAGCACCCGGTCCTCTTCTACAACCCGAAGTCCGGCGGAGGCAAGGCCGAGAGGCTCAACCTCGCCGAGGAGGCGCGCGCACGCGGCATCGAGCCCACCGAGCTCACCCTCGGTGCGGACTTGGAGCAACTCGTCCGGGCCGCGGTGGCTGATGGCGCCGACGCGCTGGCGATGGCCGGGGGCGACGGCTCACAGGCGATCGTCGCCGCGGTCGCGGCCGAGCTCGACCTCCCCTATGCGTGTATCCCGGCCGGCACCCGCAACCACTTCGCCCTCGACCTCGGAGTTGACCGCGACGACGTCGTCGGGGCCCTCGACTCCTTCGTCGACGGTGGCGAGCGCCGCGTCGACCTGGCTGAGGTCAACGGGCGCGTCTTCGTCAACAACGTCTCGCTGGGGCTCTACGCGGAGGCCGTCCAGCGGAAGGGATACCGCGACGCGAAGCTGAAGACCATCCTCGACACGCTTCCAGATGTCCTCGGCCCCGACGGTGAGGGACTCGACCTGCGCTGGAGGGGGCCCGGCGGCCACGAGGACTCCTCGGGCGCTGCGATCCTGGTGTCCAACAACCGCTACCGGCTGGGCCCCGCCGTCGGCTCCGGGACCCGTCCGAGGATCGACGACGGTCTGCTCGGGGTGACGATTGTCGGCGCGCCGATCGGGGGCGGCGAGCATGAGCGCCTGCCGCAACGACCGTGGCGGGAGTGGTCGACCCCCCGGTTCGAGGTCGACGCGGACGACCCGGTTGCCGCCGGCATCGACGGTGAGGCCGTGAGATTGGACGCGCCGCTTCGCTTTCAGATCAGGCCCGGCGTGCTGCGGGTGCGGATCGCCCGGGCGCATCCGGGCGCCTCGCCGTCGGCCGCGATACCCGAGGGCTTCTGGGACGGCGTCCGTGCCCTCGCGAGGATCGTGGGGGGACGAACCCCGCCGCGACCCCGCTGACCACACCCCTACCGCCCCGATGTGTGATCTCGGTCCGCAGTTGAACTCGGCGCAGGGCGCTGGAGTATCCCGAACACAGATCGAAGCCGTCGAGCACGACGGCCCCTAACTCGAAGCCACATCCTTTCCGAAACGGGTCCAACCTGGCGCCGCCCGGATTTGCCGTCGGTCGCCGAGGGTGGACGTTGGCCGAGTGGACAGGGCAACGCGCCTTCGGGCATTCAAGGAGACAGAACATGATCAGATCACGAGCATCACTCGCCTTCGTCGGAGCAGGCCTCGCATCCCTCCTCGCCCTCGCGGGCTGCGGCGGGGGTGGCAGCCCCGGGGCGAGCGTCAGCGCGAGCACCGTCGCGGCGCGCCCACCCGTAGCGGCGACGGTCGAGATGAAGAAGAACTCGCAGCTCGGTCCCATCCTCACAGACAGCAAGGGCGACACGCTCTATGTGTTCGCCAAGGACTCCGGCGGGATGTCCGCATGCAGCGGCTCGTGCGCGGGCGCGTGGCCACCACTGACGACGAGCGGGACTCCCAAGGCGGGCAACGGCGCCGTCGCCTCGAAGCTCGGGACGATCAAGCGCAGCGACGGTTCGACCCAGGTGACCTACGGCGGGCGTCCGCTTTACACGTACACCGCCGACGCCAGCCCCGGCGATGTGACGGGCAACGGCGTCAACTCGTTCGGTGCCCGCTGGTACGCGGTTCAGCCGAGCGGCTCGAACGCTCCGGCCGGCACATCCGGCGGCGGAGGCTCGACCGGCGCTCCCTCTTCGGGTACGGCCGGCTCCTCCGGCGGCGGCTACGGTTATTGAAATCCGGCACGACGATCGCAACCACGACGGTTCCGAGAGACGGACGATGAGGCGCGTGGCCCTGATTGCGCTGGTCGCCGGTGTCACGCTGGCAAGCGGCGCAGTCGCGGCGCGCGCGCCGTCGTCGACAACCAGGATCGTTCTCGACCACTCCAGCCGGCAGAGTGGCAGTGGCACCAACGCATACGACTTCGTCGGCCACCTCGAGTCGCGGCGGCGGGCGTGCGTCCCCGGGCGCACTGTGAGGGTCGTCCTTCACAGCGGCAACACCGGGGCGCTCAAGGTGCTCGACCGTGACCGCACGGGCAAGGACGGCGCCTGGGCTGTCGGCGGAAACATCGTCGGGGCCGACGTAGCGCACTTTCGGGTCAAAAGGAAGGCGATCGGCGGCCGCAAACACCGACGGATCTGCAAGGCCGACTCGACCTCAATTCGATTCGTATGATGGCCCGGCGAGCGCCATTTCGCTCGGGGATCGCTGTTCTGGCCGCCCTAGCCGTGCTCGGGACCGGCGTCGGCTTCGCGCAGGAGAGGTCGCTCTCCACCTCGATCGTCGTCGACGACAGCACGGCCACCGCGTCGCCGCTGACCGTGTGGGGCCACGTCGACTCCCCGAGCAGGCGATGCCTTGCGGGACGCACGGTGAAGCTGTTCGAGGACCTCGCCGACGGCTCGAGCAAGCTCCTGGGCAGGGACCGCTCCAGCCGAAACGGCGTCTGGGCGACCAAGGGGGACCTCAAACCGGGCTCGCTCGGGGCACACGTCCGTGTCGCCGCGAAGCGGATCGGCGGCCGCCACCGCCGCTCAACCTGTGCCGGCGCCTCCCAAGCGTTTCGCTTCTAGCCCGTCGACGACCCTGGAGCGCCTGCCCGTCGCTTCACACGCGAGAGGTCGCGGCCGATCTGCCCAGCGGAGTCATCGCCTGCGAAAGCGGCCTGACGCCCCACAGCGCTGCGGCTTCGAGGGCTCCTGCTCCGTCGGAGTGCTCACTGTCCCGCGACCTTGCCGTCCCGCATCGTGAGGACGTGGGCCAGCTCCATCTCCATCGGGAGCCCACTCTGCGCTCCGTCAGCCAGGCGGGCTTGAGGGCTCCGAGTGGAGCCTGGGCTAGGCGTCGTATTGGCCGCCGAACTCCGCCGGCTGCGGCCTGCTCTTGTGTCCGGCTTCTTGAATGATCGGCGGGACCTCGGGGTCGGAGAGGAAGTTCTGAAAGCCCTCGGCATCCCAGTCAAAGAGCACCCAGACCCGGTCCGCCTCGTTGGGATCGCGAAAGACGGTCGCACCCTTGGACCCGTGCTCCTTTCGCTTCTCGGCGCCCTTGGTCGAGAAGATCTCCAAGAAGCGGTCGAAATCCTCGACCGTCGTCGTTGCCAGCATCAATTCAGGCCTCCTCCGTTGAAGGTGTCGTCGCGCTCCGGCGACATGGCCCGTGCAGTATCTCGTCCCGAGGGCCCGCTCGCAGCGCCACGCCTCCCAGGAGTAGTGCGTGACGGATCCAAGCGTCCCGCTTTGGCCACTAGCCCTACGCAGCCACAGGGCAGAACCAGCGGCGCCCATCCGGGCGCCTACCGCCGGACCGTCACCCGCAGAAAGGTCGCCGGGATCGAGGTGGCCCCATCGCCCGTGTTCTGCTCGTTGAACAGGGCCTCCAGCTCAGCCTGGAGCTCAGCCTCGCGGCCGTTGGCCGCCGCCGCCTCGAACGCGTTCATGGTCGGCCCGTAGTAGGTCTTGAACTCACCCACCAGCTCAGCCGGCTCGCCTGGGTAATTGAGCGTGTAGGTGTCCCTCTCGAAAGAGATTCCGTCGTCGGGGACGCCGGCTGCCGTAAACCGCTCGACAACCTCGTCCTCCACGCCCCAGGTCATCGGGCTGACGAAGCCCTCCGGAGGCGGAGGTGAGTAGGAGGCGCTGATCCTCAGGATCTGGGCCACCAAGGTCGGGTTGTTCGGGATCCAGTTCCCCATCGCGATCTGCCCTCCCAACTTGGTCACCCGGACCATCTCGTGGGCGACATCGAAGGGCTTGGGTGCGAACATCGCGCCGAAGATGCTGACGACGAGGTCGAAGCTCTCGTCATCGAGCTCGTGCAGATCCGTTGCATCGCCCTCCTGGAACGTGAGGTTGGCCAAGCCGAGGGCCTCGGCCCGAGCGTTGCCCGCCGCGACGAGATTGCTGGCGATGTCGACGCCCAGAACATCTGCACCCAGCTGAGCGGCGGGCACGGCGGTGGTTCCGTCGCCGCACCCCAGGTCGAGCATCTGCATTCCCTCGCTGACGCCCAGCTTTCCCACGAGCGCCTCTCCACTCTCCCTCATGCTCTCGGCGATGCGCGTGAAGTCGCCCTTCTCCCACAACGCTTTGTTCGGATTCATCTGCATGTTTGCGTCCTCGTGTCCGGTTTTGATCGGGTCCGGATCCTAATGCGGAAGCCCTGGGTTCCCGCGATGTCCAGCCAGCTGATCGCTGATCGCTGGGCGACCGAGCTGCGCTTTCGGTGCGTCGCGGTTGGTAGGGTGGATGTGGGTGAGGAGGGAATCGCGTCTAGCCTCGGGCATGGTCTGTTGCGCCGGTCTGGCGACGCTCGCCCTTGCGTGGGCCGCGATCCTGCCCGGCTTCGCCTCGGCCGAGCAGAAGACGGTCTGGCTATGCAAGCCGGGCCTCAAGCACGACCCGTGTGCCCCGGGCCTCGACACGACCAGGCTCTCCAACAACGGCAGGGCCGCCCTCGGCAAGTACACGCCGACCGAGCCACCAAAGCCCAGGGTGGACTGCTTCTACCTCTATCCAACGGTCAGCGATGACGACACGGACAACTCGAACCTCTCGATCGACCCCGAGGAACGCTCGATCGCGCTCTACCAGGCGGCTCGTTACTCGCAGGAGTGCCGCGTCTTCGCGCCGATGTACCGGCAGATCACGCTGAAGCGAATCCTCGGGGGCACGGACGCGATCCCGCCGAAGGTTCAAAGGATCGCCTACCAGAGCGCCCTCTCCGGCTGGCACCACTACCTGAGGAACTACAACCACGGCCGCCCGTTCGTACTGATCGGCCACTCGCAGGGAAGCTTCCTTCTTCGCCGGCTGATCGCCAACCAGATCGACGGGCGCCCCGCGCTTCGAAACCGGATGATCTCGGCGCTCCTGCTCGGCGGCAACGTCCTGGTCAAGAAGAGCGGCAAGCCCGGCGGCGACTTTCAGAACGTCCCCCCCTGCGCGGCCCAGACACAGCTCCATTGCGTGATCGCCTTCTCGACCTTCAATGACCGCGTCCCGCAGGACGCGGCCTTCGGTCGCAACAACGGTTCGCTGGGCGGCCCGATCGATCCAACCCTGAAGGTTCTCTGCGCCTATCCGGGCAGCGAGAACCTGAAGACGATCGTCCCGACGGAGCCCTTCGCGCCACACACGACGATCGGTCTCGCCACGAGCCTCATCGGCTTCCCCGACCCGAACGCGACCACCACCTGGGCCGAGTACGACCACGCGTATACCGGGGCCTGCTCGAGCGCCGGCGGCGCAAACGTCCTCCAGATCTCCCCCAACCCGGGCGCCCCGCACCTGAACCCCCTACCCGACGCGACATGGGGGCTTCACCTGACCGACGCGAACATCGCGCTCGGCAACCTCGCGCACACGGTCCAGCGCCAGATCGAAACGTACTTTCAGCCCACGCCGGTCTGGGAGGGATTCGTCACGAACCCAGCCTCGGGATGCAGAGCGCGGGTCCAGACGCCGTACGTGGACCGTGGGCTGGCGACCGCCTACACCCAGGTGGCCTGTCCCGCGCGCACGAGGTTGACGATCCGCTCGCGGCTTCGCGCCGACCATCGCTCCGGCGACGTCACGGTCGACCAGAAGGGGTGCATCAGGGGCTGCACGTTCACGGTGCCGAAGGGCGATCGGTTCTTCCGCCTCGCCTGCCCGAAGGGCCCAAGCGGGCGCCAGCACCAGCGCTACTACTCCGACATCGTCCTCTATCCGGGCACGAACGGCGAAGCGGCGACCAAGGAGCGATCGCGGGGCATCTCCCTGTCGTCCTCGTGCGCGGACTGAGGACGTCCAGAGCGATCCTCCTTCCCTGATCCGGGGAGGGGGTCGTAGGATCCGGCCCGTGGGCTACGCGAAGAAGAACCTCCGCGACGTCGAGGACTCGGCGGTCGAGCACGGGCTCTCCGACGGTCAGGAGAACGTCGAGTCGGACGGCGAGATCGTCTCCGACTTCTGGGCCGAGTAGCCCGCCACCGCATCGACCGTCGCGCCATCTAGCGACTAATCAAAAGGGGGGTCGCCGCCGATCAGGGTCGTATGGCCCCCCAGACCGAGAGCGAGCTCCGGGCGCTGATCCGCACGCAGACGGAGATTGCCGCCGCCGGCTTGGGCCTGAACGCGATCATGGAGCTGATCGCCGAGCGGGCCCAGGAGCTGACTCGGGCCAGCGCCGCCGTGATCGAGCTCGCCGAAGAAGACGAGATGGTCTACGCGGTCACCACTGGAGAGGCGGCGCCATATCTGGGGACGAGCTCGAAGATGGCATCGACCCTCTCCGGGCTGTCCGTCACGGAGGGCCGGGCGCTTCGAAGCGACGACACCGGTAATGACGCTCGCGTCGACGCCGAGGAATGCAGCCGAGTCAACGCGCTCTCGATGATCTGCGTGCCGTTCGTCCACCGGTTCGAGCCCGTGGGCGTGCTGAAGGTGTACTCCCCCGAGGCGTTTCACTTCGACGACGGCGACGTTCAAACCCTTGAGCTGCTGAGCGAGCTGATCGCCGCCCACCTGTCCAACGCGAGCCTCCACGAGATCGGGTCAGACGACAACCGCTATGACTCACTGACGGCCCTGCCCAACCGCCGCGCGTTCGAAGAGCGGCTGGCGGTCGAGGTGGCCCGTTCCCACCGCTACCAGCATCCGTTCTCCCTCTGCCTGCTGGATCTCGACGGGTTCAAGGACGTGAACGAGCGGCTCGGCCACGCCGCCGGCGACGAGGTCCTGCGTTCGGTCGCCAGAATCCTCGACCAATCGCGGGTCACCGACGACTGCTTTCGGATCGGCGGCGACGAGTTCGCGATCGTGATGCCCGAGACGACGCGCAAGGAGGCGGGAATCGCCGCCGCGCGGATCGCCACGCGGGTCCGCGATGCGCATCTGGGCGGCGGCGCGATCGAGATCTCGTTCGGGGTCGCCGGCATCACCGACGCCGATCCGGCAACGCTGCTCGCCGCAGCGGGCTCGGAGCTGCTGGCCTCCAAGGGCCGCCACCGCCGCCCTCGCGAGCCCTGAGCGGCTCGCCGCCTCGCGGACCTGTTCCGGCCAGCTGATCCCCTATCGGGCCGGGCTTCAGGCTAGCCCGCGGGGCCTCTGAAGGAGTTCGGATCGATGTTGGAGAAGGGGCGCCAGCCTGCTGGCGCCCTGTCAACTCGTGGCCGACCCGTCTCATGACGGCGGCGGGTTGTCAGCGCGCTAGCCGATGAAACGCTCAGGGGGACCGACGGCCGAGGCGAAGTGGCGTCGGGGGTCGGCTTTCCGGCTCCGGACCACCGGATGACTCGAGGAGCAACGCCAGCGTCGGACAGGCGTCGGCGGCACGCCCGGCGTGCTCGAGCAACGAAGCGGGGATGGTCCCCTCGTCGACGATCGGGTAGCCCCAGTCATCGAGCGTGATCCACTCGGGAAACAGCTCGGCGCAAAGGCCATGCGCCTCACAGGCGATCGGGTTGACTCGCAGCCTTGCCATCACGGGGCCTCTGCGTAGTGCGGTAGTGGCAGGACCCAGGAGTCGCCCGAGCGTCCGCTGCACACGTCGCCGCCGGACTCGTGCCGGTCGATCTCCTCCCTGAAGGTCGACAGGGCGCTGGCGACGAACCGGGCAGTGCCGTCGGGATGACCGCACGCTCCTCGGCCGGCGATGTCCTCGGCCCATCTCTCCAGCCACAGATGGGAGCCCGGCTCGGCGATGCCCTCGCTGATCTCGTTGAGCAGGTCGGCGATCGAGCCGAGGCCATGGACGCAGGGGCCGCACTGGCCCGCCGATTCCTCCGCGAGGTAGCGTGCAACGCGCGCCGTCTCGCACACCCCGCACGCGGTCGCCGGAAGCGCGATCACGACACCCGCACCGAGTCCCCAGCCCTGCGTGCGGCGAGCGCGGTCGACGGGCTGATCCAGGGCCCGCTCGGGTGCGACCCAGGATCCCGAATAGCCGCCGACCAAGAAGGCGCGGATCGAGGCCGAAGGGCCACCAGCCAGCTCGACCAGATCGGCGAGGGCGACGCCGCTCGGAACCTCGTACACGCCCGGCACGGCGACCGCGCCGCCCAGCGTGATCAGGGTCGAGCCGGGGTCATTCTGCGTGCCAAGTCCCCGAAACCAGTCTGGGCCACGGCGCCCGATCAGCGCCACGTTGGCAAGGGTCTCGACATTCTGAATCAGCGTCGGCCTGCCATTGACCCCGCGTTCAAAGGGCCGGGGCGGGACGAATGTCGGGAGCACCCGACCGGTGTTCAGATAGTTGGTGAGGGCGCTCTCTTCGCCGGCGAGGTATGTGGGCAGGACCCCGACCAGGCTGATCTCGACCCCCGCTGTCTGGGGCCGCTCGCCGAGCGCGGTCGCCAAAGCGTCGATCGCCTCGCTCGAGTCCCGCTTCACGCAGACGATCACCTCGCCGGCGCCGATTGCGACGGCGGCCAGGACGGCGCCATCGAGCACCAGGTGTGGCGCTCGTGCAAGCAACGCCTGGTCCTTGTGGCTCGCCGGCTCTCCCTCCGCGCCGTTCGCGACGACGATCCGACGGCCCCCCCGGGCGGCCGCTCCGCGCATCTTGACGGCGGTGGGAAATCCAGCGCCTCCGCGCCCGAGCAGCCCGCTGCTATCGATCGCGGTGATCAGGTCGTGGCGCCCTCGTGCGTCGGGCACACGCAACGGCCCCAGGGCTGTGAGGTGCTCCTCGAGGCCGATCGCGTGCTCATCCCTCCAGCCTGCGGTCACCCTCGGGAGCGAGACGCCATCCATCAGCTCGTTCGTCCCTTACCGGCGACCGCGCGCGCGGCCGCCGTGCCAGTCACCCGCTGACTCGCCTGGTCGATCGAGATGTTCACGTTCAGCTGGATGACTGACGAGCCGTCGGACAGGCTCCCGAGCAGGCGCCCTCCTCGCAGTTGGATCAGCCGACCGTGATAGAGCGATGGCTCGCTCGGCGGGCCGAGCGTGACGCGACTGGCCTGCATCGAGACGCCGCCGGAGCCGAGTGGCACTCCCTCGATCTGGATCCCGAGCTTCCCTTTGGCGCCGGCGTGCAGCGAGCTTCGAATCTGCAGCACGGCGAGATCCGAGGAGGCGGCAATGCGTTGATGCATGGTCCCGGAGAGATCCGCGGAGAACGGGATCGGCAGCGATCCCGCGCTGGCGGCGTGGGCGGTCGTTCCCGAGGCCGGGCCCGCTCCAACGCTGGCCAGGAGCGGAGCGGGCGTGCCCGCCCGGCTCGCCCACTTCGGCCCCAGGGGCCCGCCAACCACCCAGATGACCAGAGCGAGCAGCCCGGTGGCGCCGAGGGCACCGGCCAGCGTCCGCCGGCCGGTGTCGTCGGGCCACGCCGTCGCGACCCTCCATCCCACGGCAACGAGCACGACCAGCAGGCAGGCGGCGCTGAGCAGCAGCATCCATGGAAGGGGCGTGTCCGTCCCCGTGCCCAACCCGTGGACCAGGGCTAGCGGCCAGCATGCGTAGGCGGCCCAATGGGTCGCCCGCCAGGCCCGGTGGCCGATCCGCCGGCGAAGCACACTCGTCAGGGTCACCGCGAGGAGCAGGTCGAAGGCGAGTGCGCCGAGGCCGAGCCAGAGGGGTCGGTACGGCGACGCGAACGGGATCACAGCATCCGTCAGGCGGATTGGGGCGAAGCCGTCGGCCACGGTGGTCACGGCGTGGATCGCCACCATCACGACGGCCAGGAGCGACAGCGTTCGATGGAGCCCGTCGAGCACGAAGCGCGGCAACCGCACTGACTGCCACCGGCTCAGGTCGACGATGCCCATCACGAGGCTCGCGGTCAGCAGCAGCAGGGCGACGACGCCGGCGCCGCGGGTCGCATACCAATAGGCACTCGGCGTGCTGGCCAACAGGGGGCTCAAGCGGGGAGCTCCTCCGGCCAACCGCCGACTCGCACGACCGTCCCATCCCGAGACACCAGGCGGCTCGGCAGACCGAGCTCGGTGAGCCACTCGAGGGCCGAGTCGCCACGAACGATCGCGGCGGTGCTGGCGACGTTCGCGTCCACGCACGAGCCGGCGGCGACGCTCACCGTTCGCCAGATCTCGGCCGCCGAGTCCCCACTCCGGGGATCCACGATGTGATGGCGCGAGCCGTCGGCGGTGGCCCAGCGCCGTGCGGTCGTGCTGGAGGTCGCCAAACCACCAGTCGAAACTCGGACCGTCTGTCCGCGATCGCCCGCGGCGCCGGCATGGTCGTCGGTGACGCGGACGAACCAGCCCTCGGACGGCGCCTTTCCGGCAACGGACAGGTCGCCGCCGAGGTTGACGAGCACGCCTCCCCCGATCTCCCGCTGGGCGCGACGTGCCGCCCGGTCGGCCGCGAGCGCCTTGGCAGTCGCTCCGAGATCCAGCTCGACGTCCTTCGGAAGGCGAACGGTTCGGCTCCGCGGATCGAGGCGAACGACGCGCCATCCACCGACCCGGATTGCACGTACCCGCGGCGGTCGGTCCGAATCGTGCACGATGTCGGCGAAGTCGCAGTCGTACCCGATCGCTCGCAGCGAGCGGCCGATCGTGGGATCAACAGCGCCGTCGGTCACCCGCGCGGCGTCGAGCGCCACGGCCACGGCTTCCGCGAACAGCTCGCTCAACCGGATCGTGCGGCCCCGGGCGCGATTGACTCGTGAGAGCTCGGAGTCGGATCGAAAGCGGCTACACGCGTGATCGATCGCCGCCAACTCCGCCGCGAGCGTCCTTCGCGCCCGATCCAGACCATCAGCCTCGGTGACGAACAACGCGGCCGTGGTTCCCAGCGCCGGAAAGGAGTCCCAGGCGACCGGGCTCATGACCCGCCGGAGACGATCGGCGGCGTCGGCGCGGGCGCGGCGGGAGCCGGAAGGGGCGGCTGCGCGGGGGGCGAGATGCCCGGCGTCGGAACAGCCTGGTCACGGGTGGACGGCGCGAGCTCTGAAGAGGATCGGCCCGCTGACGAGCGGCGCTGCGAACTCGCCGCCCCTCCTGACCGGGTCGTGCCGGACGACTTCCCGGGCCTGGCCTGTGCGACGACGCCGGCGAGCACGCCGAGCAATGCCAGGCTCGAAACGACGAGCAGGCGGCGAAGCCGCTTCAGACGAGCGAGACCGGCATCGCGAGCCGCGGCGGGAGAGGCCGGTTGCCCGGAGGGAATCGAATCCACGCTGACGAGGATCGGAGGCCAACCTTAGGAGCGGCTGTGCCGAGGGTGAGAAAGCCCTTATAACGGCGTTTCCGGATCCGGATTCCTAAGAGCATTCTCACGCGCGCGCTAGGCGCGCTTGACTCCGAGTCGCGAGGCTTTGCGACGTGACTGCACCGCGACGCGGGTTGCGTCGGTCGAGCCGGGTTGTCTTCCGACGCCGCCGGCTGGCGGCCGTCGGCGCTTGCGTTTCGCTGATCATCGCCGCCGTGGCGATGTGGAGCATCCTCGGGTCGGACGGCGGCGGCAGTTCGAGCATCGGAGCGGCGAGCGATCAACCCGGCTCGAGGCTGGTGGCCAGGAAGCTGCCCACCCCGCTTCCGGCACCCATCTCCGGCGAGGCGGCGGTCCCGTACAGAGGCAACCTCCTGGTGCTCGGCGGATTGGACGCCGCCGAGCAGTCGGCGAGTGGGGTGTTCCGGCTCGATCCGCGCAACGACGCTCTCGTCCCGGCAGCGACCCTGCCCCACCCGGTTCACGATGCGGCGGCCGCAACGGTGGGTCAACGGGTCTTGGTCATGGGCGGCGGGACGACCACAAGCACCGCTGCCGTGGTGGCCGTCGGCACCGGTGGCAATGGGCGGGTCGTGGGCCGGCTTCCGGCGCCACGCTCGGATCTGGCGGCCGCCACCGTCGGTGGCCAGATCTACGTGGTCGGCGGCTACGACGGCCGGACTCCGTCCGCGGACGTTCTGCGGACGGGCGACGGCCGAAGCTTCACCACCGCCGCGCGCCTCCCCGTACCGGTTCGCTATCCGGCGGTCGCGACGGCCGGCGACACGATCTACTCGTTCGGGGGCGAGACGGCCAGCGGCCATCCGACGGCTGCAATCCAGGCGGTCGGGGTATCGACCGGACAGGGGTCCGTGATCGGGCATCTACCGAGGCCCGTGGCCCACGCTTCTGCGATCGCCCTGGGCGGGCAGATCTACGTCCTGGGCGGGACCGTGAGGGGGCGGCCCAGCGCCGTGATGATCCGCTTCGACCCCTCCAAGCGCCGCACCTCCCCGGCCGGCCATCTACCGACGCCGGTGACGAACGCCGCGGCCACGACGCTCGGCGGCGCCGCATACCTGGTGGGAGGCATCGGGCCCAGCGGCTCACCCCTCAGCTCGGTGATCGCGATCAGGAGCAAGCAGGTCGCCTCCGCCCCGTCCGGCCCCGCCGATAGTCCGGCCTCTGCCGCGCCCGATGCTCCCTTCCAAGGCCGTCTCCTGATCGCCGATCGCGGCAACAACCGGTTGCTCGTCGTCAACGCCCGCAAGCGAATCCTCTGGCGTTATCCAGGCTCCCGGCCGAAGCCGAAGGGAGGGTTCTACTTCCCCGACGACGCGTTCTTCATCGACCACGGCCGCGGGATCATCTCCAACGAGGAGGAGAACGAGGCAATCGTGGAGCTCGGCTACCCGTCCGGGAAAGTGATCGCGTCCTTCGGGCATCCCGGGGTGATCGGATCAAGCTCCGGGTACTTCCACGAGCCCGACGACGCCTACCTGCTTCGGGATGGAACCGTCACGGTGGCCGACGCTCAGAACTGCCGGGTCCTATTCCTGGGCCCCGGCCACCGCACTTCGCAGATAGGCACCACGGGAACCTGCACCCACGACCCGCCGCGCAGCCTCGGCTCCCCGAACGGCGACACCCCGCTGGCCAACGGAGACGTCCTCGTCTCCGAGGTCAACGGCTCGTATGTCGACGAGTTCACTCGGCGCGGTCGCCTCGTCTGGAGCACACATCTCCCCATCGCCTACCCGTCCGATCCGCAGCAACTGGGGCCAAATCGCTACCTGGTCGCCGATTACGCTCGTCCGGGCGGAATCTACGAATTCGATCGCGCGGGCCGCATCCTCTGGTCGTACCACCCGGCCTCGGGTGATGGGATGCTCGACCACCCCAGCCTCGCCGAACGATTTCCTGGGGGCTTGATTGCCGTAACCGACGACTACCGCGATCGGGTCGCTCTTATCGACCCACATACGAAGCGAATCGTCTGGCAGTACGGGCGCCCGAACCATCCCGGCACGCGACCCGGTCGATTGAGGATTCCAGACGGCTTCGACCTCCTCAGTCCCTCGGGCACGACTCCCACCCACCCCTACACCGGCTGAGTGGGGACGCCGGTTCGCTGCGCCCCGGGGCTTTCCGGCTACCCCGCCTCGAAGCGGGGCAGCTCGACGGCGATCCTGGCCCCGCCCTCCGGAGACGCCTCCGCCCAGATCAACCCGTGATGGGCCGTGACAACCGCCCGTGCGATCGCGAGGCCGAGACCGCTCCCCCCGACCCTGCGTGTACGCGAGGAGTCCGTTCGATGGAACCGGTCAAAGACGAGCTCCCGCTCACTCGCGGGGATTCCCGGGCCGTCATCGTCAACAGCAATCCGGACCCGATCCCCCCTCCAGCTGGCTGAGACTCGCACCAGCCCGCCAGGCCCGGTGTGCTCGATTGCGTTTTGGACCAGGTTGCGCAGCACCTGAGCGAGCCGGTCGCCATCGCCCATCAGACGACCTCGCGGGACGCTTCCGACCTCCAAGTGCGCCCCGGCGCCGCGTGCACCCTCCACGGTCTCGGCGACGAACGGCTCGAGGTCGATCCAACTCTCGTGGTAGCCCATGCCCTCATCGCTCTGGGCAAGCCGAGTGAGGTCGTCAACGAGCCGGTCCATCCTGGCGATCTCGCGATTCACCGCCACGCCGGTGGCCTCGACCTCGCTGTCGTTCGGGGCTTTGGTGCGGCCGAGAATCTCAATCTGGCCGCGAATCGCGGTAAGGGGCGTACGCAGCTCGTGCGATGCGTCGGAGACGAAGGCACGTTGTCGCACGAATGCATCCTCGAGCCGGTCGAGCATGCGGTTGAACGACTCGGCGAGCTGTTGCACCTCGCGGGCTCCGCCCTCTGGGACGCGGGCCGTGAGGTCCCCTGCATCGACGGCACCTGCGGCGCGGGCCATCCGGCGAAGCGGGGAGGCAATCCAAGCTGCGGCAACGAATGCGGCCAGCAGCGCGGCGGCGACGGTGAGCGATCCGGCGATCAGGAACGTCTTCGCAAGGCTCTCCTGCGCTCGATCGACAGGCGCGAGCGGTTGCCCCACCGTGATCGCTGCCGGCCGACCCCGGCCGGCCGGCAGCGCGCGCTTCAGGAGCGCGACATCTCCGGCATCCTCGAGATGCACGGTTGAGAAGCCGAGCGGAGCGGCGCGAATCGCTCGGGCCTCACCCGCCTCCCGATGCCGATCCGAAATCGATTCCTCGGACCTGTTGGGGCCCCCGAGACCCAGGAGCTCGGGTTCGTTGGTGGCGATCCCGGCCGGCGGTACGTCCACCACGACGAGCCGCGACGAGGGACCGAAGGCGGGCTCTGACGCTATCGAGCGGCGCGCGCGTAGCAGCGTGATGCGCGGCCCCGGTCGGCCACGCCCGGCAAGTCGGCCCGCAAGCGAGCTGGCCTCGGTGGAGAGATCGCGCTCGATCTGGTCCCTGACGCGCGACCCGGTTCCCCGGTACACGGTTGCGAACGTCGCCCCGGCCGCGACCAGCACGATCGCTGCGATCGTGACCGCGAGCCGCGTGCGAAGCCCCGTACCGCGCAGCCTGGCGATCAGCGAGTCAAGCACTCGTCCTCAGCCGGTAGCCGACCGATCGGATCGTCTCGATCGGCGCCGGGCGCCCGGAGCGCGCGAGCTTCCTCCGTAGATAGCCGATGTAGACCCCCAATACGTTCGTGCCCGGGTCGAAGTCATAACCCCATACCGCCTTGAGGATCCGTTCCCGATCCAGTACCTGGTCGGGTTGACGGGCAAGGAAGGCGAGCAGGCCGAACTCGGTGACGGAGAGCCGAATCTCGACCCCGTCCCTCTTCACCTGGCGGCGAAGCAGGTCGATCGAGATATCGCCCACCTCGAGCCGCGTGCCCCCGTCCCGCTCGGGTTGACGAAGGTGCGCGCGCACCCGCGCCGCGAGCTCATCGAACGAGAAGGGCTTTGTCACGTAGTCGGTCGCTCCCGAATCGAGGCCGCGAACCCGATCCTCGACCTGGCCGCGAGCGGTCAGCAAAATCACGGGCAGTGCAGGGAGTGAGCGGCGGACGGATGCGAGGATCTCGAGCCCGTCGCGGCCGGGAAGCATCACGTCGAGCAGCACCAGGTCGAAGTCGCCGCTCAGCGCGAGGGCCTCACCGTCCCTGCCGTCGGCAGTCCACTCGACCGCGTAGCCCTCTGACTCGAGTCCACGCCGAAGGAAGTCGGCGATCCCCGACTCGTCTTCGACGACCAGGATCCTCATTTCTCCGGCATCGTAGGCACGCGGGAATGCTCCACGTTCTATCTAAGAGCATTCTCATGCCGGCTGGAGGGCCGAGGTCAAGCGCCGGCTGAGCCGCAACGTTCCGCGCTCGATGACTGGTACTGGGCCCGTCCCCATCCGGTGCGGGTGGGTCGCCACGGATGCTCATGAGGGCGCGTTATCGAGGACGGGTGGAGCGCCGGCTTCTCTGCCGAATCGGCGGCGACCGTGCGCCCGACTTGGCTCACAACCCGCGCTAGCGCGTCCCGCGCCAGGTGAGCCAGGCGAAGAGGCCCTGCACGGGCAGCCGCGCGTACAGAAGCGCCGGCTTGATGCGCGGGAACTTCTCCGGCCGCAATGCCATGTGGACGTTGGCCCAGTAGATCGCCAGGAGGGTCGCCAGCAGCCACCAGCGGGCGGCGGGACGGGTGGGGTCGGGGAGCACCGCCAGCCCGCCGACCAGCTCGGCCGCACCCGAGGCCACGTTGACCTCGCCCTTCCACGGCTCGAACGGCGGGGGGACGATCGCCTCGTAGAACTTCGGGGCCCGGAAATGGTTCAGGCCGTTCGCGATCCAGAACGCCGCCGCGGCGTATCGCCATCCCTGTGAGTCACCCATGATGAGAGGCTAAGGCCTAGTGGGGCCCCAACGGGCGCAGGCGCCGCCGCAGGTGACGCTGTCCGCTGATTCCCGGACGGTTCGAGCGACGGCGCCGAGCTCGAGCGGATCCCCGGGGGTGTTTCGCCTCGGGGCCGGTGGATTCGAGTCGGTTTGAAGGTCAGGATGATCGAACCGGCCAAGGCCGCCGTCGAGCCCATACCGGAAGAGTTCTCCCGGTCCCGCCTGCGGCGGTCGTTGCTGGCGCTGGTCGCGTTGGCGGCGGCCGCGATCGTTCTCGTGGCGCTTCTGCCGAGCCTCGGCTCTCTGCGGGCGGACTTTGCCGGGGCCGATCCCGGCTGGCTGGCGCTCGGCGCGCTGCTCGAGCTCCTGTCATGCGCCTCGTACGTGCTCGTCTTTCGCTTCGTCTTCTGCGACCGGATGCGCTGGAGGACCAGCGCCGAGATCGGGCTCTCTGAGTGCGCCGCGAACTCACTCCTCTCGGTAGGGGGAGCCGGGGGGCTTGCCCTCGGCGCCTGGATCCTTCGCCGTGGTGGGGTGCCGGGTGGCGAGATCGCGCGCCGCACGGTCGCGTTCTTCCTCCTGACGAGCCTGGCCAACGTCGGCTTCCTGGCGCTCGCCGGCGCCGCGCTGGCAAGCGGCGTCCTCAACGGGCCCGACAACGCCCTGCTCGGGATCGTCCCTGCGCTGGTCGGCATCGGCGCGGTCCTGCTTGCCCTGGCGGCCCGGCCCGCAGCACACGCCCTCGCGGCGCGCACGCGTCGCCAGACCGTGGAGGCGACCCTGCGGGCGCTCGGGGATGGCGTCGATGAGGCAGTGGCTCTGCTGCGCTCGCGCGAGCAGGCGATCGCGGTCGGATCGGCGGGCTACATGCTGTTCGACATCGCCGTCCTCGCCGTGTGCTTTCCGGCCTTCGGCAACACGCTGCCGCCGCTCGCCGTCCTGCTTCTCGCCTACATCATCGGGCAGCTCGGTGCCCTGGTGCCGCTTCCGGGAGGGATCGGCGGGCTCGACCTCCGTCTGATCGGCGCACTCGTCCTGTACGGCGTCAACGCGACGGATGCAGCGGTGGCCGTCCTCGCCTATCGCGGCCTTCTGCTGGCCGTCCCGGCCGCCGTCGGGCTGCCCGCCCTGGCATCGCTCCACCGCCGGCTGCGCCGCGAGGAAAGCGACATCGCGGCCTGCGTGCCGGGCCAGGAGGTCGAGGTGCTCGGCGGAAGGCGAGTCGGGACGCCGCAGCTCGCGCGGGCGGCGAAATAGCCTCACCGAAGCCGGGGCGCCCATGCTCGTGGGTCACGCGGCGACATACTGCAGCGATGTCGCGAGAGAACGTCGAGATCGTGCGCCGTGGATTTGAGGCATACGCGCGCGGCGATCTGGCCGCGATCCTCGGCGACATGGACCCCGAGATGGTCACCTACCGAGAGGAGCCCGACGGGGCGACCTTCCACGGCTCGGAAGGCTTCCTGAGGGCGGTCGCCGAGTGGGTCGAGGACTTCGCAGAGTTCGTGGCCACCCCCGAGGAGATCATCGACGCGAACGATCATCAGGTCCTGGTCCGCGTTCATCAGAAGGCGGTGGGCGCGCAGAGCGGCGCCCCGATCGAGGCCGACTTCTGGTTCCTCCACACGATGAGGGACGCGAAGATCACCCGCCTCGACATGTTCACCAGCAGGGCCCGTGCCCTCGAAGCCGTCGCCCCGCGCGAATAGGCGATCATGCGGGGTCGCTGAGCCGCGCCGGGTGATCGGCCCGGTGGCGGACGTGGGATCCTCCATCCAGTGACCCTTCCCCCCGGACCCGCGGCGCCCCCGGCCGTCCAGACCCTGGACTGGCTGTTTCGTCCGATCAAGTTCATGGACGCCTGCCGGCGCCGTCTCGGCGACGCCTTCAGCGTTTCCTTCCTCGGCTTTCAGACTCCGATGGTGATGGTGTCGGATCCTGAGGCGATCCGAATGCTCTACCAGGGCCGCGAGAACGGCCTGCCCCCGGGGCGCAGCGCCAGCCTCGAACCGGTGGTGGGTCCCCGGTCGATCCTGCTGCTCGAGGGCGACGAGCACATCGCCCGGCGGCGGTTGATGCTTCCGGCCTTTCACGGCGAGCGGATGAGGGCCTATGAGGGGGTCATTACCGAGCTCGCGGCCCGAGAGATCGAGTCCTGGCCGGTCGGCGAGACCTTCGCGATCCATCCGCGGATGCAGGCGCTGACGCTCGAGGTGATCCTGCGGGCGGTCTTCGGGGTCAGCGCCCCGGGCCGTGTCGCGAGGCTGCGGGGGCTGCTCGGCGACCTGCTCACTCAGACCTCCTCGCCGATCCTCCAGGTGCGGGTTCTACTCGCCCGCCGTTTCGGAGGCCCCGATCCGCTCGCCGCGCTGAAGCAGCGAAACGCCGCGGTCGACCGGCTGTTGGCCGCCGAGGTCACCGAGCGGCGCGGCGACCCGGATCTGGATCAGCGCGAGGACATCCTCTCGATGCTCGTCGCCGCCCGATTCGAGGATGGCGAGGCGATGAGCGATGGGGAGCTTCGCGACCAGCTCATGACCCTGCTGCTCGCGGGCCATGAGACCACCGCGACGGCGCTCGCTTGGACCTTCGACCTACTCGTGCGCCACCCGGCCGCCCTGGAGCGGCTGCGGTCCGAACTGGAAGACGGCGAGGAGGCATACCTTCGGGCGGTGATCTCCGAGTCCCTGCGGCTGCGCCCGGTGATCCCGCTCGCCGGTCGCCGACTGCGAGGAGAGCTGAGCGTGGATGGATTCACCCTGCCGCCGGGGACCGACGTGACCCCGGCGATCTGGCTCACGCATACGCGGGAGGACCTCTACCCGGCGCCGCTCGAGTTCCGGCCCGAGCGGTTCCTCGACGACGCTCCCGAAACCTACGCGTGGATCCCGTTCGGGGGCGGGGTTCGGCGCTGCCTCGGGGCTGCATTCGCCGAGTTCGAGATGCGGATCGTCCTGCGCGAGACGCTTCGCCGCTACGTCGTGCGCGGCGCCCGGCGCCGGCCGGAGGGCATCGCGCGGCGCAATATCACCTTCTCACCACGGCGTGGGACGCCGGTGGTCGTGAGTCCGAGGCCGGGAGCGTGAGGGCCTAGGGGAACTGGGTCCGGGGCGTCCGAGGGCGGCGCCGGCCCCGGGTCTCGCCGGCGGGCGCCGCAGGCGGATGGGTCACCCACCCAGGTAGCGAGCGACCGCGAAATCGGGGGCCTGGTTCGGGCCGCGGCCGGATCCGACCGCGACGATCCCGCCATCGGGCTGGGCCGCCACAGCGGTCGATCCGGCGGAGCTCCCGAAGTCGGTGGTCTGCTTGCCGTCTCCCGAGAAGCTCGCGTCGAGGGTGCCGTTTGTGGTGTACCGGGACAGCGCGAAGTGACCTGGGAACCCGCCGCTGCCGACCGCGACGATCCTGCCGTTCGGCTGGAGCGCAACCCCGGTTGCCTGCCCGTATCCCCCGAAGTCGGTCGTCTGCTTGCCGTCGCCCGAGAAACTCCGGTCGAGCGCGCCGTGAACGCTGTAACGGGCGAGCGCGAAGTCGCTCCCGCTGCCGCTGGCCAGGCCGCCGCCGACCGCGACGATCTTGCCGTTCGCTTGGATCGCCACCCCGCCCGCCCCATCGAGGCCACCGAAGTCGGTCGTCTGCCTGCCGTCGCCGGAGAAGCTCGTGTCGAGGACGCCGGTCGGCGTGTAGCGGGCGAGCGCGAAGTCGCCGCCGACGCCGCCGGCCGCGACGATCGCGCCGTTCGCTTGGAGCGCCACGCCGCTCGCCCCATCGGAGCCCCCGAAGTCGGTCGTCTGCCTGCCGTCACCGGAGAAGCTCGTGTCGAGGGAGCCGTCGGGCTTGTAGCGGGCGAGCGCGAAGTCGCTGGGGAAGCCCCCACGGCCGGCGACCACGATCTTGCCGTCTCCCTGGAGTGCCACCCCGGTTGCTTCCGCGGAACCACCGAAGGCGGTGGTCTGCTTGCCGTCGCCCGCGAAGCTCGTGTCGAGGGCGCCGTTGACCGTGTAGCGGGCGAGTGCGAAGTCGCCGCCGCTGCGGCCGACCACCACGATCTTGCCGTTCGGCTGGAGCGCCACGCCATTCGCCTCGGCGTCGCCTCCGAAATCGGTCGTCTGCCTGCCGTCGCCGGAGAAGCTCGTGTCGAGGGAGCCGTTTGGGTTGTAGCGGGCGAGCGCGAAGTCACTCGCGCCTCCCAGGCGGCCGATGGCGCGGCCGACCACCACGATCTTGCCGTCCGTCTGGAGCGCCACGCCGCTAGCCCAGTCGACCCCCCCGAAGTCGGTCGTCTGCCTGCCGTCGCCGGAGAAGCTCGTGTCGAGCGAGCCGTCCGGGTCATAGCGGGCAAGCGCGAAGTCGCTGAATTGATTCGGGCCGCGGCCAGCTCCGACCGCGACGATTTCGCCGTCCGCTTGGATCGCCACCCCGCTCGCCCCGTCGTCGCCGCCGAAGTCGGTCGTCTGCCTGCCGTCCCCGGAGAAGCTCGTGTCCAGCGTGCCGTTCGGGTTGTAGCGGGCGAGCGCGAAGTCGCGGCCAGCGCCGCCCTCAGCAAACCCGACCGCAACGATCTTGCCGTTTTCCTGGAGCGCCGCCTGATTCGCGAAGGCGTCGCCGCCGAAGCCAGTGGTCTTCTTGCCGTCGCCGGAGAAGCTCGTGTCAAGCGATCCGTCTGGCTTGTAGCGGGCGAGCGCGAAGTGTCTGGTGCTGCCGCCGCGGCCGACCGCGATGATCTTGTTTCCCTGGAGCACCACCCCGCTCGCCGCATCGTCACCCCCGAAGTCCGTGGTCAGCCGGCCGTCGCCGGAGAAGCTCGTATCGAGCACGCCGTGGACGTTGTAACGGGCCAGCGCGAAGTCGCCGCCGCTGCCGCCAACCGCGACGATCTTTCCATTTGCTTGGAGCGCCACCCCGTTCGCCCCGATGCCGGCTCCGAAATCGGTCGTCTTCTTCCCGTCGCCGGAGAAGCTCGTGTCAAGCGATCCGTCTGGCTTGTAGCGGGCGAGCGCGAAATCGGTGATGCCGTTGAAGTGGCTGGCGTCGGCGTGCCCGACCACGACGATCTCGCCGTCCGCCTGAATCGCGATCCCGGTCGCCCCATCATCCGCCGAGGGCCCCCCGAAGTCGGTCGTCTGCCTGCCGTCCCCGGAGAAGCTCCTATCGAGCGAGCCGTTCGGGTTGTAGCGGGCGAGCGCGAAATCTGGGCGGTGGGGGTTGGAGGTTCCGACTACCACGATCTTGCCGTCGGCCTGGAGCGCCACCGCGTGCGCGCCGTCGTCTCCATAGTCGAAGTCGGTGGTCCGCCTGCCGTCGCCGGAGAAGGTCCTGTCGAGCGTGCCGTTCGGGTTGTAGCGGGCGACTGCAAAGTCACCGCCGCTGTCCGCCGCGCGATCGACGCCGACCGCGACGATCTTTCCGTCTGGCTGGACCACCGTCGCCGCCGCGCTGCTGAGTCCGAAGCGGAAGTCCGTCGTCTGCTTACCGTTGCCGGAGAACGTGAAGTCGAGGTCCCCCGGGGCCGCGTTCGCTGCCCCTGAGAAGACGATGCCGGCCAGCACGGCAACGATTACGGCGGCGGCGCCTCTTACGGGCCGCCGCGTGCGTCCCGCCTGCGCCCTCTCCACGCTCGCTTCCCTCCTTACGTCGGGATCCGGGTGAACGTACCACCGGACTCGGGGGCGGTCAACGTCCGGCTAGATCGTCTTCACGACGAAGACCGAGCATGGCGCCGTATGGGTGATCGTGTTCGGCACGCTGCCGAGCACGCGGCGGTGCATGCCCTTGTTCCCGATCACCAGGAGGTCCGCCTCGCACTCGGCCGCGAGGCGGACCAGCACCTCGGCGGGATCGCCGTCGTCGACCATCGTGCTGCACCCGATCCCCTCGCGCTGCAAGTCCTCCTGGGTTCTGGCGAGGATCTCCTTGACGCGCGCCGCCGGATTCAAAGCCCACTGGACCTCCACCGAGTCGTCTGGATCCTTCGGGATCCCGCCCGGGCCCTGAAAGGCGCTGAGGAGGACCAGCGTCGCATCGAAGCGGCGGGCGATTTCGACCGCTGCCTTGACCGCCTCGGCGGCCGTCGCCGAGCCATCGGTTCCAACAGCGACCTTGGAGATCATGGTGAGCAAGTATCCCCTGGCCGGGCCCGGATGTCCATCCACCGTTCGCCAGGTCGGAGCCACCGGCGACGATCCGGGCTCTTCCCGCTCCCGGTAGGCTCAGCGAGCGCAGTCGTTCCTCGACCCGCGATTCATGGCAACCCGCCCCACCAACCTCGACGAGCTCCAGGTGACGGAGCGCGAGCTGTGGCCCGACGGGCCGCCCCACGGGCTTTTCAAAGAGCTCCGGACGAAGTGCCCGGTGCACTGGACGCCGCGGATCAGCGAATACCCGGACGAGGCCGGGTACTGGTCGGTCACCAGGGCCGATGACGTACACGCGGTGACCCGCGACTGGGAGACCTACTCGTCCGAGGTCGGAGGGATAACGGCGCTGACCGACGCCGTGCTGCCGCTCGAGCTCACCCGGGCGATGTTCATCGGCATGGACCCGCCAAAGCACGACCGGCTGAAGATCCTCTTCCAGCGCGGCTTCACGCCGAAGCGAATCGCCGAGCACGAGGACGCGATCCGGGCGATCGCGACCGGAGTTCTCGACCGACTGGCCGACCGCGAAACCTGCGACCTGGTCACCGAGGTGGCCCAGCCCATCGTCTCGCGCGTGATCGGAAGCTTCATGGGCATCCCTCCGGAGGACGACGCGATCTGGGCCAGGCTCATGAACACGACGCTCGGCGCGGGTGACCCGGACCTGAACCCCGAGGGAATCGACTCCGTGATGGAGCGCGACGTGCCCGAGATCTTCGAGCGCTGTCGGCGGCTGATCGCCGAGCGTCGCGAGCGGCCGACCGACGACCTGACGAGCGTCCTCGTCCAGGCCGAGGTCGATGGACAGCGGCTCGAGGAGCACGAGATCGTGATGGGGTTCTTCCTCCTCGTCGCGGCGGGCAATGACAGCACCAAGGCCACCTATTGCAGCGGGATGCGGGCGCTGATCGAGAACTCCGACCAGCGCCAGCTGCTGCTCGACGATCCGGCGCTGACCGGCGGAGCGGTCGAGGAGTCGCTTCGGATGTTCCCCGCCTTCGCCCACTTCCGCCGCACCGCGACGCGCGACACCGAGCTCTCCGGGCAGAGGATCCGTGAGGGCGAGAAGGTCGTCATGTGGTACGTGTCCTCGAACCGCGACGAGTCACGCTTCGAGGACCCCGACCGCTTCGACGTCACCCGCAACCCCGATCACCAAGCGTTCGGCGCGGGCGGCCGGCACTTCTGCCTCGGCGCGGCGCTCGCCCGCCTCGAGCTACGGATCATGCTCGAGGAGACGCTGGCCCGGTTCCCCGAGATGGAGCTCGCAGGGGCGCCCCAGTTCGCCGAGTCGCCGTTCATCAACCAGCTCAAGACGCTGCCGGTCAGACTTCGCCCCTGACGCCGTGGCTCAGAAGGGCGTGATCAGCTTCGAGCGCCGCTCGCAGGCGACGTAGCGGTCGCGGCCTGCGCCGCCCCCGCAGTTGTCGAACGCCGGGCCGCCATTCAGGAGCTCGTTGGCGGGACCGCCCTTCAGCGTGTCGTCGGCCCCTCCGGACACCTTCCCCCGCGGCTTCTTGGCGAAGTTGTCGCCGTACATCTTGTTGGCGCCCGCCAGCCCCTTGAGGTCGTCGTTGCCTGAGCCCTCGGCCAGGCCGGTGACGGTGTAGCTGTCGCCGACATCACGTCCGTGGACGGGCCGCCGTTCAGGGCCGGCTTGTGCGCCTCCGCGGTGTCGCACTTGCCGGCCTTGCTCTTGCGGCATATCGGGTCGCTTCTGCTCTTCACGCACCCGTCGTCTCCGCCCCCGGTCGCATGCCCGGCGCGCGAGTAACTGTCGCCGATCACCAAGTCCTTGCCCGAGGAGCCCTCGAAGTGGTCGCGCCCTCCGCCCTTGGCGGTGCCCTTGCCGTCGACGGCGCTGTCGCCGATCATCTTGTCGTTGCCCGTCTGGCCGCGGAGCACATCGTTGCCGGCGCCGCTCGCGTTTCCGCGCTTTGAGTAGTTGTCGCCGATCTGGCGGTCGCTTCCGAACTCACTCTCGAGGTCATCGTTTCCGGCCGACCCCTTCGCGTTGCCTGGTACCTTCGCGTCGTCCCCGATCAACAGGTCGGACTTGGAGCCGCCCTTGAGGAAGTCGTTGCCGGGCCCCCCGATCAGGATGCTCGGGCCGTCGACGGAATGAGACAACGAAGAGGTAGGGGGCCTACTTCCACTTTTCCCGCAAATTGGGCGACAACGCGCCTTTCGCGGCACGCAGCTCAATACGCTGCCGGTGCGACTACGAGCCTGAGGCCCGCGCTAAGCCTTCCCTGAGGCCAGGAGGACCAGATTGTGGAGCTTCACGGTCCCGCCAGCAGCGGCTTCGTGCCGGATCGCGTCGGTTATGGCCGCCCAGGTCTCCTCCTGCACATCCGGCGGATGCGGGTCGATGATCGCGCTGATCGGCGGGGCGATCTCCTTGATGAAGGCGGTGAAGTCCTCGGGGGACTCCCACTCGAAGCTCACCTCGGCCTCCTCCACCTCGACCTCGGAGAATCCGCCGCCGCTGAGCAACCCACCGAGCGCCTCGGGCGTTGGTCGCGAGAGCGGGCCGGGCGTTCCCGGTGGGGGCGGAGCAACCTCGAGTCGCTGCATCGCGGTCCTCATCGGGATCGCCAGGAACGGCACGCGATCCGGCGGTCCCCAGGAGCTGATCGCCATCCGCGCGGCGGATTCGAGGAAGCCACGCACCCGTGCGGCCGCCGCCTCTCCGTCGGGCTCGAAGATGATCCCCCAGCGGGAGAGCGCGGCGCCAAAGCTGCCCTCTCCGAACTCCAGGGACACCGCATCCGACTCGACGAACTCGATGTTCTCGAGCCCGGCCGCGCGGGCGCGCTCCCGGCCGAAGGCAATCATCTCGGCGGAGATGTCGGTGGCCACGACGCTGCCCTCGGGGCCGGCCGCCCTGGCAGCCGTGAGGCTCGGCTCGCCGTACCCTGCGGCGACGTCCAAGACCCGGTCGCCCGGCTCCACGCCGGCCAGCTCCACGAGGCGCTCGCTGATCCCGCTGGCCGCCCCGTCGATCAGCTCAGACCACTTGCGCCAACCTCTAGCAGCGCTGTCCCATTGCTGCCGCTGCCCGTGACGGAATTCGGCTGGATCGAGGCTCTTGCTCTCCATGGTCGCCCCCTTCGGCGGCTGACGCGTTCAACCTATGCGATTCCCGTCGAGTAAAGCCGGCTTCAGACCGGCTGCTTGACGGCGGGCTCACCTTCGGTTCCCGCCTCGGCGGTGACGAGGATCGCGCCCTCGCCTGTGACGTATGCCTCTTCTCCATGCTGTACGACGTCCATCCCAAGCGCCTCCTGACGCTCGGTGGCCCGGAGCGGCATCGCCATCCCGATCACCCGCAACAGCGCATAGGTCATGCCGAAGGCGTAGGCCGGGGTGACGAGGGCGGCGATGACCTGGTCGCCGAGTTGGCCGGCGTTGCCGTAGAAGAGGCCATCCGAGACGCCGTTCCAGGCAAGCTGAGCGACGAACCCGATGAACAGGATGCCGACGAACCCGGCGATGCCGTGTGCCGCGAGAACGTCGAGCGTCTCGTCGACCCGGGTCCGCGGGCGAAAGACAACCACGGCATAGCAGGGAAGCGCACCCGCAGCGCCCAGCAACATCGCCCAGCCAGGGCTGATGAAGCCTCCCGCCGGAGTGATCAGCACACAGCCGACGATGATCGCCGTCGCCGCTCCGATCGCGGTCACCCTTCTGCCGCGAATCAGGTCGAGCGCGAACCATGCGACGAGGCTGCACGCGGGCGTCAGCAAGGTGTTGGTAAATGCGAGCACGCTCGGGTCTCCGGTCGAGAAGCCGCTCCCGCCGTTGAAACCGAACCAACCGAACCACAGCAGGCCCGCCCCCAAGAGGACATAGACCGCGTTGTGGGGCAGCAGGGCCTGGCGTCCGTAGTCCTTTCGGGCACCGATCACAAGGGCGGCCGCCAGGGCCGAAAAGCCGGCCCCCATCTCCACAGGGACCCCGCCGGCGAAATCGAGCGTCCCGTTGGCTGCCAGCCAGCCGCCGCCGAAGGCCCAGTGCGCGAGCACCGCGTAGACGAGCACCGACCACAGCGCGGCGAAGACGAGGAACGCCCCGAATCGCATTCGCTCCACGACGGCACCCGAGACCAGCGCGACGGTGATGATGCAGAAGGTCGCCTGAAAGGCCATGAAGACCAGCTGCGGGATCGTCGTTCCATCGCGAGGCGCGAAGCCGACATCGTGAAGGGCGACGTGGTGGAGGCCGCCGATCAGCGACGCGTCGCCGTCGAACGCAAGCGAGTAGCCGAGCAGGGCCCAGGTCACGGCGGCGACTGCGATCGCGCCGATGCTCATCATGAACGTGTTGAGCGTGTTCTTCGATCTCACCAAGCCGGCGTAGAACAGTCCCAGCGCCGGAGTCATCATCAGCACCAGCGCGGTGGCGACGAGCATCCAGGCGGTGTCGCCGGTGTCGACCTTCGCAACGGCGATCAGGGCCGCGGGCGCCGGTCATTCGCCGACCGGGGTAACGGCCCCGAGGTCGGTTTCACCGGTCCGGATGCGAACCGCCCGCTCGAGGGGGACGACGAAGATCTTGCCGTCGCCCACCTCGCCGGTGCGCGCGCCCTCTGCACAACGCGTCGATCGTCGGCTCGAACGAACGGATCCGAGACCGCGATCTCGAAGCGCACCTTCTCGGAGAGCCCCACCTTCACGGTGGTTCCCCGGTACGTCTCGACCCGGTCGAGCTCTCCCCCGTGTCCCTGGACCCGGCTCATCGACAGGCCCCGGACCTCGGCCCGGTAGAGAGCCTCCAGCACGTCGTTGGCCTTCTCCGAGCGAACGATCGCGATCACGAGCTTCACGTAGCCCTCCTCTCGAGCGGCGCCACCCTAACGCGGGCGGTGGACGGCGAATCGGAGCGCGGAGATCCGCCCGGGGCGGGTTGCGTCCGCATACGCGTCGCAACACGCCCGGCGCGGTGACTGCGGCTTCGGAACCGGCGCATCGGCAGGGCGACCGCGATTAGACTCGCGCCCAATGCATCGTCGGGGCCGTTCGGGGAGGTGGCGAGCGCTGTGGGTGGCCTTGGGAGTCTGCGCGCTATTCGCTGCCGCAATTGCGAGTGCCGTCGCCGCCGCTCGCAACTTCGACAACCCGGCATCCCACGACCCCTCGCAGCAGTTCACTCCGGGCAGCGTCCAGCGCGACGACACCCCGAATGACGCGGGCTATGACTACGCCGAGCCCGACGACCCAGACTCGACCGCGAACGGGGGCACAGTCACCCCCTCGACGAACATCTATGACGAGGCGTTCGGGCTGTTCGGCTTTCCGTCGGCGCGAACCCAGGGGTCGGCCCCGTACGTGGCCGGACCGAACACGGGCAAGCCGCAGGTCTCCGGCTTCAACGCCTCGGGCGCCTGGAAGCTCGAGCGCGGGCGCCCCGATGTGACGATCGCGATCCTCGACACCGGGATCAAGTGGGACAACACGTCGCTTCGCACCCAGATCCACCTCAACAGGGGCGAGCTGACGGCTCCCAACAACGCCCGCTCGACGCCTGTCTCCGACCCGGGCTCGGTGCCCGGGGGGAGCTGCTCGAACATGGCGAGCGCATATGACGCCAACGGCGACGGCGCCTTCAACGTCCTGGACTACGTCTGCGACAGCCGGGTCAGCGTCACCTGGACGGGCCGCCACGGCCCGTCCGGCGCCCTGACCGCCGAGGACCTGATCCACGCGCTATCGAACGGCTCCGATGGAGACCACAACGGCTTCGTCGACGACATCGCCGGCTGGGACTTCTTCGACAACGACAACAACCCCTACGACGCATCGAGCTACTTCGCCGCCGCGAACCACGGCACCGGCCGTGCCGAGAACGCCGCCGAGCGCGGCAACGACGGCTCCGGCGGGATCGGCGTCTGCCCGCACTGCCAGATCCTGCCGGTTCGCACCTGGGACACCTTCGTCTCGGACGGCAACTCGTTCGCGCTCGGGATCCTGTTCGCAACCGACAGCGGCGTAGCCGTGATCGAGGGAGCGAACGGCTCCGTCTACCACTCCGCCTTCGCCGAGGCCGCCTCCCAATTCGCCTACGACCACGGCGTGGTTCAAACCTACTCCGGAGACGACCTCAACACGGGCAACCACAACTACCCGGCCAACTACGGCCACGCGATGCTGATCCAGGGCACCGTCCCCGACACGGTCGGGCTCGGCCAGGACGCCGGCAACCAGCGTGCCCAGGCACTCCAGGGGCTGTGTGGCCCGGTCTCGGTGCCGGTCGGATGCCCGGGCACCTCGGTGCCGGCGAGCACCTACTTCCGCGGCGCGAACACAACCCAGTACGGCGGCAAGAGCTCGATCTCCATGGAGGGGACGACCGGCTCGGAGAACACCGGCAAGGCCGCAGGAGCGGCCGCGATGGTTATCAGCGCCGCCCGCGACGCGAGCCCCGCGATCAACCTTCGGCCCGACGAGGTGCGCGAGATCCTCGAGCAGACCGCCGAGCGCGTGACCACCGGCAACACCGGCAATCTCGGCACCTCCGACCCGGCGGCCAACCCGAGCGCCCCGAGCATCAACCAGTGGACGACGCACTTCGGGTGGGGACGGGTCGACCTCGGCGCCGCGGTGTCACTGGCCCGCAGCGGCAAGGTCCCGCCGGAGGCGGCGATCGACTCCCCGGACTGGTACGCGCCGCTGACCGGATCGAGCCTCAAGGTCGGCGGCCTCGCCCGGGCCCGCTTCGCCACCGGCCACAGCTTCAGCTGGAAGCTTCAGTGGGGCGCCGGCGAAGCGCCTACCACGTGGCACACCGCCAAGAGCGGAAGCTCGACCGCGACGGTGAGCAGCTTCGGCTCCATCGACCTGAACCAGGTGCGGAGCGCGCTGTCAAGCTACTCCCCGCCGGCCGACTCCGGCGGACCCACATTCGCCCCCGGCGAGCCGAACCCCTTCAAGCACGAGTTCACCGTCCGCCTCGTGGTCAACGGCCAGTCGATCCCGACCCCGGGCGTCGATCGCCGTGTCTTCACGTCGGCTCGGGACACGAGCCTTCGCAGCGGATTTCCGAAGCGGCTCGGCACCGGCGGTGAGGCACCGATTCGCTACGCCGACCTGAACGGCGACAACAAGCAGGAGCTGATCGTCCCGACCGAGGACGGCAAGATCCACGCCTACCGGCCGAACGGCTCAGAGCTTCCGGGATGGCCGGTCCACACCCGCACTCAGATCGCCGCCGCCGGCCACGGCTCATCCTCCGGCGTCCATGCCCTGGCGGCGAACGGAACGCCTCCGCGCGAGCCTCCGCGAGGGCCGGTGGTCGCCGACCTTAACGGCGACGGCGTCCCCGAGATCGTCGACACGGCGGGGACCCACATCTACGCGTGGGAGCCCGACGGCAAGCCATTGCCGGGCTTCCCGGTCTCCTCGAACCTGAACTTCTGCGGGCCTCAGCTCGAAAGCCAGCCCCTGATCCACCCGAAGTGCGGGTTTCTGTCGAGCCCGGCGGTCGGCCATCTTCAGGGGCCGAACAAGCCGCTCGACATCGTCGCGCCCTCGCTCGATGGGCACCTCTACGCCCTCGATCGCCACGGCAAGCCGCTGCCCGGATTTCCGGTGGCACTGGTCGACCCGAGCGTCCCGCAGAGCCAGCAGATGGTCGCCGAGTCGATCAACGAGCCGGCTATCGTCGACCTGAACGGTGACGGTCGCGACGAGATCGTGACCGCTACCAACGAGACCTACGGGGCGGTCCAGGATCCCGCCCAGGGCCTCTCCGCGCTGTTGGCCGGGGCGGCCGGCGGCTCCTCGCGCCTATACGCCGTGTCGCCGCGCGGCAACGATCACAGCGGCGGGCCCTTCCTGCCCGGGTGGCCGGTCGAGCTCGACGGTGCGATCCAGTCCACGCTGCCGATGATCGGACCGGGCCAGAGCCCGTCGGTTGCCGAGATCGGCGGCCAGCCGACGATCGTCGCGTCGACCACGGGCTCGGCGACGATCGAGGAGTTCGACGCCTCCGGCAACCAGATCCGAGCCGTCCAGCAGGGCGCCTACGGACCGGGCTCGAACGCGACGGACCGAAGCGGCACGATCAACCTCTTCGAGTCGGCGGTTCTGGGCAAGTTGATCCCCGGCGGCACCCTCGACATCGTCAAGTACGGGCTCTCTCTCAGCGACGTCGCGAACCTGCTGCTGACCGGCCAGAACGCCCCCTACAACCACCTGATCGGCGCCTACGACGCGACCACCGGCAGCCCACTTCCCGCCTGGCCTCGGATCACCGACGACTTCCAGTTCCTCTCATCATCGGAGATCGCGAAGGTGGACAAGGGCTCGACTGACAATCAGGTCGTCGCCGGAACGGGCCTCGGACAGCTCCATGCCTACGACGCCACGACGGGGATGGACATCGCGGGATTCCCCAAGGTGACGGGGGGCTGGCTGTTCGCCCCCGCGGCGTTCTCCAACGACGGGCGAATGGCCGACATCACCCGAGAGGGCTACCTGTTCGAGTGGAGGCTGCCGAAGCTCGCCAGATGCCAGTCCCAGTGGGCCCAGTTCCGCCACGATCCGCACCAGACCGGCAACTACAACGCCGACGGGACGCCACCGTCAAAGCCGAGGACGCTCTCGGTGAGCGGGGCGACCATGCGCTGGAGGGCCCCGGGCAGCGACTATTCGTGCGGAACCGCGCGGCGCTACCAGATCGCGAGCTCGCCAAGCAAGATCACGCCTGAGAGCTTCGCCACCGCGAAGCGCATCGCCGCGCCCAAGCTGAAGCCCAAGAGGGCCGGGACGTCGCAGACCTTCAAGCTGCCCCCGCACCGCCGATACGTCGCGATCCGCGCAATCGACGCAGCCGGGAACGTCGGCTACCCGGCGCGAGTCGACACGAAGCGCGCCGGTTAGCAACGGGCGCCCGTCGCCACCGGCTCGGGAACAGGCCGACCGTCTTCCTCGCGGCGCGCTAGCCGCCCTCGTCGATCCTGCGCAGGGCCGCCACGCCGGCATCCGCCGAGACCGCCGCAACCTCCTCCGGGACCGCGTCCAGTTCGACCCGGCGCATCAGCTTCGGCTCGCCCCCGAGCGGGGTGAAGAAGTTGTCGTAGTGGGTCGGAACGACGATCCGCGGATCGAGCCGGGGGAGGATCCGCTCCCAGTAGCGCGGGGTGACGCTCCGGCCGGCCACGCCGGCCAGGAAGACGTCGACCGGGTCGCCAGGGAGCTCTTCGTCGTCCAGGTTGGCGCTCCCCTGGTGGTAGAGGCTGATCCCGGCGACCTCGATCCGGATTCCCCAGACCTGGCCGCACCTGTATGCGCCGGGCGAGAGGCCGTCGAGGTGATCGCAGGTGAGCTCTCCGTCGAACGGGACGCGGCGCCCGAACAGGAGCTTCGAGTGGCGGCTCGGGACGAAGGTGGCGACGAACGGCCCGAGCTCGTAGGGCCGATGGGGAACCACCTCGACCGCGAGGCCGCCGAGCGAATGGAGGTCCATCAACCGAGCGAGCGAGCCCGAGCCGTACGCCCTCGCCCCGTAGCGCCTCGCGATCGCGGGCGCGTCCACCGCGTGGTCGAAGTGGGTGTGGCCGACCAGCACCCCCGCCACCTGGCCCGGGGCGGAGATGTAGCGGTCGATCATGGCGCGATCGGGGACCGCCGCGCGCCGCGTGATCAGGGTCCGAAGCGGCACCCGGGAGACGTAGGGGTCGATGAACAGCGATACGCCCTCGAAGGTGAGCCTGTATCCCGAGACCCCGAGCCACTGCACCTCGAGCCCCGCAGGGAGCCCGAGCGACGGGACCTGGAGCCCGCCCGCGAGCGGGCCGCCGATCGGCTCCGAGCTTCGTTGTGACGCTTCCAGCGGGCTGACCTAGGAACGGGGTGAAGAGCCCCAGCTCGCGCTCTGGGCCATGTGCGGGGCGGAGAACGAGGCCGCCCGGTTGTACGTCTCATAGAGCAGCACGTGCCGGGAAGCCGTCGTCGCGCAGGCGCGCTCGAAGAGCCCGTAGGCGGACCCTCGAGAGAGCGTCGCGCCGCGGTTCTCGGGGTCGGGCTGGGTTGCCGCGGTCGCGAGGGCCCCGATCATCGTCAGCCTCCGGGATTCCCCGGCGGCCTGCCAGTCGGCGCAGGTGGCGGTTCCGAGGAACGCCGTCCCCCTCGAGGCGCGCGCCGGGGCCCCGGCGCCCGGACGCTCGGTGACGTAGGCGGCCGCGGCCAGCGCGGACACGAGCACGAGCGCCGCCAGGCAGACGAGCCGAGCAGCCGGGCTGAGGCCGCCGAGCCGCCGCCGAACCGCCTGCGGGCGCGCGGCGGGGACGCCGAGTCCACGCCAGGCGCCGGTCGCGAACCCTTCCGCGTAGGGCGGCTTCATGGCCGGTTCGCGTAGGCCGAGCAACTCAGTGTCGTGGCGACCAGCTCACAGGCCGGAGCCGAGAACCGGCCCGCCGCGACGAGCGCTCGTGCCCGGCGCTTTTCGGCGAGCTGATAGCTCTTCGACGCCTTGCTCCCCGGCCGCGGCGGCCGCGTGTACCACTCGCAGCTCGTGTCGCCGATCGAGGCGTTGGCGCAGTAGGCGAGCATCGCCTCCTTTTGGGGGTTGCCCGAGCCGACGCTCGTGCCGCAGTCCTCGGGCAGGAAGTGGGGCACGGACTGGCCGTGCTGCGGGAAACGCTGCGGGTCGCCGGTCCAGCTCGCGTTGGTGCCGTCTGGGCCGATGTTGTGGAACCAGCAGTTGCCGGTGTTGTTCGGGAACTCGTCCCACCAGAAGTCCACCCCGTTCAGCTTCACGTTTCCGTTCGGCCCCAGGCCCATCTTGTTGTCGTGGTACTGGTTGTCGTAGGAAGTCGAGGCGGGGTTCTGCGAGGTGCACGTCTGGGTCCCCGGAGGACAGCTGAGCGCGTCGGGGACGGCGAGCAGCATGGTCCCGCGCCGCCAGTTGTCGTAGACCCGGTTGCCGCTCACGATGTCGTCGTTTCCGCCGGCGATCAGGATCCCGGTCCCGAGCGGCACCCCGACGGTCGACTCGACCTTCTTGTCATCCGGATAGTCGGCCGGGTAGTGGTAGTCGTTGAAGTTGTTCGAGTAGATCTTGTTCTTCGCGAACACCGAGGAGTTCTGGGGGAATCCGGGGTGGCCTCCGGCGAAGAACGAGTCGGTGGCGATCCCGGTCGTGTTGCCGTAGAAGTTGTTGTGCACGACGTGGGTCGCGTTCCCCATCGTCCCCGAGTAGCCGAGGTTGTTGTGGTGGAGGTCGCAGTGCGTGATCGTCTGATTGAGGCGGTGCTGCGGATAGAAGGAGGTATCCCGGGGATCGGGCGCGTTTGGCGCGGTGTCGTCGCCCGTGTCCGGGGCCCCACCGGGGTAGACGGCGGAGTCCCCGTTGCCGACGCTCTCGCAGTTCTTCGTGACGCCGTGATCGTCCGCAAAGGTCAGCTGTCCGTACTCGCCGGCGTAGAAGAACTTCACCCGGTCGAGCAGGTAGCCGTCCGTCTCGAGCACGTAGAGGTCGTGCTCCTTGGCATGCCGCATGGTCATGTTCTTGAGCACGAAGCCGTCGGCCCGATCGACCTTCAGGGCGACGTCCTTCTTCGATCCGACCCCGCTCGGGCCGCCGTTGCCCGCCGAGGCCCTCCCCGAGTCGATCACCACGTCCTCCGGCTTTGCTCCCGACCCCTGGATCTGGAGGTTGCACCGAACGCACCGCCCGAGGTCGGGGATCCCGTGGCGGTCGGCCTGGGGCGGCGGCGGGGCGCCGGGAGCGGGGCGCCGGCCGAGCACGTTGACCAGTGCCTGGTCGTTGGGGCAGTGCCACTGATAGCGATAGGAGAGACCCACCGGCCCGCCGCCCCCGAAGTCGGTGTCGGTCAGGTACTGGTGGCATTTTGGGTCGTAGGTGGGCTTCGCGCGAGAGTCCGGCTCGCTGTAGACCCCCGGCATGACGACTACGAAGTCGTTGTTGTGGGCGGCGAAGACTGCCTTCTGGATCGAGTGGTATGCGCAGCGGTGACGGAACTGCTGGTTCAGCTTGATGAGGCGATCAGCCTGGTCGGGGGAGAGCCGATGGTTCGGCGTCGTGGGCCGAAGCCTGTAGCCGTCCTTGCGCGCCGATTCGACCGACTTTTGCGCCAGCAACATCGAGTTCGTCCGGCATACGACCAATGTGCGGCCGGGACGCGACGGGTCGAGCGCCGAGCCGAGCGTCTTGGCGGTCGGGACCTTGCCTCCGGCCGCCGGGGTCACCGCGGTATCGGGCTTGGGGCTGGGCCAGTAGGCCGGGCGCTCGATGTGAGCGCCGGCGAGCGCCGGGAGGGCCAAGAGCGCGATCGCGACGCCGATCGCGAGCCCCACGACGCGCCAGCCAATCCCCATCTCCATGCAAGTGCGAGACATCCGAGCCAAGCGCGGCGACCCTAACAGGGTGGTTTTGCGTCGGCGCCGGTTCCACACCCCCGCGCGGTCTCACGACTACCCCCTTGCCGCGGGCCTATCCCGGCTTCGCGCCCGACCCGGACCCACTCGGCGCGTGGGCGCCGGGGTCGACGACGCAGCTTGAGCTGTCGGTGTTCTGGACGGGCTCGCCCGGCGGGAACGCTTCGTGCAGGGCGTCGGCGATCAACCGGCTTCGCGCCGCGTAGCCGGGCGTCGTGAAGTGGATTCCGTCGTCGATGAACCAGGAGTCCTTGACATCGGATGCCCAGTCGTAGATCCGCATGTGCGGATAGCGGTCGCAAGCCCGCTTCAGGGCGGCGTTCCAGCGAAGCATCCCCGACTCCGCGTATGGCCCGCTGGTCAGCAGCGAGCGCACGTTGACCCACAGCACGGGCTCCTTTCCGACCACCGACATCATCTTGTCGATCCGCTGGTCGAGCCCGAAGTTGGAGCCCGCGGCGACGTTTGCGGTGTCGTTGGTCCCCAGGGCCAGTACCCAGCAGCCGTCGAAGCCGCGGCTCTTCCACGCCTGGGCGACCTCCGCGGCGTTCGGATTCCCCTCGAAGGTCTCGTAGATCGACCGCGCTCCGGAGATCTCGATGTGCTGGGTGGTCGCTCCGATTCGCTTGTACTGGGCCGGTATCCGCTGCTTTCGATTCGGCAGGTAGTCGGCCGAGACCAGGCCCTCGGAGGTCGAGTCCCCGAGATGGATCACGGAGTGGCAGGGGTTGCCGTGTGACTTCGTGCCTCCGCCGGCCGTGATCGTCTCGGCAACGGTCAGGCCGCCGGGCTGGTTCGCCTTGCTCGGGTCGTCCCCGACCCCGGCGACCCCGGCAATCGCCGCGGCGAGGACCACGCCCGACGCGAGCGTCAGCGCGCGCGCCCGGGGGCTGAGGGTCTCACGCCGCCAGGCGCCGGCCCGCATCCGCTTCCAGTAGCGGCCGAGCGCTCCGTGGCGAATCGGGTCCTCCACGTACTTCCATGACAGCGCCGCGATGATTCCGATCGCCGTGATCTGGAAGAAGGCCCGGACTGGGTTCGCCGCGTGGTCTCCCTCAGGGGTGGTGAGGACGATGATCGGGAAGTGCCACAGGTAGATCCCGTAAGAGCGCTCGCCGATCCAGCGCATCGGCCGGCAGCCGACCACCCGCCCGAGCCGGGTGGCGGGATGCGAAAGCGCGGCGACCACCACCACGGTCGCCAGCGAAAGCACCAGGAAACCCCCTCGGTAGAGGAACGGCGAATACTCGCCGGTTCGCCAGATGAGCAGCATGATCACCGCCAACCCGACGGTCCCCGCGCCGTCGATCACGGTCCGGGCGCCCGGCGTCACGTTGCGGCTCAAGCGCCGGCTGGGCCACAGCATCGCCAGGGCCGCCCCGAGGAGGATCTCCTGCGCCCTGGTGTCGGTCCCGTAGTAGACGCGGGATGGGTCGAGGCCCGGGTGGTAGAGGACGATCATTCCGATCGCCGAGGCGATGCCGAGCGCCAGGGTGACCGCTGCCAGCCGGGGACGCAGGCCGTTCGAGCCGCTTGCCTCCCGGATCACCACGAGGCCGAGCGTCAGCATGAACGGCCACACGATGTAGAACTGCTCCTCGATTGACAGGGACCACAGGTGGTTGAGGGGCGCCGGGGCCGCGAACTGCGCGAAGTAGGAGACGTTGTGAAAGATCAGCCACCAGTTGTTGAAGTAGAAGAGGCCGCTCGCCGCCGCGTCCTTGAAGTCGGGGGCCTGGTGGGGGCCGATCACGGTGACCCAGGCCATGACCACGATCAGCATCACGACGAGGGCGGGCAGCAGCCGGCGGGCACGAGCCAGCCAGAAGGACTTCAGGTGGATCCTGCCGCGCGACGCCACCTGGGCGAGCAGGAGGTCCGTGATCAGGTAGCCGCTCAGCGTGAAGAAGACGCCGACCCCGAGCAGGCCCCCGGGCGCCCATGAGAACGCCAGGTGGTACGCGACGACCGCGAGCACCGCGATCGCCCGGAGGCCGTCGAGGCCCGGCATGTACCGCTGTCCGCGCTTGACTGGCTCAGGCATCGCCCCTCACCAGGGTCGGGGCCCCGCGATCCGGCATCTCCGGGTCAGCCGTTCAAGATCGATCGGGGAGTCCTCGGGGATGCGGGCCCATGATCCGATATGTACCACCTGGCGGGGCAGCAGCCCACCGGCACGGGGCACGGGCGCCGCCTCGGGGCTTAGCCCGTCGCCGTCGGAGACCGTGGGCGCGCTTGACACACTACCCACCCGCCATGCTTGGAAGACCATCTCGACTCGTGATCGCGTGCCTGTGCGCGGCGCTCGGAGGCCTGTCGCTGGCTCCTGGGGCGGCGCCCGCCCAGGCGAGCCGGACGCAGCGCTCGGCGGCCGGGCAGCCGTCCGCGCCGGCGCAGGGGGACGGCGGCGTGCTGGTGGTCGGCGACAGCCTCGAGGTGCTGACGTCGCCATACCTTCAGCGCTACCTCCCCGGCGTCCACCTGACGGTCAATGCCGAGGGCGGGTACAACAGCTACCAGATCTATGACCTCTTCAAGGAGAGCTACGACCCCTCCCAGTCCGTGATCGTCTTCGACGCGGGCACCAACGACAGCCCCTCCTATCCACAGATACTCGCCGGCAACCTCGCCAAGGTGGCGGCGACCGTCGGCGATCGCTGCATGGTCGTGCCGACGATCCATGGCTTCAGCCTCAACGGGGTCGACAACTCGGGCAAGAACCACGTCGTGAAGTCGTTCGCCACCTCGCGGCCCGGGACCCAGGTCCCCGACTGGGCGCACGTCGTCGCAACCCGTCCCGACCTGATGCAATCCGATGACCTCCACCCGAACACCGCCGGGGCGGACGTTCGCGCGCGGATCATCGCCGAGGGCGTCAGGGCCTGCCTCGCCCCCGCCCCGCCGGCCCCGAAGCCGCGGCGAAACCGCGTCACGCACGCTCGGATCCCGCAGCGCGGGCTGAACGCCCCCCGAACCCCCGCCTCGATAGCCGCCGGGGCGATTCGCCACATCGCCGTGTTCGTACAGCCGCAGTTCGTCGTCCTGCGGATCCTGATGCCCCAGGTGGTCTTCCTGCGCAGCCTGGTCGGGGCGACCTCGTCGGTCGCGAGAGTCTGAGGACGGCCTCAGCTCCGCTCGCAGATCGCGAGCACCTTGAAGGCGACCCGGCCCGGGTTTCGGCTCTTGATCGTCACGTGCCAGCGCTTCGCGACGTCGCCGTCCCGGGTATTCGCCGCCCTGCCGCTCGCATCGAGCGGCCCGCTGGCCAGCTCACGCAGGAACTTTGCCGGTCCCGTCTGGACCAGGCCCCCTCCGACGAGCCGCTTGCCGGACGGGCAGCTCGCCGAGGCGTGTCCCGTTCGCGCGCCCGGGACCGAGAAGCCGGTCGCCTCGAGGGTCGCGTGGGAGTCGGCCGAGCAGAGCGCGAAGACCTTGAAGGCGACCCGGTGCGCGGGAAGGTTGTGGACCGCCGCGTACCACTGCTTCGCCACGTCACCGTCCTTGGTGCCGGCGACCGTGCCCGATGCGTCCCGCGGTCCGCTGGCCAGGATCCGGTCATCGGGCCAGCCCTCCTGTACCAGACCGCCGCCGAGTGCCCGCTCGCCGGGCGGACAGGCGGCGATCGCGTGACCGGTTCGCCTCGCCGCCACCGAGAAGGGCGTTGCCTGAACCGTCGCGTCGGATGCCGCGGAGCAGATGGCCAGCACCTTCACGCCGACGCTCGTCGAGGACGGGTTGGACACGCCGGCGTACCACCGCCTCGCGATGTCGCCATCCTTGGTGTTCGCGACGGATCCTGAGGGGTCGAGAGGCCCACCGGCCCCGGAGCCGTCAAGCGGTCCGCTGGCGGCCACGTACACAGACCGTGACCCGGTCTCCACGACGCCGCCGCCAACCGCTCGCCGGCCCGCGGGACAGTCCGCGAACGCTCCGCTCAACCCCCGGTCGGCCGACAGGCGGGTGGCGCGGATCGTCGCGTCGGTGGCCGGCCTCGCCGAGGCGTAGGCGGCCAGGCCGACGGTGACCGCCAGCGCCGCGCCCAAACCCGCACGAGGTCCGACCTTCCCACCCATCGTGGGGCGAGCGTAGACGCTCACCGCGCCTGTGCAACGGACGGCAGAGCAAATCCTGCTCGCCGGGGGACGGGAACGCCACCCGCCGTGGAGGGGCACCCGATCCGGCGCCGCCGGCCGGCGGCATCGATGCCAGACTGATGGCCGCCATGAAGCCGGTCACCGTCACCGTCGACGTCCCGAACCCCAGGGAGGAGGTCTACGCCTTCCTCGACCTGCTCGCCAACCACGAGCAGTTCACGGACCATCTGATGACCGACTGGGAGCTGTCGGGCCCTCCCGCGGGGGTCGGCGCCAAGACGAGGGCGCGAGTCAGGGCTCCCGGATCGAACGAGATCATCTCGATCGAGGTGATCGAAGTCGAGCCTCCACGGCGGATCGTCGAGGAGAGCGTCGGGGCTGGCGGCAAGCGTCGCACCCGCGGCACGTACACGCTCGACGAGCTTCCTGACGGCGGGACCCGTGTGTCCTTCGAGCTCTCCTGGGTCGAGGCGCCGCGGCTGGAGCGGCTCGGCGCCCCGCTGAACGCCGCGTTCATCAGGCGCGCCAATGGCAAGGCGATGCGACGGCTCGCGCGGGCGCTCGCCACCGACTGACGGAGCAAGCAAACGGCCGCCCATCGCAGACCTCATCCCTGAGGAGGCGGATGGGCGGCCGTTCGCGCGGCTATGAGGCGAGACGCCTCGTCGCTGCGCGAGCCTGCGCTACCGCAGCATCGCTACGGCGAGTTCTTGGACACGACTCCGTAAGCCTCGAAGTCGTAGATCGTATTGTTGATCCGCAGGCCGTCCACCGCACCGGCGTAGTCGTTGTCGCGACCCTTCGCGACGGCGACCGTGTCGATCGTGGCGGGAGACCCGTTGTTGAACGTGACCAGGGCGGCCTTGGCGGCCGAGAACGAGCACGTGGTCGTCTGGTTGCACCCGGTCGTGGTGCCGGCCGAACCGGTGAAATACCACTGGCCGGTCGTCGCGGCGTTCATGAACCCGGTCCACCTGTCGGTCACCGGAGCCGCGGGCGGAATCCAGACCATGGTGGTGTAGCTCGATGAACCCACGCGCGGATTGATCTCCAGCGCGATGTTCGGGAGGTTCTGCGGGCTGATCGCCGCGTCCTCTCCGGTCTGGAACGTGCGGTAGCCGACCCTGTTCAGGTTGGCCACCTGCTGGCCGTAGAAGTCGACCTCGTTGCCGAAGGCGACCTTCTCGGCGGCCGGCGACTGGTTGGTGGCGTTGCCGGAGACCTGGATCCCGAGGCTCCCGGTTCCGAACGGCGGCTTGGCCCTGTTGCCGGTCACTCCGAACGAGCCGTAGGGGCCCGACCGAAGGTCGGCGATGCCGGAGCCGATCGTGTTGCGATCGATGACGCCCCAGTGGGAGCCGACGCTGTGGTTCAACTTCATACGGGTCGGAGGCGTCAGCTTGCCCTGCCCGATGCTGTTGTTCTTGATGTTCGTGGCAGCATAGGCGCCACCCGCGACCGCCGCGAACAGCGCGACGAACGCCAGGGCCATTGCTGGCGACGGCCGCCGCACCCGGCCTTTGATTGCGTTGGGGAGTAGTTGCACACCCTCTCCTTTGTGTTGTCTGGATCACCGAGCGGTGCTCGATGATCCGAATGGGCCTCCTCAGGGAGTGCTCTCCCCAGGAATCAGCTGCCTGAGCGAGCAGGCGAGGGCAACCCTATGCCCGGCGGCCTGCGGCGGTCAATGGGGGGCTACTCGAAAGCAGGTACAGACGTCAGGAAACGACCATGAAGGTGGGGCCGCGAGGGTGGGTCCGAGTTGCCCGCCTTGTCGGTCGCCACGACCTCGAGCTGTGCTGTCCGCCCGCAGCGCGACGTGTGTCGAGCCGGAGCTAGGCCCGCGGCCCCTGGAACCGGGCACGGGACCGGCACGAGAACAGGCCGTCGGGCCCGGCTCAGGCCAGCGCTTCGAAGAGCTCCTGGAGCGTGTCGTGGTGATGAACGAGGCGCTCGATCACGGGTCGCGGGAACTCGCCCCCGGCGGCGAGCATCTCGTCCATGCAGCGGTCGAGGCCGTAGTCGCGCCACTCGACGTTCGCCATCGATGGGCCTATATACGTGACCTCATACCAGGCGGAGCCATCGGCGCCCTGAACCTTGAACGACTTTCCGACCTTGAGCCCCCTGCCGAGCACGCGGTTTCGCTCCACGGCGGCTCGTACCTTGCGCTCGGACTCGGCCGTCTCGTTGATGAGCTCGGCCGACTCGACATCCGCATCCGGCGGCGTCCTCTTGCTGACTACCATCGTCGCTCCTTTGTTCGGGTCGCGATCCCGGGTGCGGCTGGGGGAAGCGCGCCGCAGACCCCGCGCGGCCATGGCTCCCCTGCGGGAGCCGAGCATTCTGGTCGTCCTGATTCTCAGCTTGGCAACCAAGTGGCAGTCCGCTTCGCTTCTATTCTATAGCTTTCCAACCAGCTTAATCAAGATACCAAACCGAGCCAACGGTGCATAGGGTCACACCACCGCCGGATGGCGCGCAAGGGCCGTGCCCGACTCGATCGCGCAAGCACGGCCGATTCTGTGTTCTGGGCTCGCTGGGTTGCGGTTCGCAGGATCACGGGAATACATGGGCTTCAACACCAGAGGGTCGGGTTCGATTCGCTCCATCTGACGAAACCCCGTCGCGCCCTTGGCGGCCCCCGTCCCTGCGAGCGCACCGCGCAATTCCCCGGTCGCCTGACCTTGGCTAAGCTGCCCCGCGCATGACCGACGCCAGCGCGCCGCTTCTGATCGCTTACGACGGCTCTGAGACCGCCAAGCACGCGATCCGCGAGGCCGGCCGGCTGTTCAGCTCGCGCCGGGTCCTGGTGGTGACGGTGTGGGAACCCGGGCTGGCCTATGAGAGCTCGATGCCGACTGCCGGCTTGGAGATGCCCCCCGTCCCGGTCGACGTGGAGGGGGCGCGCGAGGTGGAGGAGGAGCTCCACGAGGACGCCCGCCGGACAGCGCAGGAGGGCGCCGACCTGGCGCAGTCGGTCGGACTCGAGGCCAAGGGGCTCGCGGTCGCCGACGAGGTCCACGTGGCGGACGCGATCGTCTCGGTGGCGCGCAAGCGGGAGGCGCCGGCCATCGTGGTCGGCTCGCGCGGTCTCAAGGGGCTCCGGGCCCGCCTCGAGGGCAGCACGTCAAACGCGGTACTCAAGCACGCGCCGTGCCCGGTCCTCGTCGTCCACGACGACTGACCCGAGGGTTGCGAGGGGGGCCTGGCGGGCGTCGGACGGCCGGATGCGGTCAGCGCCGCTCGGCGCGAAACATCGCCAGCGCGTGGGCCCCGGCGGGGTGTGACCGGAGCTCACGCACCACCGCGGCGGTGGCAGCCGGGAGCTCGTCCGGCTGCGGAAGCCGGACGCCGTATTCCGGAGGCATCAGAACGGCAGCCGAAAGAGCCGCGAAGGTCAGGTCGGCTGCCGTGAAGCGCTCGCCGCAAAGGTACGGCCTGCCGTCGTCGAGCCGCTTGGCCACCGCATCGAACGTGTCCCGCACCTCGGCCTCGGATCGCGCCGCGGCAGCCGGGGTGACGTCGAGGTACCTGTCTATCGCCCGAGCCAGGAGGGGATAGGCGACCTCAAGCGCCAGCCGCTCCCAGGCCGGGACCCCTGTGCAGCCATAGGTGACGGCCAGGTCCCTACGGCCGCGGAGCCCGTTGTACATCCATAGCCGCCCGTGCGGTCCAAGTCGCGAGTCGAAGTCGCGCTCGAGCTCACGAATCTCGGCCGCGGCGTTGGGCTCGTCGGGATAGAGCCGTCGATCGGGCGGCGCGAGCGCATCGGCGGCGTCGAGGATGTCGGCCGAATCGGCCAGCACGCGCTCTCCCCAGACCAGGACCGGCACGGTCCTTCCACCCCCCGCCCGGCGCACGGCTACCCGGTGGATCAGCTGCAGGTGGGAACGCTCGCGGTAGGCGACCCCGACCCGATCGAGCGCCCAGCGCGCCTTCTCGCAGTAGTGGCTGATCGGGATCGTGATCAACAAGCACGGCGGCCGGGACGAGCTCATGCCCCGGGATGATCGCGGCTTTCGCCGGACGCCGGCGGCGAGACTCAAGCGTCGCGTCGGACGGGGTCGGCCGCCCCCGTCCTCTGCCCTCGCAACTTCGCCTCCGACGCCGTGTTCCAGCGGGCGAGCAGGGAATCACACGCTCCCTGAAAGAACCCTCAAAGGAGGAGCGAATGAATCGCATCACTCGTGGGGCTTCGCCGCTGCGCAGAGCGCTGCTGGTCGGCGTCGCCGCCCTTTCGATGGTCGCGCTGGCGGCAACCGCCCAGGCGAAGGTCGTCAAGGTGACCGGCGGGACCGCGACGTTCTCGCCGTCGAGCCAGCTCAAGCACGTTCTCTCGAGCCACGGCGTGACCACCGAGGCGATCGCCCCCGCCACCCTGAGCGGCGGGAAGCTCTCGACGCCGGTGGTAGGCGGACACGTCGAGCGCTCGCACCTGTATGGCGACCTGAAGCTCGGCGGAGGCGTCAAGTTCAGCAAGGGCACGAAGTCGCTCGCGCTGACTCGGATGGTCGCCGTCAACAGGCCGCGCGGCGCGTTCCTGAGCGCGCGCGTTGCAGGAAAGCGCCATGTCATCGCGCGCTTCAAGCACGTCACCAAGAGCATCTCGGGACACACGGCGACGCTCAACGCAAGGGCCGTGTTGAGCGCCGAGGCGGCCGCTCTGATCAACAGGAAGGCAGGCCATCACGTGGTCAGCCGCGGAGCGCCCCTCGGAGCCGCGAGCGCGACGATCACGGTCGGCTGAGCCGGCCCTCGTCGAGCCTAATCAACCAGGCGAGCGGCGGGCGGCCCTCGGGGTCGCCCGCCGCTTCGCGTCTCAAGCCCGCTAGGCGAGCGCCTTCTGCTTGATCTGGTCGAACTCGGACTGGCTGATCGCGCCGCTGTCCAGGAGCTCCTTCGCCTTCGCGATCTCGCCGGCGGAGCCACCAGCGGTGTCGCGCACGTACTGGTCGAACTGGGCCTTCTGAGTCTCGGCCTGTTTGGTGCTTCGCTTCGCCATCCCGTCGTGGTTGACGATCAGGTAGAGGAGCACGCCGAGGAACGGAATGACGATCACCAGGATCACCCATCCCGCCTTGACCCACCCGCCGACATCGTGGCGGCGAAAGACGTCGATCAGCACGGTGATCGCGACCCAGATGAAGATCACCCAGGCGAAGAAGATGATCATCGTCCAGAGAATGTTCAGGAACGGATAGTCGGTTGCCAGCAGCACTCGCAGGTTCCCCTTTCATGGGTTTCGGTCCGTTGGGGCACCCTTCCACATTCGGCGGCGGGGCGATTGCGCGGCTACCGGTTAGGGACATACTCTGAGGCCGACTCGACGTCACCGGGCATGTGAGCGACACCGAAACCGAATCTGGAAGCGCAAGGACGCGCCGGGCGCTGCCGATGGCCTTGGTCATCCTCGCGACCGTGATCGCGTTCGTCTCGGTGTTCGCGGTTTGGGCGAAGCGCCAGCTGCTCGAGACGGACACCTGGACGACGACCAGCAGCAAGCTGCTCGAGAACACCGAGATCCGCAACGCGGTGTCCGACTTCCTGGTCAGCCAGCTCTACGCCAACGTGGACGTCGAGAGCGAGCTGTCCAAGGCGCTTCCCAAGGAGCTGAAGCCCCTTGCAGGGCCCGCCTCGGGGGGGCTGCGCGAGCTGGCGCTGAAGATCGCCCAGCAGGCCCTCGCACAGCCGAAGGTCCAGGCCCTCTGGGAGGACGCAAACCGGACCGCCCACGAGCAGTTCCTCGCCGTGATCGACGACAAGCACGAGGCGGTCTCGACCAGCGACGGGAACGTAGTGCTCGATCTCGGGGCCATCCTCACCCAGGTCGCCAACCAGATCGGGGTCGGAGGCAACCTGGCCGACAAGCTGCCCGCGGACGCGGCCCAGATACAGATCATGAGCTCCGACGACCTCGCGGCCGCCCAGACGGCCGTGCGCATCCTCCGGACGCTGGCCTGGCTTTTGGCCGCGCTCGCGATCGTGCTCTATGGCGTGGCGATCTACGTGGCGGGTGAGCGCCGGCGACAGACCCTGCGCGCCGTCGGGATCGCCTTCGCGGCGGTCGGGGTGCTGGTGCTGTTCGCCCACGGAATCGCCGGCGACTACGTGGTCGGCGCCCTGACGACGACCGCCACGTCCGAGCCCGCCGCGCAGGCCGCCTGGTCGATCGCCACGACAGAGCTGGTCGAGATCGCGCAGGCGCTGATCCTCTACGGGATCGTGATCGTGCTGGCCGCGTGGCTCGCGGGGCCGACCGCCTCGGCGACCTGGATCCGGCGCGGCCTGACGCCCTACTTCCGCCAGCCCCGGATCGCGTACGGGCTCCTGGGCGCCCTGCTCGTGCTGATCTTCTGGTGGGGGCCGACCGACGGCACCAGGCGGCTGGTGCCGTCGCTGCTCCTGATCGCGGTGCTGGTGCTCGGGGCCGAGGTGCTGCGGCGCCAGATGATCCGCGAGTTTCCCGACCATGTCACCACAGCGTCCGCGGAGGGCATCGCCCAGCAGATGGCCACCCGGATGCGCGAGGCGCGCCAGCGACGCCTTGCCTCGCGAGCCCCATCCGTCACCTCGCCGGCGGGCCAGCGGGTGGAACAACTCGAGCGCCTCGGCTCCCTGCGCAACTCGGGCGTCCTGTCGGCCGAGGAGTTCGCCGCCGAGAAGAAGCGGATCCTCGAGTCCGCGTAGGGCCCGCGCGGGCGCACCGAGACTCCAGGCCGCGACGCCCGAAGCCGATAGGTTCAAGGTATGGAGAACAAGGTCGAACGGGTTGTCATCGAGACCGATCGGCACCGGATCATCGGCGACGTGACGCTCCCGCGCGAGGGCTATCGAAGCCGCTTCTCCGAGTACCTGAACCGCGGCGACGTCGACTTCATCCCGATGGTCAACGTGGAGCTTTCGCCGCTGAACGGCGGATCACCGGAGACCCGCCCGTTCATCGCCGTCGCGAGGACCCACGTCCAGCTCGCCTTTCCCTACGAAGAGGATTAGGCCGCGTCGAGCGGCCCGGTCCGGAGCGACGGCCTCAGGCCTCGCCGTCCCAGTAGTCGAGGTCCCCTGACATCCGAAGGCGCTTCCCGGGCGGGTAGACGCCGACCTTGTCGCTGTCGGGGTAGACGCAGATGCTGACCCCCTTCCTCGGAATGGTCGACACCATCAGGACTCGGGCCATCTGATCGGAGCGGTTCGTGACCTTGTGGGCGCCGTCGGGGCCATCGACGAAACAGACCACGTCGCCTTCCGATAACGCATGCTCGCCGCCGGGGTCTCGCAAGGTCGGCGTGCCACTCAGGACGAGCAGCCACTCCTCCTCGACCCCCTCGTAGTGGTAGGGGCAGATGCTCTGGCCGGGATCAAGCTCGTAGACCGAGGCCCCCATCTGCTCGGCGCCGATCATCGGGCCGAGCCTGGCGACGCGGGACCGATAGCCCTCGGGGTCCGTGGCGTCGCCCTCGGGGCTGACCGCGTTGAGATTGACCAGGTTCTCGATGACCTACCTCCTTGCCTGAATCCTAGCCTCCCTGGCGCGCCGCCGACGGCTTTGCCGGGGCGCCGGATGCGATCCTTCGAGCTCGATGGCGACGGTGATTCGGCGGGCATCCAGGAGCGATGAGGCGGCGCTTCGGGCTCTCGACGCGGCGATCTGGTCGTGGGACGTGAGCCCGGCCCCGCCGCGCCCGCCCGACCGGGACTTCTTTGCGGAGAGCAAGCCCGACGCCACGCTGGTCGCGGTAGTCGATGGCGTCGTCGGCGGCTACGTGAAGCTCGCCCCGGTCCTCGATCTGGAGTCGAACCGCCACGTCCTCGAGGTCCGGGGCCTGGCCGTCGACCCCGCCATGCATGGGCGGGGCCTCGGCCGGCGCTTGATGCGCGCGGCGGCCGAGATGGCCTCGAAGCGAGGCGCACGGCGCCTTACCCTGCGGGTCCTTGCCCCGAACCGCGCCGCCCGGGCGCTCTATGAGTCGTGCGGGTTCGAGGTAGAGGGGGTCCTGAGAGGCGAGTTCATGCTGAACGGGCGCTACGTCGACGACGTCCTGATGGCGCTGGACCTGACGGCCGCCGCCGGCGAGCCGCCCGCTCGCGGAGCGGATTCGAAACGCCGGCCCTCGGCCTGATGCTCATCTAGGGGCGAAGCACGATCTTGAGGGCTTCGCGGCGATCGTAGATCGCGTATGCCTCGGGGGCATCCTCGAGGCTCATCCGATGGGTCACCAACGGCCCGGGGTCGAGGACTCCGGAGGACAGCATCGCGAGCACCCGGTCGAGGTGGCCGATCACGTTGGCATGGCCGGTGCGCCAGTTGAGCGCCTTGATCCAGACGACTCCCATATGGACCTCGGCCCGCTCCGCGTAGACGCCGATCACCGAGACGGTGCCTGCCTTGCGGGCCAGCCTGCACGCCAGGTCCAGCGCCTCCGGATGGCCGACCGCCTCGACCGCCAGGTCCACCCCCCGGCCCTCGGTCAGCTCCTTGGCCCGGGCCCGTACGTCGTCCTCGGTGAGGTGGAGTGGGACGGCGCCGAACGACTCGGCCATCCGGAGCCGCTCCTCGACCGTGTCGACCGCGATCACCTCGGACGCCCCCGACGCCCGCGCGACCTGGACGGCGCAGAGGCCGACCGGTCCCAGGCCGAGCACCGCGACCGAGGCGCCGGGCTCGAGCGGATCGGGACGCGCTGCGTCCCCGCACACCGCGTGATAGCCGGTCCCCGCGACGTCCCCCGCGAACAGGGCGATCTCGTCGGAGAGCCCCTCGGGGACGCGACGAAGGGTCAGGTCGGCGTTCGGAACCGCGACCAGCTCGGCCTGGGCCCCCTGGAGCGAGCCGAGTGCGGCGCCGTGGCCGAAGACCCTTCCGGAATCGCACTTGTGGTACTCACCGCGCCGGCAGTGAAAGCAGGCGCCGCATGCGGTGCAGTAGGTGCCGAGGACTCGATCGCCCACGGCCACCCTGCTGACGCCATCCCCGGCGGCAACGACGGTTCCCACGTACTCGTGGCCGATCACGAAGCCGGGCTCGATCGCGACCCGGCCGTGGTAGATGTGCAGGTCGGAGCCGCAGATGCCCGTCGCCTCGACTCGGACCACCGCGTCGTCGGAGGCCGCGAGCTCGGGCTCGGGACGCTCCTCGACCCTGACGTCGCCCGGCCCCTGAAAGCTCACAACGCGCACGGAGGGGGAGGATAGAGTCAGCGCAATGAGCGAGAGGAACGAATCGACCCACGCGGCGGACCGCCCGGGCGGCGATTCGCCCTCGCGGGCGGTCCTTATCACCGGGTGCTCCTCGGGGACCGGCAGAGCGACCGCCGAGCGCCTGGCCGGAGCCGGATGGCGCGTCTACGCGACCGCCAGGCGCGCCGAATCGGTCGAGGACCTGGCCCGGCGCGGCTGCGAGACCCTCGCGCTGGACGTCACCGACGAGGCGTCGATGCGCGCCGCCGTCGCGGCGGTCGAGAAGGCCGAGGGCGCCGTCGGAGTGCTGGTCAACAACGCCGGCTACAGCCAGTCCGGCGGGGTCTACGAGGGTCCGCTGGCGCGGCTCGGCGGTGGGCCGGAGACGGTCGCGAAGACGATCGAGCGCGCGATCTCGGCCCGCCGGCCCAAGACGCGCTACAAGGTCACTCCCTCCGCCCACCTGGTCGTGGCCCAGCGACGCCTGCTGACCGACCGTGCCTGGGACCGCCTCCTGCGCAGCCAGTTCCCCAGCCCGGGGAGCTGAGCGCCACCCGGCGGCGCGGCGAGCTACCCTCAGCCGGAGGGAAGGAGGCCCTTAAACGTCCAGGAGCCGCTTTGAGCGAGCGAGTCGCCGGCGACGCCGGATCGCTCTGGCGGCCCTGCTTCTCGCGGCCGGCGCGATCGCGGTCGCCACCAGCGGTGGAAGCGGAACCCACACCGACGAGCGGCCGCCCCTGAAGCTGCTCCGCGGGCCACCCGCCGAGGTGGAGTCCTCGCTGCGGCCGCTGCTCCGAGCCGAGGCGGCCCGGGTGGAGCGAATCCGCGGGCTGCGGTTCGGTTCGCTCCCCAGCCTTCGGGTGATGAGCGAGCGCCGACTGGCAGAGCTCGGCCGGCGAGTCGCCGGGAGGGAGCGCCAGCGAAGGGGCGCCGGAGGGCCCGCCCTGCGCCGCGAAGCTCGCCTGCGGCGCGCCGGGATCGACTTCGACAAGCTCGCGGGGCTGGTTCCGGTGCAGTTCGGGATCTCCTCCGACGCGAACTCGAGCCTCGACCGGGTCGGCGGCGCCTACGACTTCTCGCGACGGCGGCTGATCATCGTCCCGAGGCTGATCGAGACACGCGCGCAGCTCGAGTACACGCTCGCCCACGAGCTGACCCACGCCCTCGAGGCCCAGCACTTCCGGCTGCGGCTCGCAACGCTCGGTGACCCGGGAGAGCGCAGCGTCGTGCGGCGGGCGGTGATCGAGGGGACGGCGACGCTGGTTCAGGACCTGTATCGGAGGCGCTATCTCCACGACGAGGTCGGGTTGTCCCAGCGAGTGACTGGAATGCGGAGCGTGATCGCCGCCGCTCCGGGCCCCTATGCGATCAATGCGCAATCCGTGTTCGCCTACGCCGAGGGCACCCTGTTCGCCCGCGACCTCCATCGGCGCGTCGGCGGGTGGCGCCTGGTGAACCGAGCGCTCCGCTCGCCTCCGACGCGAAGCACCCAGATACTCCACCCGCGCACCTGGCCGGGTCGGGTGGACGCAACGCCGGTCAAACTGGGGATCGCCCCCCTCCTGAGGTCCGGCTGGCGGCGGGTGGGCGGCGGACCGGCCGACGAGGAGCAGGCGCTGGTCATCCTGCTCGCGGGGGGGATCAACCGCGAGGCGTCATCGGGGGCCTCCGGCTGGAGCGGCGGCCGATACTCGGTCTGGAGGCCGCGGTCGCCGAGCGACTGCGGGGCGGGCTGCATCGCTCAAGACGTCGGCGTGATCGCCTTTCGCTGGCGCCGGCAGCGCGACGTCGACCAGTTCTCGATCGCGGTTCCCGCCTACATGATCGCCGGGCGCCTTGCGGGGCGGGTCGATGAGCGCACCTGGAAGGTGGACGACGGCTACGCGGCCCTCGGAGGGGCCGCGCGGAGCTCGGCGCTGGCGTTCGCACCGACCGCGAAGCTGAGCGACGAGCTGGCCAGCCGCGCGGCATCGTCCGCCGCTGCCCGACCGCCTGGCTGCGGCGCCGAGGGCCACCCCGGGGGCCAGAACGCCCAGACCCGGGCGACAAGCGGCGCAACGGGCGCACGCAGGCATATCATGTGCGAAAAGCGGGTAGCCGGATTTGGTAACCGCCTGGCTCGCTGACGTGAACGGAACGGGGCACACGAGATTGGGACGAGTCCGGGAAGGGCGGGTAGTGTCGAACGCGAGCGAGGGGCGCTGAGCAGTGGAGGCAAGCGGGGTTCCCGAACGCGCCGCACCGGTGGGGGCGTCGGCGGAGCTGACCGAGATCGACCCGACGGCGATCGCCGCAAGGTCCCCCTGGCAGCTCTTTTGGCGCCGGTTCCGGGACGACAAGCTGGCGCTGGCTTCGCTGATCTTCCTCGCCCTGCTGGTCTTGACGGCGATCTTTGCGCCGCTGGTGATCAAGATCGTGGGCGCCCCGGGGCCCGACGTTCGCGACACCAATGCCCTCGACATCTTCGGGACCCCCACCGGCCCGAGCTCCGCCCATATCTTCGGCGTCGACCAGCTCGGTCGCGACGTGTTCAGCCGGACCGTGTACGGCGCGCGGGTGTCCTTGATCGTTGCGGTCCTCTCGACCGGCATCGCCACGCTGATCGGCATCATCACGGGACTGCTCGCCGGGTATTACCGAGGCTGGACCGACACGTTGGTCTCCCGCTCGGTCGATGTCCTGCTGGCGATTCCCTATCTGCTGCTGGCCACCGGGCTGGCCGCGGCGTGCACCCTTGGCAGCGCGGGCTGCCTCGGGGGGCTGATCAAGCCCGGTCTGGGGGTGGTGATCTTCGTGATCGCCTTCACGAGCTGGACCTACATGACCCGGATCATCCGTGGCCAGGTCCTCTCGCTTCGCGAGAAGGAGTTCATCGAGTCGGCCCGATCGATCGGCGCCTCGGACTCCAGGATCATCTTCAAGGAGGTCCTCCCGAACCTGGTCGCGCCGATCATCGTCTACGCGTCGATCCTGATCCCGCAGGTGATCCTCTACGAGGCGGCCCTCTCCTTCCTCGGGGTCGGAGTCCAGCCACCGACGGCGAGCTGGGGCCAGATGATCTCCGACGCCACCCCCACTTTCAGCGACGCGTGGTGGTACATGCTGTTCCCCGGGCTGGCGCTGCTGCTGACGGTGCTCGCCTTCAACCTGGTCGGCGATGCGATGCAGGACGCCCTCAACCCCCGGTCGACCAAGACCTGACTCGATGACTTTCGATGCACACAAGAGAGGACACCCCCCAGACAGAAAGGAACGCGCATGAGATCGAAGCTCGTCCGGCTGTTGATTCCCGGCGTGTTGGTTGCCCTGCTCGGGCTCGCGCTCGCTTCCTGTGGAAGCAGCAGTAACGAGAGCACCACCGAGGCGGCGAAGAAGTTCGCTCCGGTCAGCGCGCCACCCGACAACGCCAAGAAGGGTGGAACGCTCAACGTGATCGCCGCGGGCGACGTCGACTACATCGACCCGGGCGCTGCCTACTACCAATTCACCTACATGGAGACTGAGGCCACGCAGAGGAGCCTCCTCGGATGGCAACCGGATGACGCCACCGATCCGAGCCCGGATCTCGCAGAGGGCGAGCCGACGATCTCAAGCGACAACAAGACCGTGACCTTCAAGATCAAGCCGGGGATCAGGTACAGCCCGCCCCTTGGAGGCGGCACGGGTGTGAAGCGCCCCGTGAAGTCCGCCGACGTCAAGTACGCGATCGAGCGCGGGCTCCTGCCCGGCGTGGCCAACGGCTACGAGGGCGTGTACCTCGGCGCGCTCGAGGGTTTCAAGCAGGCCCAGGCGGCGGCCAAGAAGGACCCGACGGTTGCCCCGAACATCAGCGGAATCCAGACACCCGACGATCAGACGATCGTGTTCAAGCTCGACAGGCCATCAGCGGTGACGGTCGTGCAGTCGCTTTCCCTGCCGATCAGCGCTCCGGTTCCGGAGGAATACGCGAAGCAGTACGACGCGCAGAACCCCTCCACATACGGAGAGCATCAGCTGGCCACTGGCCCGTATTACGTGACCAGCTACCAGCCCGGCAAGGAGATCCTCCTGGAGCGGAACCCGAACTGGGACCCGTCCACGGACTGGCGTCCCGCCTACCTGGACAAGATTGACATCCAGGAGGGCTTCTCGGACACCGTCTCGGCCGGAAAGAAGGTCCTGACCGGCAGCGACCAGGTGAATGGCGACTTCAGCTCGGAGCCTGAGACGCTGAAGCTTGCCGCGACTCAGTACCCGAGCCAGATGCAGGTCACGCCCTCCGGTGGAAGCCGGTACGTAGCGCTGAACACGTCGAAGCCGCCGTTCGACGACATCAACGTCCGCAAGGCAGTGATCGCCGGGTCGGATCGTGAGGCGCTCCGCGCGACTCGCGGTGGACCACTGACCGGCGACATTGCGACGCATTTCATCCCGCCGGGCATGCCCGGATTCGACCAGGCCGGCGGAGTCGCCGGGCCCCAGGGCTCGGAGTTCGATTTCGTCCAGAACCCGAAGGGGGACATGAGCCTGGCCGAGTCGTACATGAAGAAGGCCGGCTTCTCGAGCGGCAAGTGCGAGGGCAGCGACTGCTCGATCAGCATGGTCAGCGACAACTCGCCGCCCGGCAGCAACACCTCCCAGGTGGTCAAGGATGAGCTGACCCAGCTCGGGTTCAACGTGAACCTTCAGCCGGTCAACCACGACGTCATGTACACGAAGTTCTGCAACGTGCCAAAGAACATGCCGAACGTGTGTCCAAACGTCGCATGGGGTAAGGATTTCAACGATCCCCAGACCATCCTCGACCCAACGTTCAATGGCGACGCAATCGTGCCGTCGAACAACTCGAATTGGCCGCTGCTGAACGTCAAATCGATCAACGACGCGTTGAACAAGGCGAGGTTGATCAACGACCCGACCGAGCGGGCCGACACCTACGGCAAGATCGACGATGAAATCACGGCGCAGGCGCCTGCGATCCCATGGATCTGGGACAACTTCGCCAACATCGAGTCGAAAGACGTCGTCGGCGTCACCAACCTGTTCAACGCCAGTTGGGACGTCACCTATACGTCATTGGCCAACCCGTAGGCGGTGAGAGCCGAGACCAGCTAGGGGAGCAACGACCCGCCGCCCGGCCGGGCGGCGGGTCGCCCCCGCCACGGACCAGACAGCTTGCTTCGATACATCGTCAGACGGGTGCTCTGGGGGATCGCGATGCTGGCGATCGTCAGCGCCGTCGTCTTCGTGATCTTCTACGTCCTCCCGTCGGCCGACCCGGCGGCGCTGCGGGCGGGGCGCAATGCCTCACCCGCCCAGGTGGCTGAGATCCGTCACGCGCTGGGGCTCGACCAGCCCGTGTACGTCCAGTACTACGACTACATGAAGGGCATCGTCCTTCACTTCGACTTCGGCTACAGCTACAGGTCGAACGCCGACGTCCGCACCCTGATCCTCGATCGCCTCCCCGCGACCGTCTGGCTGGTCACCGGAGCGGCGATCCTGTGGCTCGCGATGGGGATTCCGGTGGGGATCATCTCGGCGGTCAAGCGGCGCTCGGTGCTCGACCGCACGACGATGGTGACCAGCCTCGCGTTCATCTCGGCGCCGGTCTTCTGGCTCGGCCTGGTGGCGCTCTACCTGTTCGCCCAGGACGTCGGGGTGATCCACATCTTCCCGGGCATCGGAAGCTACGCGGACGCGGACACCTTCAGCGCCAAGTTCGAGTCGATGCTCTTGCCATGGATCGTGCTCGCCGCGGCCTCGGCGGCGATCTACGCCCGATATCTGCGCTCGAGCATGATCGACGTCATGTCGGAGGACTACATACGAACGGCCCGGGCCAAGGGGCTTCCAGAGCGGCGGGTGATCATGCACCATGGAGTGCGAAGCGCGATCACTCCGATCGTCACGCTGCTGGGCCTCGACATCGGCGTGCTCTTGGCCGGCAACGCGATCCTCACCGAGACGGTCTTCAACATCCCCGGGGTCGGCCGGCTCGTCTACACGGCGATCCAGACCTCCGACCTCCCGGTCATCCAGGGCGTCACCCTGTTCGGGGCCTTCTTCATCATCATCTTCAACCTGATCGTCGACGTCGCCTACGCCTATCTCGACCCGCGGGTCAGGTACCAGTGAGGTGAGCTGGTGAGCCTGCTGGAGATCAACGACCTGAGCGTCAGCTTCGACACCGAGGACGGCGTCGTACACGCAGTCGACGGCGTTTCGTTCGGAGTCGACCGGGGCGAAACGCTGGGGATCGTCGGCGAGTCCGGGTGCGGCAAGAGCGTCGCCAACCTCTCGATCCTCGGGCTCACGCGGGGCCCGAACACGGAGATCAGCGGCCGGATCATGTACGAGGGGGCCGATCTGGCCGCCGCCTCCGACGAGGAGCTCCACCGAGTGCGGGGCAAGGAGATCGCGATGATCTTCCAGGACCCCCTCACCTCGCTGCACCCCTTCTACAGGGTGGGCGCCCAGCTCGTCGAGGCGATGCAGGCCCACCAGGACGTCTCCAAGCAGGTCGCGCGCCGGCGCGCCATGGACCTCTTGGACCTGGTGGGGATCCCCGATCCAAAGGGCCGAATCGACAACTACCCCCACGAGTTCTCGGGCGGGATGCGCCAGCGCGCGATGATCGCGATGGCGCTGATAAACGACCCGCACGTCCTGATCGCCGACGAGCCGACCACCGCCCTCGACGTCACGATCCAGGCGCAGATACTGGCCCTGATCACCCGCCTTCAGGCAGAGTTCGGAATGGCGGTGATCCTGATCACGCACGATCTCGGCGTGATCGCCGAGGTCGCCGACCGCGTGAACGTCATGTACGGGGGGCGGATCGTGGAGTCGGGCGACCTCGACCAGGCGTTCTACGACCCGCAGCACCCGTACACGTGGGGCCTGCTCGGATCTCTGCCGCGCCCCGACCGCCCGCGGACCCGCCGCCTTGCGCAGGTCAAGGGCCAGCCGCCCTCCCTTCTCGCCCCTCCGAAGGGATGCCACTTTCGCCCCCGCTGCCCGCACGCGTTCGAGCGCTGCACCGAGGTGCCCAAGCTCGAGGACCGGGGAGGCGAAGCCGGACACCCCGACCGTTGCTGGCTCTCGCCCGACCAGAAGCGAACGCTCCGGGTCCTGGAAAGCGGCGAGATCGGCCTCAGGGAGCCCGCGAGATGAGCGCCGAGGGGGTCGCGCCCCCGGCCGCGGGCCAGGCAGGAAACGGCGCGGGGCTGCTCGAGGTCGATGACCTCTTCATGCACTTCCCGATCAAGTCGGGGGTGCTGATCGATCGCGAGGTGGGCCGCGTTCGCGCGGTGGACGGGGTCAGCCTGACGGTCAAGGAAGGCGAGACGCTGGGTCTGGTCGGGGAGTCCGGCTGCGGCAAGTCCACGCTGTGCCGCGCCATCCTCCAGCTCCTTCGACCCACGGGCGGATCGGTCCGCTTCGACGGCAAGGAGATCGTCGGACTGAAGCGCGGTGAGATGCAGACGCTGCGGCGCGACATGCAGATGATCTTCCAGGACCCCTACGCGTCGCTCAATCCCCGCCACCGGGTGGGCCAGATCATCGGCGAGCCACTGAGGCTCCACGACATCGCCTCGGGCGAGGCCCTGAAGCGAAACGTCCAGTCGCTGCTGGAGCGGGTGGGGCTCGGACCCGAGCACTACAACCGCTTTCCGCACGAGTTCTCGGGCGGGCAGCGTCAGCGAATCGGGATAGCGCGGGCGCTGGCCCTTCGACCACGGCTGATCATCGCCGACGAGCCCGTCTCGGCCCTCGACGTCTCGATCCAGGCTCAGATCATCAACCTGCTCACCGACCTCCAGGACGACTTCAAGCTGACCTACATCTTCGTCGCCCACGACCTGGGGGTGATCAGGCAGGTATCCGACCGGATCGCCGTCATGTACCTCGGCAAGATCGTCGAGCTGGGGCCCGCCGACGAGGTCTACTCCAACCCGATCCACCCCTACACCCTCTCTCTGCTCTCGGCCCTGCCGATCCCCGATCCCCGCGTCAACGCCGAGCGCGAGCCGCTGGTCCTCGAGGGCGACCTCCCGAGCCCGGCCAACCCGCCGGCCGCCTGCCGCTTCCACACCCGCTGTCCCTACGCGACCGAGATCTGCTCGCAGGACGAGCCCGAGCTGATCGACCACGGGGGTGGGCACTGGGCGGCCTGCCACCATCCGCTCGACCGCGAGCACCGGGCCGAAGCGCGCAAGGCGCGTCCGGTCGTCGAGCCAGGTTCCGCCTGACCGGATCCCTTGGCCCCGACCCTGATCCTGGTCGTCGTCATGGCCGAGGCCCTGCTGATCACCCGCGGCGCCTATGCCGGGGCGGTCGCGCTGGTGGTGATCGCTCTTCCCGTCGTCGGGTTCGCGCTTCGCCGCGCCTGGAGGGAGCGGGACTGAGCGCACTCGGGGCGCCGCCCGGCTTGGCTGCCGACGTCGCCCGCCCGGTACGGTTTTCGTGATGCCCAGCGAGCGAGCCCTGCGAATCGCCGCGGCCGCGATCGCCCTGCTCGGGCTCGGGGTTGCGATCTACATCACGATCGCCGACTCGGGCGGAGGGGCTCCGGCCTGCGTGGCGGGCGGGCGCGGCTGCCAGACGGTCGCGGACTCGAGCTACTCGCACATCGCGGGCATCAACGTCTCGGTGTTCGGGATGCTCGGCTACGTCACGCTGCTCGCCGCCGCCGCGACGCCCGGTGACCCGGGACGATTCGGCGGCTTCGTGTTCGCGCTGGTCGGCTTCGGGTTCAGCGCCTACCTGACCTACCTCGAGCTGTTCGTGATCGACGCGATCTGCCAGTGGTGCGTGGCGAGCGCCGTCCTGATGGCCCTCCTGCTGGTGGTCAACGCCGCGCGGGCCTTCGCCTACGCCGGCGCGGAGCTGGCGGCCGGCTCGGCGGCGTCGCCGGCCGAAGGACCGTAAGCTTCCGCGTCCACGATGGCCAGCCGCAAGGAACAGAAGGAGCAGCTGAAGGCCGAGCGCCTGGCGCGCGAGGCCGACGAGCAGGCCACCGAGCGCCGCCGGCGGATGGTCCAGTACGGAAGCGCCGCGGCCTTCCTGGCGATCTGCGCCGTCGCGGTGCTGATCATCGTCAGCCAGTCGGGGAGCGACTCGGGGGGAAGCGGGACGAAGGACGCGGCCCTGGTCACCAAGCAGCTCCAGGGCATCCAGCAGAACGGAACGGTGCTCGGCAACCCGAAGGCGAAGGTGACGCTGGTGGAGTTCGGCGACCTCCAGTGCCCGGTCTGTGAGGAGTTCTCGACCCAGGTCGCGCCCGACCTGATCTCGAACGTGGTCCGCAAGGGAACCGCGAAATACGACTTCCGCCAGTTCACAATCATCGGCCCCGACTCGACCGAGGCCGCGAAGGCGGCGCTCGCGGCGGGCGAGCAGGGCCGCTACTGGAACTTCATCGAGCTCTTCTACCGAAACCAGGGGGTCGAGAACTCCGGCTACGTGACCGACGACTTCCTCGAGAACGTCGCCAAGGGCGCGGGCGTCCCCGACCTCGCGAAGTGGAACAAGGACCGCGACGACCCGAAGCTCACCAAGGAGCTCGCAAAGGTCCAGACCCAGGCCCAGTCACTGGGCTTCAGCGCCACTCCGTCGTTCATGGTCGATGGCCCCGGCGGCCGGCGTGCCGTCGGCTCCGGAGTCCTGACACTCAGCCAGCTCCAGAGCGCCATCAAGTCCGTCGAGTAGTACCCACCGGGGCATTTGTGGCGGGAGTACCCCACCGGGCATCCGTGGCCGGGCTACCCGACCGGGCCATCCGTGGCGGTCGCGCTCGCGATAGCACCGGCACGGCGGCCCGACCCCGCGGTCGGCGCTGTGCCACTCACCGGGGAGGGGCGGCGACAGGGGCGTTTGGGCGGCCACAGGTCGCCGTCAACTCTCCAATCGCTGCTCCCGCGGAACACGGGTGGAGGGTTGACGGCATATAGGACGGTCAACTCTCCAATCGCTGCTCCCGCGGACGATGCGTGGAGGGTTGACGGCACGTAGGACGGTCAACTCTCCACTCGCTGCTCCCGGGAACGACGGGTGGAGGGTTGACGGCAGGGAGGGGGTCTGCGACCTGCGGGGTTGCGCTAGACGGCTTCCCCCCCCACCCAGCCGTCGTTCGCCCGCCGAGCCCCGCGTCCGAGCTATGACGTGCACGTGTCATTCGGGATCGTGGTGCAGGGCTGCAAAGCCCGGCCTCCGGCTCAAGTCGCCGCCGCGCGGAGCCGATATGGATGCCCGGCGGGTCTTCTGACCTCGCCCGATCGCCTAGACGCCACAAGGAGGCACTTGATGAACCGACATCGCACGCTCCGGACCGGACGGTGGCTGCTCGCCGTCACCGCGCTCTGCACGGTGGGGATCACCGCGGTCGCGCTCGGCGCCGTTCAAAAGCGCGGCAGCTCCAGCATTGCGCCCGGGCAGCTCGGCTCGGCGACCGCCAAGTGCGACCCGGGACAGGTGGCGCTCGCCGCCGGGTTCGGCACCTCGCCATGGGACCCCAGCACGAGCAACGGCGGGCCAATCGCCCGGCTCGGCTCGCAGCCGATCGGAAAGCGCACGATCAAGACGACCGCGCTCAACTTCAACAACACCGCTGCGGGAACCCTCTACTCGTACGCGTACTGCGGCAAGCGCGCGAAGCCGCCGACCGTCGTCTCGAGCGACACCCAGCTCGGGCCGAACACCGTCGGCACCGTGCGCGCGAAGTGCCCCGAGGGCAGCCGGGTGATCTCGGGCGGCTTCGGGACGGACAGCACCGTCGTGACCCTGACCTCGAAGCGAAGTGGCAACCGGGGCTGGAAGGTCGAGGGTTTCTACATCGCGCAGACGAAGGCGAAGGGATCTGCTGAAGCGACGCTGAGCGCCTACGCGATCTGCAAGAGCCCGGGTCCGAAGCTGACCACCGAGTCGAAGGACACAACGGTGTCCGACAGCCTCACGACCACCAACGTTCCCTGCTCGAACGGCAGCAAGGTGATCTCGGGCGGGTTTAACGGCAACCTCAAGGCCTCCGACTCGGGGCTGGATGCCGCGGGCGCGCTCGTCTCCAAGCGCTTCGATCGCGCGCGGGGGTGGACGACCGAGGGGATCAGCACCGGGCAGCCCGAGGCCACGCTGACCACGTACGCCTACTGCCGCGGTTGATCGAGCGATCGACTTGGGTCCCCTGATTCAAGGACCCTGATGCCGGGGCACGCGCTCGAATCGCCGTGGGCGGCGGTTCGGCGCGTCCCCGGTCATCTTCCGCTCCGTGGCCCGCGGAGTTCAGCTCGCGCGCCGAGGCCGCGATGACACGGAGCGTGTTGGCGATCAGGAGTCCGTTGCTCGGCCGCGACTCTGCCAAACCCGCACCCACGCAACCTCGAGCCGGGCAGGGAAGCGCGTCGAGCGGTCAGGCGGCCCCGGCCATCCGCCCACCGCGAGGTTCAGCAGGATGAACATGCGACGGTCGAGCGCCCACTTGTCGCCGGGTGGAAGGGCGCTTCGGCGCACTGTCTCGTACGTGCGCCCGTCGAGCCTGAAGCGCACCCTCCTCGGCCCCCATATCGCGGCGTAGGTGTGAAAGCCGCGGGCCAACGAGCGCCCCGCGGTGAGCTTTCCGCCGATCCCCTCGTCGAGGTTGGGGCCCGGGCCGTGCACCGTCCCGTACACGGTCCGCGGATGCTGGCCCAGCAGCTCCATGACGTCGATCTCGCCGCATCGTGGGTAGCCGACCCGCCCGATGTCCGCGCCGAGCATCCAGAACGCGGGCCAAAGGCCACGCCCCGTGGGGACCTTCATTCGAGCCGCCACCCGCCCGTAGCGAAACGCGAATCTACCCTGCGTCTTGAGGCGCGCGGAGGTGTAGTGGCGCCGAATCCCGTCGGAGCCCGTGTGGGTCGCGTGGCGGGCGGCGATCACGAGATGACCCCGACCGTCGAGCCGCGCGTTTCGGCGCCGGCCCGTGTAACTCTGCAGTTCATGGTTTCCCCATCCGCCGCCACCGACGTCGAAGCCCCACTTCGCGCGGTTGGGCCGCCCTCCGGCCGGCCCTTTGAACTCGTCCGACCAAACGAGGCGCTCCGCGCCCGCAGCCGTCGCCTTCGGCTGGGCGGCGTCGCCGGCACCCAGCGCGAGCGCCAAGGCGCAGCCGAGCGCGCAGGACGCCGCAAGCGACAGGGTTCGTGCCCGAAAACCGCCCATCCCGCCCAACGTAGCCGGAACGCCGAGGATCGGCGAGCCCAGGGGGCGGCCAGGACTAGTCTTCGTCCATGCGCCGAGCCCGCCGATTGTGGATCGGCGTCGTCCGGTCAGTGAGCTCCGGTCAACCCCGCCGCGCGATCATCAGCTCGACCCCCCCGAGCTGCAGGCTCACGGCGCCGTCCTCATGCCGTATCGCTCCCTCGAAGACCTCGCGGTCGAGGCTGATCGCCGCGATCTCGCTTCCGGCGTCGAGGCGCATCGAGATCGCCTCGGTGTCACTGGGCTCGCCCCCGGTCATCGAGTAGCCCGCCTGCAGCCTGCCGCCGAACGTCGCCACGAGGTGCGGGTTCTGCCCGGCGTCCAGCACATGGACCTCGACCCGCTCTCCCACCAGGGCCAGAAGCGAAGCGAGGGCCTCGTCGAAGGTCATGCTCACGCCGTGTGACCCACGCAAGCGACTGTACGAGCAGCACAGGACACAACGGCCCATTTGAACCCCACGCGCCCCCGGCCAGTATTCCAGCCGGAAACTGCCGGACGCCCACGGCGAGCCCGTTTGGGCGTTCCGTTGACCCGGAGGAGAGCCCCTTGAAGAAACTCATCACAGGTGGTCTGATCGCCCTCGAGGCGGCAGCACTGGCACTGGTCGTCGTCGGATGCGGCGGCGCCAACGACAGCACCTCCAGCACGGTCGCGGGGAGCACTACGAGCACTCCGGCTTCGGGCGGCGGGGGCCAGGACCTGAAGCTGAGCGCGGACCCGAACGGGGGGCTGACCTTCGACGAGACGCAGCTAACCGCGAACGCGGGTACGGTCACGCTGACGATGGCGAACCCGTCGTCTTCCGGGTTGGAGCACGGGATCGCCGTGGAGGGAAACGGCGTCGACCAGGACGGTCAGATCGTGCAGCCCGGCGGGACGTCCACGGTGACGGTCAGCAACCTGAAGGCCGGCAAGTACGAGTTCTACTGCCCGTTCGACTCCCACAAGCAGGAAGGCATGACCGGAACGCTGACGGTCAAGTAGCCGGCCCGCGGGCCGGGGGGTCCCCCGGCACGTCCTCAAGCGTTGTAGATCACCATCGCGAGCCCGAACACGAGGCAGTAGACGGCGAACGGGGTCAGGGTGCGGGTCTTGAAGTAGGCGACCAGGAACTTGACCGTGAAGTAGGCGGCGACGGCCGCCGTAGCACAGGCGACCAGGGACTGCCCGCGTACGCCGTTGCCGAGCGGCCCGATCAGGTCGGGGAGCTTGAACAGCCCCGCCGCGAGGATGATCGGGGTGGCGAGCAAGAACGCAAAGCGGGCCGAGTCGGAGTGGTCGAGGCCCCGCGCCAGGCCGGTCCCCATGCAGACCCCATCGCGGCTGATCCCGGCGACGAGGGCGGTCGACTGGGCGACGCCGATCAGGCCTGCCTCGCGGTAGTGGAGGGTCGCGAGGCTTCGCTCGGCGTGACGAGTGAGCCGGCGGCGGCGGGCGACCTCCGCGCCGAGCAGGATGAAGCCGTTTACGACCAAGAAGATGGAGGCCAAGAGCGGCTTGGCGGTGAAGGTGCGGAACTGGTGCTCGAAGGCGAGGCCGATCAGGCCGGTGGGGATGCTCGCCGCGATGATCAGCCACGCGAGGCGCTCGGTCGGGGTCTCGGCGCGGCGCTTCGGGAGGGTCGAAAAGAACGCGGAGACGATCGCCAGCCACTCGCGCCAGTAGTAGGCGAGCAGGCCGAGGGCGCTTCCGACGTGGAGCATGACGACGAAGGCGAGCCAAAAGGACTCGTCCTGCGACTGGGCCTTGACCAGCGAGTCCCAGCCGAACAGGGTCGGGAACAAGACCGTGTGCCCGAGGCTCGAGACCGGGAAGAGCTCGGTCACCCCTTGCAGAAGCCCGAGGATGATCGCCTGGAAGTATGAGAGCGGCTCCATTTAGGGGGGTGGGGGGGTCAGGGCGCCAGTCGCCCGGCTCGAGCGATCCGGCGCGTCACGGCGATACAGGCTAGCCACAATGCGCCGTCGGCGGCGAGGATCGCCGACGCACAAGCTCCGCGCCGTGTGCCCGTTCTCGCAACACTCGATCGGTTGGTAGATTTCGGCTCGCCCGACCGGGTGCGGGGCTGCATGACGCCGCCGCGCGAGCGGAGATCAGGAAGGTAGCCCGTCGATGGAGCAAGAGGTCGCGTCGGGGCCCGAAGCGACGGTTCCGCCGCCGTGGATCGCCGAGTCGCCGGTGCTCGCGCGCCCCTACCGGCTCGCGGCCGAGGCCCACGTCTCCCAGGAGCGCCCCAGCGACGGAGCTCCGTTCCTCGATCACGTCGTCGAGGTCGCAGTGCTGCTTCACGAAGCCGGATTCGACGACGAGCTGGTCGCGGCCGGCCTCCTGCACGATGCGGTCGAGCGGGGGACCCTGACCGAGGAGCGACTGCGCTCGGCGACGGGCGACCCGATCTCGTCCCTGGTCCTCGCGCTGACCGAGGACCCGGGGATCGAAGCGTTCGCCGACCGAAAGGCGGCGCTCCGAAGACAGGTGAGCGCCGCCGGCCCGCGGGCGCTGACCATCTTCGCGGCCGACAAGCTGTCCGACATACGAGGGCTGCGCAGGGGCATCGCCAGATTCGGCGAAGCCTCGACCGAGGCGCGCATCGGCACGTCGATCGAAGGGATGGCGGGCCACTATCGCGAATCGGTCGAGATGATCCGGGCGAGCCGGCCCGATCTCGAGTTCGCGCCCGCGCTTCAGGCCGAGCTGGAGGGCGTGGCCTCGCTGTCGAGCGCATCCGGCTGACACGGGTGCGGCGTCCGGGTCAGCTTCTCGCCAGCGACTGCACCAGGTCGTTGAGGTACCCCGGGCACTCGATCGCCGGGGTCGAGCGCCCGTCCGGCTCCGGGTCGCCGGCACTCAATCCCAATCCGACCACGCCGGCCCAGACGGGCAAGCCCAGGTCGGCGTCATCGTCGAGCGGAGGGCCACTCCTGACCTTGGCCGAGGCGTCCTCGAGCGGGATCTGAAGAACCGAGGTCGCGCGGAGCTCCTTCTCGGTCGGCGGCCGGACGTCCGCCCATCGCCCCGGCACGAGCTTCTCGGTGAATGCCTCGAGCGCCTCGAGTTTGCGGTCGGCGTCGTGGATCTGGCGCGCGACACCGAACACCATCACCGACCGGTAGTTCGCGGAGTGGTGCATGGCCGCGCGGGCGAGCACCAAACCGTCGAGCAGGGTGGCCGCCAGGCACACCTCCGAAGAATCCCCGGTTCGGATCGTGCGGCTGGCGGCCGAGCCGTGGACGTAGACATGGGAGCCGACCCGCGCATGCAGGGTCGGGGTGACGACCGGGAAGCCGTCCCCGTCGATCAGCCCGAGATGGGAGACGAGCGCCTCATCGAGGATCGCATTCACCACATCTCGCTCGTGGGACCCGCGTGAGGCCTTTCGGCGCAGCTTGCTCTTCGACGTTCTGGGCATGTTGTTACAGTACAGACTAGTGTCTGATCTGGCACAGTATTCCATCTCGGGGAACGGAGCGGGGGAGATCGCCGCCAGCGTCGAGCGAGCGATCGAGGTAGGCGCCCTGGAGCCGGGGGACCGGCTGCCGACCATCCGCCGGCTCGCGGCCGATCTCGCCGTCAGCCCCACCACGGTCGCGTCGGCGATCGCCGACCTGCGCTCGCGCGGTCTGGTTGTTTCGCGGGCCCGAAGCGGCTCCAGGGTGAGCTGGCGCCCCCCGGTCGCCGGGGCGTGGCTCGGGTCCGCGGTTCCCGCCGGGGCAAGGGATCTGGCGAGCGGCAACCCCGACCCCGGCCTGCTGCCGAGCCCAAAGCCGTTTCTGCGGCGGCTGGAGCCGCCGCGCCAGCTCTACGGCGGGGATGCGGTCGATCCCGACCTGCTTCGCGTGGCCGAGGACGAATTCGCCGACGTCGGGATCGCCGCGGGGGAGATCGCCGTCATGAGCGGCGCGCTCGACGGGATCGAGCGCGCCCTCCAGGCGCAGCTTCGGCCCGGCGACGTGGTCGCCGTCGAAGACCCAGGGTTCGCCGGCCTCTTCGACCTCCTGCGGGCCATGGGGCTGGCGCTTCGGCCGGTCCCGGTGGACGGGCGGGGGATGATCCCCTCCGCCCTCGCCGAGGCGGTGGCCGAGGGGGTCGCCGCGGTGGTCGTCAACCCTCGCGGGCAAAACCCGACCGGGGCCTCGCTCGACGCGGGCCGCGCCGAGCGGCTTCGCCGGGTGCTCGACGGGGCACCCGACCTGCTCGTCGTCGAGGACGACCATCTCGGCCCGATCGCCGGGTCGGCGAGGTTGACGCTGACCGCCGGGCGGCGCAGGTGGGCGGCCGCGTGGTCGGTGGCGAAAGCGCTGGGTCCTGACATCCGCCTCGCCCTCCTGGCCGGCGACGATGAGACGATCAGCCGGGTTCGCGGTCGTCAGTCGGTCGGGCCACACTGGGTGAGCCACCTGCTTCAGCGCCTCGTGGCGATGATGTGGACCGACCCCGGAGTTGCCGCGAAGCTGGAGCGGGCGGCCGACCTCTACAGCGAGCGCCGCGAGCGATTCCTCGAGGCGCTCCGCGCGGTGGGAATCGAGGCTGAGGCGTCGTCCGGCATCACGGTCTGGATCCGGGTGCCGGAGGAGGCCCCGGTGGTGCAAGTTCTCCTCGAGCGGGGCTGGGCGGTCTCGGCCGGAGCGCCCTACCGGGTTCGGAGCGCCCGGGCCATCCGGGTCACCACCAGCGCCCTCAGGGCGTCAGACGCGGACAAGCTCGCCGCTGCGATCAAGGACGCGCTGCGCCCCGCCCGAATCACCCGGACGGCTTGACCGGGGCCCGCTTACTGGGCGCTGGTCGGATAGGCCGCCGAGCCGTTGCGGTCGGGGTTGTTGAATGTCGCCTTGACCTTGCCGTTCTCGCGACCACGCGAGCGGAACTTGCCCTTGACGACGGCCTTGCTCAGCTACGAGACGGGCGCGCTCTATGGTCCCGCGGGTGGCGTGGCTCGACCCCATCCTGACGCCCCCGCCCCGCCTCGACCTCGTCACCGGCCATCACCTGCGGCCGATTCGCGCGCTCGACGTCGGGATCGACTACCCAGCCGTGATGGGCTCTCGCCTCAGGCTGTGGGAGAAGTACGGAGACGCGTGGGGCTGGCCCCCGGCGACGATGACCTACGAGGACGACCGCGAGGATCTGGCCCGCCACGAGGCCGAGGCGCTCGCTCGAGAGGTGTTCAACTACGCGATCCTGGACGAGGCGGAGACACGCCTGTTCGGGTGCGTGTACATCGACCCCCCCGAGGCCGGCGCGCCGTCGGGGTCAGACGCGATCGTCTCGTGGTGGGTGGTCGATGAGGCGCTGGGCAGCCCGCTCGAGCATGCGCTCGACGACGTCCTGCCGGCCTGGCTGAGCACCGTGTGGGGCTTTGGGTCGGTGCACTACCACCCGTGACCGTGACCCTGCCCATGCCCATGCCCATGCCCATGCCCGTGCCCATGCCCGTGCCCGTGCCCGTGATGCCCGTGACAGCCAGCGACATTTGACAGGAAGGGGATCAGGTTCTTGATGAACGCGTTGGTCGGGCTCGCGGCGCTCGGATCGTTGTGCGCGTAGGTGGCCTCCTTGTTGACCAGTGTGAGGTTGCCCGGCGGGATCCCCGACTGCTCCGCGAGCGTGCGGGCATCGTCCAGCACGCGCTGGCCGCCGAGGGCGGCGCCGAAGGCGTAGATCCGCGTACGGCGGCTGAGATCGTGCCCGTGGATCGCCCGAACGTTCAGCACCCCCTGGGCCGGATTAGCGTTTCCGTTCGCGACGGCGCCGGCGTCGATCGTAAGCCGCATCGGGTGGTACCAGGCGCTGCCGTCGATGTCCTGAAGGCCCTTTCCGCACAGCATCGCCGCGTAGCGCTGGATCGGAGTGATCGCCCCGTCGCGCACCCACCCGCGCGGGTTGCCCGCATCCGCGAGGTGGCCGGCGTGGACCTGGGCGGCGAGGAGGTTCGCCGGCGAGCTCGGGACGCTGGTCGCAAAGCCGAACTCCCCCACGTTGCTCGGCACGACACCCGCGGGCAGCGACGGCTTCAGATTGGCCGGCAGGATCGGCGAGCCGTAGGCGGCCGACGGCGCGTCCGGCTTATAGACCGCGCCGCACGATCCGGCCGCTGAGAAGATGCCCAGATATGGAGCCGGGATGCCGCCGAAGGCGAGCCACGGCGTGCTGGTCTTGAGGCTGTCGAGCGACTGGGTCGCCTCCTTGCGCGTCACGGGCACCGGGTTGCTGCCGCCGTCGATGTAGACGAGACCGGCGAGGGCGCGGTCACCGGGGGTGCCGTTGAAGTCCCAGGTCGCATAAGCGGTGGTGATCGATCCGCCCAAGGAATGGCCTCCCAGCACCACCGTGCGCCCGCCGGAGTGCGCCGCCTCGACGACCCGATGGAGGTCCTCGATCTCGACGTTCATCCCCCAATGACGCGCATAGCCCACCGACGAGTCCGGGATCGGCTGAAAGTGGTTCTTGACGCCCGAGTCCGTCAGCCAGCCCAGGTAGTAGTTGAAGAGCCGGGTCGGCGTCACGCGCCCCTGCTTGAACTGGTCGAGAACCGACTGGTCTTCGAGCTGGTTCTCGCGCCGCTCGACCGACCAGACCTGCCACCGGCCATGGGTCAGCCGGACGACGTCCCCGGCGAGCGGCTTGAAGTAACCGGACGCCGCCGACGTCCCGGGGTTCAGCACCAGGATGTGGCGGGCCGACGGATCGCCGACCTTGAGCACTCCCACTCGATCGAGCTTGGCCGGGGTGCCCGGAGCATCGAAGCCGGGAAGCCAGGAAAAGCGCGGGGGGCAAGGCTGCGAGGCGTGCCCGTCCCAAGCCCTACACGTCGGCGTCGAGCGCGCCGCGGCGTGAACGGGAGCGGTTGCGGCGAGCGCCACCACGACCCCGACGATCCCTACCACCGGCAACCGAAGCTTCCTGCCCCTGTAACTCATCCATCCTCCGTCCCGGGTGGCGCGCCGCGCCGACCTGCCGACAATTTCCCGCGACGATCATATCGGTGGTGGGTCTTGCGATTCATCCTCCGGCCGGCGGCCGCCCGCGGCGTTCACCCCCGTCGAAGGATCCGCGCGAGCAGTCCCGGGCCCCTGGGCACGACCTCCTCTCGAAACGGCAGGCGCCCGTCGCGGCGGGCGCGCGTCACGCATCCGCTGTGAGCGTGGCGGCGTCGGGAGGCGTCGCCCTCGGGAGTGATCAGCACGTGGTCGCTGAGCGCCGGCAGGAGGCCACCGCAAAGAGGGCAGCGATACGTTGCCGGCTTTCGGTTCGCGGCGGGCCGGACCGCGTACCAGGCCGCGGCTCGGAAGTCGCGTCGCGACTGCGGACGCCTGCCGGCCGCCGGGTTGCCTTCCGTGGGCTCGCTCGGGCCCGTCACGGCTCAGCCGCCGAGGTACTTCGCCACGAGCTCGGACATCGTCCCCTTCGTCCTGATCGTGGTCGACCCGACGATCCCCTCGATCGCCTTGAAGCTGAGGGCCGAATCGCGGATGCCGGCGCTCGGCAGCCAGTAGAGCTCGCGCTTTCTGAACGCGAGCCGATCGTCGTCCGTGCTCAGGCCCAGGACCTGCTTGCGCGCGGCGGCCGAGGGCCCGGCGAGCAGAAGAACCACCTGGAGCTTGCCCCGCGATCGCTCCACCAGCCGACTATCGAATGGCTCGTGCTCGGCGATGTCGCGCATCTCGGCGGCCGTGCGCAGGAACACGGCGACGTCGAACCCGAGTGGCTCCAGGCCCCTCTCGATACGACGGGCGAGCTTCGCGGCCGACTCTCGAGCGGCGCTGAACACGACGTTGCCGCTCGACCTGAACGTCGCCACCTCGCCGAAGCCCATCTGCTCGAACAGCGAGCTCAGGTCGGCGCCGCTCACCCGGCGCCGCGGGCCGAGGTTGACCCCGCGCAGAAACGCTGCGTATCTCGCCACTCCGCCCTCCTAGTCGGTCGCGCTGAATTCCCAGATCGCGACGGCGAGCATCGCGAGGCCGAGGGCCAGCACCACGCCGGCCGAGAGCAGGGCAGGGACCTCCCAGCCGAACCAGGTGACGCCCGGAGCCAGGGCGTCACGGGCGGCCTGGCTGACGTCCAGGTGGCTGAAGACGAGCTGGCGCATCGGGTCGACCGCGTAGGTGAGCGGATCAATCCGATTCAAGAAGGCGAGCCAACCGGGCAGGTTGGTGACCGGGAAGAGCGCCCCCGAGAGGAAGAACATCGGCATCACGACCATCTGCATCAGTCCCATGAAGGACTGCATCTGCTTGACGCGGACGGCGGCCATCACCCCGAAGGCCGTGATCGTGAAGGCGAGCAGCAGCTGGAGCGAGAAGACGCCGAGAACCAGGGTCACCGAGTAGGGCACGTGCACCGCCCAGGCGAGCGCGATCAAGATGACGCCCTCCAGGCTCGCGACCGTCGCCCCACCGAGGCACTTGCCGATCACGATCGAGCTGCGCCGGACCGGCGCGACCATCATCTCTCGCAAAAAGCCGAACTCGCGGTCCCACACGACGGAGGCAGCCGAGAACATCGCCGTGAACATCACCGCGAGACACAGGACGCCTGGGTAGATGAAGGTCTTCAGGTCGACGCCGTGGGTGCTGGCGCTCGAGAGCTGCTGAAGGCCCGAGCCGAGGACGAAGAGGAAGAGCAGGGGCTGAACCAGGGCGGTGATGAGGCGCAATCGATCGGTCCGAAAGCGGACCAACTCGCGCCACCAGACCACCTTGATCGCTCGCAGCTCACCCCGCGTGCTCCGCGGCGGCACCCGCACCTGAACCGGCCCGGGCGATGCGCCCACCCGAGAGGCCAGGTCTCGATCGGCGATGGTGGAATCGGCCGAGGCGCTCATCGCCTGTTCCCGCTCATCACCTGCATCAGGGCGCGGTTTGCCTGCTTGGCGCCGCTCTCCTCGGCGTCGCGGATCGTCGTGCCCGTGTACGACATGAAGACGTCATCGAGGGTCGGGCGGGAGACGCTGATGGCGCGAATCGGCAGGCCGAGCTCCGCGAACAGGCGCGGCACGAACGCCTCGCCACCCTTGACCGCGAAGGTGACCGCGTGCTCCGAGACTCGAGCATCGATCCCGAACCGCTCGCGCAGCGCCGCGATCGCCGCGTCGTGGTCCTCCGTCTCGATCCGAACCCGGTCGGCCCCCACGCTCTCCTTGAGGGCCTCCGGCGTGTCGAGCACCACGATCTCGCCCTGGTCCATGATCGCGATCCGGTCACAGAACTCGGCCTCGTCCATGTAGTGGGTGGTCATGAAGATCGTGATCTCCTCGCGCGCTCGGAGCTCGGCGATGTATCGCCAGATCGAGCTGCGGGTCTGGGGATCGAGGCCCAGCGTGGGCTCGTCGAGGAAGAGGACGCGCGGGGAGTGCAGAAGGCCCCGTGCGATCTCCAGCCGCCGGCGCATCCCGCCCGAGAAGGTTGCGACCTCAACGTCGCGCCGCTCCCACAAGCCGACCATCTCCAGGACCTGCCGGCTCCTCGGGGCCACCGCCCCGCGCTCGACGCCATAGAGCTCGGCGTGAAGCCGCAGGTTCTGTGCCGCGGTCAGATAGGAATCGAGCGTCGGGTCCTGGAAGACGAGGCCGATGTTTCGCCGTACGTCGTCGCGCTCGCGCACCACGTCATGGCCCGCGACCGTCGCGCTCCCCGAGCTCGGCGTCGCGAGTGTGCAGAGCATGTTGATCGTCGTCGACTTGCCGGCCCCGTTCGGGCCCAGGAAGCCGAACACCTCTCCCACGGACACCTCGAAGTCGACCCCGCGGACCGCTTCGACCTCGCCAAACGACTTGGCGAGGCCCCGAACCGAGATCGCGGCGGGCGCCGGCGCCACCGGGCCCGCTCCGCGCAGCGCGCCGTTGCTCATCAACTCACCTTAGCCATCGCCCGCCCCGACTCGGTGCAGAGGCCGGCCAACGGCCCTCCGAGCCCTATTCGGACAGCCCGCCGGCGTCGAGAGCTTCTCGAGGATCCAGGTACTCCTCGACCCGGATCACCGCGCCGTCGCGAAACCGCATCGCAAGGCCCAGGGGAACCTCGACTTCGGCGCCGCTGCCGGCTCCGGTGCCCTGCACGGTGCCGAGCACCACGACCGTCCCGGGCCCGTCTACGACACGGTCGACCTCGAATCGCAGGGCTCCGAGCATCTGCGTCCAGTCCTCGCGGTAGGCGCGAAGGTCGTCCAGCCCGCGAATCGTGCGGGAAGCCGGGTGCTCTCGCGCGATGACCCACTCCACCCGCGAATCGACGCCCTCTATCGACGCTTCCCAATCGCCCCGGTTGAGCGCCTCGATCTGGCGGCGGACGAGCTCGACGTTTTCGGTTGACACGGCGGCCAGTATCTCGGACCGGCTCGCCACGCGACGAGGCTCGCATTCTCTCCTTGACGCGGTTAGGGTCTGCCGGGCAAGCGACCAAGGAGGTTCCGATGTACGCGCGAGTGGTCAGGTTCACCGACGTGACCCCCGAGACGATCGCCAACGTCGTGGCCAGGATCGAGGAGTCCGACGGGCCGCCCCCCGGAGTCGACTCGACCGGAATGAAGCTTCTGGTGGACGCGGCTCAGAACAGCGCGATCTTCGTCGGCTTCTTCGACACCGAGCAGAAGATGCAGGAGGCGAGCGCGGTCTTCGAGCAGATGGACGCCTCCGAGACGCCCGGAACCCGCGCATCCGTGGACCTCTGCGAGGTCAAGCTGGAGCGCGACGCCTAGCTGAGCCCGGCGGGCACCCGCCCGGCCGGGGAGCACCCCCGCTAGGAGCCCTCGACTGCAGCCTTGATCCGCTCCGCGAATGCATCGGCGTCCTTGCGGGCCGCGCGCAGGGCGAGCGGGAGGAGGAGCTTTCCCACGCCGTGGCCTTCGAGCTCGTTGTGGACGCCCAGCCGGGTCCCATCGCCGTCGGCGGCGAGCTCGTAGCCGCCCTCCGGTGCCGTCACGAGATTCTTCGAGACTTCAGTCCAGGCGATCCCGTTGGGCGGATCGAACCGGGTCAGCTTGAACACGCGCTTGGTCTTCATGCCCGCGTCCTTGACGGTGCTCTCATAGGTCGTCCCGACGCCCGGCGGCCCGTCAGTCGTCTTGGCGATCTCGAGCACCCTGGGGCTGAACTTCGGGTCGTTTTCGCCATCGGCGAGAAAGGCGAAGACCTCCTCGATCGGCCGATCGATGTGCGCCGTTCCCTCAAAGCGGCCAGTCATGCGTCCTCCATTCCGGGCTTGCAACGAGCGAGGACGGATCATGGCAGCCGGCCAGGCTCCTCGGTTCGGATCGGGGCCACCGGATTCGAGGTGCAGACGAGTATCCACCGTCCGGGTTTGCCGACGGGCCGCGGATGACGGCGCCCGGCGGGACAAGGCGAGGGGGATGGGAGCGCGAGGCGGGATTTCGTAGGTGGATTCCGGGTAGTTGGTTCATGCGCGTCACGGGTCGCCGCGGAGACTCCGTACGGCGTAGCGGTGTACCGCTGGACAACGGGCCCAGGAACCCCCCTTCACACCGTCCCCGGCTTGAGCTCCCCCACGACACCTGGCTCGACCGCGTCGCGCAGCGCCGCGGCGGCAACGGCTGAAGCCGTCACCCAGGCCCACAGTGCCGGCGCCGTGCCGACGCCGGCCAAGTCGCGCCGGCGGATCGTCCGCGGTCTGGTGATCCTCGCGTCACTGCTGGCGTTTGTAAGCGTGATCGGGATCTGGCTCGAACGCCAGGCCCTTGACACCGACGACTGGGTCACGACCAGCGACCAGTTCCTGCAGAACGGGACGATCCGCCAGACGGTCGCCGACTACTTGGTAGACCAGCTCTACGCCAACGTCAGCGTGAAACGCGAGATCGCGACGGCGCTGCCGGACCAGGTCCACGGCCTGGCCGGCCCCGCATCGGCCGGCCTTCGCCAGGTGGCCGGGGACGGCGCGAACGAGGTCCTCAAGAGCTCGACGGCACAGCAGATCTGGAGCGAGGCGAACCGCAACGCGCACGAGCAGCTCCTGGTCGTGCTGAACGGGGGGAACCAAGTCGTCTCGTCGCGAGGGGGAACGGTGACGCTGAACCTGGGGCGGTTGGTTTCGAGCTTCATCTCGCAGCTCGGGATCGGGACGGACGTCAGGCTCCCGGCCACGGTGGGCAGGATCACGGTTCTTCACTCCGACCAGCTCGAGACCGCCCAGCGGATCGCGAACTCGATCAAGGGGATCACTCTGATCCTGGTGCTCCTGACGTTCGGCGTCGTGGCTCTGGCGATATACCTCTCACGCCCGGACGATCGCTGGATGACGCTCCTCCATTGCGGGATCGGGCTGGTTGCCGCGGGGTTCGCGGTGATCGTGGCTCGCCACGTTGCCGGGCAGATCATCGTCAGCGACCTGGTCACCGACGACAGCGTCAAGCCCGCCGGGGACGCCGCCTGGTCGATAGCCACCTCACTGATGGTCAGCATCGCCATCACCGTGATCGTGCTGGGCACGCTGTTCGGGGCCGCGGGCTGGCTCGGCTCACCGAACCCATCGGCGCGGGCGACCAGGCAGTTCATGGCTCCGGCCCTGACTCGCCACGTCGGCTACTTCTACGGGGGCGTGGGGTTCCTGCTCGGCACATACTTCCTGACGGCGCCGACCCACGGCATGAGGGCGTTCCTGACCACGCTCAGCCTCGGCGGACTGGCGGCGGTAGGAATCCACCACCTACGCCGCCAGACGACCCGCGAGTTCCCGGGCGCTCAATCGACGGCCCACCCGGTTGCACGGGCGGGACGCCGGATGCTCCAGGCGGGGCGAAGCCTCGGCGCCGGCGCGAGCCAGATCCGCGTCGGAGAGCTCGCCCGGGGCGATAGGCGCTCCGATCAGGAAACCCGCATCGACCAGCTCGAGCGCCTCGCGGCCCTCCACGAGAAGGGCGTCCTCTCGAGCGAGGAGCTCGCCGCCGAGAAGGCTCGCGTCCTCGGGAAGCGCTCCGAATAGGCCACTCCGAGGGAGGCCCCGGGGTAGCGAGACGTTTCACCGATTCCAGGCGGGGTACGGGCGAAGGGCCAACGAAAACGGAGGTCATGTGAACGACACCATCGACAAGGCGACCGGCCGGGCCAAGAAGGCGCTCGGCGACCTGACGGGCGACTCCTCGATGCGCCGCGAGGGAACGAAGGACGAGAAGAAGGGCGAAGCGAAGGAGAAGCTCCACGACGCCAAGGACAAGGTCGACGAGAAGGCCGAAGAGGTCGCGAATCTGGAGAGGAAGGACTGAGCGTCCATGACCGACCCAGCTCGAACGCCGGGTCGGTCATGCGTCGCGCTGCCGGAGGGGCCGGGCTGCAGCAGCTTTTCACCCGGAGCCTTCAGGGCTCGGGTTCCTGCTCGCATCCAAAAGACCAACCGGAGACGGTGAGGCGCCCAAGACGTACCCCTCCTGGCCATTTCAGCCGGTCTGATCGAGGCGGTTCGCCGACGGGGGACCGGCCTCCAGCCAACGATGAAAGGACCAAGAAGAATGAGCACACCACTCGACGGCAAGAGGATCGCCTTTCTGGTCGCAAACGAGGGGGTCGAGCAGATTGAGCTGACTCGCCCATGGGAGGCAGTTCGCGAGGCCGGAGCGACCACCGAGCTGATCGCCCCCGAGGCTGGAGAGGTGCAGGCGTTCGAGCACCTCGACAAGGCCGCGACCTTCCCGGTCGACCGTACGGTAGGCGAGGCCAGCGCAGATTCCTTTGACGGCCTCGTCCTTCCTGGCGGAGTGGCCAATCCGGACATCCTTCGAACGGTGGGCGACGCCGTGGAGTTCACGCGTGCCTTCTTCGAGGCGGGAAAACCCGTCGGCGCGATTTGTCACGCCCCATGGACGCTGGTCGAAGCCGGCGTGGTCGCGGGACGCACGCTCACCTCATGGCCGAGCCTGCAAACCGACATCCACAACGCCGGCGGGAACTGGGTCGACGAGCAGTGCCACGTCGATTCGGGCCTCGTCACGTCTCGAAAGCCGGACGACCTGGACGCCTTCTGCGACAAGATCGTCGAGGAGTTCGCGGAGGGCAGCCACGCCGCACAACGAGAGGCGACCGTCGGCTAGCCGCGACGCCGGTGGTCCCCGGCTGGACCTCGCGGCCCCGGGGGCGCAGTGATCAGGACTTGGAGCCGGCGATCGCGCGCTGAAGCTGAGATTTGCTCATCTTGGAGCGGCCGTCGATGTTCAGCCTCCGGGCCTCGTTGTAGAGCTGCTCCCGGGTCCTGCCCTTTTGCCGGTTGGTGCCGGAGCGCCGGCCCCCTCGTTTCCCCGACGAGGTGTCCTCGGTCGAGGTGCGGGAGCCGCGGCGGGACTCGCCGGAACGGGCCTTCTCCTTGTTGACTGTCCGCGCCGCGATTTCCTCGGCTCGGGCCTCGGAGCGACCCTGCTTCTTCTGGCTCTTCCTGATGTGCTCGTACTGGCGAGCTCGCTTGGTTCCCTTCTTGACTCCGCGCGGCGGCATCACGTCCTTTCGTCGCTGGCCCTCTCACGGTTACCCAGCGCCCCGGGGCGGGAAACTCGTGCCCATAGGGCGTCAACGCTGGCCTTCCAATGAAGCCAGCGCGTCGACGAACCCCTCCGAGAAGCACGGAAAGGGCTGGATCACGTCCCCCAGGAGCTCGAGCGGGACCCGGGCCCGGATCGCGAGCGTCGCCTGCTGAAGCCACTCACCGGCCTCGGGCCCGAGCGCGCACGCGCCGGTCAGGCGCTCGCCGTCGGAGACCAGGGTCAAGAAGCCGGGCTTCGTGTCGTAGGCGCGGGTGTAGGTCGACGTCCTCGTCACGTCGGAGAGCTGGACGGTCGCGGTCAGAGCGCCGTCCGGATCGCCGACGGCTGCCGCCTGGGGATCGGTGAAGACGACGCGAGGAACGGCGCTGTAGTCGGCCTCGCGCGGCTCGCCGGCCACGTTGGCCGCCACGATCCGCCCCTGGTACTTGCCCACATGGGTGAGCGGCCACATGCCGGTGACGTCGCCGATCGCCCAAATCCCGTCTGCGGCGCTCATCCGTGCGTCGACTTCGATCCCGTTCTCGCCGGGCTCGAGGCCAACCGTCTCGAGCCCGAGGCCGTCCACGCGCGGCGTGCGACCCGCGGCGACCAGCAGCCGGTCCCCCCGTAGCTCGCCTCCGCTCCCGAGCTCGAGGAGGAAGTCCCCGTCCTCGCGACGCGCGGATGACACCCGCTCGCCGAGGTGGAGCTGGATCCCCTCGGCCGAAAGCGCATCGGCCAATCCCTCGCCGAGCCGGGCGGGCTCTCGGGACAGCACACGGTCGGCCTCCTCGACCAGGCTCACGGCGGCGCCCATGCGTCGGATCGCCTGGGAAAGCTCGACTCCCACAGGGCCGCCGCCAAGCACCAGGAGATGGCGAGGAACCTCGGTCAGGCCGGTCGCCTCGCGATTGGTCCACACCCCGTCGAGCTCCGACAGCCCGGGGACCGGCGGCATCGCCGGGTCAGACCCGGTGGCGATCACGATCTGCTCGGCGCGATGGCGCGAATCGCCGACCGCGACGCCCCCCGGGCCGTCGATCCGGCCGACGCCCCTGAGCAGGTCGATACCCTCGCCCTCCAGCCACTCGGCCTGTCCGTCGTCGCTGTAGTCGGAGACCTGGAAGTCGCGCCATGCGAATGCCTGCTGCGCGTCGAGCTCGCCACTCACGGCCTCGCGGGCCCCGGGCGCCTCGCGTGCCGCTTGGATCGCCTCGCCGGGTCGAAGGAGGGTCTTCGACGGGATGCAGGCCCAGTAGCCGCACTCGCCTCCCGCGAGCTCGCGCTCGGCGATCGCCACCTTCAATCCCTTGCCGGCGAGTCGCCCCGCGCAGTGTTCTCCCGCGGGCCCGGCGCCGATGATGATCACGTCGTAGTCGCCCAAATCAGCTCCTCCTTCGCCTTGTTCGCCCAGACTCCGCGAACCTACCCGGTCGGCTCCGGCTCCCTTCCCTCTACGGCGTCCAGGAGCTTTCGAAGCGCTCTTCGCATGATCCTCGAGACCTGCATCTGCGAGACCCCGATCTGATGGCCGATCTCCCGCTGGGTCAGGTGCGCATCGAAGCGAAGCCGCAATACGGCCTGCTCGCGCTGATCGAGCGGGGCGCCGGCGGCCGCGAGCTGGGCCTCCACCCGCTCGTAGCCGGGCTCCTCGCCTCCCACCGCCTCCACGAGTGGAGGCGACTCGGGCTCAGCCCGGCTCGCCGGCGCATCCAGCGACAGGGTGTGGCGGGCCTCCTGGGCCTGGATCGCCTCGAGGACCTCGTCCTCGGTGATCCCGAGGCGAGCCGCGATCGCCGCCGGCGTGGGCGTCCTTCCCAGGGCGTCTCCGAGCTCCCCGGCGACTTCGGACACCGCCATTGCACGCTCCTGAAGGCCCCGGGGAAGTCGGATGTCCCAGACACGGTCCCTGAAGTGGCGGCGAAGCTCACCGAGGATGGTCGGGGCCGCATAGGAGACGAAGCTCTCCCCTCTTTCGGGGTCGTACCCGTCGAGGGCCTTCACCAACCCGAGGCTTGCGACCTGCACCAGATCGTCGAGCGGCTCCGAGGCACGCCGGTAGCGAAGGGCGAGCGCCCGGGCCAGAGGCAGGAAGCGCACCGAGAGCTCGGCCTTGAGCTTCGGATCGCGGGTCTCCGCAAATCGCCGCAGGATCCTGTCCTCGTCCGGACCTCCGCGGGACCGCGAGCCCGACATACCGGCTATCTCGCGCTGCGGTCGGGACGATAGCTCGGCTGCTGCCATGCGCGCTCCCTTTCGTCCCTCTCGAAAGGTTGCCGCCATGGTGGAAGGAAGGAGAGGGAGAGAGCGCGCCTTCGGCGACCAGCTGAGGGCCGAATGGTACTCCCCGCGGACGCGAGTGAGGGTGTCGCTCGGTGCTTTGGACGGGCTCTGCGCCCGGCACAGGGAGTCCGCGCCCGACCGCGACACCTCGCCTGTTAGCGTCCGGAGGCATCGCGGTATTCGAGCAAGAGACCGTCCACCCCGCCCGAATCTGCGGCGACGAGGACGCAGCGGTGCGCGACCAGTCGTTCGTCGGCTGCGAGATCAAGGGCCCGGCGATCGTGCATCCGACGGATTGCGAGTTCGTCAGCTCGTCGTTCAACGGAGCCCTTGAGGACGTCTTCTGGGAGGTGCCCCTCGAGCGCCAGCGCGTTCTCGGGGTCGTCTCGCTGGAGCGCTGCCGGTTCGAGAACTGCACCTTCACGGACATCGGCATCGCCGGCACCACCGAGACGCTGGAACGGCTTCGGGCCGAGCTCGGATAGTCGCGGCTCGAATTCGCGCCCGCGGCGATTGAACCGCTCGAGGGCGGGTACCTGTCCTCGAGCCGAGCCCGCCGAGCGCAAGCAGGGGGCCGCTCGGCGCCGGGCTCAGCGGTTAGAGGGACCAGGATGCCGGCGGGGCCGCAGCATCCCGCCGCCACTCCGTCCGCGTCGACAGGACCACGGAAGGGAGCTCACATGCCGTTCAGCGGGGACGTCCATCGGCTGACGGAGAGGTTGGTGACGAGGCTCGAGCGGCAGTATCGTGACGGTGCCGCGCTGCTCCTCGCCGGAGTGGTGATCCGAGCGAAGAACCCCGGTGGCCCGGCGAGTACGCACTATGTCTTCGATCCGACCTCCCGCCGCGAGGTGATCGAGCTCCTCGACGAGATCAGGCGCAACCTGATCGAAGAGGAGTTCTAGCGAGGTCCTGGATCGGTCACCTTGATTACCGGAACCCACGGCGGGTACCGGGGGGTCAGGTGAGCGTCGCTGCGATCCTCGATATCGACGGAACGCTGGTGGACACGAACTACCACCATGCGATCGCCTGGTACCGGGCGTCCCGTTCTGAGGGCGTGACGCTGCCCCTGTGGCGCATCCATCGCCATATCGGTATGGGGGGTGACCAGCTCGTGCCGTCGTTGGCCGGGGACGAGGTCGAGCGGCGCCAGGGCAAGACGATTCGCGACGCCGAAACCGCTTGCTACATGGCCCTGATCGACGAGGTCGAGCCGCTCGACGGGCGCGGGACCTGATCGCCGAGCTCAGGGATCACGTCGACTCCATCGTCCCGGCGAGCTCCGCCAAGCAGGACGAGGTGGAGCACTACCTGACACTGCTGCGACCGCGCGACCTGGTGGATGCGTGGACGACATCCGCGGACGTCGACGCGACCAAGCCGAAGCCGGATCTGATCCAGGCCGCAACGGAGAAGGTCGCGACGAGCGAAGGGGTCATGATCGGTGACTCAGTGTGGGACTTTCGGGCGGCGGCACGCGCAGGAATCCGTTCGGTCGCGGTCCTGACCGGTGGCTTCTCCGAGCAGGAGCTCCTCGAGGCCGGGGCAGCGCGCGCCTTCGAGGACCTCCGTGAGTTGCGCATGTGGATCAGAGGCCAGGGAGGCAGCTGGATTCAGGGCTCTGATGAGCATCGGGACCGCACAGAGGGGCCGGAATCATGACCGCGTCGGTCTCGCGGCGCTCAGGAGAAGGTCGAGGATGCGAGCAGCGCCGTGACCACGATGATCACGATCACGGCGGCCAGGAGCCCCAGCAGGGCGATGAGGTAGGTCTTTACTCCCCGGCTCGTGTCGTCGAGCTCGTGCACCTCTCGCTCGTGCACGATCACCTCGCCCTCGCCCCCTTCGTCGGCGAGGATCGCCTCCGCGGCCTCGATCGCGCTCTCCTTCGTGGCCGTGTTCGTCAGGGCCTGAGGGTCGTCGCCGCGCACGACGTCCCACCCGTCGACGGAGCTTCGGACCACCACGAGGTCGGAGGACACGGTCAGCCCTCGGCCGGGCTGCGTCGCGCCACGGCGACGCAGGCGATCGCCGCGACGATCACGCTCGCGCCGGCCGCGACTCGGATCTGCCGCCTGTATCGAATCCGGACGAAGGTCACGACGCCTCGCCCGATCGCCTCGTAGATCGCCTTAGCCATCCGGGGTCCTCTCTTTCAATCCGGGACCTCTCTTTGAAGCTCGTGGTGCCTCAAACCCGTGTCGCGCCGCGGTCGATCACCACGATCGCCCGAGCCATCAGGGCACCCAGGATCAGGTAGACGATCGCGGCCAGCGGCCGTGCGTGTTCTCGACCTCCGCTGGAGGGACGTCTCGACTCTCCTGCATGCCAAGCGTATGCCCAATTCCTGGCCGCGCAAACACCCCTCAGGCGCCGGCAGGCACGGTCACGGCATACTCGCGAGATGGCCGCGGAGCCCAAAGCTCGGAGGGAGGGCATACCCGCGGAGCGCGTTTCGGCCCTGACCGCCGTGCTGATCGCGCTCGCGGGCATCATGGTGCTCGCCGGGCTCGTGCTCGCGATCGAGCCGCTGCGAAGCGGCGTCTCAGACGCCGTCGCCGGCGACACGGGCGGGCTTCGAGATGATCTTCAGGGCATCGGCGTCGCCGGGGCGGCGATCGTCCTCCTGCTCGGCCTCGTCCATGTCGTGGTCTGGTACCCGGCCGAGATCCTGAACGCCGCGGTCGGCTACGTCTATGGCTTCTGGGTCGCGATGCCGCTGATCATGGCGGTGTGGCTGATCAACGCGGCCGTCGCTTACTGGATCGGACGCCACGCGGCTCGACCGATCCTCTATCGATTCATCGACAGGGGTCGGTTCGAGCGCTTCGAGCGGCTCGCCGAGCGCGGTGGCGTGGCCCTGCTCCTCTCGATGCGCCTGATCCCGATCGTTCCCTTCAGCCTGTTCAGCTACGCGGCGGGCGCGGCGAGGGTCCCGCTTGGCCGATTCGCCTGGACCACGGTGGTCGGCTACATCCCCCTCACCGTGGTATTCGTCTATCTCGGAAGCCAGCTCGAGGAGCTCTCGCCCACCGATCCGTTCCTTTGGATCGGCGCCATCGTGCTGATCTCGCTGGTCGTGCTCACGGCCAGGCTGCGGCGAATCGTCTTCGCCCACCGCGGCGAGCCCGCGCCGATCCTCTCGAGCCCGGCGCGGCCGCGTGAATGTCGCGGTGACGGCTCATGAAGCAGCGTCCTCCGTCGGCTCCCAGGGGAGGATGCTCATGTCGCCGCCGTGCTCGAGCGCCCGTTCGACCTCTGGCGCTATCCGACGCCTGATCCGCAGCTTGTCGTCGAGCGCGCTCGAAAGCCGCGAGACCGCGAACAGCGCTCGCAGGCCGTGATCGTCGATGAACGTCAGCTCGCCCAAATCGAGCAGAACGGAAGCCGATCTGGCCCATAGGCCGGCGCGCAATTGGCTCTCGAAAGTCGCGACGACGTCCTGGTCGAGCCGCCCGCCAACCTCGACGACCAGCTTGCTGGCCGAGGCCCGAATCCGAATCGTGCAGGTAGAGCCGTCCATGTGACGGAATTCCTACTACCCACTGCGCCGCGCCGCACACGTTGTGCACGCGCCGCATCCTGTAGATTCAAGCCGCGAATGGGGGGAGCGACCTGTCAACTGGCACGGGCACGCGGCGGCGCCTTGGTGCTTGGCGTCTTGCTCGGACTGTTGGTCGTGCTGATGGCTCCGGCCAGCGCCCCCGCGAGCTTTGCGGGCAAGAACGGGCGGCTTGCCATTCAGAGCGATCGAGGTGGCGATGGCGATCAGATCTTCACCGCCAACCCGGGAGGCGGAGACGTCCGCCAACTCACGCACAGCAGCTCCTACGTCACCCTGCCCGCCTTCTCGAGGAGCGCGACGAGGATCCTCTTCACCAAGATCACGGGCGTGGACCCCAACCTGGCAGGTGACATCTTCGTGATGAGGTCTGACGGCACCCGGCAGAAGAACCTCACGCAGTCCTCCGCCGCCGAATTCAGCGCGAGCTTCTCCCCGGACGGCCGGCACATCCTGTTCGAAAGCGATCGGACCGGCAAGGATCAGATCTATCTCATGAAGGCCGATGGCAGCCATCAGCGCCGGATCGTCAGCGATCCGCACGACAACGACGACCCGGTCTTCTTCCCGAGCGGCAAGAAGATCGCCTTCACGAGGTATGCCAACGGCAGCTCAGAGCTGTACACGATGCGCCTGGACGGCACCCATCGTCACCGCATCACGAAAAACTCGCGCTTTGACTACTACCCGGACGTCTCACCGGACGGGAAACGGATCGCTTTCAATGAAGACCTCTCGCAGGAGAATCCAGAGCTCTACGTGATGCGGGCCGACGGCAGCCACAAGCGGCGCCTCACCAACACCTCGCACGGGCGGGAGTTCGACGCGACGTTCTCGCCGGACAGCTCGAAGATCGCGTTCGACCGCTCGGATACCGCGATGGGCGACTACGACGTCGCGCTGATGAACGCAGACGGAACCCACCAACACACCGTGCTCGACGGCCCAAGCGGCGACTACGTCGCCGACTGGGCCCGCAAGCGCTGAGCACCGCGCGAAGCAAGTCGCGGCCGGGCGTCAGTCTGGCTCTGGTCGACCAGGAGCAGCTTGCCGACGTGCTGCGCGTTGAAGGCACGGCGGGCCGGGAGACGGACTACGCTCGGAGCGGCCCTGACGCCTCCGGGAGACGGCGACACGCGGAGCGCCGCTCGCCAGGGGAGAAAAACGACACCGAGGAGGGGCGAATGCCCGCCGACCGAACAGAGCTCGCCCGTGACGTCTACCTGGCCTACGCCTCCGGTGACCGCCGCGTCGTCGAGGAGGCGTTGAGCGACGACTTCGTCTTCTCCAGTCCGGCAGACGTCGGCATCGACCGCACCAGGTACTTCGAGCGCTGCTGGCCGAACTCCGAGCTGATCGAGGACTTTCGGTTTGTGCCCGCCTCGTCGAGGCGGGCGACGAGGTCGTCGTCACATACGAGAGCACCAAGACCGACGGAAGCCGATTCCGAAACACCGAGGTGCTCACGTTCCGGGGCGATGAGGTCTGCGAGGCGGAGGTCTACTTCGGCTGGAACCTCGCTTGACCGCGTTCGACGACTCTTGGGACCGTGGTAGGAAGCGACGCCGGGAGCTTGCTTGGCACCGGGGGCTTGCTTTGAGGGTTGGCTGGGGATAGATTCGCGCCGGGAGTCATTTGAGGAAAGGAGCAGCGATGCCGGGTGAGGTCAAGAACTTCGAGTCCCCGGACGAGACCCGTCAGTTCGAGGGAAACGGCAAGGCCGACGTCGTCAACATCGCCGGCCAGGTCATTGGCAAGGGGGTGTTCGAGCCGGGCTGGAAATGGTCGACCGACGTCAAGCCGATCGCCCAGACGGACTCCTGCCAGGTTTCGCACCTCGGCTATTGCCTGTCCGGAGGGATGACCGTGCACATGGACGACGGGACCAGCTTTGAGATCGGTCCCGGGGATGTGTTCGCCATCCCGCCCGGCCACGACGCCGAGGTGGGCGGAGCTGAGGCCTGCGTGATGGTCGATTTCGGGGAGTTCGGCGACTACGCCAAGCGCCACTAGCCCCAAACCGGCGACGGCCCGGTGGACCGGGCCGTCGCCACTCGAGTTTGACCTTTCTAGTGCTTGACGATCCGCACCCTCTTGACCACCGTGGTGTGCCGGTGTCCGACCTTCACCCTCGCCTTGATCACGATGCGCTTGCGGTGATGGACACGCTTCGCATAGCCGTGCTTGAGGTGGAGTCGAATCCGACGCGTCTTTGCGGCCCCGAGCCGCGCCTTACGCGTGTTGGTGATCCTGTGTCCCTTCTTGCTCAGGCGCGCGCTGAGCCTCATCGCGCACTTGTGGGGACGCGCTGAGCCCGGGCAGCGGGCCTTGAAGGTGAGCCCGTGCCTGGTCAGATGCGCGACACCCAGTCCGTGGCTGATCTGGTGATGGAGCCCGTGGTGATGCCCGCCGCCGTGGTGATGACCGTGTCCCTTGAGCTTGGCCTTCAGGACCACGTCGTCATAGCCGACGCTTCCGCCCGGAACGACCTGCGCTCCGGTCTTGAACTCCGAGGTGATCCTGACCCTGTACCGATCGCCGACGGTCAGGCTTCCCGGCGCGACGGAAACGCTCTTTGCGAGCCACGAGTTCTGATCGCCGATCGGGTCGTGATCGAGCACGCTGGCCGAGTTGCCGCCCTGGGTGATGTCGACCAGGTCGACCGAGTAGTCGGCGCTGTTTCCCGCGACCCCCAATAGCTGTCCGAGGCTCGATCGTCGCTCGACGCCGAAGGTGAGGCTGCTCGGCGCGTTGCCGCGGGCTCCCGAATAGGTGAACGCGGGGCTCTTGTAGACCCCGCGCGAGGTCGCCCCCACGCCGAGCAAAGAGCCGATCGCCGTCCGCAGGTAGCCGTCACCCTGGCCCCCCGAGCCTCCGCTGGCGGCGTAGTCATTCGTCACCGTCGGGCAATTGACGGCCGGGATGCAGAGCCCCGCGAAGGATGTGGAGCTGTGCCAGCCTCCGTCGCTGGTTCCGAAGCTGCGCGCCTGCGACGGCTTCGGGTACGAGGAGCTGGTCGCCCCCGCGACCTGCGGAGCAGCCAGCGCGATGATGGCGACGCCGGCGAGCGCCAGCAGTGCTGGGGTTCTGGTCTTCCGGTGCATGAAGCCTCCTGTTGCGCGTCGCCCCTGCCGAGACGAACGACGTTTGTATTTCCAATTCCGTCAGGAGAGGGATCGGAAGGGGCGCCCCACCCTTGAGTCACTTGTGCGCGCTTAACATGATCTTCATGTCCTCCTGAGACACGGGGCGTCGGCGGCGCACGGGAGCGGTACCGCGAACATCACCCATCACCCCGCGGACGCGGGGAAGTACAGAGAGGCCCTCACGACCTCAGCATGAGGACGTAGAAGGGCTCGAAGCCCTCGCGTTCGTAGAACCGGATCGCGTCGACGTTCGTGTGCGCGACCCCGACGGCTACCGAACGCGCGCCCGCCCTCCTCGCCGCCTCCACGGCGGCCTCGGTGAGGGCGCGGCCGACGCCACGCCCGCGCTCTGACTCGAGCACCGAGAGCGTCTCGATCTCGGCGGTCGGGTCGCCGACATCCCAAGTGGGCGCGCCTTCGTTGATCGAGACGAGCGCGTAGCCGATCAGCTCACCGTCGCGCTCGGCGACCAGCAACGCATGATCATCGCGGCTAAGCCAGTCGAGGTACTGGCGCTTTCGTCGCTCCCAGGAGTCTTCGAGCGACCGAACGGGGGGCATCGCGGAGAGGGTGACATGATGGCTTCGCAGCGCTCGCCAAAGCGGCTCGAGCCGCTCGACCTCATCCACGCGTCCCGGTCGGACCACGAAGTCCACGACGCAATGTTCGCATCGCGCCCCCTCGCGGATGGGCGCGGCTTGACTCAACCCCGGCAGCGGGTGGCCCGGAAACGCAGATCAGCGTCCCCGGGCCACCCAAAGCGGTCCTCGGGTTTACGAAAAGCGCCCGAGGCCACGAGATCGCCGTTCGACTGCGTACCCGGATCCCCGAACCGGCCGACACGGCTGGCACGACCTTGCCGCTGCGGTCGGTCCGAGCCGTACCCGTTGCGTTCACGGCCGCCGCCGACGCGATTGCCGTTGACGAGGAACTGACCCTCTTGCCCGCGAGGGCGTTGGCGTCCTCTATCTGCGCCTCGAGCTGTCCGACCCCGTCGTCTCGGGAGAACTTCGCCTTACCGTTGACGCCGGGGAACTGAGCGGACCCGGCCCTCGTTCAAATCGAATCCGTATGTGATTTGAATCGGACGCCCCGCCGCCCACGGGTCGCCTGAAACCCATGTGCCTCATGTAGACGTGCGCCGCCCACGCTGTGAGGGCTGGTAATGTGCCGCGGCTTCGCGAACAGTGAAGTCGCCAATCCCACCGGAGGAGTCGAAGATGCGATCAACCAGTAGATGCACCGGAACTTTGCTGATGCTTGTGGCCACGGTCGCCGCCACGGGGTTGATCGTCGGCTGCGGAGGGAGCAGCGACTCGAGCAACTCGCCGGCAACGCTATCGATGAAGATCAGCGAGAAAGGACAGAAGGCGAGTTACCAGGTGCCGAAATCCGCGCCCGGCGGGTTGGTGGCCGTCAACCTGACCAATCAGGGCAAGGCTCCTCATGGCGTTCAGTTCATCCAGTACACCGGTGGGCATAGCCAGGATGACGTGCTGAAGCAGCTCGGGAGCAACAGCAACAAGATCCCTTCCTGGATCAAGCTTTGGGGAGGGATCGGCAGCGTGGCGCCCGGGCAGAGCGATACCGCGGACTTGAACCTCCCCGCGGGGAATTACGTGCTTGCCGACGCAGCCGCCTTCTCGGGTCCCAGCAACGGGCCCCCGGCGACGGCGCCGCTGAAGGTCACTGCCGGAACGTCTGGGGCCCTACCCACGACGCCCGCGACCGTCACCGCGGCTAACCCCGCGAAGGACAAGTTCAAGTGGGAGACCTCGGGGCTCACGGCCGGCAACAACAGAATCACGTTCGATTCCAAGGGCAAGGAAGCGGTCCACCTGATCCTGGCCGTCCCGGTCAAGGGAAAGGCACCGCCCTTGAGCCAGATCAAGAAGGATTTGGCCTCCAACGGCCCGCCGCCGCCCTACGCCGATGCCAAGAACACCCAATCGACCGCGATCCTCGACGGTGGCGCGTCGCAAACGACGTCGCTCGACCTGAAGAAGCCAGGGCAGTACATCTTCTTCTGCCCGCTGAGTGACCGCGACGGGGGAAAGCCCCACTTCGAAGAGGGCCTGCTCAAGGTTCAAACCGTCAAGTAGCCCATCCCAGGCGATGCCGACGGTCAGCGCCCTCAGGAGCGACGGTTTGATCGCTGCGAGAATTCAGCCGTGGTTCAGAACCCAATCAGGCCTAAGGTGGACGGACGCACGAGGGCGGTCGGAGAAGCTCGCCTGGTAGCCGACGCGACCCTCGGGGATGGGACGGTGTTGCTGGGGGCCATCGGCGCCGACACCCACGAGGGAGCCACCCTGGGCGGTTCGCCGGCCTACAGCCCGGGCCGACGGCGGACTCGCCCGGCGTCAGGGAGTCGCGGGCCGGTTGACGTAGGGCTTGTAGTCGCGGCACGGCTCGCCGCGAAGGCCGGGGCACGGCGGCAGCCCGGTCGGAACACTCACGCCCGGGACCACCGGAAGGATGAGGCTCGACGGCATGCTCTTGGAGTGCGCGATCGAGACGGTCGGGTGCCCCTTCGGCTGGGTCTCCCCGAACGACCAGATGGGCTGGTCGCCGTTCGGGGCGGTGATCGTGACGCGGACTCGGGAGCCCGCTCGGTAGGTGTGTCCCTCGTAGTAGAGGGGGATCGTGACCTTGACGTAACGGCCGCGCGGCATCGGCGACACGTCGGACGCGCGCAGGCTCAGGGTAGGCTCGAGCAGGGTGCTCTTCTTGGGATCGAGCTTTCGCTCGTTGGCCCGCAGCCAGCCCCCTTGGACAAAGGTCTCCTTGCCGTCGGGCCTGACCTCGCTGATCGTCGCCTGTAGATCGACGTTCGGACTCGAGGAGCGAACCCAGGCGTGGACGGCGCCGGCGCCGATCACGGTCTTGTTGTGGCTGAGCACGCGGCTCAGGTAGGATGCCGCGCTGCCGGGCGGGGGGCGCCGCCACTTGTACGGCGGCGTGGCGGTCCAGAGGCCGTTCGTTCCGGCGGCGGTGTCCCCGGTGAAATCGGTCAGCGGGCGGGCGTGGGGGTTCCACTTGAAGGAGTCGGACCCCTTGTGGGTAGGCCGCTCCTGGTGGAGCGCCCCCCGGTTCGAGAGGTACCAGTATCGGGCCTGGGTCCCCGGGATCGGGAACTTCGGGAAGGACTGCTCATACCCCGGGAGCGGCTGGCCGGGTGACGTGCCGCCCGCGCCGTTGTCGAACAGGAGGCGGATCGGCTTCAGCTGCTCGAAGGCGGCCAGCGCTCCCGCGTAGGTGGGCTGCGTCTGGATCGGGTCGGGCGGCATCGTCACCCCCGGTATCCCCATCGCCTCCTGGTAGATGACCGGCCCGGCGGCGTGGATCGTCGCCGAGTTGACGATCGGCGCCTGCTTGGCAACGTAGAGCTCCAAGAAGTCGTACCAGCGGTTGAAGGTGTCCGGGTCGAGCGAGTCGACATGGGTGCCGTTCGTGAACGTGAACCACTTGCGCTTCGTGCCGGTGAAGTGCTCCGCCAGATCGGGACAGTGGCCGCCGGTCTGCTCGTCGGTGAACTGGCAGGCCATGTACACGGGCGCCTTGATCTTGTGGACGAAGGTGACCGGCGACAGCGGGTCGGCGACCTTGGGCACGTAGTGGTTGTTGGCCCGGATCTTGTCCAGGAGGTTCGCGGCCTCGCCGTGAAGCGCCTGGTTTCCCGCGCACGTCTGGTCACCGTTCTGAATCTTCTGGTAGGCCCAGGGCTGTCCGCCCGTGGGCGACGCCGGCTTGGCGTCGTGGATCCGCTCCTTGGCCCAGTTGACGGCGAACCCCGTGTTCAGGATGCCGCCCGGATAGAGGGTCGTCTGCGTGTTGTCGATCACCGAGAAGGGGGCGATCGCGGCCAGGCTCGGCGGGTTGTTCTGCGCGGTGAAGAGCTGGCTGATCCCTCCGTAGGAGATCCCCATCATCCCGACCTTGTGGTGCAGGACCCACGGCTGGCGGGCGACCGTCTCGATCGCGTCATAGCCATCGAGGCCCTGAAGCGGCTCGAAGAAGTCGAACGCGCCGCCCGAGCAGCCGGTGCCGCGCATGTTGATGTCGACGACCGTGAACCCCATCAGGTTGGCGAGGATCGCGATCCCGCTTTGTGGGCCGGCAGGGTCGGCGTAGCCATAGCCCGAGTACTCGATCAGGGTCGGCGAGGGACCCGCCGGGATCTGGGGGGGCGGAACGCCCACCGGCAGGACGTTCGTCACGTCCTGCGGCGGGTGGACGTAGTACGCGAGCTTGGTGCCGTCGCGGGTCTTGAGATAGCCGTAGCCGCTCGACGGGATGGTCTGGTTGTAGACCGCTGTGCTCGGCGGCGCGGGCCTCGTCGAGAGCACCTTCAGCGGCGCCGACTTGGTCCCGCCCGGGTTGAGACGGACGCGATACCCGGTTCCGGGATTGACGTTGCGAAACAGGAGGCCGCCCCGCCCGTCGGCTCGCTTCGTGGCGATCGTCTGACCGGCGCTGTTGAGGAGCGACATCTGGGCGCGCGGGCTCAGCTGGGTGACGTAGACCTGCTCGACGCTGCCGTGGGCGCTGAACGCCGCGTCGGCCGCGCTGGTCCCCGCCATGAGCGTGAGCGCCACGGCGACGGCACCCAAGGAGAGACGGCCCCGCCAGATCACGTTGGGAACTAAATCATGCCTCGGCCGCCCGTGTCGCAGTTACCCGCCAGGCGGCACTGGCCGCGTCAGCCGAAGACCACGAAGTCAGCGACCTCGTGGTGCTCGCGGCGATTTCGCCTGACCACAGGCCGGCCCGTCCTGAGCGCCACCTCGTCGGCCGCGCGAACTGCGTTCGGTCCCGTGAAAAGGGCCTTGCAGCATGGATAAAGGGCTGTTAAGGACTGCTCGCAATCGGCTCCCGCCTGCTACGTTGCGGCACGCACAGCGCCGAATCCACCCGTCCTTGGTCGGGTGGAGCGGGGGAACCAATCACTCCCGGGGCGAACGGTCCAAGGCCAGGTGGCCAAGCGGACCCAGCGCGACTTCGAAGCGCGAGCCCGACAGCTAACCCCGTAGGCGACGAAGCGATGAAGAAGCCGACCTCAAGCTCGCAGCGCGCCGTGGCCGTGTTCGCCCTTGCGGCGCTCCTCGCCGCGGTCCTGGTCTGTCTCCCGGCAGCGGCGCCGGCACAGGTCCTTCAATCGCAGCTCTCGGCCAAGCGCAGCCAGCTGGCGCAGGATCGCTCGAGGCAGGCCGCGCTCAGCGCCGCGCTCGAGCGCTACTCCAACCAGATCAATCAGCTCTCCGGCCAGGTCGCGACGCTTCGTGCCCGCCAGGCGAGCGTTCAGCGCCAACTCGACGTGAAGCGGGCCGCGCTCAGCAGGGCCAAGGCGAAGCTGACGCGGCTTCGGGGCCGCCTCCAGACGGCGCTGAAGGTCCTCAAGCAGCGTCTCGTTGATACCTATGAGTCCAACCAGCCCGATGTCCTGACCGTGATCCTCAAGGCCCGTGGCTTCAGCCAGCTCAGCTCACGCTACGAGTACCTGCAGTCGATCGAGAGCCAGGACACCTCGATCGTAACCGGCGTCCGCACGCTCCGAAATCAAACCCGCGACACCGTGAATCGGATCGCGGCGACCACCAACCGCCTGGCCGCCAAGCGTGACGAGCTGGCGCGAACCCAGGACCAGCTTCAGGCTCGTCAGGGCGCGCTCACCGCCGCCCACGATCGCAAGCAGGGCCTCCTCTCAGAGACCAGGACGAATGGCGAACGGCTCCAACGCGAGATCGGCGCCGTCCAGAAGCGAATCGACGCTGCCCGAGCAGCGCAGGCACCGGCGGTCCAGTCGCCCCCGCCCACGGTCGGTGACACCTCCGCATCCGGCGTGATTGGTCCAGCGCCTTCGTTCGCGTCCCAGCTCGGACCCGTTCCCGCGGGGCACGCTATCTCTCCGTTCCCGGCCTCCTCGCCAATCAGCTGGGGACGAACCGACCAAGGAGTGGATGGGACGACGGCACCCGGATCGCCGCTCCTTGCGATGGGCTCCGGCACGGTGACGATCGGCCACGATCCCGCTGGATTTGGCGCCTCGTACCCGATCATCCACACCTCGTTCGGCGACTTCTACTACGGGCATTCCGTACCCACGGTCGCCGACGGAGCGAGCGTCTCGATCGGCCAACCGATCGCGACCGCCCACTACGGGACGTGGGGGAACTCGACCACTCCCGGGGGGTTCGAGATCGGGGCGTGGCCGCCCGGTGACATGACGGCTGGTGCGGCGATCCGTAGCTGGCTCATCGCGCTGCCGAGGCGATGAGCGTCGGGACCGGAGCCGGCGTGACCCTCCGCATCCCGGGCTATACTGCTGCCGCCCAAATGATCTGCCGAATCCGTCGCGGCCCGGCCGCGACGGAGCGGGGGAACCAAGGGGGCGGTGTCGAAGCCGTCCCGGGGCGAATCGGACGAGAGTTGTTCGTAGCGCCACTCTTTCGGCGCGAGCCCGACAGCTAACCCCGCAGGCCAACGAAGGAGATCGGTCTTGCCTGGGATTCGCGTCAGGGCTTTGGCAGCGGCGTTGTTGATCGCCACCTCGATCGCCGTGGCCTCAACTCCGGCCGGCGCCTCGAATGGAGGGACCGGTAAGCCCCCGGGCCACAAAGGCTATGTGAACCCCTTCAAGCCCTCTCGATGGTACGTGGGCAGGATCGACATGGGAGTCGACTACGTGCCCCGAGCCAAGCATGCGGTGGTGGCCATAGGCGACGCCAAGATCCTCGGTTCGGACAGCCACTCCGGCTGGCCCGGAGGCCATTTCATCTGGTACAAGCTGACCGACGGCAACCACCGCGGCGACATCATCTACGTCGCCGAGCAGCTCAAGAAGATGGCCCCCCGGGGCACGCGGGTCGCGGCTGGCGAGCGGATCGCAACCGCCCTTCCCGGCTCATCGGGACTGGAGATCGGCTGGGCGAACCGCCGCGGAGAGACCCGGGCCGCGCCGTGCTACCGCGAGGGAATGAAGACCCACTCGGGAAGGGAGATGGCTCGGTTCCTCAAGTCACTGGGAGCCAAGACCGGTGATCGACCGGGGCGCGTCCCGGATCATCCAGACGGGAAGCGCTGTTAGAGCCCGCCCCCCAAGGGAGGCGTGATGGCGACCCGCTCAGGCCCAGTTAGTCGGTGCATCGCGCGGCGCGAGCCCGGCGGCTTTACGTAAGAAGGTCCGACTGCCGAAAAAGGCCGTCGATATCGAGCTAGTGCGCGTATCCGTGGTGGCCCGTCATCGCTCAGCAATTCGAGAACAAGTCTCATTCTCGTGCTAGGCTCGTGACGTGCATGCCGTCTCTTCCCGCTTGCGATGACGGCGAGCTCGACCAGAGGCGAACCGCCCTTCGACGTGCCAAGGAAACGCTCCATTCCCATGGTTGCCGCGGCGGCGCTCGCCGCGCTCGTCGCCGGTTGTGGCCAGGGGTCGATCGCGAGTGATTCGGGGAAGCTCCAGGTCGTGGCGGCCGAGAACTTCTGGGGGAGCATCGCCGAGCAGCTCGGCGGGAATCGGGTCGACGTGAGGAGCATCATCACCAACCCGGCTACCGACCCCCATGACTACGAGCCCACCAGCGATGACGCCCGGACGATGGCAGACGCCCAGATGGCGATCTTGAACGGGATCGGATACGACACCTGGGCCTCGAAGCTGCTGGCCGCGAACCCGACCCCCGGCCGTACGGTTCTCAACGTCGGGGATCTGCTCGGGCTGAAGGCCGGCGACAATCCCCACCAGTGGTACTCGCCGCCCGCCGTTGAGCGGGTGATCGGGCAGATCACCGCCCGCTACGAGCACGCGGACCCCAGCGGCCGCGCCTACTTCGAACGCCGGCAGATGGCGTTCAAGACCAGGTCGCTCGCCCGTTACAGGCGGTTGATCCGCCAGATCAGGGCTCGCTATTCCGGGACCCCCGTCGGAGCCTCGGAGAGCATCTTCGCGCCCCTCGCCCCGGCGCTCGGCTTGCGCCTCTTGACCCCACCGGGGTTCCTTGACGCGATCTCGGAGGGAACCGAGCCGACGCCGGCGGAGAAGGCCACGACCGATCAACAGATCAACACTCACCGGATCAAGGTCTGGATCTACAACACCCAGAACTCGACTCCGGACGTCCAACGCCTGAACGATGAGGCGAGGGCGGCCGCAATCCCGATCACCACAGTCACCGAGACGCCCACTCCCTCTGGTGTCAGCTTCGAGGCCTGGCAGTCGCGCGAGCTCGAGAGCCTCCGCGCGGCGCTCGCCAGGGCGACCGGCCGATGACCTCTGAGCCCAGAATCCCAGCCGCCGACCGCCCCGGCGGCCCAGCGCTCCCACCCGAAAGCGGCGAGTCCCTGGCCATCGCCGGCGCACGGGCAACCCGCGGCGGCCGAGTGGTCTGGAGCGGGCTCGACCTTCGGGTCGGCCGCGGGGAGTTCGTCGCCGTGCTGGGTCCGAATGGCGCCGGAAAGTCCACCCTCCTGGACGTCATCCTCGGGCTCCAGCCCCTCGGCGCCGGCTCGGCGACCGTCCTCGGCCGGCGGCCCGGACGGCTCAATTCCGCGATCGGCTATCTGCCGCAGCGCCGAAGCTTCGAGCCCTCGACCCGGATTCGCGGTCGCGACGTTGTGCGCCTGGGCCTCGACGGCGTCCGCTGGGGGCTTCCGATCCCGCATTGGCTCAGTCGGCCGGCCGCCGAGGCACGTCAACGGGTCCAGGAGGTGATCGACCTGGTCGGCGCAGGTCCCTACGCCGATCGCCCGATCGGCGAGCTGTCGGGAGGCGAGCAGCAGCGCCTCCTGATCGCGCAGGCCCTCGTCCGCAAGCCGCAGATGCTGTTGCTCGACGAGCCCCTCGACAGCCTGGACCTTCCCAACCAAGGGGTGGTCGCGGCACTCGTGCAGCGGATCTGCCGCGACGAGGGGGTTACGGTCCTCCTGGTCGCCCACGACGTCAATCCGATCCTCGGCTACCTCGATCGCGTCGTCTACCTCGCCGGCGGCCGGGGCGTCGAGGGAGTGCCCCGCGAGGTGATCCGAAGCGAAACCCTGAGCCGGCTCTACGGAACCCCGATCGAGGTCCTCGAAGCATCCGGGGGTCGGCTGGTCGTAGTCGGAACGCCCGAGCCTCCAGCGATCCACAGCCCGCGACACCAACACTGATGGCCGCCCTTTCGCTTGACCCGCGGTCCGACTGGACTCAGCTGACGACCTATCCCTTCATGGTGCAGGCGCTCCAGGCCGGAACGATCGTCGCGGTGATCGCGGGGGCGGTCGGCTGGTTCATGGTGCTTCGCCGCCAGACGTTCGCGGGCCACACGCTCGCGGTGGTGGCGTTTCCCGGCGCCGCGGCCGCGACCCTCGCCGGGCTAGCGGTAACGATCGGCTACTACGGTTTCTGCGGTCTCGGCGCGCTGGCCCTCGCGGTCGCCTCGGCGGGCCAATCGCGCGGACGAAGCAGCGAATCGGCAGCGATCGGCACGGTGCAGGCGTTCGGGCTGGGGCTCGGGTTCCTGTTCGTCAGCCTCTACCGAGGTCAGCTCAGCGACCTCGAGACGCTTCTGTTCGGAACCTTCCTCGGGATCACAGCGGGTCAGGTCCAGACCCTGCTTTGGATCGCCCTCGCGGCACTCGCAGTGCTGGCGGCAGTCGGGCGCCCGTTGCTCTTTGCCTCGATCGACGGCACGGTCGCCCGGGCTCGTGGCGTTCCCACCGCCGCTCTCGACGTCGGCTTCCTGCTCCTCCTCGGCCTGACCGTGGCGGCGACCGCCCAGATCACCGGCGCCCTGCTCGTCTTCGCGCTCTTGGTCACCCCCGCCGCCGCCGCGCAGCAACTGACGGCCCGGCCCGTTCTCGGGCTCGCCACCTCGGTCGTGATCGCCCTCGGCGTCACCTGGCTCGGGTTGAGCATCGCCTACTTCTCGCCCTATCCGGTCGGTTTCTGGGTCACCTCGCTGTCCTTCGCGCTCTACGTCGGCGTCCGCGTCGCGATCGGCGTCCGCGGCCATGCCACGAGGACGATCCCCGCCGGCTGATGTTCGCCCACGAGTTCATGCGAAACGCGTTCCTCGCCGGTTCGGCGATCGCGCTCGCCTGCGGGCTCGTCGGCTACTTCGTCGTCCTCCGCAGCCAGGTCTTCGCCGGTGACGCCTTCAGCCACGTCGCGTTCACAGGAGCCCTGGCCGCCGCGGCCGCCGGTATCGACATTCGCCTCGGCTTGTTCGCCGCGACCGTCCTGGTGGCGGTGGGCCTGGGAGCGCTCGGGGAGCGCTCCCGCGCGGATGATGTCGTGATCGGCTCGGTCTTCGCCTGGATCCTTGGCCTCGGCGTCCTCTTCCTTTCGATCTTCACCGTCAATGCCAGCGGCTCAAACGGGACGGCGGCCGTGCGCGTTCTTTTCGGCTCGATCTTCGGCCTCAGCACCGGCGATGCTCGCGTCGCGACGGCGCTCGCGATCGCGAGCGCTCTCGCCCTGATAGCGATCGCGCGCCCGCTTCTCTTCTCGTCCATCGACCCGGGAGTCGCCCGCGGCGTCGGGGTTCCCGTGCGAGCCCTCGGAATCGCCTTCCTGGTCTTGCTTGCGATCGTCGCCGCCCAGGCAACACAGGCGGTAGGAGCGCTGCTCCTGCTCGGCCTCCTCGCGGCGCCGGCGGGCGCGGCAAGGCTTTTGACGAGTCGCCCCTGGGCCGGCCTGGCGCTTTCGGGCGCGCTGGCGGTGGGGGCGATGTGGATCGGGCTGGTGCTGAGCTACGGCATCTCATCAGTGCCGCCGAGCTCCGCCGTGATCGGGATCGCGACTCTTGCGTACCTCGTGGCGGTCATCGCCCGCCGGATCAGGGAGCGGGGCAAGCTCCGTGTGGCGCGAAGCGCGCCGCAGCCAAGCGCGATCACCGCGGGTTCCGATGGCTGAGCGCCGCGAACGAGCCAGGCGCCATTCCCTCGACCGGGACTGGGTCGAGCACGCCTTCGCCGGCCTCGCCGAAGCCGGCTACCAGAAGGGGGCGGCGAGACGCGCGGTGATCGAGTGCCTCGGGCGGCAAGCCTGCGCGCGCAGCGCCCAGGAGATCGAGGACGAGCTTCGGAACGCGGGTCCCGGGGTGGGTCGCGCAAGCATCTATCGCACCCTCGACCAGCTCGAGCAGCTCGGCCTCGTCCACCGTCTCGACCTGGGCACGGGCGTCGCGACCTACGAGCCCGCCGAGCCAAGCGGTGAGCACCATCACCACCTCCGATGCGATCACTGCGGGCGGGTCCTCCCCTTCCACGATGCGAGCCTCGAGCGGGCAATCGCGGACCTCGCCCGCCGAAGCGACTTCGATGTCTCAGCCCACGATGTGACGCTTCACGGAATCTGCCCGCGCTGCTCGTAGCCGAGCTAAGTGCCGGGAGAGCTCGAGCCGCTGACGAACAGCCCCGATGCGAGGACGGCCAGTGTGAAGAGGCCGATCGTGACCAGCCGCAGGCGGCGCGGGGTGAGCCATGACCCGAAGTGGTTGCCGAGCCACACACGCAGACCGCTGGCGGCGCTGACGCTCGCGGCCGCGGTCATCATGCACTGCACGCACATCGCACGGTGAACGATAGGCCAACCGATCTCCGCGCGGGCGCGGTCGGTCAGACGAGCCGAGGGCGTGGGCGCGGATCATCGATCAGCCGATGGATCTGCGCGATCACCACGGACCCGTCGCCGACCGCCGAGGCAACGCGATTGCTCGATCCGTGCCGGGCGTCGCCGGCGGCGAACACGCGATTCATGCTGGTCTCGAGCGCCTGGGGCGGGCGGTCGAGCGGCCAGCATTCGACCACTCGTCCATCTTGCACCAGGTCGGAACCCGTGAGCAGATAGCCGCCCCGATCCCGTTCGATCTCCTCCGGAAGCCATTCGGTGAGGGGAACACCCCCGATCATCAAGAAGAGCCCGCCGGCGTCGACCTCCTCGTTCACCCCGGCCTCGCAATCGAGGAGGACGAGGCGCTCCAAACGCCCGCCTCCGCCGCCCCCGACGACCTCGGTGCCGAGCCGAACGTCGACGTTCTGCGTTGCCTCAAGCTCATCTTTCAGGTACTGCGACATGCGATCGAGCGCGGTACCGCAGACCAGCACGGCCACCTGCCGGGCGTAGCGGGACAGATGCATCACCGCCTGTCCGGCGGAGTTGCCGCCACCGACCACGAAGGCGTGCTCGCCCGCCAGGTGATGCGCCTCCGAGACGGACGCGCCGTAGAAGACCCCGGCGCCGACCAACTCCTCCAGCGCGGGTATGCCTACGCGCCTGTAGGTGACGCCGGGCGCAAGGACCGAGGCGTTCGCGGTGACCTCGCCGATCTCGGCGATCGAGAGCGTGACGAGCCCGTCTTGGCTTTCGAGTCTCGTGGCATCTCGCATCAAGAGAAAGTTGGCGCCGAAGACCCACGCCTGCTGAGAGGCGCTGGGCGAGCTCAGACCCGGTCACGCCCCTCGCGAAGCCGAGGTAGTTCCTGATCAGCGAGCTCGACCCGGCCTGCCCGCCGATCGCCTCTCGCTCCACCACCAGGGTTCGCGGTCCTCCGAGGAGCCGTACACGGCAGTCGTGAGGCCCACGGGACCGGCGCCGACGACGAGGAGGTCGAAGTGTCGCTCGCCCTTGAGCTCGGTGTCGACTCCGAAGGCGGCCGCGAGCTCGGGCTTGGTCGGATCGATCAGCACGCGGCCGTCGTGCATGATCGCCACGGGCGCATCCGTAGCGTCCACCTTCGCCTCCTCGAGCGCTCGGCGCCCCGCCTCCGAGTCGCTGGAGAGGAATACGTGCGGGACGCCGTTTCGGGCCAGCAGATCCCGGAGCTCGTAGCCCCGCTGGGACCAATGACGGGCGACGAGCGTCACCTCGCTCGCACTCGGGGCCCGGGCGCGCGACCACTCCTGGAGGAACTCGGCGACCGTTCGATGAAACTGCTCATCGGGCGCCTGGAGGGGCTTCATCAGGTAGTAGTCCATGTGGCGCTGCGCCATCGCTTCGAAGATCGCCGCGGCGGTCGGCGGATCGCCCCAGGCGCCCCATTCGATCATCAGCGCCCGCTTGGCGTGGGGGTGGAGCTCGCCCGCTTCGGCCAGGAGCATTGCCCCGTGCATCTCGGCCATCCAAACGGCCGCGAGGACGACCACGACCTCCGTTCCGTCGCCCCGCATCGCGTGCAGCGCGTCCAAGGCGGCGCGCGGCGAGCGCTGACAAAGGACGCGATAGTGCGTGGCGTAGCGGCCGGTGAGCTCGGACTCGATGCTGCTCAACGCCGCCTCGTCGTCGTCGACCGCCAAGACGACAGGACGTGTCTCCTGGGAAGCGCCTTCCGTGGTCACGCGGTGAAAGGCCCGGTACTCGTTGTCGGTCCGCGCTCCGACGCAGCGTGAACGCCGACGTCGATCAGGCCCGTTTCGCGAGAGCCCGTCGGGTCATCTTGAGCCGTTCCGACTCGAGCCTGCTCTCCTGGCCGAGCCGCGCGCTCGAGGAGCTGGCCCAGATTCAGCGTTGCCAGGGCCTCCTGGTCCTCACGGCGAGAAGTGTCTCTGGATCGCGCTTCAGGAGGTGCGCGTCGCCTTTCCGCTGCTCACTTCGTCTCCTGGCCCGATTGGGGTTCAAGTTGGCAGTTCAGAAGAGCCAGAGCAACAGGACAATGATCAGGATCACGACGATGATCCCCGGCAGGACGATGGTCGTTCCCAACGGCAGCGCAAGTGAGGCCAAGGCCAGCATCTCTTCTCCCTCGTCGGTCTTCAGATGGGCCAGCCCCTACCCCGTCCTCGCGGCGTGAATCAGCTCGAGCACGGAAAGGGCCCCCCGACCACCCGTGCGCGGCGGCCGGTCCATCGGTTCGCCGGCGGGCGCGGCTTGGGGTTTCAGCTCCGCGCTCGTGTGCGAGCGGCCTTCTTGGCAGCCTGACTGCGCTGCTTGGCCTTCCGCTTGCGGGTCGCGGCGGCCTTCTTGGCGGCTGCCTTTTGTTTCTCGGGTCCGTGGTTGAGCCGATCCCTTCCGGGAAGGCTCAAACCAGCGGCGTCATTGGCCTTCCTTGACCTTTCGGGCCAACGGGAGCACATACCAGAGGCCTCCGAAGAGAATGATCGCGACGATGCCCGACGCGACCGTGAGCGCCTCGCTGAACACGTAGTCGGAGATCAACATCACCGCCCCCACCATCGCGATGGCCAGGAAACCCAGGCCCGCGATCGCCAGGCTGTTGGAGGTCAGCAACATCCGCTCCTTGTCCCTTTGGCGAAACCGGAGCCGGTGCCAGGCTGACGGAGCGATCAGGAAGGCGGCGGAGACCGCGGTCGAGACCAGCACCCCGAAGAAGAGGTCGCGCTGGAACTGCGTCGCGGTGGCGAATCCCTTGCTGAACGGAACCGCGAGTAGAAAGGCGAACAAGACCTGAACACCGGGAAGGGCCACGCGCAGCTCGTTGAGCAGCTCGATCAGCTCTCGATTGATCCGTGCCGAGCTGTCCTCGCTGGGGTGCCTCGCCTCTTCTTCGCCCGGCATCTCTCGGCTTTCCGCACCTCGATGTGATCTCCTGCGTCTTGAGGCAAGAGGAAGCTCCGTCCTCGCTTTTCGACCGCGCTTGCTCGCCGAGGGCGCTCGGCGAGTCGGCGTCGTTGGGTTAGACCTAGCGCTGGGCGAGCAGGTCGTGGAGCTCTTCGCGAAGATCTCCCAGGAAGGGCAACCCTGGGTGAGTCTCGCTAAGCGCTTTGAGCGTCTTCTCGTAGTGATCGAGGCGCTCCTGCGGGACCTGCCCGGGGTCGTCGATCGCTCGCACGTTGGCGAGCTTGTCGGCTGCGTAGATGGCCGAAACGCGGCCATCACTGGCGACCCGCCGGCGATGCTCGGCCTTACGACGCGGGTAGTCGCCGATCTCCTGGTCCTCGGTCATCTCTCGGACCAAGCCGCATATCTCGGGGCCGAACCGCTCGGCAACCTCGGCGAGGTTCGTCGACGTGTCCTCGATCACGTCGTGAAGCAGGGCGGCGGCTACGACATCATCACCGAACCCTGCCCCTTGGAGGAGCTCGGCCACGGCGATCGGGTGGCCGATGCCCGTATCACCCTGGCTGCGCGGCCCCTCGTGCGCCGCCAGGGCGAGTCCGAACGCCCCCTCGAGCAGAGGATTCCCGCGAACGAAGTCCGGCTGCGATTCAGGGGTCGGGCTGGGGGGCTCCATGTGGCTGGCGGACGTACGAAAGAGAGGCTAGAGCCAGGCGGCCGGAATGTGTAAGGGCCGTTGAACCGGGCAAAGGAAGGGGCGCACGCGTTCCTGCGAAGCACTTGGACCCAGGGACGAAAACTGCCAAGCTCGTCCCAGGAGGCCCGCGATGAAGATGATTTTCGCTCCCATCAGTTTGATCAGCGGCCTGCTCGCCGGGGTCGCGGCCTCGAAGCTGTTCGAATTCGTCTGGGGCCGGTTCGCCGACCAGGAGGCGCCCGAGCCCGATCAGCGCCAGATCGCCTGGGCGCCATTGGTAATGGCCATGCTCCTCGAGGGCGCGATCGCCCGGGTCACCCGTGGTTTGGTCGATCGAGGGACCCGGGTTGCATTCCAGCGGGTCACCGGCTCGTGGCCCGGCGACGAATCGCGGGACGAGGTGTGACCTCGCCGAGGGCCCCCGAGGCGGATGGGCACGCGGAGGGCGCCGATGACGTTGCGCCCGTCCGCGCCGACTACGCCCCCGAGGGCACGGACACGAGGGCGGGGCTGTGGCCCACGCTGAAGCGAACCGCACGCGACTTCCGGGAGGACAACATGTCCGACTGGGCGGCCGCGCTCACGTACTACGGCCTGCTGTCGCTGTTCCCGGCCCTCCTCGCGATGGTCTCGGTCCTCGGCCTGTTCGGCGATCCTCAGGCCACCACGCGCCAGATCACCGACATCGTGACGCAGATCGGGCCGAGCTCGGCCGCCGACTCCGTCTCGGGGCCGATCAAGTCGATCACCTCGAATCGGAGCGCCGCGGGGATCCTGCTGGTGGTCGGCCTGGCGACCGCGCTGTGGTCTGCGTCGGCATATGTCGGCGCGTTCATCAGGGCCTCCAACGTCGCATGGGAGACGCCCGAGGGCCGCTCGTTCTTCAAGCTGCGCCCGCTCCAGATCCTCGTCACGCTGGTCATGGTCGTGGCGCTCGTGATCGTCGCTGTGGCGCTCGTCATGACCGGTCCGGTGGTCGAGGCGGTGGGCGGCTCGATCGGGGTCGGCGGCACGGCGCTTCAGGTATGGGACGTCCTCAAATGGCCGGTGCTGGTGGCGATGATGGTGCTGATCGTCTCGCTTCTCTATTACGCGGGGCCGAACGTCAAGGTGCGTGGCTTCAAGTGGATAACGCCGGGCAGCGTGCTCGCCGTCTTGGTGTGGATCGTCGCCTCGGCGCTGTTCGCCGTCTACGTCGCCAACTTCGGCTCCTACGACGAGACCTACGGCACCCTCGGAGGAGCCGTGACCCTGTTGATATGGATGTGGATCACCAACCTGGCGCTTCTGTTCGGAGTCGAGCTGAACGCCGAGCGCGAGCGGGGGCGCGAGCTCGCGGCGGGCGTTCCCAGAGCCGATCGCGAGATCCAGCTCGAGCCCCGCGACGAGCCGAAGGGCAAGCGGACGACTTAGCGGGCCCTTCCGACGCCTCAGCGATGAGTTCTCGCGTCAGATGGGGTCTTCAGATCCGATCACCGAGAACCTCACCGAGCTCCGCGACTCGCTGACCGGCGACGTGCTCGCGCCGTCGGATCGCGAGTATGAGCGGGCGCGCCTGTGCTTCACCGCCGGGCGCCGGTCGATCAGCGGGTTGACGTCGACGTTCCGCATCAGGGAGAGGTCGGAGCACGACCTGGAGATCGCCGTCCGGGCGATCGCCCGGTGCGTGGATGCCGGCGAACGTGGCGACGGCCATGGCTTTCGCCCATCGATCACCAGGCCGTCGTCCACGGCGCAGTGCCCAGCCGGGTTGTGGCCACCACCCGGCGGCGGGGCCACCTGGCTCGACTTCGACCCCGCGACCCAGGCTCACGGCCTGGTGACGCCCGGCGGCGTCGTCGGCTCGACCGGGGTCACGGGCCTCGCGCTCGGCGGCGGGATCGGCCATCTGACCGCCCAGCTCGGCCTCACTACGCGAGCGGCACCGGCCCGTCGCTCGATGGCGGCCCTGGGTCGATCACGGCGTTTCGCCGTCGGCCGAGCGGTGCCATCGCCTACAAGGCTTGCTACGCGAGTGGGTCCAGATTCGATTGTCGAAAAGTGCCGCACCTGTCGCTCATCTCGCCCGAGGCCTTTGCGTTCAGCCCGGGAGCTAACTCCCTTTACGTGGCCGCCCTGTATTCACTGGCCTGGTTCAAGCGGGCCGCCCCATGACCATGGGACGAGGATGAGCTAGCGCGGTTCCGCTTGCGCTAGGCACGCGCGCGTCGCAGCCCCTGAACTCCGCGCAGGCCGATTGGTCCGCTATGCTTCAGCCATACCGAACTAAGCCGGACCGCGAGACCATCATGGCCACAGCCCTTCTTGAGCCGCCCACAAGCGTTGAGGAACTGCAGGAGCAGGCTCAGCAACTGAAGCAGGACGTTGACGAGGCCTTGGATGAGGGCGTCAACACCAATGCTGCCATCGATGCCGCAGCTGACGAGACTGCGCATGCGGACCGCATCAGTGATCGAGACGCGTGGTTTGCCGAGATCAATCGCTTGATCCGATCAGTTACCAAGAGTCCGGTTTGGCACGCGCATGACTTAGCTCGGGAGCTCCTAGTCACGCGTGACGATCTGGCAGAGGCGATCGTCGCGGATCCGGATGCGACCGACCCGGCGTGGGCGCAGCGTGCCGCTCTAAAGCGCATGCAAGTTGTGATCGAAGCCATGATTCGCCAGCTGGTGCACCATGCCATCGACCGGCCGGACATCGCGGCCCAGTTCGTGGCCAGGCAGCTCTCCGATGTCGGTGATGCAGATGTCGCGCGTTTGCTGGGCACAACTCCGCGCATGGTCAGCAAGTACCGCAGCGAAGGCGTCAAGGAGATTCGCAAGGACCCGGATCGAGTCAGTCTCGTCGGCCAGCTCGTTTATGAGCTACAAAGCGCCAGGACTCCTCGGGGAGTTGTGCTTTGGTTTGATGCTCCTCGCCAGGCACTCGCCGAGCGTACTCCGCTTCAGCTGATTGAGGAAAATGTCGCTAGCGCCCGCGAGTCCTTGATTCCCTTGGCTCGCGGAGGCCGGGGACAGCTCGACACCGCAGGCCGTGGCGCTGTGGAGTAGGGCGCCTGCGGACGCTCCCGAACGCGAGCTTCTGGCCTACCGACAAGTCGACCCCGCCTATCCACCGCTGTGGTACGGCGCAGGTTCAGCCACCTTGCGTCAAGAGTCAGGACGCTGGCACCAGGAAGGCAATGGGGTGGCGCAATACATGTCGCTCTCCTCGAACGGCGCGTGGGCGGAATTGGTCCGCTACGAAGAGATCCGTGACGAGCACCGTCGCTCCGCACAGCAACGGTGTCTTTGGCAGATGCAGGTTGCCGACCACCGCATCGCGGATCTGCGCTCCTTCCAGCATTACGCCCAGTGTGGCTTGTCACCCGAGCTGGCGGTTGGCCCTCACCAGGATTGCTGGCCTCTGGAGGATGAGCTGCGTCAAGCCGGCTTTGACGGGCTCCTCTCGCCGTCTGCAGCGCTTGATGTGCCGAGCGCCGTCAACCTAACGCTATTCGGCGAGCGGATTGAATGGAGGGTCCCCGCCGGCATGCCTGATCCAAACAGCAATCCGGATCCGACTTTCTGGCTACCAACCATCCAGCAAGCGGTCAACGGAGCGCCGCCAGCATCGGTGATGCACAACACGTGCTACGAGATCGGCCGACACCGGACGTTTGCCACGTGGTGCCGGGTCAACGGCTATGCGCCAGGGCCCTGATCGTCAGCTCGCCCGGCGTCCACCAAGCCACGCTTCAAGGGTCACCATGCACGGCGTGGAAGGCAAAGCGGGCTTGAACCGCCCGTGCGTCGTATCGGCGCGCCGCTTGCCGCGGCGCGCCTTAGTCCCCGCAGTGCAGGATCGAGTGCCATCTGCCGCGGCCAATCTTCATCCGCGAGTACACGGTGAACTCCCCGTGCAGGCCGCAAGGGCGCCCCCGTTTCAGGCGGACGGCTTGCTGTTTGCCGTCTACGCGCCCTCGCCCCCGGGCGAACCCGTTCCAGCGAGTCCACCACATACTCCGAAGCTTGACCACGTCGCCGTAGCGACCGGTTTGAGTGAGATTGCAGCGAGCGGGCTTGTGAGCGACATGCGGGGCCATGCCTTGTCCTGAGAAGTTCCCGCAGAAGACCTTCCGATGGTTCTTTGCCTCGGCCCCGGCTGTGACAGTCATCGCCGCGGCGGCAAGGATGGTCAACACGACTATCGCTCTCTTCATTACTTCCCCTATGTAGAGGCTCTCCCAGAAGCGGGCCAGGTGCCGACCCTAACGCCCCGACGAGGAACCAAGTCAAGCCTGACCCGCTAGGGTCGAAGATAGCTCGATCCTTAGTGAGCGTTGCGATCGACGCAAGATCGCGTCGTTCGGCTGACAAGCGGCGGATTCAGGCGCTCAGTGGCCCGATTGACGAGGGCGTGATCAGGGCCTCCCATGCGTGAGGGGGTGCTCGTGGCTGCCGTCGGGACGGACCACGTGGATCTGGCGGTTCCGGTGAAACGCGATCCACCTGCCGTCGGGTGAGAAGGTGGGCGCCTTTGCACCACCTGTGACCGCATGCTGGTGCGTGCCGTCGACTCTCATCAGCTCGATAGCTCGATGGTGAATGTGCGTCTGGAAGACAATCCTTCCCCCGCCCGGCGAGAACGCAGGTTGGTCGTAGATGCCATTCGGGGAGGCGATGACGTGTTGATCGCTGCCATCGCTGTTGATCATGGAGAGCCTTCCCCAGGTGTCGGCGAAGACGATCTCCTTGCCGTTCGACGAGATGGCCAGATCGATGTTGTAGAGGAGGGAGTCGTGAGTAAGGACGCGCTGATGGGAGCCGTCGGGCCTCATCACGAAGATCTGGCGGTCTCCGTCGAAGGGTGCGCTGAAAGCGATCTCGCCGTTGCGACCGGGGAAGGCGGCGGCGGCCCAACGGGGTGACAACAACGCGAGGGCCGCCAGCAACAAGCCGACCAAACCAAGAGCAATCACGACCACCCCGGGCGACACAAGTCTCTTCGAGCATTCCGTCACTTTCCGCTCCCGTATTCGGGCAGGGTATCTGAGCGAGCCCGGTGGTCGGGAGACGCAGACGTTGCCTCGGATCACGGAAGCTGACGCGTTTAGGACTGGCCTTCACGGCACCCGCAGGTATTTCCCACCCAGAGCTCCACCCCATCTACGATGGTGTCCATGCACGCAGTCGCCCTCGGGATCATGGTCGACGATCCCGGCGAGCCCGTGCTGATCGTGACCCTGGTCATCCTCGCGATCATCATTGTGGGCGCGGCAGTGTCGATCGTGCGGCGGCGGGGTCGCAGGAGCCGAGGTCGCTGGTGGCAGGGACCCAACGCGCCCCAGGACGAGCCCTTCTTCTACCAACGGCGAGATGACTCGGGTCAAGGCCGCTGATGATCGCAACGGCGTCACGCGGCGTGCGCTCTCATGCGGTTGTCCTTGCGTTCGGCGTGATGATGACTGTCGTGTTCGGGATCCCGGCGATGCTCTTGCCGGTTCGCAACGCCGGCGCTGCATTTCCCGGCCGAAATGGCCTGATCGCGTTCGATGCCGTATACGGACTGGACCGCCAGATCCTCGTCATGGAGCCGGATGGCACGCATCAACAGGTTCTGACTCGCGACTACCGGTTTCACTTCGATCCGACGGTCTCCCCGAATGGCCGCCGGGTGGCCTTCGTGACCAAGATGGAGAGCGGATACACGCAGATCCATTCGGTGCGCGTGGACGGGACTCGCGAGCGAGCCCTTACGTTCATTTCGGCCCACGACGACGAGCCTGCGTACTCGCCGAACGGGAAGAGGATCGTCTTCCGACGGCGACCCGGCAAGGGTGAGCATCTCTACGTGATGAGGGCCGACGGTTCAAGGCAACGTGAACTGAGCCACGGCGGTCAGAATCCCTCCTACTCGCCGAATGGAAAACGGATCCTCTTTCAGCGTGATCACCAAGTCTGGGTGATGAGATCGGACGGGAACCATGCGCACGCACTCACCCATGGCCCCCGCGATGCAGCCCACCCAGCCATCTCGCCCGATGGCGAGAGGATCACCTTCGCCAGACATCACGATGGCATTCGCGAGATCTACGTGATGAGAGCCGACGGAACTCACCAGCACCAGCTGACCCAAACGCGCACGGACGATCCCGTGTTTTCGCCGAATGGGCAGTGGATCGCCTATGCGCAGATCAATCACCCCTACACGAGCACCAAGATCTACAAGATGAGAATCGACGGCAGCGATAAGCGAGCGCTCGTAAACGGGGCACAGCAGCCCGATTGGGGACCCGCGAGCCGCCTCTCGCAACCGGACCAGTGACTGACTTCCCCTGTCGGAGGCCAGGTGCCTAAGCTGGTTCGTCAGAGGGACGTGCCGTATTTCGTCGTAGCGGGAGAGAATCGATCAGGGGTTAGCACCTACTACGCCTCTGCTCCGCGCCGTATCTTCCGCTCTCGCACCCGACCACGGGCCACCGCCGCCGCCCCGCTTGCAAGGGCCCTCCGCATCGTGCCCACGCTAGCCGCCGGTGATCGTGACGGTGTCGTTCTTGAGATGAAGGGTGCCCGTGACGCCGCTCTTGCCCCGAAATCGGAGACTGCCGTGGCGCTGGGCCGAGGTCATGACCTTGTGGCCGAGTGGCGCCTCGATGATCCTAACGGGGCCGGACCCGGGAATCTTGACCGACCCGCCCGGCAGCTTGGCGGCGGTGGGCCTGCGATACCGGTGGATGATGAACCAGCCCGCCGAATGATCCTGGGCGACCGCCCCCGCCGATACCTCCGTGCATCGATTTGGATCGCAGACCTCCCAACCGTTGGTCTGGGGCCACATGACGATGCTGCTGGGGCCTGTGCCACCTTCCAGCGTCGCGATCTCACCATTTCGCTCCAGCCTTTTCCTTCGCTTTTCAGCGTGGGTGAGCGGTGCCTTGGTCGCGGCCGTGGAGGTCGTGCTCGCGGTCGTTTCGGAGCCATTCGAGCCACAGCAGGAGAGCGCGAGGACCCCGCCCAGCCCCACCACGATCGAGAGCGCCCTCCACATCCCGCCCAAACTCTACTCAGTGGCTTCCGCTCATGAGCGCCTGGGGTAGAAGGGCGGCCAGGCGCCAGCTAGCTCCCCTCAAATGTCGAACATGTTGACTGGTCGGTGACCCAGAGATAGGGTCGCCCGGTGCCGACGCGACTCGCCGTCCTCAGCGTTTCCACTGCGTGCTTGCTCATGGCGCCAGTCGCGGCCGCGGATCCCACCCACCTCGATACGTTCCATCTGCACGGTTCAAACGGCTATCGCATCAGGGTTGATGCGAGCCCATCGCCGGGATCGGTGATTCCCGGCCACAAGCCGTTCGCCTTGAACAAACGTAAGGGCGCAGCCACGGTGACCGTCTCGAAGGGGCGAGCATCCTCTGCCTACAGCGTGCCCGCGACCGTCACCCGGACTCGGATCAAGGCTCGACTTCGTGGCTTCGGGAGGATCGCGGTCAAGTTCCACGTTCACGCGGTGAATGTGGTCGTGCCAACCAAGCGCGAGACAATTTGCCTATCCGGTCAGGTCACGACGGTGGGAACCTTCAGGGGAAGAATCCGGTTCCGGGGGGAGCACGGTTACACGCAGGTGAAGGCTCGGCGTGCCCCCGGGGGCATCGGGTATCAAGAGAGCCATTGCAGCGGAACACCGAGCGACCAGACGACCGAGTTAATCGCCAGATCACCGACGACCCGCCTCCTGGCGCTCCGCGACACCACCTATGGGCTAACCGGCTTCATCGCCAGCGAGCGGGTCAAGCGAGGCCGGGTGCTGATCAATCGCTCCGCAGTTCGAATCGGCCGGAAAGCGAATGAGTTCAGGTTTGACGACGGACTGACCTCATGCCACGTCGAGCCGCTCGGCCCGCTCTTCTCAGGCTCGGCGGACTTCACCGCCCCTGGCACCTGGACCGGTCCCCTGACAGCCTCCTTCCCAGGTGAGGCAGACGCTCCGATGACGGGACCGGACTTCACCGCGAGACTGAAGAGCGTGCTTTTGAAAAGGAGCAATCCGTGGCCGGGGCCTAAGACAATCGCGCCGCGGTGACCGAGCTCGGGCAGCTACTTGAGATTCCTCACGACTCGCGCGGTCGATGGCGCACATTCCGCGGCGAGTATCGACTGTGGCGCCACCGTCAGCGCAGCCATGATGCGTTCACCGAAAAGGCCGAGCGCAGCGGGGGCACGACCTACGGCGCGCTCGCCGTCTCGCGCAAGGGCGACACCGATCCAGAACCGGTAGAGAGCGAGGGCCGGTGGCGCATCTGGATCAACCGCCCAGAGTCGATCCGGGAAGAGTTCGAGGGCAGGGGCTGGGGTGGTCCCCGCACCACGGTGAAGGTCGGAGAGCGCTGGTGGACGTTCGACGAGCACTGGGGCGCCCAAAGTAACGAAGGTTCCGAAGACGTGACCACAAGCGTCGCGCAGTTCTCGGGATGGCTGGAGCCGGCGGGGTTGCTCGGTTCACTGCGATTTGAGCCACTCGGTCGGACCACAGTCGCCCGACGAGAAGCGCTGCTGGCACGCGCCACGCCTCCGGAGAAGACCTCAATCGACAATGACGGCCTCGACTGGGAGCTTCACCGCCTGGGCGCAGAAGCCGAGGAGTACGAGCTCGCGGTCGATCTTGAGTCTGGAATCCTGCTCAAGGTCGAGGCTCGATTTGGCGGTGAGCCATTCCTGATCGGCGAGGCCGAGCTCGTGGCCTTCGATGAGGAGCTACCGCCGGAAACGTTCGTTTTTACTGCGCCTGAGGGCGAAGAGATTCAGCCTCTTGACTTCGCCCGCCCGAGGATGGACCAGCCGATCCACGAAGCGGCGGCCGACGCCTCGTTCACCGTGTTCATCTTGCCCCGTATCCCGGAGGGGTGGAGGATGTACGTCCATTCCACCCCAGCCAGCAAGCGACCTTCTCGCCCGCCCTACGTCGGGGTCAGCTATCTGGCAGATGGCGGCGTGGCTGGCCTCGAACTCTCCCAGCGAGCCCACTCCGGGGATGCTGTCGAGGAGTACGAAGGTGCATACGAGTTCGAGGACGTCGAGCACAGCGGGATCAAGATGAAGGTTCGCCACCGCGCCGACGATTTGCCTCAGGCATTGGTCCTCGTCACCCGGGAGGGAACGGACCTCACCATCAACTCCGATGAGCTAGACGGCGACAAGCTGGTCGAGATCGCCGCCAGTCTCGTACCTGCACCGACCGCGTCGCCGGAGTTCTAGGCACCTCGCTCCGAGGAGCTTTACGAGTCCCACGAGGATGTCCCGGCCCCCAGCCGAACGAAGTTGCGCCGCAGAGGCCAGCGGTGCGATCGAGGGGCGATTCCGTCGCTCGGCGACAAGCGGAGCGTTCAGGCGGTCATCGGCCGGATTGATCCGGCCAAAGCGGATCTGAACGCGATGAAGCTACCTGCTCAGACCCATATGTTTACAGGCACTTTGCATTGATTAGCGGAGGGGGAGGGATTCGAACCCTCGATGGACCGAAACAGCCCATAACGGTTTTCGAGACCGCCGCATTCAACCACTCTGCCACCCCTCCGAGATGGCGGGAGAAGGCTAGCGGGCGCTGCTGCGCGCGGTGGGTGGAGTTCCTAGACAAGCTGAACGAGAAGGGCGAGGCGTGATGACGGCCCGCAGAGCCCGCTCCTATGTGGCCATCGTCACACCTCGACGCCGCCGTTCGAGAGATGCTTTGATGGAAGGCGAAGCGGCGATGCGCCCATCACTTCCCCCAGGCCCCCCGTATCCAAGCCTGATTCAGGGGGTCGGCATGTGGACCAGGCCGTTCGCCTACTCGGAGCGCTGCCGGGCCCGCTACGGCAAGCGGTTCACGGTCCACTTCCCCGGCGCGCCGCCGTTCGTCGTCATGTCGGACCCGGAGGAGATCAAGGAGGTCTTCATGGCCCCGCCCGAGATCCTTCATCCGGGCGAGGGGGCGCGAGTGCTCGAGCCGCTGGTCGGCAAGCACTCGGTGATCCTGCTCGACGAGGGCCCCCACATGGAGCAGCGAAAGCTGATGCTTCCCGCGTTCCACGGCGAGAAGATGGCGAAGCTGAGCGACCTGATGGCGGAGGTCGCGGAGCGCGAGGTGGACGGCTGGCCGCGCGGCGAGAGCATCCGCCTCCAGCCGCGCATGCAGCACCTGACTCTCGAGATCATCCTGCGGGCCGTCTTCGGCCTCGACCCCGGCCCGCGCCTCGAGGCGCTTCGGGGGCGACTCAGCGAGATGCTCGCGTTCGGCGATCGGCCGATCAGCCTCGCGCCGCCCGATCCCGATGGATGGGTGGCTCGAATCCTCCAGCACTTCGGCCCCTTCAAGGAGTTCGTCCGCCTCCAGGAGGAGATCGACGAGCTGGTCTTCGAGCTGATCGACGAGAGGCGTGCCGAGGACGCCGAGCGCGACGACGTGCTGGCGATGTTGCTCGAAGCGCGCCACGAGGACGGGTCGCCGATGTCGCCGCAGGAACTTCGCGACGAGTTGATGACCCTGCTCGTCGCCGGACACGAGACGACCGCCTCCTCCCTCTCGTGGGCGTTCGAGCGCCTGGCGCGGCTGCCCCGCGTCCTCTCGACCCTGGTCGACGAGCTGCGCTCCAACGGAGACGCCTACCTGCTCGCGACCATCCAGGAGACGCTTCGCCGCCGCCCAGTCCTTCCCAACGTCGAGCCCCGGCTGGTCAAGGAGCCGTTCGAGGTCGGCGGATGGACCTACCCCGAAGGCGTCTGCCTGGTCCCCAACGCCTACCTCGTCCACCACGACCCCGAGATCTACCCGGATCCCTACGAGTTCCGCCCCGAGCGCTTCCTCGACGAGCCCCCCGGCACCTACACCTGGATCCCGTTCGGCGGCGGGCGCCGGCGCTGCATCGGGGCGAGCTTCGCGATGCTCGAGATGCAGATCGTGATCCGCACCGTGCTGACCCGCCGCGAGCTCCGCGCCGCATCCCAGGAGACCGAGCCCCCGGCGCGGCGAAACATCACCGTCAGGCCCGGCGGAGGAGCCGTCGCGTCGCTCGACGATCGCGTCCCGGCCTCGGTCCCGGCCGGCTAGGGCCGGCCAGCTGCGCCCGCGATCGCTATCCGGCGATCGCGTAGCGGAGCGTCTCGACCACCTGCTCGGGCGTCTCGGCGACCGCCATCGCCGCCCGGTCGACCTCCTTCAGCGCGTGGGTCAGCTCGGGGTCGTGGAGGGTGACGATCGGCTTGCCGAGCGCGGCGGCGTAGCCGGCCTCGAAGGCGGCGTTCCACTGGCGGTACTTGTCGCCGAACCGGACCACGACGACGTCGGCTCGGCGAAGCAGGGTCTGGGTGCGGACCGCGTTGACCCCGGCGCCCTTGTGGTCGCGCCAGAACTGCTCCTCCTCCTCGCCGAGGATGCTCGCCCCGACGTCGTCGGACGCCGAGTGGTCGGTGACCGGCGCGAGCAGCTCGACCGGAAGGCCGGCGTCGCGAATCCCGTCGGCGATCCGCTCGCGCCAGTCGGAGTGGATCTCTCCCGAGAGGTAGACGCGCCAGGTGTCGTTCTCGGCCATCGAGCTCATCTTATGAGAGCGCTGGCGTAGGATCAGGCGGCGATGGACGAACCGGTCACCTACCCACTGCCCGAGTCCGACATCCCCACCCATTGGGTCAACCTGATGGCCGACCTGCCCGAGCCCGGGGCCCCGCCGCTCAACCCCGCGACCAACGAGCCGCTGGGGCCCGAGGACCTGGCGCCCATCTTCCCGATGGGCCTGATCGAGCAGGAAGTGTCGGCCGAGCCCGAGATCGAGATCCCCGAGGAGGTCCGGGAGATCTACAAGCTGTGGCGCCCGACGCCGCTCTATCGCGCCCACCGCCTGGAGCGCGCGCTCGACACCCCGGCGCACATCTATTACAAGTACGAGGGCGTCTCGCCCGCCGGATCGCACAAGCCGAACACCGCCGTCGCGCAGGCCTACTACAACAAGCGCGAGGGAGTTCGAAAGCTGGCCACGGAGACGGGAGCCGGCCAGTGGGGGTCGGCGCTGGCGCTCGCCTGCAAGCTGTTCGACCTCGAGTGCGAGGTGTTCATGGTCGGGGTCAGCTACGACCAAAAGCCCTACCGGCGAGCGATGATCGAGACCTGGGGAGGGACCGTCCACCGAAGCCCCTCGGAGCGAACCGACGCGGGGCGCGCCCAGTCGGAGCACTTCACCGGTAGCCTCGGGATCGCGATCTCCGAGGCGGTCGAGACCGCGGCCAAGTCCGAGGACACCAACTACTCGCTCGGCTCGGTGCTGAACCACGTCTGCCTTCACCAGACGGTGATCGGCCAGGAGACGCTGAAGCAGCTGGAGCTCGCGGGCGAGTATCCCGAGGTCGTCATCGGGTGCGTCGGCGGAGGCTCGAACTTCGCCGGGATCGCCTACCCCCTGATTCGCCGGCGCCTTCGCGAGGGACTCGAGACCCGCTTCCTCGCCGCCGAGCCGACGGCATGCCCGACCCTGACCCGCGGCGCCTACCGCTACGACTTCGGCGACACCGTGGGGCTCACTCCGCTGATGCCGATGTACACGCTCGGCCACGACTTCGTGCCGCCGCCAGTGCATGCCGGCGGCCTTCGTTATCACGGCGACGCTCCCAGCCTCTGCGGGCTCGTCAAGGAGGGTCTGGTGGAAGCGCGGGCGATCCCCCAGACGGCTGCCTTCGACGCCGCGGTTCGCTTCGCGCAGGCCGAGGGCATCATCCCCGCGCCCGAGCCCGCCCACGCGCTGCGGGTCGTGTTCGACGAGGCCGCGGCGGCGAGGGAGGCCGGCGAGGAGCGGGTCGTGCTCGTCAACCTCTGCGGCCACGGCCACTTCGACATGTCCGCGTACGCCGCCTACCATGCGGGGAAGCTTCCCGACCTCGAGTTCTCCGAGGCGGACATGGAGGCGGCGCTCGAGCGCCTTCCCGACGCGCCCGTGCCTGCGTAGGCGGCTATCGTCCCGGTCGCTCGGAGAGGTGACCGAGCGGTTTAAGGTGCGCGACTGGAAATCGCGTGGGCGGGTCACACCGCCTCGTGGGTTCGAATCCCACCCTCTCCGCTAGACCATGCGTTCTGCGGGGCCTCCGCCCTCATTGGCGGCGGCACCGCAATCAGGCCAGATGCAAACGGATTGCAAACGAGCGGTCAGTCGAGCAGCGCCGCCACCCTCGCCGCCGCGTCCTCCTGCATCCCCGGCATCACGTGGCTCTACGTGTCCAACGTGAAGGCGACCGTCGCGTGACCGAGCCGCTCGGAGACGACCTTCGGGTTGACGCCAGCCGACAACGCCAGGGACGCCCAGGTGTGACGCAGGCCGTGAGGGTCACCCCCAACACCTCGATCGGCGCCACAAGGGCCGAGAACCGCTCGGATACCCAGTTCGGGTCAAGTGGCGAGCCATCCTCGCGGCAGAACACGAGGCCATTATTGTGGTACGCAGGGCCCCACGCAAGCCGCTCGGTCGCCTGGCGCTTGCGGTGTCCTCTAAGCGCCGCCACGGTGCGGGGATCGAGCGCGACCGCTCGCAGGCCGCGGGCCGACTTCGGAGCGGTTCTGTGGATCCGGCCGCGAACCGTGACGTACTCGGCCCGGACGCTGAGCCTGGCGGCCTCGAACCCTATCGCTGGCCACTCAAGCCCGAGCGCTTCGCCCCGGCGCATGCCGGTGGTTGCGTAGGTGAGCCAGAGTGCGTACAACCGATCCTCGGCCACACAGTCGAGGAACCTGCGCAGCTCTTCAGCGCTCCAAGTCGCAGGTGAGAGGTTTGGAGACAGGGCACTAGTCCGGCGCCTGTGGCTCGGAGGCTTGTCCGTCGACGTCGTGGGCGACGCGCGTCGCGGCGTCCCTGACGCTTTCGGCGTTCACCCTGGCTTCACTGGTGCCCAGCCGAAGTGTCGCCCCTGGGGGGGCGAGAGTCGGCGCGGAGATCCGGGCTCCGTCGACCCAGGTGCCGTTGGTCGATCCGAGATCCTCAACCTCGATGCCGCCGCCCCCGGCGGGACGGAGGATGGCGTGACGGCGCGAGACCTCGTCGTCCTCCAACTGGAGGTCCGCGTCGGAACGTCCGGCCACTGTCTCGATCTCGATGCTGACGTGCCTGCCGCGCAGCGGCCCGGAGATGAACACGAGCTCGGCCATCGCCCTTCTGGGCATGGTAGCCGGAAACGCGCAAGCGCCGAAAGAGGTTGAGGAGGTACTAGCTCCTAACGCCGGGTCTCTGGACCTGCACTCCGGCTGCCTCCAAGACGCTGGTGTCCACGTCCGGGCCCACGATCGCGGCGGTTGCGGCCCATTCATCCGCAAGCCTCCCCAGGTCGGAGTCGGGGTCCGGACTCTGAAAGGAGGTAGGGGCGGCATCGTAGCCGGCCGCCTTCAGGCCCTCCGCAGCCGGGGCAAGCCACTCAAGGCTCTGTCGGACGGCACTCTCCGCCTCCTCCTCGCCCGCGCCCACGTAGTCTCCGGCCTCAACCAGCCCAGGCAAGTGGGCAAAGAGAAACTGAGGCTTCGGGTCCCCTTTGCCGAGATATTCCTCCAGTACCCCGAAGACGGTTGTAGCGTGAGCCTCGTCCCCCGGCGCGACAAGCACTCTGGGACCGCCGGTCATCGCCGGGAGTACCTGCGTCGAATCGCGAACCGTCTTCTCGCGCTGGGACTCCACATCGGACTCGGGCACAAACACATCTACAAGCGGCCCAGTCATGAGCGTCGTGACGATCGCGCCGATCACGAAGACGGCCTGCATCGGGTCCGTGATCACCCCCGCCTGCTTTCCAATCAGCGCGACGACGAGGATCATCAGGCCCCGGCAGTTCATTAGCACCCCGATGGTGTTCGCCTCTCGCCAGTTGAGCCCCACCGCCCGGGCAGCGAGAGCGCCGACGACCCACTTGCTGAGGATCATCGCCGTCAGGAAGATGACGGTCCCCGCGATCAGATCAGTGTCGAGAACTCCAAGGTCGGTCTGCAGGCCGGAGACCGCGAGGAAGACCGGGATCATGAACACGACGACGAACTGGAGCATCCGGTCGAGCACGGCACGAGCGAGGCCTGGGATCTGAGGGACGCAGGCGCCGAAAAGGAAGCCTCCGTTAAGCGAGTGGATGCCGATCCTGTCCGCGGCGAGTCCCGTGAGAAGTGCGCCGAAGAGCAGGAGTGCGAATAGGTCTCCGTCCAAGGGCTGATCCGGGTCGAACCTGCGCCTCAGAACGATCCCAAGAAGGGGACGCACGACGAGGAACAGGACCGCAACGAGTCCCAACGCAAGAAGCAGCTTCACGCCGATGGTGTTCGGCACCCCCTGTCCCTTGGCCGATGCGGTGGCCCCGGCGACGACGAGGAACATGAGCGGAGTCACGACAGCAGCGGCGCCTACGCCGATCCCGCCCATGTCGGTATCCAGCATCCGTTTCTCTTGAAGAATTCGTGCCATCACCGGAAACGCGGTCACCGCCAGTGCCGCACCCAGGAACAGGGCGTGCGTCGTACTCGACACGGACTTGCCTTCTGGCGTCACCACCCCCTTCCATTTGCCCGGGTCATCGAGGATCGCCCCAACCAGGAACCCGAGCGCGACGGGAGCAACGATTACGGCGAGCGCGACTAACAGGATCTGCTTCTCCCGACCCTTGAGAAAACGCTGCTCTACCTCGAGTCCGATGAGGAACATGAATAAGACGAGGGTCAGCAGCCCGATAAGGTTGAGGAAGGCGAACGCCTGGAGCGGGTAAAGGGCGTTGACCAGGCCGGTACCGTCCTCGGCCGGCTTGTTAAGGCTGGTGATCGCCCCGTGTGCGAGCTGCCCGCCAAGAAGCGTCGGCCCAATCAGGACGCCGGCGATGATCTCGCCGACGATTCTCGGTTGCTTGAGCTTGACGAAGATGCCGCCGACGATTCGCGCCGCCAGCAGGATGATCGCCAGATCGGCCAGGACATATGCGATCACCTCTGAAGACGGCAGGGACTCAGGGGCCGGAGGCGGGGGCATCTGGGGCCGACCCTATTCGGCCGGCGCCGGCGCCGCAACCGGGCCAGCGACTTCGACGGCTAGGCTCCGCGGATCCCAGTGGCGCCCGATGAGGCACAGCCGGCCCTCCCTCGACGGAAACTCCTTGGCTTCTACGTCGTCCTGGTAGCGGTCGTCGTTGCCGGGGTCTCCCTGAGCGTCGCGGGGGGCGGCCACGAGCAAGCCCAGCCTCCGATCGCGGGTGGATACAAGCTCAAAGAGCCAAACGTCTGCCTCGGCTCGCGGTTCAACCTGCGCCAGTCGGGGCAGTTCGTCAACCTCGACAACCCCCAACAGAGCCTCGGCGGAACGCTCAGATTCCGCGACGGGACGCTTACCGGCGAGGTCGATTGCATCGAGGGCGTGAGTGATGAGCTCGAGGCGACCCCCGACAACGGGACGATCGCCGGCACCATTGGCCGACAGCGGTTCAAGGCCGACCTGAAGGACGATCCTCCCGCACCCGGAACAGGGGAGCCGCAGGTCCCAACGTCGGTCGCCGGCGATTACGACACCGAGCCTCAGTCTGTGTGCCTCGGCGGTGGTTTCAAGCTCGAAGGCAACGATGACGCGGTCGATTTAGTCGCCGAGGACACCGCCCTGGGGACGCTCAAGTATCAGGACGGCCAGCTAACTGGACGGGTCAACTGTAGGGAGAACGGCAAGTACTCCCTGCGAGGTACGGCGGCTGATCGCGAGCTCGACCTCGTGCTCGTCCCCAAGGACGGCGCGGGACCCCGCGAACACCTGACCGCGGTGAAGCAGCGCGAGTTCGGCGAAACGCTGGCCGCATTCTTCATCGCGGTCGCCGTCGTGATGCTCGTGGCCCGACTAGTCGGAGCGCTCGCGGTCCGCGTCGCTCAGCCGCGGGTGATGGGCGAGGTCCTCGCGGGCATCCTCATCGGCCCCACGGTGTTCGGTGCCCTGCTGCCCCATCTCCAGGTTCTTCTCTTCCCGACGGACATTGTCCCCCTGATCGGCGTTGTGGCGAATCTCGGGCTGATCTTCTACATGTTCCTGGTCGGGCTGGAGCTGGATGTCAACCAGCTCCGGGGACGAGTCGGCCAGGCGGCGGCGATCTCCAACGCGAGCGTTGCTCTCCCGATGGTGCTGGGGATGGCCGCGGCCATCCCGACATATGCCCTGGTTGCCCCCGATCAGGATTTCGTCGCCTTCGCCCTGTTCATGGGAGTGGCGATGTCGATCACGGCCTTCCCCGTCCTCGCTCGAATCCTGGTCGAGCGCCGCATGCTCAAACGGCCGGTCGGCGCGCTGACCATGGCTGCTGCGGCGATTGACGACGTCACGGCCTGGTTCTTGATCGCCATCGCGCTCGCCGTCGCCGTCGCCGGCTCGGCGATTGAAGTGGCGCAAACGATGCTCCTCGCGTTGGCCTTCTGTCTGCTGATGTTCCTCGCGGTCAGGCCGCTTCTTGCCCGGGTCTCCGATGCCTACGACGAGGCCGGTCGTGTTCCGGGAAGCTGGATCGCGGCGATCTTTGCCGGCGTCCTGCTCTCCGCCTACACCACCGAGACGATCGGCATTGCCTTGATCTTCGGCGCGTTCGTGATGGGCATGGTGATGCCCCGCCACGCCGAGCTGACCGAGGACGTGACCGGCCGGATCGAGGACTTCGTCGTCACCCTACTGCTGCCGCTGTTCTTCGCGTATACAGGGCTGCGCACGAACGTCGGCCTTCTCGATCGGCCGGAGCTCTGGCTGATGACCCTAGCGCTGATAGGCGTCGCGATCGGCGGCAAGTTCCTGGGAGCCACGCTGACGGCGCGTTTCACGGGGTTGGGGTGGCGCGCCTCGGCGATGATCGGGACGCTCATGAATACCCGCGGCCTGACCGAGCTGATCGTCCTCAATATCGCCCTTGAGAAGGGCGTGATCTCCGAAGCCCTCTTCGCCTCCCTCGTGATCATGGCGCTGGTCACGACGTTCATGGCCGGTCCGATTCTTCGCCTGCTCGATCCGCGAAACGAGTTCGGCGCCCCGCTCGAAGAGGAGCTGGAGGAGGCGCGTCGTGAGTCGGATTCGGACTTCCCCAGCCTCGAGGTCCCGGAGCGCTCCATCTTGCTGGCGCCGCAGTCGGAAACCGGCCTCGCGCAACTTCTCACCCTGGCAGAGCCCCTTGCCAGCGCCACGCCCCCTCGCGAACTGATCCTCGCCCGCCTCGTCGCGCCGCCCCGAGGCGCCGCCGCCGGCGTTCGGGGCGGCCTTCAGACCGAGAACAGGCTGCTTCGTGAGGCGACAGCCGAAATCCAGGAGGCCCGGAACGCGCTGGTGGCTCGCGGCATCGCAGCCCGGGCCGTCGCCTTCATCTCCTCCGATCCAGGAGGAGACCTGAGCCACATCGCATCACGTGAGGGCGTCGACCTCGTGCTGACCGACGGCCGCCGGCCCTTGCTCGGCGAGGGCGTGCCGCGCGGTGCGATTGGCATTGTGCTGGCCGATGCGCCTTGTGACGTTGCCGTGCTCGTCGCCACCGAGGAGCAGGATCCGGCGCCAACGGCCGAGGCGCCGATTTTCGTGCCGTTCGGTGGGGCCGAGCATGACTGGGCGGCGTTGGAGCTGGGGGCGTGGCTAGCAGCCGCCACTGGCGCATCGCTCAAGCTACTCGGGGCTGGGGGCGGACCCGATGGTCCAGCCAGGGCGACCCGAATGCTCGCCGACGCGGGACTGCTCGTCCAGCGCTATGCAGGCGTCTCCGCCGAGCCGCTGGTCTCCGAGCCGGGACGGGCAATCATCGAGCTGGTTTCGGCGGGCGGCCTGCTCGTGGTCGGCCTGTCGCCGCGCTGGCGACAGGAAGGCCTCGGCCCGGTTCGCTCGGACATCGCGCGCGCAGCCCCGGCACCGGTGCTCTTCGTGCGTCGCGGAAAGCGGCCCGGGGCGCTCGCCCCCGAGGAGAACGTGACGCGTTTCACGTGGTCCACTCCGGCGATGCCGGGCGCCGGTGCACTCGATCGGTCCTGACCATCTAGCCGATTCTCCCGGCACTTGCTTTTCAGAAGGCCTCTTGAGCACCGCTCGACTCCTCCAGAGCGGAGCGCCGGGGATTTCTTCGGCTGAGCTCTACGACCCGCTCGTAGCAGGTATAAGACGTACCGTGGCTGAACCAACGTCCGGCTCGACTGTGGGCGGATACCGCATCGAGGCGCGGATCGGGCGCGGTGGCATGGGTGTCGTGTACCGCGCTACGCACATGGCTCTCGACAAGCAGGTGGCGCTGAAGCTGATCGCGGAGGAGCTCGCGGAGGACGAGGGCTTCCGCGAGCGCTTTCGGCGCGAGCCGAAGCTTGCGGCCTCGATCGATCACCCCAACGTGATCCCGGTCCTCGACGCCGGGGAGGCCGGCGAGCGACTCTTCGTGGCCATGCGCTACGTGGCGGGGTCAGATTTGCGCTCGCTGATCGCGGACGAGGGGCGGCTGGAGCCGGAGCGGGCCGCGCGGATCGTCGCCCAAGTCGCCGATGCCCTCGACGCGGCGCATGAGCTCGGGCTGGTCCACCGAGACGTCAAGCCGGCGAACGTCCTGATCGAGGACCGATATGGGCGCGAGCACGTCTACCTGACGGACTTCGGGCTCACAAAAGGCGGGGAGGGAGCGACGGCGCTGACGAAGACGGGCCAGTGGGTCGGCACGCCCGACTACGTAGCTCCGGAACAGATCCACGGGGGCATGCTCGATCGGCGCACGGACATCTATGCGCTGGGCGCGGTCCTGTATCACGCGCTGTGCGGTCAGCCTCCCTACGGGCGCGAAACAGAGGTGGCAAAGATCTACGCTCACCTCTCAAAGCCGCCGCCGGAGCTTCCCGCCGATGTAAACGCCTCGCCGGAGCTCCAGGCGACGATCCGGCGAGCGATGGCCAAGGAGCCAGGCGAGCGTTACCCGACCGCTGGAGAGCTGGGCCGGGATGCCCTCGCCGCCGCAGGGGAAAGGCTCCCGAGCGAGGCCGCGGCTCCCACGGTGCCGGCTGAGCCCCCCGGCCCGACGGTGGCCGCAGACGCAGGCACGGCGCCTGGCGAGACCGTCGCTGCCCCCGACAAGACCGCGATCCCGGCTGCAGGCACGGCGCCCGGAGAGACCGTCGCTATGCCCGGCGAGGCGGCGATCGCGGATACAGGCACCGCTCCACGGGAAACCGCCGCTATGCCCGGCGAGGCGGCGGTTCTGCCGCCCAGATTGGCACCCAGCGGCATCCAGCGGCTACTCGGGAACCGTCGTGCGGTCGGCGTGATAGCAGTTCTCGCAACCGGCGCCTTCGCAGCCGCCGGGTTCCTGATCGGAAACTCGAGCGGTGATGGCGACACCAGCGCAGCTTCTTTCTCGAACTCGCACTCCTCCGACGCGCTCGAGCTTGATTTCCCCGACGACTGGGGCGTCCGGAGCCAGGCAGTGCGGGTTCCAGGGATCACATTCAGCAATCAAATAAGCCTCGCGACCGGCGGCAAAGGCAACCGGGCGGGGCTCGTCGCCGGCCAGGTGGACGCAGCCGGCCCGCGCTTACTTCCTGACGGCTTCCTTGAGCGCCTCGGCCCCAAATCGCCTTCCGGCAAGCGGGTCAAGCTCGGCGACCTCGAAGCGCTCCGATACCCCAACCTCCGCCCGAAGGGCTATGACGGGAAGCTGACCCTTTTCACGGTTCCCACCACGGAGGGCGTGGCGACGACCGCCTGTGCCGCCCCCGCTGGAACCTCGGAATCCGTCACCGACGAGTGCGAGCAGATCGCCACGACGCTGCGCTTGTTGAAAGGGCAGCCTTTCCCGCTCGAGCCTGACGAGAGGTACGCGAACACCCTCAATCGAGAGATCCACGCCCTGAACGAGGCTCGCAACACGAAGCTGACGCAGGCAGGCGACGCCAAGAAGCCGGATGACCAAGCCACATCCCTAAGCGGCCTCGCCCAGTCGTACGGTGATGCCGCGAAACGCCTCCGCGGAACTCGGGCCAGCCCCGCTGTGCAACCCGCCAACGACGCGATCGTCGGCGCGCTGGGCGCGGGAAGGGACGCCTACACCAAGATGGCGAGCGCCGCGAGGTCCGATAGCAAGGGCAGTTATAACGCCGGCCGCGCCGATGCGGGCCGCGCCGATGCAAAGCTCAAGGCAGCCCTGAAGAGGCTGCGCGCGCTCGGCTACAAGGTCAACGAGGAGAAGCCTTGAACGTGGCTAACTCGAGCACCCAGGACGTCTCGGTAGCGGTGGTGGGCGATGGGTTCGGTGCCCTGCTCGTCTATACGACGGCTGTCTACCTGGGCTTCAAGCCCGAGCACTTGGGCATCTTCGGCGAGCAAACGAACCCCGTCGCCACTTACCAGCAATTCGCGTGGAACCTGGGCCAGACCGTGCTGCGATCAGAGTCCGAGTCGCACTTCCTGCCCGCCGACTGGCCGACCTTCGCGCAGCTCGAGTCCTGGTCCCGCCTCGATCCCTCACCCCTGTTTCGATCGGTTGGTCGCAAGTTCAATCCGGGCGTGCCTGAGATCCTGACCGAGGCCACGGTTGTGAGCAAGGCCCTCAGTTACGAGCGGCGAGTCCTCGGGGGCAGGAGGGTGGGCTGGATCGTTCGCGAGCCGGGCCCGCCCCTCTACTTCTCGTTGTATGACGACGACGCCCAGCTCCTCGGCCGTGCCAGGCACGTGATGATCGCGATCGGTCATGGCCCGCTGGCGTTCCCGGGCGTGTATGGAGAGGCTCGCAAGCAGCCGGAGCTGGCCGATCGGATCGTGCAGGCCTATGAGCCGAAGCAGTACCACGCTGGCGGCCGCTACATGGTGCTCGGATCGGGGATCGCCTCGGTGAACGAGTGGGCCAACGCGATTGATGCCGGCGCTCAGTGCATCGCGTTGAGGCGCAATCCGGAGCCCGAGGAGCAGGACCTGAACGTGCCCCGGTGCCTCTTCGACGGGAGCGGGATCGACGCCTTCCAGGGGCTCTCGTTCGATCAACGTGTCGACTTCCTCGGCAAGGCTCTCAGGGGCACCTCACCCGCCCGAAGGGGCTGGGCCGAGAAGGTTCGGCGGGCTCGCGAGCACGGCCAATTCGAAGAGGCGATTGGAGAGGTGACCGAGATCCGACCGGGCCCGGCCGGTCTGCGGGTCCAGCTCCGGCTCCTGAACGGCTTCCTGTCCGAGCTCGATCTGACCGGAATCGTCTGCGGAACCGGATTCGTGAAATCCACGTTCTCGCTCCCGCTCCTACGCCGGCTGGCACAGACCTATGGCGTCCCGGTCGAGCGCGAGCGGATCAAGCTGAAGACGAACTGCGGCGTGCCGCCTCTCGACCGCGACGATTCGCGCCTCTGCATGATGGGGCTGAACGCCAACACCGTGGTGCCCAACGGCGACACGATCGCGGGGCTCAAGTACATTGCACGGCGGTTCGTGGGCGATGCGGCGCGGGCGGAGGGCCTGCGCTCCCGCCGCTTCCCCTCTCGCGTGGCGATGCAGCTTCGGCTAGCGCGGATGACCGTCCGAGAACTGCGCCGGGTGAGGAAGACGGAGCAGCTCGCTTAGGAGGCCAAGCCGAATGTGCCCGACACCCATAGGCCGAATCCACACGAGGGTGGCAACGATCGTGCTGCCCGCGCTGCTAGGGACCGTTCTCTCGATTGTGACGGGTAGGCCCGACTGGATCGTTCTGATCGGCGTCTATCTACTGCTCGGCGTCTCGCTCGACGCCGGCGCCTACTCGTGGCTGCTCAAGTACCAACCGCCCTGGATGACCGGCATCCTGGCGTTGGGAGAGTTCGGTCTCCTGTACGTGCTGGCTAACGTACTGAAGCTGGATCTGACTCCCGTCGAGGCGATCGCTCTGTTCTGGGCCTCCTGGCTGCTCGCCACCGCCACCCGAATCGCTGTGCTGCCAATCGTATCGCTCACCTACATCGAGTCGGCCGGAGAGTTCCGGCGCATCGAGTGGTCACTTCCGCCGAGCCAGGTGGCGTTGCCGGTGGTCGCATCCGCGGGCGAGTCGAGGGCCGGGCCCGGTCCCATCGTGCGCGAAGCATCCGGTGTGCATGCGCGCCCGCTGGAGCGAAAGCCTGGTCCTTCCGGTGTCCACCAGCAACCCCCTTTCCATCTCGGTGACCTTGCGCACCAGTAAGAGTCCAGCCGAGCTGAAGCCGGGTCAGCAGGTTGGCCCGTACCGGATCGAGGGCTCCCTCGGGGTGGGCGGAATGGGTTACGTCTATCGGGCCGTCGGGGCCGAAGGCCGTGCTGTGGCGTTGAAGCTCGTCCGTCCCGAGCTGGCCGCCGACGACGATCTCCGCCGCCGATTCAAGCGCGAGGTCAGAGCCGCAGCCAAGATCGACGATCGCCACGTGGTCGCGGTGCTCGATGACGGAGACTATGAGGGCATCCCCTACATGGCCCAGGAGATGATCTCCGGTGGGTCCCTCGCCGAACGGATCGAGGAGACGGGCGGGCTCGAGCTGGAGGAAACCGTGAGGATGGCTTTGCACGTCGCCGCCGGGCTCGACGCAATGCACCGAGCCGGGATGGTCCACCGGGACCTGAAGCCCGGGAACATCCTGCTGGACGAGGAGGGCCGAGCATACGTCGCGGACTTCGGGCTGGTAAAGGAGCGTGACGCCAGCGTCCTGACGAGGCCCGGACAGGCACTCGGCTCGCTCGATTACATGGCGCCGGAGCAGATCCGCGCCGAAGACGTCATGCCGACAACCGACGTCTACGCTCTGGGGTGCGTGCTCTACGAATCCATCTCGGGCGCGCCGCCTTTCGGCGACCGGCAGGGAGTGCGCGTCATGTGGGCCCATCTGCAGGATGAGCCACCGGATCCCTGCGCGGGTCGCGAGGAACTCCCCAGGAGCCTGAGTTGGGCCATCCGCAGCGCTCTGGCAAAGGAACCGCAGGACAGGCCGCAAACCCCGACGGCTTACGCGCGCATGGTCCAGGTGGCCGCTGGCGTTCCCCCGATAAGCCCGGAGCACCGCGCGTGATCGACGCCTTTCTCGTCCAGGTGAGCCCGAGCGATGGCAGCCACTATCCGGTCCGGCTGGGCGCGATCATCGGTCGCGAGGACTGCGAGATCCTGATCCCCGATCCGGAGGTGTCGCGGCGTCACGCCGCGATCAGAGAGATCGAGGGAGCGATTGGGATCGAGGACCTCGGCTCGCGCAACGGGACCTTGGTCAACGGGGAGCGGATAGACGGGGTCCGCACGCTCAGCGAGGGGGATCAGCTTCGCGTCGGAGACACCGTGCTTCGGTTCGAGTCGGCCGGCGGCACTCGAAACCGCGGCGGCGGAGCTCAGAAAGCCCCACGGGGAGATGTTCCTGCGCCGGAGATCGTGCCGTCGGCCGTGCGCCGCGTTCCGCCCCCCCAGGCCAGTAGCCCTCCCGTCTTCGCCTCGGCAGCACCGCCGAAGCTCCGGGGCTCTGCGGCTCGCCGGGCGGAGGCGACGATCGGCTCCTACGCCGTCGTTCTCGTGACCGCGGTCGCGGTAGTCGTCTACTTCGCGACGCGGTAGCGGCGCCTGCCTCCCGCCAGCTCATAGACGCGCCTCTAGCGAACGCCAAAGTAGATCAGAACTGCCAGTCCCGCGATCGCCAGCAAAGCGAAGGCCGCGACGTTGGTCTGGTGCTTGACTCGGATGTCGATCAGCCTCGCGAGGGCCTCCGGATCGTCCCTGCCTCCGGCTGCCCCGCCCCTTGAATCGCCGCCGCCCACGCCGGACTGAACGAATGCGGGCTCGCTCTCCTCCGCGAGGAAACCCGGGATGCTCGGCGTCTCGGGATGGACGGGCGCAAGCTCCTCCTCGGGAACCACCTCGAGCACGTCCCTGCCAAGAGCCGTTATCTCGGGGGCCGGATCAACCGCCGATCGCAGCACGGTCACCTGTTCGGGCGTCCTCAACTCGAGCACAGTGAGCCCGACCCTCACCCGGTCTCCCCTGGTCAGTTCCTGGGGTACCTGCACTACCTGATCGTTCACATAAGTTCCGTTCAGAGATCCGAGATCCTCGATCATCATGCCGCCCTCCGAAGGGATCAGCCGGGCGTGGCGCCGCGACACCTGGTCGTCCTCGAGCGAAATCTCGAGGCTCCGGTCGCGACCCAGTTCCAGGGGGCCGGAGACGGGGATCTGGCGCCCCGAGCTGCTTCCCTCGATGATCTCGAGAATGAACTCGTCCCCGGGCACGCGCCGTATCATTGCGCATCGAGAAAGGTGTTACCCGGGCGCTCGGTTAGTGCCTCCTGTATCTGGAAGGCTGAATCCTCCCGGACCCTTGCCCTGCCCCGACCGAGGGCAGTCGGGTCGGCTCTCAATGCCCGATCCGCCACTGTTCACTTCTGCACCGCGTCTTGGACCTGAAGCCCTCGCCGACTGCAAGTTGTCCTCAGCGACGGAGATGAGCCGAAGATGCCAAGGCGCTCGAACATGCACCGTCGGGACGAACAAGGAGCAGATGGATGGTCAGGAACCAAACCGACGCTTCATGCGGTCAGCCATCCCCGAACTCGCCCCGTATCACTGGCGCATCGTCAGGTGTTCGCGAGTTCGCTTACGCGCGCGCCCGTACCTGGAAGCTGGTAGTCAGAATTACGATCCTCTGCGCCCTTGATTACGATCCTCTGCGCCCTTGACTTGTCGCCACCATAGGGAGTATGGTCGTCTCTCAAGGCCGGTCCGCACTGCTTCGTTCTCGCGCGGCCGTCCTGGCTCAGACTTTCTCGGCGGGTCACGGGTTGTCCCACAGAGGCGGAGACACTGAATTGAGATGTAGGGCTCGAAAAAGGACGGTCAGGTGAAAAAGGGAGTGAACCGATAATGGATTGCCCGCGATCGGATCAAGCACTCATACCCTCGAGGACGGCATTTGTTGGAATCCTGGCGCCAATCCTGCTCGTCCTATCCCTCGCCTTGGCAGGTCCAGCTTCAGCGTCAAATGACTTTCGAAGTGGTGCCCAAAGCATTAAGTCAGGTCAAAACAAGTTCGATGACAATGACGGTGCCACCCTGCAGGCGAACGAGTTCCGGGGTCACCCCCGGGCTGGTACCCCATTCGCCAAGTCGTGCAAGTTCAACTACGGCGCCACCGTCTGGTACAAGATTCGCGCGCGTAAATACGGGACCCTTCGAGTCTCCTCGGTCGGCGGGGCCGAGTCCACGGGTAACGGCGATGGCTACCTTGATACGAACCTCGCATTGTTTCGCGGTTCCTCGGTGTCAAGGCCGGTCGCCTGTAACGATGAGGACCCGCATGGCTCAGGGCTGGATGCGGCCGTGAAGCGATTTGTGGCACCCGGGCGGTACGGTGTCCAGGTCGGGGGACTCCTCTACAAATGCTGTGGTTATGAGGAGGGGGACTTCAACCTCGAAGCGGACTTCTCGCGTGCGCCCGTGGTCAACGCGCGCCCAAGATGGAAGTTTGAGCCCCACGGCCACAAGACAGAGTTCGACCTCCGGCTGAAAGCCGAGAGGCGCTCAAAGGCCAGGGTTCGATGCTCGGGCGATTGCAATGGCATCAAACGGCGGTGCAAGGGCGGCTGCGTTCTCGCCAAGAACGAGTTAGTGACGACCGGAACGAAAATCAAGATTTATGTGAGGAAGCCGCACAAGTATGGCCGACTCTTCACCTTCCGGTTCCGCGCACCGTCCCATGGTCCGGCGCTTCGCTCCCGCAAGCTGCGGCCGCGCGGGGGTTAACCGATGACCGCAATGGACCGCAGGCGAGTCATACTGCTCGTCTCCGTGGCGGCGACAGCCGCCGGTTTTGGGTTCATTGTCGGTCGCGCCTTGGCGGGTGGGGACGAATCGAGCGCCCTGCGTAGTGCTCCTACTGACTCGATCGCGATCGAGGGGGTGTCGGAAGCGAAATCCCTGCCCGACCTGCGTCAGACCACCGTTCAGACCCAGTCCACGACTGCCGCTCCGAGTACCACTCCGAGCCCCACCCCCGCTCCGGCTCCCGCTCCGGCTCCCGCTCCGGCCCCCGCTCCGGCTCCCGCTCCGGCTCCCGCTCCGGCTCCGAACCCCGGTGGTGGCGGCGGCGGCGGTGGTGGCGGCGGCGGCGGTGGCGGATTTGGCTGAGCCGCGGCTGTCGCGCCTCGTCTGCGACGCCTTCCCGGACCAGGCAAACCCAGCCCTGCAAACCGCGCATGTCCTGCCCAGGATCGAGTCGTGCAGCTGGGTGGAGCTTGGGCGTCGAGGAACTTGCGGAGCGTTCCAGATCTGGCACGGTACAGCGGCCCGCGAACGTTCTTAACTCAGGCCCGCCGCAGCGAGCGCTTCGTCCCGATCGCGGTAGTCCTTGATGCACACCACGTTGCCGTCTCGCAGCGTCCAAACCTGCGTGATACGCCGGTCCAACGCCATCCCCGTCCGCGGTGACTTCGCGTATTCGTGGGCGACGACTACGATCTGATCCCCCGCCTCAAAGAACTCCTCAGTCTCGATGCGACGGTCCACCCAAACCTCAGTCCAGCGCTGCATCGCCTCCTGGACGCCGGAGAGACCGCGGTACACCCCGGAGGGGCGCGACTGGTGGAGCTCGACGTTGGAGTCCAGCGCAGCCAATACCCGCGGCCAATCCTCTGCGATCACCGCGCGCATCGACCGCTGCACGATCTCCAGGTTGCTGTCCGAGATGCTCGGATCCTATCCTGGACGTGCGGCACAGCGAGGGCACCGGCTCGTGTTTGCAGGTCCGCAAGAATCACCTCATGGACAAGTCCTCCTTCCCCTGGACGGCCTGCGCGCAGTTCTCGAGCCGGTCGGGCTGACGGCGCGGCGCCGGCGTTTGGGACGGATCGCCGCTCCGGCACACGACGCCCAGGGACAGGGCTGCCGAGCTTGCGGCGGCGAACACCGGAGCTCGTGCCGCGGCCCTCGATGCGCTCCATGGCTGGAGTGCGTCCCCACCCGTTAGGACCGAGCCTCGGCGATCACTGGACACCGCAACTTCGTGACTCGCTGGTCCTCCTCACGGCGGTACGCGTCGAGGCTGACGAGGACGCCTTGCCCGCCCTCCATGCGATCGCAAGCGCCCGCCGCCAGACAATGCGGCTCGCGCCCCGGATCGTCACGAGGATCCATAAGGCCAAAGGCCGCGAGTTCGGCGACGTCGCCCAGTCAAGTCGCCTGAAGTGGTGTAACTCCTCGTCGGTCCCTTCACGCGGCTTGTAGCTCAGCCACCTCCTCTCGTTCCTCATCGCCCTGGTCCTCGAGGACCAGGGCGATCGACTCGGCCGAGAGGTAGCGCCGCCCGACCAGCCACTCGTCGTTCTGCTCGATCAGCAGGGCGCCGGCGAGGCGGAGCGCCGAGGCGTCATTGGGGAAGATGCCGACGACGTCACTTCGACGGCCGATCTCCTTGTTGACCCGCTCCAGCGGGTTGGTCGAGCGCAGCTTCGGCCAATGCGCGGCCGGGAAGCGGTAGAAGGCCAGCAGGTCCTCCTCTGCACCCTCGAGGAGCTCGGCGACCTTCGGCACCCCGTCGCGAAAGCGCCCCAGGACCGAGCCGAAGCGCTCGCGCGCCTGATCGCGGTCCGGAGCGTCGAAGATCTACCGTAGCGCCGCCGAGACGAGGCCGCGCTCACTTCGCCGACAGTGGCCGTGCATGTTGCGGACGAAGTGGACCGTGCAGCGCTGCCAGGGGCAGCCGAGGATCCTTGAGATCGCCGCCTTCAGGCCTTGGTGCTCGTCGGAGATCGCCAGCCGAACGCCCTGAAGGCCGCGGCCGACCAGCGAGCGCAGGAACTCCGCCCAGAAGGCCTCGGACTCGACCTCGCCGATGTCGATCCCGATCACCTCGCGCTGGCCGGTCTCGTGGACCGCGTAGGCGACCACCAGGGCCTTCGAGCGAACGTGGCCGCGGTCGCGGACCTTGAGGTGCTTGGCGTCGAGCCAGAGGTAGGGGAAGGTGCCCTCGAGCGGCCTTTCGCGGAAGGCCTCGACCCGCTCGTCGAGCGCCCGGCAGAGCGCCGAGACCCGGTCCTTCGACATCCCCGAGATGCCGAGCTGCTCGACCAGGCGGTCGACCTTGCGGGTCGAGACGCCGTTGACGTAGGCCTCCATGACGACGGCGACGATCGCCTGCTCGCAGGGGCGTCGGGGCTCGAGGAAGGAGGGGAAGTAGGCCTCGCCCGATCGCTTCTTGGGGACCAGGAGCTCGATCTCGCCGACCCGGGTCTCCCAGGCGCGGGGCCGATAGCCGTTCCGGTGGGTCGCTCGCTCGGGGGAGACCTCGCCGCGGGCGGCGCCGATCTCGTTGCTGATCTCGGCTTCCATCAGCTGCGCCGTCACCATCGCCACCGCCTCGCGCAGGAAGTCGGCGTGCTCGTCGAGGATCGTCTTGGCGACGACCTCGGGGGTCGTCATGCTTTGCCTCTCGGCCATCGTGGTGTTCCTTTCGTCAGTCGACTTGCTGGTCAACCGACGAGTCTGGGGCCCGCGGTGGCCGGAACTTCGTTCCGGCCCTACCTCGGGCTCGTTACACCACTTCTACCGACGTGACCGCTTTCGCGTTATTTGAGCTGTGAACTCCGCGAACTCATTACCCGGGGCTTCGCTCCTGCGTTGACTCTCGCCGTTGCAATTCCTTAGCATCCGGCCCGAGTAGCTGTAGCGGCGGAGGGCCTTTGTGAGGGCGGCTCTTGCACAACTCAAGAGTCACCGAGGCCGATGGGGCGCCCGTGGTCTCGGACGAAGGGTGGCTGGCTGGGAGCAATTCCTGGCTATCATGACGCGGTCCGCGAGGACACGGCGATGGAGTTCGCCGCGGCACCACGAGTGCTGAACCGCCCCCTTCCCGGGCTGATGGCTCCTAGCTCGACCGTAATAGCCGACTAGTAGGAGCTCCCACCAGCCAGATGATGCCGCCTTGGACGATCCAGGTTTGCCAGGTGGCGAGCATGCTGCTATTCGCGCCACTGATCAGCGGCGTGATCGCCAAGCTCGAGGCCCAGCTGCAGTCGCGCCAGGGCCCGTCGGCGCTGCAGCCCTACTACGACATCGCGAAGTTCTTTCGCAAGGAAACGCTGCGGCCCGAGACCTCGTCTCCCTTCTTCGAGATCGCGCCAGTGATCGCGGTCGCCTCCTACTGTGCGATTGCGGTCCTGATCCCGATCCTGACGAGCTTTCCTTTGCCGCTGGGGACGGCGGGAGACATTCTCGGCAGCGCCCTGCTGTTCGGCCTTGCCGGATTCGTCACCGCGCTCGCCGGAGTTGATTCCGGGTCCCTGTACGGTGCCCTGGGCTCGAGCCGGACCCAGTCGGTGGCGACGCTCGTCGAGCCGACCCTGATCTTTGTCTTCTTCACCGTCGCCCTCGTCTCGGGGACCGACCTGCCTTATGCGCTCAACGCGACGCTGAAGGAGTCGGCCTCCGAGTATTTCCGACCCAGCCACCTCCTGGCCGCCGCGGCCTTCTTCCTGATGCTGATCGTGGACACAGGCCGCGTCCCGATCGAAAGCCAGGGGTCGACCTTGGAATTCGGAATGATCGACGACGCCCGCCTTTTCGAGCACTCAGGCCCTGCGATGGCCCTGTTCCGCTGGGCCTCGGCGATGAAGCAGTACCTCCTCTACGTCGTGTTCCTCAACGTGCTCATCGTCCCGTGGGGCCTGTCGGACACGCGCACGGCGGGCGCCGTCGCCCTGGCCATGGTCGTGCTGCTGGCCAAGATGTTCGGTCTCGGCGCGGTAATGGTCGTGATCGAGTCGATCGTTGCCAAGCTGCGGCTGTTTCGCATCCCCGACTTCATGGGCGCGGGCTTCGTCCTCTCGGTCCTGGCGATCCTCGTCTTCTACCTGGCCAACGGATGAGCCCGGCTCCGCACTACGACGTCGTCCACGCACTCGGGGCCCTGATCGCCATCGGCGCGCTGCTGAGCACGCTCGCCCTGCTCGGGGCAAAGCTGGTCCACGAGCAGATCCGCGTCTACGCCCTTCAAGCGTTCTTCGCCGCAGCATTCGCGGCCCTCGTCGGCATCAACCGCGGCTCAGTGGATCTGATCGTCCTGGGCGTCCTCACCCTCGCAATCAAGAGCTTCTTGATCCCGATCGGCATCAACCGGCAAATCACCCTTCAGGTCGGCGAGCACGAAGTGCCCCTCGTCATCAAGGTGCCGATGTCGCTGCTGGTGGGCACGGGCCTCGCCGGGTTTGCCTACTGGTCCGCTTCGGCCCTGGGGGCGAGCGGGACGGTGCTCCCGAGTCCGGTGCTCGGGATGCCGATCGCCCTGGTGCTGGTCGGCTTCTTCTTCATGATCACTCGCCAGAACCTGATCAGCCAGATCGTCGGCCTCCTGGTGCTGGAGAACGGCGTCTTCTTCGCCACCGTCACTCTCGCGCCGGCGCTGCCGTTTGCGATCGGCTTCCTGCTGCTCTTCGACGTGCTCACCGCTGTCCTTTTCTACGGCGTCCTTGCCCGATTGATCGTCGCCAGGGCCGCTGGCACCAGCGTCGTCGCCATGAACACTCTGCGGGGCTGACAGATGGCGATCGCTGCTCTCGTCACGGTCCTTCTGCCGCTGATCGCGGCCCTCATCACCTGGCGAACCGGCGACCGGACGGTCTCGGCCGTGATCTCGATCGCCGCCAGCCTGGGAGCGCTCGCGGCGGCCTTCGTCGTCATCTTCGCCTTCAACGCCCAAAGCGGTCAGAGCGCTCTTGGCTCACTCGTCTACGTGGATGGCCTGAGCGGTGTCTTCCTCCTCGGCGTCGCGTCCGTCTACGCGCTCGTGACCGTCTACTCGGCCGGCTATCTGCGGCCGGGGATCGGCCACGTGCGTCTGCGGAGGCTCTACTGGCCCCTGCTCAACCTCTTCGGATTGGCCCTGCTAGTCACTCCCCTCGTCAACGACCTGCCCGTGCTTTGGGTCGCTGTTGAGCTCACCACAGTCGTCAGCGCGCTTCTGGTGACCAGCGAGGGCGACGACGCGTCCCTCGAGGCCGGCTGGAAGTACGTGGTCATCGGCTCGGCGGGCCTGGCCGTGGGGCTGCTCGGCATCGTCTTGCTCTACGTCGCCGCCGTGCCAGTCCTGGGCCAGGACTTCGTCCCTCGGTACACGGTCCTGGCGCCGATCGCGGGATCGATGTCGGCGACGCTCACCAAGGCGGCTTTCGCGTTGGTGATCGTCGGTTTCGGAACCAAGGCCGGGCTCGTCCCCATGCATGCCTGGCTTCCCGACGCCCATTCCGAGGGCCCGAGCCCGATCAGCGCCATGCTCTCTGGGGCCCTGCTCGCGGCGGCCCTGTACGCCGTGCTGCGGGTCGCGGCCATCGCGGAGCTGGCCGCCGGCACCAGCTACGTCAGAACGCTGCTCCTCGTCTTCGGCGCCCTGTCGCTGCTCCTCGCCGGCTTCTTCGCCCTGCGCCAAGCCAACTACAAGCGCCTGCTGGCCTACTCATCGATCGAGCACATAGGCATCGTGTCGCTCGGGGTCGGGATCGGAGGGCCGGTCGCCGCCTACGGAGCTTTCCTGCACGTGCTCGTCCATGCCGCGGGAAAGTGCCTGGCCTTCTTCGGCGCCGGCGAGCTGCTGAGCCGCTATGAGTCGCGATCCGTGTCGGATGTCCGTGGGGTGATGGCGCTTGCTCCGTTCACCGGCTTCATGGTCTTGGCGGCCGCGATCGCCGTGGGCGGCATGCCGCCGTTCGGCATCTTCCGCAGCGAGGTGCTGATCGTCATCGGCGGGTTCGGCAATGCCTCCTACTTCATGGCGGGACTGGTCATCGTCATGGCAAACGTAGCCTTCGTCGGGCTGTACCGAACCTTCCACGGCATGGTGCTCTCCAAGGCGCCGGAGAGGCCGACCGAGCGCAGCCGCCGCCCGCAGCAGCCGCTGATGGCGACGGCGATGGTGATCAGCTTCAGCGTTCTCTTGCTCCTCGGCCTGTGGATACCTGGACCGCTCAACGACCTGCTGCAAAGCGCGGCGTCGGTGATCGGGAGCCAGAGGTGATCGAGCTTCGCAGTCAGCTGCACCGCTATCCACGCCAGCTCGGCCCGGCCGTGGCCGAGCTGATCGAGCGCGGCGGCCGGCTGATGAGCTTCTTCTTCGTTCCCACCCGCGAGCACGGAGAGCTCATAGCGCTGGTCTTCGCTGACGGGGCGGTCAGGGCGCAGCGGGTCGAACTACAGGGCGAGGAGATGTTCCCGGCGCTGACGCCCCTCGTTCCCGCGGCGCACTGGCACGAGCGCGAGATTCACGATCTGTACGGGCTGAGTCCCGTCGGCCACCCCCGCCTCGAGCCCCTGATGCGCCACGAGGATGGCCGACGTCTGCTCGAGGAGCGAGGCGGCTTGGAGCACGGTGGTCGCCATCGGCTCAGTGGGCCTGGCGTCTTCCTGATCCCCTACGGACCGGTGCGCTCGGGAGTCTTCGAGAGTGTCGAATACCTGGTCCACACGAGCGGCGAAGACGTCGCCTATTGCGCCCAGCGCCTGTTCTTCAAGCGCCGCGGGGCCGAGCGGCGAATCTGCGAGGTGCCATTGCCACTGGCCGTCTTGGTCGCCGAGCGGGTCTCGGGAACCTCGAGCGTCGCCCATGCGCTGGCGTTCTCACAGGCGGTCGAAGGGCTGGCCGAGGTCGAGGTGCCGAGCAGGGCCCTGGCCATCCGCTCCGTGCTCGCCGAACTCGAGCGTCTTCACACCCACCTCGAGGTGATCGTCCGGGAGTGCGAAGACGCCTCCTTGACCGTGGGCCAAGCACAGTTCGCCGCCCTGAAGGAGCGCCTGCATCGCCTCGCCGCGACCACAACCGGCAACCGCTACCTGCGTGGCGCCATCATCCCCGGCGGCGTTGGCCGCAACATCGACGAGGCCAGCGCGAATCGTTTGCGCGAGGAGCTCGGAGGGTGGGAGGCGGACTATCGTTCCGCGCTCGGGCTGCTCCTCGGAACGGACTCGTTCCTCGATCGATTGATCGGCGCCGGGCCACTGTCGAGGGAGGATGCCCGCGACTTTGGCTGCGTGGGGCCCGTGGCCCGGGCTTCGGGAGCGAGTCTCGATACTCGCCACGACTCGCCCTACGCCGCCTACCCGGCGCTCGACCTTGACGTGCCCCTGGAAGAGGACGGGGACGCCATGGCGCGGCTTGAGGTCCGTTTCAAGGAGATCGACGAGTCTCTGCGCATCCTGGATCGGCTGCTCGCCGACTTGCCCGCGGGAGAGATCGCTAGAGACCTGCCACCGCTCCGCGGTCAGGAAGCCGTCGGATGCGCGGAGTCCGCTCGCGGCGAGACCGTCTACTACCTGCGCGCCGATGGGCCGGAGCGGCTCGCCTTTTGCCACGTGAGGGCTGCGTCGTTTGCCAACTTCGGCATCTTCAACCGCATCTTCGATGGCCAGGTCCTTACCGACTTTGCCTTCATCGAGCACAGCCTGGGCCTCTCGCCGGCGGGGAGCGACCGATGATCGGGTGGCTGTTCAAGGGTCTGCGCACGAGGCGTCTGACCACCGCCTACCCCCGTCGGCCCGAGAAGCCGCCCGAGGCCTTCCGCGGCCGCGCCGCGCTGGCCGACGTGCCGATAGACCAAGGCGCCGCGGCGGCCACCGCCAAGGCCTGTCTACCGGGCGCATTGACCGTGACCGACAGTGGCGCCTTGCGGCTGGACGGGTCGCGGTGCATCAACTGCGGGCGATGTCTGCCGTCGGCACCCGACGGGTCGCTCGAAATCGAGGCCACTTATGAGCTCGCCACAGACCGGCCGGGGCGGCTCGTCGTCGGCGACGGATCTCAGCCCGCTGAGGGCAATGGCAACGGCCGGGGCACGCGAGAGATCGATCGACGACGAATGCCGAAAGCGTTTCGCCGCTCGATTCACATCCGCCACGTCGACACGGGCTCTGATGGCGCGGTCGAGCAGGAAATTGCCGCCCTGCTCAACCCCTACTACGACATGCAGCGACTGGGGCTGTTCTTCACGGCGACGCCACGCCACGCCGACATCCTGCTGGTCACGGGGCCGGTGACGGCGGCGATGGAGGAGCACCTGCGGCGCACCTACGAGGCCATGCCCGAACCCCGAATCGTCGTCGCCGCCGGAACCGATGCGTGCAGTGGAGGGATCTGGGCCGGCCCGGAAGTCTTGGGGGGTGTCGACAAGGTGCTGCCAGTCGACGTCCATATACCCGGCGATCCCCCGGCGCCGCTAACCCTGCTGCACGGTCTGCTGCTGGCGACAGGCCGCGTTGCACCCGCACCGCCGCCAGTGCATTCGGAGGCTCGGCGATGAGCGCCTTGGGCCTGCTTCTCGTCATCGGAACCGCCGGGCTTCTGTGCGCCGCGATCAGCGCCGCCGTCGTACCCGGCGTCGCCAAAGCAAAGTTGGTGACGGCGGCCGTCGGGGCCGCCTCCGCTACCGCCTTGGCCGTAGCCGGCGGGTTTGCCACCTTCGGCGCCGAGGCCCACTGGGAGTGGTTCGCGGGCTTCGGCCTTGGTAGCGGCGGCTTCACGGCCGATCGCCTCAGTGGTCTGTTCCTGCTGATCTCCTGCGCCGCGGCCGCGCCGTTGCTCCTCTCCAGCGCCGGCGGCAGCGATGGCTCCGGCGTCCGGATGCCGAGCGCCCTGCGACCCCTGCTGGCGCTGGCGGTCGTCGGCGTCTACCTCGCCGACAACGTCTTCGTCTTCCTCGTGCTCTGGGAGGTCTCGGTGCTGGCGATCTTCGCACTCGTCGCCGTCCGCTACTCCGACGAGGCCGCGTCCAAGGCCGCTGACTTGACCATCACCTTGGCCAAGCTCGGCGGTGCGGCCATCCTTGCCGCCTTCCTGTTGCTTGCCGCCAACGCCGGCTCGCTCTCCTTCGCCGACCTGGCCCGAAGCGGACCCGGCCTCGACCCGACTCTGCGCGGGATCTGCTTTGCTCTCTTCTTCGCCGGTTTCGGCGTCAAAGCCGCCATCGTTCCCGTACAGACATGGCTTCCGCGCGCCTACGGCGAGTCCAGTGCCGAGAGCGCCGGACTACTGGCGGCGGTGGCGCTCAACATCGCCTTCTACGGGATGCTGCGAACCTGGTTCGGCTTCCTCGGCCAGCCGGAGGTCTGGTGGGCGGTAGTTGCCCTGCTCGGCGGCTCGATCACGGCGCTGCTGGGGATCCTTGGAGGCATTCTCCAGACCAGGCTGCGGGCGTTCTTCGCTTATTCCTCGATCGAGAACTCCGGGATCATCGTCACCGGCCTTGGCATTGCGCTGATGGGCCTCGCGCAGCACGAGCAAGGGCTGCTCGGCCTCGGCCTCGTGGCCGCGACTTTCCAGATCACCGCGCACGCCATCGCCAAGGCCGGTCTGTTCACCGCCGCGGCCTCGGTCGAGCGTTCGACCGGAACCGATGACATGGAGCGACTTGGCGGCCTTTATCGCGCGCTCCCCCTGGCCGCCCTCGGGGCTCTATTCGGCGGGGCGGCGCTCTCGGCGCTGCCGCCGTTCGGCGGCTTTGCCAGCGAATGGATGATTTTCGAGGGTCTAATGCAGGGCTTCCGGGTTGGCGGTACGGGTGCTCACCTGGCCATGGCCGTCGCCGGAGCCATCCTGGCCCTGACGGCTGGGGTGACTGCGCTTGCCTTCGTCAGGGCGATCGGCATCACCTTTGGCGGGATGCCGCGCGATGAGCCGCTCTCGCCTCGGCCCGACACTCGCCTGCGCTCCTTCACGCTCGCGGTCCTCGCCCTGGGCTCGCTTGCCCTCGGCGTCGCCGCCCCCTGGGTGGTCAAGCTCTTGGAGAGCGGGACTGCGGGCATCGGCGGCGGAGCTGCCTTCGGACGTGTCTCGCGGCCCGGATGGCTGATCGAACCGGGCTATTCGGGGTTCGCCAGCATCTCTCCGACCGTGCTCGCGATCGTGCTGGCCTCGTTCGCGGTGGGCTTCTGGGTGGTCAGGGCCTTGCTGCGAGCCCGCTATCGGGGCCGGGTGGTCCCGGTGTGGGCTTCGGCCACCGAAATCAGCGGGAGTCGGGAGCAGTACACGGCGTTCGGCTACGCAAACATGACCCGGGTCATCTTCAACGTCGTCTATCGGATTCGCCCGCGCGTCGAGGTATATGGTGATGAGCGCTTCCCCGCGCGCATGACCGTGGCCCGCGACGAGGCAAACGTCTTCGAGCCCGAATGGCTCTATCGGCCCATCACTCGGAGCTTCCTCTGGGTCGCAGGCCGGATCCGCGGCATTCAAGCCGGCTACCTCGGGCTCTACCTGCTCTATCTGCTTATCGCCCTGATGGTCGTCCTGCTCGTGGCTCCACGCGTCTAGCCGATGAGGATGCGCGGATGAAGACGCAAAGCCAGGGAAGTTGCTGCGGATCTGTGTCATCGAGGTCGCTGATCAGGCTGATCGAATCGAGAGACCCTGCCTGAACTCGAAGCGATGGTTCCTCAGGGCTTGATCACGGTTGAGAGCGTCGAGCTGATCACCTACCGCCGGGACTAGCTGGCGCCGCGAAACCTCGCCTTGGACGACGGTGCGATTCGTCCCGTCTGGATCGTCGCGTTTCATATACTGGCCGCGCGGCGATGAGGCTCGCCCTTAACCGCGCTCTCCGCAAGGCGCTGATGGCTTCTGCTCCAGCGATTCGGTCGGCAAAAGGAGGCGTGGTGGAACTCAGCTGTTTCGTAGAAGTCCCGCAGGGGAGCCGCAACAAGTACGAGTGGGACGAGGAGCGCGGTGGGCTGAAGCTCGATCGCTACCTCTTCGCCTCGGTTGTCTTTCCCACGGACTATGGATTCCTCGAGGAGACCAGGACCGAGGACGGAGATCATGTCGACGCTCTCGTCCTCGTGAGCGAGCCGACCTTTCCCGGATGCCGCATCGATGTTCGCCCGATCGGCATCTTTCAGATGCGCGACGAAGACGGTGTCGACCACAAGGTCCTCTGCGTTCCCCTCCACGATCGCGAATGGCGCCACTTGCACGAGCTCGATGACGTCTCAGAGCGGGTGCGTGAGGAGATCGAGCACTTCTTCTCTGTCTACAAGGACCTCGATCCCGAGCGGGCGACCGCGATCGAGGGCTGGGCCGATCGCGAGACTGCAGAGCGGGAGATCGAAGAGGCCATGGAGCGCTTCGCCGCGCGACGTGACGGTCGCCGCTGAGTCGCAACAGCCGCGGGTTAGAGAGCGAGGTGCGCGCCGTGGCCCGCGACGGCCTGGTGGTCTGGCGGTGATCAACCCCGCTGGGATCGCAGGAACGCGCGAACCTCGGCGTTGAATCGATCAGCAGCTTCAACGTTGCTCAGGTGACCAGCCTGTGGCAGCACCACAAGGTTCGAGCCGGCGATCTGCGCGGCGAGCTCTTCGGCCACCTGCGGTGGGGAGCGCTTGTCCGCGTCTCCGTACAGGACGAGGGTCGGGACATCGATCTCGGGCAGGACATCTCGAAGATCAGCCTCGGCAAGTGACCGAGCCATGACTCGATAACCGACCGGATGGAACTCGGACATGATCGCCACGGCCTCCCGGACCATCCCGGCCGGTGCGGCTTCGGTCAGCAGGCCGGAAATCCACCCCGGCACGAACCCGTCCGGCGGCAAATCGGCCTCGCGCAAACACGATTCCAGCCGCTCCGCAACGACCTCGCGAGGCAGGGAACCGGCCCAACCCGCATAGGCGGAGGCCAGAGCCAGCGTTCGCGGGAGCGAAGGGTGCCGGCGATAGAGCTCGATGGCAAGCCCGCCGCCGAACGACAATCCGAGCACGTGGGGTCGCCGGAGGCCGAGCGTGTCGGCAAACGCGGCGAGGCAGTCCGCGTAGCCCGGAAGACGGAGCGCCTCGGGAGGATCCGCCGAGCGGCCACACCCGGGAGCGTCCCACGCCACAACCGTGAACTCGTCGGAGAGCTCATCGATCTGCCTGCGCCACATCCGGCTGTCGCCGAGTAGACCGTGTAGAAGGAGAAGCGGCGGTCCGTCGCCGAGTCGCTCGAAAGCGATACGCAGGCCCCCGACATCGATCTCGTCCATCCTGTTGTGCGCCTCAGCTTGGGCCCGCCGCCTCGGCGCGCGTCTTAAACCCTGCGCTTGGCCTCAGCCGGTACCAGCGCTCCTCGGCCCTCAGCAGGTTTGGCGGTCGGAATCCGGTCTCGCCCTCCTCGCTCACCGTCCAGTCGGGGAAGGCCGCCTGGATCTCGGCTTGGCTGGCCCCGCGCGGGAATGGCCCTCTCCTCCGCGGGTTCCACGCGAGGAGAAGCACGGTGGCATCGTCGGCTGTGACCGAGCTGACCTCCCGGCCCATCGCCTCGCGCTGGGCCGGAGTCAGCCCGTGGAACGTGCCCGTGTCGAGGACCAGCCGGTAGCCGGTGCCGACGCCGGCTTCGCGAAGCCCGCTCACGTCGGCCTGGACGAACCGCACGTCGATCGGGGCATCGCGAACCCGGTCTCGCGCGCGATCCAGGGCTCGCTCGATGAGGTCGACGCTGGTCACCTGCCAGCCACGATTGGCCAGGTGGATACCCCAGATCCCGCTGCCGCAGCCGATCTCGAGGGCGGGCCCCTGCGGCGCCCCGGTGCTTCTCTCATCGCGTGAGACCAGCTCGGAGATCCGGTCGACGAACTCCGGGATGTCTTCTGCCTCCTCCCAAGGGGTGAAGCCAACCCGATAGGCCAGCCGGTAGAAGTTGCTGGTCGTATCCATGGCTCAGCGCTCGACGCGGAAGGCGACCTCGTAGAGGCCCACGCTCGTCCGCCGCCCCTGTGCCTCGGCGGGCGACATTGCGTTGAGAGCCTCGCTCCCGCGCCTCAATCCGGCCTCGGTTTTGAAAAGGGTGAGATCCACGGTCGCCTCGGCTTGGCGGTCGACGAGCATCCACACCTCCTTGACGTCCTCCAATCCCGGGGGCGGGGACGCCAGCCCGGCCTCGATCTGGCGACGGTTCGCCTTGATCGCCGCCTCCAACCCGCTCGGCCCGTCGCTCCCCTTGAATGTGGCCATCCGCGCAAACATCGTCCCCTCCTCGGTGTTCGAGTTCGAATTGCTCCGAGCCTACGCGCGGCGGGGATTGCCGGCATCGCCTGAATTCACCAACTTTGGCCGGGAGCCGATGGTCATTTCCAACCATGCCGAGCGTCAGGCGAGATCGTGGGCGAAGGCGAAGGCGCTCGCCGCAGTTCGCGAGGACACCCCGAGCTTTGCGAAGATGTTCTGCAAGTGCCTGGCGACGGTGTGCTCGCTGATCACGAGCGCTGAGGCGATTTCACGGTTGCTCCTTCCCGCGGCCACGAGGTGAAGGACCTCCAGCTCGCGGGAGCTGAGACCGTGGGTGTCAGGCGTCGAGCGGGCGGCGAGCGCGTCGAGGCGTGCCAGGTCGGGTTCGGCACCGAGCCGTGCGAACGTTTCCCGAGCAGCGTCAAAGCCGAGTTGTGCGCTGTCGTCGTCGCCGAGGCCACGGCAGGCGGCGGCCACGAGCGCACGCGAGCAAGCGGCCTCATAGGGCACCTCGAGCGCATGCCACAGCTCCAGCGCGCGACGAAGCGCCTCGAGCGCGCCGCGAGCATCCCCCCGAGCGAGATCAACCGCGCCGCGAGCATGGGCGGCGGCAGCGCCCAGCAGGTCCGATCCGGCTTCGTCGGCGATCTCCTCGAGCTCGGCGCTGGCGCTGCTCGCCTCGTCTGCATGCCCGAGTGCGACCATGATCTCGACCTGTGCGGGCAGCAGCCGCGCGCGCTCCAGGCGGTCGGTCGTCTCGCCGATTGCGCGCCGGATCGCCGCGGCTGCGCCCGCGGCGCTGCCTTCGGCCAGACGAAGCAGCGCCAGCCCAGGCTGCGGCTCGAACCCCAGCCGGCTCGCCGCTCGATAGGCCTCCTTCGCCTCGGCAAAAGCACCCCGAAGACGGTGGACCTCGCCTTGACGGTATGCCGCCTGGCCGGCGGCCGCCTCATTGATCCCCTGGGCAAGACGTCGCTCAGCCTGCTGGGCCTCGCTCAGCGCTTCGGGCCACTCACCGCCCAGCTGCATGATCTCGGCGCGATGGACCAGACACCTTCCGGTGAAGGCGACGATGCCCGGCTGCTCGTCGCACCACCGCGTCAAAGCCGCCGTCCACTCCTGAGCGGGGCGAAGCGCGTACACCCGCCGGCAGCCGTCGATGACGCTGCAGTAGACCACGCCGGTCAGGATCGGCGAGCACTCCCCAGCTGTGATCGCGACCATCGCTTCGTTGAGCCGCGACAGGCCCTCCGCGATTCGCCCTTGTCGCAAGAGGGCAAGGCCCTGCCAGTGCATGCCGAGTGTGGTCAGGTCAGCTTCGACGAACCGCTCGCCGATCGCGGTCATCTCGCTCGCGGTCGCATATCCAGCCTCGCCATCCCGCTCGGCTTCGATTTGCTGAACGACGACCGCGAGCATCAGATAACCACGCTCGGCGCAGTCACGCTCCTGGCGTTCGACGAGCCGCTCGGCCCGGCCGAGCCAGCCGCTGGCGCGAGCCATCTCACCGCGGAGAATCAAGTTCACGGCGATCCAGAAGGCACAGCGGGCAGCGCGTAGCTCCTGGCCCGCATCCAGGTACTCACGATGGGCACGCTCGAGGCCGCTGACATGCGCCTCGTCCCGCCCAACCATGTATCCCGCCGTGGCGAGCAGCTCAAGATCCTCGGCTCCCAGCGGCTCGGCGTCGTCGGCGAGGCAGAGCCACTCGTCCGCTTCGACCCACGCTCGCCTCGCGAAAGAAGCCCGGCCGCGATCGAGCTCGGCGACCTGCTCAGCCAAGACGAATCCGAGCTTGAGCGATGCCGGTCGGGTTGAGCGCCAACCTGGCGTGCAGGCCATCTTCGGGCCCGTAGCGCCGGTGGACCGCCCGGTCCTCATCGGTTGCGGCAGTCATCGGCTGGGAGCACGCGGTCGGATCTCCCTGGTGGGGTCTAGAGCTTCAGGCACACCGTCCCGAGGAAAATGCGCGCGTTGGTGTCAGTCATGTTGATGACGACGATGCTCCACTTTCGCGGCGAGTTTCCGAGCGCGTCATAGGTCGGCACGACGCCGGGGGTGTCGGTGCCGAAGTAGCCGTTGATCCCCTTCGAGTGCCTGGGGCAGGTCCCGGTCGCGCCGTCGTTGTCACCGTGGCGCAGCGTGAACACCTTGCTCTCGAGGTAGATCAGCTTCTGCTTTCGAGAGCTCTTCGCCGCCGTGGTCGAGGCGTTGGCGCTGGGGGCGGCGACGCGATGCAGGGGGATCGAGGAGGTCCTGAGCGCGGACGCCTTGATCGCCGTGGACGACGTCGAGCCGGTCCCGAAGACGACGCCGACGGACGCTCCGACCGCCACGCAGATCACGAGTAAGGCGATAACCAGCTTCCGCATCTTGCCTCCCATCGCCGGTGACGAACAACCATGACCCTACGGAGGTCGGGGGCGCCCGTCAAGGACTTCGCTCGTCGATGGCGCCCCGGCCGACGCACGCATCCACCCCGCGTAGTAGCTTGCGACGACGACATCAAACCTGCCTAGTCCCCTCGTCTGAACGAGGGGAGCGGGGGAACCAAACGGGTCCTCGGACCCAGGGGCGAATCGGGGCTTCGGCTCCGTAGCGCATCTCTTTCAGCGCGAGCCCGACAGCTAACCCCGCCGGCGCGAGAAAGAGAGGTAACCGATGACGGATCGCCTGCTGAACGTCCTCGATCCGGAGGACCTGGACCGCTCGACCCGAACGATCGGCTGGATTGCGGGTGAGCTGATCGGAGCGTTGGTCGCGGTCTCGGCGCTGGTCGCGCTGTTCGTGGTGCACCTGGGCTAGGGGCCGGACGCGGTCAGATGCCCAGGTAGCGCTCGGATTCCGGGGGCTTTCTGCGGCTCAAGGCCGCGTTGAACGGGATCGTCCCGAACCACATGATCACGGCGAGCGTCGTGTTCACGAACGCGACCGGCATCGAGAGCACAAAGAACAGGACGGGCGACAGCGACGCGGTGACGCCGAACCGGTAGACGTCCTCGGGCAGGGTCAGCCTGAGCAGCTCGTGGCGCTGGGCGTGCCTGAACAGCACCACCTCCATGCCACTGACGATTGCCACCGCGACCGCGTAGATGACGATCGAGAGCGGGTTTTCGAACGAGCTGCCGAGAAGCGCGGTGGGAAAGGGCAGAAAGGCGATGAAGGCGAGATAGACGAGGTTCAGCCCGACGAAGCTCGAGTCCATCCGTGCGAGCATCGCGACGAACTGATGGTGGGCCGCCCAGTAGCGTCCGATCACCGCGAAGCTGATGAAGAAGCTCGTGAACTCGGGCGTTCGGTCATGGAGTGCGTCCACGAGGTCGTGAACGCTGCTGGTCGCCGCCGGCACCGTGATCCCGACCACCAGGAGCGTCATCGCGATCGCGAACAATCCATCGCTGAAGGCGAGAACTCGCGAGAATTCCTCACTCCCGCGCTCGTAGCGTCCGGAGACCCCCGACTCGGCATTCTCCATGCCCGAGCAGGCTAGAGGCGGGCCATGCCGGAACCGGGGGGTCATCTAGCGGCGGGCCCTGAAGAACGCCTCCAGCAGGGCGGCCGACTCGGCTGCCATCAACCCGCCGCTCGCCTCCGGGCGGTGGTTGAGGCGGGGCTCGCCGAGCACGTCGAGAATGCTCCCCGCCGCCCCCGCCTTCGGGTCGGGCGCGCCGAAGACGATCCGTGGGACCCGAGCGAGGATGATCGCCCCGGCGCACATCGCGCACGGCTCGAGGGTGACGTAGAGGGTCGAGTCCGAGAGCCTCCAGCCGCCAAGTGCCCGCGCGGCCGAACGGATCGCCAGCACCTCGGCGTGGGCGGTGGGGTCGGCCAGCTCCTCGCGCTGGTTGCCGGCCGCGGCGAGCACCTCGCCCTCGCGCACCACGACCGCGCCGATCGGCGCCTCGCCACGCTTCGACGCGCGCTCGGCCTCGCCGAGCGCCGCCCGCATGAAGCCCCGGTCGGCGTCGGAAAAGCCGTCCGGATCCGTGCCTGCGCGCGCCTCCTGCATGTCCGCAGTATCAATACTTCCGGCCCTGAACCGTGTTACAAGGCAGGGATGAGGCTACGGCGGGTCCAAGCGCTTCTCCTTGCCATGGCGGGCATCGCCCTCGCGGCGCCGTCCGCCCATGCGAGCGGGCTCGCCTACGTGCCCGGCCAGGTCCTGACCAAGTTCAAGGGCCAGCCCGTCGAGCACACCGTCGACCTCCCGGCCAAGGTCAGCGTCCCGGAGGCGGTGCACCTGCTCCGGGGAAATCCCGCCGTCGCCTACGCCAACCCGAACTATTTGGCGAGCGCCGCCGCGCTTTGGAACCCCTATGACCCGGGCTCGCCGGGTCTAGGACAGCACGGCTGGAGGATCGATCAGTGGAACTTCCTCGCCCCCACCTCGCAGGCCCCGGGCGGAGCGAGCGTGCAGGGCGCCTGGCAGAACCTCCGCGACGCCGCACGCGCGGGGGGCAAGGGGGTGACCGTCGCGGTCCTCGACACTGGGGTCGCCTACAAGCGCAAGGGCTCCAACTACCGCCGCGATCCCGACCTCCCCCCCACCGACCACTTCGTCGACCCGAAGGACTTCGTCGACAACGACACCTCTCCGCTCGACCAGAACGGGCACGGCACCCACGTCGCCGCCACGATCGCCGAGGCGACAAACAACCACAAGGGTCTCGCCGGGGTCGCCTACAACGTCGACCTGATGCCGGTCAGGGTGCTGAACCGCAACGAGAAGGGAACCGCCGCCAACATCGCCCGCGGGATCCGCTACGCGGTCGACCACGGCGCCGACGTGATCAACCTAAGCCTCGAGTTCCAGCCCGCGATCAAGCAGTGCTCACAGATCGTCGGGGTCTGCAACGCGGTCAAGTACGCGAACAGCCACGGCGCCGTGTTGGTCGCCGCGGCGGGGAACCAGAGCAGGCCGAGCGTCGCCTTCCCGGCCCACGCCGCGGTCGTGATCGCGGTCGGCGCGTCCACCTATCGAAGCTGCCTGGGCTCCTACTCCGACTACGGGACCGGCCTCGACCTGCTCGCGCCGGGTGGCGGGGGCGACAGCGGCGCCGCCACCGGGAACCCGAGCTGCAGCAACTCCGGGCCCCCCTACGCGATCCGCCAGTACAGCCTGCAACCCCACGCGGCGGCGGGCGGCCATTACGACAAGTTCGGAATCGTGGGATTCCACGGTACCTCGATGGCCGCCGCGCACGTCAGCGGCGCCGCGGCCCTGCTTGTGGCCGAGAACCCGGGCCTCACCCCCGCCCAGGTCGGCGACCGGCTAGAAAGCTGCGCCGCCCTTCCGGGTGACTCCAAGCACTACGGCGCCGGCCTGCTCGACACGGCCAGGGCGACCTCCGCCGACACCTGCTGAGCGCGCGGCGCGCCCGGCGTCACCGCTCGCTACGTCGTGCGGACGATGCAGACGCTGCAGGGCGCGTGGTGGGAGACCTTGTTGGGAACGCTTCCGAGCAGGAACCGCTTGGCGCCCGTCATCCCCTTGTTGCCGACCACGATCAGGTCGGCTCCGGTCTCCTCGGCGACGTCGAGGATCGCGTCGGCGGGATCGCCCTGCCGCGGGTGGGGCTCGGCTTCGATCCCCTCCTGCTTGGCGAGCCCCGTGGCGCCCTCGAGCGTGACGTTGACGTCCTCGCGCGGGCCCACGGCGTAGGACACGTCGCCGGGCACCTCGCCCTTCTCCTCGCGCACGCGCCCGCGGGAGACCGGCTCGAAGGCCGATACCACGCTCAGCTTCGCCCCGGAGAGCTTTGCCAGCCCGATCGCCTGGCGCACGGCCTCGCTCGCCGTCTCGGAGCCGTCCGTGCCAACCACGATGTTCTCGAACAAGCCGGGTCTCCCTTCGTCTCGTCGCCGGTCAGGCGGAATCGTCTCGGTAGGTCCGCATCCTATCCCGCCCGATCGGGCTCAAAGCAGCTTGACCAGCCCGATCACCATCGACGCGATCAGGCAGACGATCAGGATCGTCATCGCGATGATCCAGCTCCTCGGCAAGGTGCTCGTAGACTACGACGGCCGCCATGGCCACCGTCGAGACCGTAACCGGACCGGTCGAAGCCGATCAGCTCGGGACGACCCTGGTCCACGAGCACCTGATCTATCGCGACGAGGCGGTGGCCGCCTGGTGGCCGCACCTGGGATCGGTCGTGCCGGTGGACCCGCCGCGCGACGTCGGGCCCCACGGCCTCCACGAGGTCGCCATGCAGAGCGCCCAGGCGGTCGTCGAGCAGGGGGTCAAGACGATCTGCGAGCCGACCGGCATGTTCGGGGGCCGCGACGTCGAGTTCTCGCGCCGGGTTTCCGAGGAATCGGGGCTGCAGGTGGTCCCGTGCACGGGCATCTACACCTACGACTACCTGCCGATGTTCTTCGTCACCCGTGACGCGGGCGCGATGGCCGATCTCTTCGTCCACGACATCACCAAGAGCATCCAGGGGACGGGGATCAAGGCCGCGTTCTTGAAGTGCGCCGCGGACGAGCCCGGGGTCACCGAGAACATCGAGAAGGTGCACCGCGCCGTCGCCCAGGCGAGCGTGCGGACCGGGACGCCGATCATGGCCCACTCGCGCCCCGCCAACCAGACCGGGATCCGCCAGGTCGAGATCTTCGAGGAGGAGGGCGTCGACCTCTCCAAGGTCCAGATCGCCCACACCGGCGACAGCGACGACCTCGACTACATCGAGCGCCTGCTCGAGAAGGGCGTCTACATCGGCATGGACCGCTACGGCCTCGAGATCTTCCTCCCGTTCGAGAAGCGAAACGCCACGGTCACGGCCCTGCTGGAGCGCGGCTACGCCGATCGCATGTTCCTCTCGCAGGACTACTGCGCGACGCTCGACTGGTATCCGGTCGAGGTCGAGGAGCAACTCCTCGCGGGAGGCGCCGCCAAGGATTGGAGCATGACCCTGGTCATCGACCAGGTCGTGCCGATCCTGCGAGAAGCCGGGATGACCGATGCCCAGCTCGAGACGATGATGGTCGAGAACCCCAGGCGCTGGCTGGCGGGTTGACGCCGTCCGAGCGGTGAGCGACGCCGACATCCAGACGGTCCGCCGCTCCTACGAGGCCCTGAACGAGGGCGACGTCGTCGCCGCCCTCGAGGCGCTCGACCCGGACGCAGTGTGGCGCGACAGCCCCGAGCTCCCCGGAGGCGGCGAGTTCACGGGCCGCGAGGAGGTGAGCCGGTTCCTGACCGATTTCCTGACCGAATGGCGTGACTTCCATCAGCGAATCGACGAGGCGATCCGCGAGGGCGACCGAGTGGCGGTGGTGATCCATCTGAGCGCCACCGGGAGGGCGAGCGGGGTCGAGGTCGACACCCGCTACGCCCACCTGTGGACGATGCGCGACGGGATAGGCGTCAGGGTCGACGCGTACCGCGATCCCGACGAGGCCCTGCGCGAGCTGCGCCCGCCCGCCTGAGCTTCCGGGCCGTGCACGAGCGGCGTCGGGACCGTCGCGCTTGACTCCAGCGCTGGCCGAATCTCGACGACGCTGGCCGAATTTCGACGATACGGACGTCGAAATTCGGCCACGGGCGGCGTCCCGGCCCCGCGGGTGGCGCTCGCAATACCTGAAATCAGGTAGAGTCGAAGGCGAATGGACCGGCCCCGCGGGGCCGAAGGCGAGACGAGATCGGAAGGGACTGAGGGCATTGCCGCTGATCAACTGTCCAACTTGCGGAAAGACCAGCTTCACGTTCGCGCGCCGCACCTACGTGGCCCATTGCGGCGGGTGCGGCAAGCCGCTGGGCGGCGAGCAGGACACAACCGCGATCGAGCTCGAGATCCGCGAGCGGCTCTACGGTCAGCGCGATGATCCGGCCCGACCTACGGTTCCGACGCGCAGCTGACGTTCGGTCCCTAGACCCGGCGTGAGGGCGGCGGGACCCTAGAGCGACCCGTTTCGAGGCGCGGCTGACGTTCAGTCCCTCGACGCGGCGGCCCTGAACCCGCCGCCCGCCAGCGCGCCGTAGCAGCCGAGGATCAGCACCGAGGCGAAGAAGGCGACGTAGAGCGCCGTTCCCGCCCCGCTCGATGTGAGGTCGCCGGCGTGGATCGCCACCGCCAGCAGCTCGAGCGCGCCGAGCGCCGCCCAGGCGAGTGCCGAGCCGAACAGGCGGTCGAGGTCGTTCTCGCGAACCGCGAACGCCGCCGCCACCCCGAACCCCGAGAGGAAGGCGGCGATCGCCCGGCCGGTCAGCGGCGTGAGCGGCCACGGCCAGATCGAGCTGAGGCCCACGGGAGCGGCGAACAACAGAACGCCGAAGCCGAGCAGGACGAGCGCCTGCCCCGCGAGCGCGGCTCGCACCCACGGGGCGAGGGCGAGCGGATGCGGAGTCGGTGAGCCCGCGCCTTTCGGCTGCGCCCAGATCAGATAGACGAGAAGCGGGACGACGATCACGTAGACGACCAGCCAGAACCGGCCGTAGAGGTCGTGGTGGAAGCGGTCGAGGTGGATGAGCGTCGCCGCCAAGAGCAGGACGGCGATCGTGAGGACCGGTGGGAGCGCGGTCCTGGCCCGCAGCCGGTCGGGCTGGCGCGCCGCCCAGGCGAGGAGCACGCAGGCGGCCCAATAGGCGGCGCCCATGAAGGCGGCGGTGAGCGGGGGCGTGATCGTCCAGGAGAAGAATCGATCGGTCCGAGTGGCGCCGATGAACAGCTCGATGCCCGCGATCGCCGCCAGCACCGCCGAGACGCCGAAGAACCAGCGAAGGCCCCTGCTGGTCGTTGGGCTCACCGCAACAGCTTAGGCCCGCCCGGGCGTCGAACGAAGGCCCCGAGCCTGCCCCGCCCGGCACCCGCGCCGCCGCTAGAGTGCCGGGCGATGTCAACGGCAACCCTTCACACGAGCGCCGGGCCGATCGTGCTCGAGCTGTTCGACGACGACGCTCCGAAGACGGTCGAGAACTTCCGAAAGCTCGCCGCCGACGGCTTCTACGACGACTTGATCTTCCACCGGGTGATCCGCGACTTCATGATCCAGGGAGGGTGCCCGGAGGGATCCGGCACCGGCGGCCCCGGCTACACATTCGAGGACGAGTTCAACGACCACAAGGTCGTCCGCGGGGCCCTCGCGATGGCGAATGCCGGGCCGAACACGAACGGCTCGCAGTTCTTCATCGTCACCACCGAGGCGGCTCCATGGCTTGATGGCAAACACACCGTGTTCGGCCAGGTGACGGACGGGATGGACCAGGTCGACGCGATCGAGGGAACACCCACCGGATCGGGGGACCGGCCGCTCGAGCCCCAGGTCATCGAGCGGGTCGAGCTTTCCGACTGAGCCGCCGGAAGGCCGAATCGGCCCTTCGGCGCGGCTACCATGGCCCGGCGATGAAGCTCGTGATCCAGATTCCGTGCCTGGATGAGGAGTCGACGCTTCCCCGAGTGCTCGGTGAGCTACCCCGCGAGCTCGAGGGCTTCGACGAGGTCGAGTGGCTCGTGGTCGACGACGGCTCCGCCGATCGAACGATCGAGGTCGCCCGCGCGCACGGCGTCGACCACATCGTCCGGCTGACCAACAACAAGGGGCTCGCCGCCGCCTTCCAGGCCGGGATCGACGCCTCGCTGAAGCTGGGCGCCGACGTGATCGTCAACACCGACGCCGACCACCAGTACCCGGCCGTCGGGATCCCGCGCCTGGTCGGGCCCATCCTCGCCGGCCGCGCCGACATGGTGGTGGGCGACCGGCAGGTGAAGGATGTCGAGCACTTCACGGCGTCCAAGAAGCTCCTCCAGCGGCTCGGAAGCTGGGTCGTTCGCCGCGCCTCGGGCACCACGATCCCCGACACGACCTCCGGCTTTCGCGCCTACAACCGCGAGGCCGCGCTTCAGCTCCAGGTGGTCTCCAACTACACCTACACGCTCGAGAGCCTGATCCAGGCGGGCAAGATGCTGGTCGCGGTCGAGCACGTCCCGATCGCCACCAACCCCCAGACCCGCGACTCGCGGCTGGTCGACTCGACGGCGCGCTACGTGCGCCGAAACGCCGTCGCCGTATTCCGGGCCTACGTCCAGTACGAGCCGCTTCGCGTATTCACGATCGTCGCCGCCGTCCTCGGCGTCGCGGCACTCGCGGCGTGGACGCCGTTCCTGCTCGACTGGATCCTGCACGGCGACCGAACCGGCCACATCCAGTCGCTGATCCTGGGCGCGGTGCTGGCCCTCGCGGCGGTGCAGATGTTCGGGCTCGGCGTCGTCGGCGATTCGATCGCCGGCCAGAGGGTGATCGCCCAGCGGACCTTCGAGCGAGTTCGCCGCCTCGAGCTCGAGGCCGGGATCGAGCCCTCCCACTACGAGCCCTCCGCCGGGGCCGGCGGCCCCGCGCCGGTCTCGCCACGAGACCCCTTCGAGCCGCCCGCCGAGCGGGATCGACGCGAGGTCGGCGTCTGACGGCGACCGCACCGTCACCTTCACCGGCCGCCCCGGCCGGCAACGTCTACGACAAGTACGCGAGCCGAAACCCGGTCGAGCGGCGAATGGTCGGGGGATTCCTGGGCCGACTCGAGGAGCTCGTCGAGCGGACGGGGGCTCGCGAAGCGCACGAGATCGGCTGCGGTGAGGGCGAGCTGGCGACCCGCCTGGCGCGCCGGGGGCTCCGAATCCGGGGAAGCGACCTCTCGCCCGAGGTGATCGGCGAGGCGAGGCGAAGGGCGGGCGACGCCGGGCTGGAGATCGAGTTCAAGGCTGCCGGGGTCGAGGCGCTCGAGCCCGCCGAGGACGCCGCCGAGCTGATCATCTGCTGCGAGGTGATGGAGCATCTCCCCGACCCGGAGGCGGCGCTCGACACGGTGGCGGGCCTCGCCCGCCCGTGGGTCATCATCAGCGTTCCGAGGGAGCCGCTCTGGAGGGCCCTCAACATGGCCCGGGGGCGGTACCTCGGCGGGTGGGGGAACACCCCGGGCCACCTGAACCACTGGTCGCGGGCCGGATTCGTTCGCTTTCTCGAACGGCGCCTCGAGGTGATCGAGCTCCACAGCCCGCTGCCGTGGACGATGGCTCTGTGCCGACGCGAGGGGGTCGCGGCGTGAGCGACCACGCGGCGTCGGCCGAGGGGCGGGGGCCGGGGGGCGCCGCGCGAGCGTGGGCGTGGCTCCGGGTCCGGCCGGGGCTGGCGGCGATCGTCGCGCTCGGGATCGCCTGGGGCTTCGTGATGCACTCGACGGGGTGGGCGCAGCTCGCTCACTACGCGCAGGTGCGGGCGTTCGCCGACGGGCGGGCGCAGATCGACCGCTGGCAGTGGGAGACCAAGGACAAGGCCTGGGTGAACGGCCACTTCTACTCGGTAAAGGCGCCCGGGCTGCCCGCCCTGACCCTCCCCGCCTACCTGGCTCTCGACGCGCTCGGCGCCAAGTCGGTGGCCCGCGATGCGGCCGCCAACGCCGCCCGGGCCGACCATCCCCGCTGGACGCCGTACCCCGACCCGGACCTCTCGCAGTACGGGTTCAGCGCCGCTCGCGCCCATCGGGTGGAGGTCCGGATTCAGAACGAGACCCCGATGATCTGGGCGCTGACCGTGATCGGCGCGGTCCTCCCGGCGATCGGGCTCCTGTGCCTGGTGAGATGGGTAGCGGAGCGGATCGAGCCCGGCTACGGGACCGCGGCGGCGATCACCCTAGGGCTGGGGACGATCGTGATGACGTTCGCGGCCGAGTACTTCACCCACGTCGCGGCGGCGGCGCTCGGGTTCGGCGCGTTCGCGCTCTTGTTTCGCGAGCGTGAGGGCTCGGCCCGAACCTGGCTGGTCGGCGCCGCCGGCCTGGCCGCCGGCTTGGCGGTCAGCTTCGAGTATCCGATGGGCCTCTTGGGCGCGGTCCTTTTCTGTTACGCGCTGGCCCGCCCGCAACGGGTGCGCCGGGGGGTGGCCTACGCGGCGGGGGCTCTCGCGGGCGCCGCGCCGGCGCTGGCGTTCAACCTGTGGGCGCTCGGATCTCCGTTTCGGTTCGCCTACGCGAACGCGGTCGCGGTCCAGGGCCCAAATGGCCATGCGGTCCTGGGGCTGAACGACAGCGGCTTCTTCGGGATCGACATCCCCAAGCCCGATGCCGCGATCGACCTCCTCGTCGCGAGCCGGGGCCTGCTCACACTGACGCCGGTGATCGCCGTGGCGATCGCCGGGGTGGTCCTGCTTCGCCGCCGGCGCCGCGCCGAGGGCAACGTGATCGCGGCGGTCGCGATCGTCTTCTTCCTCTACAACGCCGGCTACTGGCTTCCGTTCGGGGGCGGCTCGCCGGGCCCGCGCTTCCTGATCCCGGCGCTGCCCTTCCTGGCGCTCGGATTGGCCGTCGCCTACCGGAGGCTGACGGCGCTCACTCTGGCCCTCGCGGTCCCCTCGGTGATCTTCATGCTCGCCGCGGCGATCACCTTCCCGCTGATCGGCGACAACGGCATCAGCAGCTGGACGAACCAGCTCGCAAACAGCCAGCTCGAGCACACGGTGCTGAGCGTCGTCGGCGTCCACAACGGATGGCTGGCTCTGGCGCCGATGCTGGGGGCGGTGGCCGCGGCGATCGCCCTCGCGGCGATCGCGACTCCGCACACCAGGCTCGGCGACCTACGCCCCGCGCTCGGCGCCCTGATGGGCTGGGCGGTGATCGCGGTGGTCGGGCCGACCGTGGCCGGGGACCCGATCACCCCGATCGCCCACGGCCGTGCCGCGCTGACCCTGGTGGCGATCGCAGCCGGAGCCTCAGTGGCGACCCTGGCGACCCTTCGCCGCCGCGAGCTCCGGGCCGAGCACCCCGAGCCGCTCGTCGTCCCGACGACCGCGCCGTAGGCGGTCCAACGCGCCCCTCCCTGCCCAGCCCGCGACCGAGGCGTTTGGCCGACACGCTTACGGCGGCAGGTGGGGGTGATCTGGCTCCCCCAGCCGCGCTTCGACACTCCTGCGTAACGGGGTGGGTCGAATCATCAATGGCATGCATTGATCAAGCGACCCACGTGGATACGGGGGCCTCAAATTGATTGACCGACCCATGTGGATACGGGCGGCCTCAATCGCGGTCAGTCGGCGGCGTGACCCGGGTCGATCTCGTAGGTCACCAGCTCGCCGTGGCGGGTGCGGGTCAGCGGAAGGCCGGCGACCGAGCGCTTGGCGGCGCGATGCCAGGGGGTCCCGGCGACGCGGTCGGTGTGAAGGACGACGCTCCGCACCCCAAGCCGCGCCAGGAGGGCGACGCTCTTTCGGCTCGGGAAGCTCTCGACGTGCCTGATCAGGTGATCGGTGAACCCGGGGTTGAGGCTCGAGCGGCCGTTGACGAGCGCCGGGAAGCCGTCGGTCGACCAGAGGATGTAGCGCCGGTTGTCGGTCGCGTGGAGGGCCGGAAGGTGGAGCTGCGGCGCGGGCACCGATGCGGTCGACGGCGGGATCCGGGACACCTGGGGCTGGGTCCGGTTGCCGAACGGGTCGAAGGGCAGGCCGCGCCCCTCGATCACAACCGCCAGGGCCAAGGCGGCCGCGACCGCGGGTCCCACCCAGCTCCCAACGCGGCGCGCCGCCGGCCCCTCGACTGCTCCCCGAGCCGTTGGCGCTCCAGTGGTGGCGGTACCTGCCTCAGCCGGCGCCGCAGTGGCGCCCGGCGCGCGGCGGCGAAGTGCCGCCGCGACGGTCCGCTCCGCGCCGGCGCCGGCCAGGAGCGCCAGGCCCAGGGACGAGATCGCCACCAGCCGACCGGGTACCCGAATCGCCTCCCAGCCGGGCAGCACCTCGTATACAAGCCGGTAGGGCCAGAGCAGGCCCCCGCCCGCCTGAAAACCCAGGGCCAGCACCATCACGACCACCGTCCCCGCCCCCAGGGCCCGGCGAAGCCAGCGCGGGTACGCAGAGGAGCCGAGACCCGCGATCGCCAGCACGAGGATCACGAGTCCCGGGAAGAGCGTCTCTTCGGGGACGTTCGAAAGCCCATCTCGAAGCGGCCCCGTCGCGGCGCCCCAGACGAGGTTCTCGTCGGGGGCGACCAGGAAGGCCCAGGGCGGCCCCGAGAAGGACTCGACCTCTGATGGGGTCCGCTTGGCGGCGGGATGCGCATCGGCGACTCGGACGTATGGCCGGCTCAGGGCAAAGCCCACCCCAGCGAACGCAATCGCGCCGGCGAGCATCGCGATCGCCAAGCCCCGGTCGAGGTGCGGGCGTCCGCGGCGAAGCCAGACGATCGCGCCGATCACACCGATCGCGACCAGCAGGTAGCCGAGCGGCAGGCCGAGCGTGAAGCCGATCGTGAGCTGCCAGGCGGCGACCACCCAGCCCGCGACGACCCACCACGGCCGGCGAAGGCGAAAGCCGCGGACGCCCAGGGCCAGCGCGAGCGGGATCCCGCCGCTCGAGATCACCTGCATGTGGCCGTCCTGCTCGAGCCGGAATGGCGCGTAGGCGAACGCCGCGCCCGCGACGGCGGCCGCGCCCGGGCCGAGCCCCAGCTCGCGGGCCAGGAGGTAGGCGCCGGCGAACGCCAGCGCGTAGGCGAACAGGAAGATCACGTCGTAGCGGAAGACCGCGGCGTGAGGGCCAGACCCGACCCACGAGACGGGTGCGTAGCCGACCAGCGCATCCGAGAAGGCGAGCGTGTCGTGAAGCGGCCAGAACTGGTTCGACTGAAAGAAGTGGAGCGGCTGATGGATGAGCGCGTGGCCGTCCCAGGCGAGCTGCCACGATTCGGCGAGCGGGTCGCCGAGGTCCTTCGGGACGTGCTGGCCGAGGTGGAGCACGAGCGGCCAGTTCATGACCACGGACAGAAGGCACGCCCCGACGGCGAGCGCTCCCAGCTCGCGTGCGGTCACGTCGCGCCGAGGCCCGCGCATCCGCGGGATGCTTGCAGGCGGCGGCGACGGGGCCGACCGCCGCTTTCTGAATGACTTGCGGGCGACTCCGGCGCCCTTACATGCCTGTTTCGGAGCTAAAGCTCCTCACCGAAATGACTTGCGGGCCCCTTCGGCGCCCTTACACGCCTGTTTCGGAGCTAAAGCTCCTCACCGAATCTATGCGGGTATCAGGTCGTTCGGGTTGAGGACGTACTTGCGGGCGGCGCCCGAGTCGAAGTCCCTGTAGCCCTGCGGCGCCTCGTCGAGCGTGATCACGGTCGCGTTGACGGCGTCCGCGATCTTCGCCTTGTCGTTCAGGATCATCTGCATCAGGCCGCGGTGATAGCGCATCACCGGGCACTGGCCGGTGGTGAACGTGTGCGACTTGGCCCACCCGAGGCCGATCCGGATCGACAGCGAGCCCTCCTTGGCAGCGTCGTCGACGGCGCCCGGATCTCCGGTCACGTAGAGGCCCGGGATGCCCAGCTTGCCCGCCGCGCTGGTCACGTCCATGATGCTGTTCAGCACCGTCGCGGGCGCCTCTTGACCGGCATCGGACCCGTGGCCTCGGGCCTCGAAGCCGACGGCGTCGACGGCCGCGTCGACCTCCGGCACGCCCAGGATCTGCTCGATCTGGTCCTTCGGCTCGCCCGTTCGAGATGTCGACGGTCTCGCATCCGAACGAGCGCGCCTGCTCGAGCCGCTCACCAATCCGATCGCCGACGATCACCACCGCGGCGCCCAGCAGGTGGGCCGAATACGCGGCCGCGAGCCCGACCGGGCCCGCCCCCGCCACGTAAACGGTCGAGCCGGGCCCGACCCCCGCCGTGTAGGCGCCGTGGAAGCCGGTCGGGAAGATGTCAGAGAGCATCGTCAGGTCGAGGATCTTCTCCAGGGCCTGGTCGCGATCTGGGAACTTGAGCAGGTTCCAGTCGGCGTAGGGCACCATCACGTACTCGGCCTGGCCGCCGACCCACCCCCCCATGTCGACGTAGCCGTAGGCCGAGCCGGGCCGATCGGGGTTGACGTTGAGGCAGACGCCGGTGTGGCCCTCCTTGCACATCCGGCAGCGCCCGCAGGCGATGTTGAAGGGCACCGAGCACAGGTCGCCCTCCTTGATGAACTCCACCCCGGGCCCCGTCTCGATCACCTCGCCGGTGATCTCGTGGCCGAGGATCAACCCGGGGGGCGCCGTGGTCCGCCCCCGGACCATGTGCTGGTCGGAGCCGCAGATGTTGGTGGAGACGATCCGCAGGATCGCCCCGTGCGGTGTCTTTCGTCCCACGTTCGCCGGGTTCACCCCCGGCCCGTCCTTGAGCTCGAAGCCCGGGAAGTCGATGTCGGTGACCTCGACCTCGCCCGGCCCGATGTAGGCAACCCCTCTGTTGTCGGCCATGATCCCTCCTAGAAGGCTGCGACGCCCGCCTCGGCGACCTCGTGGTCTGCCTCGACACTCCCGCCGCTCACCCCGATCGCCCCGACCACGTCGTCGCCCGACATCAGCGGGATCCCGCCGGCGAACACGATCAGCCGTCCCTGGTTCGACGCGTGGATCCCGAACAGCGGCTGGTTCGGCTGGCAGAGCGGCGCCAGGTCCTTCGTGGACATGTCGAAGGAACGTGCCGTGTAGGCCTTGTTCTGGGCGATGTCGATCGAGCCCAGCCAGGCGCCGTCCATGCGCGCGAAGGCGGTCAGGTTGTTGCCGTCGTCGACCACCGCGATGTTCATCGGCACGCCGATCTCCTCGGCCTTCGCCTGCGCCGCGTCGACCACGGCCTGCGCTGCGCTGAGGGTCACACTATCCGCCACGGCTCCTCCTTCGATCCCATTTGCTCGAACAGGGTCGAAGCTATCGGCCGACCCCCGAGATGTCGCATCCCGAGCGGGGTTGCAGGGGGGTTGCAGAACCGGGCGCGCTCAGCGCTGGTCGCCGCGCTCGAGCAGCCGCTCGACCTCCGCGAAGTCCGCCCTGACCTCGGCATCGAGCCGGTAGGGAGTCGTGGCGAGTGCCGCGCCGAGCAGCCGGCGAAGCCTGGACATCTCCGCCCGCACGGTGACCGCCTTGAAGCCGGGGCCGTAGAGCTCGAGCCCCAGCTCGCGGCTGGTCATCCCTTCCGGGTGGAGGGCCAGGAGCACGACGATCTCGCTGTGGCGGCGGCTCAGCTCGACCGGCACGCCGCCGATCACGAGCCGGAGGCGCCGGCGGCCGAGCGCCTCGAGCACGAGCATCGGCCTGGGCGCTGGTCTTCGCGATGACAACGGTCGCAGGAGAACGGCCTCGGCGCGATCGCCGAGCGGCTCGGCGCTCACCTCGACGCCGTTCGGCAGTGCGGCCTCCTCCCCCTCGGGGAGCTCGACCCGTCGCCCCAGCCATCCGCGCGGCGTGGCGGCGAGCACCCGCCCGGACCTCGTGACCAGGGCGCTTCGCTCGCGCGCCGCCGGCGCGACTCGCTCCATATAGAGGGCCCGGAGGCGCTCGTCGCGGCGGTCGAGCTCGGAGGAGAGCTTGTCCTCGACCACCCGTGCTACGGCGAAGACCAGCGAGAGGCTGTGCGGATGGCCGGTGCGAAAGCTGCCCGACAGGTCGAGAACGCCGAGGATCTCGCCGCTCTCCGGGTCGTGAATCGGCGCCGCCGAGCATGTCCAGCCGTGAAGGCGGCGGCTGAAGTGCTCGGCGGAGAAGATCTGCACGGGATGGTCGAGCTCGAGCGCCGTGCCGACCGCGTTCGTGCCCACCGCCCGCTCGCTGCACAGGTGCCCGGGGAGAAAGCGCGGGCCAACCGCGATCTCGAGCGCCTGCGGTCTGCCACCGGCCCACAGGAGCACGCCCTCCGCGTCACTTAGGGCCGCGAAGTAGCGAGCATCCTCGATCGCGTCGGAGAGCATGGTCTCGACCAGTGGCAGAAGGTGAGAAACGGGATGCTCGGCAAGCGCCCGCTCGGTCGCCGCGGAGTCCAGCACCTTCGGCGCCGACCCATCCGGGTCGACCCCGGCCCCCGCCGCCCGCTTCCAGGAGCGCGCCACCAGCTCGCGAAGGATCGACGGCGACGCGCCCTTGCTGAGCGCCAGCTCGTGCGCGCGCCTCAGCAGACGCGCCCAGCGGACCGGGTCCACGCGGGTGTCGATCCCGATCCAGGGGCTTCGAGGGCGGGGCGGCCCGCCTCCGCCGGCCTCGCGCTCACCCCACTCTCCGGAGCCGGCTGTCACTGACGAGCGCTCCCAAGCGGCGGTCATCGTTCCGACGTCGATCATAGGCGCTGGGGGCTTTGTCCAAGGCCCGGGAGGCTCGCCGCTCGAGCTGGCCAACCCGAGACCGGACTCTTCCGCCGCCCCGCCGCCCACTTTCTGTCGCAAATTGCGAAATGCCCCCCTGCGCGCCGGGTCCACGTGGTGTACCTTCGCTCAAGCGACCGGGAGAGAGAAGCAGCCGGCGGAAGCCAAGCTGGCGGCCCATCTCGACAGGCGACGACGAGAGCTTATTTCGCGCGAAGGCTACGCGCGGGGCAGGCGAAGTCGATGCCCCCGGTCGTTTTCGTGCCGTTGTTTCGTCCGTGATCTCGACCCGGCGGGGTGTATCCGGCGGCCCGGCGCGAGGCGTCCGGCGCTGCTCCTAACGTGCGAGTCGCGGTGACGCTGCCGCCGGCCGACCGGTGCCTGCCCAACCTCGGCCGCGCGACCCGGGCGCACCCGGGAGCAGGGCGCTGCGGCCGGACCCCGGGTGAGCGGTCCGCAGCTAGCCCGCCCTCTCCCATCTGACGGGCGCTGAACGCTCGGGCAGGGCGGGCTTCGATCCCCTCGCGGGTAGTGTCCTCGCCAGTGGTCCACCTGGTCCGGGAGGCCGAGCGCGAGCCCGAAGGGGCCCTGATCCTCAACCACGGGCGGGGCGCCGACGAGCGCGACCTCTATGGGCTGCTCGACGAGCTTGACCCCGACCGCCGGCTGGTGGGGATCACCCCGGGCGCGCCATTGACCGGGATTCCCCCCGGCGGGCGTCACTGGTACGTGGTGCCGCGGGTCGGCTATCCGGATCGCGAGACGTTCGCCCGCGCTTACCGGGAGCTGACCTCGTTCTCGGACGAGCTGCTCCAGGCGCGCGGGATCGGCTGGGATCGGACCGTGATCGGCGGCTTCTCGATGGGAGCGGTGATGAGCTACGCCGTCGGGCTCGGCCCGGGACGGCCGTCGCCCGCGGGGATCATGGCGCTGAGCGGGTTCGTTCCGACGGTCGAGGGCTGGCACGCGGAGCTCGAGCAGAGGTCCGGGCTCGGGATCCTGATACGCCACGGGCGAAGCGACCCCGTGATCGGGGTGGAGTTCGCACGCCGGGCGCAGGAGCTTCTCGCCGGGGCGGGCTTGGAGGTCGACTACGCGGAGTTTGAGGGCGGCCACTGGCTGCCGGCGGACGCCCTGGGCGAGCTCCGAGCGTTCATCGCCGCGGCCCTCGGCGGCGCCGAGACCAGCCCGGGCGCGCCAGGCTGAGCGCGCTTGAGGCGCCGGACGGCGCCTGGCGTCATCATTGACGGCGCGTGACCACGCTGGTGGAACTGCTCCTCCCGATCGCGCTGGCGCTCGCCTACGCTCGCCGCGTCAGCCATCTTGCCGCGCACGGCAACGCCCCGTCCACACTTCGCCAGATCAGCTTCAGCGCGGGCCTGCTCCTGATGCTGATCGCGACCGTGGGGCCGATGGACGAGCTCGCCGACGAGTTCGTCTTCGGTCACATGATCCAGCACACGATCCTCACCGACGAGGCGGCCCTGCTCCTGGCGATCGGACTGACGGGGCCCGTGTTGAGGCCCGTCCTGAGCGCCCCCGGCCTTCGGCACCTGCGCCGGCTGATGCACCCCGTCGTCGCGATCTGCCTGTGGATCGTCGTGATCTACGCCTGGCACGCCCCGGCCCTCTACCAGGCGGCCGATGAGCACCCGCTCCTTCACGTCCTCGAGCACGCCTCGTTCCTGGGCGCAGGCCTCGTGATGTGGCTGGCGCTCCTCGGCCCGCTGCCGAAACCGCAGTGGTTCGGACACATCGGGAAGGTCGGCTACACCGCGGTCGTCCACTTCTCCAGCATGGGGATGGCGAACATCCTGATGTGGTCGGGCGTGGTCCTGTATCCGATCTACGTCGAAAGCGATGTCGCGCACGGCATCTCGCCCCTCACCGATCAGAGCATCGCCGGAGCGATCCTGATGATCCAGGGAGGCGTGATCATGCTCGCGGTCTTCTTCTGGGTCTTGATCCAGTGGGCGCGCGAGGACACCGAGCGTCAGGAGCTGATCGACCTCGCCGAACGCCTCGACGTCCCGCTCAGTGACCAGCGCGCCGCCCGCGCCGCCGCCGCCGGCCGGGGATCGGAGCTTCGCCGCCGCCTCGAGGACGAAGCGGAGAGCTCCGGCGCGAGCGCAGGCGGCCCGCAGCCGGTCGCCCGATAGGGCCGGGCCGGCCGAGCGTCGCCCCTCCCCCCACCTCTTACAATCGTCGCCTCCCGCGCCCGTAGCTCAGTTGGATAGAGCGCTGGTCTACGAAACCAGAGGTCACAGGTTCGAATCCTGTCGGGCGCGCTCACTTCGTTGCAGCCCCTCTCACGTTCTCGCCTGCAAATAGCTCAGTTCGAGCTGGAAGCCGGGAGGGGGCCATCACGGCATTGCATGGCTCTACAGGGGCTCTCCGAGGTTTCCTGGTCTCATTTTGGTCTCATCGGGGTCCGAGCTCCCCTGGACCTTTGCGGGCCCAAATGGCCGCTCCTATCGCCAGTTCGATCCAGTCAGGGCAAGGCGGCGCGATGAGGGCTTGTGTCGTTTGCGGAACCTGCCTGGCGGGCCGGCGCTCCGACGCTCGCCACTGCGGCGGTCCGTGCCGCGCTGAAGCAAGCCGCCTACGCCGAATCTTGGATGGAAACGGAGGTCCTTACGCGTCCGTTCGCCAGCGAATGTCCGCGTTCTCACGCTCGCACCCATTGCGCGCTGAGAGCTGCCGAGACACGACCGGTGAACCACAAAGCCTGGAGCGGGCAATGGGCTCGCCCCATGATCAGAAAGGGAAGTAAATGAACTACGCGGAACTCAAAGAACAGGTGCTCGCAGACCAGTCTGAGGTCGTTGATGACCCAGAGAGCTGGCTCGGGACCCAGGAAGAGGTGGAGGTCCTATGGACCGATGCCGAAGGCAAGCCCCATCTAGCGGTTGGGCAGTTTCAAGGCATTGCCGTGCCTAACGATGGGGGCCCTATCCGATTCGTCCTTAAGAACGACGATGACGAGATCAGCCTCTACTCCGAGGACGTAGTCGGGATGACCAAAAAGGAGCGTGAGCCGCTGGCCTAGATCTGAACGCCGGAGGGAGTCACTGAGACCCAGTTGACTCCCTCCGGGGCCCTCAGGCCTCGTCGCACCTATTCATCGCGACCTAAGCGCACAAGAGCTGCCTGGCGGCCTACAGATCTAGGTCGCGTGATTCCGAGGCGGGGTCGACCCCCTATTTCAACCACGAGTCTCCTTTTCCGGATCTTCCTGCTTTCGAGGTGACCCTCATATCTCGCAACATTCGGGTCTCGCAATTGGCAGAGGCCAATGCGAACGTGCAGCAGATGCAAGAAGACGAAGGCGAGGTCGGAGTTCCCGCAACGACGGACTTGGTGCGGCGGCTGCCTCTCAGGGTGGGAGGCAAGAAGATCCACCCCCGAGGCCCGCGCCAAGCTCAAGAGGCTCTTCGATGCCAAGGTTCAAAAGACATCCCGATGCTGGATCTGGACCGGCGCACAGCTCGGCCAGGGCTACGGAAGCTTTGGCGTCCTGGGAAGGACCTGCTACGCACATCGAGTCGCCCACGAACGCTGGAAAGGACCCATCCCGGCCGGGCTCGATGTCGATCATCTCTGCCGAAACCGGGCCTGCGTCAACCCGGATCACCTGGAGGCGGTCACGCGCAAGGAGAACGTCCGCCGAGGGGAGCTCGGCGATCTCAAGACCCGTTGCAAGTGGGGCCACCTATGGAATCCGGAGAACATCTACGTGCGCCCCGGGAACGGCCACAGGATGTGCCGCACCTGCAGCGTCGAGCGAAGTCGAGCCAGGTACTGGGCCTCGAAGCGGAAGAGGGATCAGCGTCCGGGCTAAAGGTCCCAGGCCATTGCCACCAGCGGATTGTCTTGGATCCCGGGGAGATGGCGGAGACGGCCCCTCCGGGGGACAAATGGAACGATCCATCGATTGGGAACCCACCATGGGCTCCGGTTGGGACTCTTAGAAATCCTCGGGCTGCTCACCAGGGGCCGGTTGACTTCGCCTCCAACCGGTCGTAGGGTCAAGGCGTGTGAAGGTGCTGGTGGTCCCTTGAGCCGAGCAAACTGGGCCTTGGCGAGCCTTCTGGGGCTGGTCATTGCCATTCTGTCTGTCGGCTTCTCGATGAGTAGTGGCGTTTCGTCGCATTCCCCGGCTTGTCGCGGGGAACGAGCGACGATCGTTGGCGGCTCGCGGCCGAACACGCTTCGAGGAACCTCGCACGACGACGTGATCTCAGGTGGGAGCGGCAGCGACCTGATCGTGGGATCGGGTGGTGACGATCTAGTTTGCGGTGGGCGGGGTCCGGACAAGATCCGCGGTAAAGGTGGTCACGATGAGCTTTACGGTGGCCGAGGAGAAGACGACCTTTTTGGTGGCGCGGGCGCTGGCGATCGCTGCGATGGTGGGCGACCAAGGCATGATCGCACCCGACACTTCGATGTCGCCGGGCGCTGTGAGCACACCCGCAGCGCAATCCCTCTCGGTCGGTCGATTCCTTAGCTCCAGGCAAGCCAGATCTAGCTCAGGTCTGCGCGGTTGAGAATCTGATCCGTAGAAGATCCGTTGGGCCTTGACCGGCCTGGGGGCTCGACGCGGCCTAAACGGATACTGGCTATCCCATCTCTATCCACAAGGCGGGGCGGGCGAGATGGTTGTCTCTTGGCCCTCCCGGTGAATTAGGGTTTGCCAATCGAATCGATGGGTGCAGATCTCGCCGTCGAGCGACGATTGGCAGACGCTCGGGAGGCTCGGAAAAGGCGTCGCCGTCGCTGGCTAATCGGCGGCGGTATTGCGCTCGTCGTCCTCGCAGCCCTATGCGTGTTGTGGGCTCGCCCAGCAATCCTGTTCGACGTGGACGGCGATGCACTCGCATCCTCGCTCATTCGAGAAACCGGAGGGACCACCCTGGTGGGGCGGCCTTATTGCACGGAGAAACCGACTGGCGTGTGGTACTGCGGAGTTCCGGATGCGGGGGGCAGCGGCGGAGGGACCTACAGGCTCACGACCCATGGTCTGGGTTGCTGGGATGCGAATCGGATCGGCCCCCGGTCGGCTGAGGGTGGAACGCCTAGCCAGGTATCCGGCTGCGTAGACATGTCCGATGTAGCCGGATAGCAAGCCCCTACGAAGGTGCTTAGGGCTGCGCGGCAAGCACTCCGACGATCAAAGCGGTCCCGGCTCTGACCATCGCTGATCGTTGGTGGGTGCGGGTCGAGGCCTTCAACCCTTGCATATGTCGGCGCCGCCTGAATACTGACCCCCTCTCGCCGGTCGAAAACTGACCCCCCGGACGGCGGCGAGAGCGTCCGGCAGGGACATCGAGCCTGGCTCGGTCAAGCGATCGAGGTCAGGAGGAAGCGGGTGGTTCAGGTGCAGGAGTGGGCCGAGATCAGGCGCGATGAAGCAGGTCGAGCAGCTCTCGATCAAGGAGATCGCCCGCCGCACCGGCCACTCGCGCAACACGATCCGCGCGCGCGCTTCGCAGCGCCGAGCCGCCCAGCTATGGCGCCCGGGTCTCGCGCGCCCTCGAAGCTCGACCCATTCAAGGCAAAGATCCACGAGCTGCTTGGCGACGACGGCGCGATCCCCTCGCAGGTGATCCGCGAGCGGATCACCGAGGCCGGCTATGCGGGCGGCAAGACGATCCTCGACGACTACGTGCGCGAGCTGCGCCCGGTCTTCACCCCGCCGCGCACCTACCAGCGCACCGACTACCAGCCCGGCGAGCTGCTGCCAGTTCGACCTCTGGGAGCCGCGCGGCCGAGATCCCGGTCGGCCACGGCCAGACCCGCCGCGGCTGCGTCGTCACCTGCGTGCTCGGGCTACTCGCGCGCCGGCGCCGGCGCGCTCGTCTTCTCCAAGCAGGCGCCCGACGTCCTCTGGGGCATGAGCCGCTGCCTGGCCGAGCTCGGCGCGCTGCCCGAAGACGCTGGTCTGGGACCGCGAGGGGGCGATCCACGCGCGGCGGCGGCCAGCCGACCGACGCCTTCGCCGCCTTCTGCGGTGCAGCTCGGGGTCGGCTGGGTGATCCTCGAGCCGGGCGACCCCCAGGCGAAGGGCATGCTCGAGCGCCTGCACGGCTTCATGCGAGCGAAACTTCGAGCCGGCGCGCACCTTCGCCAACCACGCTCGACTACCAAGACCAGCTCGACCGCTGGTTCAAAGAGCGCGCCAACCCCCGCCTCCACCGCACCATCCGCGCCGTCCCCGCCGAGCGCCTTGCTCGAGGAGCGCGAGCGGATGCGCCCGCTGCCCGAGCGCGATGCCCGCGACCTCGACCGCCGCTTCGTCATCCGCGTCGCCGCCGCAGCCCTACCTGCGCTTCGACACCAACGACTACTCGCTCGACCCCCGCTTCGCCGGGCGGCGGGTCGAGGTCCGCGATCGGCCAGCGCGAGCTCACCGCCGTCGCCCTCGACACCGGCGAGCTCGCCGCCCGCCACCGCCGCTCGCTTCGCCAAGCACCTGACCTTCACCGACCCCGCCCACCAGCGGGCGCTCGACGAGCTGCGCGGCGAGCGCCGCCGCCGCGCAGAGCCCGAGGTCGAGACCCGGCCCGCTGGCCCGCTACGACGCGCTGATCCCGGCATGACGCAAGACCTCCGAGCTTCACCACCTGTTTCGGGCGCTGAAGGCGCCGGCGGCGGCCAGGGCGATGCCGAAGCTCGCCGAGCGGGCCCGCGAGGAGCAGTGGTCTCACGAGCGCTTCCTCGAGGCGGTGCTCTCGACCGAGGTCGCCTCGCGGGAGTCCCACGGCGGCGAGACCCGGATCAAGGCGGCGCGCTTCCCGGCCCGAAAGACGCTCGAGGAGTTCGACTTCACCTTCCAGCGCTCGGTCAAAAAGCAGGTGGTCGAGCACCTCGGCCAGCTCGACTTCCTGCACGGCAACGAGAACGTCGTCCTGCTCGGCCCGCCGGGACCGGCAAGACCCACCTGGCGATCGCGCTCGGGATCCGCGCCTGCCTCGCCGGCCAGCGGGTCGCCTTCGCGACCGCGACCGAGTGGGTCGCGCGCCTCGGCGAGGCAAAGCGCCAGGGCGAGCTCGAGGCACGAGCTCGCGCCGCCTCTCGCGGATCCCGCTGCTCGTCGTCGACGAGGTCGGCTACATCCCCTTCGACCCCGAGGCCGCGAACCTGATGTTCAGCCTCGTCTCGGCCCGCTACGAGCGCGCCTCGCTGATCGTCACCTCGAACAAGGCCTTCTCGGCCTGGGGCGAGATCTTCGGCGACGAGGTCGCCGCCGCGGCGATGATCGACCGGCTCGTCCACCACGCCGAGATCCTCGGCGCTCAAGGGCGACACCTACCGGCTTCGCGACAAGGACCTCGGCTCGCCGCCGCCCCGCGACTGAGCGCCCCGCCTGCTCCGCTTCGCCCTACGGGCTCCGCTCCGCAGGCGGGCTACCGATCCTCGAGGGGGGTCATTTTTCAACCGGCGCAAAGGGGTCAGTTTTCGACCGGCCTTGACAGCATACGAATGCATGAGCGCGCGATACCTCGGCGTACCTTGACGCTCTGTACCAGAACAAGATCGTCGAAGCCCATCGGCGAACGTGCCAACGCCGGTGAAATGCCCCCTGGCCGCCGCCGGTGCAGGCTGAGACCTCCCAGTGGTGTTGGCGAAGCGTCTTCGGCGAACGAACGGTATGGCTTTCCGAGGCGCTGCCCGTAAAGGCGAACTTTCGGTGAATGCGTCTCGATGTCGTCTATACGCCTTTTGCTACTGAGGTGGATCCGAAACGCAATCCCGTGAACTTTGTAGACGATTCGCCGCCCCGTGATCGGCTGCCCCTGGCCTTGCCTTCGCTCGACCTCGCCTCGGGACTCACCGAGGCGAAATGGTGCAATCGACTTATCCGGGTGGAGGGTTCCAGGGTTGGTAGCGGTCGATCCAAGCCGAGAACGATCCTGCATTGAAAGCGCGGCGGCGGGGGGCGGATCGTGGTACTGCCTGGCCGTCGCCCATCCGACCAGACCGACGACGACGAGAACGGTGCTAAGCGGAAGTACCCACTTCACAGCGCACGGGAGCTTAACGCTGGTCGGGCCGCATCCGTCCGCTCCTCCCGGGCAAGCCAGATCGAACTTCGTTGAGCGCGACAAGACCGATGTACGAGGTCTATTGGCCTGAGGGCGAGAGGGGGCTGGAGGGCGCCTGAAACGGGCGCCGCCTATCCCATCCCTATCCCACGAAGCTCGCTCCCCAGACAGGCGAGCCCTCGGTCGTCCCGTAGATCTCGAAGTTCGGGTTGTGAGTCAGACGCTGGATGCCGGATCCATCGGTGTTCATCTTGTAGATGCACGAGTTGCGTGCGCTCTGAAAGACGATCTCGCGGCCATCCGGTGAGTAGGAGGGGTCGTTGGCCTCGATCGCCCTTCGCGTCAAGCGATGAACGTGGGAACCATCGGGCCGCATGGCGTAGATCCAGCCTGCCCAATCGGTCCAGCGGCTGAAGACGATCTCTCGTCCGTCTGGGGAGAAGTCGGGGTCGGAGTCGTTAACCCGATTGTCGGTCAGCCGCCGTTGGTGGCTTCCATCCGCCCTCATCCGGTAGATCTCCCAGACGTTTGAGTTCCCCTCGTCCCCTCGAACGAAGACGATGGTCTTGCCATTTGGGGAGAAGATCGGTGAGGCATTGACCTTCGGGTTGTGGGTCAGCTTGCGCAGATGCGATCCATCTGAGTCCATCAGGTAGATCTCAAGCCGCTCGGAGAACCCGCGCTCCCTGGCGAAGGCGATGTGCTTGCCATCGGGGGAGTAGGAGGGGCCGTACTTGTAGCCGCCCATGTGTGTCAACCGGAGCTTGTGGGTGCCATCGGGATGCATCGTGTAGACCTCGGTGTGGCCGTGATGCCAGGCGACGTAGACGATCCTGGTCCCGTTCGGAGAGAAGGAGGGTGCCCCGCGAGGCCGCCCCGGTTGTGAGTGATCCGCTGTTGGTTTGAGCCGTCGGCATCCATCACATAGATCTGCTCGGAGCCCTTTGAGTGTCGATCGCTGCTGAAGGCGATCAGGCCGTTGTGGCCGGGAAACGCGCCGAACGCGGATCGGACGGATGGCCAAGCGAGGAGCGATGCCAGCAACAGGGCTAGCGCCAAGCCCACTCCCAGGCGGACCACGACTAAAAAAAAAAAAGACGCTCGCCTGCTGATCATGTACCTGACCCTATACGCGATCTCAGTCCTCGAAGCTCTGTATGGCCCTGCCGCGCACATGGAGCGGTTCCTCCAAGCCTGCCGGATATGACCGCCGATTTTTTTTTTTTTTTTTTTTTTTTTTTTTTTTTTTTTTTACCCGCGCCCGGACCTTATCTCCGAAACTGATTCGAGCCGGAAAACGACTGTCTCCCCCGGGGACCATGATTGGCGGCGATGACCTACGAGGAGACGATCCAGGCCCTGGCCGAGCTAGAGGGCCAGGCCGTGGAGATCGACTTGTGATCGTTCGCGCCGCCTCGGGTACCCGACCTGGTCTTCACCGATCCAATCAGCCTGGGGTCCTACGTCGGCAAGAACTCTGGGAGATTGACGAGTTGTGGTGGACACTTCCTGAGCAGGTCCACTACGAGGTCCTCCCCGATGGGGGTCTATGGATTCGCCGCGATCGCTTCAAGGGAGCCCGCTGGGACGGCTACGTCCTCGACATCGACCAGGGTGCCATCCGGAATCGAGTGGTCCCCCTCGTTCGTGATCAGGGCGTAGGGCGTCAAGACCTCCACGCGGCTGAAAATCCGCGGTAGGCTAGCTTCATGAATCGAGCCAGAACCCCTTGGGTCAAGATCGTAGGCGTCTTGATCGGCGCCTGGCTCCTGTTGATCCTGCTGGTCTTCATCGCCCAGCGCCTCGTCGTCGCCAGCTAGTCAAATGGCTGGCCGCCTGTGGGCAATTTTCCTGCTCCTCTTCGGAGGCGCCCTAGTGGGAGACAGCATCTTCCACATGACCCAGGTGGGACTTGGCTCGGGTGAATCTTGGACGGGAGTGCTAATTGGGCTCCCGCCGCTCTGCTGGGGCTTAGGCGAGCTTGGATCGGGTGGAGTGCTCAGGGGCTGACGTAACCCCTTCCTTGGGGACTCCGTATCGCGGGCTCCGGTCAGGGTTCCTAGAAGTTCTCGGGTTGTCGGTGAACCCCCGCAGGGGTAGTACTCTGGCTCGGCGAGCCGACATGAGGCGCGGTCTAACACCTTTCGGACTCACGTTGCTCGCGGTCGCCTACAGCCTTGCTCTTCTGGCCTGGGTTGTCGCAGTGCCGTCCGTTAAGGGCGAGACGCTGCTTGAGTACGGCGGACCCGCGAGCCTTGGCGATCACGGCACAGTCGCTGATCGTGAGTCTTGTCCTCTTGGGCCTCCTACGCCAGCGATGTATTACCGGCAGCCGAGTAGCTACCACAGTCGCGTGGGCTCTCGCGCTCCTGTTTCTCGTTTGGAGCGTCCTCGGAGCCCTAACGCTTGCTGCCGGAGCGCTGCCCGCGGCGGTGGTCTTGCTGGTCGCCGTCAGCTTGACTCCGTTGCCTGACCAAGTTCCCGCCTGACTGAGGAACAGCGCGGAGAACCGCCTCGGGATCGGCAAGCGGCGGTATGGTGGCGCGGATGGCTCGGGCGCTCTCGATTGGGCTGGTGCTGTGCGGGGCTGTTGCGCTCGCGTCCTGCGGCTCGGGCGGCTCCGCAACGACCGCGAGCACGACTTCCACTGCCGGAACCACAGGCACCAGTCACCCGACGCTGAGAAGGGAAGGAAAAGGTTGGAGCCCGAAATGGTGAGATCGCGACACTGGAAGCGTGGCACAGGCCCTCAGGCAGCACCGTCGATGTGGCCCCAGACCAACGGTTGGGAGGTCTGCGATCCACATCGATGCACAGAGGTATCGGCGGGTGCGGTCGCGCCAAGATCACTCGACGGGCTATTTCAGCATCAATCGGTATCGCAGGCCCACCGCCACCAAGCTGCCGGGTGGGTCGCTGAAGATTCCGGGTTCCGGCCCGGTCAGGATCACCAGTGCGCCACTCGGCCACAAGGTCATGACCTCGGCCCAGCGCCGCGGTGACCTCCGATTCAAGGGCAAGAACGGCGTCACGGGCACCCTTCATCTTGAGGACGACAGGTGACGATCACCGGCGGCTAGGGTGGGCGCGATGTGGAGGGCGCTCTCGATCGCGCTGGCGCTGTGCGGAGTCCTCGCGCTCGCCTCCTGCGGCGGGTCATCCACCACGACTGAGAGCAAGACCACCGCCCCCCCACGACGGGGGGTGCGATCAAGACGTGCCGGACCATCACGTTCAGCAACGCTCCGCTGGGGCGTGCCCAGATCTCCGCCAAGCACCTCAATTGCCGCAACGCTCTGGTGCTCGTCCACCGGGCGCATAGCGCTCTCACGACATGCACGGAGGGGAGTTGCCGAGTGGGCAGCTACTCCTGCACCCCGGAAAATGTGTCGGCTGGGATCAGAGGGCGTGCGTTGCATCGACGGACGGCGTCAGGTGAGTTGGTTGTACTGACTGCGCTGTCCAGCAGTAGGCTTACAGCGTGCGCCAGGCTGAACCGCGTTTGGGACGGGTCGTGTGGATCGTGATCGGTGCCTGCGTCCTAGCCTGTTGGCGGCCTTCCTCGCTCAACGGCTCATCACCAGCGACGGCACGAGCGTCGATCAGAAGTTCAGCAACAAGGTGGGTCACCAGGTCACTGGCTGCGAGAAGAAGCGCACCGTCTCCTATCGCGTGTTTTATGAGTGCGACCACGGCGTTAGTGGCGATATCGACGCCAACGGCAGGGTGCTGCACGTCTATGTAACGAGCACCAGCAGCACCACCCGCACGCTCAAATAGCTTCGCCGCTTGGACCCAGCCGAAGGTGGAGGATCACGTCTGCCCAGGGTTCCGGGACATTGAGCGGAGCCAGCACCGTCACCACGCCGCAGGGGTAGCGGTCCTCCCGTCGATTAGCTCGCTCAGTGTTGGTCGGGGCCACCCTCAGGTCTGTGGAGGGCCGTCGGAATGGCTAGTCCCCTACTTCAGGTCGAGGACTGAGATGCAGCCCGAGATGGTGCTCGGCGAAGGAATATCGCCCGACGGTACCCCGGTTCGAAACGCATCCCAGCAACCAAGGCCGTGGGGGCCTGTTGGTGACGATGGCGGCGATGCTTCCGGCCATGGCGGCGATTAGCGGTAGGCCCCAAACGCCCGCGACGAACAGGCCGCTCTTGAACGTGTCCGGGAAGCCCGGGAAGTGCGCCAGCCTGCAATAGCCGGTCTGGTAGTCCGCCTGGAACTTGGGAAGAACCGGAGCCACGCGAGTGACATCACAGGCGTGGCTGGTCGCGAAGGCTCCGATGAAGCTGACGGCCGCGACGAACAGGGTGAGCGGCAGGGCGACCACGGCAAGGTCCCGTGGGCGTCGCATGCGCCACCCTTCCTTCGCCTCGCTGTAGGGGGCCGAGCCGGAGTCCTCCACGCGCCCAGCCTATCCCGCCGTCTCACTGGGCTGCGATCCCGGCGATGTCGGGATGGCCCAAACCCGACGGTGGAGGATCAGGTGGACGTCGGGGCCGCGCCAGTAGCGCAGCCTTGTCTCAGAAAGCTTCATCGACCCGACCGTACCCATCCACCGAGAGGAACTCAGAGCGCCACCCCGCCGGCCCACCGAGCGCCCGGTGTGACACGGACACTCGTGCGCTGAGCTCTCACGCTTGATCGCTCGCGGGGCGACGGGCCGAAGTCTCGAAACGAGTTGCAGAATCCAACGCGTATCGTTCATGTCGATGGTGCGGAACCGCTGTTCGAGCGCCATCGAACGGCCCGGGCGCGCGACAGACGAGCATGATCGGAGTCGTAGAAGAATGGGATGATCGTCCCGGGCGCAATACAGCTCGAACTCTCTCCACTGGAGCTCCTTCCGCTGGTTGTGCCGGCGGCGATGTATTGGCGCCGCGCCCACACGCTCGCGAAGCGCGGTCGAGCGGTCCCGGTCTGGCGAGTTGCCTCTTTCGGGTGCGGCGTCCTCCTGATCGCGGCTAGCCTGGCCGTCCTGGGCCCGCCCAGCGACGAGCTTCTTTACGCCCACATGGTCGAGCACCTTCTGATCGGGGACGTGGCGGCCATCCTGCTCGTCCTGGGGCTGACCGGACCCCTTATTCAGCCGATCCTGGCGATCAGGCTGCTCGACAGGTTGCGGGTCCTCGCGCATCCCGCCGTGGCCCTCCCCCTCTGGGCGATCGACCTCTACCTGTGGCACTGGCCGGTGCTCTACCAGGAGACGCTGCGCAGCGATCCGCTTCACGCGCTTGAGCACCTGATGTTCATCTTCTTCGGCTGTCTGATGTGGATGCCGATCCTGGGACCCCTGCCCAAGCCCGCGTGGTTCGGCGCGGGATGGAAGCTCATCTATCTGGCAATCGTCCGCTTCACTCCATTGCCGCTGGCCAATGTCCTGCTGTGGTCGGGCACAGTCCTCTATCCGATCTACGAGTCGGGAGACCGCGCACACGCCCTCTCGCCCCTCGCTGACCAGGGGATCGCCGGCGCGATCATGATGGGCGAGGGAATGCTCGTGACGCTGATCGTGCTGGCGTGGGCGTTCCTGCGCTGGGCTGACGAGTCGACCGAGCGTCAGCGCCTCCTCGAGCTCGCTGAGCGACGGGGGGTCGAGCTCAGCGCCAGCCGCGCCGAACGGGCCGTGGCCGCCGGACGAGCTCGGGAGCTCGAGGCCCGAATCCGCTCGAGGACGCCAACCCCTGAGGTCGAGGGGGAGCCCCCGGCCCGGCGATGACGGGTCCCCAGCCCCTGACTCAGACCGCCTCCTGCTCGGCCCGTTTCTGCACCGCTCGGACCTCCTCTCCCCTGCGAAGCGCGAGGCAGACCTTGCGCGTCACGACCAGCACGATCAGCGGAAGGACGAAGACGAGCACCCGATACGTCCAGATCTGTCCGACGTAGCCGATCCCGAGGAAGAGGTACACCCGGTCTGCGGCTCCGGCGAAGAAGATCAAGAACACCCAGGAGAAGACGGCGGCGCCGATCGCCGTTCGCCAGGGAGCATCCCGAGGACGGTCGAGAGCATTGTGGACTCGACGATCGCCCGTCACCCGCCGTTCGAGCCACGGCCAGGCGAGCAGGGCGCCGAGGATGAGAAGCGGGAAGAGCGCCCCGCCCCAGAACGGGTTCGGAACCAGGGTCCGATTGCCGACCACCAGGTCGAAGTGGGGCACCAGGCGCAGAGCCCCGATCAGCCAGCCCAGATACCAGTCGGGCTGGGCGCCGTTGGTGCTGCTTCCGACGTGGTACGGCCCCCAGAGCCAGATCGGGTTGATCTGCACCAGGCCGCCGAGCAGGAAGAGGCTGGCAACGACGGCACTGAAGAGACCCAGCGAGCGCGGCGCCTGGGCGGGGAAGGAGGGCAGCCCGAGGATTCGTCGCTCGCTCTGGCGCCCGCGCGGACCTCGAAACTGCGTGTGATGGCGTGAGGCCACCAGTGTCAGGTGCATGGCGAGCAGAGTGCCGATCAGGGCGGGAAGGATGAGGACGTGGGCGATGTACATGCGGGACCAAAAGCTCGCGTCTCCCGGATACGGTGCGCCCCACAGGAGAAGCCCCAGGTTGCCGCCCACGATAGGGGTCGAGAGAGCGACCGAGTATCCGATCGCGAGACCCATTCCGGAGAGCAGGTCGTCGGCCAGCGAGTACCCGAGGTACCCCTCCGGCAGGGCCAGGAAGAGCATCACCACCCCGATCACGTAGGTCAGCTCGCGAGGCTTGCGAAATGCCCCGGTGAAGAAGATCCGCATCAGGTGCAGGACGATCGCCGCCACGAAGACGTCCGCCGCCCAATGATGCGTCTGGCGCATCAAGAGCCCCGCCTTGACGTCGAACGAGATGTCGACGACGGACTCGTAGGCCTGGGTCACCTGAAGGCCCCGAAGCGGCGCGTAGGAGCCGTGATAGGTCGTCATCGCCGTGCTGGGGTGGAAGAACAGCGTCAGGTAGATGCCGGTCGCGACCAGCACGATGAACGCGTAGAGCGCCACCTCCCCGAGCAGAAATGACCAGTTGTCGGGGAACACGTAGCGGAGCGCCCGGCGCGAAAACGGCGCCGCCCCGGTCCGCTCGTCAAGCGGGCCGATGACGCGGCGCACGATCATCGCTCGCTCCACGCGGGGCACCTCATCAGGTCGGCCTCCCGCTGCGGACGCCCCAGAACGAGGGGCCCACCGGTCCCGAGAAGTCGCCCGCGGCCCGCAGCTCCCCGGAGTCGTCTATCGAGAGCGGAAGTTGCGGAAGGTTCCTCCCCGCGGGGCCGAAAATGACCGTTCCGCCCGATGCAGGGTCGAAGGTCGAGTAGTGACACGGGCAGACGAGGGCGGGACGCGGTGAGGTCGGCGGAAACAGGGGCTTTCGGTAGAGCGAGATCGCGCACGCCGCGTGGGTGCAGATCTTCGAGTAGGCGAGGATCCCGTCGGGTGCCCAGTCGCGCCGACCCGCGGGAAGCTCGAGATTGGACGGAGCCACGCGAACTACCACCACAGGGGCCGCGAGCTCCTCGTGATCGATTCCCTCGGGATAGGCGGTGTAGAAAGTCTCGCTCGAGATCTGGCTCGCGGCATAGGGGCGGCCTTGCTCATCGACCAGTCGCCGTCCCTTGCGCCAGGGCGAGTAGTAGAGGGACTCGGTGTCGAACGCCGGGCCGAGCGAGACTGCGGGAACGACGAGGGCAGCGCCCAGCGCCATGCCGGCGGCGCCCGCGGCACCCTTCAACAGGCGCTTCCGGGTGATCCTGCTGCCGCTCTCGTCCACGATCTGGATCACCCGCTCCTGCTCTTCGCGGTTTCCCCCCTCCGGGTAGTCGTCCTCGAGTTCCTCCTCGACGACGAGAAGCTTGCCCGCGACGATGAGCGCGACGGCCAGCAGGGCGAACGCCCCACCCAGTGCGAGGCCGAGCAGCTGGGTCTGGTCTTTCCAGTCCGACGCGTAGACAACGACGAACATCACCCCGCATGCCGCCACCCCGAGCAGGAGGACGATCACGGCGAGCTCTGCGCGCGGAGCCGGCTCGCCCTCGGCCACGATGCGCTCGCGCGGGCGCGAACGCGGGACGCCGAGGGCCGTCGCGAGCAGCGCGATCGACTTCCAAAGGAGGGCGAGCAACCGCATCAGGGCGCGTCCGACGGCGTTCATGCCGGAGCCCTCACGACGAATTCCTCAGCCGGGAGCCGATCAGCGCGCAGACCCCGACCAGCACCAGGCCGGCAACCGCCCAGGCGACCATGCCCTCGGGAACGGGACCGAGGTGGCCGATCCCGAGCCCGCCAGGGTCGTCGGGATGATCGCTGTAGCGGACGTACGCCACGATCGCGTTCAGATCGTGGTCGCTGATCGCCTTCTTCGGGAAGCGGGGCATGAGGTAGGGACCCACCCTGACTGCCTCGGCGACCTGCCTGGCAGTGGCATGCTTGAGGACGGGGACCTTGGTGTTGGTCACGTAGCCGCCCTCGCCGACCACCTGGTGACAGCCTGCGCAGTGCTCTGTGAACAGGCTGAGGCCCTGGGCCAGATTGGCGCCGGCGGGCTTCGGCTTCGGAATCGCGGGGCCCTTACCGAGCGAGGCGATGTACGCGGTGAGCCCGCGGATCTCGCGATCGCTGAAAAACGGCCGGTGGCGCTCGGGCACCTCATCGGGATCACTCAGGGGCATCCGGCCGGTGCGCAGGTAGAAGTCGGGGGCGATTGCGCCCACAGATCGAAGGTCGGGCCCGAGCTCCGTAACGCCGCCCGCGCCGCCCTCCGAAGCCGGGCTCACTCCCTGCCCGTTCGAGCCGTGACAGGATGCGCAGTTCGCGGCGAACAGCTCCGACCCCAGCTCGACCGGCGGCTTGGCCGTCTCGTTCTGCGGGTGCACGATGCCGCTGAGCGGCTGAGCGGCCGCCACCACGGCAAGGGTCAGACCGGCGAGCGCCATCGCGATCACCAGGTGGCGAATTCGGACCCTCGGCCTGGGGCGGCCTCGGGAGCGCGATCGTCGAGTGGAGGGGCTCATGATTGACGGCAGTCCGGGACGCTCGTGACGCCGAGCCCGGTCATCGCGATGATCAACAGGAAGAGCACGGTCACGGTCATGCCGACGATCGCCAGAAAGCGCACCCGCCCGGCAGGCGGCGGTCCCTCGGTGTGGGCTCGATGGGAGCCGCGATACAGCCCGAGCGCAGTCAGTCCGGCGGCCACGGCGACCACGAACGCGATCCCCGTCAGGACTCCCGCCCAGACGTCCGTGTCGACGCTCCATCCCTGGCCGGGAATGCTGCACCGACTCTGGTTCGCCCAGTACCCGACTGCGAACTCGACCACCCACGCGAAGGGAGCGCCCAGGACGGCGAACCACATGATCGGCGAGGAAGGCGAGCTGGGCGGGTCGAGTCTCATAGCGAGGGGTAGAGCTGAGTCAAGACGACGAGAACGGCGGTGAAGGCGATGAAGTACCAGTAGAGGGCGACCACACGAAGCGCGATCGACCGGTAGTTCGTCAGGCCGAAGGGCAAGACGGCCAGAAGCCACGCGTCGAGCAACAGGCCCACCGCGACGTGCGCGTGATGTAGGCCGAGCAACGTGAAGTAGATCGAGCCATAGGCGGTCTGGGTGGGGCTGAAGGTCCCGAGGTCGCCGACCAACTGGTCGATCTGAAAACCGAGATAGGCCCCCTGGATCACGAGGGCCAGCACCACGAGCGCCCAGACGACCCAGCTTCGACCGCGGCGTGACGCGCGAACGGCACCCAGCATCGGCACGCAGCTCGCTACGAGGACACCGGTCAGGATGAGGGGACGCGTCACAGACGGGGGGTCGATGCCGGCGGGGGGCCAGGTGCCGCTCTGGAACCGCAGGTAGAAATAGGTCGCGATCAGGGAGCCGAAGAGCGTGAACTCGGTCGCGACCAAGAGCGCCATCGCCCACCAGCCGTTCGGGAGAGCCCGCCTCTGACGCGCCACGCGCCCGGCCTCCGCCCCGCCGGTCGCCTCCGTGCTGCGGGTGATCTCGGTCATGCCTCGTGGGGCTCCTGCCCATGCCACGCGGCGAGGACTACGAACGCCACCACGACGAAGATCGCCGCGGCGATCCACTGTTGAAGAAGAACGAAGGCGAAGATTCCGCTCACCGCGAGCGCGAGGACAGGCGGCCACGGGGATGACGACGGTATGTTGAGGATCTCGTCCCACTCGGCGTCGACCGTGGTGCTTGCCGGCGTTTCGTGGCCACGCTCGAGCACTCTCCTTCCCGCCACGAGGTCCTCGGCGTCCTCCGCTCGATCCTCACGATCCCACATCGGATAGGGGCTCGTGACCTTCGGTATGACGGGATAGTTGTATGGAGGCGGGGGCGAGCTCGTCGCCCACTCCAACGTATCCCCGTTCCACGGATCGTTGCCCGCGGGCGCCCCACGGAAGCGGCTGACGAGCAGATTCGCAGCCACCATCAGGAGGCCCACCGTGAGCAGATAGGCCCCGAGCGACTCGATCAGGTTGTAGCCGGTCCAGCCGAGGCCCGATGGATAGGTGTACTGCCTCCGAGGCATGCCGAGGAGGCCGACGATGTGCATCGGAAAGAAGGTCACGTTCATGCCGGCGAACGTCACCCAGAAGCTCGCCTGGCCGAGGCGTTCGTAATACAAACGGCCGGTGACCTTCGGGAACCAGTAGTAGAGGCCACCGATCAGGGGGAAGACCGCGGCTCCGAAGATCACATAGTGAAAGTGTGCGACGACGTAATAGGTGTCGGTCAGCTGCTGGTCGAACGGGATCGCCGCAAAGGTGATGCCGGACAGCCCGCCGATGATGAACAGGACGATGAATCCGACGATCCACAGAAGCGGGGTCTTGAAGCGCGGCGTCCCGGTGATGATCGTTGTAATCCAGGCGAAGAGCTGGATCCCGCTCGGGATCACGATGATCAGGCTGGCCGCCGCGAAGTAGATGGTGGTGGCCTGGGAGAGGCCAACCGCGAACATGTGGTGAGCCCAGACGCCGAACCCGATGAAAGCAACCAGGATCTCGGCCAGTGCCACGAGCGGGAAGGCGACCATCCTACGGCGCACGAATGTCGGGATGATCGAGGTCGCGATCCCGAAGGCGGGCAGGATGATGATGTAGACCTCGGGATGCCCGAAGATCCAGAACAGGTTCTGCCACAGGATCGTGTCTCCGCCGTGGGCGACGTTGAAGAACTGAAATCCGAGCAGGCGGTCAAGCTCGAGAAGGACGAGCGCGCAGGTCAGCGCGGGTAGCGCGAAGACGAGCGCGAACGAGACTGCCAGGAAGGCAAAGCAGAACAGGGGCATGCGGTTGATCGACATGCCCGGAGCCCGCAGCTTGAAGATCGTGACGATGATGTTGATCGCCGTCGCGGTCGAGGAGAGCCCTGTGAAGATCAGCCCCAGCGCGTAGAAGTCGATCCCCGGGCCGGGGCTGAACGTTCGCTCGGCGAGCGGGACGTAATCGAACCAACCCGCGGCCGGGGCATTGCCCGAGAAGACACCGGCATAGATGAAGATGCCGGCGGCCAGGAACAACCAGTAGGAGAGCGCGTTGAGCCGCGGGAAGGCCATGTCCCGCGCCCCGATCATCAGCGGCACCAGGTAGTTCCCGAACGCCCCGATCGAGATCGGGACCACGAACAGGAAGATCATCGTCACCCCATGCATCGTCATCGCCTGGTCGTAGCCGTTCGGTCCGAGCACGGTCTGGTTCGGGGCGAGGAGCTGGGTGCGAATGAGCAGCGCCTCAATACCCCCCGCCACGAAGAACGCCAGCGAGGTGAACAGGAACATGATCCCGATCCGCTTGTGGTCGACGGTGGTCAGCCAGCCCATCAGCCCGGACCGCTCCTTCCAGATCCGGTTCAGTCGATCGATCCGGGGCTCGGCTGCCTTCGGAACGGCGACGGCCACGGTCAGCGGAGGTGGTCGAGGTAGGCGACGAGTGAGCTGACGTCACGGTGGTTCAGCCCGAGCGCGGGCATCTTGTTGCCCGGTTTTACGTGTTGCGGGTCCTCGATCCACTGCTCGAGGGCACGTGGGTCGTTGGGAATAGTCAGGGCGGCGAGGGTCGTTCGACTGCCGACGTGGGTCAGGTCCGGCCCGACCTCGCCCTGCGCGGAGGTACCCCGAATCGTGTGACAACTCGCGCAGGCTTGAGAGAGGAATACGTGCTCGCCCCTTCGCTGGGATGCGTTCGCAGGCTTTGCGGCGGACCCCTCCGCGTTCGCGAGCCAAGCATCGAAACGCTTGGGCGGATCCGCGAAGACCTTCATTGCCATGTGCGCGTGCTCGAGACCGCAGAACTCGGCGCACTGACCGCGGTAGACGCCGGGCCGGTCCGCGTAGAGCAACACCCGGTTGGTCCTTCCAGGGATCATGTCGATCTTTCGGTTCAGCTGGGGAACCCAGAAGGAATGGATCACGTCCGCCGTGGTGGCGACGACGTCGACCCTGGTTCGCACCGGGATATGGATTTCGTTGGCCGTGACCGCAGCAGTGCCCGGATAACGCACCTCCCAAAACCATTGGTGGCCGACCACCCGGATCGTCATCGCCGTTGAGCCGGGCTTCGGGGCCGCCGTCCTGTTCGTGAGCCAGATGTCGGACACCCCGAAGAGCGGGATCAGGACCAGGGCCGGGACGACCATGCCGAACGTGATGACGAGCGCTGTATTCGCCCTCTCGCTATTTCCGATGAGCGGGAGGCCGGCTTGGCCCCTTCGAAACCAGGCAAGCAGCAACAGGGCGACGGCCCCGATGAAGACGACGCAGGCCGCCCCCAGCATCCACCACCAGAGGACCGCGATGTCGTGCGAGTCGGGACTGTGCGGAGCGAGGGTCGACTGCCGACCGCAGCCGGCAAGCCCGAGCGCGGCGAGGACCAGCGCAGGCCCGCATCGCCTGCTCACCTCAGACGCCCTCGATCAGGGCCGCCCCGGGCACATGATCGCGGGGCCTGGAAGACCTTCGCGGGTATGGAAGCGGGCCTCCGTTCAAACCGTCACTCCGGCCCGGATGTCGCGGCCGGCTTCCCTCATCTGTCAACCTCCGGAGTGGCTGGTTGGGTTGCATGCTTTCGGTACCCCGCTCAAGGGTCCGTGAATCCGCGATCCCCGCGCCTGTCAGATCAATGACGGGGGCGAGAGTTCGGGTCCAGCGACGTGACGCCGCCCATGGGGCGGTCCTCACCTATTGAGAGCTCTTGCGCGCCGCGTCTGCGTGGCTCGCGGCCGCCTTGCCGGCGGCCTTCGCCGCGTCCCCAGCATGCTTCGCCGCTGAAGCAAGATTCGATGCGGCCTCGTTGACCGCCTTCTTGGCGCGGTTCGCGCTCTTTTGAGCTTCGCCGCGCTGCCGGCTCGCCGCGGACTCCTTGCCTCGCGTCTCAGCTTCGGCCCTCTGCTTGTTGCGCTGCCTGGTCACCGCTGCCTTCTTTGCCGCGGCAGATCGGTCCGCTTTCGTTTGTGCCATAGCTTTGGCTCCTTCGGTCGTTTATGTCGATTCGCGAGTCGACTACCCGACCCGGCGCGACGTAAAACGTTCGTTTCGGTTCGGGTGCCGTGGTCTCGAGTTGTGCTCCGGCGACCCCAGACGCCTAGTCCCTTGCTTCGGAGCGAGATCGCGGTGCAAACAAATTCCGGGCGGTCCGCCTCGCGGCCCCTTCCGCGATGGCCTCACGCAAGGCGCCCCGGAAACGTCCAGGTCCCCAGTAGCGCGCCCCAACTGCACGGGCCAGCTCCTCGCGAGTCATCTGGCCACGTTCACCCAGTGCCCGTGAGATCGCGTCGATCTCACGGTCGAGTTCCTCCTCGAGGCCCTGGCCGCCGCGACTGTGGACGGGCATGGGGGAGTACAGGGAACGCCCGGGGCCAGGGCGGAAACGCCCGAGTCCCCGTCTCTGGACCTGCTGGCGCTCCAGGCGGCGGCGAGCACGCTCTTCCTGCTCCCGCCGGGAGGCGTCCCGCTCCCGTGCCGCGTCGAACTCACGTCGTGCGTACTCCGCCTGCTGCGTCTCGTCCCCGAACGCGCCCGCCGCGCTTTCGCGCTCGGCGGCGATGGCGCGCTGCTCGGCTGCTCGCGCTCGCTCGGCGGCTGCCCGCGAGAAGGCCTCATGGGCGCCCATATCCGCCTCCCGCTCAGAGGCCAGCGCCTCGGCGCGCTCGGTGAGCATTCGGGCCCGCTGCTCGGCCGCGAGGGCGCGTTCTTCGGACGCCCGCGTGTCTGGTTCCTGGGCTTGGTCGGCACTCGCGGCGATGTCGGCGCGCTCCTCGGAGGCCGCCGCCAGCTCGTCTTGCGCCGCGGCGTGAAGCTCGGCGATCTCGGCAAGAGCCTCCTCGATCGCCACCTGCGCCGGTTCCTTATCACCGCCTTCGATCGCGATTCCCCTCAGCTCGTGAGAGCGGGCGCGATGCTCGGCTGCCCTCACCCTCTCCTGCTCCGCGTCCTCACGCCGCCGCCGGGCCTCCTGGATCTCCGGGCGGACGTCGACGTCCGCGGCACGCTCGGACAGATCATCCGCTGATTCGGTGCTCGGACCCTCATCTTCGCTCCCTTCGGCGGTGAGGGGTTTCGCGATGCTTTCGAGTGACTCCTGTTCGGCCTTGACCCCGAACAGGAGCTCGACCACGCCGCCTGTCGCCATCACCGCCGCACCGATGTAGAAACCGATCGCGAGCGTCCGGGAATCACCACTTGCGATCAGGTGACCGAACAGCAGCGGGCCCGTGATTCCCCCGGCTGCGGTTCCCACCGCATAGAAGAACGCGATCGCCAGGGCTCGCGTCTCCATCGGGAAGATCTCACTGACCGTCAGATAAGCGGAGCTCGCTCCCGCGGACGCCAGGAAGAAGGTCCCCATGACCAGAGCCATGAAGGCCACCGTGCTGAGCTCTCCATTCATGCCGCTTCCGCTCGCCAGCAACAGGCCGAGCGCGACTGCAACGCCCGCCGAGGCAAGGTAGGTGCCCGAGATCATCGGCTTGCGACCCACCGTGTCGAAAAGCCGGCCGAGCGTCAAGGGGCCGATGAAGTTGGCGAGAGCGAACAGGACTATGTAGAAGGGCACGGACCCCGAGCCGACGCCGAAGTAGGTCGACAGGATCGTCCCGAGGTCGAATGTGATCGCGTTGTACAGGAACGCTTGTCCGATGAACAGCGAGAATCCAAGTGTGGTCCGTTTCGGATAGGCGGAGAACGCCGTCTTGGCGATCTCTCGGAACGGGATCGACTTTCGTTGGCGGACCTTGATGGTTTCCCGGGGCTCAGGGAGGTCCTGATCGACGTCCTCGCGGATCCCGGCTTCGATCGAGTCGACGATCTTCTCCGCCTCCTCCTCTCGTCCGTGGATGAACAGCCAGCGAGGACTCTCGGGCACGTTTCGCCGCACGATCAGAATCGCCAGACCCAGGATCGCCCCGACGCCGAAGGCCAGCCGCCAGCCGAAGTCCTTGGCAAAAATGCTGGTATCGAGGAAGAACAGGGCCGCCAACGCCCCAAGCGCCGCCCCGACCCAGTAGGAGCCGTTGATGATCAGATCGACGCGCCCACGTACTCGAGCCGGAATCAGCTCGTCTATGGCCGAATTGATCGCGGCGTACTCGCCACCAATCCCCGAACCGGTGACGAATCGGGCCGCGAAGAAGTACCAGGGAGAGAAGGAGAAGGCGGTCGCTACGGTGGCGGCGATGTACACGGCGAGGGTGATCAGGAACAGGCGCTTGCGTCCAAAGCGATCGGTTAGCTGGCCGAAGAACAGAGCTCCCACGCAGGCGCCCGCCACGTAGAATGCCGCCGCGGTTCCGATCTGCCCGGCGGTTAGCTCGAGCCCGCTGCCCTTCTCGGAGAGGCGCGCTGCGACCGAGCCGACGATCGTCACCTCGAGACCGTCCAGGATCCAGACGGTTCCCAGGCCGATCACCACGAGCCAGTGGAACCTTGCCCAGGGCAACCTGTCGAGCCGTGCGGGAATCCGTGTTTCGATCGTTCCCGTCTGGACTCCAGCCTCCATGCTGGTGACCCATTTCCCCGGTTTCCGCTCGCTCAAACCCGCCGGCCGAGAGTTTGCGGGGCCCCGCCGCCGGGAATCCGAAGGGGGTGCAGCTGCGTTGCCACATATTCGGACATCGTCCGAGGTTTTCGGCCGACGGCCAGGTACTGCGCTGGCGCTGTGAACGTGGATGCGGTGCGGCTGGCGAAAAGCAATACGACTCCCCGGCGCAGGCGGCCAAATACGCCGCCGCATTCGATCGGGAGGACCGTCACGATGTCGGCCGGCGGCCGCTGCTCTCCTTGGTCCCGCTCGGCATCATCCGGCATCTCCGAAACCGCGAATAGTGCGGAAAGCGAAAACGCAGGCGATGGCGGAGCGACCGGGAGAGCAAGAGGTGCATGAGGGCGGGCCCGAGGGTGCCCTCGCCACGTCCGCCGTGGGCAACAGCACCGCATTCGGATACTCGATCATGATCACGGTGACATTCGGGGTGGTGTCCCGAGTGAGCGGAGCGGGGAGCATCCTGGCCCTGTTCGCCTTCGCTGTAGCGGCTAGCTTTGCGGTCGCGCTGATCGCCGGGCTGATCACCCGGGGCTTTCGGAAGAGGCTCGAGCACGCGCCGACTGAGATCGCGATGCTGGGCACGGCGATGAACGTCTTCTCGGTCACGGTTTCGGTAGCTGCCGCGCTCCTGGCCGCCGAGCTGTTGTCGAACGTGCTCGCGTGGACGATCGCGGGCTTCACGGCTTCCGGTCTTTACGTTCTGCTCGAGGGAGCCGAGATCATGCTGGCCGAGCGGATCCAGGCGACCCGAGGCGACCCCGACGCTGAGACCCGTTCCTAGGGCAGGGTAAGTTCCCGACCCGACCCACCGTCTGATCGCTTACGAGAGCACGGACACCACGCTTTTTGGAGTCGCTCCACGCGGGTAGTCGGGCTCAGGGGATCCCGCCAGGAAGGCCCGAACCTATCCGGCTAGGCTGTCCGCCGGGTCTGAAGGAAGCCACCAATAGCAACGCTAGAGGGCAAGATCATCGTGATCACCGGCGCTTCTGCCGGGGTGGGCCGGGTGGCAACGCGTGCATTCGCCGAGGCAGGTGCGGACGTAGCCATGCTCTCCCGCGAGGGAAAGGGTCTGGATGAAGCGCAGCGCGAGGTCGCCAAAGCGGGCTCACGTTCGATTGCAGTTCCGACCGACGTCGCGGACCCGGATGCTGTCGAGGCCGCAGCGGAGCGCATCGAGTCAGAGATCGGCCCGATCGATATCTGGGTGAATAACGCGATGGCAACCGTCTTCGGACGCGTCTGGGACATCGCTCCGGACGAGGTCCGGCGTGCCACGGAGGTCACCTACCTGGGCGCCGTCAACGGGACGATGGCCGCTCTGCGCCGGATGCGACCCCGGGACCGCGGCAAGATCGTTCAGGTCGGCTCGGCGCTCGCCTACCGGGCCATCCCCTTGCAGTCGGCCTATTGCGGGGCGAAATTCGCCCTTCGCGGCTTCACGGATTCCCTGCGCTGCGAGCTCGAGAACGACGGCTCGAACGTGGGGGTCACCATGGTGCACCTCCCCGGTCTCAACACACCGCAGTTCACGTGGGTGCGGGTCAGGGGACTACGCCACACGCCGCGGCCCGTGGCTCCCGTCTACCAGCCGGAGGTGGCTGCGGACGGCATCTTGTTCGCGGCCACCCACCGCCGACGCGAGGTCTGGGTGGGTGGTTCGACCGTCGCCACAATCATCGGAAACCGGCTCGCTCCATGGGCTGCCGACCGCTACCTCGCGGCCACGAACGTGAACGCGCAGCAGACCGATCGAGCCGTCTCACCCGACCGCCGCGACTACCTGTTTGAACCGGTTGTTGAGGACAGGGGAGCGCACGGCCCGTTCGACGATGAGGCCAAGCGCCGTTCTGTCCAGCTTTCGCTCGCCAAGCGTCGGCGCGCGGCCCTCGGCGCCGCAGCACTCGCCGCCGCAGGGGGCGTCGCGGGGGTTCTGCTCTGTGGCGCGCTTCGCAAGTAGGGCACCAGGGTCTATCGCCCGCTCCGCGCTGTCAGCACGTTGACAGTCCCTGGTTTGAGCTTGGTTTGGCGGGGTACAAAGATTCCATCGAAGCCGATGGCGCAAAAGTCCCGATTGGTGAGCGACGCTGGGCGATCGCGGAGGGCTACATCCCGGGGTGGAGCAACGGCCCCGGGCCGGAGATGGTTTCCCACGAGGCGTTCACGGTCCTCAACGCAGGCGATGAGGATGTCTCGCTCGAGGTCACCGTCTACTTCGAGGATCGCGAGCCGATCGTTTACAGCGCAGTCGCGCCCGCGAGGCGGAGCCTTCATAAACGCTTCAACGAGCTCGACGATCCGGAGCCGATTCCGTCCGGGCTGGGGTTCGGAAGCGTGATCGAGGCGGACGGGCCGGTGGTCGTGCAGCACACCAGGCTCGACTCCAGGCAGAGCGCAAACGCGCTCATGACGACGATTGCCTACCCGGACGCCCGAGACGAGATGAGTCGATGAGCCAGCTCGTGTCCGACTACCTGCTCGAACGTCTTGCCGACTGGGGCGTTAAGCGGATCTACGGCTATCCCGGCGACGGCATCAACGGCATCGTCGGAGCGTTGGACCGAGCCGAGGGAAAAATCAGCTTCGTCCAGGCGCGCCACGAGGAGATGGCGGCATTCATGGCCTGCGCTCACGCGAAGTTCACCGGCGAGGTCGGAGTTTGCCTCGCGACGAGTGGGCCTGGCGCGATTCACCTCCTGAACGGCCTTTACGACGCAAAGCTCGATCACCAGCCGGTGGTCGCGATCGTCGGCCAGCAGTCGCGCCTTTCCCTGGGCGGCAACTATCAGCAGGAGGTCGACCTGCCAGTGCTGTTTAAGGACGTGGCCCATGAGTACGTCCATATGGCCACGGAGGCGGGGCAGATCCGGCACCTGGTCGATCGCGCGATGCGAATCGCGGCCGCGGAGCGCACCGTGACCTGCGTCATCGTCCCGAACGATCTTCAGGAGGAGGAGGCCGAGTCCGAGCCCCCGCGCGAGCACGGGACGGTTCACTCCGGCACTGGCTTCTCAAAGCCTAAGACCCTTCCCGCGGAGCAGGAGATCCGCCGAGCCGCCGAAGTGCTGAACGCCGGGGAGCGAGTCGCCATGCTCGTGGGCGCCGGCGCGATCGGGGCTCAACCGGAGGTAGTGGAGGTTGCGGAGCTCTTGGGCGCCGGCGTGGCCAAGGCGCTGCTTGGAAAGGCGGCGCTGCCCGACGACCTGCCGTGGGTGACCGGATCGATCGGGCTGCTCGGCACCAAGCCGAGCTGGGACTTGATGATGGACTGCGACACGCTGCTCATGGTGGGATCGAGCTTTCCGTACTCGGAGTTCCTTCCGGAAGAGGGGCAGGCGCGGGGGGTGCAGATCGACCTCGACGGCCGGATGATCGGAATCCGCTATCCGATGGAGGCGAACCTCGTCGGTGACTCGGCCGCGACCCTGCGAGCGTTGATCCCGCTGCTCGAGAGAAAGGAGGATCGCGACTGGCGCGAGAAGGTCGAACGGGATGTGGCGTCTTGGTGGACGCTGATCGAGGACCGCGCAATGCAGCCCGCCGACCCGATCAATCCGCAGCGAGTCTTCTGGGAGCTCTCCTCCCGGCTTCCGGATCGGGCCATCCTGAGCTCCGACTCTGGCTCATCCGCCAACTGGTTCGCGCGCGACCTGAAGATCCGCGACGGGATGATGGCCTCTCTATCGGGCACGCTCGCAACGATGGGTCCGGGCGTCCCGTACGCGATCGCGGCCAAGTTCGCCCACCCCGACCGACCGGTGATCGCGATGGTGGGCGACGGCGCGATGCAGATGAACGGGATCAACGAGCTGATCACGATCTCGAAGTACTGGCGCGAGTGGAGCAACCCGAGCCTTATCGTCCTCGTCCTGAACAACGGCGACCTGAACCAGGTGACGTGGGAGCAGCGTGCGATGGCTGGGGATCCGAAGTTCGACGCCTCGCAGAGCCTTCCCGACTTTCCCTATGCCGAGTACGCGGAGTCACTCGGGCTGGTCGGCATCCGCGTCGACGATCCGGAAGGCGTGGGCGCCGCGTGGAACCAAGCGCTCGATGCCACCCGGCCCGTGGTCCTGGAAGCTGTCACGGACCCAGAGGTCCCTCCCCTTCCACCCCACATCACGCTCGAGCAGGCAAAGGCGCTCACCTCCGCGCTGAGCAAAGGAGACCCCCACGCGGGGCGCATCATCAAGCAGTCATTCAGGCAGAAGATCGAGGAGTTCGTCCCAGGTCGATGAGCGCACTGGCCGACGCTGCCGGGGTCGCCGCGGGCGAGGTGTTGGTGGACTCGGTCGAGGTTCGCGCCTACACCATTCCGACTGATGCTCCGGAGGCCGACGGGACGCTCGACTGGGAATCCACGACAATCGTGATCGTCCATGTCGAGGGCGGCGCCGAGCGCGGGCTTGGTTACACCTACGCCGACGTGGCGACCGCCAAGCTGATCGAATCGACGCTGGCCCGGATCGTGGTGGGAGCTGACGCTTTTTCGCCTCAGGCGGCATGGGAGCGGATGGTTGTGGCCACTCGGAACCTCGGGCGGCCGGGCATCGCATCGATGGCGCTCTCCGCCGTCGATGCCGCCCTGTGGGACCTGAAGGCCCGCCTCTGCGGGGTGGCGCTCTGCACGCTTCTCGGCCAGGCTCGAAGCTCGGTGCCGGTCTATGGGAGCGGCGGGTTCACCTCGTACTCCCACGATCGCCTCGTCGAGCAGCTCGCCGGCTGGGTTGAAATGGGCATACCCCGGGTCAAGATGAAGGTGGGCTCCGAGCCCTCCCGCGATCCCGGACGGGTTCGCGCGGCTCGCGCAGCTATCGGGCAGGGGCCCGAGCTCTTCGTCGACGCCAACGGCGCCTACACACGCAAGCAGGCGCTCGCTTTGGCCGACCGCTTTCGCGAGCAGGCCGGGGTCAGCTGGCTGGAGGAACCAGTCTCCTCCGACGACCTCGAGGGGCTGCGACTCCTCCGCGATCGCGGCCCGGCTGGAATGACGATCGCTGCCGGCGAGTATGGCTACGATCTCGCCTACTTCGCTCGGATGCTCTCTTCGGAGGCGGTCGACGTGATTCAGGCCGACGTCACGCGATGCGGCGGGATCACCGAGCTCCTGCGAGTCGACGGACTCTGCCGGGGCCACCAGGTACCGCTGTCCCTCCACTGCGGGCCCGCCATCCATGTGCATCCGGCGAGCGCCCTCGACCGGCTCGCCCACCTCGAGTACTTCCACGACCACGTTCGAATCGAGGCGATGCTGTTCGACGGCGTGCCGGCTCTCCATGGTGGCGCGCTCGTTCCGGCGCCCTCCCGGAACGGCAACGGCCTCGAGCTCAAGGCGGCGGACGCGGAAGAGTTCGCGATCCGGGTCTAGGCCAGTGATCGCTCGACGCAGAACCGGAAGCATGGCCAAACTCGGCGTGTCCAGGGCGACCACACTTGCCCCCCGACGCCGACGACCGCTGGTAGCCCAGGCGCTCTGGAACCTGCGCCACGGGCGGGCACAGCAGATGCTGTCCGTCGCCACCGCGGCCGCTGTCTTGCCCCTCGGGGCCGAGGTCTACATCAACCATTACGGGGGCTCGTTCGGCAACAAATGGATGTGGTCGCCCGTCGCAATCACCCCACCCCTCGCGGCAGCCGCAACCATGTCGGTGCGCTCGGGGCGTGTCGCACACACCTGGCTGCCTTTCTTCTCCGGGCTGCTGGTCCTGAACGGCGTCATAGGCACGTACTTCCACGGGCGTGGCATCGCCCGCAAACCAGGCGGATTCGGCGAAGCCTCCTACAACCTCGTGATGGGTCCGCCGCTTCTCGCCCCCGGCTCGCTGTCGATGGTCGGCGCCATCGGCCTCGTCGCTTCGATCATGCGCCGAGAGCGCTGGTGAGCGACCACGACTACAGAGCGGCTGATCACCTTCCGAAACGTCGCTCGCCGAAGGCCGCCCCCGCGGATCCCCTCGACCTCCCCCGTCAACGGCGCGGCCGTACACCCCAGATGCACGGGCGCTACCCGGACTACGACGTGCTCAACCAGTCGCCGCACTGGGATCCTGTGACGCGGGAACTCGTCGAGCGGCGCGCGCGGGAGGTCCCGCCGATTCGCTTCTTCTCCGCCACCGAGGCCACGACGCTGCGAGCCTTCTGTGACGTCGTCACGGCGCAGGATGCCCAGCCTCGGGTGCCCGTTCTCGAGATGGTCGATCAAAAGCTCTTCGAGGGAAGGCTCGATGGCTATCGGTACGCCGACATGCCTCCGGATACCGAGACCTGGCGCCTGGTGGCCGAGGGACTGGACCAATCGGCGATGGAGATCGGCGGGAAGGCGTTTGCGGAGAGCTCCCTCGAGCAGCGTCGGCGAATCTGCGAGGACTTCGCCGAGGGACGGCTCAACACCGGCATCTGGAGTCAGATTCCGAGCGGCAGAGCCTGGGGTGTCGTGATGCGCGGGGTGCTGTCGGAGTTCTACTCACACCCCTGGGCGTGGAACGAAATCGGCTACGGCGGACCGGCTTACCCTCGAGGCTACATGCGTCTGGCGCCGGGCGAACGCGAGCCCTACGAAGGTGAGGAAGTCGGCGGTGAGGATCCGGTCCGGGCGACGCGTGACCGAGGACCCCGGTGAAGCGCCCGCTGCGAACCGTGGCGAAGGGAGGGCTCGGACCGACTCACAACGACTCCCGCTATCTCCTCGACCCTCGACGCAGGGGGCTCCCGAACCGGAATCGCATGGCCAGCTATCGACATGACACTGCGGTCGACCTGGTCATCGTGGGGGCCGGGGCCGGCGGGTCGACCCTCGCGCAGCGCCTTGCCCGGCGGGGCTGGCGGATCGTGATCCTCGAGTCCGGCCCGTTCTGGGATCCGGATCGTGACTGGGTTTCGGATGAAGCCGGAGCGCACAAGCTCTACTGGACCGAGCCCAGGGTGATCGGCGGCGCCGATCCTGTCGAGCTCGGCAAGAACAACTCGGGCCACGGGGTCGGCGGATCGATGGTCCACTACGCCGGTTACACCCCCCGCTTCCATCCCTCGGACTTCGAGATCCGCAGTCGCGACGGGGTCGGTGCTGACTGGCCGATCCCCTACACCGACCTGAGGCACCATTACGAACGAGTCGAGGCGGAGCTACCGGTCTCGGGGCAGGACTGGCCGTGGGGAGACCCGCATCGCTACCCGTACAGCGCCCATCCCATCTCCGGCGGAGCCGAGCGCGCCCGCGCCGGCGCCCGCGCCGCCGGGATCGAGATGCGGATCGGGCCGGTTGGCATCCCCAACGGCACGTTCGGAAACCGACCGCATTGCATATACCGCGGCTTCTGCCTGCAGGGGTGCAAGGTGAACGCGAAGGCCTCGCCCCTCATCACCCATCTTCCCGACGCGATCGAGCATGGGGTGGAGATCCGGCCCGACTCGCATGCGCTCCGGGTCGAAACCGACGGCAGGCGTTGCACGGGCGTCACCTACGCCCATCAGGGGCACGAGTGGTTCCAAGCCGCCGGTGCGGTGGCAATCGCCTGCTACTCGATCGAGACTCCGCGTCTCCTCCTCAACTCGGCGAGTTCCCACTTTCCCGACGGCCTCGGCAATGGGTTCGACCAGGTCGGTCGCTATGTGATGGTCCAGGGCGCCCCGCAGGTCGCGGGGCGGTTTGGCGAGCAGATGCGCATGTACAAGGCACCTCCCCCGGAAATCTGCTCCGAGCAGTTCTACGAGACCGATGAGGATCGCGGATTTGCCCGAGGTTTCTCGATTCAGACCGTGGGCCCCCAGCCGATCGCCTGGGCCGAGCACGTCCTGGCCGACGGACACTGGGGACCGGCGCTTCGCGAGTACATGCGTGACTACAACCACTGGTCCACGCTCGGGGTCTTGAGCGAGCTGCTGCCGCAGCCCGAGAACCGCGTAATTCTCTCTGACGAGCACGACCACCACGGCATGCCGGTGGCGCGAATGGACTATACGCAGTGCGACAACGACCGCGCGAACATCGCCTACGCCAAGCGCACGCTCGAACGCATCTGGGATGCCGCCGGAGCCCAGGACACCCTGACGATCGATCGCTATGCGCACCTGGTCGGCGGGTGTCGGATGGGGACATCGCCCGAAGAGAGCGTGATCGACGCCGATCATCGAGTCTGGGGGCTCCCGAACCTGTTCGTTGCCGACGGCAGCGTGATGCCGACCCAGGGAAGCGCCAACCCCGCCCTGACGATCATGGCCTTGGCCTCGCGCTTGGCGGAGCGTCTCAGCGCTCCCGGCTCGCGCGCCGCCGGCAGGCCTGCCCGTGCCGGCATGCCCGCCTCCCGGTGACGACACCCGGCCAGATCCAAAGGCTGCAGGCCGTACGCTTCGCGTTCGGGATCAGCCTGCTTGCCCGGCCAGGCCAGATCATCGAGTGCGTGACCGGGCGGTCGCCTGACCGCCGCGCGCTTCTCTTCGCGAGGATCCTCGGTGGACGTCAACTCCTCGAGTCCGGGGCGCTCATGCTCTGGCCGCGGGCCGCGGTCCTGAGCGCCGGCGCGGCGGTTGACCTGATCCACGCCGCGATGACCGCGGCCGTCGGGTGCACGGCCCCGGATCGTCGGCGCCTGGCGCTGGCGAATGCCGTCACGGCTCTCGCATTCGCCGGAGCCGGCCTCCGGTTTGCGTCGCCGTTGACCAGCAGTAAGCGGGCACAGCGAAGATGACCGGTGAACGCCGGGTCCAAAACGCGGGCAAGCTTCAAACCGAGCCCCACGTCCTTCGCGAGTATGCCTTTCTGGCCGATGGCGAGCGAGGGATATTGGTCGGCCCACGCGGCGATTTCGCATGGATGTGCTTTCCGCAATGGCACGACGATGCGGTCTTTGCATCCCTGATCGGAGGACCGGGAGGGTTCGTGGTCAGTCCTTCCGTGCGACAGGTTTGGGGTGGGTACTACGACCCGGGGACCCTGATCTGGAACAGTCGCTGGGTTGCCGAAGAGTCGACGATCGAATGCCGGGAGGCGCTGGCCCTTCCCGGATCGGGAACCCGGGCTACGGTTCTACGACGCGTTCGCGCGATGGTTGGCACGGCTCGCGTTCAGGTCACACTCGATCTGCGGGCGGACTTCGGTCGGGCTGCTGCCCGAAATGTCAGAGAGCGCGATGGCTGCTGGCGTGGACGTGTTGACGATGCCCACGCTCTGGTGACCGGACTCCCAGAGGCTGAGCGGCGCGCAGACCAACACGGTGGTCAGGAACTCGTCGCGGAGCTTGAGCTGACGGAGGGCGAAGAGCGCGACCTCATTCTGATCCTCGATGCCACGGGGGTGCCAGAGGAGCCGCCTTCGGCGGAGAACCTCTGGAGCGGAACGGAAGCTGCCTGGCGTGAGCGCGTACCGGACTTCGATGCCGGTCTTGCGCCACGTGACAGCCGCCATGCCTATGCCGTGATGAGCGGACTCACGAGCAATGGTGGAGGCATGGTCGCCGCCGCGACGACCTCGCTTCCGGAGCGGGCGCGCACTGGTAGGAGCTTCGACTACAGGTACGTATGGATCCGCGACCAGTGCTATGCGGGGCAGGCTGTCGCGCGAGCGGGAGCCCACGGCCTTCTCGACGAGGCGGTCCGTTTTGTCGGCGATCGGCTTCGTGCCGACGGCGACCAGATGAAGCCTGCCTACACGGTGGACGGCGGCGATGTCCCGCGGGAGCGCGCCCTCGATCTGCCGGGCTATCCGGGGGGCACCGACATCGTCGGCAACTGGGTACGAGGACAGTTCCAGCTCGACGCATTCGGCGAGTCGTTACTGCTGTTTGCCGCGGCGGCTCGTGCCGGCCGTCTCGACGGAGACGGCTGGCGGGCTGCCGAGATCGCGGCGAAGGCGATCGCGGGGCGGTGGCGCGAAGCCGACGCCGGAATCTGGGAGCTGGAGCCCGCCGAGTGGACCCACGGGCGCCTGATCTGCGCCGCCGGCCTACGCGCCATGAGCGAGCTATCCGGCGCCGAAGAGCTCGCAACGGGGTGGATGGCGCTGGCGGACGGCATGGTCGCGGACTGCTCGACTCGATGCGTGCACCCGAGCGGTCGTTGGCAACGCGGGCCCCACGATCCACGCGTTGACGCCTCGCTTCTCCTGCCCGCGGTGCGCGGCGCCATCCCCGCCGACGACCCGCGCACGCTGGCAACACTTCGGACGGTCGATGCCGACCTGACTCGGGACGGTTACGCGTACCGCTACCGGCCGGACTCCCGCCCACTGGGAGAGGCCGAAGGGGCCTTCCTCATCTGCGGCTTCTGGATGGCGCTCGCGCTCGCTCAACAGGGGGACTACGTCGGGGCCGCGAGGTGGTTCGAGCGCTCCCGCGCCGCCGGCGGTCCGCCCGGGCTGCTCTCAGAAGAGTTCGACGTCGACCAGCGCCAGCTCCGCGGCAACCTACCTCAGGCATTCGTTCACGCCCTCCTCCTCGAATGCTCGGCAGAGCAGGGCGGCTGGTAACGATCCCGTTTTATCGCCCCCGCGAGCGCGGGCACATCAATAGCCGATAACACCGAAACGGTGCTCCCTCCTCGAGACCACGCAGGGGATGCGCGGATGCCTTCTATCGCTTCTGGCAAGCAACTGCGTAGCGGCCAAGGATGTACGGCCAGCCCCGCTCAGATGCGAGGGCTTCTGCGTACGCAGCTCCGGCTTCACCATGACGCTCGAACCCGCCGTGCCTGAGCTCGACCCGCGTGACTGCCCCACCCTCTGGTTCGAAGCGGATCCTGACCTCGCTGGCCCTCCGGCTGTCGGGTACGGGCTCGCGTCCGGGGCCGATCTGCCAGCTCAACATGAGCCTGCCAGGCGGGTCGAAGGCCAGCACCCGTCCCCAGTCGCAGCGGAATCCATCCGGTCCACGCTCGAAGCATATGCCGCCCTCGCGAGGCTCGATCGCGATCTCGCGTAGCGCGTCTCCAGACCATGTGTAGTCAGCGGGCCACCACGTGTCGAGCTCGTCGACGAAACGGGCAAACGCCTCCTCAGAGGGGAGCGGGACGGTGACCTCATACTGGACGATGGGATGGGTCGTACTCAAGGTCGATTCAAGCCTACAGACGTCTCTACCCGCAAAACACCTAGTTCCCCCGTAGAAGTGGCCGACATGTGCTGAAGTCCCGGCGCCGGGAACTGCGTATGCGGGCTGATGAGGTCTGCGAGCACAGCCACCCCGCGAAAGTCCGAACGGCCCACCGAGCACCACGATCATCGCAATGCTAAACCGACATCGCGCCGTCGCCGAAACCCGCGAGCAGCACGGGACGAGCCACGAGAGCGGTTACCCGAATTTGACCCTGCAAATCCCAGGTAGAGCATTGTCGGTCCGCTGAGCTCGGATGGCCGCGACGGCGACCAGGAAGGCCTGGCGAGGAAGCCCGGACGCAGCAGCGGCACGTTGAGCCAAACAGCCTTCCGCTCGGCGCCGTGCAAAGTTCGCGGCGGCGTCACCTAGACGTCGGCGCGCCTGGCAATCGCGGCCAGTTGAACCGCCGCCCCAACAAGTAGAGCGTGGTGGCCGCAAATATTGCCATCGGCCACGCCGGCCAGCCGGGAATCTGCGCGATCAGGACGACAGCGCCCAAAGCTGCACCGACGGCGAACCAGTAAAAACGCCGGTGAGTACCCGCTCGCGGCCGGATGCCATCTCCTCGATCGCGCCCAGCCTGCGATGGGCGATGAGTCCGAGGGGCCGACGCGGGCGGCGGGGGCAACGTTGCGGGTGGGCGACCTACTGCGGGGTCGTGTTCCAATGCCCGGTGCCGTCGCGACGGGTGCTCGCGGGCGGCTCTGGGCCTCGCATGGACAGCGTGCCGTGGCCTTGGTGTCGCGGAGGTTTGGCCACCCGCAGCGCGGGTAAAGGGAACCTCACGATGACGCGCTATGAGGAGACACGTCCCGAAGCCGAGACGCCATACGACGAGCCTGACTACGCGCAGCCGCCTGCCTCAACCCGTGCTTCGGATCCGGCGGTTGCGCCGCCGCCTCGCCGCCGCTGGGCTCGGAATAGGCGCCGTGACGGGGAGACGCGGCGCGTGACGGGTACGCGGCGCGTGACGGGTACGCGGCGCGTGACGGGTACGCGGCGCGTGACGGGTACGCGGCGGATGCACGGCGAGGCGAGAACGGAAGGGACGGAGTCCTCGCCGCGTTTGCCGTCGCGCGGGTAGTTCGACTCATCGCCGGCATCGTCGCCGCGATCATCGTGGCGGGAATCGTCTTGTTCGTGCTCGGTGCCAATCCCGGCAACGATGTCGTTTCGGCGGTCCATGGTGTTGCGAAGGCCTTGGTCGGTCCCTTTGACGGCATGTTCACTCTCGATAGCGCAAAGGCAACGATTGCGGTCAACTGGGGCATCGCCGCCCTCGTCTACCTGGTTCTCGGCGCGATCATCGCCCGCCTGTTTGAGACGCTGGCCGTTTCGCGCCGTGATTGAAGGATTGAAACGCGGGATCCCGCCGCTTGTTGCGCACGGGAAGCTGCGGCACGATCCGAGGCAAACTTCTCCCACCGGGGTTCGCGAGGGTCGAGCTCGGAAGTGATCGAGGCCGGACCGAGAGTCGGCGAGGATCGCCTCCGCCGCTTCGATCGCGCTCGGCTGCGGTTGCGCTGCTCGGGCTCCTGGCTCTAGTCATCGTGATCATTGTCGTCACCGCCGTGCTGGCGTCCTGGACGATCACCTGAGCGAGTCGGACCAGCCTAAGAGAGACATGGCCGCCATGCCCGCCCGACCCGGACCTAGCCTCGCCGCGCCGCCGCCCTGCCACTCGTAGGCGGATGAGCGCGACCGCCATCGCCGGAAGCCTCTCCGCCAGCATCTCGCAGGAGCGCCGATACGCGCTGACGCGTGACGCCGAACTTTTCGGCGATTTCCTCCATAGTCATTCCCTCGCCGTACAGCGCGAGCGCCTCTTCCCTGCGGACACGAGCCCCGAACTCATCGAGCGCCTGTGTCGCCTCGGTGATCAGCTGGACGCTGAGATCCCCCTTCGTCGCTTCGACTATCTCCCGGTAGGACCGCCCGGCTGAGCGCTGACGCCGGATCTCAGCGATCCTCCGCTTTATCTGGGCCATCCGCTGAGCGTTGGCGTCCAGCACGCCCTCTAGATCTCGCAGGGCCCTGTCGAAGGGGTCGCTACCGGCCATTCTGCGAACAAGGTTAGCAAGGGCCATTGCGGCAGCAGCTATTGCCGAAGCTGCCATTGCCGCAGTAGCCATTGCCGCAAGCCCTATTACGGCAAGGGCTATTGCGCTATTGTGCTCACATCCATTCCCTGCAAGGAGGTGTTGCCTTGACTCCTGACCTATACGCACGGCCGGTCAGACGGGACGAGCTAGCGAAGCATGGGCATGAGGCGACGAGGGATAACGCTCAGCTTCCGTTGACGGAGGAGAGCGCGCTCCTACGTCGCTACGCACAGAGCCACGATCCAGCGTTGAAGGAGGAGCTCTGTCGCCGACTCCTCCCCTTCGCGCGATCGCTGGCGTTTCGATATCGAGGTGCGCCAGAGCAGCTCGATGACCTGATTCAGGTCGCAAATCTCGGGCTGGTCAAAGCCCTGGACGGCTTTGACCCGACCCTGGGGGTTCCGTTCCCCGCCTATGCGGCTCCCACCATCCTCGGCGAGCTCCGTCGCCACTTCCGGGACCGAGTCTCGGATGTCCATCTCCCGCGTGGTCTTCAGGAGAGAGCAATGGCCGTGTCCAACGCGGCCGGCACACTGGCGGAGGAGCAAGGGCGCACGCCCACCATGAGCGCGATCGCTTCTCGTCTGGGCCTCTCCGAGGAGGAGGTCGCGGAGGCGCTCGCGGCTGATGAGGCCCGGCACACCCTGTCGCTGGACGCTCCGAGCGATCGGGCTGAGCCCGACTCGCCTCCGCTCATCGAATCGGTCGAAGAAACCGGAAGCGAACTCGGGTTTGACCGGGCAGAGGCGCAGCTGGCCGTGGCTCAGGTGCCCCTCGACGACCGGGAGCGGACGGTCCTCCGGCTACGTTTTGAAGAGGATCTACCCCAGCGCGAGATAGGGCACGAAATCGGCGTGTCGCAGATGCAAGTCTCGAGGATCATGCGCGGAGCACTTCGAAAGCTCTTGGATGCGGTGCAGGCGGAGGAGCCTCCCCCTCTTTCGGTTGATGGCGCACTGACTGGTCGTTGAGGAATCCACCGCACGCGAGCGCACGGGCGCGAGCGCTGTTGTTCGGTTGCCATGGTTCGCTGTTATTCATCCCATGCGCCCTCCCATCATCCTCTCACCAAGACCTGGCCTACGTTTCTCCCCTGACGGGCGGGTACCAAGTAAGTCTCCCGACGAAAGGCGGAACATGGCTGCTGCCGTTGGGAACGACGATCGTCCTGCCAGGGATCATCGTCGTGATCCTGATCATCGTCCTGTTGCTCTGGCTGTTCTGAGGCGCCGCGACACCTTCGTCCTCCTGAAAACCGCGCCTCGGATGGTCGTGTGTGGCGAGCCGTCCGGCAATCTGACCTGATTCACACGAGGGTGGTCGGGTAAACGCCAGTCAAGTCGTAGGTAGTGGTGTAACTCCTCGTCGGTCCCTTCACGCGGCTTGTAGCTCAGCCACCTCCTCTCGTTCCTCATCGCCCTGGTCCTCGAGGACCAGGGCGATCGACTCGGCCGAGAGGTAGCGCCGCCCGACCAGCCACTCGTCGTTCTGCTCGATCAGCAGGGCGCCGGCGAGGCGGAGCGCCGAGGCGTCATTGGGGAAGATGCCGACGACGTCACTTCGACGGCCGATCTCCTTGTTGACCCGCTCCAGCGGGTTGGTCGAGCGCAGCTTCGGCCAATGCGCGGCCGGGAAGCGGTAGAAGGCCAGCAGGTCCTCCTCTGCACCCTCGAGGAGCTCGGCGACCTTCGGCACCCCGTCGCGAAAGCGCCCCAGGACCGAGCCGAAGCGCTCGCGCGCCTGATCGCGGTCCGGAGCGTCGAAGATCTACCGTAGCGCCGCCGAGACGAGGCCGCGCTCACTTCGCCGACAGTGGCCGTGCATGTTGCGGACGAAGTGGACCGTGCAGCGCTGCCAGGGGCAGCCGAGGATCCTTGAGATCGCCGCCTTCAGGCCTTGGTGCTCGTCGGAGATCGCCAGCCGAACGCCCTGAAGGCCGCGGCCGACCAGCGAGCGCAGGAACTCCGCCCAGAAGGCCTCGGACTCGACCTCGCCGATGTCGATCCCGATCACCTCGCGCTGGCCGGTCTCGTGGACCGCGTAGGCGACCACCAGGGCCTTCGAGCGAACGTGGCCGCGGTCGCGGACCTTGAGGTGCTTGGCGTCGAGCCAGAGGTAGGGGAAGGTGCCCTCGAGCGGCCTTTCGCGGAAGGCCTCGACCCGCTCGTCGAGCGCCCGGCAGAGCGCCGAGACCCGGTCCTTCGACATCCCCGAGATGCCGAGCTGCTCGACCAGGCGGTCGACCTTGCGGGTCGAGACGCCGTTGACGTAGGCCTCCATGACGACGGCGACGATCGCCTGCTCGCAGGGGCGTCGGGGCTCGAGGAAGGAGGGGAAGTAGGCCTCGCCCGATCGCTTCTTGGGGACCAGGAGCTCGATCTCGCCGACCCGGGTCTCCCAGGCGCGGGGCCGATAGCCGTTCCGGTGGGTCGCTCGCTCGGGGGAGACCTCGCCGCGGGCGGCGCCGATCTCGTTGCTGATCTCGGCTTCCATCAGCTGCGCCGTCACCATCGCCACCGCCTCGCGCAGGAAGTCGGCGTGCTCGTCGAGGATCGTCTTGGCGACGACCTCGGGGGTCGTCATGCTTTGCCTCTCGGCCATCGTGGTGTTCCTTTCGTCAGTCGACTTGCTGGTCAACCGACGAGTCTGGGGCCCGCGGTGGCCGGAACTTCGTTCCGGCCCTACCTCGGGCTCGTTACACCACTTCTACCGACGTGACCCGAGGGGTAGGCCTCCACCGCAGCGTCGCTAGGCGGGTCCGCGGGTTCCATGAGCCGAGACTCGTCACTTCGATCGCGTCCTGATGGAGGTAAGGGTCCCTCCACTCAAGATCGGCAAACCGCTGTGCGACCGCCAAACGCGTCTTGGTCCAACGAATCGGCAGACCGTTGAGCAGCTCTCGCGCATATGTCCGTCGAATCCCCTCGCCTAGGGGCGTTGCCCAAACGACGACTCGCCGGACGATCTGGGTGCGGGTTGCATCTGGGTGTCGCCAAAACCGGCCGCGCCGATAGAAGGGACGCTCTCGTCTGGAATCGCGTGCCCGAACCACTTGATTGACATGCACCCGCTCGAGAAGGCCGAGGCGTGCGAGCTTCGACGCGCCGCGAAGGTAGGCCTGCTGGGCCGCACGAGTCTCCTCTGGGGCGTCGATCAGTAGCCCCACCAGATTCCCTAGAGGCGGAGCCTGTGACAGCAGGGTGCGCTCAAGCTCGCCGAGGCGAACTCCGGCGAGGCTTCCGGAGCCCTGGATCATCGGCCCTCCGCAATCCGCCGAGCAGCAAGTCGGGCTGTCTCGGCGATCTCTTGCGCCGCGGCCTCTGCTTCACCGTTGGTGACGACCCCGTCACATGCGGCAGCGGCAACATCACGTGCCTGTCTACGCGCCGCGACGGCGACGTCTGATGCTCCAAACTCCGCCACCGTCATCCCTGCGCGTCTCTCTGACCGGGGCGCGGGTCGGAACATGACCCGGCCATCCACGGCCGCCTCAGCCAGCTCGCGGATCAAGAAAGACCGCGATACGCAGCGATATTGGGCGGTTAGGTCAAGACGAGCGACCAGCTCGGCGGGAAGCTTCGCGGACACGGTTTGGTTGATCTTTCGATTTTCGGAAGCCATGACACAAGGTTTACCGCCATTTGGGCCGCACCCCCTGCCGCGACCCTGTCGAGACCATCGCGCAGACCATCGCGCACCGGGACCGAGGAGCCATCAAACCCCTTGAACGAGCGGTTTCCACGACATCAGCGGACCATCTACGAAACCAGAGGTCACAGGTTCGAATCCTGTCGGGCGCGTTCAGCTTCTCCAGGATCGAACCTGTGACACCGCTCGCCCTCCGGGCTCGCTGAGGTTCGAATCCTGTCGGGCGCGTTCAGCTTCTCCAGGATCGAACCTGTGACACCGCTCGCCCTCCGGGCTCGCTGAGGTTCGAATCCTGTCGGGCGCGTTCAGCTTCTCCAGGATCGAACCTGTGACACCGCTCGCCCTCCGGGCTCGCTGAGGTTCGAATCCTGTCGGGCGCGTTCAGCTTCTCCAGGATCGAACCTGTGACACCGCTCGCCCTCCGGGCTCGCTGAGGTTCGAATCCTGTCGGGCGCGTGCACCACGTCAGCTCAATGTGCTTGTAAACGGGCCGCCAAGCCGCCGCTAAAGAAGCTGTCGCAAAACCCGTGAAAGGGCTTCGTGCGGCGGCGGCGAATCCCGGTTGCGGTGACATACCGGGTGATCGGAGGCTCTCAATGGCTGCTTCGCTTTGGCAGGTGCGCGATGAGCTCTGGGAGGTGGTCGAGCCGCTTCTCCCTCAGGAGCCGGACCCTCGTTGGGGGCCGGCCAAGGGTCGACGACCGGGTTGCCTTCGGCGCGATCGTCTTCGTGCTGTTCACCGGGATCGCCTGGCGGCACCTCCCGCGCGAGCTGGGCTGCTCGCCGGCCACTGCCCACCGGCGCCTCAAGGAATGGCAGCACCTCGGCCTCTGGGCCCGACTTCATCGCGAGCTTCTGCGGCGGCTAAACGCCGCCGGGCGGATCGACTGGTCGGCGGCGGCGGTGGACGGAAGCCACCTCCGCGCCCTTGAAGGGGGGCCCACCGGGCCCTCGCCGGTCGATCGTGCCCGAACGGGCTCAAAGCACCACCTACTGACCGATGCCACCGGCGTGCCCCTCGCCGTCTCGCTGACCGGCGGCAACCGAAACGACGTCACCCAGCTACTGCCGCTCATCGACGGGCTCGAGCCGGTCCGGGGAAAGGTCGGCAGGCCCCGCAAGCGCGCCGAGTGCCTGCTCGCTGACCGTGGCTACGACCACGATAAGTACCGCCGCGAGCTATGGGCACGTGGCGTCAAGCCACTGATCGCCCGCCGCGAGAGCGAACACGGCTCCGGGCTGGGCGCCGAGCGCTGGGTGGTCGAGCGAAGCTTCGCCTGGCTTCACAACTTCCGCCGCCTGCGGACCCGCTACGAGCGGCGAGCCGAGATTCACTTGGCGTTCTTGGAGCTTGGCTGCGCGGTCGTCTGCTTGCGGATGCTGCTCTGGCCCTGAGCCCTACGGCTCGAGGGCGAGCTCAGCGGCCGACTCGCGTCCGTACTGGTCGGGGATCCAGCCCCACCCCCAGGTCGCGACGGGCCGCTTGGGCAACGGGCCAGACCCGTACTCCTGGCGTGGATCGGCCTTCTCTTCGAGCACCCGACAGCGATGGCGCCAGCCGTCACCGAAGTCGAACGTGAAGGTGAACTCCTCGCCTGGCCCGACTTCGCTGGCGACCTTGAGCTGGGCGTGGTCCTCCCAGGTCAGATCGGGTGCGAAGTCGTCGCTCGGAAAGCCGATCCGACGCCCGCCGGCGAGCTCGAACTCGTGCAGGTGAGACAGATCCCAGCGCGCGAAGGCCTCGTTGATCGCCTCGGCGAGCTGCTCGAAGGTATGGGCTGGGCCGACGATGAAGATGCGACCGGGCGCGCCCTTGAGGTCGGCCCCGCCGCTACCAAGCAGGTCAACCCTGATCTGAAGCCACGTCCTCGCCACCGCCAACGCAGGCTAACTGCGTGGCAGTGGTTTTGAGACAGCTTCTAGGAGCAGCACCGAGCGAAGGTCCCCAAAAACCGGGTTTTGGCTTTCTGCCTGACGGGACCCGGGACCATCGCGCAACTATCGCGCGGAATCCCAATGCCGAAGCGGTCTGCGCGATCTCGGCAGGGTCCATCGCGCGGGGGCCTTGAGTTAGGCGCGAGATCCTCCTGGCGCTGGCTCAGATGCTGCTCGTCGAAAGTTGACCAGACACGCCATCACGGATCACGGGTATGGCTTCAAGGTTTGCGGTGATCCTCTTCGGAAGCGCCGGCTCCGCTGCCGCTATGGCGCCGTTCGCGAAGGGCGGCGCGCCTTTCCGCCTCGGTTCGGATACCTGAGAGCGACTCCGCCACGGTGCGCTCCCACGGCCTCGCGACGAGCTCGCCCCACCAGCTCCCAACGCGCCACAGGTCGGTTCCCAGCTCGCCGCGGTACTCGAGCTCCGTCCCGCCATCCATCTCCCGCAGTTCGAAGGTCTCGAGCACGTGCGGGACCGGGCCGCGCACGAGCCGAAAGGCGACGCGCTCTGGTCGCTCAAATCGGACCGTCTCCATGGTCGTGGCGGTCAAACCGGAGCTGATAGGCGTGAAGTGCGTCGCGAGGACCATGTCGGAGCCGTGCTCGAGCACGTCGAGCTTGGCGCCCATCGCTCGCGGCGTCCTCCCAAGGTACGGCGCGGCGATGACGTCGAAAACAGTCTCGCGGGGCGCGGCGATGCTCACGCGCAGCGGTCCCAGCGGGCGGAGGCGACGGCCGAGTCCGAGATCGAGCGTCAGCGCGCCCCGCACCACGAGCACGTAGCCGATGGCCGCGCCACCGATCAACGAACCGACACTCATGGCTCGGCGCATGCCGCGGAGCCTAATGCCGTCGGACCGGGACCCATTCGCAATCGTTCGGCGCTGGTGCTCCGGTGGCCGATTGGCGTGACGAGCGCTCATACACTCGGCCCGGTGCCGCCGACCTATCGCCAGCGCCTGCGCATCGAGGGGCTAGGCCTCGCACTGTGTGGCGCCATCGGCACGATCGCGCTGCTCGCCGTCAGTGCCCAAGCCCAGCACGATCCGCTGAGCACCGCCGGGCAACTCGCTGCGGTGGCACTACTGCTGGCTTGGCTCGGCCCGCGCTCGGTGCGCCGCGCTATCGCCGCCAGCAAGTCACGTTCTGAGCGCGACCTCGGCTCGGGCGAGCCCACCCCCGTGTGGCGACTGCCGCTGATCGTCGTCGTGCTGGCCGGCGCGGCAGCGTGGGTTGCCGGCTGGGATGCGGGGGTCCGTGTCACCGGCGGCTGCGTGCTTGTCGGCCTCGCCCAGGCGCTGGTGCTCGAGCGCATCGTCGCGGCAGACGAGCACGAAACCGGGCGAAAGTACTTCCGGATCGCCGGCTCGCGCATCCTGCGCGGAACGCGACTCGGGCACATCGGCGGTTGACCGGGTTGCACGCCGCTGCACGCGGAGCGGCGAGTTCATCGTCGGGCCGCCAGCGCCGTGAGCGCGACGCTGCAGACCGACCCCGAGACGAGAAGCACACCGCCGAGGCGGCGCCGTCCAGCGGCCGCGCCGAGGACGCCCGCGCAGCGCACCGCGGTCGCCGACCGCGCAGCGTGAACGAACTGCGTCTCGGGAGCCCGCGCACGGCTGAAGTACGCGAATGTGGCATAGCCCAGCCCTGCAACCAGCCTGCCTGCCTCCGCGAGCCCGGCGCCCTGACCCAAGCGACCGGCGCGCGTCAGGCCGCGCAGCGCCGCCAACGCGAAGCACGCGTCGACCAGCCCCTCGAGGTCTCGCCCGGCACGCGTCGGCTCGGCGCGCCGCGCCAGCGCACCGTCGAGGACGTCCGCCCCGGCGGCGAGTCCGCACACGAGCACAGTAGGTGAGTCCGCGACGACCGGCACGAGCCACGCGCGCGCCAGCGTGAGTGCGTCGGCCGCGCCGAGTTGTCGGGGGCGTCCGTCCTCGGTCTCGAACATCCCCAGGTGCCAGTCGAGCATTGCGGACGTCGTCCCCCACCACGCGAGGCCGACGCTCAGGCGCCGACGAAACGGCTGCACTCCCGTCGCCGCCAGCACCAGCCACGCCACAGTGCCGAGGGCCGACCAGGCATGAGCGCGGCGCGCGAGCGCGGGGCGCGCGGCGCGGGTGGTGGCGCTGCGGCGCCACGAGGCAGCAAGAAAGCGCCCCGTCGCGCCAGGATAAAAGCGCGCCGCCCGTAGCAACTCGAGCTGCTCGCGCGCCCACACCTCACCGCCAGGCAGCGCGCGTGACTCGCCGTCGACCGGCGATCCTTCAGCCGCAGTCGGTTGCGCCATCCGGCCAAGTCTCGCGGACCAGCCCCACCATCCCCGGGGTCGTAGATGAATCCGATGGGGGAGGCCGATTCGTTTCTCCCTACCACCCGCGGCTCGTAGCCGACATTCACGGGGCCACCTCTGCGTTGGTTGGTTGGAGCGACCTGTGGGACCAACCCGGACTGGTGCCTCGCCGGTACTGTGCCGGCATGGGAGGCTCCAAGCATTCGATCAGCCCCGAAGGCAGGGCGAAGGCCGAGGCCGAGCTTCAGCACCTTCGGGAGGTGCGACGCCCCAAGATTGTCGACGAGATCAGGGTGGCGCGCGAGTTCGGGGATCTGTCCGAGAACGCTGAATACCACGCGGCTCGCGAAGCGCAGGGCCTAAACGAGGCCCGTATACGGGTGCTCGAGCACCACCTGGCTATGGCGAAGGTGCAAGAGAGCGCGAATGGTGACTTGATCGGCGTCGGATCGCGCGTTAGCTTTCGCGACTGCGGGAACGGCAAGGTCACGGACGTAACCCTTGTTCACACGTTGGAGGCAATGGTCGCGGAGGGCAAGGTCTCGGTCGAGAGCCCTGTCGCAAAGGCGCTTCTCGGCGCGCGCGCCGGGGAACAGGTGACCCTCGACACACCACGGGGCCCCAAGCAACTCGCGATCCTCGACGTCAGCTGACGCTCGCCCCGACTTCGGACGGGCAGCAGGGGTCGCCGTCGGAGTTCTGAAACGGTATCCAGCCCGGCCTCCCATCCCCACTCAGACTTCAGGCCGCTTGATTTCGTGGAGGGTCCAGCGAAGCAGCTAGCGAAACGCTGCGGCGATCATGGATAGTGCCGCATTCGTTCCCGGGCACTGCGCGAAGCCCGTCCGACCGATTGTCCGAGCTGGCGCCGTTGCTTGAAGTGGTGAATGAAGCGGGGGATGTATGTCAGCCGCCGCCCGACGTCCTGCCGTAACCCGCTCACGGGTTCGAGCTTACTGCTACGCGAGCGATACTCCGCGCACCCTCGCGAGCGCAGGACAGCTTGGCGAGCACGGTCCGGTCCCCGCGGAGCTTGATCCGGCATCGAGCGGAATTCCAATGCTGAAGCGTTCTGTGCGATCTCGGCGGGGTCCAACTATCACGCGGTGATCCTGAGGGCGTTTGACAAGTCGCCGGCGAGGTGTCGCGTCTTATGGGGAGAGCGCCCCCAACCCGCCATGTAGTTCCTGTTAAGAAAGGACGCTCTTTAGGCGGAATTACGAGGAGTGACGCTAGCCTCGCGATTCGCCGTAGTCCGGCACGCTGAGGGGCACGACCGGGGCGCGGACGTCCCACCGCCAAAGGAGGTGTCCCATCGCGGGCATTCGAGACAAGATCAGAGGCTGGACTCGCGAGGGTCTGTCCCTCACGTTGATCGCGGAGCGCATCAACGGGCTGCCCACGTCCGAGGAGGAGAAATCGGCCTTGTGGCTTTGGGCGTGGTCGTTCCAGAGTCACCGAGGTCAGGGGTACCGCGAGAGCCGTCAAGGCGTGCTGGCCGACTAACGGAAGACCCATGCTCGGCGGCTGTCCGAGCTGCTCTTCAGGTTCCCGTTCGCGGTCGGGTTCGTCGCCCTCCTCTTCGTGCACGAGATCGGCCACGTGATCCAGCTGCGACGCGAGGGGATCAAGGCCTCGGCGCCGATGTTCATCCCCTTCCTCGGCGCGGTCATCGCGACGCCGAGGCGGACCGGCTTCAGTCTTCGCTGAGGCTGTGGGGATGGAGGTGGTCCTCGACCATTCGCTTCAGCCCGACGCGGTCGATCTTGCCGGTCGGGTTGAGCGGCATCCCGTCGAGGAAGATGATCTCCTCCGGAGCCTTATAGCCGATTCGCTCTCGGCAGAAGACGATCAGGTCGGCACGCGCGGGAGCGTCGCAGCCCTCGCTCAGGGTCACGTACGCGCGGACGTTCTCGCCGTGGACCTCGTCATGAACCCCGACGGCGCCCGCGAGCGCCACCGATGGATGCTCGACCAGTGCTCCCTCGACCTCGTAGGGGCTGATGTTGGAGCCGTCGTGGACGATCACCTGCTTCTTCCGGCCGAAGAACCAGAGATAGCCGTCCTCGTCTGCCCGGGCGAGGTCGCCCGAGTCGAGCCAGTCGTCGGACACGACCTCCTCGGTTGCCTCCGGCGCCTGCCAGTAGCCGCGCGTGCGGCTGCGGCTTCGGATCCAGATTCGGCCGACCTCCCCGGCCTCGATCTGCTCGCCCCTCTCAGTGCGCAAGGCAATCGTGAAGCCGCAGATCGGCCTCCCGATCGAGCCCTGTCTGATCTCACCCGAGGGGGGCCATCAGGCAGGCCAACTCCGGCGGCGATCACTCCGACCGGATCGTGATCAAGGCCACCGGCACGATTCGCCTCGGCTCGCGGCTTCCCAACCTCCGCACGCACCTGGCGATCAAGGGCCCCGGCGCCGGCAAGCTCACGGTGCGGCGCAAACCTGGCACGTCCTCGACCTTCTCGATCTTCACGGTCTCCTCGCACGTCAAGGGCGGCGTGAGGCTGAGCGGCATCTCGATCACGAACGGACTTGGCTCGGGGGTCGACACGAAGGGCGGCCTCAACCTCTCGCACAGCGTGGTGAGCGACAACAAGGGCGCCGGGGTCGAGATCGACGAGTTCGGCACCCTGACCGCCTCGCAGGTCAGAGTGAGGGACAACGGGGGCGGCGGGATCGAGGGCGACAAACGGTTCGCGGTCGACGCTGGATTCGCCTCTGGTCTTACAACCGACCAGCGCGGGCGTCCCCGCATCGTCAACTACCCCGGGTGCCGATGGCCGTCGGTGGCGACAACTCCGACATCGGCTCGTTCGAGCTGCAGCGACCCTGAAGAGCCAACCGCATGGGTCGAGTACATCAGAGGCCGGAAGTCTCCAAGACACCCCGTGAGGAACGGCGATCAGCCCCAGGACTGGTCGTCGCCTTCGCGCTCGACTGGGTCGAGCCCGGCGGCGGCCCTCGCTAGCTCCGCCGGCTTTCGCAGCGTGCCGATCGTCTGCGCGAATAGGTCGGCCTGATCCTTCATCAACGCGGCGGTCTCCTCGAGGGCGCGCCCAGCGGCCTCCATGGTCTCGGCCTGACGCTGCAGAGTCGCCCCGCTTTGCTCGAGCAGGTCAAAGACCGTGTCGATTGGAATGACCACCAGCCCAGCCAGTTCCTTCCGAAGCGCGCGTTCACGCTCGAGCACCTCCCCGACCAGCTCCAACTGGCGCTGCATCGCGTCCTGGAGCTGGCGCGGGACCTCGGAGCGCCCCGCCAGCGATGCGGCGGAAGCGAACACCGACTCCATCAGCTTCTGCCACTCGCTCAGGAGCTCGCGGCCGCTGAGTTCAGGCAGGAAACGTCACCCGTACCATCATGTCACTCCGGGCCCCATACTCCACGACCCCAGCTGCGACTGGTTGATCCGTGTGGATCGCCGCTCGGGTGACGACGGGAATCTCGTCACACGGCTCGAGCTCGGACAGCCACGCCTCGACGATGTCGACGTCGGCGTCCGAAACGCTCTCGGCGCTGAGCATCCTCGCCCTAGCCTCTCGAGGACCTCCGACGAAGCTTGACACTCGGCGAACAGCACGGGTCGACCGACTCCAGTCACGGCGCGCGCCTGTGGCGGGATGACCCGCCCCATAGAGTCGAGTAGACGGAGACTGGACTCGTGATCGCGATCGTCCTCGCGATCGGCTTTTCGATCACGAACGGGCTGCACGACGCCTCGAAGGCCATCGCGACGCTGGTCGCCACCTGCGCCGCGACCCCTCTTCAGGGGATCGCGCCCCCCACCGTGCCGCGCCTTCGCGACGCTCCGACGACGGCGATGTACGAAAATCCTCGGCGTCCACATGGAAGGCACGTGCCTGTCCTCAGTCGTCGCCTCCATCGTGCTCGGTGCGCCCTCCGGGCGGTGAAGCGTGTGGGACAGGCGTCGGGGGCGGGCTCGAGTAAGGGCCGTTCGTCGGCGGGGTCGACCCGCTCGGCGCCGGCGGGGGTGTGATGGTGGTCGGGGCTGTCGTCGAGCCGGTGGTCGTCGGGCCGGAGTGACTGTTGTTTGAGCGTCGTGCCTCGCCTCGCGCCGGCGGCGCTAGCGCCCGGCCGGCGGACAAGGGCTCGGAAGCGAGGCCGATCCGTTGGCTCACCAGGTGGCTGGCCGCGACCGAGATCGCGGCGGCGACGGCCAACCCGAGCAACGCGAGCAGCGTCCATCGAAGCCAACCGGTCACGGTCGATCCCCTCCTCGATCACGAGCCCCGGCAGAAGGGCTCGATTGCGACCATTCGATCACAGCACGGGCCCCGCGCCCCTCCCGGTTGGCGATCGTCACCGAACCCCCCCATTGCTCGACCAGCTCGCGGGCGATAGGTAGGCCCAGGCCCGTTCCCCTGACGCCCTGTCGACCAGCCCGCCCGCGGTGAAAGCGCTCGAACACCGCCTCCTCCTCACCGGGCTCCAGTCCGGGGCCGTCGTCGAGGATCTCGATCCGCCCCCGTCCATTCACGATCGCGACCCGCGACTCGCGTGGGCCGTAGCGAATCGCGTTCTCGATCAGCGCGTCGAGCGTACGATCGAGGTCGGCGACCGTGCACCGGACGGTCGAGGAGCCGTCCGGGTTCATCCGAACGAGCTCGATCCCGGCATCGTCAGCCGCCTTCTGCCAGCGATCGAGCGCCCGGTCAGCGACTCGGGCGAGATCCACGTCGGTTACCGGCTGGTCATGCTCGCCCGCTCGGCTCAGGACGAGAAGCTCGTCGACCATCTGCGAGAGGCGGTCCACCTCCGACATCCCGGCGTCGAGCCGTTTGGCGCGCGGGTCTCCATCGGGGGTCGTCTCGCGGAGCTCCTCGAGCTGGAGGCGCAGCCCGGTGAGCGGAGTTCGGAGCTGATGCGAGGCGTCGGCCACGAAGTCACGCTGCATCCTGAGAAGTCGTGAGACTCGAACCGTCATCTCGTTGAAGCTCGCCGCCAGCGAGCGTTGCTCGCTGCTTCCCTCGACCGGGGCCCGTGCGTCGAGATCACCGGCGGCGACCCTGCGGGCCGCGACGTCAAGCCGGCGAATCGGGCGGGCGATCTGCTGGGCGATCAGCGCTCCTGCGGCCAGGCCGAGGCCGAGAACGATCACGCTCAGCAGCGCGAGGCCGACGATCGCCCGACGCACAGCGCTGTTCACCGCCTCGACGCTTTGAGTGACACGCACGGCGCCAACCGTGCGCCCTCCGTGAAGGATCGGGACCGCGGTCGCCAAGATCTCGGTCCCAAGCGTTTGGCTCGGGCGCTTCGCCTGGTAGCTGTTACCACCGAGCGCGGTCTCGATCTCGGGCCGCGACCGATAGCTGGTCCCGAGCGTGGAGCCGCCCGCGCTGTCGGCGATCACCCGCCCAGAGCCGGATACCACCATGACCCGTCCGCGGACGGTGCGGGCCGAGATCCTGGTCAGGCGGTCGAGGGTCGCACGCCTGCCGTGGCCGACGAGCTCCGCGCTGGTCGCTGCGACCACGTCGGCCTGGCTGCGTGCCTGTGATCGGACCTCGGTGTCGACACGGTCACGCAGGCTGAGCGCCAGCGGGACGCCCAGCGCAACGATGGACAGCAGCAGCAGATAGGCCGAGGCCAGGAGAAGACGGGCTCGCAGGCTTACGGTGCCTAAACCTCCCGGGAGATGAAGCGGAAACCCACCCCGCGCACCGTTTCGATGTATTTGGGATCGGCGGGATCGTCGCCGAGCTTCTTGCGAAGAGATCGGATGTGGACGTCCAGGGTCTTCGTCGACCCGAACCAGTTGACGTCCCAGACCCGCGCCATCAGGTCCTCGCGGCCGACGACCTCGCCCGCGTGGCGAGCCAGCTCGGCGAGCAGGTCGAACTCCTTGCGCGGAAGCTTCAGCTCCTCGCCGGCCAGGGTCGCCCGCCGCGCCGCAAAGTCGATCGCCAGCTCCCCGGACTCGACCGCCTCGGGTGAATCGGGCTCCCGCCAAGCCGCCCGTCGCATCACGGCTCGGATCCTCGAGATCACCTCCCCCGAGCTGAACGGCTTGACCACGTAATCGTCGGCCCCGAGCTCCAGCCCGATGATCCGATCCGTCTCGGTCCCGCTGGCGGTCAGCATCACGATCGGGACATCGGAGCTGCGCCGCAGCTCACGGCAGACGTCGCGCCCGTCGCCGTCGGGCAACCGGAGGTCGAGTAGGACGAGGTCGGGCTCGAAGCGCCCCGCGAGGTCGAGCGCTTGAGCCGCCGTCCTCGCGACGACGGGGTCGAAGCCGGCCCGCTTGAGAGCCTGCGAGAACGGCTCCGAGATCGCATTCTCGTCCTCTACGAACAGGATGCGGCCGCTGTTCACCTCACTGGCCACCGGCTCACTGTACCGGCGGCCCGCGCGTGCTCGGGCGTCCAAATCGACATTTTCCCCACTGTTAACCCGGCCCTTGGCGTCCGCTTCCCGGGCCCACCTCAGACTGGCAGCACGATTTCCATGCCACCTCCCAAAGGAGGAGACAACGACGTGACCAGCCTGAGAATGAAGATCGCCGCACTTGCCAGCGTGGCCGGGCTCGGAGCGCTCGGCGGTTACGCGCTGAACTCCAACACTGGGGCTGCGACGCAGACCCAGGCCGCCTTGACCCAGAAGCCGAAGCCCAAGGTGAAGACGCAGGTGATGCACCGCACGGTTCACGTCAAGCCGAAGCCCAAGAGCGCTGCGGCTTCGGGCGCTTCGCCCAATCCGGGCGCAGGCAGCAGCGCTGTCGCAGCCCCGCCTCCGGCGCCGGTCGCGACCCCCTCCCCCGCGCCCCCGGCGACCAGCAACCCGGTCGTCTCCCAGTCGAGCGGGGCGCCATCGCCCTCCAGCTCATCGCAGCCCGTCTCCACTCACACCAGCGGCGGCGGTAGCGGCGGCGGCCCCGTGACCACCCACACCAGCGGCGGTGGCGGCGCAGGCGGCGGCGAGTCCGAGGGTGAGGGCGGAGATGGCGGCGGTGACTGAGCCTTTCCACCAAGACGCGGGACACGGGACACGCACGACGGCCCGGCGGGCGAGCCCACCCAGGGGCGGCGCTCGCCGGCGCCGGGTGCCCAGCCTCAAGGTCACGGCGGTGGCCGCCTTCGCGGGCTTCCTCGTCGTCTTCGAGCTGCTCGCCTACCAGCTTCGATCGGGCCACGACCCGGCGATCGGAGGCAGCCCGCTGACTGCGCAGGTGCGCTCGGGCTCCGCCGCTGGCGGAGCGCAGGCGGCGTCCACGTCCTCGGGAGGCCTGGTCACCCGCGCCAGCGGTGCCTCGGCCGGCATCGCCCCGGCCGCCCAGGCTCCCGCCGTCGGCGCCCGGCCACAGCAGCACTCCTCGCACTCGATCACCACCCGCAGCAGCGGTGGTGGCCGGTCCGGGCTCACTTCCGGATCGGGCGACGACGGATACGAGCACGAGGGCGGCGTCTGATGCCCGACCCCGCCGGCACCACCGCCCAGGCAGGTCGCGAATCGAGGCGACCCCGATCACGGCGCATCCCCCCCGCGCCGACGGTCCTTGCCTCGCTTGCCTGCTTCGCGGTCATGTTCGAGTTCCTGGCCTTCCAGCTCCGCTCCGGCCGCGACCCCGCGCTCGGGGCAACCGCCGGCGCAGAGGCGCGCCCGGGTTACCCGCCTCGTCCCGTCGTCATTCATCGCCGGATCGTCGTCCGTCGCGTCGTCGAGTCGGCGTCATCCGGCTCGGGAGTCGCCGTCACGAGCGAGACGGCCGGGTCGACCGGTGCCGGTTCCCCGAGCGCCACGGCCCCGGCAGCCCCCGCTCCGGCGCCGGTCGCTCCGGCACCCACCCCCGTGACATCCTCGTCATGAGCCGATGCGACATCACCTTTGCGGCGATGGGCAGCGAGGTCAGGCTGATCATCGAGGAGCCCCGTAATGGAGTCCCCGATCCCGCCCAGGCCGCACTCGAAGCGCAGCGCTTCGTCGAGCGCTTCAACGCCAAGCTATCCCGATTTCGCCCCGACAGCGAGCTCAGCGCGCTGAACGCGGATCCACGCCCCAGGGTTCGTGCGTCGAGCCTGCTCCGAGCGGCGGTGGACGCCGGCCTGCATGCCGCCGAGCTCAGCGGCGGCCTGGTCGACCCGACCCTGGGCCACGAGATCGAGAAGGCCGGGTACACGCACTCTCGCGCGGGCGTTCGCCCCGCCTCGCTGAGGGATGCCCTGCTCCTCGCGCCGGAGCGCAAGCCCGCCCGGCCTCGGGCCGACAGCGCCTGGCGAAGGATCCGCGTGGACGATCGCGAGGGGGTGGTCCACCGCCCCCCCGGGGTCGCCTTCGACACAGGGGGCACCGGCAAGGGGCTTGCGGCTGACATGCTCGCCGGCCGCCTCGGTGACTACGGGCGCTTCGTGGTCGACTGCGGAGGGGACATCCGAGTCGGTGGCTTCGCGACCGAGGCCCGGCCCTTCGAGATCGAGGTCGAGAACCCGCTCACCGGGGAGAGGGCGCACGTGGTGACGCTCGCCTCGGGGGGCATCGCGACCTCGGGTCTGAACGTGAGGCTGTGGCAAAGGGAGAATGGCCGCTTCGCCCACCACCTGCTCGACCCCTCCACCGGCGAGCCGGCCTGGACCGGGCTGATCGGAGTCACGGCTCTCGGTGACACGACGCTCGAGGCGGAGACGCTCTCCAAGGCGGCGCTCCTGTCCGGGGCCGAGCGAGGCCGCGAGCTCCTCGCCCGCACCGGAGGCTTCCTGGTCCACGACAGCGGCGAGGTCGAGCTGCTTGGTCCCCTGAGCTCGCGCCGACGCGTCCAGATCACGGTGCCGCGCGAGCTAGTGCATCGGAGCGGAGTGACTGCATGAACACCGACCTGGCGCAACATGCATGGTGGCTTGCCAGCCGGGCCTCCGGGATCGTGGCCCTGGCGCTGGTCACCATCTCGGTCGGACTTGGGTTGACGATGGCTGGGCGCTGGGCCCGCAAGCCCGGCCTCCCGCGCGTGCTCGCAGCGATCCACGAGCAGACTGCCCTCACCGCACTGGTGGCGATCGCGGTCCACGGCCTCACCCTTCTCGGTGATCCCTGGCTCAACCCGGGGCCCGCGGGGATCGTGGTGCCGTTCACGATGCAGTACCGGCCGCTTTGGACGGGGCTCGGAATCGTCGCCGGCTACCTCGGTGCCCTCCTCGGACTCAGCTTCTATGTCCGCCGCCGAATCGGGCCCAGGCTGTGGCGGCAGGCGCACAGACTGACGGTGGTGGTCTACGGGCTCGCGGTTGCGCACACGCTTGGCGCCGGCACCGATGCCTCGACACCCTGGATGCGCATCTGGCTGTTTGCGACCGTTCCCGTGATCGCGGTCCTGTTCGTCGCCCGGATGATCGGCGCGCGGCATTCCGCCCGCCGCGCCCGGGCACCGAGGCCCGCGGCAGACGGGCCGAGCCCAAGAGCGCCCCGCCATCGCGCCATGCCGGGCATGCAGACGGCTCAACCGGCGATCGGCGAGGATTCGGCGTGAGGCGCGCGGGGATCGTGATCGTTGGCGGCGGGCTCGCCGGTGACCGGTGCCTCGCGACCCTGCGGGCCCGCGGCTATGACGGTCCCCTTCACCTCGTTTGCGCCGAGGACGAGCTCCCCTATGACCGCCCGCCGCTCTCGAAGGAGCTCCTCGCCGGCACCGTGGAAGACGAGTCCGCGGCTCTTCGTTCGAGCGCGTGGTACGTGGCCAACGACATCGAATTGATTCTCGGGCGCCAGGCGAAGAGCCTCGAGCCGGTTGCACACTCCATCGAGCTCGACGACGGCTTGCGCGTTCGCTACGAAAAGTTGCTCATCGCCACGGGTAGTCGCGCCCGGCATCTACCCGGCCTCGAGGGATGGCCCAACGTCCACTACCTGCGAACGCTGGACGATGCGCGGCGGCTTCGAGGGGACCTGAGGCCGGGCACAAGCCTGGTGGTATTGGGAGCTGGCTTCATTGGCCAGGAGGTGGCGGCGACGGCACGACGACTGGGGGTCGACGTGACGATCGTCGAGGCCCTCCCAGCTCCGCTGATCTCGATCCTGGGCGAGGACGTCGGGCGATGGTTCGTTGATCTCCATCGAAGCGAGGGGGTGGAGGTTCTACTCGCGGCGCGCGTCGCGGGGGCGAGCGGGAATGGAAGAGTCGAGGAGCTCGTGCTCGAAGATGGCCGGCACTACGGGTGCGATGCGGTGGTTGTCGGGATCGGCGTCGCCCCGGCAGCCGAGTGGCTGGAAGGCAGCGGCCTCCAGCTCGATGGCGTCCTCACGGATGCGGCCGGCCGCACGAGCATCCCGGACGTCTTCGCCGCCGGCGACGTCACCCGGTCATATGACCCGCGAGTGGGTCTCAATACGCGCGCGGAGCATTGGGATGCGGCCGCGCGGCAGGGTGCTGCCGCGGCCAAAGCGATGCTCGGCGAGGACCCGGGTCCTGTTCCCCTGCCGAGCTTCTGGAGCGATCAATACGGGTTACGCATCCAGTACGTCGGGCACGCCGAGCACGCCGACGACGTCCATTTCGAATGCGACCCCAACGGGCGCGACGTCCGCGCGGTCTACACACGTGGCGATCGCCCTATCGCGGCCCTGGTCGTCGATCAGCCGGGGGAGCTGGTGGCGCTGCGGCGCGAGATCGAGCTTTCGCACTCCAACAACCACTCAAAGGAGATCCGGCCATGAGATACATACCCACCATCGACCCGGGCGCCTGCAGCGCGCACGGCGATTGCGTCGACATCGCCCCTGAGGTGTTCGAGCTCGAGGACACGGCGATTGTGATCGGCGACGGGCCTGACGAGCTGATCCTCGAAGCGGCGAGGGCTTGCCCCTCGTTGGCGATCGCGGTCACCAACTCCGAGACCGGGGAGACGGTGTTTCCGTGAGCGAGGGGGTCGACCCGGGACGAGCACGCAACTCGAAGCGATGCTCCTCGAGCATCGATTGGCGTCACCCGGCGCTGGCACCGTAGTTACCCGCAGTGACTCCGCGGATCTGTCCGGATGGCGAAGGCTCGTAAGGCGACAAGGATCGGGCAGCATGCACGAGATTCACGGCGCCCCGCCCAGGAACCGCCGTTTTGCGGCTCGCGATCGGTGCGACTCCTGATCAACGGAGGCCGTCTACGGTGGCTCCCGGCGCCCGCGGTCTTCGACCTCAACGGCCCCGCCCACTACGTGCACTGGCACTTCTTCCAGATGTCGGTGCCGAACGTCGTCGTGCTCCTGCTGATGATCGCCGTCTTCGTGGCGGCGATCCTGCTGCCGTTCCCGCACCGGGGTGGTCGGCCGTGAGCGACGAGCGCGAGTCCCGCGAATCCCAGATGTGGACCGGATGGGTGCGGGAGCGCGCGGTCGGCGCCCTTCCGCCCGAGAAGCTGCTCCCCGACCGCCAGCCCAGCTACGTCTCCTCGTGGATCTACGTGTTCGGCGTCGCCACGATCGCGGCGCTGATCGTGATCGTCGCCTCGGGTGTGATCCTCGGCCTCAAGGGTCCGGCCTGGTGGCACGTCTCCGGCGTGGGGCGGTTCTTCAACAGCGTGCACCTGTGGTCCGTCGAGGTTTTCTTCTTCGTCATGGTCATCCACCTGTGGGGGAAGTTCTTCATGGGCGCCTGGCGCGGCGGGCGCGCGCGAACCTGGGTCACCGGGGCGATCAGCTTCCTGGTCGCGATCGGCGCCGCGTTCACGGGCTACCTCTCGCAGCAGAACTTCGACGCGCAGTGGATCGCGAGCGAGGGCAAGGACGGGCTCAACGCGGTCGGAATCGGCGCCTACTTCAACGTCGCCGACTTCGGGCAGATGTACACCTTCCACGTCATCCTGCTCCCCACCGTCGTGGTCGCCTTGGTCGTCGCGCATGTCCTGCTGGTCCGCCGTCACGGAGTCGTGCCGCCATATCCGGCTCGCTCCCAGGCCAGGGTCAAGGCCGCCGCCGAAGGTGGTGAATCATCTTGAGCGCGACCGGCGCGCCGGCCCCGGACTCGGACGACCGCGAGTGGCGGGGCGACTACGTCCGCTACGACCTGGTCAAGGAGTTCGTCGTGGCGCTCGCCGTGATCACAGCGCTCACCGTGGTCCTTGCGGTGCTGTTCTCATCTCCCGACGATCAGCCGATCACGATCCAGAACTGGGCCCGGGCCGACCCGGGCGACTTCGTGGGCACGGCGGTCACCGAGCTCGACGGGACGAGCGAGGTGGCGACCTACGGCCCGCCGTACAACGACACCCCCGGGGCCGGGCAGAAGGTCCTGGGCGTGCCCACGCAGCGCTGGCCGGGAGTGCACTACCGGATAGACACGGCGCGCGACTTCGTTCTCGATCCGCTGGGAACCGTTCCCGGTAACGCTCGTTTGACGCGAGCGCTCACCGCGTATCAGGCCGCTCCGCCAAGCCTCCAGTCGCGGTGGACGAATGCGTACACGGCGGGGCTCAAGAGAGCACGCTTTCCCGACGGGCTCCCGGTGCTGCCCCCCGGACACTACGGGCCGGTCGCCCGGATGATGGGCTCACTGGCCGGGCTGGCCGAGAGCGGCGGACTCGACGGCGCCCTGCTGACGACGGGCCAGTTCTACCAGACGAACTACACGAAGCCACTGCTGTTCCTGTCAGGGGGCGGCTACTTCGAGTCCCGTGCCGAGGGGCAGCACCTTCTGGGAGACCAGTGGGGAATGATGAACGAAACCGGCAGCTACCCGGGGCAGGTGTGGCTGTGGCTCTACACCTTCTGGTATCAGATCTCCCCCTTTAACACATCCGAGAACGCCGACGCCCAGATCTGGGCTTTGATGATGCTGCTGAGCCTCGCCTTCATCTGCGTCCCCTTCATTCCCGGGCTTCGAAGTGTCCCGCGCCACCTCGGCGTCCACCGGCTGATCTGGCGCGATCATTACCGGCGGCTCGAGGGAGGAGAGTAAGGCTCAGTGGCGGCTCGAACGACCTTCACGATCGAGGAGGCGCGCCAGATCGGCGAGCAGATCGGCATCGACTGGACCACGGCGCCGTTCGACAGCGAGCAGTTCCGTGCGGGGCTCGACGTCGAGCTCGAGCACGGGTCCCATGATCCCGCGACCAACGTAACCAGCGACGATCCCACCGTGACCGGGAAGATCGCCTTGGCGCATTTGAACGAGTTTCCCGACTACTACGCGCGCCTCGAAGTCATGGAGGAGCAGGCGAAGCGAGACCACGGGTCGCCTGACGCCGTCTGAACCTATCTCCGTGCACGACGTCGCATTGTTCTTTCACATTCTGGGAGCGCTGACTTTTGCCTCCGGGATCGTTGTGGCCGGGGTCTGCTTCGAAGCCGCGCGACGGCGCGGGCAACCGGGCGAGATTGCGCTGCTTCTCGGCTTGACCCGGATTGGGGTCCTGCTGGTCGTTTCGGGGGGCGTGGTGTTGCTCGGTATCGGGCTATGGCTGGTTCAGCTGGGAGATTTCAGCTACGGCGATGGCTGGATCGACGCTGCGCTCGTGCTATTCGTGGCCGCGATGGCGCTCGGCGCCATCGGTGGGCAACGCCCGAAGCAGGCGTGGCTCTTGGCATCGAGGCTTGCGGCCGAAGGGCACCCGGCGTCCACGGAGCTTCGCGCGCTCCTCGACGACGGCTTGTCGCGGGCGACGAACTACCTTGCGGCGGTCATCGTCGTCGCGATTCTCGTGCTCATGGTGTTCAAGCCCTGAGGCGAGGGTCACCCCCCGTCCTGCCCACTGCCACCTGCTCTTCGGCAAGCACCCGTACCCGCCTGGGCTGTCACTGAATTCAAGTCCGTAGTTCTCCCCGGCCGCGGATCGGTGCCTCCCCCGATGGCGGGTGGCCGGCCGCGGCGTACCGTGCGACGCCGTGACGACCTCGGGAAATGGAGCTGCGCTCGGCAGAGCCGGCGCGCCGAGGCGGGTGCTGATCGCCGGCGGAGGCGTGGCCGGGCTCGAGGCAATGCTGGCGCTCAGGGACCTCGCCGGTGAGTGGCTCGGCATCGAGCTGCTGGCGCCGGAGCGCGACTTCGTCTACAGGCCGCTGGCCGTCGCCGAGCCGTTCGGCCTCGGGGCTGCGCGACGCTTCGACCTCGAGACACTGACCAGTGGAGTCGGAGCGCGATATCGAGCCGACGCCCTGGTCAACGTCGATCCCGAGCGCCACACAGTCCGGACTCGCGCAGGCGAGGAGCTCGGCTACGAGACGCTGGTCATCGCCACCGGGGCGCGTATGCGAGAGGCGATCCCGGGTGCAATCACCTTCTGGGGAGCCGGCGACACGGGACGGTTTCGGACTCTGTTGCGAGACCTCAAGACCGGAGGCGCAACGGAGGTCGCGTTCTGTCTGCCTAAGGACACCGGCTGGCCGCTGCCGCTCTACGAGCTGGCGCTGATGAGCGCCGACTACGCCAGGGGGGGCGCCAGCGAACCACCCCAGGTGGCGATCGCGACGCCCGAGACCAGCCCGCTCGAGCTGTTCGGGGCACGCGCAAGCGCGGCCGTTCGTGAGCTGCTCGCGGAGCGCGGAATCGGCCTCTGCTGCGGTTCCGACCCAATCGAAGTCGACGAAGAAGGGTTGAGGCTCGCGCCCGCCGGCCACCTCGCAGCCGACCGCGTGGTCGCGACGCCGCGCCTCGAAGGTCCGTCTCTAGCGGGCGTCCCACACGACCAGAACGGCTTCATCCCCACGGACTCCTTCGGGCGGGTCGAAGACCTCGAGGACGCGGACGTCTACGCCGCCGGCGACGTGACCACATTTCCCGTCAAGCAGGGTGGCCTCGCGGCCCAGCAGGCCGACGCTGTGGCCGAGCTGATCGCCGCCGAAGCCGGCGCGCCGGTCGATCCGAAGCCGTTTCGGCCGGTGCTGCGTGGGTTGCTGCTGACCGGTTCTGAGCCGAGCTACCTGCGAGCCGAGATCAGCCGCGGACGGGGCAGGACCTCGGTGGCCTCATCGGACCCCCTCTGGTGGCCGCCGAGCAAGATCGCGGGCAGGTACGTGGCGCCTCACCTCGCCTCGCTGGCGAAGACGGAGCTCCAGCCTGCGCCCCGTTCGGACGGGGTCGCGGTCGAGGTCGAGCTGCGGCACTGATCTAGGCTTCCCCCGTGAGCGAGGTTTCGAGCGGCGGCGGCTCCGCCTTGGACGAGCGCCGCCTCAGAAAGCTGATCGAGGTCGCGCGCGTATTGCTCTCCGAACTGGACCTCGAGACAGTTCTGCACCGCCTCCTCGAGGTCGCCCGCGAGCTGACCGGGGCGCGTTACGCGGCCCTCGGGATCCTGGGCCCGGACCGAACAGAGCTCGAGCGCTTCATCACCCTGGGTGTCGCCGAGGCGACGCGCACGGCCATCGGGGAGCTGCCGCGCGGGCGGGGGGTGCTCGGCCTCCTGATCACGGAGCCGAGGCCCCTGCGCCTTCGCGACGTCGGCGAGCACCCGCGCTCCTACGGGTTTCCGCACGCCCATCCGCCGATGCGGTCCTTCCTCGGACTGCCGATCCTGATCCGTGAGCAGGCCTTCGGCAACCTCTACCTGACCGAGAAGGAGGGCGCCGATGAGTTCACCGAAGCCGACGAGCAAGCCGGCCTGGTTCTCGCCGAATGGGCGGCGGTGGCGATCGAGAACGCGCGACTCTACGAGTCGGCCGAGAGTCGGCGCGAGGGGCTCGAGAGAGCGGTCAAGCGCCTTGAGGCGATGACCGAGATCACCCGGGCCATCGATGGAGAGACGGACCTGGACCCGATCCTGACCACCGTCGTCAAGCGGGGGCGGGCGCTGGTTTCCGCACAGTGGCTGGCGATTCTCCTGCGCGACGGCGACCAGCTCGTGGTCTCGGCGATCGCCGGCGAGCTCGAATCGGAGCGACGGGGCATGTCGATCCCGATCGAGGGCTCGCTCCCGGGGTTGGTTCTTCGCAACATGGAGGCCAAGCGATTCACCGGGCTGGCCGAGCGCAAAGCCAGCGGCGGCGACGTCTGGTTTGAGGCAGAGACGGAGCTCGTGGTCCCGATGGCGTTTCGCGGGTCAGGCATCGGCGTCCTCCTCGCCGGGGACCCGCTTCGCGATCAGGCGGAGTTCAGCGCCGAGGACGAGGAGCTGCTGACCGCCTTCGCCGCGAGCGCCAGCACGGCGGTGGCCACCGCGAGATCGATCGCGGAGGAGCGCCTCCGTCACAGCATCGCCGCCGCCGAGCGGGAACGCGGCCGGTGGGCAAGGGAGCTGCACGACGAGACCCTGCAGGGGTTGGGCGCGTTGCGGGTCCTGCTCACCTCGGGGCTGCAGCAGAGCTCGCCGCTGGCATTGGAGGGGGCGGTAGACGAGGCGATCTCGCAACTCGGCTCGGAGATCCAGAACCTCCGCGGCCTGATCGCCGAGCTGCGGCCTGCGGCGCTCGACGAGATCGGCGTCGAAGCAGCCATCCAAGGGCTCGTCGAGCGCGTATCAGCCGCAGCCGGGCTGGAAGTGGAAACCGAGCTCTCACTCCCGAGCCGCCGTCGCGACACTGACGGGCCCGGGTCGGATCTCGAGAGCACGGTCTACCGCCTGGTCCAGGAGGCGCTGGCCAACGTCGCCAAGCACTCGCGCGCGGAGCACGTCCGCCTGAGCGTGGTCGAGGGCGGCGACGCGATCAAGATCTCGGTCGAGGACGACGGGGTCGGATTTGACCCCGACGCGGAGCACGCGGGGTTCGGCCTGCTGGGCATGCGAGAGCGTGTGGCGATGGCCGGCGGCAGCTTCGAGCTCACTTCCTCTGCGGGGGTCGGGGCCAAGCTGAGGGCGGTGATCCCGGTCCCCTAGGAAGCGACGGCTCCCAGCGGTCGGCCAGGGGCCTGACCCTGGAGACGGTTAGGCTCTCGCGGCGTGGCTCCGCTGACAAACGTGCCGGTGGCTCCGCTGCCGCCAGAGCGGTTCAGGGAGCTGCTCGGCAATCGGTATCAGGAAGTTGCCGACGGGATTCGCCGCGCACAGGACGTATTCGCGGGGCGAGCGGTCTGGCACGTCAACTCGACCGCGAGGGGCGGCGGGGTGGTCGAGTTGCTGCAGTCGCTGCTGGCCTATGCCCGCGGGGCCGGCGTCGACGCCCGCTGGGCGGTGATCGAGGGCAGCCCGGACTTCTTCAAGATCACCAAGCGGATCCACAACCGCCTTCACGGCTTCCCGGGCGACGGAGGGGAGCTGGGCCAGGCGGAGCGCGAGAGGTACGACGCGGCACTGGCGGCGAACGCCGCGGACCTGGCCACCGCCGTGAGAGCTGGGGATGTTGTCTTCCTTCACGACCCGCAGACTGCCGGCCTGGTGGCGGGGATGCGCGAAGCAGGGGCCCGTGTCGTTTGGCGCTGTCACGTCGGGCTCGATCTGCCGAATGACCTGGCACGGGGGGCCTGGGAATTCCTCCGGCCGTATGTGGAGCAGGCGGAAGCGTGCGTCTTCTCGCGTCGGGAGTTCGCATGGGAGGGTCTCGACCCAGAGCGGATCTGGGTCGTGCCCCCTTCGATCGACGCCTTCTCTCCGAAGAACCAGGACCTGGCGGACCCGGTCGTGGGCGCGATCCTTCACGCCGCAGGTCTCTCGGCCAAGGATGCGGGTGTGGCGCCAACGTTCCTTCGTGAAGACGGGACGCCGGGCCGAGTGGATCGCCGCGCCGAGCTCGACCAGGAGGGGCCCGTACCGGGCGGCGCGAAAGTCGTGACGCAGGTCTCGCGCTGGGATCGACTCAAAGACCCGGGCGGGGTCCTGCGTTCATTCGCCGAGCACCTCGAGGAAACGGACGTCCATCTGGTCCTCGCTGGTCCGTCGGTGGCTGCGGTCGCCGACGACCCTGAGGGGGCGGACGTGTTGGCCGAGATCAGGGAACAGCGGAGCGCGCTGGCGGGTTCCGTGCGGGAGCGCGTGCACCTCGCGCAGCTCCCGATGGAGGACCCGGAGGAGAACGCCGCGATTGTCAACGCGGTGCAGCGCGGCTCAGATGTAGTGGTCCAGAAGAGCCGGGCGGAGGGCTTCGGCCTCACCGTGGCGGAGGCGATGTGGAAGGCCAGGCCCGTGGTCGCCAGCCGAACGGGCGGCATCCAGGACCAGATCGTCGACGGACAGAGTGGGGTCCTCTTGAACGACCCTGAGGATCTGACGGCGTTTTCCCGCGCGGTCGACGGTCTGCTCCGAGACCCCGCCCGCGCCGGCCGCCTCGGCGAGGCCGCTCGGGAACGGGTCAGGAATCGGTTTCTGGGCACGCGACACCTGATCCAGTACCTCGACCTCCTGGATCACTTGATGCGCTGAGCCCGACGAGCGAGGCGTCGGGCGGATGCTACGTCTCGACGAGGCCGCGCTCGAGCGCGTATCTGACCAGCTCGGAACGGGTAGTCAGCCTGAGCTTTTGCTGGATGTGGGCTCGGTGGGACTCGACCGTGCGAACGCTGAGATAGAGCTGCTCGGCGATCTCGCCGTTCGTGTGGCCGAAGGCGATCAGCCGCAGGACCTCGAGTTCGCGCTCCGAGAGATCATCTGGAGCGCCCGGCTCGGGCTCGGAGGCCATGCGAGCCCCGAGCTCCGGCTGCAGGTAGGTCTCGCCCCGGGCCGCGACCCGCACGGCCTTGACCAGCTCGGCGTCAGCCGCCTCCTTGAGGACGTAGCCGCGTGCCCCCGCCTGCATCGCCTCGCGCGCGAAGCCCGGCTCGCTCTGCATCGTCAGCACCACGATCCGTGTCTCCGGCGACTGGTCGCGGATCTTCGGCAGCACCAACAGACCCGATTCGCCGGGCATGTTGAGGTCGAGGACGAGAACGTCCGGGTGGTGTCCACGAACCCTCCGCGCCGCCGTCTCCGAGTCGCCCGCCTCGGCGACGACCTCGAACTCGGGCTCGGCCTCGAGCAGCATGCGGAGCGCGCTGCGGACCACCGCGTGATCGTCGGCGAGCACGATCCGCACCGTTTCCGGGGTCTGGCTCGTGTCCGGCTCCGGCACGACCGCGACCCTAGCGCGCCCTCCGCGGAGCCGCGTCCGGGTTTGTCCGCACCGCGATTTCGGGGTTACCCGGATGGCGGACGGCGAGCCAGGTGGAACGCTCTTCAAGCGTGAGCGGTGTGGACACATCCGGCCGCCGGACATCCTCCGCGGGCCGAGGCTCGAGCCGGGTCGTGGTCATCGGCGGCGGGTTTGGCGGCCTTGAGACTGCGTTCGATCTGCGAATGCTCGCGGGGGAGCGGGCACAGATCACGCTCGTCTCAGATCAGGACCACTTCCTCTTCAAGCCGAACTCGATCTACGTCCCGTTCGGGCTCGATCCGGATCGGCTACGGGTGCCGCTCGCGCGCCCAGCGAGCCGCAGGGGAATAGAGCTGATTCGGGCGCGCGCCCACGAGATCGACCCCGATTCCCACCATGTCCGGGTCGACGGACGGGAACTCCCCTACGACTTCCTGGTGATCGCCACCGGCTCGGGCATGCGCGCCGAGGAGGTTCCCGGTCTCGCCGAGCACGCGATCAGCACCTGGACCCCGGGGGACATGCTCCGGTTGCGCGAGGGTTTCGCGGACCTCGTGGCCGCCGCGGGTCGCGGCGAGCGTCGGCGAGTGCTGTTCGTGGTCCCACCGAACAACAAGTGCGCGGGACCGCTGTACGAGATCGTCCTCATGCTCGAAACCTGGCTGCACCGCAAGCGGGCACGACAGGGCGTCGAGATCACCTGGTCGACCTACGAAGACACCTACATCCAGGCGTTCGGTCCCAGGCTTCACGAGGTGGTGGAGCGGGAGTTCGAGCGCCGCAAGATCGAGGGCCACCACGGCTATGCCGTGGATCACGTCGACCGCGACGCCGTCGCGTACACGAACGGGGAGCTGCTCGGCTACGACCTGCTCGTCGCCTTCCCGCCGTACGTTGCGTCGACCCCGTTCCCAGGGCTCCCGGCGGACGACCGCGGCTTCCTGGCCACCGAGCTAGGGAGCCGGCGGGTTGTCGAACACCCGGAGATCTTCGCGGTCGGCGACGCGGGCGACTTTCCCGTCAAGCAGGCCTTCCTGGCCTTCCTGCAGGCGGACGCTGCTGCCGCTCAGATCGCCGGGGAGATACTCGGGACCGGGCCGGGGTCGGCCTTCGACCCGGTGAGCATGTGCGTCATGGAGCAGTTCGACAAGGCGACCTTCGCCCAGGTGCCGCTCCGCCTCACCGGCGACCCAGCGAAGCCGATCGAGGTGCGCCCGGACGCGAACGGCGACTACCGTGTCGGCTCCTCAAAAGCGTGGCGAGCGGGCAAGAAGATGCTCGGCATGTCCGTGCCCTGGCGGTTCCGAAACGGTCGTCCATTCCACGGTGGCCTCTTCTGGCGCGGCATGGATACGGGCCTGAAGGCGATGTCCGGCCTGCTCTCCAAGTAGCTGTATGGGCGCCACCGATCACCGTCCCGAGCCTGATCGCGCTACTTCGCGCGGCGGCAGGGGTGGACCGTTTGTGAAGAGCAGCCGGGTCGGAACGGAGGTCATCGAAGGCGGGGCGAACCAGCCGCTCCAGGTACTGATCGCGGGCGGAGGCGTGGCCGGGATCGAGGCAGCCCTGGCACTGAACCGGACCGCCGCCGGGCTCGTCGAGGTCGAGATGCTTGCCCCCGCCGACGAGTTCGTCTACAGGCCACTGGCGGTCGCCGAGCCTTTTGGCCTCGGCTCGCCGCGCAGCTTTCCACTGGATGCCGTGCTCGCCGGTGGCATCGCGAGGCATCGTCGCCGCTCGCTTGCCGCGGTCGAGCCGGCGCGCCACGTCGCCATCCTCGACGACGGCACGGAGGTCCCCTTCGGAGCGCTGCTGCTGGCGGTCGGCGTTCAGCCGAAGCCGTCGCTCGAAGGAGCGCTCACCTATCGCGGGCCGCTCGACAACCAGGCGCTCGCCGAGCTGATATCGAGGGCGGAGGAGGGCGAAGTGCGCCGGATCGCCTTCGCGGTGCCCACCGGAGTTCGCTGGGCGCTGCCGCTCTACGAGCTCGCGCTCCTCACCGCCGATCATTTCGCCGGGCGGTCGCGCGATGGGGTCGGGATAACGGTCGTCACGCCGGAACGGCAGCCCCTCGAGATGTTCGGCCGGCGTGCGAGCGAGAGCGTGCGAGCGCTGGTGGAGGGCGCCGGGATCGAGCTCCTGACCGCGAGCGCGCCGGCGGCCGTCGAGGGCTCCGAGCTCGTGCTCGCGAGCGGCAGGTCAATCCCGGCCGATCGCGTCGTCGCGATGCCGAAGCTCGAAGCCCCGCCGCTGCCCGGCATCCCCCAGGGGCCCGGCGGCTTCATCGGAACCGATCGCTTCATGCGCGTGGAGGGCGTCTCGCGGGTGTACGCGGCCGGGGACTCCAGCTGGTTTCCGATCAAGCAGGGCGGGCTCGCCGCGCAACAGGCCGACGTCGCCGCGAGCTCGATCGCCGCGCTCGCGGGCGCCGACGTGGAGCGCATGCCGTTCAAGCCGGTGCTGCGGGGAGCGCTCGTCACGGGCGGCGTCCCTCGATACCTGCGCTCGGCGGTCGGCGAGCGCGATCACGCTTCCGCCGCGGGCGCGGCCCCGCTGTGGTGGCCGCCGAGCAAGATCGCCGGGCGCTTCCTCGCCCCTCACCTGGCTTCCCTGGCCGAGAATCAACCGCGTCCGCCGCTGGAGGACCTGGAGCCCCTGCACGGCGAGAAGCTCGCCGAGTCGGAAGCCGACCAGCGCGACGCCCTCGAGCTGGCGCTCGCGATGGCCGATGCCGATGCGCGCTGGGGCGACCACGCGAGCGCCCTCCGTTGGCTCGAGATAGCCGAGCAGACCAGCCTGACGCTGTCCCCCGAATACGCGGCCAAGCGCCGAGACTGGGTCAAAGCCTCGCGGCGAGGCGAAGCTTGAGTTCGAGCCCCGCGCCCGCTCCAGAGCCGTTCCGCGTCGTGATCGCGGGAGGCGGCATCGCGGGCCTCGAAGCGATGCTGGCCCTCTCCGAGCTGGCCGGCGGGCTCGTGGACGTGGAGCTGGTGAGCCCCAGCGACGAGTTCCTGTACAGGCCGATGCTGGTCGCCGAGCCCTTCGGGCGGGCGGATGCGCTACGGCTCGATCTCGGGACGATCGCGGCCGAGGCGGGGGCGCGGCACGTGATGGACTCGCTCGGGTCCGTCGATCCGGCCGCGCGCGAGGTGAACACCACAGGGGGCAAGACGCTCCGATACGACGCCCTGCTGGTTGCGCTCGGCGCGAGGCCGGTGGAGGCGGTCCCGGGTGCGCTGACCTTTGCGGGGAACGCCGAACGCGGGCGGTTCGCCGAGCTGCTTGCCGGGTTCGGGAGCAGGGGCAAGCAGCGTCTGGCGTTCGTCGTCCCGCGGGAGGCCACGTGGTCCGTAGCCGCCTACGAGCTGGCGCTGCTGACTGCGGGCGAGCGGGATGCCCGCAGCCTCCACGGGACCGAGATCACCTTGGTCACCCACGAGCCGGCGCCGCTGAGCCTGTTCGGCGCCGCCGCCTCACAACTTGTCACCGCCCGGCTCGACGAGGCGGGAATCGCGCTCTGGCTCTCCAGCACGGCCCATCGCTTCGAAGCAGGGGGGCTCCGGGTCGACGACGGTGGCCTGCTCGAGGCCGACGAGGTGGTCGCCCTGCCCGCGCTCGAGGTCCCTCCCCTGCCCGGGCTGCCGCAACGGGACCGGGGGTTCGTGCAAACGGACGTCCAGATGCACGTTGCGGGGCTCGAGGCAGTCTGGGCGGCCGGCGACGCGACCGCGTTCCCGGTCAAGCAGGGCGGCCTCGCCGCCCAGCAGGCGGACGCCGCGGCGCGGTCGATCGCCGCCCGCGCCGGGGCGCACGTGCCGGTGGAGCCGTTCCAACCAGTCCTGCGAGCGGTGATGATCACCGGGGAAGCCCCCGCTTTCCTGCGCTCGTCCCTGCCGAGCCGGGGCGCGGAAGTTGCCGTCGGTAGGCCGCTGTGGTGGCCGCCGACCAAGGTGGCCGGTACGTATCTGGGTCCCTACATCGCAGGTGCACTGGGGGAGCAGCCGTCGCAGCGGCTAGTCGATGCCCAGTCACCGACAAGTGAGGCGATGGAAGACGCCGAGCACGCGCAGGCCATAGGGCTGCTGCTCGCCGCTGCCGACGCGGATGCACGGGCTGGCGACTACGAGGGAGCGATCCAGTGGCTGTGGATGGTTGAGCGGCTCAACGTGGTGATCCCCGCGGAGTATGTGACTCGCCGCGATGAATGGCGCCGGCGGCTGGACCCCGAGGCGTCTCCGGGAGCGGCCGCCCTGCGATTCGACCCCGGCCTCGAGGGCGCCGCGGCGGCAATCAGTGACCTTCAACGACGCCTCGGTTGGCTTCGGGAAATCGACGACCGAACCGAGGCCGATATGCGTGCACACCTCTCCGACCTCGACCGGGGCATGGAGCAGCTGCTCACCTTGTCGCGCCGCGCCGGCATCCTGAAGGGCCGGGAGCACGGGTCGGCGTGACCTCGGCCGACCACCAGGGAAACCGATCGGCGCCGCCGCGGGTCGCCATCTTTGCGCCCAGCCCGATGTTGACGGTCACCATCGAGCCCCGGGCCAACTCGAGTGACGAGATCCACTACCACGCGGGCGGGCAGGGCGTGTGGGTGGCCCGCATGGCTGCGACCCTGGGCGCGGAGCCGATCCTCTGCGGCCTCGGCGGCGGGGAGGGCGGGGCGCTGCTCCGACCCCTGCTCGAGACGCTGCCGGGCGAGCTGCGGATGGTGGAGAGCGGCGGTGCCACCGGCTCCTATGTGATCGATCGGCGCTCGGGCGAGCGGCGCCTGATCTCGACGCAGCTCGCCGAGCCGCCGTCGCGCCACGAGGTCGATGAGCTCTTCTCGTCGGCCTGCGCCGCGGCGCTGGAGAGCGACGTGCTGGCGGTGTGCAACCCGTTCCCGGGCGACATCTTGCCCCTCGAGCTGTACGCCAGCCTCGTCTCCGACGTGCGCCAAAACGGCACGCCCGTGATCGTCGACCTGTCGAGCCCCCGGCTGAACAGCGCGCTCGAGGGGCGCCCCGATCTGGCCAAGCTCAACGACTGGGAGCTGGCCGAGTTCGTGGATGGCCGCGTCGATCCACCGGATCGCCTCCGCGCCGCCGCCGGGCGCCTGATCGAGCGCGGAGCGGCGTCCGCCCTGGTCACGCGTGGAGGCCAGCCGGCACTGGCGCTGCGGGGCGGGGAGGCGCTGGTGGTCGAGGCGCCCAGCTTCGAGCGCGGCTCGGGCGAGGGCTGTGGCGACACGATGATGGGAGCAATCGCGGCGGCCTGGGCGCGCGGGCTCGACTGGCACGAGACGTTGACGCTCGGCGCGGCTGCGGGGGCGGCCAACTTCCTGCGCCATGGGCTCGGAACGGGATCGGCGACAGTGGTCGAGGGGCTCGCGAGGCGGGTCAGCTTGACCCCAGCGTGAGATGAGGCCCGCCAACAAGGGGTGCCCGGGCGATCAGCGTGGGTCGAACGGCGCTCCAACGGGCTCCCCCCGAACGATCGCCCTCGGGGCCCGTTCGGCCACCCAGTCGAGGTTCGAGCCGACGGGCTCGACGGCACGCAGCCGTTCGATTGCGGGCGACAGCTGCACCGGTCTTCCGTGCGCCGCCGAGTGGGAGTCGCTTCCAAGCACGTGGATCACGCCGCGGCGCGCCAGCTCCAGCATGCCGCCAGAGGCTTCGGAGTCCTCAAAGAAGGCGGCGGTCGACTGCACCAGCGCCCCCTCGCCGACCAGCTCGGCGAGCAAAGAGGGCGCCCGAGCGTCCAGATGGCGCTCCGGGTGGGCGATGAGAGTGCGGAACCCGGCCGCCGCGAGGTCAAGCATGGCACGACCCAGCGACTCGCTGAGGGGTCCAGGGGCCGGCTCGAGAAGGATCCAGTTCCCATCTCCCAGGGCGACCGTGCGCAGCTCGGACTCGTCGAGTTCCGGCAGCCTCGTCTCGGCCACCTCCCCGCCGCAGAGCACCTCGACGGCCATTCCCCGCCGCTCGAGCTCTCGGTTCAGCGCCGCGACCCGCTGCTCGAGCTCGGCGATCCCGATCGGGTGGTCCTCGCGGATGTGCGGAGTGGCGCACACGGCCTCGATGCCGTCGGCCTGGGCTTGGGCGGCCATCCCCAGCGAGTCGCCGAGATCCACGGCCCCGTCGTCGACCCCGGGAAGGATGTGGCAGTGAAGATCGATCACCGAAGCCGCCGGATGCGACGAGGTCGCGGGCGCTGGATCTGGCCGGGGGGGCCGAGGACGAGTACGCTGCGAGCACCCGGATGAGGACCCTGGAACGTGACTCGTTCGATCGGCTGATCGAGGCGCTTGAGCGCCGGGGATACCGGGTGGTTGGCCCGACCGTTCGTCAGGGCGCGGTCGCGTTCGAGCCGCTCAGCAGTAGCGCCGAGCTCCCGGTAGGGCTCACCGAGGACCAAGAGGGGGGAACGTACCGTCTGCGTCACCGGGACGACGACGCCCTGTTCGGGTTCGCGAACGGCCCCCAATCCTGGAAGCGCCTGCTGCATCCGCCGAGGGTGCGCGTCTGGCGCGCGCGGCGCGATCCCGACGGGAAGCGCATGGAGATCGAGCCCGAGACCGTCGATCCACCCAAGTGGGCGTTTCTTGGAGTGCGCTCGTGCGACCTCCACGCGATCCGCGCCCTCGACCGCACCCAGCTCGAGATCGAGCACCCCGATCCAGCCTACGAGGCACGGCGCGAGGGCACCTTCATCGTGGCGCTCAACTGCGGGACCGCCGGGGGAACCTGCTTCTGCGTATCGATGGACACCGGACCGAAGGCGACCTTCGGCTTCGATCTGGCGCTCACGGAGGTCCTGGAGCCGGATCGCCACTACTTCCTGATCGAGAATGGCACCAACCTCGGCGGCGAGGTCCTCGCCGAGCTGCCGACCGCGGAGGCCAGCGAGCGTGAGCGCCAGGCGGCGCAGCAAATCGTCGAGCGCACCGCCGCCAGCATGGGCCGGGAGATGGAGACCGACGGCCTGAAGGAGCTCCTGTACCGGAACTACGAGCACCCACGCTGGGACGAGGTATCCGACCGATGCCTGACGTGCGGCAACTGCACAATGGTCTGCCCGACCTGCTTTTGCACCGACGTCGAGGACGTAACCGACCTGGAGGGCAACGCCGAACGATGGCAGCGCTGGGACTCGTGCTTCACGATTGACTTCACACACGTCCAGGGTGGAAGCGTCCGTTCCTCCAGCCGCTCGCGATACCGCCAGTGGATGACTCATAAGCTCGCCACCTGGTTCGATCAGTTCGGCACCTCGGGCTGCGTGGGCTGCGGACGGTGCATCACCTGGTGCCCGGTGGCGATCGACATCACCGAGGAGGCCGCGGCGATCAGGAAGACGGATGGGGAGACGGCGTGAAGACCATTGCCGACCTGCTCGCCGAGGTCCCGATCTTCGTGGGGCTCTCCGAGGAACACAGGGAGCTGATCGGCGGCTGCGGGCGCAACGTCGTCTTCGATCAGGGCGGCTACATCTTTCGCGAGGGCGACCCGGCGAATACCTTCTATGCGATCCGCAGCGGCGGCGTCGCCCTCGAGCTCGCCACCCCTGGGACCCTGGTGATCGAGACGCTCCACCCCGGTGACGTGCTCGGATGGTCGTGGCTGTTTCCGCCCTATCGGACCCGCTACGACGCCCGCGCGATGGAGGATGTGCACGCGATCGCCTTCGACGGCGCCTGCCTGCGTGGCAAATGCGACTCCGACCACGATCTCGGCTATGAGCTGATGAAGCGGTTCGCTCAGATCATCACGACCCGCCTGCAGGCGACGCGGCTGCAGCTGCTCGACCTCTACGGCTCTCCGCTGACCGGGATTCGATCGTGACGATCGCCGACATTCCCGGGCGCTTCCGCGTCACCTCCACGCGGATGGAGACCGAGGACACCTGGACGCTGGAGCTGGAGCCGGTTGGGACGAAGGAGCTGGGGTTCGCCCCGGGGCAGTTCACGATGCTCTACTCGTTCGGCGCAGGGGAGGTTCCGATCTCGGTCAGCGGCGACCCCCGGCGGCCCGGCACCCTCGTGCACACCGTGCGGGCCGTCGGTGACGCAACGAGCGCGGTATGCGCCGCGGAGGAAGGTGACGAGCTGGGCGTGCGCGGTCCGTTCGGGCGCGGCTGGCCGCTGGCGGAGGCGGAAGGGCGGGATGTCGTCGTGGTGGCGGGTGGCGTCGGGCTGGCGCCGCTTCGGTCAGTGCTCTATGCGGTGCTCGCGCAGCGGGAGCGCTACGGCCGGCTGATCCTCCTCTACGGGAGTCGCACACCCGACCAGCTGCTCTACCGAGACGAGCTCTCCGAATGGACCGAGCGCGACGACATCGAGACGAGGCTGACCGTCGACGCCGCGGATGAGAGCTGGCGCGGCCAGGTTGGGGTCGTCCCGGCGCTCGTCGAGCGGGCCGAGCTCGATGGCCGCTCGGCGATCGCGATGGTGTGCGGCCCGGAGGTGATGATGCGCGTCACCGTGGCGTCCCTTGTTGCGGCCGGGTTACCGGCCGAGCAGGTGTTCCTCTCGATGGAACGCAACATGCGCTGCGCGGTCGGCCACTGCGGCCACTGTCAGTGGGGGCCCTCGTTCGTCTGCCGCGACGGCCCGGTCTACTCCTGGGCCGAGGCCGAGCCGTGGTTCGCCATTCGGGAGCTCTGATGGCCGCGCCGCTCAAGCCCAAGCTCGCCGTCTGGAAGTTCACCTCCTGCGATGGCTGCCAGCTTTCGATCCTGAACCTCGAGGAGGAGCTCCTCCTGCTGCCGGAGGCGGTCGAGATCTCGCACTTCCTCGAGGCGACCAGCGCCGAGGCGGAGGGCCCATACGACCTGTCGATCGTGGAGGGCTCGGTCTCGACCCCCGAGGAGGAGGAGCGAATCCGGGAGATCCGGCGGATGTCCCGGAAGCTGGTCACGATCGGCGCCTGCGCGAACGCCGGCGGCATCCAGGCCCTGCGGAACTTCGCCGACGTGGAGGGATTCGTCTCCGCGGTCTACGCGAGCCCGGAGTACATCTCCACCCTCGATACCTCGACCCCGATGAGCGCCCATGTACCGGTGGACTTCGAGCTCCAGGGATGTCCGCCGAACAGCCGCCAGGTGCTCGAGGTGATCACCGCGTTCCTCAGCGACCGAAGCCCGATGATCAGCTCGCAGTCGGTCTGCGTCGAATGCAAGATCCGCGGCAACGTCTGCGTGATGGTCGCGCACGGGACGCCGTGCCTCGGCCCGGTGACCCACGCCGGTTGCGGCGCGATCTGCCCCGCCTACGATCGCGGCTGCTACGGGTGTTTCGGGCCCAAGGAGACGCCCAACACACGCTCGCTCAGCAACTGGCTCGAGGGCATCGGGGTCGCCGAAGGTGACCTGGTCCCGCGCTACCGCCAATTCAACGCCTTCGCCGAGGCCTTCGCGTCGGAGAGCCGCGCCGCCGAGACGGGCGGGGCTCCGGGCCCGCACCCGGAACGCCGCCCGCACGACAACCAGGCGACGAGCCCGGCGCGCTGGGGCACCAAGCCGGCGAGCTCATGACGGAGGGCCGAACGACGACGATCAAGGTCGGCGCCCTCGCCCGGGTGGAGGGCGAGGGCGCTCTCCACGTACGCGTCCGTGAGGGTCGGGTCGAGGACGTGAGGCTGGAGATCTACGAGCCGCCGCGCTTCTTCGAGGCGTTCCTGCGAGACCGGCCGCTCGCCGATGCTCCCGACCTCACCTCCCGGATCTGCGGGATCTGCCCGATCGCCTACCAGCTGAGCGCCTGCGCGGCGATGGAGGACGCGCTCGGGATCGAGGTATCGGAGCCGATCCGCCACCTTCGCCGGCTCATCTACTGCGGCGAGTGGCTGGAGAGCCACGGCCTGCACGTCTTCTTCCTTCACGCCCCGGACTTCCTCGGCTATCCCGGGGCGATCGAAATGGCCCGCGACGGCCACGCCGCGCTGGTCGAGCGCGGCCTGCGGATCAAGAAGACCGGCAACGACCTCTTGCGCGTGGTCGGTGGCCGGGCGGTGCACCCGATCAACCTGCGCGTCGGGGGCTTCTACCGCACCCCCACCCCGGCCGAGCTCGCCCCGGTGGCCGAGAGCCTCGAGCGCACGCGCGAGGAGCTGGTGGAGACAGTCCGCTGGGCGGGCTCGCTTGAGTTTCCGGAGCGCGAGCTCGACGCGGAGCTCGTGTCGCTCCAGGTCGCGGACGGCTACCCGATCGAGTCGGGCCGAGTGGTTTCCTCGGCCGGACTCGATATCCAGCCCCACGAGTTTCCCGACCATGTCGTCGAGGAGCAGGTTCCACACTCCACGGCCCTCCACGCCCGAATGCGGACAGGCGGCAACTACATCGTCGGGCCGCTGGCCCGCTACAGCCTCAACCATGACGCCCTCTCGCCGCTCGCCAGGGAGGCGGCTCGGGACGCGGGCCTCGGCCAGGTGTGCCGCAGTCCGTTCCAGAGCATCGTCGTCCGGTGCGTGGAGATGCTCTACGCGGCCGACGAGGCGCTGCGCCTGATCGAGTCCTACGACCCCCCGGATCCGCCCGCGGTGCCGTTCGAGCCGCGGGCCGGCGCCGGCTCGGGTTGGACGGAGGCGCCGCGGGGGATGCTCTGGCACCGCTACGAGCTGCGCGCGGACGGGAGGATCGAGAGCGCTCGGATCGTCCCCCCGACCTCCCAGAACCAGGCGTCGATCGAGGACGACCTTCGCGGCTTCGTCGAGGCCAACCTCGAGCTGCCTGACGAGGAGCTCCGGTGGCGATGCGAGCAGGCGGTCCGCAACCACGACCCGTGCATTTCCTGCTCGACGCACTTCTTGCGCCTGGAGGTGGATCGCGGCTGACAAGGAAGAGATGACCGGCGATGAGATGCTGGTCGCCGGGCTCGGCAACCGGTTGCGCGGGGACGACGCCGCCGGGCTCGAAGCCGCGCGGCTCGTCCGCGAGCGCGTGCCGGACCTGCTCGTGGTCGAGCATGAGCGCGAGCCCACAGACCTGATCGATCTGTGGCAGGGGGCGAAGCTGGCGATCGTGATCGACGCGCTGCAAGGCGATGAGCCCGGGCGCATCCACCGCCTGGAGGTGGGACGTGACGAGATCCCGGAGCGGCCGTCGCCCAGTGCCTCGACCCACGCGCTCAGCCTCGCCGAGGTGATCGAACTCGGGCGCTCCCTGAACAGGCTTCCCGACCGCTTGGTCGTAGTGGGGATCGAGGGGGCGAGATTCGACACCGGGACCGGGCTGTCCCCCCAGGTGCGGGAGGCAGTTGAGGATGCGGCCGAGCTCGCCCGCACCGAGCTGGCGCGCCCGGCCCCTCGTTCCTGACTCTCAGCCGGCGACCCGGGGCGCCGCCACGGCCACCTGCCCGAACGCGATCCCGTCGTCGCTCGGCGGCAGCGCCTGGCTGAGGATTCTTGGCCGGACTGGCCGCGGCCCTACCCGGACGCCGATTCAGTAGCGGGTACTGATGCCGCGAGCCCGCCGGTATGGGAGAACTGGGGGGTGAGTGGAGACCCTTCGACGGGAGGCCCAGAGGTCGCCAATTGATGTTCGAGGTGCGCATCCACGGGCGCGGTGGGCAGGGAGTCGTGACCGCAGCCGAGCTGCTCTCGGTGGCGGCCTTCATCGAGGGCCGCCATGCGCAGGCCTTCCCGAGCTTTGGCTCCGAGCGCATGGGCGCCCCGGTGGTCGCCTTCTGCCGCATCGACGAGCGCCCGATCCGGGTCCGCGAGCCGATCGCGCATCCGGACGCGCTGATCATCCAGGATCCGACGCTGCTTCACCAGGTTGACGTCTTCGGGGGGCTCGGCGGCGCAGGCTACATCTTGATCAACTCGGGCCGCGACTTCGACGACCTCGGGCTCGGGGAGTTCGTCCAGCGCTTTCGCGCCGAGCGCCTGCTGACCCTTCCGGCGACCGACCTCGCCCGTGAGCACCTGGGCCGCCCGCTGCCGAACGCCGTCCTCCTGGGCGGCTTCGCGACGCTCAGCCGCGCGGTCTCCCTCTCATCGGTGGTGAGCGCGATCCGCCAGCGCTTTCCCGGGCCGATCGGGGACCGCAACGTCGCCGCGGCGGAGGCCGCCGCAGAGTACGTACAGAGCGAGCTCGGGGAGCCGGCACGTGCGTAAGCAGATCGAGGGATCACTGGCGATCGCCGAGGCGGTCGCGCTCTGCGGGCCGGAGGTGATCAGCGCCTACCCGATCTCCCCCCAGACCCACATCGTGGAGGCGCTCTCCGACATGGTCCGCACCGGCGAGCTGGAGCCCTGTGAGTACCTGATGGTCGAGTCGGAGTTCGCGGCGATGTCCGCCTGCATCGGCGCCTCAGCGGCCGGCGCGCGCACCTACACGGCGACCGCAAGCCAGGGCCTGCTCTACATGGTCGAGGCCCTCTACAACGCCTCCGGGCTCGGTCTGCCGATCGTGATGACTGTCGCCAATCGCGCGATCGGAGCGCCGATCAACATCTGGAACGACCATTCCGACTCGATGTCCCAGCGCGACTCCGGCTGGATCCAGATCTACGCGGAGTCCAACCAGGAGGCGCTGGACCTCCACATCCAGGCCTACAAGCTGGCCGAGGAGCTGTCGGTGCCGGTGATGGTCTGCATGGACGGGTTCATCCTCACCCACGCGGTGGAGGAGGTCGAGATCCCGGAGCCCCAGCAGGTCGACCGCTTCCTGCCGCATTTCGAGCCGCTTCAGGTACTCGATCCCTCGGACCCGGTGACGATCGGCGCGATGGTCGGGCCCGAGGCGTTCACCGAGGTGAAGTACCTGATGCACGCCAAGCAGATGCAGGCGCTCGACGCGATCCCGCGGATCTCGGGCGAGTTCGCGAAGTCGTTCGGCCGCGAGTCCGGGGGGCTGATCCGTTCCTACCGCGCCGACGACGCCGAGACGATCGTCGTCGCGCTCGGCTCGGTGCTCGGAACGATCGAGGACGTTGTCGACGAACTGCGCGAACACGGCGTGAAGATCGGCGTCGTCGGCGTCAAATGCTTCCGGCCCTATCCGCTCCAGGAGATGCGAGCGGCGCTTCAGCATGCGGAGCGGATCGTGGTGATCGAGAAGGCGTTCGCGGTCGGCGCCGGCGGCATCGTCGGGCAGAACGTCAGGCTCGCCCTCTCCGGGCTCGCCTCCCAGGTCTACGACGTCGTCGCCGGCCTGGGCGGGCGACCGATCACCAAGCAGTCGCTCCGCGGGCTGTTCGCCGACGCCCTCGAGGACCGGCTCCAGACCGGACGACTCACCTTCCTCGACCTCGACTCGGAGCTGGTCGGGCGCGAGCTCGAACGGGTGACCGGGAAGGGCCGCACCGGCCCCCACGCAGAGAACATCCTGCGTGACCTCGGAGTGGTCGCAGCCGGCTCCCACTGAGGAGGATTGTCGTGCCCTACCAGGAGATCAAGCTCTATCAGGCCGGGACCTTCGTGGCCGGCAACCGCCTGCTCGACCCCGAGCAGCGCTCGGTCCAGGCGCGGATGGAGCGCTCGAACACGCTCACCTCGGGACACCGGGCCTGCCAGGGTTGCGGCGAGGCCCTGGGCGCTCGTTACGCCCTCGACGCGGCGATGCGAGCTACGGGGGGTCGGATGATCGCCGCCAACGCGACCGGCTGCCTCGAGGTCTTCTCGACCCCGTTCCCGGAGTCCTCGTGGCAGCTGCCGTGGATCCACTCGCTGTTCGGCAACGCGCCCGCCGTTGCAAGCGGGATCGCCGCCGCGATGCGCGCCAAGGGCCGCGACGACGTGCGCGTCGTCGGCCAGGGCGGCGACGGCGGGACGCTCGACATCGGCTTCGCCTGCCTCTCGGGCATGTTCGAGCGAAACGACGACGTGCTCTACATCTGTTACGACAACGAGGCCTACATGAACACCGGCGTGCAGCGCTCCGGCGCCACGCCGCCCGCTGCGCGCACCGCGAACACCAAGCCCCTCGGCGAGGAGCCCGGCAACTCCTTCGGCCAGGGAAAGAACGCGCCGCTGATCGCGATGGCGCACGAGATCCCCTACGTCGCCACCGCCACCGTCTCGGAGCTTCGCGACCTCGAGTACAAGGTCGAGCGGGCGATGGAGTTTCGTGGGGCGCGCTACATCCACGTCTTCGTCCCCTGCCCGCTCGGCTGGGGCGCCGCATCGCGCGACACGATCCGGCTCGCGCGGCTGGTCAAGGAGACGGGGCTCTTCCCAGTGTTCGAGGCGGTCCACGGGGAGCTGACGGGGGTATCGAGGATTCGCCGCCCGGTGCCCGTGGAGGAATACCTGAAGCTCCAGCGCCGCTATGCGCACCTGTTCAAGGATCCGAAGCGCACCGACGTGATCGAGCGGCTGCAGGCAATCGCCGACCGCAACATCCGCCGCTTCGGGCTGCTCGCGGGTGCCGACGAGGGCGCGGAGCCGCCGGGCAGCGCGACCGCCGCCGCCGGCCTCCCGCCGGGGCAGCCGGAGGCAGCCGGTCGCACCGAGGAGGAGAGCAACCTGATGCGGCTCCTCGCCGAGACCCACCACGGAGCCCAGTGATGGAGAAGCCGTTCGCGATCACCCTCGACGTCGCCTCCAGCCTCGCCAACAAGACCGGAAGCTGGCGGACGGAGCGCGCCGTGTACGCCGACCGCCTGCCGCCCTGCAACCATGCGTGTCCGGCCGGCGAGAACATCCAGGCCTGGCTCTATGACGCGGAGGCCGGCGACGGCGGCTACGAGCGAGCCTGGCACAAGCTGGTCGAGGACAACCCGTTCCCGGCGATCATGGGCCGGGTCTGTTACCACCCCTGCGAGACCGCCTGCAATCGCGCCCAGCTCGACGAGGCGGTGGGAATCAACTCGGTCGAGCGCTTCCTAGGCGACGAGGCGATCCGTCAGGGCTGGGAGCTCGAGGTCGCCGCGGAACCATCCGGCAAGCGCGTGCTCGTCGTCGGCGCCGGGCCCTCCGGGCTCTCGGCCGCCTACCACCTCGCCCGCCTCGGCCACACGGTCACCATCCACGAGGCGGGGCCGATGGCCGGCGGGATGATGCGCTTCGGAATTCCGAAGTACCGGCTGCCGCGAGAGGTGCTGGATGCGGAGGTGCGGCGCATCCTGGGCCTGGGCGTGGAGCTGGAGCTGAACCGCAAGGTGACCAACGTCCTCGACTCGATGCGAGAGGGGGGCTTCGACGCCGTGTTCCTCGCCGTCGGCGCCCAGATCGGGAAGCGCGCCTACATCCCCGCCGGCGAGGCGCCGCACGTGCTTGATGCCGTCTCGCTGCTGCACAGCATGGAGGGCGAGGAGCAACCGCTCCTCGGCCGGCGGGTCGCGGTCTACGGCGGCGGCAACACCGCGGTGGACGCGGCCCGAACCGCGAAGCGCCTCGGCGCCACCGAGGCGATCATCGTCTACCGGCGCACCCGCGACCGGATGCCGGCCCACGACTTCGAGGTCGAGGAGGCCGAGGAGGAGGGCGTGCTGATGAAGTGGCTGTCGACCATCAAGCACGCCGACGACGGCAGGCTCGTGCTGGAGAGGATGGAGCTGGACGAGACGGGCTATCCGCAGCCAACCGGGGAGCTCGAGGAGCTCGAGGCGGACTCGCTCGTCCTCGCGCTGGGGCAGGAGGCCGACCTCTCGCTGCTCGACGGGGTCCCGGAGATCGATGTCGCCGACGGCGTGGTCCAGGTGCGGCCGAACATGATGACCGGGTATCCGGGGATCTTCGCCGGGGGCGACATGGTCCCCGCCGAGCGCACGGTGACCGTCGGAGTGGGCCACGGCAAGAAGGCGGCGCGCCACATCGATGCCTGGCTCCAAGGCACGTCCCACGAGCCGCCCCCCAAGCACGAGCTGGCGAGCTTCGACACGCTCAACACCTGGTACTACTCGGACGCGCCTCGCGTTCACCGTGACAGGCTCGAGGCGGCCCGGCGCACAGAGACGTTCGACGAGGTCGTCCACGGGCTCGACGATTCGAACGCCCTGTATGAGGCCCGCCGCTGCCTCTCGTGCGGCACCTGCTTCTCCTGCGACAACTGCTACGGCGTCTGCCCCGACAACGCGGTCCTGAAGCTGAGCGACGCGGCGAACGCCAACGTGAACGGCTACGCGATCGATCTCGATTACTGCAAGGGCTGCGGGATGTGCGTCTCGGAGTGCCCCTCCGGGGCGATCGAGATGGCCCCGGAGGACATGTGAGCGAGCTGGCGACAGCCGCGCAATGGGTCTACCCGTTTCACGACGGATCGGCGCAGATGCGCGAGCTGCTCGGGAACAAGGGCGCGAACCTGGCCGAGATGACTCGCGTGCTGGGTGCGGACAAGGTGCCGGGGGGGTTCACGATCAGCACCGAGGCTTGCGTCGAGTACATGCGCACGCGCGAGCTGCCGGAGAGCCTCGAGGAACAGATGGCGGCGGCTCTCCGCGAGCTTGAGCTGGCGTGCGGCAAGCGGTTCGGCGATCCAAGCGATCCGCTGTTGGTGTCGGTGCGCTCCGGCGCGCCGGTGTCGATGCCGGGCATGCTCGACACGATCCTCAACCTGGGGCTGAGCGAGTCGGCGGTCGCGGGGCTTTCGAGACGCAGCGGCGACGGCCGTTTCGCCTGGGACTCCCGCCGCCGCCTCGTGCAGATGTTCTCCGAGGTGGTCAACGGAGTGCCGGCGGAGCCCTTCGAGGCGGCGCTCGGCGACGCGCGTAGAGCCGCGGGCGTCGACCAGGACGGCGACCTCGACGAGGTCGCGCTGCGGGCGCTCCTCGACCGTTTCCTCGGCATCCATTCGTCCCACACGGGCGAGGCTTTCCCCGAGGATCCGCGGGACCAGCTCCGCCGGGCGATCCGAGCCGTCTTCGACTCGTGGAACAACGAGCGCGCGTTCACGTACCGCAGGCTCAACTCGATACCCGACGAGCTGGGCACGGCCGTCACAGTCCAGCGGATGGTGTTCGGCAACCTCGGCCAGGGATCCGGGTCCGGGGTCGCCTTCACGCGGGATCCAACTGACGGAGCTCCCGGGGCGGATGGTGACTTCCTGCTCAACGCGCAGGGCGAGGACGTGGTCGCGGGAGTTCGCAACACGGAGGACCTCGACGGGCTCGCGCGACGGATGCCGGATATGCACGCCGAGCTCCTCGCCTGCCTCGAGAGGCTCGAGCGCCACTACCGCGACATCCAGGACGTGGAGTACACGATCGAGGAGGAACGGCTCTACATCCTCCAGACGCGAAGCGCCAAGCGTCACGCCCTTGCCTCGGTGCGATTCGCCGTCGACGCGGTGGCGGAGGGGCTCCTCGAGCGTGAGGACGCGCTGCGGGCGATCGATCCGGGCTCGCTTGGGGCCCTGCTCCACCCGTCGTTCGATCCGCGGGACACCTACCAGGAGTTGACCCGTGGCGTCCCGGCCTCGCCGGGGGCCGCCAAAGGCCGCATCGTCCTCGACGCCGCGGAGGCGGAGAGCCGCGCCGCGGAGGGCGAGGACGTGATCCTCGTGCGGCCTTTCACCTCGGCGGACGACGTGGGAGGCTTCAATGCCGCCCAAGGGGTCCTCACCTCGCATGGCGGAAAGTCCTCACACGCCGCGATCGTCGCGCGCGGGATGGGACTCCCCTGCATCTGTGGCGCGACCGACCTGGAGATCGATCCCGACGGATCCTCCCTGAGAATCGGCGGCCGTCAGCTGCACGCCGGCGAGCTGATCTCGATCGACGGCTCATCGGGCGTGGTGACGGCCGACGACGTGAGGCTCGTCCCGCCGCAGATCGGAGACTCCTTCCTCGAGGTCCTGGCTTGGGCCGACGGGTTGCGACGGCTCGGCGTTCGCGCCAACGCCGACACCGGGGCCGACGCGGCACGGGCCCGGGAGCTGGGAGCCGAGGGCATCGGCCTGTGCCGGACCGAGCACATGTTCTTCGGCGCCGACCGCGAGGAGCTCGTGCGCGAGATGTTCATCGCGGGCGAGCTGGCGCGGCGAGAGCGCGAGACGGACGCCCAGCCGTCTGGCGAGGGGGCCGACGGCGCGAGCTTCGATCGAGCGCTGGGCCGTCTGGGCGAGCTCCAGCGCCGCGACTTCGTCGAGATGTTTGAGGCGATGAGCGGGCTCCCGGTCACGATCCGCCTCCTGGATCCGCCGATCCACGAGTTCATCGAGGTGGCAAGCTTCGAGCGGGAGCTCGCCGAGGCGGAGGCAGCCGGCGACGAGGACGCTATCGAGACAGCGCGACTCAGACTCGGGATCGCTCGCGACCTCGAGGAGGTCAACCCGATGCTGGGTACGCGCGGGGCCCGGCTGGGCCTGCTCCTCCCCGGCCTCTACGAGATGCAGGTACGAGCGATCGTGGAGGCGGCTGTGGAGGCCTCAGCCGGAGCGACCGAGGCCCGGGTCGAGATCATGCTGCCCCTGATCGCATACGAGGGCGAGCTGGTCGCACTGCGCGAGGTGGTCGATCGCACCGTCCGTGCGGTCCTGGACGACCGGGGCGCCGACATCGGCGTCGTGGTCGGGACGATGATCGAGCTTCCGCGCGCCTGCCTGGTCGCGGGCGCGCTCGCCCGGCACGCCGACTTCTTCAGCTTCGGGACCAACGACCTCACCCAGACGGCGCTGGGGTTCTCCCGAGATGACGCCGAGGGCGGCTTCCTTCCCGCCTACGTCTCCCGCGGGCTGGTTGCGCGCAGTCCCTTCGAGACCCTCGACGTCGATGGCGTGGGCGAGCTCGTCGAGACCGCCGCGAAGCGCGGCCGCGCGGCGAAGCCAGGCTTGACGCTGGGGATCTGCGGCGAGCATGGTGGCGACCCCGACTCGGTGGCCTTCTTCCATCAGGCCGGTCTCGACTACGTGAGCTGTTCGCCCTTCCGGGTCCCGATAGCTCGCGTGGCCGCGGCCCAGGCCGCGATCGGGAACTGAGCAGGTGGAGGACCAGCTCAACGCCCTTGACGCGACCTTCCTCGAGCTCGAGGAGGCCGACGACAGCGCCCACATGCACATCGGCGGGGTGATGATCTTTGAGCCCCACGGGACGGGCGGGGCGCCACCGCTGGAGCAGGTCCGTGCCGAGGTCGTGGCTCGACTCGGCGAGATGCCGCGGTACCGTCAGCGCCTTTCTGCGCCGCGAACCGGCGGGCTTCATTGGCCACGATGGCGGGACGACGAGCAGTTCGACATCGCCCGCCATGTGCTCGAGGCGGGTCTGCCGCAGCCCGGCGGGCAGCACGAGCTGCTCGATTGGGCAAGCGACTACTTCTCGCAACGACTGGAGCGCTCGCGCCCCCTCTGGGAGATCGTGGTGCTGACGATGGCCGCTGGGCGATGGGCGATGGTGACGAAGACGCATCACTGCATGGTCGACGGGGTCGGGTCGGTGGACGTGGCGCGAACGCTCCTTGACACCCGCCCCGACGCCGCCCCTCGTGCCGATCAGGCCGAGCGGGGCTCGCGGCGTGCCACGCCCGCGGCGGCGAAGCGGAAGGGCTGGCCGGCGGCCCTTCCGGTCACGGCCGTGGGGCAATTCGCAAGCGGTGCGTTGGACGCCGGGGGCGCCGCGCTTCACGCCGCGGGCGCCGCGCTTCGGCTCGCGGTGGGCGCCGTCGAGGCGCCGGTCCGTGATCCCCATGGGGCGGTGCAGGCCGTCGGACGCTCCCGGGCGATGGTGGAGCTCCTGGTCAAGGAAGAGGTGGTTTCCGCTCCCCACACGTGCCTCAACGAATCCATCGGGACGCGAAGGACGCTCGCCGTCTTCGGTGTCTCGCTCGCCGAGCTGAGGGAGATCAAGCAACGCCTCGGGGGCACCGTGAACGACGTGGTCCTGGCGGCCACTGCCAGCGGCCTGCGGGACCTGCTGCTCAGCCGTGGCGAGACGCTGCCGCCCCAGGGTATGCGCGCGATGGTCCCGGTGAACATTCGCTCGGCGAGCGAGCGGCTCGCTCTCGGCAATCGGATCACATCGCTGTTCGTGGACCTCCCGATGGCCGAAGACGATCCCCTGGTTCGGTACCGTCGCCAGGTGGAGGAGGCTGAGGGCCTCAAGTCCGGCTCGCAGGCAGCGGGCTCGCAGGCGCTGATGGACTTAACGAGCCATGCGCCGCCGGTGCTGCACAGCTTCGTCGCCCGGAGCCTGTTCGCGACGCGGCTCTTCAACGTCACGATCACGAACGTTCCGGGGCCCGCGGACCCGCTGTACGGGTTCGGCTCCAGGTTGCTCGCCGTCTGGCCGGTTGTGCCGCTCGCGGCCAGCCATTCGGTCGGCCTCGCCGTGTTCAGCTACGACGGCGAGCTGTTCTTCTGTCTGAACGTCGACCGCGACTCGCTCCCCGACCTCGACGTCCTGGCGAGCGGCATCCGTCACTCGATCGGCGAGCTACGCGGGCTGGCGGCCGATGCCGGGCGTGAGGGCGCGGGGCCGTCCGTGGTAGTTGCGGGCTGAATATGTGGCTTTTCCCGGATGGCGAGGAGGGCGGCGCGCCTTATGGTTGCCAGCGATCCGACGACTCAGGAGGTCAACTCCGATGAAGCTCCTCGATACCCTCAACCGGCTGTTCTTGCTGGGGGCGTTCGCGTTTCTCGGCTTCTATGTGTTCGGTGTCGTGATGGGGGTCTTCTCACCGGGCGAGATGGTTGGCTTCACGCTCCTGGCGGGGGTCTTCATCATCGTTGGCGTGGTCCACGCTGTCCGGATCCGGCGTGCGATGAGGGGGCCCGACCGGGAACGCATCACGCATGACCTCCAGAAGCTCAAGGAGGGACGTGGCTTCTAGGCGCCTGGACGCCCGCGGTGTGAGCCAGCGACGGTGAGCGAGCGACCGCAGGTCTTGATCGCCGGCGGCGGAATCGCCGGCTTGGAGACGCTGATGGCCGTGCGCGACCTGGCCGGAGATCGCGTCGCGATCACGCTCGCCGCCCCGGACCCTGACTTCACGTACAAGCCTCTCGCGGTGGAGGAGCCCTTCTCGCACCAGCCCGCCGAGCAGCGGGCCCTGGGCCCGGTGGCCGAGGAGTTCGGTGCCCGCTTCCTACAGCAGCCGGTCGCCGCGATCCAGCCCGCCGAGCAAACGGTTGAGCTCGGCGACGGCTCCCGGGTTGGCTACGACGCAGCGGTCGTCTGCGTCGGCGCGCACCCGCGTCCCGCACTTGAGAGCGCGACCACCTTCTGGGCCCCCGGCGAGCAACTGGAGATCGACGGGCTGCTCGCCGACAGCGCCAGCCGGGAGCCGAGACGGATCGCCTTCGTCGTTCCCCCCGGCGCGACCTGGCCGCTCCCGCTCTACGAGCTGGCGCTGATGGGCCGCCGACGCGCTCAGGAGCTAGGCGTCGGCAACCTCGAGTGCGTGATCGTCACGCCGGAGTCGTCGCCGCTCGCCGTGTTCGGTCCGGTGGCCAGCGGCTCGGTGGCGGCGCTGTTGAGCGGCCGGGGAATCCAGGTGCGAAGTGGCGCCTGGGCAAGCGAGGCGGAGGATGGATCGCTCCTGTTGACCCCGGCGCACGAGCGGCTCGAGGTCAGCGGGGTCGTGGCGCTGCCGGTCCTCGATGGCCCTCGGATGCCGGGGTTGCCGGCCGACGAGCACGGCTTCATCCCGATCGACGATCACGCCCGCGTGCAGGGGATCGAGCGCGTCTACGCGGCCGGAGACGGAACGAACTTCCCGATCAAGCAGGGAGGGCTCGGGACCCAGGAGGCGGATGCCGCGGCGGCGCACATCGCGGCGAGCTTCGGCGCGCCGGTCGATCCGGAGCCGTTTGATCCCGTCCTCCGCGGCAAGCTGCTGACCGGGGACGATTCCCTGAACCTGCGTTCGAATGTCGCCGGGGGAGCCGGAGAGGGGATCGCGTCCCCCGACTACCTCTGGTGGCCGCCGCACAAGGTCAGTGGTCGCTACCTCGCCGCCTGGCTCTCGGGTCGGGTCGGCCGGCCGGACCCCGAGCCGCCCCGGAATCCGCTCGACGTCGAGGTTGCCCTGCCGAGAGAATGGCATCAGGAGCCGATGGCCCTCGATCCCTACGGCCCACCGGCCGTCGAATAGGCGCAATTCCAGGCCCGCGGGCCACGGGCAGGACCCCAGCGAGCCTCTAGATGCTCAGGAGCGCGCTCAGACCCCACATCAGCGCCGCCCCTCCCGCGAGACCCGCCGCTCCCAACCAACGATCGCGCCCGCCGAGCGCCTGCGGCACGAGCTCCGCGACGACCAGCGCCAGCATCGCTCCGGCGGCGAAGGCGAACGAGACCGGGAGCAATCCCGTGACCTGCTCGACGGCCACGAACGCGATCATGGCTCCGACCGGCTGCGGGGCGCTGGTCGCGACAGCGGCCCAGAACTGCTGTCGGCGGCTGAACCCAGACGCCTCCATGGGGATTGCCACGCTGGTTCCCTCGGGAACGTTCTGGATTGCGATCGCGAGGATCACGAACGCGCCAAGCCCGGCGGTCTTCGACGCGTAGGCTGTGCCGATCGCGAGGCCCTCGGGGAGGCTGTGGGCGAAGAGAACCGCGAAGACGAGGACCGAAGTGCGAACGTCGGCGCCCCGGAGGCGGCCCACGTGCAGGTCGGAGGCCGCAAGACGTGAACGGGTGACGGCGAGGAACAGCACGCCGGCGGCCAGGCCCGCGGCCACGGCGCCGATTGACCCCTCGTCGAGCGCCGGGCGCAGCAACCCCACCAGCGATGCGACCGTCATCACGCCGGCCGCAACCCCCCAAAGGCCAGGTCGCAGCCGCTCGGCGCGACTCCCGAGCAGGAAGACCGGGATCGCGCCGAGGCCGGTGGCAAGGGCCGTGCCGGTTGCGGCGAGCAGGAGCGTCAGCACCGAACTGCCGCGCGGATGGTCACCGTTTCGCCGGCCCCGTTCGGGCGGACGTAACCGACCACCGCCCCCCTTTCCACCCCGGATCGAGGTGAGCCGGCGCGGCGACGCCGACGAAACGCCTGCTCAAGCGGGGCTGACCGCGACGGGCTTGGGCTCGAGCACCTTCGCGGCGAGCTCGACGCAGCGCTTCGAGTAGCCCCACTCGTTGTCGTACCAGGCCACCGTCTTCACCATCCGCCCGTCGATGACCATCGTCTGGCCGGCGTCGAAGATCGAAGAGTGCGGGTCGGCGACGATGTCGGTGGAGACGATCGGATCCTCGGTGTAGGAGAGGATCCCCGAAAGCGGCCCGTCGGCGGCCTCCTTGGCCGCGGCGTTGACCTGCTCGATGCTGGTCTCCCGAGAGACGTCGCAGACGAGGTCGACGACCGAGCCGGTCGCGACCGGGGCCCGCACCGCGATCCCGTTCAGCTTCCCCTCGAGCTCCGGGAGCACGAGTCCGACAGCCCGCGCCGCGCCGGTCGTCGTCGGGATCAGGTTGATCGCCGCCGCCCGGGCGCGGCGCAGGTCCTTGTGTGGCATGTCCTGAAGCCGCTGGTCCGCCGTGTAGGCGTGGATCGTGGTCATCAGCCCGCGCTCGATTCCCACCGCGTCGTTGAGCACCTTGGCCACTGGCGCCAGGCAGTTGGTGGTACACGAGGCGTTCGAGATGATGTGGTGTCGCTCCGGGTCGTAGACGTCGTCGAAGTTGACCCCGAGGGCGACGGTGACGTCGGGATCGGCCGCCGGAGCGGAGACGATCACCTTCTGCGCGCCGGCCTGCAGATGCTTCGCAGCGTCGTCGCGCTTGCGGAACAGACCGGTGGACTCGATCACGACCTCAACGCCCAGCTCGCGCCACGGAAGGGCCGCGGGATCGGGCTCGGCGAGGACCTTGACCTCGGCACCGTCGACGGCGATCGCGCCTTCGAGGGCCTCCACTCGGCCCGCGAAGCGACCGTACATCGAGTCGTACTTGAGCAGGTGCGCGAGCGTGGTGGGGTCGGCGATGTCGTTCGCCGCGACCAACTCGAGCTCGCTCCCGGCCTCGTACGCGGCGCGGAACAAATTGCGACCGATCCGGCCGAATCCGTTGATCCCGACCCTCACTGGTGACATCCGGTCTCCTTCCATCGATGTTCTGGTGCCAGGTCTCGCCGTCGGCTCAGCGGGCTTCGGCGGTCGCGTTCACCGAGCTCGGATGCTCGTCGGCCGCGCCCCTCGGCAGCACCAGGACGGGGCATGGGGCGCTTCGAACCACCTTCGCCGACACCCCGCCGAGCAGCACCCTGCCGAGCCGTCCGCGACCCCGTGACCCCATCACGAGCAAGTCGATCCCGAGCTCCGTCTCCTTCAGCAGCTGCTCGGCCGCCGGCCCCTTCAGCACGAGGCCCTTGGCCCGAACGGCGGACGGCAGCCCGGTGAGCGCTTGGTGGAGGCGCTCCTCCACTGCCTCGCGTTGCGTGACCGCGCCCACATCGCTGACACCCATGGGGGCCGCGGCTGCGGTCCCCGGCGTGAACGGCTCGTGCACGCTGATGACGCGAAGCGCTGCCTCGGCTGCCTCGGCCAATCGGCTTGCAAGCTCGAGGGCGGCGAGCGACTCGGGCGAGCCGTCGAAGGCGACTGCGAGCACGCGCAGCTCGCCCTCTCGCCGATCGAAGCCCCGCGGCGCCACCGCCACGGCACAGGGTGCGCCATGTAGAAGGCGCTCGGCGACGCTCCCCGGGTAGATCCGGCCCAGAGGCCCACGGTGCGTCGAGCCGAGGACGATCGCATCGGCGCTCTCGCGCTTGGCGAGGTCGCACAGCGCCTCAGCCGGCCTCGCATGCCCGAGTGTCCGGGTTTCGACCTCGAGGTGCTCAAGCTCGGGGAGTACTGGTGCGAAGATCCGCTCGCCGTCCTGTCTGAGCGCCGCCTCGTGTCCCTCACGCCCGATCGGCTCCGATCTCACTGGAAGGGCGGCGGCGAGGACCAGGCGCGCGCCTTCCAATTCCGCCAGACACCGTCCGAGGGAAAGCGCGTCGCGCGCCTCGCGGCGCCCGTCGTAGCCGACGATGACCTTTTGGAACATCGGCTACCGCTCGGCTGAGCCGATGACCCCGGCAACATCGTGGGTCGAGAGGACGCCGACTGCGTGCCCGGTGCCGGGATCGACCACCACGAGGTGGGTGACCTCGTGTTCAGTCATCAGCTGCACCGCCCTCTCCAGTGTCTCGACCGCGTCCACGGTCAGGAACTCCATGGCCGCGATCTCGCCGGCGCTCGCATCACCCGCTCCGTCGAGCGCTGCCCGCAACAAGTCGATGTCCGAGACGATGCCCCAAGCGTGGTCTTCCCCCGCCTCGTCCTCGGCGATGCCGCTGACCACCACCGCGTGGATGTGCTCGTGCGACATCAGGCGGGCGACCGCGTCGAGCGAAGCCCCCGCCGAGCACGTAAAGACGCCCTTGTGCATCGCCTCCGAGACGTAGACGTCCGCGAGGAAAGAGGAGAAGCGACCCTTCGATGCTTGCGCGTTCTCGGCCATGAGGCAACGCTATGGATCTTCCGGCGATTCGCCATCGTGGCTAGGTGCGGAACCGGACTCCGTAGTCATCCGCAGCACACGTGCCTCGTGTAATCCACGACGCGCTCGGCATGAGCCGAGCGTGTTTTACGGCCCCGGCGAAACGAGACGCTCTTCGAAGATGAATCCAGCCTCTAGCGCACGTCGAAGCGGGCACGCCTCGGCGACCCGCTCGAGGCGACGCCGTCGTTCCTCCGGGAGATCGTCATCTAGTTGTACGGCGAGCTCGAAGCGGCGGGGGACGGACTTGTTGTCGTAGTCGACCTTCACCGAGAGCTCGCCGATCTCCCAGCCCCGGTGCTGGGCGTACATCGCCATCGTCGTCGCGATGCAGGACGCCAGGGCCGCGGGCAGTAGCTCGTGGGGTGCGGGTCCCTCGTCGGTGCCCCCCAGGGAGGCCGGCTCGTCCGTGGCGATCGTGTGCCGCCCGTTGACGTCGACCTCGTGCTTGAGCGTGTCTCCCATGCGCCGTGCTGTCGCGGTGAAGGCCATTGACAACTACACTAGCACACAACGAAGTAGTTGTGATACCCTCCCACGGCGATGACATCAAGTGCCCACACCGCCGCGGTCCCCCATCCGCTTCCGGCTCCCCTGGTAGAGCGGATCGCCGAGCGCTTCCGGGTGCTCGGCGAGCCGATGCGGATCACCCTCCTCGACGCGCTTCGGGAGGGAGAGGCCACCGTGGGCGAGCTTCAGGAGGCAACGGGCGCCTCGCAGCAGAACGTCTCGAAGCATCTCGGCGTCCTCCTGCGCGCCGGGATCGTCTGCCGGCGCAAGGAGGGCAACTACTCCGTTTACTCGATCGCCGATCCGGTGGTGTTCTCGCTCTGCGAGGCGGTGTGTGGAGGATTGCGCCGCGAGGCCGACGAGCTCGACGCCTTGCTCGAGGGAGGCGAGTGACGTGTACCGGTCATCGGCGCCCTCACGCTGGCCGCTGGAGCGCGTGCTGTTCGCGCTCGCCGGCAGCGTGACCCTGGCAAGTGTTCTGTTGGTCGTCCTCGTCTCGCCCTGGTTCCTCTTGCTGACGGGGTTCGTGGGCGTCAACCAGTGGCTCTACGTCCTGGTCGGAGCTTGCCCGGCTTCGCTGGTCCTGAAGCGCGCCTGCGGCCTGCGCTCGGTTGTGCATCCGCAGCGGTCGACGATCGTCCGATGAGCTCCATCGGCCCGGTCGGGAGGCTCGGTCGCTATACGGCGACGCACTTTCGCACCGTGCTCATCGCGTGGGCGATCGTCGCCCTGGCGCTCGGGTTCTTCGCACCCAGGGTCGAACAGGCTCTCTCTGGCGCGGGTTGGGAGACGAGCGGCTCCGAGTCGGTCAAGGCGCGCCAGCTGATCGACAAGAACTTCAACGGCCTCTCCAGCTATGGCCTGATAGCGGTCGTGCACTCGCCCACGAGGACGCTGGGCGACCCGGCCTTCCGTTCCACGGTTGCCGCGGTGGAGCGGGCCCTGCGTGCCGACCCAGCCGTCCGCACGGTCGTCCCGCCCAAGCCGGGCGCCTCGATCTCGCCCGATCGCCACACGGCGATCGTGGAGGCCGGGGCGGCCCGCAACTCGAATGCGATGGTCCGCTCCGCCGACGAGCTCAAAGGCCCCCTCACGGCCCTCGGCCACGACGGGGTCCAGGCCCATCTGACGGGTGCCGCCGGCATGTGGTCGGACTTCAACGCCGCCAACAAGAGCGCCATGCTCCGCTCCGAGGTCATCTCCTGGCCGGTCACCCTGGCGATCATGGTGATCGCGTTCGGCTCGCTCGTGGCGGCGGGCCTGCCTCTGATGCTGACGATGGTCGGCCTGCTCGCCGCCGCGGGCTCGCTCTACCTCGGCACTCAGGTCCTCCCGATCTCGATCTGGGCGATGAACTTCGCGCTGATGTTCGCGCTGGCCCTCGGCATCGACTACGCCCTGTTCGTCGTCTATCGCTTCCGGGGCGCCTTCCTGGGCTCCCGCCTGACGGCGGTCGACGCCACTGCCGAGACCATGGACACCGCCGGCAAGGCCGTCCTGTTCTCGGGCCTCACCGTGCTGATCTCGCTCAGCGCCGTGATGCTGGTCCCGAGCCCGGCGTTCCGCTCGATGAGCCTCGGCATCATGCTGGCGGTCCTGTTCGTGCTCGCGGCCACTTTGACGCTGTTGCCCGCGGTGCTGGCCAAGCTCGGTCCCAGGGTCGACAAGGTGGCGTTGCCCTGGGTGCAATCCGGCGAGCACCGCTCACCGCGCTTCGCCGCCTGGGGCGAGCGGCTCTGGCGGCGTCCGCTCGCGTACGGGAGCCTCGCCCTGGTGGCGCTTCTGGCACTCGCGTTCCCGGTCACCCAGCTTCGAACCGCGATGCCGTCGATCAAGGTGGTTCCACCGGGAGATTCCTCGCGGGTCGGCTATCGGCAGGTTCAAGCCGCGATGGGCCCGGGGGCGACCGGGCCGCTGCAGATCGTCGCCCCCGCTGGGCAAGCGGCCGCCGCGGCTGCCGTGATGAGCCACGACCCCGGCATCGCCCAGGTCCTGCCGGCGCAGCGAGGCGGTGCCGACCGGGCGCTGATCAATGCGATCCCAAGTCAGGACCCCTCGAGTCCCGGCGTGGGCCGCACGATTGACCGCCTGCGTACCGAGCTCCCAACCGGGGCGCTGGTCGGCGGCGCGGTGGCGGAGAACCACGACCTCCAGCAGGCCCTCTCCGCCAAGACGCCGCTCGTGATCGGGGTCGTGCTCGGCCTCGGCTTCCTGCTGTTGGTGCTGGCGCTTCAGGCGCCGCTGATCGCCGCCGTGGGGGTCGTCACGAACCTGCTTGCCACGGGCGCAGCGTTCGGCGTCGCCAAGTGGATCTTCCAGGATGGCGCGCTTCACTCGCTGCTGGGCTTTCAGCCGCAGGGCTTCCTCGACGCCTGGGGGCCCGTCTTCTTCTTCGCGATGGTCTTCGCGATCTCGATGGACTACACGGTGTTCCTGCTCTCCTCGGCCAAGGAGCACTGGGATCGCACCGGGGACGCCAAGGAGGCAATGATCGGCGGCCTCGCTCACTCTGGCCGGGTCATCTTCGCGGCCGGCGCAGTGATGGTCGCCGTCTTCTTCACCTTCGCCCTCTCGGGCCCCCTCCCGCCGAAGGAGATGGGGGTCATCCTGGGCATCGCCGTCCTGCTCGATGCGATGCTGATCCGCCTCTTGCTTCTGCCGGTCCTGCTCAGGCTGCTCGGCTCCTGGGCGTGGTACCTGCCGCGGTGGGCGCACCGCGTGCTTCCTGAAGTGCGATTCGGACACGCTTAGGCGAGTGGCGTCAGGGTGACGCGCGTCGCGCTCCTCGGCGGGGCAGCGGCGGCGCCTGTCGCCGTGAGCCGCCTGGTGGCGGTCATCGACCCCCAGGCGTCGAGACCGGATCGGGCGGCTTCGACTACGACTACCTGATCGTCTCGCTCGGTGCCGAGCCGAGGCGCCGTGAGGACGACCCCAGCCCCACGCGCGCCGTAGTGCTCGCCAGATCCGGCCGCGGTGGGCCTCGAATGGCGCCATCAAAGGAGCTTGCCGCTAGCGAACGAGATCGCGCTGCTCGAACAGCAAGGCCCCAATCGCGGCGAGCAAAGCGGCAGCCGCCGTTACGCCCACGAAGGAGAGTGGATCGATGCCGTTCTCGATCGCCCTGCCGTAGTAGCGAAACACCGAGGCGTAACGGATCCCGTCAAGGCTCGGGTCGAGCCGCCCAACCAGATCCAGCACGTACATCGCAACCAACAGCCCCACCACCGAGCCAGTGACCACGCTCGTGCGCAGGGAGAAGCCCGTGGCGACGACCCCGAGCCCGGCGGAGAGGAGCGCAAGGGGCCAGACATTGGCAAAGCCGGCGAGGCCGGACCCGAAGGACAGGCCCGCGTCCGAGACCGCGCTGCCGAGCTCGGTCAGGGCCAGGGCGATGGCGAGCACCGCAGCCAGCTCGGCCGCTGTGGCGCAGAAGCCGGCCGCGACCAGGCGCCGGCGGGAGACCGGCGCGGAGAGGAGCACGTCAAGTCGCCCGCTCTCCGCCGCACCGGAGAGGCCGCTCGCGACCGACCGCACGGCCAAGTAGGCGACCGCAAGCGGGACGATCAGACTCAGCATCTCTGCGTGCAGGTACTGCTCGACTGTCGTTAGGCCACCGACTCCGAAGGCCTCCTTCAGCGCGGATGGATAGTTGCTGACCGCCGTGGCGAGCGCATCCTTGACGGAGGGAAAGATCGAGACGATGAACGCCGACCACAGGCCGAGCGGCAGACCCCACGAAAGGGGAGACCTGCGGCGCTCGTAGAGCTGTGCGGAAACCAGCGCGATCAGCGGGGATCGGCCTCGTAGTAGGTGAGGAAGACCTCCTCCAGGGACGGTTGCGCAAACTCGAGATCGGAGACGGTATGGCGCGCGAGGGCCTTGATCAGCCAGTCGGGGTCTCCGACGAATTTGAAGGAAACACGCCGGTCGGCGACCTCCAGGTCCGTCACACCAGGGCAGCCGCGCAGCTCGGCCAAGTCGATCGGCTGGTCGAACTCGACCGAGACCTTGCGCGGTGTCCTCGCGAGCAAATCGACCACCCGGTCGACCGCGATCAGCCTTCCATCGCGGATAATCCCAACCCGGTCACAGACGCGCTCCACCTCGTCGAGCTCATGCGAGGAGAGGAACACGGCACAGCCGCGCTCGCGTTCCTCGCGCACCAACGCGAGGAACTCCTCCTGCATCAGCGGATCGAGCCCGCTCGTGGGCTCATCGAGGATGAGCAGGTCAGGCTCATGAAAGAGAGCGAGGATCAGGCCGACTTTCTGACGATTACCGCGGGAGAGGTGCCCGAGCGGTCGTTCCAGGTCGGCGCGGAAGCGCGTGGCCAGGGACTCAGCCCTGCCTAGGTCGTCGACACCCCGCAGCCCGGCGAGCAGCGAGACCGCCTGGCGCCCGGTAGCGGCCTTCCCGTATCCGAAGTCCCCAGGCAGGTTGCCTATGCGAGCGCGGATCGCAACACTGTCACGCCGCGAGTCGAGCCCGAAGATCCGGGCGCTGCCCCGGGTCGGGTGCAGAAGGTCAAGCAGCGTACGGATTGTCGTCGTCTTGCCCGCGCCGTTCGGGCCGAGGAAGCCGAAGACCTCACCCTCCTCGACCGCCATCGTCACCTCCTCGATGCCGCGGTGGCTGCCATAGAACTTGGTCAGTAGATCTGTCGCGATCGCCGACACGAATCAATGCTCGCAGCTGTGAGCAACTGGAAGCCCCCCATTCCCTTAGGTCTGGCGCTGCCGACGTTGCTTTATTTCGGGCTTTCCAGCCGTCGGCATCCCCTCGCGAGCGTAGGCTGCGGACATAGACGACCGTCCGCCATCCGAGAGCCTTGGCAGAGCGCTGGGCACGCTGGCCGCCTCGAGCGCCGCTCCCTACGGCTACACGATCTCGGTCTGGAGCTCGGGCGCCGTGCTAATCCACTTTCGAGGCGCACCCAACGTCGGGGACGTCTTCTTGTTCCTCGCCGGTGCGCTCGCGGGGTTTTCGGCGATCGGCCTGCTCGTCCATCGACGGTTCGGCGTGGTCGAGGAGATGTCATCGGGGCGCGACCGAGTGCTTACCGGCGTTCTTCACTGGTTCGCGGTCGGCGTCGCTGTAGGCGCCGTCGCCCTGATCGCCCAGATTCCAGGCTGGCCCGCCTGGCCCCTTGCGATGTTTGCCGCCACCACTCTCTACCTACTGGGAGCAACTGTTCAGCTGGCGGCGATCACGAGCCGGGCCGGCCCGTAGACGCTCTCGCAGGGCACCTCCGCGACGGTGACAAATCAGCGGCGGACGCATCCCCAACCCCTTTTTGTACGGCGGCGTCTAAGGCGGCCGCCGGGAAGCGCGCAGTCAGGTCGCTGGCCCGTCCATACGTCCCAAAGGCGCCTACGCGGCAGCGCCCGACCCCGGCCCACCGCCCTGCTCAGTCGAGCACTGGAGGAGCAGGGCGTGCACGAACGCCTGGGAGGTCGCCGCGAAGCTGACGCTGGTTGACGTCGAACTCCTCCGAGAGCGGGCCGCAACGGGAACCAGGGCCATCGACACGAAGGCCGGGAAGATCGCCAGCAAGGCGACCGGGCTGTCGGCGTCGGCTGGCTGCGGGGTCACCGAAGCGGATGCTGGGGGGCCGACTCACGTCTCATTGGGTTTGCGCGGCAGCGATACGCGGCTTTCAAGCTGGTTGCGTGATACTGAGGCCGGGCATGTCAGAGGAAAACCTGGAGCTGGTCAAGGCGGGGTTCGCGGCGCACAACCGTGGCGACCTCGATGCCTTGGTCGAGTTCTATGACCGGGACGCGGTGTTCGAGACGCTTCTGCTGGGAACCCACCGCGGCAACGAGGCCATACGGCTGATCTACGAGGAGAATCAGAAGACCCTGTCCGGCTACGACGTCGTCCCCGTGGAGCTGATCGACGCGGGAGACCAGGTGGTCGCGGTTGCCCAGGTCACCGGAACCGGCCCGACGAGCCAGATTGCCATGGAGGACCGTGACCAGTTCGCCTTCGTCTTCACGATGAAGAACCGGCGGTGTGTGCGCGAACAGGCCTTCCGAAACAGAGAGGAAGCGCTCAAAACCGCCGGGCTAACCGAGTAGCCCGACCAGCTCCGCTTCCCGCGCGTCGCCCACCGCGGCGCCTCAGCTCAGCGCTTTCTTCACGAGCGCGCCGATCTTCTTCTCTTCGGCGGTGGTCAGCCTCTTCAGTGCGAAGGAGGTCGGCCACATGGCGCCTTTGTCGAGGTTCGCCTTGTCGCTGAAGCCGAACGTCGCGTACCTCGATTTGAACTTCTGTGCGCTTTGGAAGAAGCAGACGACCTTGCCGTCCTTGGCGTAAGCGGGCATCCCGTACCAGGTTCTCGGCGAGAGGTCTGGCGCGCTGGCCTTGACGAGGTCATGGAGCCGCTCGGCCATGGCGCGATCCGGCTTCGGCATCTCGGCGATCTTCGCGAGCACGTCGCTTTCCCCGTCCCCCTTGCCCCCGCGCGGGCCGCGGCGCGCGGCCGCCTTCAGCTCTTGGGCCCGCTCCCTCATCGCGGCTCGTTCCTCGTCCGTGAATCCCTTGGACGCCTTGCCTGGGGTTCTCTTGGCGGACTGCTGCGTGGCCTTCTTTGCAGTTCTCCTCTCAGTCATTGCGGAGAATTCTCAACCTGGCCCGCTGGACTGAGCCTTGGTCGTCCAGTCGCGTCAGGGTCGCATCGCCTCTGGCCTCCTTGTACTTCCCGGTCCCGCCGACGATCGACAGGTGATTCGTGACCTCCTGCATCCGAATCTCGCCGGCCGCCTGGAGTCGGTCCCCGTTCTTCCAGAGGAAAGTGGCATCACATTCGGCCTGCTCGGCAGACGAGGCGGTGCATGTGCTGGAGAAGTCGCCGACCTTGGTCCCGTTGTGGGTCAAGCTGCCCGTGGAGCCAAAGAGGTCGCCGCCGGAGCTTCCGCTCGGGTCGTTATCGACGTAGAAGCCATTCTCGACCACGATCCGCGCGTACCGGACCTGTTTGTGAACCTTCGTGGCTGAGGCGCTCGCCATGCCCAAGCTCGATACGACCGCGGCGGCCACCGCCACCGCGACCAGCGTCATCGGCCTTCTCATCGCTCCTCCTGGCTTCGGGATGCTCTGTCGATGGGCTTCGCGATCCGCGGACGTCCTCCTGCGCATATCCGTGCGTAGGATCGGCCCATCTCGATCTGGGGTCAGGGAAGGACTGGGGGTCCCTAGGGGACATCCCCAATAGACACAGGGAAGGCGCGCTGAGAGCCTGGGGACCAAGCAACCCCAAAGGACAGGAGCTCATGAACGACGACGCTTCCACCATCGAACAGCCCGAAGGACCGGACCAGGCACCAGGCGACACTCCCGCCAAGGGGGGCGCCACTGAGCCTCGTCGGCTGCTTCGTTCCTCGACCGACCGCGTGCTTGCAGGTGTCGCCGGCGGGCTTGGTCGTTACTTCGGCATCGATCCTGTGATCTTCCGGATCGGTTTCGCGCTTTCGATCTTCTTTGGCGGGCTGGGAGTGCTCGCGTACCTCCTACTCGCGGTATTCGTGCCGACGGACGGCGACCCGGATCGGGCTCAGCGAGTCGGGGGACGTCTCCGCGCGCTTGGCGTCTGGCGGGCGCTCGGGCTGGTCGCGATCGGGGTGCTCGTGCTGGCCGGGCTCCTCATCCTCGCCGGCGGCGCGGCCTTTGCGGTCGCAATCGGTTGGGGCGTCCCGGTCGCGATCGTGATCATCGCGATTGGCGGCCTGCTCGCCCTCGCCGCCCTCCGCGGCGGTGCCCGGTGGCTGATCGCGCCGGCGGTCGCGCTCGCGGTCGGAGGCGGTGTCGCATCCGCCGCCGACCTCGACTTCCGCGGCGGTATCGGTGACCGTGAGTACCGCCCGGTGTCTGCCGAGGCGATCCCTGCGGATGGCTACAAGCTGGGCGTCGGTCGGCTCGCGGTCGACCTGCGTGACCTGGATTGGAGCAGGGAACGGGTTGTCCACCTAAACGTTGATCTCGGGGCGGGCCAGGTCGACGTGTTCGTCCCCCAGCGGGTCTGTGTTGTGGGCTCGACCCATGCCGGCGCGGGTGAGAGCGAGGTGGCCGGCGAGCGTAACGACGGCCTCGACGTAAACCAGGACCCCGGAATCGGCTCGCGGGCGGTTCCCCGCCTCGACCTCGAGGCCAGCGTCGACGCCGGCCAGCTGCGCGTGATCAACAGCGATACCGCGAGGGTCGACAACGCCGGCTACGGCCCCGGCTCCTTCCACACGGACGCTGCACCGCAGCGCGCGGCGGAGGCACGGGCGTGCGCGACACGATGAGGGTCGACCTCGTCTCGCTCGCGTCTGGGATGGTGGTCGTCGCCCTCGGCGCCCTCCTGCTGCTCGATTCCTCAGGCGCCATGGACATCTCACTTGGCTGGATGGCGGTGGCGCTTACGGGTGCCGTGGGCATGATCGTCTTGCTCAGCGGGCTCGGCGGCGGCGGCGGCGCACGTCACGATTGAGGAGATGAGCGCCGCAGCCGGACCTCCCGCGCTTCACCGCGACACACGGCGCGGGCTGGTGGCTGGTGTGCTCGCGGGGCTCGGTGAACGGATGGGCATCGACCCCGTACTGCTTCGGGTCCTGTTCGTGATCGCCGTCATAGCGACGGGCGGGCTGGTCCTGCTCATATACCTCGTCGCTTGGGCCGCCCTGCCGGCGAGCGGTGGAGGACGGCCGCCGCTCGCTCGGCTTGGTCGCCTGACGCAGGTCCGGGGTAACTGGCGGGTTGCAGCCGGCGCCGGGCTGCTGACGCTATCCGCCCTTCTGGCCTTCCGCGAGCTCGGCATCTGGTGGAGCGACGCCCTGGTCTGGCCGCTCGTGCTCGCTGCGTTTGGCGCGGCGCTCCTTTGGGGCCGCTCTCGATCAACGTCCTCAGCCGGGGACGCCACGGCGCGGGTGGAAAGAGGATGGGGGGCGCCGCCACCACCGGCAAGCGAAAGCGATCTGCCGGCCGAAACCGCCGGTTCCCATCTCGCCGACCTCTACGGTGGCGTCTTCGGCGTACTGCTGGTGGTGGGAGCCGCCCTGCTGTTCCTGTCGTCGAATCACATCCTGGGGGCACTGGGCGACGCCGCGCTCACCGCCGTGGTGGTCATCGTCGCCCTCGGGATGATCCTGGCGCCATTTCTGTGGCGCCTGGGGCGCAACCTCGCCGCCGAGCGCGCGGAGCGAATCCGCTCCGAGGAGCGCACCCAGCTCGCCGCGCATCTGCACGACTCCGTCCTGCAGACCCTCACCCTGATGCAGAAGCGAGCCGATGACCCGCGCGAGGTCGCGGCGCTCGCGCGCCGGCAGGAGCGCGAGCTCCGCGACTGGCTCGCCGGCAACGGCGACCGCCGGATCGAGGGGAGCTTCGCCGCTGTGCTGCGCTCGGCGGCGGAGTCGATCGAGGACGATCACCGGGTTGCCGTCGCGGTGGTCGTGGTCGGGGACTGCGAGCTGGATGAGCAGGCGGAGGAATTGCTGGGCGCCGCGCGCGAGGCCCTGGTGAACGCCGCCAAGCACGCCCCAGAGCCGGGCCCGATTCGCGTTTACGCCGAGGTCGGCGACGAGCAGATGGAGGTCTTCGTCAGCGACCGAGGACCCGGATTCAATCTCGTCGACGTGCCCCAAGACCGTCGGGGTGTGAGGGAATCGATCATCGGCAGGATGGAGCGGGCGGGTGGTCGCGCCGAGGTCCGATCGATCCCCGGCGGTGGAACCGAGGTCGCACTGACGATCGGGCGCGCCCGTGTAACGCCGGATGGAGGGCGGGGATGAGCGCCGAACGTCCCAGCGTCGTGATCGTCGATGACCACGCTCTCTTTCGCGCCGGCGTACGGGCGGAGCTTGAAACCCTGGTCGAGGTCCGGGGCGAGGCAGGCACGATCGAGGATGCGATTGTGACGGTTCTGCGCGAAAAGCCCGACGTGGTGCTGCTCGATGTCCACATGCCGGGCGGGGGCGGGGTCGAGGTTATCCGCCAGGTCGCCCGCGGGCGGCCGGCGCAGCACTTCCTTGCGCTGTCGGTTTCCGATGCACCTGAGGATGTGATCGCGGTCATACGCGCGGGGGCACGCGGGTACGTCACCAAGTCCATCTCAGGCGAAGATCTCGCGGGTGCGATCGGCCGGATCCGCGACGGCGACGCGGTCTTCTCTCCCCCTCTCGCCGGCTTCGTGCTCGACGCCTTTCACGGGGAGATCCCAGAGGCCGAGCTCGATCCCGAGCTCAATCAGCTCACCACGCGTGAGCGCGAGGTGCTGCGCCTGATCGCTCGGGGCTATCTGTACAAGGAAATCGCCTCACGCCTCGATATCTCTCCCAAGACGGTCGAGGCTCACGTGAGCGCTGTCCTTCGCAAGCTGCAGCTCTCCAGCCGGCACGAGTTGAGCCGCTGGGCGGTCGAGCGGCGATTGGTCGAGTGAGGCCGCAAATGGGGGGGGCCAAGCGACCCGGGCGATTGCCAGATCGCCGCCCGGCTCGCCGCTATGACTACATTTACTGAAGCGATGGAGAATGTGGTCATGTCCGAGAGCGTCAGTGAGCGCCTCCCTAGCGCGCTCCCTTCAGCACCTCAGACCCCCGAGCAGTACGAGCCGATTCATCCGGGTTCTGGGCGCCAGGGGGTTCGCAAGCGGCTCGCCAGCGCCCTGGCGGCGCTGGGTCTGCTGCTCGCCAAGGCGAAATCGCTTCTGCTCCTGCTTCCGAAGCTGAAGCTCCTGACGACCTTCGGCTCGATGCTGGTCTCCGTTGCCGCGTATGCGCTGCTCTTCGGCTTCCCGTTCGCGGTCGGGTTCGTCGCCCTGCTCTTCGTGCACGAGGTCGGCCACGTGATCCAGCTGCGACGCGAGGGGATCAAGGCCTCGGCGCCGATGTTCATCCCCTTCCTCGGCGCGGTCATCTCGGCAAAGTCGATGGGCAAGGACGCGGCCGCCGAGGCTCGGGTGGGGCTCGCGGGTCCGGTGCTCGGAAGCATCGCATCGCTTGTCCCACTCGCCATGTGGCTGGCGACCGGCAGTGACTTTTGGCGGGCTCTCGCCTACATCGGGTTCCTCCTCAACCTCTTCAACCTGCTGCCGGTGGTGCCCCTGGATGGCGGCCGCGCGATGGCGGCGCTCAGCCCCGTGATCTGGCTGGCCGGGTTGGGGGGGCTCGTCGCTCTTACGGTCTTCTACCCGAGCCCGATCCTGTTCCTGATCCTGATCTTCGGCGGACTCGAGAGCTGGCGGCGATGGAAGGATCGCGCGACGCCGTCGGGTCGCGCCTACTACGCGATCCCGGCCCGGACCCGGGCTCTCGTGGGCGTTGTCTACATCGGCCTCGCCGCCGTGCTCGCAGTCGGAGTGGCCGAGACCTTCTTCTCGCGCAGCCTCTGAATCGACCTCGGGCGGGCCGACGGAGGTCCTGACCCTGACGCCCCGTTTCGATAAGCCCTCCTACGACGCAGACGCACAGGCTCCCTGCCTCCATCGCCCCTTGACGGCGCGAACCTCCGCCAAATATGATCCCGGCGCGGGGAGGGATTCCTCACAGGAGGCAGTCCATTGCGCAAGTTCATTGGGGCCCTTTCGGTGGTCGCGCTCGCCGTTGGCCTGACCGCGGCTCCGGCCACAGCAACGTTCGACACCCACTTCAGCGTGATCGCGAAGCAGACCTCGAGTCACAAGGGGAGGGACGAGGTTCGGTTCAAGGAAACGCTCTTCAATCCGCGAGACCGAGACGACAAGGTCGGGCGCGACTGGGTCCATTGCAAATTCAAGCCCAACATCAAGAAGCTGCGGTGCCGCGCCGTCGCTCACCTGAACGGTGAGATCGGTGGATTCGGCAACATCCGGGTCAGTGGCGACATCCGGCCTCCACGCGACAACCGGCTGAACGTCGTCGGGGGCACCCACGACTTCAACGGGGTCGCCGGCAAGCTTCTGGTCCGCAGCCTTCATCAGAAGCACACCAGCAGGCTTCACTTCGCGCTGACGCGCTAGCGCACTTGCTGAAAGCCGAGCAACGACGCCGGGCGGGGTCGATCCCGCCCGGTGTCTTCTCGGCAGCTGGTAGGCGGGTGAGCGATCAGTCGGAGAGCCCAGCGGCCTCGAGCGCTTGATCGAGGTCCAGGAACTCCCTCATTCGCAGGATCCTGCCGTCTCGCAGCTCGTGAACGTCGAAGAGTCGCTGGCTGATCTCCATTCCGCTCCTTCGGCCGCGACCGTGAACTCTGACCGCGGCGACGACCACATCGCCGACCTCGACGATCTCGTCCACCTCATCCCAGGCATCGTCCCAGGCGTCCAGCCACCGCTCGATCCAGCAGATCAGCTCGTCGTGCCCGCGAACCGGTGTCGCTTCCTCAACCGGCCGGTACTCGCAATCGGAATCGAAGTACGCGGCGACGTACGAGGAGGGCTCGCGGCCCCGAGCGAGTGCGCTGAACGCCGCATAGACCGACCGAACGAGGGCGGCGTTATCGAGCGAAATCGGCCAGCTGAAGGATCTTGCGCGAAGGGCCAGGGCGGAGCTCATTGCGAGTGTCTACGGCTGGCGAACGTCCGGGGTTCACCTCGAGCGACTTCCCGCTGCTCTACGCGCGCTTCGGATCGGGGCCGCGACGGGCCGACGCGTTGAGGCGAACGTAGTCGAGGGGAAGGCGAACGCGCTGCCCCACAGCCGCGGCAAACTGCTCCCGCCGCTCCCGGGGCAGGCGGTCGAGGTGCGCCGCGAGGATCGAGGTGCGAACGAACGAGTCCACCTCCTGCGGATAGGTGGGCCGTTCCTCCAGCCAGCAGCGCGTCTCGGTGAAGCCCGCCTCCCGCAGGCGCCGCTCGGTCTCCTCGGCGCCCGCGAACACCCACGGCGACCAGCCGGCGAGCTCCGGAGCGAGCTCGCGTGCGGCCGCGTCGATCGCCTCGCGGACCCCCCGGATGTTGCCCTGTCCGCCGCACTGGATCTCGAGCCTGCCACCCGTTTGCAGCGAGCCCGCGAACCGGCTCCACAGCCGGTCGTGGTCGGTGACCCAGTGAAGGGTCGCCGTCGAGACGATCGCATCGATGGGCGCGGCCAGGTCGAGGTCGAGCACGTCCTGGCACCAAACGTCGGCTCGTTCACCGAGCCGCTCCCGGGCCAGGCCGACCATTTCGGTCGACGCGTCGATCGCGAGCACCCGGCCCCTCGGCACCAGCGCCAGCAGGGCCTCGGTCACTCGCCCCGTGCCGCATCCAACGTCCAGCACCGTCGCGTCCGGCGCCAGGTCGTCGAGCCTCGCGAGGACCTCCGAGGCCCATGCCTGCTGCGGCTGGCTCGACCGGTCATACGTCTCGGCGTCCCAGGGCGTGCCCACCGAGGCCGAGGCTACCGGGGTTTGAACCCCTCAGCGCTCCCGCCGGTCTCCGGTCAGAACGGCCGGATTCGGCCGGCCGACGAACCAGGGGTTGATGCCTATGCGCTCATCATTTCAGGACCGCCCACGCAGCACGAGACTGAGGAGGTGGTGCGGCGCGCTCGCGGCCCTCGCGGCCACGAGCCTGGTGTTCGCGCCGTCCGCCCTCGCCAAACCGCTGGGGCGCTACGTCCAGCGGAACCTCGTCTCCGACGTCCCCGGCCAGGCCAAGCTTCCCGACTCCGACCTGGTCAACGCCTGGGGGCTCGCCTTCGCACCCAACGGCCCCGCGTGGGTCGCCCACAACGGCACCGATGTCTCGACCCTCTACGCGGGCGCGGCCTCGAACAAGCCGGTGACGAAGCTGCCCTTGACCGTCTCGATCCCCGGGGGGGCGCCAACGGGCGCGGTGTACAACGGCTCCGCCGGGTTCGTGGTCCACTCGGGCTCGAGCTCCGGGCCGGCGCTCTTCCTGTTCGCCTCGGAATCCGGGCGGATCACCGGCTGGAGCCAGGCCGTTCCCCCACCGCCGCTTTCGACCCAGGCGCAGACCGCGGTCAAGGTCCCCGGGGCGATCTTCAAGGGGCTCGCGATCGCTGACACGAGGAGGGGGCCCAGGATCTACGCCACCGACTTCCACAACGACAAGGTCGACGTCTGGGACTCGGGCTTCAAGCGGGTCAACCGCCGAGGCGCCTTCAACGATCCGGCGATCCCCCGCGGCTTCGCCCCATTCGGGATCGAAACAGTGAACGGCGACCTGATGGTCACCTACGCGAAGCAGGACGCCGACGCCGAGGACGACGTGGCCGGGCCGGGCAACGGCTTCGTCGACGTCTACGACGCCGCTGGGCATCTGCTCCGGCGGTTCGCAAAGCACGGGGCGCTCAACTCGCCGTGGGGCATCGCGAAGGCGCCCCGCGGCTTCGGCCCCGCCGGCGGCGCGCTGCTGATCGGCAACTTCGGGAACGGGCGAATCAACGCCTACGACCGGGCCAGCGGCAAGCGCCTGGGCGCCCTTTGGGCGCGCGGACAGCGGGTCCGCATCCCGGGGCTGTGGGCGTTGAAGTTCGGCAACGGCGCGATCGGGACGCCAAAGAGCCTCCTGTTCACTGCCGGACCGGCCCACGAGTCGCACGGGCTGTTCGGCAAGCTGACTGCCGCCTCGCCGGGCTCCTAGACCGAAGCGCGGCGTCTGAGCCACCACCTCGCGGCTGACTTGGCCGCGAGGTGAGTGTGCGCCGCGAGCCGGGAGCGAGCGCGAGGCGCCAGGGCCACCGCCGCGCCCGGGGGTCGGGCTTCGCGAGGGCTCCGTAGATTCCGTGGAGCGATTCTGCGGTCCACCTCGACTCAATGAAGCTGCGCCTGTCCGCCCCCGCCACCGGAGGGCCGTGGTGACGCCGACGACGGTCTGGGACCGCGCGGAGGCCACAGGCGCTCCGCGCTCGAGCTGGCAGGACGCGGCCCGGGAGCCGTTCTGGCTCGACTCGCCTCTGCGGCCGAAGGCGCGCGATCCGCTGGTCAGCGCCGAGCAGTGCGACCTGGCGATCGTCGGCGGCGGCCTCAGCGGTCTCTGGGCCGCGGTCCTCGCAAAGCAGCGCGACCCTGGTCTCGACGTGGTCGTCGTGGAGGGCGAGCGCGTCGCGGCCGGCGCGAGCGGAAGGAACGGCGGCCTGATGGAGTCATCGCTTACTCACGGCCTCGAGAACGGGCTTGGCCGGTTCCCAGACGAGATGGCGACCCTCGAGCGCCTCGGCGAGGAGAACTTCTCGGCGGTCCTCGAGCTGATCTCCTCGCACGCGATCGACTGCGGAGTCGAGCTCACGGGGGCCCTGACCACCGCGGTCGAGCCGCATCAAGTCGACTGGATGGCCGAGGCGAGCGAGACGGCGGTTCAGTTCGGCCACGATGTGGTGCTCCTCGACGCCGAGGCGACCAGGGCAGAGGTGGACTCGCCGCTCTACCTGGGCGGAGTGATCGACCGGACCGGCACCGGCACGCTCGACCCGGCCCGCCTCTCGTGGGGGCTCAGCAGGGTCGCCCAGGGGCTTGGGGCGCGACTCCATGAACACACCCGAGTTCGGCGCCTCTTACGCCGCGGCGCCGGCATCAGGCTCGAGACGGAGCAGGGGGTGATCGACGCGAGGCACGCACTGCTGGCGAGCGGCGCCAGCCGAGGCCTCGTCTCCGCGGTGCGGCGGCGGATCGTCCCCGTCTACGACTACGTCCTGGTCACCGAGCCCCTCACCCGCGAGCAACTCGCATCGGTCGGCTGGGCCAATCGCCAGGGGCTCTCCGATGCGTCCAACCAGTTCCACTACTACCGGCTGACCGAGGACGACCGCATCCTCTTCGGGGGCTTTGACGCCGTCTATCACTACGGCAATGGCAAGCGGCCCGAGCTGGAGCAGAGCGAGCGCAGCTCGGCCCGGTTGGCGGCGCACTTCTTCGCCCTCTTCCCGCAACTCGAGGGGATCCATTTCTCCCATCGCTGGGGCGGAGCAATCGACACCTGCAGTCGCTTCTTCGCGTTCTACGGAACCGCCCATCGCGGCACCGTCGTGTACACGGTCGGACACACCGGGCTCGGTGTCTGCGCGAGCCGCTTCGGCGCCGGTGTGGCCCTCGACCAACTGCACGGCCGCGACAGCGTGGCCGCGCGCCTCGGGGTCGTCCGCAGCCGGCCCTGGCCCTTCCCCCCCGAGCCCGTGCGATGGGCGGCGATCGCCTTGACCCGCAACCGCCTTGCCGCCGCGGATCGGCGCCGGGGAAAGCGCGGGCTCTGGCTCGAGATTCTCGATCGGCTCGGGCTCGGTTTCGACAGCTGACCCCCGGGCCTTCGGCACCGGCTTGATCCTGGGCACCCTACCAGCGGTACCGGGTTCCAGGTAGGGGACTAGGTCGCGGCGCGGACCTCTTCCCGGCGCGTGTTTTCGCTTCCTTGCAGGGGGTATATGCGGGGTCCATCCCGGACCAGCTTCGACGACGGCCGAACGAACCGGCGCAGAGCTCCAAACGGGGGGCTACTTTCGCGCGCGTATCCATCTCTCGCATCCGCGTTCGCTCCGTCACGGAGCATCCGCGATCCGGAAGAGAAAGCTTGCGACACTCGATCAACCAGCCTTCGATTCGCCGCCCGCTCGTCGCGGTCGCGGCGGTGCTCGTCGCGCTGTTCGCACTCTCCTTCGCGCGCGCCTCGGCCGCGGTCCCGACGACAAAGGCGGTGACCGGCGCTGCCCAGAAGGCCCCCGCGAGCCCGGTGTCGAGCGGGACGGTCGGCGCCGCAGCGAGCGTCGCGACGGGGGCGGTCCGGGCGGCGACCACACCGGTTCACACGCCGAAGCCGCCGGCCGCGCCGGTCAGCCGTCCTTCGAGTCCCCCGACCGGGCCGGCCCCGCCGGCCCCCGCTCCGAAGCCCGCGGCGGCGTCGGTCACACCGAAGCCCGTCGCGGTCCCCCAGGTCCACCAGCCGAAGCCTTCCACGCCACAGGTCAAGCCGAGCCCGGCGGTGCCGAAGCCACCGTCATCGGCCAACCCGAAGCCGACGGCGGTCCCGCAGGTCCATCAGCCAAAGCCGCCGATCAATGTCGGTGTCGGAACCGGCCAGACGCCGGGGACACCGCCCCCGAATGCGACTCCCGACCCGGCCGGCCTGGGCACGGGCCCCTTGGTCGATCCGATCACCAAGCCGGTCGCGTCGGTGATCGGCCCCGTCACCGGTCCAGTCGGCCCGATCACCAAGCCGACCGCATCCGTGGTCGGCCCGGTAACCGGCCCCGTCGCCGAGACGATTGAGCCCGTAGTCGACCCGATCGCCGGGTCGATCGATTCGAGCGGGGACGCGATCCTCGACCCGATCTCCCCGATCGTCGGCCCCACCGGCCCCGTCACGCCGATCGTCGATCAGGTCGGGCAGATCACGAATCCGATCGTTGGTCCGGTCATCGATCCTGTGGTCCAGGTGGTCGACCCGATCGTCGGCCCCACCGGCCCCGTCACGCCGATCGTCGATCAGGTCGGGCAGATCACGAATCCGATCGTTGGTCCGGTCATCGATCCTGTGGTCCAGGTGGTCGACCCGATCGTCGGCCCCACCGGCCCCGTCACGCCGATCGTCGATCAGGTCGGGCAGATCACGAATCCGATCGTTGGTCCGGTCATCGATCCTGTGGTCCAGGTGGTCGACCCGATCGTCGGCCCCACCGGCCCCGTCACGCCGATCGTCGATCAGGTCGGGCAGATCACGAATCCGATCGTTGGTCCGGTCATCGATCCTGTGGTCCAGGTGGTCGACCCGATCGTCGGCCCCATCATCGACACGATCAATCCGATCACCAACTCGATCACCCCGATCGTCCTGCCCGTCACCCCGGCCACTCCGATCACCCTGCCCGCGGCCCGCGGCGTCGACCCGCTCACCCCGGTGGTCCACACTCCCGGCGCCCCCGGCACGACCCCGCCGATCGTCCACCAGCCTGCTGCACCTGCACCCGCCGGGCCGGCCAACTATCCGGTCGCCACCAACGCCACTTCCGTGGGGGTCTCGGGAGCCGCACGGACCAGCGTTGACGGCGCCACCGGCGGAACGGGCCTCGCGAGCCAAGTGTCGTCCCCGGCCCGGGTTCTCCCGTTTGCCGGCGGCACCGCCATCGGGTCGCTCAGCCAGAAGTTTGCCGCCACGGCACAGATCTCGCACGCCACCGACACGGAGGGTGGATCCGGGCTTCCCGACACTCCCGCAGCCCCGGGCGGCTCGTCGGGCGTCGGCTCCCCCGCCCCCGGTGGCATCTCGATTTCCTTCCTCGCCATCTTGCTGGCGCTCGCGGGCCTCGCCGCCCTGATGTTCGAGCGCCTCACCCTGGCCCCGGCCGCCTGGCGGTCCGTGGCCCGCATCGCCCTTCTCGAGCGGCCTGGCTAGAGCCCGCCGGCTCCCAGGTAGTCCGCCGAGCGCCGATCCGGCGCCTCGGCACACGTCCGTTCGAGAAACAGGAGATGGAAAGTGCAAAGAAGATTCGATTTCACGGCAGCACGCTGGGTGCTGGCGGCTCTCATCGGGATGCTCCTGGTGTTCGCCTGCCCGAGCTTCGCTGCCGCCGGCAGCGGGCCTTCGGGCGCGCAGGCCGATTCCCGGCTGATCGCCTCGGGGACCGGCTACGACGCCCCTGACGGCTCGCAACGCGTCCGAGACGTACAGCATCGGCTGATCCGGGCGGGCGAGCGCCCGGGACCCGTCGACGGCCTCTACGGACCGCTCACCAAGGCCGCCGTCGAGCGCTTCCAGGCCGGCGAGGGCCTGGCGGTCGACGGAATCGTCGGGCCGCAGACCGCGGGCGCCCTCAGCAGGCAGAAGGCGATGGTCGCCGACGGAGCCGGTTACTCGAAGCCCTACGGCTCGACTCGGGTCCGCGGGCTCCAGCATCGACTGCGCCGGGCGGGCGGGCGCCCGGGGGCACTCGACGGGCGCTTCGGGCCTCGAACCGAGGCCGCGGTGGAGCGATTCCAGGCCGGCCACGGGCTCGCCGTGGACGGGATCGTCGGGCCGGCGACGAGCCAACGGCTCGCGCGCTACGCGCCGACGCCCGGACAGACGTCCGGAACCAATTCGCGCCGACCTGACCTCTCGTCGGCAAAGCACGAAGGCTCACCGAAGCCGACGCCGAGCCATGCTGGCCAATCGGCGCCCGCAAGCACCGCGCCGGCGGCGCAACCGGGGACTGATCGCGATCGCCATGGGTCGGGGATTCCCACCTGGTTTGTGGGGCTGGTGTTCGGGGTCGCGCTGCTGTTCGGCGCCGCGCTGGTGCTCGCCCCGGCGCGGCGCACCAGGGAGAACGAGCCGGATCCCCTGGAGACCGCGCCTCAGCCGTCGTTTCAGGTCCGGTTCCACGGTCGCGACGGCCAGGGCGTGATGACCGCCGCCGAGCTCCTCTCGGTAGCGGCGCTCGTCGACGGCCGCGACGCGCTCGCGTTCCCGAGCTTTCGCTCGGGGCCGGTGGGCCCCCGTGTGGTGGCGTTCTGCCGGATCGGCGGGCGCCCGATGCGGCCCCGCGAGTCGATCGGGAAACCGGACGGCCTGATCGTCTCCGATCCGGAGGCCCCACAGCTCGCCGACCTGTGCGATGGGCTCGAGCCCGACGGCTATCTGCTCGTCAACTCGACCCGCACCATCGAGGAGCTAGGGCTGGACGAGGAGGTCGCCACGCTGCGGCCAGACCGGCGTCTCAGCATGCCCGCGGGCGAGATCGCACGCGAGCACCTCGGCCTGCCGATCGCCGACGCCGCGCTCGTGGGCGGGTTCGCGGCGCTCAGCGGGTGCGTCTCGCTCGAATCGGTCGCCAGCTCGATCCGGGAGCGCTTCCCCGGGGAGACCGGCGAGGCGGACGTCGCCGCGGCCGAGGCGGGATTCAGGTACGTCGAGCGGGAGGTGCGGGACATCGCCCGCGCCAACGGCTCAGGCCGTCCCGCGGTACTCGGACGCGTGAACGGGATCAGGGGAGCCGCCTAACGCCAAGCACGTGAGCACATCCTGGGCGGAGCCGAATCGGGGCGCCCCGCGGCTGTCAGAATCGCGGCATCGCCGATCGCTTCCAACGGCCCGGCTGGTTTCAACGGCACCTGTTCGACCCTGCCGTGGCGGCGCTCACCCGGGCGGGCGTGAGCGTCGCCGGGTCCCGCGTCCTGGAGGTCCGCGGCCGAAAGAGCGGCGAGCCCCGCCGAACGCCCGTCAACCTGCTGGTCTTCGACGGCGCCCGCTACCTGGTCGCACCGCGTGGCGAAACCCAATGGGTCCGCAACCTCCGGGCCCGAAACGAGGGGTGCCTCCTGGTCGGTAGGCGCTCCGAGGGCTTTCACGCGTCGGAGGTGTCCGACGAGGACAAGCCCGCCATCCTTCGTGCCTACCTGACGCGCTGGAAATGGGAGGTCGGGGTCTTCTTCGGGGGTGTGGGGGGTGATTCCCCCGACGTCGAGCTTCGAAGGATCGCGCCGGACCACCCGGTGTTCCGGATCGTCGGCTCAACGGACTGAGCCGGCGCGCGCCGTTCAGGCCGGCGGGCCGCCGGCCTAGGCTCCTCGGCCTTGGAGTAGGCCTCATACCCGCCGCTTCGCTCCCAGATCGAGGTCAGAAGGCCCTCGAGCTGGGAGCGCTCGCCGGGATCGAGGTCCTCGAGGAGATCCTCCTCGACCGAATCCATGACCGCAGAGACCTCCTGGATCACCGCGATTCCCTGCTCCGACACCTCGACCAAATGGCGGCGACGATCCTCGGGATCGCGGCGCCTGGTCGCATATCCACGCTCCTCGAGCTCGTTCAGGATCGCCACCAGGTCGTGGGGTCTAAGGTCATTCGATCTTCTCGCGAGCCTCAACCCCGAGCCCCCGGATCATCCTCGCCGTCCTGTCGCTGGGTGGGATCTCCTACGCCCTCCTCCAGTCGCTCGTAGTTCCGGCGCTGCCGCAGATCCAGGCCTCGCTGCACACGTCCGAGAGCGCCGTGGGCTGGGTCTTGACCGCCTACCTGCTGAGCGCCTCGGTGGCGACACCGATCATCGGCAGGCTCGGCGACATGTACGGCAAAGAACGCTTGTTGATGATCGTGCTTCTGGCCCTGGCCTTCGGGACGCTGATCTCCGCGATCGCTTCGTCGCTGTGGCTGATGATCATCGGTCGCGTCATCCAGGGTGCCGGCGGCGGCATCTTCCCGCTCGCCTTCTCGATCATCCGCGACGAGTTCCCGAACGAGCGGGTCCCCGGCGCGATCGGCCTGGTCTCGTCGCTGCTCGGCATCGGGGGTGGCGCGGGCGTGGTCTTCGCGGGCGTCGTGACGCAGAACCTCTCGTACCACTGGCTCTTCTGGTGCCCCCTGGCGATCATCGTCGCAACCGCTTTGTTGACCCGGCGCTACATCCCGGAGTCGCCGGTCAAGACCCCCGCCGAGATCAACTACCGGGCCGCCGGGCTGATGACGCTCGGAATGTCGGGCGTGCTGCTGGCGATCACGGAGACCAGCACCTGGGGCTGGGCCTCGGCGAAGACCCTCGGCCTGCTTGCCTTCGGAACCCTGGTCATCGCGGCATGGGCTCGCGAGGAGCTTCGATCCCGCGAGCCGCTCGTGGACATGCGCATGATGGCGATTCGGGGCGTCTGGACGACCAACACGGTCGCCTTCCTGATCGGGGTCGGGATGTACTCGTCGTTCGTCCTCCTGCCCGAGCTCGTCCAGGAGCCGACCAGCACCGGCTACGGCTTCGGCGCCTCGGTGACGACGGCCGGGCTCTTCCTGCTCCCGACGACGATCGCGATCGTGGTGATCGGGCAGATGGCAGGGGTGCTCGAGCGGCGGATCGGCTCGCGCGGGTCATTGATCGGGGGCGCGGCGTTCGCCCTGGCCTGCTACGTCCTGCTCGTGACGGGCCGAAGCCAGGAGTGGGAGATCTACGTCGCCGCAGGCCTGCTCGGCATCGGCATCGGCCTCTCGTTCTCGGCGATGGCCAACCTGATCGTCCAGAACGTGCGCCAGGAGCAGACCGGGGTGGCGACGGGGATGAACGCGGTGACGCGGACCCTCGGGGGCGCGTTCGGCGGGCAGCTTGCCGCGACCCTTCTGGCGAGCAACCTCGACCCATCCGGCATCCCGGCGTCCTCGGGCTTCACGCTCTCATTCCTGATGTGCCTGATCGCCCTGGCGGGCGCGCTCGGCTTCGCGATCGTCGTGCCGAGACGAAGCGCCAACGACCTCGCTCGCGAGGTCGCCGTCCTGCAACCCGCCGGCTCCGGCGAGCCCGAGCGAAGCGCCGCCTGATCGGTTTGCCTGAGCCCAGGCCGGGTAGCAACGCGCAAGAGGACTGAGCCCGCAGCGCTCCCGACACGGAACCCGGGCGCAAGAGGGCGATGAATCCGCCCGCGCGCGGCGGTCTACGTTCGCAGTATCCCTTCGCGAAGAGCCCCCCCCCGACCGAGAGGACCGTCATGCAGCAGAAGATCACCCCGAACCTCTGGTTCGACACCGAGGCCGAGCAGGCCGCCGACTTCTACGTCTCGCTGTTCAAGAACTCGCGGATCGTGAACGTCGCCCACTACACCGACGCGGGACCGCGGCCGGCCGGCACCGTGATGACGGTCGAGTTCGAGCTCGACGGCCAGCGCTTCGTGGGGATCAACGGCGGCCCCCAGTTCAAGTTCGACGAGGCGATCTCGATGCAGATCACCTGCGAGGACCAGGACGAGGTCGACTACTTCTGGGAGCGGCTCACGGACGGAGGCGAGGAGAGCCAGTGCGGGTGGTGCAAGGACCGCTACGGCCTCTCATGGCAGGTCGTCCCGAAGGGGATGGAGGAGGTGTTCGCAAACCCGGACCCGGAGGCGGCTCGGCGCGCGATGGAGGCGATGCTCGAGATGCGAAAGCTCGACATCGCAGCGCTCAGAAGTGCCGCCGAGGGCGTAGCGACGAGCTGACGCGCCCCAGGGCTGGGGCCCGAGCTCGCAGGACCCCGGTCCCTCCACCCGCCCTACAGGCCGAGGTTGCGCACTCCGCGCTCGTCCCAGCCCAGGTGGTGGGCGAGCTCGTGGCGCACCGTGCGCTCAACCTGGGCCCGAAGCAGCTCCGGGTCGTGGCCGAAGTCGCGCTCCAGGGTGTCCTGGTAGATGACGATCCTGTCCGGGTAGCTGTCGCGCGCGACGGTGCCGCCCATGTAGAGCCCGTAGGCCCGGTGCTCGCGCCCGCGGCTCGAGACGACCACCGGCGTCGTCTGGAGGAGCTCGCGGAAATCGTCGGGCAGGTCGTCGAGCGCCCGCATCACGAGCTCGTCGAACTCGCTCGGAGGGCGATCGGGCGGCGGCATCTGCGCCAGCGCCTCGCTTCGATCCACCAGGCGCCGGAACTCGGGCTCCGGCATCTCGCGACCGATCAGCGCCACCGTCCCCCAGGCGGTCAAAAGGATGATCGCGATGGCCCCGACGACGAGCGCGACCAGGCCCCAGAGGCCGGACAGGGACGGTGGGTTGACGAGCAGCAGCACGACGCCCGCGATGAACGCGCTCAGCGCGGCCGCCTTGAGCGGCGGGCCGAAGGCCTCCCTCACCGGGGGATCACGCCCTCGGCGCGAAGCCACTCCTCGCAGCGCGCCATCCCCTCCTCGAGGCCCACCGAGGGGTCATAGCCAAGCGCGCGACGGGCCTTCTCGATCGAGTAGCTCCCGGTGCGTGACAGGTATCGGACCGCGGCGGGGGTGACCTCGGGAGCGGCGCCCCGCAGTCGGCGCACGTGGCCGATCGCCGCGGCGAGCGCCGCGACGATCGCTGTCGGCGCGGTCGGCACCCGCTCCCTGCCGAGCATGCGGGCGTAGTGGCCGAAGAACTCCCGGGCCTCGACGTCGTGGCCGCCGCTCAGCGTGAAGACCTCCCCCGCGGCCCCGTCGTCGGTCGCCGCCAAGACGATGCCCTCGACCAGGTCGTCGACGTATACGGGGCTCATCGTCCCGCGGCCCCCGGCCGGCAGGATGAGGCGGCCCATCGCCATCTCCCGCACCGGCGTCAGGGTCCAGAAGTGGGAACCCGGACCGTAAACGTCGCCCGGCCGGATGATCGTGCAGGCGATCTCGCCCGCCCCGTGGGCCTGAAGGACGACCTGCTCGCTCGCGACCTTGGTATCCACGTAGGGGACGCCGTTCGGGCGGACCGGATGACGCTCGTCGACGTCTCTGGGTATGTCGAAGCCGAAGGCGACGATCGACGAGAGCTGGACGAAACGCCGCGCCCCCGCCCGGACCGCGGCATCCAGGGCGTTTCGAGTCCCGGCGACGTTGACCCGCCAAAAGCCGTCCGCGTCGATCTCCATCCCGAGCCGCGCCGCCGTGTGGATCACGAGCTCGGCGCCGTCCGCCGCCTCGGCCCACGGGCCGAGAACGGTCAGGTCGCCCGCGACGACGCCCAGCTCCGGCTCGGCGCGAACGTCGACGCCCGCCACCTCGGACCCGGCTTCGCGAAAGCGGCTCGCCATCCGCCGCCCGATCAGGCCCAGCGCGCCGGTCACGAAGACCCGCTTGGGAAACGTGGGCTCGGTCGACTCAGCGGCCATCCCGCAAAGCTAGCGCGGGTTCGGTCCGGGGCGCCCATGGGGCCGGGGGTCGGGAGCCCACGACGTGACAGCAGATTCGACCAGCGCCCCGGACCTGCGCTAGCTTGCTGCGCGCAAGCGGATGAGCGCCGGCGACGAAACAGCGATCTCGGTCAGCGATCTGCGGATGCGCTACGGCCACCACGAGGCGGTGCGGGGGATCAGCTTCGAGGTCGCCACCGGTGAGGTGTTCGGCTTCCTGGGCCCGAACGGGGCGGGCAAGACGACCACGATCGAGATCCTGGAGGGTTACCGCACGCGCACTGGGGGCGAGGCGTCGGTGCTCGGTGTCGACCCCGGCGAGCCGACCCGGCCATGGCGCGAGCGGATCGGCCTGGTGCTTCAGGAATGCGAGCTGGACCCGGCGCTCACCGTCCGCGAGCTGGTCACGCTGTTCTCCGACTTTTATCCCTCGCCGCGACCGGTCGACGAGACGATCGACCTCGTCGGCCTCGCCGATCAGCGCGACGCGCGAGTCGGGACGCTGTCCGGAGGTCAGCGGCGGCGGGTCGACGTGGCGGTGGGGATCATCGGCGACCCGGAGCTCCTCTTCCTCGACGAGCCGACGACCGGCTTCGACCCGTCGGCCAGGCGCGACGCCTGGAACATGATCGAGGGGCTCAAGGAGCTCGGCAAGACGATCTTTCTGACCACCCACTACATGGACGAGGCCCAGCACCTGGCCGACCGGGTGGCGATCCTGCGGCGCGGCGAGCTGGCCGCGGTCGGTGACCTGGAGGAGATCGGCGCGGGAGCCGGCGCAAAGACGATCATCCGCTTCCGCTTGCCCGACGGGGTGTCCGTCGACGATGTTCGCTCCATCGTGGGCGCCCCGGTCGAGCTCGCCGGCGGGGTCGCGGCGCTGAAGGTCGACAGCCCGCAGCGGCCGCTCTACAAGCTCACGGGATGGGCGGAGGAGCGGGGGATCACGCTCGAAGGGCTGGAGGCGGTCCATCCCAGCCTGGAGGACATCTTCCTCGAGCTGACCGCCGCCGAGAACCCGGCGGCCGAGCGGAGTCCCTGATGGGCGACCTAGCACTCGTCGCCCGCCAGACCTACTACGGGCTGAAGACCACGCGGCGCAACCCGCGCGCGCTCGTCTTCTCGATCCTCTTCCCGATCGTCTTCCTTTTGCTCTTCAACTCCATCTTCGCGTCGGGAGACAACAACAAGCCGGTCGACGTGGGCGGGATCACGCTCGACCTCCACACCTACTTCACCGCCGGCCTGATGGCCTACGCGATAATGCTGAACTGCTTCAGCACCCTGGTCATCTCGCTGACCGCCCAGCGAGAGAGCGGCCAGCTGAAGCGCTATCGCGGCACGCCGGTCCCCTCGTGGACCTTCATCGCGTCGCTGGTCCTTCGCTCGATGGTCCTGGTGGCGGTGATGATCGCCATCCTGCTGGCGCTCGGGGCGATCCTCTACGGAGTGGACATCCACGGCACCGCGATCATCGGGCTGGTCGTCTATGCGGCGCTCGGGAGCGCCACCCTGTGCGCACTCGGCATCGCGGTCAGCACCTTCGCCCCCAACGCCGACGCCGCCGCTGCGATCGGGCCCTTTCCTGCCGTGATCCTCTCCTTCATCTCGAGCGTCTTCATCCCGATCGACACCCTTCCGACCTGGCTTCAGGACGTCGGCCGCGTGTTTCCCCTCTACCACCTCGCCGAGGGGCTTCAGGTCAGCTTCGGCGTCTCCTCGGGGACCGGGCTGACGGCCAACAACGTCGCGGTGCTCGGCGTATGGGCGATCGGCAGCGCGATCGTCGCGGCGCGTTCCTTCAAATGGGAGCCGCAGACGGCGCGCGGCTGATCCAACGCGCGGGGCGGCTCGCCCGTTGACGCCACGGTGGGCGGCTCGTCCCCGGCTACTGGCGGATCACGACCGGCGTCCCGAGCCCGACCCGGCGAACGAGGGCACTGACGGCCGCGTTCGAGGCCCTGATGCAGCCGTGGGAGAGCGCCACCCCGAGTGGACCCGTGGTGCCGTGGATCGCGATCCGATCACCGCCGAGCCAACCCGACGGCAAGTCCGACTGAGTGGCGCTGGTCGCCAGGGCGCAGCAGCCGTATGCGGGGTTCAGCCCGCCCCGGAACGTGTCGGTGATCGCGAACCGGCCGGTCGGGGTGGGCGAGGCGGGGGCACCGACCGTGACGCCGAACGAGCGAAGCGTTCGTTTCCCGAGCCGAAGCGCCGCCGCCTTGGAGGACAGGTCGACGACGATCGAATAGCGGGTCCACCCGGTTCGCAGTCGCGAGGGCTCGAACCTCACCCACCCGAGCCTGCCATCCGCAAGCAGGGGAGTGGGCACCCCGGCCCATCTGCCGCGCCGCGCGAAAACCGCCAGCACGGTGGGCGAGCCGAACCGTGTTCGCCAGCCGAGTGTCTTGACGACCTTCCCGCCCGGCTTCGTGCGCAGCGCAACCCGGGCCCCGCGACGCACCGAGACGAGCGGCTGGGCCCGCTGCGGGAGCCGGGAGCCGGGGGCGAGCGCGGGTCCCAGGGGAGCCGATCGGCCCGAGCGGCCCGCCGACGTCTGCGATGGAGCGGGCTCGGTGGCACGGGGCACGGGGTGGCGGTGCCTCGCCGGCGAGCCGGCGTCTGCCCCGGAGGACGAGCCCGCCTGCCCCGGCGAGCCGCCGGCGCGGGGAGAGACGAGCGCCGTCCGCGGGGCGCCGCCGCGGTCGGAGCCGCGGTCGGCGAGCAGGGCCCACCCACCGGCGAGGCAGGCGAGCGCCAGCAGGGCCGCTGCCCCCAGCATCCAGCGATGGCGCGTCATGTCATCGTTCGGTCTGCCTCAAGGGGCCCGGCGGGTCGTCGTCACGATGGCTCGTCGAGACCCGCGGCGGGCGGGCGCGATCCCTCGATCGCCCGGCCGCTCGAGCGGAGAGGGAGGGATTCGAACCCTCGAGAGAGCTTTCGCCCCCTACTCGCTTAGCAGGCGAGTGCCTTCAGCCACTCGGCCACCTCTCCCGGGCGCGGACCACGATTCTAGGAACTAGTGGCCGGCGCCGCGATGCTCGTCGGGCCCCCGGCCAGCCGATACCCTCGCGCCGCGGTGACTGGAGCCCAGGCCAGCGTCCCCCAAGCCCCGACCAGGGTCGACCGGGGAGCGCTCCTTGCCCGATACGAGGCGATCTTCGAGTCCGTCGAGGCGCCATTCGCGTTCGTCGACCTCGACGCCCTGCGCTTCAACGCGGGCTTCATGCTCGCCCAGGCGGCCGGAACACCGATCCGGGTCGCCTCGAAGTCGGTTCGCTCGACCGCCCTCCTTCGGCTGATCGCAGAGCTCGACCCGGGCTTTCAGGGAATCCTCGCCTACACCCTCCGCGAGGCGCTTTGGCTCGCCGCCCAAGGGTTCGAGGACATCGTGATCGCCTACCCGACCGCAGACCGCACCGCGCTCGCGGAGCTGGTCGAGCTCGCCGCTCAGGACCCGGAGCGCGCGCCCGTCCCGATGGTCGACTCCCCTCCCCACCTGGACCTGATCGAGTCGGCGATGCATGGCGGCGGCGGGCAGCTTCGGGTCTGCCTCGACCTCGACGTCGGCTGGTGGCCGGCGAAGGGCAGGCTGGCGCGCATCGGCCCCAAGCGCTCGCCGGTCCGAACGCCCGCCCAGGCCCGGGAGGTCGCGGCCGAGATCTCCGAGAGGCCGGGCACCCGGCTGGCGGGGGTGATGGCCTATGACGCCCAGATCGCGGGCGTCGGCGACCGGGTCCGGGGCAGACCGCTCCGAAGCGCCGCCATCCGCTGGATGCAGGCCGCGTCGGAGCGCGAGATCCGGCGGCGCCTGCCCCGGCTGATCGCCGCGGTCACCGAGCTCGCCGAGCTCGAGTTCGTGAACGGTGGAGGGACCGGGAGCGTGGCGCGGACCGTCGCCGGCGGTGCGGTGACCGAGGTGACCGCCGGGTCGGGCTTCTACGCGCCGGCGCTCTTCGACGACTACCGCTCCCTGGACCTGTCCCCGGCGGCCTTCTTCGTGCTGCCGGTGGTGCGGCGGCCGAGCCCGACGTTCGTCACGGCGCTGGGCGGCGGTTACCCGGCCTCGGGGGCGGCGGGGGCCGATCGGCTTCCGAGTCCCTATCTGCCGGAGGGACTCCACCTCGATCGACAGGAGGGTGCGGGCGAGGTCCAGACCCCGCTCGGGGGCGTGGGCGCGCGGCGGCTTCGGATCGGCGATCGCGTCTACTTGCGCCACGCGAAAGCGGGCGAGCTGTGCGAGCGGTTCGGCTCTCTCCACCTGGTCGAGGGCGATCGGATCGTCGACCAGGTGCCGACCTATCGGGGCGAGGGCCAGGCGTTCCTGTGAGGCGATGAGCACCGTCCTCGCCTACACCTCGCCGGCTCGCGGTCATTTGTTTCCCCTGGTTCCGCTCCTCGACGAGCTCGCCGGCGGCGGCCATCGCGTCTCGGTGAGGACCCTCGCCTCCCAGGTGGAGATGATTCGCGAGCGAGGCCTCGAGGCTGAGCCGATCTCGGGCGAGATCGAGGGGATCCAGCCCGACGACTGGAAAGCTCGCTCCGCCCAGGGGGCCTTCAAGCGAGGCGTCGCGACGTTCGGAGGGCGGGCGCGGCACGAGGTCCCGGATCTCGAACGGGCGATCGAGGCGGCGCAGCCGGATCTCCTGCTGATCGACGTGCAGACCTGGGGCGCGGCGGCCGTCGCGGAGTCGAGCGGCCTCCCCTGGGCGATGTGGTGCCCATACCCGCTGCCGATCCCGTCTCGCGACGCGCCACCGTTCGGGCCGGGGCTGCGACCGGCGCGTGGGCCTTTGGGCCGGGTGCGCGATGCCGCATTGGGCCGGCTCTTCATGGGATCCGCCGAGCGGGTTGTGAGGAAGTCGCTGGATCCAATTCGAGAGGGCCTTCGACTGCCGCCGGCCAAGGGCGCCGCCGCGATGCTCGCCGCCCCGCCACTCCTGCTCTACCTCACGGCCGAGCCCTTCGAGTACCCGCGCTCCGACTGGCCCGCGAACGTCCGCATGGTCGGGCCGATGACCTGGGATCCGCCGGGGGAGGAACCCGGCTGGCTGGACCGGCTCGACGGCCCGGTCGTCCTCGTCAGCACCTCATCGGAGTACCAGGACGATGGCCGGCTGGTGGAGGTGGCTTTGGAGGCGCTCGCCGACGAGGAGCTGACGGTCGTGGCCACGCTGCCCGCGGCGGATGCTCCGGGGGTACGGGTTCCGGCCAATGCCCGGGTGGAGCGTTTCATCCCGCACGGCCCCCTGCTGAAGCGATCGGCATGTGCGGTCACTCACGGCGGGATGGGAGTGACGCAGAAGGCATTGGCGTCGGGCGTGCCCGTCTGCGCGGTGCCGTTCGGGCGCGACCAGCTCGAGGTCGCGCGCCGCGTCGAGGTCTGCGGCGCCGGCACCCGCCTTCGGGCCTCGCGTCTGAGCCCGGACCGGCTGCGGGGCAAGGTGCTCGAGGCGATCGGCCGCCGACGCGAGGCCGAGAAGATCGCAGCCGCCTTCGAGGCCGCGGGCGGAGCGCCGGCCGCGGCCGATGCGGTCGAGGGCCTGCTCAGCCCGGCGGCCCCAGCGTCGGCCGGCCCTACGGCCTAGGTGCCCACCGGCCCGAGGACGCGGTCGGTGTAGGGGTTCGAGAAGCGGCCGTCGGGGTCGAGCCGCCTTCGCACCTTCTGGAAGTCGCGCCAGCGCGGGTAGCGCGGGGCGAGGGTCTCGGCGGTCTGGAAGTGGCGCTTTCCCCAGTGTGGACGCCCTTCGTAGGAGTCCATGATCTCCTCGACGGCGCGGAAGTAGGGATCCCATGGCGCGCCCCTGTACTGGTGCACCGCGATGTAGGCGGTCTCTCGCTCGTGCGCGGTGCTGAGGAACGCGTCGTCGGGGGCCACGAGGCGGAACTCGATCGGGAACCCGACCGCGAACCGGCCCTCCCGCAACAGGGCGAGCACATCGCGCACGGCCTGTGCTCCGCTTCCGCGCGGGACCGCGTATTCCATCTCGGTGAAGCGGACCCGCCTCTCGGAGGCAAAGATCCGGTAGCTGCGGTCGGTGCGGCGAGAGCTCGAGAACTGCTCGGCCGCGAGCTCGGCCAGGCGCGGGATCGAGGAGGGGAAGCTTCGGCCGACGCGCGACAGGAGGTCCATGCCGTAGTTCTCGATCACGATCTCGTTCAGGAAGGCCGCCGCGCGGCCGCGCGGCCTGGGCGGGCCCTCGGTCCGATTTCGCTCGATGACCAGCGCCGTGTCGGTATGGGGGAAGACGTAGAACTCGAAGTGCTCGTTGCCGGCCGCGAGCTCATCGATGCTCGAGATGGTCCATTCGAGTGGCTTCGGCGCGTCGACCCTCTCCATCACGAACGCCGGGACGCAGCGGAGGGTGACCGAGTAGACGACCCCGAGTGTCCCGAGGCCAACTCGCGCAGCCCGAAACGCGGCCCGGTCGGAGCGCTCGGAAACCTCGAGCATGCTCCCGTCGGCCAGCACCAGCTCGAGCGCCTCCACCTGCGCCGAGAGATTGCGAAACCCGGCCCCGGTTCCATGCGTCGCGGTGGAGATCGCCCCGGCCAGGGTCTGCTTGTCGATGTCGCCGAGGTTCTCCATCGCGAGGCCGTGCTCCCACAGCGCCCGGCCGAGATCGGCGAGGGTTATCCCCGCCTCGACCTTGACGAGGCCCGATTCGCGGTCGAGGTCGAGGATCCGGTTGAGCGCCTCGACTCGGATCATCGCCCCGCCGGTCAGCGCCGCGCCGGTGAACGAGTGCCCCGAGCCGGCGGCGCGAACCTCGAGGCCACGTTCGGCCGCGCCCCGGACCGCGAAGATCAACCCGTCGAGCGTCCTCGGATGGTGGATCGCCACCGGAGCGCAAGCCTGGTCACCGGTCCAATTCCGCCACTCGTGCGCCATCTCTCAAGCCTATTTCGGCCACCGAAGCGCCGTCCGCTGGCTACGATCGCGAGTGGAGCGGTGGCAGAGTCAGGTCGATTGCAGCTGCCTTGAAAGCAGCCGGCCCGCAAGGGCCCGGGGGTTCGAATCCCTCCCGCTCCGCTGGCCGAGACCAACGACGCTCACCGGGTCAATGCGCAAGGGCAGGAGGGTCGAATCCCTCCGACTCCGGATGGACGAGACCAACGATGCTTTCGGGTCAAACGCCGCCTGAAGCGGTGGGCTTGTAGCCGGGTGAGATCAGCGGTCGCAAGCTGTGGCGACCCGCCGCCACCATTCCCGATTCCTGTTTGGGGCCGGGTGGGGTAGATGGGGCCAGCTTTCAAGGAGGGCCGGTTGAAGCAACGTGTTCAGGGATTGCCGCCAGGCGACGTCGGGACGGGTTGACGGGAGCCAGCCATTTACGGATGGTCGCCGTTCGATCTCGCTCGATCACGATCGGCGCCGGCGGAGCCTCCCTGCTCGAGCAGTCGGCCCAGGGTGACGGCCACCTGACGAGCGTTCTTGGTCACCTGACGCCAGGTGAATCTGACGACGGTGAAGCCGGCGAGGGTGAGCTGCGCGTCGCGGTGCCGGTCGCGCTCGAACGCAGCGCGGGTGGAATGCGCGCCGAGGCCGTCGGTTTCGGCGACGAGGCACTCGCGTCGCCAAAGCGCGTCGACGACGGCCGCGCCGCTGTCGGGAAGCAGCAGCGGCACGTTCAGCTCCGGGCGGGGAAGGCCAGCGCGAAGGCACAGCGCGAGAAAGCGTTCCTCGAGCTCGCTGCGAGTCAGGCCGCCGCCAATCGCGTACTCGGCGAGCACGGTGCGCAGCGTCGCGCCACCCCTCCTCGTCGGATGGTTCGCGAGCAGCTCCTCCAGGCCGCGCCGATCGAACGCCCCCGCTACCTCTGCCTGATCCAGGGCGCGCTCGAGGTCACGGCGGGAGAGAACCTCGGCGAGATCCAACAGAGTCCTGGCGGCCGTGGTGCACGGAACTCGGCGCAAGGACGTCACCTCGGTCCCGGGCAGTGCCCGTACGCAATGGAGGTCTATGCCCGGCCGGGAATGTGCGCCTCCCGCTGTGGTCACGTCGACCGCGTGCCGGGCGGTCGGCCGAAGGCCCAGGAGGGCCGCGGCCGAGCGGTGGCTCAGCACCGCGCCCGGCCCGACCGCCAGGACCGCGGCCATCCACCTTCCCTCGGCGCCGAGGACGGGGTGGCCCACCGCATACACGCCCCGGTGAACCCGATGCAGTCGCCGACCCGCGACGCGTCGTGCGACCGCGCCCCGCCCGACGCCGAGCTCGCCCAGCTGGGCTCGGCTCACCACCCCGTGCTGGCGAACGGCAAGCGCCGCGATGGCGGCATCGGGAGGCACTGATCGCAGTTGTGCACCCATGCGGTGCATAACTGCGATCACACCGGGCGGGGGCGCGTGCGTGGCGGTTGGCTTGTTACGGGTCGGTGCCCAGAGCGCTACGAGTCCGTCAGCTCGAGCTCGTATTCCAGCCAGGTGCCGGGCGTCGCGCCAACCCGGTTGTAAACCGCCTGGGCGCGGCGGTTGTCGGGGGCGGTGACCCAGGTCAAGACGGGGGCGCCGTGCTCTCGGGCCCGGTCGGCGCAGGCCGTGATCAAGGCGTCGGCGGCCCCCTTTCCCCGCGCCTCGGGAGCCACGAACAGGTCCTCCATCACCGCGATACGCGCGCCCCTGGTGCTGGCCCACTTCCACCCCACGGCGGCGAACCCGATCGGCACGCCGTCGGGCTCGCGAGCGACGAGGAGCATGCCGTCAGGGTCCTCGGCGGCGATCAGCGCCCTGGCCATCGCCTCGAGGCCCTCGTCGGTGGGAGCGACCTCGTAGAAGTCGCAATAGGCCCTCATCATCGGGAGCAGGGTGCCCAGGTCGGCCTCGACGGCGGAGTCGATCTTCACGCCGGGAGTATGCAACGACAGCGGGTTTCGGGGCCGCGCGGTTGTCCGGTCCCCAGATCGACCCTCGCCGGCGAAGCGAACTCCGCCCGGGGCAGGCAAACAAGATCAAGTTCGAGGCCCGCGTGGGTTCGAGTACGCCGGTCGGGCACGGCACACCTGTCCAGCAGGCCGGGTCGCGGGCCCCGGCGAGCCGGGGCCAGTGGTTCGGGGTCCGGGCGGTCGGGCAGGGCGCCGGGTTCGGGCCGGCTCGGGTCGCGGGCCCCGGCGAGCCGGGGCCAGTGGTTCGGGGTCCGGGCGGTCGGGCAGGGCGCCGGGTTCGGGCCGGCTCGGGTCGCGGGCCCCTGCGAGCTGAGGGACGCCCAATGATTCGAGTACGGCACTCTCGCGGGATTGCGGGCCGTTCCGGCACAGGAATCGCCTCAGACAACCGGGCCGAGTGGCACTTCGGCCGCGGGTCTGCTGAGGTACCGGGACCCCCAGGTGATTCGCCGAGTCAACCCGACACGCCTCGCATTGGGCGGCATCGTCCTCGCCGCGCTCCTGTTCGCGACCGCCGGATGGGCGGCGGCGAAGACCTTTGCCCCGCCCCACCACCGAATCTTCCACGGCGTCAGCGACACGTCGCACAATCGCGACTTCCACCGCTTCGCCAAGCGGGTCGGCGCACATCCGGCGGTGCTCGAGGACTTCTACCACTGGGACACGCCGCTCACGACCGGCGCTCTGAAGCGCTGGCACAAGACCCGGACCCGAGGGGTGCTCAGCCTCTCGACGGCGGCCGGCGTCGGGCCGGAGCGGATCAATCCACGCCAGATCGCGAAGGGCAAGGGCGATCACTATCTGGTCCGGCTCAACCAGTCGATCGTCAAGTCCCATCAGGTGGTCTACCTGCGCCCGTTCGCCGAGATGAACGGCTCCTGGAACCCCTATTGCGCCTACAACTCCGACGGGAGCAGGAAGGGCAAGAGCCACTCGACCCGCAACTTCCGGCGAGCTTGGCGGCGCATGGCGCTGATCGTCCGCGGCGGCAAGGTCAAGAGGATCAACCACAAGCTCCGAAAACGTCACATGCCTCGCATCTACCGGGCTCGCTCAAACCACTCTCGCGTCTACGGGCGGCACAACATCCACCACCGGCTCGAGCACGCCAAGGTCTCCTTCATGTGGTCGCCTCAGACGCTCGGCTCACCGGCGGTGAAGGGCAACCGGCCGGGCGCGTATTGGCCCGGCAAGCACTACGTCGACTGGGTCGGCGCCGACATCTACTCGAAGTTCGCCACCCGCGGGATCTGGGCGGCCTTCAAGCACTTCTACCACCGCTGGAGCCATCAGCCGTTCGTGGTCGGCGAGTACTCGCCCTGGGACAACGACTACCGGGGCCGGTTCACCCACAAGCTGTTCCACTGGGCAAAGAGGCATCACCGGGTCAGGATGCTGATCTATTACCGAAGCGTCACCCCGGGAACCCTCTATGACATCAACCACTGGCCCAAGGCCCGAAAGGTGATCCGCCACCAGCTGAACAAGCGCCGGTTCGCGGCCTATGCGCCACACGTTCGCCACCGCGGTCGCCACCGGCACCGTCATCATCACCCGCATCACCACCACCCCCACGGCGGCTGACGGCCGCCCCAGGCGCGGAGCCCGATGTCGATCGCGCCCGAGCCGACGCTGGTTGAGGCGGAAGCGTTCCCGTATCAGCCGCCCGGAGCGAGGCCGCCCCGGCGGGCTCGCTCCGAGGCCGCCACGGCGGGCTCGCCCTAGCGCCGCGACCGCCGGCGCTCAGTCGTAGGGCGCGTAGCGGTGATGCAGCATCAGGTCGTTGCCATCCGGATCGGTGAAAAGGGCCATGTGGCAGACGCCGGTGTCCAGGGTCTCCCCGGCAAACTCGACGCCCTTTGCCTCGAGCTCGCCCCGGGCGGCCGCGACGTCGTCCACATGCAGGGCCGGATGGGCGTTCTTTTGGGGAGCGAACTCCATCCCCAGCTTCTCCGGCTCCCAGATTCCAAAGCAGGTGCCCCCCGCCCAGACCTCGAACCTCGCGCGCTCGTCGCCGCGGAGCCCGAGCGTCTCCGTATAGAAGTCTCTCGAGCGCTCGGCGTCCCGCGAAGGGATCCCCACGAAGTCGAGCCTGCTGATCATCGCCCCTCCTGATCTGGATCGAATTGCCTTCGCTTCCAGCCTAACCGGGACGAGCCTTCATGGCCCCGCGCCGGACGCTCGCCCCCTGCCAGACTCGCTGCAGGCGTGGCGCGATGGCCGGGACGCGACGTTCCGGCGCTATTCTCCCCGGGCCGATGAGTACTTGCGTAGTCACCGGAGGAGCGGGGTTTCTCGGATCACATCTCTGCGAGCAGCTGCTGGCAGAGGGTCACCGTGTGATCTGCATCGACAACCTGGACACCGGCTCTCTCCAGAACATCGAGCACATCAGCGACTCCGAGTTCCGGTTCCTGAACAAGGACCTGACCGAGCCGCTGTTCCTGGAGGGAGAGGTCGACTTCGTCTACCACCTCGCCTCCCCGGCCAGCCCGATCGACTACGCGCGCCTCCCGCTCCACACCCTCAAGGTGGGGTCCTACGGGACCCACCACATGCTCGGGCTCGCGAAGGAGAAGCGGGCCCGGTTCCTGATCGCTTCGACCTCGGAGGTGTACGGCGACCCGCAGGTCCACCCCCAGCCGGAGGACTACTGGGGCCACGTCAACCCGATCGGCCCCCGCGGCGTGTACGACGAGGCCAAGCGCTACGCCGAGGCGCTGACCATGGCCTATCACCGCCAGCAGGGCGTCAACACGTGCATCGCTCGGATCTTCAACACGTTCGGGGCGAGGATGCGCCCGCACGACGGCCGGGCGATTCCGACCTTCCTGCGCCAGGCGCTTCAGGACAAGCCCGTGACGGTGTTCGGGGACGGCAGCCAGACTCGAAGCTTCTGCTACGTCGACGACCTGATCCGCGGGCTGAAGCTCCTCGCCGAGTCGGACGTCCACCTGCCGGTCAACGTCGGCAACCCGAAGGAGATGACGCTCCTGGAGCTCGCCGAGGCGGTGATCGCGGCGACCGAGTCGCGCTCGGAGATCGTCTTCGAGGCGCTGCCGGTCGACGATCCCCAGGTCCGCCAGCCAGACATCACCCGCGCCAAGCAGCTCCTCAACTGGGAGCCGCAGGTCGAGCTGGTGGAGGGGCTGCGCCGCACGATCGAGCAGGCCGGCGTCGAGCGCCTCGCCGGCGCCTCGGACTGATCGGCGCCGCCCGATCGGCGGATACGGTGCTGCGGTGTCGCGCGCAAGGCTGCGCATCGCCCACCTGACGGCGACCTTCCCGCCTTACCCGGGAGGCGCCGGAAACACCTGCTACCGGTTCGCGAAGGGACAGGCGGAGCGCGGCCACCACGTCGAGGTGTTCACCGCCCCCGCCGAGGGCACGCCGCCGGACCCTGGCGGGGCGCTGGTCCATAGGATCAAGCCCGTGGCGGCGATCGGGAACGCGCCCCTGATCCCGAGCCTCGCCCGAGTGCACGGATTCGACCTCGTCCACCTCCACTACCCGTTCATCTTCGGATCGGAGTTGACGCTGCTCGGCCGGATCAGCCGACCGAGGCGTCGCCAGGCCCTCCTGGTCCACTACAAGAACCGGCTGGTCGGAAATGGCGCGCGGGCCGCTGCCTTCGCCGCCTACGAGCGAACGGTCGCCCCCCTTCTGGTCGGGGCAGCCGACCGAGTCTGCGTGCTGTCCGAGGACCACGCCCGCTCGGTGCCCTACCTACGGCGAATCGGCGAGGGCAATCCGGCGAAGCTGATCGTGATGCCGAATGGGGTCGACACGGAGCAGTTCTCTCCTGGGCCCGACCAAAGCGGCCGACGGGCCTCGCTGGGGATCGGCCAGGGCGACATCGCAGTCGCCTTCGTCGCAACCTTCGACCGCGCCCACCACTTCAAGCGGCTCGACGTGGCGATCGCCGCGCTCGCGAGCCTGGGCGATCCTCGCGTCCACCTCCTGGTCGCCGGAGGCGGCGAGCTCCTCGACCAATTCCGAGCCCAGGCGCTCGAGGCGGGAGTCGGCGAGAAAGTCCACTTCCTCGGTCGCGTCCCCCACGCCGAGCTCGCCGACGTGCTGCGGTCGGCCGACCTGTTCCTGCTCACGACCGAGCCACCCGAGTCGTTCGGGATCGTCTTGATCGAGGCGATGGCGTGCGGGCTTGCGACGATCGCGACCGAGTATCCGGGCGTGCGCGCGGTGGTCGACGAGGGCCGAACCGGCCTGCTGGTGGAACCGGGCCGCCCGGAGCCGGTCGCCGACGCGATCCGTCGCCTGACCGAGGCGGGGCCCTCGGTCCGCGACGCGATGGGGGCCGCGGGGCGCGAGAAGGCCGTCGAGCGGTGGGGCTGGCCGGGGTTGATCGACCGCATGGACGATGCCTACGCGGAGGCGATCGCGAACCGGCGGGCGCGCACGCCATGAACCTGCTGCTGGTCGCCTACTTCTATCCCCCCTGCCGCGACACCGGCGCCCACCGCCCGGCGGCGATGGCGAAGTGGCTTCGGCGCCTCGGCCACCGCGTCACGGTCCTCACGACCTCGGCATATGGGCCGGGTGACGGTGGCGAGGAGGCGAGCTTCGTTGTCCGGACCGCCGACCTTCAGCGCCTGCGTGCCCGCGCGCACGGGGACGATCGAGTCGACGCGCTGTTCGACTCCGACACCTACTCCGGCCGCCCGCACCCGCTGAGCCGGGTGATCGTCCCCGAGCCGCTTGCAGCGGCGTGGGCGCCCTTCGCGCGCCGCACAGCGCTGCGGTTGAACCGCCGCGAGCGCTTCGACTGCGTGATCACGACGTCCCCTCCCGAGTCGGCCCACGCGGTGGGCCGAGCCCTGGCGCGCCGCGGTGTCCCCTGGGTCGCCGAGCTTCGCGACGGCTGGACGTTCGAGCCGATTCGCCCGCGCTTTCCGACCGCCGTCCAGCGCCGGCTCGACGAGCGCCTCGAGCGCAGGTGGCTCGGCTCGGCCGACAAGGTCGTCTGCGTCAGCATGCCCGTTGCCGACGACCTCCGGGCGCGCCTGGGAATCGACGCGGCGGTGGTCCCGAACGGCTGGGACCCCGACCTCGACGAGCCTGGTGGCGCTCCCGAGGCGACATTGATCCTCGACTCCGAGCGGATCTCGCTCGTGTACACCGGCCGCTTCGGCAGCTACGGCCGCGACCCGAGGCCGCTGATTCGAGCGCTCGCGCGAGTCGCCGCGGAGGACCCCGAGGCCGCTTCACGCCTCGATCTGGTGGTCGCCGGGCCGCTCACCGAGGCGGAGGCCGAGCTGTTGGCCACCGACGTTGCCCCGGCGCGAATCGTCCTCACCGGCACTCTGCCCCGCAGGGTCGCCCTCGCCCTCCAGCGCTCCGCCGACGCGCTCCTGCTCCTCGCCTCGCCGCAGCGAACGCAGCTGCTCAACTTCAAGCTCTTCGAGTACCTCGCCGCCGGGCCGCCGATCCTGGCGCTCGCGGCGGGCACCGAGGCGGGCCGGGTGGTCGCCGAGGCGGGCGGCGAGGTGGTGGCCGCCGACGACGTGGCGGCAATCGTCGGGGCCATTGGGCGCCTTGCCGGCGGGGAGCTTCGCCCGCCGGACCCCGGCGCCGTCGAGGCCTACTCCTACCCGGCGACCGCCGAGCGCCTGGCCGAGACGGCCGAGCGGGCGATAATCGCGGCGGGCGCGCGGCATCCCGCCTGAAGAGCGGCGGACACCTATGCTTGGGGCGATGGCGACTCGCCCGACGGAGAAGCCCGTGAACCGCGACCCAGACGGCACCCCCGCCCCGGCTGACGCGAAGGGAGGGAAGCTCGAGGAGGACCTTCACCGCAACATCGCCCCCCTGGTCGGTTCTGACGACGAGCGCCGCTTCACCGACTCGGGGATCGAGGTCGAGCCCCTCTACGGCGAGGCCGATGTCGCCCCCGGGTTGCAGGAGCGACTCGGCGTTCCGGGCGAGTACCCGTTCACGCGCGGGATTCATCCGGGGATGTACCGCGATCGCCTCTGGACCATGCGCCAGTACGCGGGCTACGCGAGCGCCGAGGAGACCAACCGCCGCTACCGCTACCTGATCGAGCACGGCTCGACCGGGCTCTCGATGGCGTTCGACCTCCCGACGCAGCTCGGGCGCGACTCCGACGAGCCCCTGTGCGCCGGTGAGGTGGGCCGCACCGGGGTCGCGATCGACACGATCGAGGACATGCGGACCTGCTTCGATCAGATCCCGCTCGACCAGGTTTCGACGTCGATGACGATCAACGCCCCGGCGGCGATCCTGCTGCTCCTGTACGAGCTGGTCGGCGAGGAGCAGGGGGTGCCCGCGCAGCAGCTTCGCGGCACGGTCCAGAACGACGTGCTGAAGGAGTACGTGGCGCGGGGCAACTACATCTATCCGCCCGAGGCGACGATGCGCCTGACGACCGACATCTTCGAGTACTGCCGTGCCAGGGTCCCGAAATGGAACACGATCTCGATCTCCGGGTACCACATCCGCGAGAAGGGCTGCTCGGCCGTCCAGGAGGTCGCGTTCACGCTCGCAAACGCGATCGCCTACGTCGAGGCGGCGCTCGAACGCGGGCTTGAGGTGGACGAGTTCGCCCCGCGGGTCGCCTTCTTCTTCAACTGCCACAACAACGTCTTCCAGGAGATCGCCAAGTTCCGCGCGGTCCGCCGGATGTGGGCTCGGATCATGCGCGAGCGCTTCGGCGCGAAGAGCGAGCGCTCGCAGACGATCCGCTTCCACACCCAGACCGGTGGGGTGACCCTTCAGGCCCAGCAGCCCGAGGTGAACATCATCCGGGTCGCGCTTCAGGGCTTCGCCGCGGTCACCGGGGGCACCCAGTCGCTCCACACCAACGGCTTCGACGAGGCGCTGGCGCTGCCGACCGAGCGCTCAGCGCGGATCGCGCTGAGAACTCAGCAGGTGCTGGCGCACGAGTCGGGGGCGGCGGACACGGCCGATCCGTTTGCTGGCTCCTACTTCATCGAGTCGCTCACCGACGAGATCGAGGAGAGGTCCTGGGAGCTGATCGACAAGGTCTCCGAGCTCGGCGGCTCGGTTGAGGCGCTCGAGTTCATCCAGCGCGAGATCGAGGAGTCGGCCGCCTCCTATCACGAGCGATACAGAACCGGCCAGGACATCATCGTGGGCGTCAACAAGTATGTGACCGAGGATGTCGACGAGGTCGAGATCCTGAAGATCGACCCGGAGACCGAGCGCCGCCAGGTCGACAGGCTGACCGCCTTCAAGGCGCGGCGCGATCAGCAGGCGCTGGCCCGCGGGTTAAACGAGGTCCGTGAGGTCGCCGCCGGCGAGGGCAACCTCCTGCACCCGATCCGGGAGGCGCTTCGATACGGCGCCTCGATCGGCGAGGTGTGCGGCGCGATGCGCGAGGTGTTCGGCGAGTACCGGGGCGGCGCGTTCTTCTAGAGCCGCCCCCCGGGACCCCGGCCCCCGCCGGGCCGGAGCTCCTAGCCCGGGGCCTGGACGATGACTACCTGGCCCGGCTTTGGCGAAGGGATGCGGGTCGGCCGCGGGGCGCGGTAGATGCGATAGATCACCCGGGGGGTCTGGCCCGAGCGAACCAGCTTGAACTGGCGAGGAGCCTTGATCGGAGGCCCGGATCCCCCGAGCCCCTCGCCCCCGCAGTCCGAGCCCCAGAAACAGGGGCCGATGCCGTAGTTCGGGACCTGCCTCAGCGACAGCAGGACGAGGCTGCGGGTGGCGATTCGCTCCTCGGAACTCGCGAGGTGGGCGTCGGGGAGGTAAAGGACGAGGCCGACGCTCACGAAGTAGCCCGGCCCGACCACGACCCTATGTCCGGTGGTCGGCCCGAGCGCCGACGCGACCGTGTCCCAGTTGACGCGCCGCGCCGCAGGCGTGGCGGCGTTCCAGGTGCTCAGGGCGACGCCGATCGCCGCGAGGACCACCACTGCCACCGTACCGAGGCGGCCGATCGAGGGGACGGACAGGGCGATCGCGACGGCGACCGCGAACGGAATCCAGAGCTCGAGGACGTACCGGGTGATCACGTAGTCGGCGCCGAGAAAGGCCGGCACCACCGCGAGCAGGAAGCCGGCCAGCGCCACGCTTCCCGCGAGCGCGAAGGCATCCCGCGTCAAGAGGTCGGCTCGGCGAAGCGCATAGATGACCGCGGCGACGAGCAGCGCCCCGACCAGAACGGGCAGGGCTCGCCAGGGCACGCTGAGGCCGACGATGAAGTGCTGGGGGATCGCGACCACCCGGTCGACCCGATCGAGCTGGCGGATCACGGCGGCCACCTTGTCCTGCTGCTGGTTCACCCCGGCGAGCAGCAGGACCGCGAGGCCCGCAGCCCCGATTCCCGCGGACGCGATCAGCGTCTTCACCCGGGGGCCGCGAATCAGGAGCCACACGCCCTCGGGGGCGATCAGGACGGCGGCGAAGTAGTGGGTGGTGAAGGCGAGACCGGAAAAGATCGCCCAGCCCCACAGCCAGCGGGGCTCCTCGCGCTCGAGCGTGTAGGCGAAGAACATGAACGAGAGTGCCGCGAAGAAGACGAGGAGCGCGTAGGTTCGAACGTCCTGCGAGTACCAGATCAAGAGTGGGCTGGTCGCCGCAAGCGCCGCCGCGAACAGCCCGGCGCGCCTCGACGCGAGCTCACGCGCCGCCGCAAAGGCGACCGGCACCGTCGCGGTGCCGAGCAGCGTGGACATCGAGCGGATCGCGATCTCGCCGTCGCCGAACACCTTCCGCCATCCCCAGAGCAGTAGTAGGTAAAGCGGAGGCCCGCCCTCGGCGTGATTGACGGAGTCGAGGACGGCGCTGAGGCTCCCATGTGTCTCGCTGAGCGAGGTGTATTCGTCGATCCAGTAGGAGGGCACCCCGAGGGTGGCGAAGCGTACGAGCGCCGCCAGCGCGACGATCAGCGCGAGGGCATGGTCGGATGCAAACCGCATCGCTGCCGAGCGCGGGGCGGCGGGGCCGATTTGGACGGCCTGGCCGATTTGGCCGACCTGGCCTTCTGCCTTCCGCTCCATCGGCCCTCAGCTGCGTCCGTGCATGACGATGAGCGATTTCGGCCTGAGGCTCGCAAGCCCGATCGCACCCGTGACGATCACGATCAGGGCCAGGGCGTGCAACGAGGCGAGCTCGAGCACAGCCGACTTGGGCATGGACGCAACCCGAGTCCCCAACTGCCGCTGTTCCGGAATCGCCACTTGCGGCCACGCAGTATCCCGCTTGGCCGACCCCGGGTTAGGACCATCTGCAATCGTCCTCGCGTGGTGGCGACCGAGCTGAGCCTGGCGACCCGAGTCGAAGCCCGTGGCGCGACCCTCCTCGACGCGCTGGAGCGCCACCGGCCGGGCTCTCGGGACCATGCCGAGGGCACCGCGTCGTATGCCTTCGCCGCCGCCGCGGGGCTCGGGATCGGCCGCGACCGTGCCGAGGCGGTCCGGGCGACGGCGCGGCTCCACGAGGTCGGGAAGGTCTACCTGCCCCAGGCTCTGCTCGAAAGGCCGCGGTCCGAGCTGACCGCCCAGGAAGCGGCGCTGGTCGGCTCGCATTGGGCCTACGGAGCCGCACTGGCGCGTGGAGCCGGCGTGCCGGATGCGTCGTGCGCGTGGATCGAGGCGTGCGCGCGGCCGTTCGACGGAGGAGCGACAGGGGGCGTGCCCGGGGGCCTCCCGCTCGAGGCGCGAGTGATCCAGGTGGCGTGCGAGTGCGACCGGCTGATGGCCTCGCGCGCCGCGGGACAGCCCGCTCATCTGGCGGCGATCGAGGGACTGCGCTCGGGGGCGGGGACGAGGCTCGACCCTGCGGTGGTCGAGAGCCTCGCGGAGATCCTCGAACACGCCGCATAGAATCGTCCGCGTCGTGCGCCAGAAGTTCCCCCAGACACACGAGGACAAGCTCGCCCAGCTCAGGGAGCTTCGCGACAAGGCGATCCATTCGGCCTCCGAGGAGGCGGTCGAAAAGCAGCACGAGAAGGGCAAGCTGACGGCGCGCGAGCGGATCGACAAGCTGCTCGACCCGGGGTCCTTCGAGGAGCTCGACACGTTCGTTCGCCACCGGACCTACGAGTTCGAGATGCAGAAGCGCCGTCCGTGGGGTGACGCGGTGGTTACCGGCTGGGGAACGATCGACGGCCGGCCGGTCGCCGTCTTCTCGCAGGACTTCACCGTCTTCGGGGGTTCGCTGGGCGAGGTCATGGCGGAGAAGATGTGCAAGGTCATGGACCTCGCCGCGAAGATCGGCGCGCCCGTGATCGGGATCAACGACTCGGGCGGAGCGAGGATCCAGGAGGGGGTCGTCTCGCTCGGCGCCTACGGCGACGTGTTCGTGCGAAACGTCCAATGCTCCGGCGTGATCCCGCAGATCAGCCTGATCATGGGACCGTGTGCCGGCGGAGCCGTCTACTCGCCCGCGATGACGGACTTCATCTTCATGGTCAAGGAAACCTCGCACATGTTCATCACCGGCCCCGACGTGATCAAGACCGTCACCGGCGAGGAGTCGACCTTCGAGGAGTTGGGCGGGGCGATGACCCACAACACGAAGTCGGGGGTCGCCCAGTTCGCGGCCGACGACGAGGAGCAGTGCCTCGAGGACGTCCGCTACCTGATGTCCTTCCTGCCGCTCAACAACCTCGAGATGCCGCCGCGGACCGAGCCGTACGACGACCCGGATCGGGCCGACGAGGCGCTCGACTCGATCGTCCCCGATGACCCGTCGAAGCCGTACGACATGCGCGACGTGATCTCGCTGATCGTCGACGACGGAGACTTCCTCGAGGTGCACGAGCACTTCGCGCCGAACATCGTGGTCGGGCTGGCGCGCCTCGACGGCTATCCGGTGGGGATCGTCGGCAACCAACCCCGCCACCTGGCGGGTGTCCTCGACATCGACTCCTCCGTCAAGGGCGCCCGGTTCGTGCGCTTCTGCGACGCCTTCAACATCCCGCTGGTCACCTTCACCGACGTGCCGGGGTTCCTGCCCGGCACCTCGCAGGAATGGGGCGGGATCATCCGCCACGGGGCGAAGCTCCTCTATGCGTTCACCGAGGCGACGGTGCCGAAGCTGACCGTCGTGACCAGGAAGGCCTACGGCGGCGCCTACGACGTGATGGCCTCCAAGCACATGCTCGCCGACTTCAACTTCGCCTGGCCCACCTCGGAGGTCGCCGTGATGGGCCCCGAGGGCGCCGTCAACATCATCTTCCGGCGCGATATCCAGGGTTCGCCGACCCCTGACGAGCGCCGAGGGAAGCTGATCGACGACTACAAGGCGCAGTTCGCAAACCCCTACTCGGCCGCAGAGCGCGGCTACATCGACGACGTCATCGTCCCCCGCGACACCCGCCCGAAGCTGATCCGCGCCCTTCGCACCCTGCAGACCAAGCGCGTCGACCAGCCGAAGCGAAAGCACGGCAACATCCCGCTGTAACGGCCTCGCCCGCAGCGCTAGCCGCGCTCTCCCTACCCGGCCGCCACACCTGCGCATCTCGCGGACCCGCCGAGCCGCTACGCCGGCGCATCCTCCCGGACCTACCGAGCACTCCCATTCTCCTCGGGGCCGGACGCCCCAAGACCTGACGCTGGGACGCGCGAGGGGAAATGGGCTGGGTACGGGGAGTAGCTCGCGCGACCGAGGACGCTGGCGCGTCGTGTTGGTGACGAAGGCGCGTGGCGTCGGGGTTGCGGCTGGGTAGGGCAACTGGCCGGCGCGCCCTTCTCCACCTTTCGCGCAAGACCCGCGTACTCTTCTGCGCCACCCTCGTCGGGTGATCCGCAATTTGTCCGGGGGCCGGACGAAACATCGACCGGCTGCGGTCATTGGCAGGTTGGCGCGTCGCCAGCATGGGGTAGTCGCACGGCGGCAACCGCTCGAAGCCGGCCTCAGCCCCAGCTCGATCAACCGGATGATGGCCTCGGGATGGCTTTGCCCGGTTCACCGGGGCGTCTACACGACCCCCGGCCCCGCACTCAGACGACGGACGCGGTGGGCGGCGGCCGTACTGGTCGGCGGGCCGCGAGCCGCGCTTAGCCATCGAAGCGCCGGTGAGCTGTGGGGCCTGCTCGAGCCGATCGAAGGACCGGTACTCACGGTTCGTCACGGTCGCAAGCGGCCTGTCGGAGTGGTGTTTCACCGCTCGGGCAACACTGGCGCGTGTGCCACGTGCAACTCCATCGACGTCACAACGGTTTCGCGCACCCTGCTCGACCTGGCAAGCGTCGCGACTCGGGGGGAGCTTCGTCGCGCGATCGACGAGGCGGAGCGGCGTGATCAGCTGGATCGCGGCGTGCTGGCTCAGCTATGTGAGCAATCGGGCGGGCGTCGCGGCCTCGGTGCCCTACGTGCCTTGCTCGATGAGCGCTCACTTCCACTGGTCGAGACTCACTCACATCTCGAGCGACTGTTCCTGCATTACTGCCGTGAGCGCGGGCTGCCGATTCCCGCCGTCAACGCGCCCTTGGCCGGTTTCGAGGTCGATTGCGTCTGGCCCAAACAGCGTCGTGGCGGAGCTCGACGGCTGGGCCCACCACGCCACACGCGACGCGTTCGAGTCAGACCGCAAGAGGGACGCCCGCATTCAGCTTGCCGGGCACCGGATCGTGCGCGTGACCCATCGCCGGATCACGTACGAAGGCGACGAGCTCGAGGCGGAGATCCGGAAGCTGCTCGAGGGCTGGTAGCGGCCCGATCCACATTTCCTCCGGGGGCCGGACGTAATCTCGACCGACCCAGGCGGGACGGCCGTCAGAGCGTGATGGATTGCGCCTCGAGGTCCCCCTCGCGCCAGGCCTCATAGACGGCGATCGCGATCGCGAGGTCCTGGATCGCCAGGCCGGTCGAGTCGAAGAGGGTGATCTCGCGGTCGCCGCGCCGGCCGGCCGCTCGTCCGACGACGACCTCGCCGAGCTGTGTCACCTGATCACGGGCGACTGTGCCCGCGGCGACGCCAGCGGAGAGCTCACCGCCTGTCGAGGCCTGCGCCCATTCGTCGCAGAATAGGTGGCAGCGTTCGACCGCGGCGGCCTCGAGCTCCGCCTTGCCCGCTCCGTCAGCCCCGATCGCCGCAAGGTGCTGCCCGGGACGCAGGTCGGAGGCCAGGATCACCCGCTCCGCGCCGGGGGTGACCGTGACGACCACGTCCTGGTGGGCCGCCTCGGCGCGGGAACCGACGGTCCACCCGAGCTCGGCCGCCAGCGCATCGGCGTTCCGCGGCCTGGGGTCGAAGCAGACCCCGGCGCCGTAGCCGGCGGCGGCCACGCAGCGCGCCGCCCAGGCGCCATTCACGCCGCAGCCGATCACTCCCACCGACGCCGCGTCGGGACGGGCGAGGACCCGGGCCGAGAGGGCGGCGGCGGCGCCGGTGCGAAGCGAGGTCACCGATGCGCAATCGATCACGGCCAGCATCTGGCCCGTCTCGGCGCTCGAGAGGAGAAGGGCGCCGGTGACCACGGGCAGGCCGCGCTCGGCGTTTCGCGGGAAGGATGTGACCCACTTGAGCAATGCGAAGCCCTCCCCACGCACGGGCATCGCGCGGAAGTCGCCGCTCGGAGGCGAGTCGAGGTAGACCTTGGCGGGCATCGGCCATTCGCCGTCGGCGTGGCGCTCGAAGGCCAGCCGGACGAGATCGATCGCCTCCGCGGCGCCCACGGACTCCAGCACCGCGTCGGAATCGAGGACGGGGATCGTCGCCACGGCGGGCGAGATTAGTGACCCCCGGCGCCGCCCCGCTCCGGGCAGGCTCCGCGGCATGTCGGCCGCCTGGCCTGACCCCCGGGGCGCGAGGCGGCGGGATAGAGTGGCCCCATGGCTCAGCACGGCGAGAGCCGGCCGCCCAGGCCACGGATCGAGCTTCTCACCGAGCCCGGCTCCGAGACGGAGGCCGCCGCGATCGTCGCGGCGCTCGAACAGTTCATAGCCGATACCGCCCCGCCGGAGCATCGGCAGGGGCCCGAGCCGAGCCCTTGGCAGCGCGCGGCGCTTCGGGAGGGGGTCTCCCGCTCTGAGGCCATCGCCCTGGAGGTGCGGTCGGAGTAGAGGACGTACCGACTCGTTCAACCGAGCAAGAGGAGAAGACAGTGGCTGTAGTGAAGATCATCGAGCTCGTGGGAAGCTCGAAGACGTCCAGCGATGACGCGGCGATGCAGGCGCTGAAGCAGGCCCAGAGCTCGCTTCGAAACATCCGGGCCGTGGACATCGTCAGCACCGGGATCCGCGGTGAGAACCTCGATGAGTTCCGCGCCCACGTCCGCGTCGCGTTCCTGATCGAGGGCACTGACATCGACTGAGGGGGAATAACTCCGGCGGCTGCTCGCCTTCGGCTCGGGAACAACTCCGCCGAAAGCCTCGCCTGCGGCTACGTTTTCGGCGGTTTCGGGCGCGTTGCCGGGCGGCAGGCTGTAGGCGCCTGCACCGCGGCTTCATCGAACAACTCCGGCGGCTGCTCGCCTTCGGCTCCGCTGCCGCCGGGTTCGGGCGCGTTACGTGGCGGCAGGACGTATGCGCCTGCACCGCGACTTCGTCGCTAGCCCCAACGGGCACATCCCGGAGCATGCGGGCGGCAGGTCGTACTCGCTCGAACGGGGACGTCGTCCCTAGCTCAGGCGAGTCACCTCTTGGAGACGTCCAGGTCCCGGGGATTGCGTGGTTTGGGGGTCCATGGACCCCCCAAGTCCGCAATGTCGGCGAATGCGCGCGGGTTGCTCCCCTACCCAGCCCTCGAACCACCCCCGTCGCGGACGACCGCCAAGTCCGCGACTTCGTCGCTAGTTCCGACGGGGCGGCGTCGCGGGCCGAAAGAGCACGCATGTCTCGCGCAGGACGTCGAGGACGACGCGCGGACCGGTTGCTCTACCCAGCCCAACCCGGCCAACAGCCCAACCCGGCCCAACAGCCCAACCCGGCCCAACGCCTGTTGCCGTGCCGTCGCGAGCGACCGACAAGGGGCTCGAATGCGGCGATTCGCGAAAGCGCCCGAAACAGGTCCCAGTTGTGGGTCTGGGGTCCGCCCGGACCAGCCCTGTTGCCCGCCACGCGGAAATGCCCTAAAGCCGGTCAGGATTTGTGTAATATCCCGTCGCATGGAGCCCACGGCGGTCGATTCCCCCTCCGTGGCCGCGAAGGTCGCGGCTGAGCACAAGCTCGAGGTCAGCGGGACGGACCAGGCCGGAAAGGGCAAGGTCGGCTCGCTCGAGAACCCCGAGTCCTACGAGAACGTGCCCGGCCACGTGATCCCGATCCTCGAGCGCGAGTTCGACGATTTCGACACCGAGGCCGGCAAGTTCATGCACGGCGAGACCCCCGAGGACCAGTTCATAGGGTTCCGGCTCAAGCAGGGCGTCTACGGCCAGCGGCAGCCCGACGTCCAGATGATCCGCGTCAAGCTCCCGCTCGGCGGGGTCACCCCCGAGCAGATGGACGCCTTCGCCGAGGCCATCGAGCGCTGGGCGCCGCTTCGCCGCGGCCACATCACGACCCGCGAGAACATCCAGATCCACCACGTCCCGCTCCCGGACGCCGCGAAGTTCATCCGGCTGATCAGCGATGCGGGCCTCTCGTCGCGCGAGGGCTGCGGAAACACGATCCGCAACGTGACCGGCGACCCCTGGGCCGGGATCAGCGAGGGCGAGCACTTCGACATCACCCCCTACGCGATGGCCTACGTGCGCTACTTCGTCCGCCATCCGACCACCCAGCTGATGCCGCGCAAGGTCAAGACGGCCTTCACGGCCACCGACGAGGACGTCGCGATGACCGGCATCCACGACATCGGCTTCATCCCCAAGCTGCGCGACGGCGTTCGCGGAGTCGAGATCCGAGTGGGCGGCGGCACCTCAATCATGCCGAGAATCGCCCCCACCCTGTACGAGTTCGCCGAGCTCGACAACGGCGACTATCTGAAGATCTCGGAGGCCTGCTGGCGAATCTTCGATCGTCAGGAATGGCTGCGAGTCAACCGCGCCCGCGCCCGGATCAAGGTGCTGATCGACAAGGTGGGAATCGACGCCTTCCGCGAGATGGTCGAGGAGGAGCTCGAGGGCGACTGGGTCGACGAGCGCGACTTCGACGTCGAGCGGCTGAAGCTGATCGACGACGAGCAGGCCCACGCTCCGCCGCTCCCGCCGGCCCACGGGAGCCCGAACGGCGACCACTCCGAGTTCGACCGATTCAGCCAGGCCAACGTGCGCCCCCAGCGCCAGCCGGGATTCAGCGCGGTCGAGGTCAAGGTCACCCGCGGCGACCTGACGCCCGAGCAGCTCCGCGGCCTCGCCCAGATCATGCGCCACCACACGGGCGGCTACGCCCGGACCTCGGTGCAGCAGAACTTCGTCCTGCGGTGGGTCCGCGACGAATCCGTCTACGACGTGTGGCAGAGCCTCCGCGAGCTGGGCCTCGGCGACGCCGGCCCCCGCGAGATCACCGACGTGGTGAGCTGCCCCGGCACCGATAGCTGCAAGCTCGGCATCACCAGCTCGATGGGGCTCAACAAGGCGGTTCAGGACCGCCTCGAGGAGATGGCGATAGGCGATCCCCTGACCAGGAAGATCCACGTCAAGATGAGCGGCTGCCCGAACGGGTGCTCGCAGCACCACATCGCCAACATCGGCTTCTACGGCGCCTCGATCAAGATGGGCGACCGCCAGATCCCCGCCTACATCGCCCACCTCGGTGGTCACTACGAGAGCGGCGAGATCGTCTACGGGCACAGGCTGAAGGCGCGGCTCCCGGCCAAGCGCGTCCCCGACGCGGTCGAGCGCTGGGTCCGCTTCTACGAGGACGGCCGCAAGGACGGCGAGGAGTTCAACGCGTTCGTCGAGCGGGTCGGCACGGACCCGTTCGAGGAGAAGGTCAAGGACCTCTCGATGCCGGTCGAGTTCGGCCTCGAGACCCTCAACCACTTCATCGACTGGAGCCGCTCGGACCCCTACAAGGTCGAGCGCGGCGAGGGCGAATGCGCGGTCTGATGGACTCCCAGCTCGCCACCCCGCAACTTTCGCTCGAGCGTCCCCGGCCGCTTCATGAGGGCGACGGCGAGCCCCAGAACGGCAACGGGAACGGGAACGGCCGTCCGAAGAAGCTCCCTACGATCAACGGCCAGGTGGTGGACCCGACGGAGATCTCAGCCCAGGTCGAGGCGATGGACGCCGACGAGACAATCGCCTGGGCGATTGAGACCTTCCACCCCCGGCTGCGATTCGCTGTGTCGTTCCAGAAGACCAGCTCGGTCGTGGTCGACATCGCCCACCGGATCGAGCCGGCGGCGAGCTTCTTCTACCTCGACACCGAGCTCCTGTTCCCGGAGACGTACGAGACGCGCGACGCGCTCGCGCGCCACTACGGGATCGAGTTCGACCGCTACGCCGGCATCTCCCTTGACGAGCAGGCCAAGCGCCATGGCGCTAACCTCTGGCGCCGCGATCCGGACGCCTGCTGCGGGATCCGCAAGGTGGAGGCGATGCGCGAGGCACTGGACAGTGCCGAGTGCTGGGTCTCCGGAATCCGCAGGGTCGACTCTGAAACCCGGGCACAAGCACCGAAGGTCGGGTGGGACAAGCGGTTCGGGCTCTGGAAGGTGAATCCGCTGGTCGACTGGGACGACAAACGAGTGTGGAACCACATCAAGGAGCACCACGTGCCGTACAACCCCCTTCATGACCGGGGCTATCCGTCGATCGGATGCATGCCCTGCACCTCCAAGCCCGGCGAGGGCGAGGACGCCCGCTCCGGCCGATGGGCCGGCACCAACCGATCCGAGTGCGGAATAAATGGGTAGCTCCGAGACGGCCCTGGCGCTGACGCTCACCGCGCGCCAGGCCTCGGACGTCGAGCTGCTCGCCAACGGCGGCTTTGCCCCACTGGAGGGGTTCATGGGCTCCGCCGACTGGCGCTCGGTCTGCGAGCGGATGAGGCTCGAGGACGGCCAGATCTGGCCGATCCCGATAACCCTCGCAACGGATCTCGAAGCATCGGCGGGCGACGTCGTCGAGCTGAGCGCGCCGAACGGAAAGCTCCTCGGGCGCCTGACGGTGAGCGAGGTCTTCGAGCGTGACGTCGACACGGAGGCCGAGCAGGTCTACCGGACCACCGACGACGGGCACCCCGGGGTCGCGGCGATCCGCCGCGAGGGCTCGCGGTGCATTGCCGGTCCGATCGAGGCGGTGGCGCTGCCCGACCATCAGGAGGCGTTCATCGAGCGCTACCTGAGCCCGGAGGAGTCGAGGAAGGAGTTCGCCGAGCGCGGCTGGAAGCGGATCGTGGCCTTTCAGACCCGCAACCCGATCCACCGTGCCCACGAGTACTTGACCAAGGCGGCGCTGGAGGTCTCCGACGGCCTCTTCCTGCACCCCCTGGTCGGCGAGACCAAGGAGGGCGACATCCCCGCCGACGTGCGGATGCGCTGCTACGAGGTGCTGATGGAGAAGTACTACGCGCCGGATCGCGTCATCCTCGGCGTCAACCCGGCGAAGATGCACTACGCGGGCCCGCGCGAGGCGGTGCTCCACGCGATCATCCGCCGAAACTACGGCTGCACCCACTTCATCGTCGGCCGCGACCACGCAGGGGTCGGCGACTACTACGGAACCTACGACGCGCAGCGGATCTTCGACGACATCGACGTCGGAGAGCTTGGGATCGAGCCGCTGTTCTTCGAGCACACCTACTGGTGCAACGAATGCGAGGGCATGGCCTCCGACAAGACCTGCCCCCATCCGGCCGAGTCACATCTGTTCCTGTCGGGGACGAAGGTGCGGGAGATGCTCTCCTGTGGCGAAACCCCGCCACGCGAGTTCACGAGGGAAGAGGTTGCGGACATCCTGATCGACGCATACAGAAAGGAGTCGGCAACCGATGGCAGCTGAGAAGGGCTTCTGCCTGTGGTTCACGGGGCTATCCGGATCCGGCAAGACCACGATCACCAACGTCCTCGTCAAGGAGCTCCGCGCGCGTAACGCGAAGCTCGAGGTCCTCGACGGCGACATCGTCCGTCAGAACCTGTCCAAGGGCCTCGGGTTCTCCAAGGAGGACCGCGACACCAACATCCGCCGGGTGGCCTTCGTCGCCGACCTTCTGTCGCGAAACGGCGTCCCGGTGATCACCGCCGCGATCTCTCCCTACCGCGAGCTTCGCAACGAGGCGCGAGCGAAGATGGACGGCCGGTTCATCGAGGCCTATGTGAAGGCCTCGGTCGAGGAGTGCGAGAGGCGGGACGTGAAGGGCCTCTACGCAAAGGCGAGATCAGGCGAGATCAAGGAGTTCACCGGGGTGTCCGACCCCTACGAGCCCCCCGAGCACGCCGAGCTGGTGATCGACACGGAGGCTCTGAGCCCCGAGGAGTCAGCTCAGCAGATCCTCGCCTATCTCGAGGGCGAGGGCCTGATCCCGTCCGCCGCTTAGGCGGCGACGCCCGCACCGCCGTGGAAGCGGCGCGGGCGCTCCGGGCGGCGTCAGCCGCGGTGAAACGAGACAAGGCGCAGCTGCTCCTGTGGACCCTTGACGGCAGCCTCACGGACCGTCCCCACTCCCGCGACGTAGTACTTGTTGTCGAGCACGCCGGGCTCGAGGGGCGTCCATTCCTTGGTTCGCAGCGCATGACGGGTCGACACGTACGGCACGGAGACACGCGCATTGCGATCGAGGATCTTGAAGTGGTCCTCGGCGTGCCCGCGATAGAACTCCTGTCGGCCCGACTGCCCCACGCGCGGGTGTCCCGGGAAGAACAGGCCGGCGCGCGCACCGTCCACCCCGGCCTTGAACGAGCCCTCGCGGCTGGTCACGTTGCCATGCGGGTCGAGCTCCTTCGTTCGCTCCCCGAAATACCACACGTTGCCGTCGCGGTCCTGGGCGTACCAGTCATCGGTGACCTCCCTCGGCTTTCCGTGGATCAGGATCACGTCGTGGACGACCGTGGTCCGCACCCCGAGGATGGTCTTCGTCCTGTGGGTCACGTGGAGCTTGTCGATCATCTGCTTGCCCTCCTTGACACCGCGATAGCGGTACCTGCTCCCTGGGTCGAGCGGGAACAGGCGGTTGTCAACGTGGGCGACGAAGTCGCTCGGTCGGAGCGTCCCGGGCCACCCGGGCCCGGCCCCCGTCCTGATCGGCTTCGACGCCTGGGCACCCGCGCCGGCGCCGGCTGGCCCCCAGGCGAGCCCGGTCGCGAGCACGACCGTGGCTCCCGCGAGCACCAGCGCGCGCCTGCGTCGAATCTGCTTCCTGTCTGCGTTCATGACGGTTCCTCCTTCGGCTCGACGATCTCGGCGACCGTACGAAGGGTCGATGAACCCGTCGTGAAACGCCGATGGGAGGTTCGGGGGGACCCCTGACGCCCCCGCCGCGCCCGGAGCCGTCGGCGAACGACTAGGGCCTCGCCGGCACCCGTGGCTCGCCGAGCCCGTAGGTGTCGTAGGCGAGGAAGCGGGCGAACGTCTTGTGGGTCGGTCCGTGGAAGTCCGACGAGGCGGTCGGCGCCAGCTCGAGCTCGTCGCAGAGCTCGATGCAGTGCGCCGTCTGCTCTCGGGTGTGGGACGGGTAGAAGGTCTCGATCCCCTCCAGGCCGGCCTCGCGCCGCAGGCTCGTGGCCAGGTCGCGGACCTGCTCCGGCTCGGACACGTCCCAATAGGGATGGGCGACGACCGCGGCACCACCCGCGTCATGGATCAGCTCGACGGCCTCCTCGGCGCTCGGCCAGGCGCGGGCGACGAACGCCTTTGCGCCCGGAACCAGATACTCCTCGAAGAACGGACCGAGGTCCGGGCCCGCCCCCGCCGCGCGAGCGATGTGCGGGCGGCCGATCGAGTCCGCCGCCCCCGCCTCGGCGAGCGCTCCCTCGAAGGTGACCTCGACGCCGAGCGCGTTCAGCCGCTCGATGATCTGGCGGGCGCGGCTCACTCGTTCAGCCTGGGCGCGCTCGCAGGCGGCGGCGATCCGGTCCAGGTCGACCCAGTAGCCGAGGACGTGGAGATCGTCGGAGTATGCGTGAACGCAGGACATCTCCACGGCCGGGACGCACTCGATCCCCGCCGCGGCGGCCTCGGCCAACGCCGCCTCAACCCCCGCGACGGCGTCGTGATCGGTAAGCGACATCACGTCCACCCCCGCCTCGGCGGCCGCCCTGGCGACCTGCGACGGCTCCAGCTGCCCATCCGATACGGTCGAGTGCGCCTGCAGATCGATCATCGAGCGCGCCATTGTCCCGAAAACGGGACGCCGCCGGGAACCAGATGAGGATTACCGCCAAAGCCGACTACGCAGTCCGCGCCGCCGCCGAGCTCGCGGCGTCGCCGGACGGCAAGCCGGTCAAGGGCGAGCACCTCTCCGAAGCCCAGGAGATCCCGCTCCAGTTCCTCGAGCACATCCTGCTCGAGCTCAAGCATGCTCGGCTGGTGCGGGCGAAGCGGGGAGCGCGGGGCGGCTACTGGCTCGCCCGGTCGGCCGAGGAGATCACCCTCGCCGACGTGATCCGCGCGGTCGAGGGGCCGCTGGCGAACATCCAGGACGCGGCCCCCGAGGCGACCCACTACCCGGGGCCCGCCGAGCACCTTCGCGACGTCTGGGTGGCGGTGCGGGCGAATCTCCGTGCCGTGCTCGAGAGCGTGACGCTCGCCGACCTCACCGAGGGCAAGTTGCCTCCGGAGGTCGAGCGCCTGATCGCCGATCAGGACGCCTGGGAAGTCCGCTGACGGCGCCGATTTCGCCGTCAGCAGCGAATTCGCTACCATTCCCGACGCGTTAGGTACTAAACCGGTCAACAAAGGCCGGAAAGGGCGACCACCCCCGGGCCGCAGGCCCACTCACCCCCCAGGCTATGGATCCGATCATCGTCGTTTTCGGCTTCGGCATCGGGCTCCTGATCGGCATGACCGGGATGGGTGGCGGATCGCTGATGACCCCTCTCTTGATCCTCGTGTTCGGGATCCAGCCGGTGACCGCGGTCGGCACCGACATCTTCTACGGCGCGGTAACCAAGACGGCGGGCGCCTGGCGCCACATCAAGCACGGGACGGTCCACAAGGGCATCGCCGTGTGGCTGGCGGTCGGCAGCGTCCCGATGGCGATCGCCGGAGTGTGGCTGATCGAGATCCTGCAGCGCAGCTACGGGGAGGACGATGTCAACAAGGTGGTGCTTGGGATGGTCGCCTCGGCCCTCTTGGTGGTGGGCGTGGCGACATTGATCCGAGCCCTCTTCCTGCGCGACGTGATCCCGGAGCGCTATGCGATGCACCTCTATCGGCGCCACATCGTGGTCGCCGTCGCGACCGGCGCGGTGACCGGCTTCGTGATCGGCCTGACGTCGGCGGGCAGCGGCACGCTGATCGCGCTCGTCCTGATCGCGGGGTTCCGCCTCACGCCCCAGCGGGTGGTCGGGACCGACGTATTCCATGCCGCCATCCTCCTCTGGGCTGCCGGGCTGGCCCATTGGGTCGGGGGCAACGTCGACCTCGGCCTCGCCGCCAACATCCTGGTCGGATCGATTCCCGGCGTGCTGATCGGAAGCCAGCTCGCGGTCAAGGTTCCGACCGGGCTGCTCCGAAACGCACTCGGGATCGTCCTGATCGCATCGTCGATCACCCTGATCACCAAGGAGCACGTCCCGAAGGCGGTGCTGATCCCGTCGGTGAGCGTCGCCGCGATCACGATCGCCGGCCTCTTCGCCTTCCAGATCGGCCTTCACCGCCAGCGTCAGCGTCAGCTCAAGAAGACGAGCGAGGCCGCGGCGACCGCCGGCTAACCGATAACTCCGGTGGCGTCGGGGCGGATTGACGGGCATATAGACCCTCAAGTCGCCCAGGCGCGTCTGGGCGCTGCCGTACCCAGCCCTTGCCTCCACGCCCTCTGGTTTAGGCTCCAACCGATGGACTTCGACGTCACGCCGCGGGTGGAGGAGCTGCGGGACCGGATTCGATCCTTCATGGACGAGCACGTCTACCCGGCCGAACTCGAGGCGATGCAGGCGCTCGACGCCGAGGTGGGACCCGGCACGGCGTACCCGGAGATCCTCGTGGAGATGCGAACCCAGGCTCGCGAGCAGGGGCTGTGGAACCTCTTCATGCCCGACGAGCGCTACGGCGCCGGGCTCTCCAACTGGGAGTATGGGGTGCTCTGCGAGGAGATGGGGCGAAGCCCCGCGGTCGCCCCGATGGCCTTCAACTGCTCCGCGCCCGACACGGGGAACATGGAGATCCTCGCCGAGCACGGCAGCGAGGCACAGCGAGAGCAGTGGCTGCAGCGGATGCTCGATGGCGAGATCCGCAGCTGCTTCTCGATGACTGAGCCGGAGGTCTCGGGCTCGGATCCGACGACCCTTCGCACACGGGGTGAGCTCGAGGGTGACCAATGGGTGATCAACGGGCACAAGTGGTTCACCTCGGGCGCGGTCGGAGCCGAGCTGGCGATCGTCATGTGCGTGACCGAGCCCGATGCCCACCCCTACGCGCGGACGAGCATGATCCTCGTCCCAACCGACAACCCCGGGTTCGACCTGGTGAGGCCGGTGTCGGTGATGGGCCACGCGGGCGGGCCGGGCCACTGCGAGATCCGCTACGAGGACTGCCGCGTGCCGGCCGCGAACCTGCTCGGTGAGCGGGGCGGCGGCTTCGTGATCGCCCAGGATCGCCTTGGACCAGGCCGCATCCATCACTGCATGCGGGCGATCGGGACCGCCGAGCGGGCGATCGAGCTGATGAGTCGCCGCGCAAACGACCGCGAGACCTTCGGGGGAAAGCTGGCCGACAAGCAGTTCGTCCAGGACTTCGTCGCCCGCTCCCGGATGGAGGTGGACCAGGCGCGCCTCCTGACCCTCTACGCAGCCTGGAAGATGGACACGGCCGGCAAGCGCGCCGCCCGTCAGGAGATCTCGATGATCAAGGTGGTGGCCGCCAACGTGGTCATGGACGTCCTCGACCGGGCGATCCAGGTCCACGGGGCGCTCGGGATGTCCGACGACACCCCGCTCGCCTGGATGTGGCGGTTCTCTCGCATGCTGCGGGTCGCCGACGGCCCTGACGAGGTCCACAAGGTCGTGATCGCGCGCCGCGAGCTCCACCGCTGGGCGAAGGAGGCCGAGGGGGAGACCGGCGGATCGGATGGGGCCGGCGCCTCCGCTTCGCCGGCGCCGGCGAAGGCCTAGGAAACCACTTCCCAGAGCTCGCGGCCGTGCGTTCCGTCGGTCGCCGAGAAGAGGGTGCCGGGTGCCTCCCGCCCAGGGCTGCGCTCAGCCCAACCGCTTCTCGGCCTCGTCGGCGGCGTCGGCGAGCCGCTCGACGATCTTCGCGAACTCGCCGATTCGCTCGTCGGCCTCCCCGTACTGGCCCGCCGAGAAGCGTGCGTAGACGCCCTGGAGAATGATCGCCAGCTTCCACCAGGCGAGGGCGACGTAGAAGTCGATCTCGGAGAGGTCGCGGCCCGAGGCGCTCGCGTAACGGTCGCGGACCTCGTCGCGATTCGGGAACCCCGGCGCGATCGTCGGCGCCTCGAACAGTGGCATCAGCTCGTCACCGGGCTCCGACCAGTAGACGATCAGCATGCCCACGTCGGCGAGCGGGTCCCCGAGGGTGCAGAGCTCCCAGTCGACCACCGCCGCCACCTCGCCCGAGCTCGAGAGGATCAAGTTGTCGAGCCGGTAGTCGCCGTGGACGACCGTCGCCGGGCCCTGCTCCGGGATCCGCTTCGAGAGCCGGCGATGAACGTCGTCGATGACGGCGAGCTGATCGGTTCGCGACTTCTCCCATTGGCCGTGCCAGCGGTGGAGCTGGCGGGCGACGTAGTCCTGCTTCTTGCCGAGCGTGCCGAGGCCGGCCTGATCGGGGTCGATCGCGTGGATCCCGATCAGCGTGTCCACCACCCGCCCGCCGATCGCAGCCCTCTGGGCCTCGTCGAAGGCCGCCTCCGCCTCCTCCCGTGAGCGCAGGATCGGGCCCTCGACGAAATCCATCACGTAAAAGGGGGCGCCGTTCACTGCATCGTCCTCGCACAGGCCCACCACGGGCGGAACCGGGACTTCGGTGGGCCCGAGCGCGGAGAGGATCCGGTGCTCGCGGGCCATGTCGTGCGCCGAGGCGAGTCGCTCGCCGAGCGGTGGGCGCCGCAGGGCCCAGCGCCTGCCCCCCGCGTCGCGCACCCCGTAGGTCAGGTTCGAGCGGCCCCCCGAGATGCGCTCGAAGGCGAGCGGCGGCTCGGCGCCCGGGACGTTCCTCTGAAACCAAGCCTCGAGCCGCGGCCCGTCGATTGCCTCGTCCGCCCGGTCGATAGCCTCGTCTGCCATGGAGGCCAATCCTATGCGCGGGAAAGCCGGGCACACCGTCCTGCTGATCGACTTCGGCGGCGTGCTTACAACATCGGTGTGGGAGAGCTTCGCGGAGTTCTGCTCGCGCCGTGAGCTCGATGCCGACACGGTTCGACGCCTTTTTCGCTACGACCCGAAGGCGCTCGCCGACCTGCGCGGCCTCGAGACGGGGAACCTCTCCGAGGAAGAGTTCGAGCTCAGGTTCGCGAAGCGACTCGGGCTCGCTGAGCCCGCCGGGCTGATCGACGACATGTTCGAGGGCATGCGGCCGCACGAGCCGATGCTCGCCGCCGTCGCCGCGGCCCGCGCGGCGGGCATCCGGACCGGCTTGGTCTCCAACTCGTGGAGCACCTCACACTACGACCGTGACCTGCTCGCCGACCTGTTCGACGCGGTGGTGATCTCGGCCGAGGTCGGCCTTCACAAGCCGGAGCCGGAGATCTACCTCCTCGCGGCCGATCGCGTCGGGGCCGAGCCGAAAGAGTGCGTGTTCGTCGACGATCTGCGCGAGAACTGCGCCGGAGCGGAGGCGGTGGGCATGACGGCGATCCTCCACCGCGATCCCCCGCAGACGATCGGACGGCTCGAGGACCTGCTCGGGATCGCGATCCCGGCGCCCTCCTGACCGACGACGGCCGCCCCGCCTCGCCTCGGCGGAATGACTCCGCCCTACGCCCCGCCGGCGATCAGCGCCATGCCGACCAGCGCCGCGACCAGGCCACCGCGTCGCCGGGGCGAGGCGCTGGCCGAGCACGAAGCGGGCAAGCACGAGGAAGTCCGAGACCCCCAGGCGACGCTTGATGCGAGGGCGAGCGCTATCCCGAGCACTGGCGATCCCGGCCGAACAGCGCCGGCACGCTGAATCGGGCCGAGACCCGGACCGCACCCGGCCCGCTCACCTCGATGCGGGTCCAGTCGCCGTCGCGCTCGACGCATGCGCTGCCCGAGGTGACGGTCCAATACGGCGTGTAGTGGACCCGGAGGAGCAGGCTTTCCGCCCGCGATGCCTGGAGCGTGAAGTCGGCGGGCCCGAGCGCGGTCAGGCGCGCGCCATGCCCCTCGGGCCGAGCGGGTCGGGAGGCGTCGGAGAGCAGGCCGGGCGTTCCGCGAACGCGGTAGAGGCGCCAGTCGGAGTCCGCCCAGCGCGGCTCCAGGAAGGGCAGCCCCCGCGCGATCAGGGCCTCCTCGTCGCGCGACAGATAATCGGGCTCGGTGTCGGAGACCGCGACGTAGGAGACGCCGCGCTCATACAGCCAGGCCCGGTAGGCGCGCGGGGTCAGCCTGCCGTCCGTGAAGCGGTCGAAATCGCCGGACTCGAGCTGGCGAAGCCAACCCCGGGCGAGCGGAAAGCGCGACGCGACATATGTCGATTCCCACCGATTCCTGGTCGGCGGTATCTCGACCCGGGCGGGGACGCCGCGGGTCTGACGCTCGAGCGCGGCGAGCAGGGGGGCATAATAGGACTCCTTCACGGAAGGATCCCCGGACGCCGCGGAAAGGTCGCGAACCGGGGCGATCCACTGCCAATACAGAAGCGGCAGGACGAGCAGGGCCAGGGCGACCGGGCGGCGGCCCGTCAACCCGAGGGCGAGGACCGGGCCGCCCGCCAGGGCGCCGAGGCGGGCCATGTTGCCCCCGACCGGATTCGGGATCGCGAACGCCGCGATGGCCGCGAGCGCGTAGACGGCGATCGCCCACCTAATCGTCGCCTCCTCGGCCGGCAGGAGAATGAGGCCCGCGGCGGCGAACAGCAGCACCGGGACGAGGGCCGAGAACTCGAACGGCTCGACGCCGCCGGTCGGAAACGCCAGCGACAGCACGGCGATCGCGGTGATCGACCCAGCGGCGAGCACGGCGCCGCCGCGCCGGTCCCCGGCGAGGGCCAAGGCGGCGCCGGCGAGTGCGACGAACAGGCCGGCGACGGGGCTCGCGCACGAGGTCAGCGCGGCGAGCGCGGCCGCCGTCCCGAGGTGGCGCAGCTGCACGGCGAGGAGGGCTGTCGCCGCCACCGCGACGCCGAGGGCGAACGTGAGGCGGCCCGTGAACAGCATGGTCGCGGTCCCCACCCCGAACCAAAGGATGGCCAGCGAGGCGCGCGTCCCGTAGGCGCGCCGCGCCAAGGCTGCGAACAGGGCGGCGGCGGCGACGGCCGACAGCGCCCCCACCAAGCGGGGGCCGAGGGCCGCGCCGAGCGGAGGGAAGAGGACGCTGTAGCCCGGGAGGTAGTGGCCGCCGTACCAGTAGTCGTTCCAGATCAGGAACCCGTGCGCCGAGAAGAGGTCGGAGCGAAACGTCTGGGCGGCCAAGTCGGCGCTCGAGGGCGCCACGACGAGATAGGCCAGCGCCAGGAGTGCTGCCGCGACCATCCCGAAGGTCAGCCCGTGGGCTTCCCGGCTAGCCGCGCGCGTACTCGACGCGGATCTGCTTGCCCTTCAACTTCGTTCCCTCGAGCCGCTCGAGCGCCTGCTCCGCGTGACCGGCGTCGAGCTCCACGAACGAGAACCGGTCGAGCACGCGGATCGAGCCGATCGCGTCGACCGGTACCACGGCTCCCTCGGTCAGCGCCCAGCGGACGTCCTCGTCATCGATCCCGCTGCGTCTCCCGCGGTTCACGAACAACTTGACCAGTCCATCCGTGGGTTCCTCGGCGGGCTTGGAGGGCCGCTTCTCGGCCGGGGGCTCCTCGTGCCTTCGGCGCCTCGGCCGGGGAGCGTGCTCGAGACGCTCCTCGGGAGGCTCCCATTCCCCGATGCTGATCTTGGCCTCGCGCTCTATGCGGTCGATCTCGGGTCGCTGCTTCTCGGTCACGAAGGTGATCGCCCGGCCCGTTCGCCCCACCCGACCGGTCCGGCCGATCCGGTGGATGTAGGACTCGGTCACGTCGGGAACGTCGTAGTTGATCACGTGGGTGACGTGCTCGATGTCGAGCCCCCGCGCCGCCACGTCGGTCGCCGCGAGCAGCCGCAGCCGGTGATCCTTGAATGCGAGCATCACCCCGTCGCGCTGGCCCTGGCTCAGGTCACCATGAAGCGCCTTGACCTGAAGGCCGCGGGCCCGCAGAGTGTCGTCGAGACGAGAGGTGCCGATCTTGGTCCGACAGAAGATGATCGCCTGCTCGGGCTCCTCGGCTTTCAGGACCTCGATCAGCCGCTCGACCTTCTCGCGCGCCGGCACCTCGACGAAGGCCTGCTCGATCGCGTCGACGGTGAGCTGCTGCGGGGTCACCTTGATCGTGGTCGGGTCGTACATGTAGCGATCCGCGAGCCGCTCGATCGGTGGAGGCATGGTGGCCGAGAACAGCGAGGTCTGGCGCCCGGAGGGGCAGATTCGAAGGATCCGCTCGACGTCCTCGATGAACCCCAGGTCGAGCATCTCGTCCGCCTCGTCGAGGACCACGTAGCGGGCGGACGCCAGGTCGAGCGACCCCCGTGAGATCAGGTCGAGGGTCCGCCCGACCGTGGCAACGACGACGTGGGCCGCGTCGCGAAGCCTCGACTGCTGGGTCTTTACCGCCTGTCCCCCGAACACGGCGAGCACCTCCACGTCGAGGTGCTCGGCGTAGGCGCGAAGCGCCTGCGTGACCTGGATGCAGAGCTCGCGGGTCGGGGTCAGGACCAGGCCCTGGGTCTCTCCGGAGCTCGGGTCGAGGTACTGCAGCATCGGCAGCCCAAAGGCCGCGGTCTTGCCGGTTCCCGTCTGCGCCTGCCCGATCACGTCGCGCCCGGCGAGGAGCTCGGGAATCGCCTGCTCCTGGATCGGGGTCGGGTCGGAGTAGCCCAGCTCGTCGAGCGTCCGCAGGATCTCCTCGGACAACCCAAGGTCGCTGAAGCGGGTCACCGAGTCGGATCCAAAAGCAGCTTGCCGTGCGTCTGGCGCGCGGCGATCTCCTCATGCGCGCGACGAGCCTCCGAGAGCGGATAGGTCTCGCCGATCACCACCTCGAGCTCCCCGTTGGCCACCGCCCCGAGCAGCTCCGCGATCCCCTCGCGAAGCTCCTGCGGGCGCCGGAACAGGTGCATGAGCCAAAAGCCGACCACGGCGCGGCTGGTCCGCATCAGATCGACGTTGCGAAGCTCGACGGGCTCGCGCGAGGCGAGCCCGAAGGTGACCAGGCGACCGAACGGAGCCAACGACGCGAGGCAGGCCTCGAACGTGTGGCCGCCGGTCATCTCGAGCACCACGTCGACCTGCTCTCCGCGGTTTGCATCGAGGATCACCGACTCGAGGTCATCGGCCCGCGAGTCCACGGCGGCATCGGCGCCGAGTCGAAGCGCCAGCTCACGCTTCTCGTCTGAGGACGCGAGGGCGATCACCCGGCCCGCCCCCATTCGCTTGGCGAGCTGGACCGCGAGCGAGCCGGTGCCGCCGGCCGCGGCCTGGACTACCACCGATTCGCCCTGCTCGAGCCGCGCGGAGGTCCGGAGCAGGCTGCGCGCCGTCAGGCCCTGGAGCAGCAGGCCCGCCGCCTGGTCGTCGGAGACGCCATCGGGCACCGGGACTAGCACCGCCTCGGGCACCGCCACCTTCTCCGCGTAGCCACCGCTCGCCAGGAGCGCGGCAACCCGCCGGCCATCGGGCGTCCTGCCGGCCACCTCCCCGCCCGGGATCAGCGGCAGCTCCTGCGGCGCCAGGTAGTCGTCTCGGGTCGCGTGCGTATCCGCAAAGTTGATCCCGGCGCGCACCACGTCGACGACGACATGGCCGTCGCCGGGCTCCGGGTCGGGCAGCTCCGCGACCTTCATCGCGTCGGGGCCACCGAACTCCTGGAGCTGGATCGCGCGCATCGCTGCCGCAGTGTACGGCCGGCTACCCGGCTGCGCCCGCGGCCCGCATCTCGGTGAACACCGCGCTCGGCTCGTCTTCGACACCGAGCCGCTCGTCTGAGATCACGTGGGAGACGGCGTTGATCAGCGCCAGGTGCGTAAAGGCCTGAGGGAAGTTGCCGAGCTGTGCTCCGCTCAACGCCTCAATCTCCTCAGCGAACAACCCGAGGGGCGTTCCGTGGGTCAGCACCCTCTCGCACAGCTTTCGCGCCCGCCTTCGCTCCCCGATCTCCGAGAGCGCCGAGACGAGCCAAAACGAACAGATCGTGAAAGTCCCCTCCCTCCCCTTCAGGCCATCCTCGGTCTCGTCGGTGCGGTAGCGCAGCACGAGGCCGTGCTCGGTCAGCCGATCGGCGATCGCCAGCACGGTCGCGCGGACCCGCTCGTCGTTCGCCGGGAGAAAGCGCACCAGGGGGATGAGCAGAAGCGAGGCGTCCAGGGCGTCGGTCTCGTAGTGCTGGCGGAAGATCCCCTCATCGCTGACCCCGTTCTCGAGGATGTCGCCGCGGATCGTTTTCGCCTCGGTTCGCCAGCGCTCGCCGAGCTCGTCGCGCCCGTATCCGCTCGCCAGCCGTGAGGCCCGGTCGAGCGCCACCCAGCTCATCAGCTTCGACGAGACGTAGTGCCTGGGGTCCCCGCGGGCCTCCCAGATGCCCTGGTCGGGCAGCCGCCAGGCGTCGGTGGTGGCCTCCGCCTGGGCGAGCACGATCTGTGCCATGTCCTCGGGCACCCCCTCCCGCGTCTTGGAATGGATGTAGATCGAGTCGAGGAGCGCCCCGAAGACGTCGTTCTGTCGCTGCTTGAAGGCCGCGTTGCCCACCCGCACCGGCTTCGAAGACACATACCCGTCGAGATGGTCGAGCGTGCGCTCGGTGAGCTCGGTCTCGCCGCCGATCCCGAACATGATCTGGGTCTCCGGGCCCCGCCCGTGGAAGAGCCGCGAGACGAACTCCATGAACTCCCGCGCCTCCTGGTCGAAGCCGATCACATGGAGGCTCCAGAGGGTGAAGCTCGCGTCCCTGATCCAGGTGTAGCGGTAGTCCCAGTTGCGCTCGCCGCCGGGCGTCTCGGGCAACGAGGTGGTGAGCGCGGCGATCATCCCACCGGTCGGCTCATAGGTGAGCCCCTTGAGCACCAGGGCGGAGCGCTGGAGGGTCCAGCGCCAGGGATGATCGGCGAAGGTCCCTCGTTCCAGCCATCGGCGCCACAGGTTGACGGTCTCCTCGATGCACTCCACGGCCTCGTCCGCGTCCCGCGGGCCGCTCAGCTCCTCTCGCCAGGTGAGGCACAGGAAGGCGCGCTGGCCGCTCTCGAGCGTCCTCACCCCGCGGGCGACGGGCCCGTCGACGTCGATCGGGATGTCGCCGAGGAGCCTCAGCGACTCGCCGCCGCCGCTCACATCCGCGGCGAACCCATCGGTGTCGATCAGCTTCCAGGTCGCGTCGCGGGTCGCGTAGTCGAAGGCCGGCTCGCAGACCGCCTCGATCTCGATCGTTCCGTGGACGCACTCCACGGTACGGACCAGCATGTGCTCTGCGTCACGGGGACCGAGCTCTCGAGCGCGCACGCTCCGTATGTCCTCGCCGCTGGCGGGGGCGAGGACCAGCGCGTCGTGAATGATCATCCACCCGGTCTTGGTCATCCAGCTCGTCTCGAGCACGTTCGAGCCGGGGACGTAACGGCGGGCCACGGGCGCCCTGAGGCCGACCGGCCCTAGCCGAAAGCCGCCGGCCCGGCGATCCAGGAGAGCCGCGAACACGCTCGGCGAATCGAATCGCGGCAGGCACAGCCACTCCACCGTCCCGTCCGAGGCGACCAGCGCGCCCGTGTGGCAGTCCGAGAGGAAGCCGTAGTCGCCGATCGCGTGGAAGTCGGGGCCGGCGGCACGCTTCCCGGCCCGGTGCCCGTTCGCCGACTCGGCCATCTCGAATCGAACGCTATCGCCCAATTCATTAGATGAGGAGCTTTAGCTCCGAAACACGCATGTCAGGGCGCCGAAGGCGCCCGCAAGATATTCGCGAGATGAGGAGCTTTAGCTCCGAAACACGCATGTCAGGGCGCCGAAGGCGCCCGCAAGATATTCATGAGCTCAGGAGCGTCAGGGTGTTCGTCCTCTTAGGATGCACGCCCGTGTCGCTGACCGTCGTGGGCTCCATCGCGCTGGACTCGGTGCGCACCCCGTTCGGGGAGCGCGAGCGCCTGCTGGGCGGCTCGGCGGTCCACTTCGCGCTGGCCGCGGGGTTCTTCGCGGACGTTCACGTCGTCGGATCGGTGGGCGATGACTTCCCCAAGGAGCACCTCGAGCTCCTGCGCGCGCGGGGGGCCAACGTCGACGACGTGGAACGGGTGAGCGGTGGCGAGACGTTCCGCTGGCGCGGCCATTACGAGGCCGACATGAACCTCGCTCATACCGACGACACCGAGCTCGGGGTCTTCGCCGACTTCGAGCCCAAGCTGTCGGCGGCGTCGAGCCAGGCCGACGTGCTCTTTCTGGGCAACATCCAGCCCGACCTGCAGCGCCGCGTGCGCGAGCAGTGCACCCCGAGGCTGGCGGCGCTCGACTCCATGAACCTGTGGATCGAGACGGCCCGGGAGTCGCTCGCGACCGCGATCGGAACGGTCGATTGCGTGCTCCTGAACGACTCGGAGATCCGGATGCTCACCGGGGAGCCCAGCCTGGCACGGGCCGCCCGCAAGTTGATGGAGCGCGGGCCGACGATCGTGGTCGCCAAGCGGGGGGAGTACGGCGCCGTGATGTTCACCCCCGAGCGCTCCTTCGCGCTTCCCGGCTACCTGCTCGAGGAGGTGCGCGATCCGACCGGCGCCGGCGACAGCTTCGCGGGGGGCTTCCTCGGCTACCTGGACATGCAGGGAACGGAGCCCAGCGACGCGGCGCTTCGACGGGCCGTCGCCTACGGCACGGTCCTCGCCTCCTTCAACGTCCAGGAGTTCGGCGTCGAGCGGGTCGCCACCCTCACCGAGGGCGAGGTGTCCCAGCGCTACGAGGCCTTGGGGGCGATGACCCACTTCGACCTGCCCGGACTGGACCCCGTGCCGGACTAGGGCAGGCGGATCGCGACGAGCGCGATCGCCAGCAGGACCAGGGACGCCGCGATCGCCCTGAGCGACGCGTCGAGCGGAGCGGCGACGAGCGCCGGGGTCAACTCCCGGGTCGTGCCGTCGGCGAGCTGCTGCTCGCCCCTCAGCGATGCGGTGCGTCGCCGAAGCTCGCGGACCGGAGTCGAGAGGCGGCGCTGCGCGACGCTGAGCCCGAAGCACGCCAAGGTGACGCCGACTCCGGCCGCAACGTCGCGAGCCGAGGAGATGCCGAGGGCATTTGCCCAGAAACTGGTCAGGGCCGGAAACGATCCCCACGCGATCGCGAACCACAGGTCGGTGTGGAAGCGGCCGCCGAACAGCTCGAGGTTGTAGGCGACGACCAGGAAGGCCCCGGCCACCACGAAGGGCGCCAGGGTCGCGGACACGGTCACCACCCCGGCGACCCCGATCCCGACCGCGCCAGCGCCAGCGATCCCGGCCAGGACGGCGAGGGAGCGGTCCGACAGCCGGGTCCGCAGGGGATGTCCTCGCAGCTCATCGAGGGCGTGCGCCGCGACCCCGACCGCAAGGAAGAACGCCGCGAGCGCCGCCCACAGCCGGGCGGGATGCAGCTCGGGTGCCGCGACCGCGCCGAATGCGACGTAGCTCAGATGCCATGCCGTGTACGGAGGATGGAGGATCGTCACGAGGTCCCGCCAGCCCCCCGGACGAAGCGCGTAGAAAGCCGAGCGGTCCGCCACCTCAGCCATCGCGGACTCCATGGATGACGACCCCGCCCCCGAGGCTCATCCGGCGCTGGACGACCTGGGAGATCCCCGCCCCCTGCCAGAGCTCGGCCTGGCGCTGCAACGGCCAGCGCTCATACAGCGCCTCGATGCTCGGCCCGAGGAAGCGCCCGACCTCGTACCAGTCCCGCCCAAAGGGCCGTCCCAGCACGGGCAATCCGACACGGGTGTAGAGGCGCCAGAGCGGCCGCCAAAGCGGCGGGTCCGGCAGGCCGAACTCAAGCGACGCGATCCGCCCCCCGGGCTTCACCACCCTCGCGAGCTCGGCAAGCGTCGCGGCAGGGTCATCGACGTAGCGCAGCAGGTAGGTGAAAGTCAGGTGGTCGAACTCGCGGTCAGCGAACGGAAGCCGCTCGGCCTCTCCTCGCAGCAGCTCGATCCGAGCGCCGAGCTCCGGACTGCGATCGAGCGCCCGTCTCGCCGCGGCGAGCATCTCGTCGCTCTGGTCGATCCCGACCACGGAGCACCCATAGGTCGAGACGAGCCGTCGGGCGACGAGCCCGGTGCCGGTCGCGACGTCGAGGACCCGATCCCCGGAGCTCGCCGCCACGGCCCCGACCATCGCCCGGCGCCACCGCGGGTCCTGTCCGAAGCTGAGCAGGGCTCCGGCGAGGTCATAGCGTCGGCCGATGCCCTCGAACAGCTCGAGCGCCCCACGCTTACGTTCCGAAGCAACCCGCTCGAGAGGCATCGTGCGCGAACCCTCCCAGAAACGCCCGCCCACGGGCCGATCGGTGCGAGAATTGGGCCGACTCCGCGAAACTCCAGAGGAGAGCGAATGGCGACCGACCAGCAAGCGAAGCAGGAGGGTGACGGCGCGGTGGCGGCCGGCGGCACGGAAACGCTGACCATCACCGACAACCGGACCGGCCGCACCTATGACCTCGAGGTGACCGACGGAACCATCCGCGCCATGGACCTGCGCCAGATCAAGGTCACCGAGGACGAGTTCGGGCTCATGGCCTATGACCCGGCGTTCACGAACACCGCCTCGTGCCGATCGGCGATCACCTACATCGACGGCGACGCCGGGGTTCTCGAGCATCGCGGCTACTCGATCGAGACGCTATGCGAGCGGTCGCGCTATCTCGAGGTCGCCTATCTGCTCGTGTTCGGTGAGCTTCCGACCGGACCCCAGCTCGAGCGCTGGATGTTCGACGTGACCCACCACACGTTCGTCCACGAGGACATCAAGAACCTGTTCGAGACGTTCCGCTACGACGCTCACCCCATGGGCATGCTGCTGTCCGGGGTCGGGGCCCTTTCGACCTTCTATCCGGACGCCAAGCACATCGACGACCCCGAGGAGCGCTACATGGCGGCGGTCAGGCTGATCGCCAAGGTGCCGACCCTGGCCGCCTTCGCCTACCGGCACAACATGGGGCTCCCCTACGTCTATCCCGACAACGACCTGAGCTACGCGGGCAACTTCCTCTCGATGATGTTCAAGAAGACCGAGGCGAAGTACGAGCCGGACGTCCGTCTCGAACGAGCCCTCGATGTCCTCTTCATCCTCCACGCCGACCACGAGCAGAACTGCTCGACGAATGCCGTGCGGGGAGTCGGCTCATCGCAGGTCGACCCCTACTCGGCGGTCGCCGCGGGCGTGGCGGCCCTGTACGGCCCGCTCCACGGCGGGGCCAACGAGGCGGTGCTGCGGATGCTGCGCCGGATCGAGTCGGTGGAGAACGTGCCGGACTTCCTCGAGGGCGTCAAGAAGCGCGAGGAGCGGCTGATGGGATTCGGCCACCGCGTCTACAAGAACTACGACCCGCGGGCGCGGATCATCAAGCACCACATGGACGAGGTGTTCGAGGCCACCGAGTACAACCCGCTGGTCGAGATCGCCCGCGAGCTCGAGAAGCGGGCGCTCGACGACGACTTCTTCACCTCGCGCAAGCTCTACCCGAACGTCGACTACTACTCCGGGATCATCTACGAGGCGCTCCAGATCCCGACCGGGATGTTCACGGTGATCTTCGCGATCCCGCGAACGTCGGGATGGATCTCCCAGTGGATGGAGATGAACGACGACTCCGAGCAGAAGATCGCCCGGCCCCGCCAGATCTACGTCGGCGAGCGCGAGCGCGAGTACATAGCGATCGACGACCGAGAGGGCCCGGAGAAGATCATCGGCCCCCCGGCCCGCCGCCCGAAGCGCCAGCGGCGGGGCGCGTAATAACTCCGCCGGGAGCCTCGCCTCCGGCTATGTTCCCGGCGGGTTGCCACGCGTTACCGGGGCGGCAGGTCCTACTCGCGCGAACCGCGACTTCGTCGCTAGCGCCAACAGGTGCTTACTTGAGCGCATGCGGGCGGCAGGGCGTAAGCGTGCGAACCGCGACTTCGTCGCTCGTTCCGACGGATGGTTTCGCGTGCCACTGGCTCCCCATACCCCGCCGAACCCCGACACCACGCCCCATTGCCCTGCCATCGCGAATCACCGACAAGCCGCGAATGTCGGCGATTCGTGGGGTGTCGCGAGGACCCCATCGCGAAGCGGCCCCGCGGAGCCGCTGGCCTGGCTGGGTAGCGGGAAGACGGCGTGGGATCGTTCCTCACCCAGCCTGACCACCACTATCTCGAACCACGGTCAGGCCATAGCATGGGAGCCGTGGGTGGCTCGCGGTATCGGCTCACGGTCAGGCATGGCGCCTCGGTCGAGCATGAGAGCTTCGACGACCTCGACGGTGTTGTCGCCGGCCTTCAGAGGCGGGTTCGCGAGGTTCGCTCCGAGGGGCCGCTCGACCGGATCAATGCATTGCGCGACTTCGAACCGAGCCAGCGGGTCCACGCGCGCGTCGAGATCTCGACCGGTGGGGCCCTGCGGGGGCGCGAGGCGGGGATCGATGTGATGGGAGACGGCTCGCTGGTGCCCTATGCGGGCGTGGTGCGAAAGCGGCGACTCGCGGAACCGGACGGCGCGACCCCCTTCGAGGCGGTTCGCGAGGCGCTCGGGTGAGCGGCGAGAGCGAGATCCCGAAGGGCAGCGTCGCAGCCGGGCGGCGGGTTCGCCTGCCGTCGGGCGCCGAGCCTCCGATCGCGGTCTATGTGAACGGGGTCGTCCAGCGCGAGGGCACCGATTACGAGCTGGGCCGCGACGAGCTCGTGTTCGCTCGGCAGGTCATCAAGGAGAAGGTCGGCGGTGCGCGCTACCTCGCGATGTTCCTCGGCCTGTTCGGCACCTACCGAAAGCACGAGACCGTGGATGTCGAGTACACGCTCCGCGGGCAGACGAAGTTGGCATCGGACGTCCAGATACACGAGTAACGAGTACGACCTGCCGCCCGGTAACAGTCCCTAACCCGACGACACCGGAGCAATCCGCGCAAGCTAGGATCACCGGTCGCCTTCGGCTCCCTGGCGAGGATGTCGGCGGAGTTATTCCAGGCCCGCCAGCGCGGCCACCCGCTCGCGATGCTGGCGAGAGGTGCCCAGGAGCTCGGCGCTGACCCGGGCGCGCTTCAGGAAGAAGTGGATGTCGTGCTCCCAGGTGAAGCCGATACCGCCGAACGTCTGGATCGCGTTGTGTGTCACCGAGGTCGCGGCGTCGGACGCCCGAGCCTTCGCCATCGACGCGGCCAACGGCAGCGATTCCGGCTGCGCATCCGCAGTCCAGCCGGCGTAATAGGCGAGCGAGCGCGACTCCTCAACGTCCCAGAGCATCTCGGCGAGCCGGTGTGAGACGGCCTGGTAGGCACCGATCGGGCGACCGAACTGCTCACGCTCCTTTGCGTAGGCGACCGCCATGTCCAGGGCTCGCGCCGCCACCCCGACCAGCTCGGCGGCTAGGACGACCACCGACCTCTCCGCGGCCTCCTCGACGTCCCCAGGGAGCGAATCACCGCCGGATGCGCGGGCACGGTAGTAGGCGCGGGTAGTGTCGATCAGGTCGAGGCGCTCGAGCTCGGCGTCATCGGGCTCAACGAGCTTCGCTCCGTCGCCTTGGTTCAAGACCAGGACCGACGCGCCGGCGGCGGCGCCGACCACGGGCTCGTCATCGGGCGTGAAGGCGGCGGCGGCACGCGCAGCCCCTGAGGTGATCCCGGGAAGCCACCTGGCGCGCTGCTCGTCGCTGCCCGCCCGCTCGATGAAGGTGCCCGCCGAGAGATTCGAGATCCAGGGTGAGGGGGCCAGCGCGTAGCCCATCGCCTCGGCGAGGATCACAGCCTCGACCGTGCCGAGGCCCTGGCCGCCATGCTCCTCCGAAAGCGCGATCCCGGCCCAGCCGAGCTCGCAGATCTCGCCCCACAGGCCGTCGTCGTAGGGACTGTCGGACTCGGCGAGCTCGCGGACCTTCTCGGGCGCAAAACGCGAGGCGAGGAACTCGCGGGCGGTCGACTTGATCTCGCGCTGCTCGTCGTTGAAGTCGAAGTTCATCGCAGCTTGGGCAGACCGAGGACGCGCTCGGCGACGATGTTCTTGAGGACGTCGCTGGTACCGCCCTCGATCGAGTTGGCCCGAGAGCGCAGGAAGCGGTAGGCCCAGAGGTTGTCCCTGCTGAGCGTATCGACGCCGCCGACCGCAATCGCGAGCTCGGTCAGCGCCTGGTTGGTCGAGGACCATTGCAGCTTGGCGATCGAGCCCTCCGGTCCGGGGGTCCCGACCTTCATCGTCGCCGTCAGTGCGCGCATGGCGCCCAGCCGCAACCCCTCGATGCCGATCTTCAGCCGGGCGACCCTGTCGCGAACGAGCGGGTCGTCGCCGAGGCCTCGTTCCCTGGCCAGCTCGATCAGCTCGTCGAGCGAGTTGGCGAGGCCGAGCGCGGCCGACGCGCCGAGGCCCGCGCGCTCGTTCATGAGCGTCGTGATCGCGACCATCCAGCCGTTCCCCTCGCCGCCGACCACGTTCTCGTCCGGGACGTAGGCGTTCTCGATGAACAGCTCGTTGAACTCGGCCTCGCCAGTGATCTGACGGAGTGGCCGCACGTCCACCTCGTCCTGCTCCATGTCCATCAGGAAATAGGTGAGGCCCTTGTGCTTCGGGGCGTCCTGATCGCTTCGGGCGACGAGCATGCACCACTTCGCCTCGTGGGCAAAGGTCGTCCAGACCTTCTGGCCGGTGATCCGCCAGCCGCCGTTCTCCTTGACGGCCTTGGTCTTCAGCGACGCGAGGTCCGAGCCCGACTCGGGCTCCGAGAATCCCTGACACCAGATCTCCTCCGCGGAGAGGATCGGCTCCAGATAGCGCTCCTTCTGCTCCTCGGTACCGTGGGCGATCACCACCGGGCCGCCCATCACGAGCCCGAGGACGTTCGCGGGCCGCGGCGCCCTGGCTCGAGCGAGCTCCTCGCCGAAGATCGACTGCTCGATGAGCGTGGCCCCTCGGCCGCCGTACTCCTTCGGCCACGACACGCCGGCCCAACCGGCTGAGTGCAGCTCGCGCTGCCACTCTCGCTCGAACTCGTACTGGACCTGGTCGCCGCCCTGGGGCGCCGGGCCGGGGTGGTTCCCCTGGAGCCAAGCACGCAGCTCGTCGCGAAATTCCTGCTCCTCCGCTGTGAGAGTCAGATCCACGCCGCGCGGACTCTATCGCCGCTACGCCTAGTCGAATGCGTAGAGCATCAGGAGCGCCGTCGCCACCCAGGTCACGGCCGCGAAGATCATCCCGGGGTCCTCGGTGAGGATCGCAGCCGTGGAGCGCATGTCCTTGCGGTGGTAGATCAGGTAGAGGTAGCGGAAGATCGCGTAGAGCACGGAGGGCGCCGTGGCGAGCATCTTGGAGCCGATCCGCGGGCTGTCTTCCGCGTAGATCACGTAGCTGAGGATCGCCGAGGCGGTCACCATCGCCACCATCTGGTCGAGGAAGGGGAGCGAGTAGTGCTCGAGCACCGGCCGGGTCTCACCGCCCTCGCTCTGCTCCAGGATCGCCTCCTGGCGGCGCTTCGTGAAGCCGAGGAAAAGCGCGAGCATCCCGGTGCAGATCAGCAGGAACTCCGAAGCGCGCGCCTCGACCGCGACAGCCCCCGCCACGACCCGGAGGATGAACAGCGAGGCGATCGCCATCACGTCGAGGATCACGAGCCGTTTGAGAAGCAGCGTGTAGGCGGCCGTGATCACCCCGTAGCCGGCGACCAGCGCGGCCACCTCCGCGGAGACGAGGAGCACCGCGACACCGATTCCAGCGACCGCCAGGCACACCGCGGCGACCACCGCGGTCGTCGCCGACAGCTCGCCACTCGCGATCGGGCGGTGGCGCTTGTCGGGGTGGCGGCGGTCCAGCGGGGCGTCGTGCAGGTCATTGAACAGATATCCGGCGCTCGAAATCGCGCAGAAGGCCGAGAAGGTGAGCACGGCGTCGACCACCTGCGGCCCCTCGCGGAGCTTCTGCGAGAACAGGAGGCCCGCGAAGACGAGCAGGTTCTTGATCCACTCCGACGGGCGCATCGCCGCGACCAGGGCGATCGGGGTGGGCCTGCGAGGCGGCGTGCCCCCCCGCCCCGCTCGCGCCGCGGCGGGCCGCCGCTCGATGAGCGTCTCCATGGCGGAAAGGTTAAGGGTCGACCAGGACCCCTGGATTCAGGATCGCCGCCGGGTCGAGGGCCCGCTTGGCGGCGCGAAGCGCCTCGGCGAACGGGTCGGGGCGCTGACGGTCATACCAGGGGCGATGGTCACGGCCGACCGCATGGTGATGGGTGATCGTCCCGCCGCCGTCGATCACCGCCTCCGACACGGCGGCCTTGATGTCCGCCCACTGGGCGACCTCCCCGCCGCGCTTCGCCGGACAGAGCACCGTGTAGTAGGGAGCGGGGCCGTCGGGATAGACGTGCGTGAAGCGGCAGGCGAGGATGGGAGAGCCCGCCCCGCCGACCGGGACGCCACACACCTCGGCGACCGAGCGTCGCGCGGCGTCCATCACGCCGGCGTGGAAGTCGGCGAAGCGATCCCAGGTGATCGCGGTCTCGAACGTCTCGGAGAGGACACCCATCGCGACCAGCGTGTCGCGCAAATAGGGCGCGGCCAGGAAAGCGTGGCGCCACGAGCCGACCGGATCCGATCCGGCTTCCGACTCGACCGGGGGATTGGCCGCGGTCGCGCCCCGCCTCGGCTGGGGCGCTGAGCGTCCCGCCGTCTCACCGGGCTCCCCGCCGTGTCCGCGCGCCGCCTCGAGCGCGATCTCCATCGGCCCCTCGACGGGGTGATGCGCGGACTCGAAGCCGAGGACGAGGAGCGCCTTGCCGGGCGGGCCGGCGTGGGTGAGCGCGGACTCGGCCTCGTCGAGGAGCCGGCAATTGGACGGGTTGAGCCCCGACCCGGCGAGCTCCCTGACGGCATCGGCCCCGTCGTCGAAGGAGTCGAACGCAACCCCGGCCGAGAGCTTCCAGCGGGGACGCTCGCGGACCCGGACCCAGGCCTCGGTGATCACCCCCAACGTGCCCTCCGAACCGAGAATCATGCGATCCGGGCTGGGCCCCGCCCCAGAGGCCGGCAGGCGCCGGCTCTCCCAGGCGCCGGCAGGCGTGATCGCCCGAACGGACTCGACGAGATCGTCGATGTGCGTGCACGCGGTCGCGAAGTGCCCGCCGGCGCGGGTCGCTATCCACCCGCCGAGCGTGGAGAGCTCGAACGACTGCGGGAAGTGGCGAAGCGTCAGCCCTTGCGCGGCGAGCTGGTCCTCGAGACGCGGCCCGAGCGCGCCGGCCTGGATCCGAGCTGCCCCAGATACACGGTCGACCTCCATGACCTTCTCGAGCCGTCCCAGGTCGATGCTGACCGAGGCGCGATAGCCGTCGCCCACCCGGGGCTCGATGCCGCCGACCACGCTCGTCCCGCCGCCATAGGGAATCGCCGCCACCCCCTCGTCGGAGCACCAGCCGAGGATCTGCTCGAGGTCGCGCTCGTCGCCGGGATGAGCCACCAGGTCGGGAGGGCAGTCGACCTGACCGCGAAAGCCGCGGACCACGTCGCGGTAGGCCTTGCCGAGCGCGTGGCAGACGCGCTCGTGGGGATCCGAACTGAGCTTGGCGGCGAGCGAGCCTGGCGGATCGACCCCCGGCGGCGCGAGCTCGATCGCTTCGAGCGGCACCGGGTCCTCGACGTCCTCGGCGCCGAAGCCCAGCCGGTCGCGGATTCCCGGCGCCGCCGCTTCGACCTGACGGCGCGACAAGGCCTCGTCCTCGTACCCCCAGCCCCAGTGCTTTCGCCGGCGCGGGGAGCCCTCTACCAGTGAACGCCCCTCATCAGATACGCGAAGGCGACCTGCTGGCGCGAGGCCTCCTCGTTGGCCGTTGGTACTCCAAGCGGCTCGCTCTTCTCGCCTCGAGCGGCCCGGGAGTCGGGGAACAGCTTGTAGGCGCTGTTCAGGATGTAGTCGATCGACTTCGGGTTGATCGCGTAGAGGATCTGGCCCAGCGTCCCGAGCGGCGTGGCAACGCGCTTCGGCCGGTAGATGATCGAGTCGCAGATCATGTCGGCCGCCTCCTCGGGGGTGATCGTCGGGAAACGGTCGTACATCTTGGTCGGCTTGATCATCGGGGTTCGCACCAGCGGCATATGGATCGTGGTGATCGCCACCCCCTCGTCGACGATCTCCGAGGCGACGCAGCGCGAGAAGGCATCGAGCGCCGACTTGGAGGCGACGTAGGCCGAGAAACGCGGCGTGTTGGTCTGCACGCCGATCGAGCTGATGTTCACGATCTGACCCGAGCGCCGCTCGCGCATCACCGGCAGGAGCTTCAGGATCAGCTTCACGGCGCCGAAGTAGTTCAACTGGATCGTCCGCTCGAAGTCGTGGAACCGGTCGTAGGAGAGGGCGATCGAGCGCCGGATCGAGCGACCGGCGTTGTTGATCAGGATGTCCACGTGGCCATGCCGTGCGAGGACCCCGTCGGCCATCCGGTCGATGTCGTCCATGTCGGAGAGATCGCAGGCGTGGACGTACGCGGACCCTCCCCCGCTCGCGATCTGCGCCTGGGTCTCCTCGAGCTTCTCGGCGGTCCGGGCGACCAGCAGGACGATGCCGCCGGCATCGGCGACCTTGAGCGCCGCCGAGCGCCCGATCCCGGACGAGGCGCCGGTGACCATTACGACCCTCCCGCGCACCGCCTGCTCGAGTGACACCGTGCCGAGGAACCGTCGGCCGACCCGAAGCAGCTCGTCCGGTATCTGCTGCTCGATGATCTGGGTGATACCGCCGACGGCGCCGGCCCGCCCCCTGACGGCCCCGACGAGCGTGCGGTCGCGGAACAGGTCCGGGTCCAGGTGGCGCTCCCAGTAGTCCCACAGCTTGTCCGCGTAGACCTCGAGGGGCGGCACCCTGATATCGCTGCCCTCGAGCGCGGCCTGGGCCTGTCTGGAGTCAAAGCGGGTCGGGTAGTTGATGTAGGTGAGGACCGAGCGCGGAATCCCGAAGTCGGCCAGGACGCTGCTCGCGGCCAGGCCCACCGGCGGCACCATCACAAACGCCTTCAGCAGCGGCGCGATGGTTTCCACCGCGACGGGCGGTACGCGCGCCGAGGCCTGTGGCGCGTGGGCGGCCCGCGCGAAGATGTCGATCACCTCGCCGGCGCTCTTCGGCTTCGGGTCCGTGAGGTGGAAGGCCCGGCCGTCGAGTCCCTCCTGGTGGGCGATGTGGTCCATCGCCGCGGCCACGAAATCGACCGGGACGAGGTTGATCTCCCTGCCCTCGACCCCGATCATCGGGACCCACTGGGGGACGACGTTTCGAATCCGGCGAATCAGCTTGAAGAAGTAGTAGGGGCCGTCGATCTTGTCCATCTCGCCGGTCTCGGAATGCCCTACGACGATCCCCGGCCGATAGACCCGCCAGGGGCGGGTGCACTCGGTGCGCACGATCGCCTCGGAGTCGTGCTTGGTGCGGAAGTAGGGGTGCGTGTCGAGGTCGGTGGCCTCCTCGAACATGTCCTCGCGCCAGGTCCCCTTGTAGAGGCCGGCGGCGGCGATCGAGCTGACCATGTGGACCCGCTCCGCCTCGACCGCTTCGGCGAACTCGACCATGTGCCGGGTCCCCTGGACGTTCGCGAGCCGCTGGCTCTCGGCGTCGGCCGTCATGTCGTAGACGGCGGCGAGGTGGAAAAGGTGGTCGACCTTGCCGCGCAGCTTGCCGGTCGTCTCGTCGGAGACCCCGAGCCCGGGTTGGGAGAGGTCGCCCACCACGGCCACGACCCGATCCTCGTCGACTCCCCAGCGGCTTCGAAGCTCGGCCAGCCTGCCCTTCGAGCCCTCGCGGACCAGCACGTAGACGGTCCCGGGGCGCTCGAGCAGCCGCTCAATCAGGTTGCGGCCGATGAAGCCTGTGGCGCCGGTGACGAAGTAGCTCACTCTGCACTCCTGAAATCCGAGGCTGCCTCGCGGCCTCGACGGTTTGCGCGTCAGGCCTGACCCTACACTCTGCGGGGTGGACTTTCGTCTATCCGCCGACCCCGGAGACCCGGGTCAGCCGAGCACCCGGCTCGGGCGGGTCGACGGTGCCCAGGCGGGCGCTGAGCATCGCCTGGTTCGCGACGGGGTTCAGGTCCTCGCGCACGGCGCGCTCGTCTGCCCGAGGTGCGCGCTGCCGCTCGAGGCCGAGGAGCGAATGTCGGCCGGACAGACGGTGCGATGCGGGTTCTGCGATCACGCCGGCCCGGCGCGCCAGTTCGTGCTCGAGGACGTCTACGACACGCTGGCGAACGAGGTCTACCTCGTCGCCCGGGTGACCTGAGCACCTCGCTCGTCTGGCTGCCTACGTTCGCCGCTGGGTGCCGGAGCTCCCCCGGCTGCCCGAGCGCTGGCTGGCCGAGCCCTGGAAGGCGCCGGAGGGGTGCAGCGAAGCGCCGGGTGCGTGATCGGCGACGACTACCCCGAGCCCGTGGTGGACCTGAAGCGTGGTCGCGATCACGCCCTGGGCGAGATTCCGCGCCCATGCCCGACGTAGCGCTGGAGATATTGCGCCCAGGACGTAGACTGAGCACTCGCGCCTGATGCCCTCCCCGGTCCAGATCCAGATGCCCCAGATGGGCGAGTCGGTCACCGAGGGAACGGTCCTCGAATGGCACAAGCAGGAGGGCGATTTCGTCAACGAGGGCGAGACGGTCGTCGAGATCTCGACCGACAAGATCGACGCCGAGGTCCCGGCCCCCGCCTCGGGCGTCATCACCCGGATCCTCAAGGGCCCGGACGAGACGATCGAGGTCGGCGCCACCCTCGCGGAGCTCGACCCGAGCGCCACGCCGTCCACCGACGGCGCCTCGGGCGACGGCGCAGACGCCCAGCAGGCGCCGGGCCCCGGCATGTCCGGTCAGCCGACCGCCGAAGGCGACCAAGACATCGGGGATGACTCGGCCGGCTCCGAGTCACCCCAACCGGGCGAAGGCGCAGCTACGGCCGAAGGTAGAGAGGCTGGCGCGAGCGACGAATTCGCGGTGCAGGCGAGCGATCCCGCCGGTCGATCGGCGTCGCAACCCGCCGGAAACGCAGCCGAAGGCGAGGCTTCCGGCGGAGAAGTACTTCCGATCTCCATGCCCGAGATGGGCGAGTCGGTCACCGAGGGAACGGTCCTCGAATGGCACAAGCAGGAAGGTGATGCGGTTTCCGAGGGCGAGACCGTGGTCGAGGTGTCGACCGACAAGATCGACGCCGAGGTGCCGGCCCCGGCGAGTGGGACGGTCACCACGATCCTGGTCCAGCCCGACGAGACGGTGCAGGTCGGCCAGGTGCTGGCGGAGATGGCCTTGGGCGCCGGCGCGCCGACGGATGGCGCGCCGTCTTCGGCTGAGCCCGCCGCTGCTGCGTCCTCTCTCACGGCCACGACGACGGAGGGAACCCGTGCCTCGCCGGTCGCCCGCCGCGTCGCCACCGCGAGCGGCGTCGACCTGGGAGCGATTCGCGGCTCTGCGCCGGGCGGAAAGGTGACGAAGGCCGACGTCCTGGCGGCGGCCAACGGCGAGGGGCCCGCCTCCGCAGCGGCGGCGCCCGATGACGGGGAGGTCGTGCCGCTCCGCGGGCCCGCCGCGATGCTCGCCCAGGCGATGAACGAGAGTCGCTCGGTTCCGACCGCCACCTCGTTTCGCACCCTCGCGGTCGACGTCCTCGACGCGAAGCGCCGGGCGCTGAACGGGGCGCTCAAGGAGCGGGCGATGAAGATCTCGTTCACCCACCTGGTGGCCTGGGCGATCGTCAACGCGGCGATCGAGTGGCGGGTCATGGGCCGCTCCTACTCGGAAGACGACGGCAAGTCCCAGGCGATCGAGCCCGGCGCGGTCAATCTCGGGATCGCGGTCGACGTGGAGCGAAAGGACGGCTCCCGGAGCCTGATGGTCCCGTGCATCAAGGGCGCCGACCGAGTCGACTTCGCCGCCTTCCACGCCTACTACGAGGACCTGATCAACAAGACCCGCCAGAACAAGCTCAGCGCCGACGACTTCCAGGGCACGACGATCACCCTGACCAATCCGGGCGGGCTCGGCACGTCTGCATCCGTCCCCCGGCTGATGGCGGGCCAGGGAACGATCGTCGCCACGGGCTCGATCGCATATCCGATCGAGTGGTCCCAAGCCCCCGACGAAAAGCTCAAGGGCCTGGGCGTCTCAAAGGTGATGACGATGACGTCCACCTACGACCATCGGGTGATCCAGGGGGCGGAGTCGGGCTCGTTCCTGCGCCGCATCGACCAGCTGCTCCAGGGCGAGGACTCCTTCTATGAGGAGCTGGCGGAATCACTCGGGCTGGCGGCGAGCGTGGTCGCCAACGCGTACCCCGCGTCGGCGTCGGCGCCCGCGTCGGGCGGGATCCCGGCGACGAGCGCAGCGCCCCCGGACACCGAGCTGCTCCAAGCCGTCCAGGCGGCGACCTCGCTGCTGAAGGCCTACCGCACCCACGGTCATCTCGCGGCTCGGCTCGACCCGCTCGGCAAGGAGCCCAAGGGCGACCCGGCGATCGACCCGAAGACCCTCAACCTGACGCCCGACCTGATGACGCAGATCCCGGCCTCGATCCTGCGAATCGGGGTCGCCGGGGAGACCCTCCTCGAGGCGCTTCCGAGGATGCGGGAGGCCTACTGCGGGACGGTGGCCTACCAGATCGAGCACCTCTCCTCACACCAGCAGCGGATGTGGCTGCGCGAGATGATCGAGACGGGCGCCCACAATAAGCCTCTCAGCGACGGGGAGAAGAAGGCGCTGCTCTCGCGGCTGATCGAGGTGTTCAGGTTCGAGCGCTTCCTGCAGCGCGCGTACCTCGGCCAGAAGATGTTCTCGATCGAGGGCCTCGACGCCGTGATCCCGATGATCGACGAGCTGCTCGCGCTTGCCCGCAGGGGCGGCGCCCAGGAGGTGGTCCTGGGGATGGCCCATCGCGGCAGGCTCGCCGTTCTCGCGCACAACCTCTGCCGCCCGGTGGAGTCGATCATGGCCGAGTTCGAGGGCGCGCGCGCGCTCGAGCGGGTCAAGGCGATGGCGGCGATCCCGCACGGGGGCACCGGAGACGTCAAGTACCACCTCGGCGCCGAGGGAATGTTCACGACCCCCGACGGCAACGAGATCAAAGTCCGCCTCTATCCGAACCCGAGCCACCTCGAGTTCGTCGACCCGGTGGTCACGGGTGGCGCCCGGGCGGAGCAGACCTCGTTCGCCGGGCCAAGCCTCGAGCACAACCCCGAGCTCGCCGTTCCCCTGCTCCTGCACGGCGACGCCGCCTTCCCGGGCCAGGGGGTGGTGGCGGAGACGCTGAACCTGCAGTCGCTGCAGGGCTACTCGACCGGGGGGACGGTGCACCTGATCACCGATAACCAGGTCGGCTTCACCACCGACCCCGAGGACGCCCGCTCGACCCCCTACGCATCCGACATGGCGAAGGGCTTCAACGTCCCGATCATCCACGTCAACGCCGACGACGTCGAGGGATGCATCACGGCGATCCGGCTTGCGATGGCCTATCGCGAGCGCTGGGCCCGAGACATCGTCATCGACCTGATCGGGTACCGCAGGTACGGGCACAACGAGACCGATGAGCCGGCCTACACGCAGCCGACCATGGCGGCCCTGATCAAGGCGCACCCACCGGTCTCGGAGATCTACTCCGAGCTCCTGGTCAAGGAGGGCGTGGTCAGCGCCGAGGAGGTCGAGAGCGAGAGGGCCGAGCGCGACGGCGAGCTTCAGACGGTCCATCGGCAGCTCAAGGAGAAGATCGAGGCCGGCGAGTTCGAGGCCGATCCCTCGACCCAGTTGGGCACCGGCGAGCTCGACCGGACCAAGAGCCCGGACGTCGACACGGCGGTCCTCGAGGACCGTCTGCGGACCCTCAACTCCGAGCTCCTGCGGGTTCCGGAGAGCTTCGCGATTCACCGCAAGCTCCAGAAGCCGCTCGAGCGCCGGGTGGAAGCCCTCGACGAGGGTGGAATCGAATTCGGCCACGCGGAAGCGCTTGCGTTCGCCTCGCTGCTGACCGAGGGGACGCACATCCGCCTGACCGGCCAGGACGTGATCCGCGGCACCTTCTCGCACCGGCACCTCGCCTACTGGGATGAGAAGACGGGGCTTCGCTACGTCCCGATCCAGAACCTGCCCGATGCAGAGGCCCCGTTCGAGCTCTACAACAGCCCCCTCTCGGAGGCGGGCTGCCTCGGGTTCGAGTACGGCTACTCGGCCGTGTCGCCGGACAGCCTGGTGCTCTGGGAGGCGCAGTTCGGCGACTTCGGGAACGCCGCGCAGGTGATCATCGACAGCTTCATCGTCTCGGGGGAATCGAAGTGGGGCCAGACCACGAGGCTCACCCTGCTTCTCCCGCACGGCTACGAGGGTGGGGGGCCCGAGCACTCGAGCGCCAGGATCGAGCGATTCATCCAGCTCGCGGCCGAGGGGAACCTGCGGCTCGCCAACCCGACCACCGCGGCGCAGTACTTCCACCTTCTGCGCCGCCAGGCGCGGATCGCGAAGCCGCGGCCGCTGGTCGTCTTCACGCCGAAGGGGTTGCTGCGCCTCGGAGCGGCCTCCTCGCGCCTCGACGAGCTGACCTCGGGCACCTTCCAGTTCGTGCTCGACGATCCCCGAGCCCAGGAGCGAAAAGAGAAGATCGAGCGACTGGTGCTTTGCAGCGGCAAGGTCTACTACGACATCGACGGGCACGAGAAGCGTCAGGAGGCAGACCGGGTGGCGATCGCCCGAGTCGAGCTCCTCTATCCGTTCGCCCGGGACCAGCTGACCGAGCTGATCGCGGGATACCCGAACCTGAAGCAGATCATCTGGGCCCAGGAGGAGCCGAAGAACATGGGCGCATGGAGCGTCATGTGGCGCCGCCTGCCCGAGCTCTTGCCGGAGGGGGTCGAGCTCGCCTACGTGGGTCGCCCGCAGCGCTCCAGCCCGAGCGAGGGATACCCGGCCGCGCACCGCTCCGAGCAGGAGCGGATCGTGCTCAACGCGCTGACGTAGGCGGGTGTCGCCGCGCTCGCGCCTAAGCCAGCGCGGCGCGGCGGATCACCGCCACGGCGAGCGACTCGCCGCAGTCGGGGCAGGATCGAAGCCGTTCCCAGGAGAGGTGCTCGTGCCCGGCCGAGCAGCGGTACTCGCGCTGCATGCCGACCAGCCTTCGCATCGCGGGGGAGCGGCCAGACCCGCCGGCGACGCCGGCGGACGTGATCGGAGGTGCGGTCATGCCGTGATGGTGCCTCCTCGCCCTCCCGATGCCTATGTACGCGGGTCCACACTCCCGACCCCGCGCCTGTACGCGCGGGCCACCGATCTGGCGCGCACGGGGCGCCCGGACGGGCACGCGATGCCCGTACCCGAATGGGTGGGGGCATCGCCCGGCTGGACGGTCGCTAATCTCGGGCCGTGGAGTCGAGCGCGACCGAGCCGGCCGCCCCCGGGCGCGATTCCCAGGGGGCGCTTCGAAGGGCCCAGCCCGGCGCCCTGTGGCCGTGGGTCAAGCGCGCGAGCTGGGTGGAGCTCGCTATCTTTGCGGCCCTGTGCTTCTTCTGGCTCGCGCCCGGCTTCGACCAACAGGCGATGGTGTTCGGGTGGGCCCACGGGATCGGGTTCATCGCCCTGTGCGTCTTGATCTGGATCGCGATCCTTCGCCACGAGGCGCCGTACACGCTGCTCGCGGCGACGCTGACCCCCGTCGGCCCGCTGGGCAGCGTGGTGGGGATCACGGTGATCGAGCGCAAGCGTCGCGGATAACGGAAGTCAAAAAAAACCGCGCAGGTGCCGGGTAGCGTCGCACTCGCGAGGAGCCTGACTGCTGTCAGCCCGCGGTGATCGGGGTTTCGCCCGGGGGCCGGGCAGAAGTGCACTCACCCCGAAGCGGGGGCCGAGAACCGAGCAGGTCAGGAATTCGGATCGGCGGCTGAGGGCGCGAAAAGCGAAGGGCTCAAGGACGCAGGCTCCGCGCCTAAGCGGGCGCACTCCGAACCCGCGTGAGCGGGGCGCGGAGTTGAGGACGCTTTGCATCGCCCTCGAAGATGGCGGGGCGGGGCTGTGGGAGGCAGGGGGTCCACACAGCCCGCGCCCACGCCTGCGCGTCGGTAGCCAGGGAGGGATGCCGACGCGATCGCCCCCGGAGGCGGGACTGGCCGGGGGCGAGTCCTGAAGTCTCCCTCATTCGCAGGTGATGTGCCATTTTGATGCATTGAGTACTGGAAAGTCAATAGACGACCGCGCGCAAAGACCGCGCAAAGCCCGGATGCGCGACGCCTGGCAAACCTCGACGTCGTCAGCGCAGGCCCCGAAGGACCCGCTGCAGGATGCCGCCGTTGCGGTAGTAGCCGACCTCGTTCGGGGTGTCGAGGCGCACCCGAGCCTCCAGCTCGACCGCATCGCCGTCGCCCCCTGCCCGCACCCGGACGCTGCGGATGCCCGAGGCGCCGGGAGCGACCGCCTCCTCGAGGCCCTCGATGTCGAATACCTCCTCCCCGGTCAGCCCGAGTGACGCGGCGTTCTCACCGGCGGGGAGCTGAAGCGGCAGCACCCCCATCCCGATCAGGTTCGACCGGTGGATGCGCTCGAAGCTCTCGGCGAGCACGGCCCTGACACCGAGAAGCGCCGTCCCTTTCGCCGCCCAGTCGCGCGAGGAACCTGACCCGTACTCCTTCCCCGCCACCACCACCAGCGGCACGCCCTCCGCCGCGTAGCGCATCGCGGCCTCGTAGATCGTCGTCTCCTCGCCGTCCGGAAAATGGCGGGTGAAGCCCCCCTCGCGTTCGACCAGGGAGTTGCGCAGCCGGATGTTGGCGAAGGTCCCGCGAATCATCACCTCGTGGTTCCCCCGCCGCGAGCCATAGGAGTTGAAGTCGCGGACGCCCACGCCATGATCGATCAGCCAGCGACCCGCCGGGCTGTCGCTCTTGATCGCGCCGGCCGGTGAGATGTGGTCGGTGGTGACGCTGTCGCCGAGCACGGCCAACACGCGCGCCCCCTCGATCGGCTGCGGCGGCTCCGGCTCGGCCTCCATCCCGTCGAAGAACGGCGGGCGGCGCACGTAGGTCGACTCCGTCCACACGTACCGGTCCCCCTTTGGGACCTCGAGCGAGCGCCAGCGTTCGTCGCCGGTGAAGACGTCGTCGTAGCTCTTCGTGAACATGTCCGAGCGGACCGCCGCCTCCACGGTCTGCTTGATCTCCTCGCTTCGGGGCCAGATGTCACCCAGGTAGACCGGCGCGCCGTCAGAGCCCTCGCCGAGGGGGTCGTTGAGGATGTCGATGTCCATCCTGCCGGCGAGCGCATAGGCGACACAGAGCGGCGGTGATGCGAGGTAGTTGTTGCGGACGTCCTGGTTGATTCGGCCCTCGAAGTTGCGATTGCCGGACAGGACCGAGCAGACGACCAGGTCGTGCTCGTTGACCGCCTTCGAGATCTCGGGCGGCAGCGGCCCCGAGTTGCCGATGCAGGTGGTGCATCCATACCCGACCAGGTTGAAGCCGAGCCCGTTGAGGTATTCGGTCAACCCGGCCCGGTCGAGGTAGTCCGTTACGACGGTCGAGCCCGGTGCCAGCGAGGTCTTCACCCAGGGTCTGCTCTCAAGGCCTCGCTCGATCGCCTTCCTCGCCAGGAGCCCCGCCGCCACCATCACCGACGGGTTGGAGGTGTTCGTGCAGCTCGTGATCGCCGCGATCACGACCCGCCCGTGGTCGAGCTGGGTCTCGGTGCCGTCGTCAAGGGTCAACGTCACCGGCTGGGTGCGCCGCCCCTCGACCACCGTGTCGGCGGCCTGACGGGGCTTGCCACGATCGTCGTTGTGCTCCTCACCCGGCGGGTCAGACGCTGGAAATGTCCCCGCCACCGCCTCGTCGTAGCTGTTTCCGAGGCTTTCCGCCGCCGCGGGGTCGAACTCCCGCAGCGACTCGAGGAACGCCGCATTCGCGTTGGCCAGGGGGATCCGGTCCTGGGGGCGCTTCGGCCCCGCGATGCTCGGCTCCACCTCCGACAGGTCAAGCTCCAGCGTCTCCGAGAAGGTCGGCTCCTCGGAGTCCTCGGAGTGAAAGAGGCCCTGCTCGCGGGCATAGGCATCAACGAGCTCGATCAGGTCGGTCGGCCGGCCGGTGAACTCGAGATAGCGGAGGGTCTCGCGATCCACCGGGAAGATCGCGCAGGTCGAACCGAATTCGGGGGACATGTTGCCGATCGTCGCCCGATCAGCGAGCCCCAGCGTGTGCAGGCCGGGCCCGAAGAACTCGACGAACTTCCCGACCACGCCGCGCTCGCGGAGCATCTCGGTGACGGTGAGGACGAGGTCGGTCGCCGTCGCCCCCTCGGACAGCTCGGCCGTGAGCCTGAATCCCACGACCTGCGGCAGCAGCATCGAGATCGGCTGGCCGAGCATCGCCGCCTCCGCCTCGATCCCCCCCACTCCCCAGCCCAGCACGCCGAGCCCGTTGATCATCGTGGTGTGTGAATCGGTCCCGACGAGCGTGTCGGGATAGGCCTGCGTCACTCCCTCGTGCTGGTCGCAGAACACCACCTGGCCCAGGTATTCGAGGTTCACCTGATGACAGATCCCGGTCGCCGGCGGGACCACGCGCAGGTTGTCGAAGGCCTGCTGGCCCCAGCGAAGGAACGCGTAGCGCTCGCGGTTTCGCTCGTAGTCGCGATCGGCGTTGATGTCGAAGGCGCGCGCGTTCCCGAACGCATCAACCTGCACGGAGTGGTCGATCACCAGGTCGACCGGGACCAGGGGATCGATCGTCTGTGGGTCGCCGCCGAGCTCGGGCATCGCGTCGCGCATTCCCGCCAGGTCGACGAGCGCCGGCACCCCGGTGAAGTCCTGCATCAGGACCCGGGCCGGCTGAAACGGGATCTCCGCGCTCGGCTCCGCGCTCGCGTCCCAGCTCGCGATCGACTCCACGTTCTCTCGGGTGACGGACTCACCGTCCTCGAGCCGGAGGGAGTTCTCGAGCAGGATCTTGATCGAGTAGGGAAGCCGGGCGACGTCGTACGCGGGCTGAAGGGCGTCGAGGCGGAAGACCTCGTACTCGCTGCCCGAGACCTCGAGCGTGTTACGGGCTCCGAAGCTGTCGCTCATGTCACTCCTTGTGCTCGCATCGTCAGCGCTTGTCCGCCTGGCCCTGGGCGATCTCCTCCGCGGCCTTCGTAGCAGGGCCGCCCGCGACACGGCCAGAAAGCTCCGGGGCGAGCATCGCGAAGCGCGCCAGCGCGCGCTGGCGCAGCGGCGCGACGGAGATCTCGCTCTTGTCGCGCTCGATCGCATGCACCACCGCGCTCGCCACCTGCTGAGGTGTGCCGGTGCCGACACCCGGGGGCGGCTTCGCCCGACTGTCGGCGAACATCCCCGCGTCACGGATCGCCCCGGGAGTGATCACGGAAACGCCGATGCCCGAGCGGCGAAGGTCCTCTCGCAGGTTGAGGGCGAAGCCCCGCAGTCCGAACTTGGTGGCCGCATAGAGCGAGGCGCGCGGGGTCGAGACGAAGCCCGAGATCGAGGAGACGAAGACGAAGTGACCGCTGCCGCGCTTCTGCCAGGCCCCAAGCAGCTCGCGCGCCATCCGCACCGGCGACTCGAGGTTGACCCGCAGCGCCCGCCCGATCTCCTCCTGGGAGAAGCCTTCGAGGCGTCCCGAGGCAGGGAGGCCGGCGTTCGCCACCAGCACGTCGACCTCGCCGGCGTCCTCCAGCAAGCGAAGCGCCGCGCCGTCTTCGGCGAGGTCGGAGACGACCGCCCGGTGGCCTTCCCCGGGCAGGGTGGCCACGAGCTGGTCGAGCTCCTCCGCCTTACGGGAGCTGAGAACCAGCCCGGCCCGGCGATCAGCGAGGGCGACGGCCATCGCCCGCCCGAGGCCGCCGGTGGCCCCGGTCAACAGGACGATCTTGCCTTCGAGCCTCACGCGAGGAACCTACCAACCGGCAACGCTCGTGCTCCGCGCCCATCCGAAGGCCGATCTCCCCGGCGCCGGATAGGCTTCCAGCATCGTGAAGCTCTACGTCTGCTGGGGCACCTTCCAGACGCCGCGCCCGGGAGGACACCCGTGCCACAACGCCCACGAGGCCCTGAGGATGGCGGGCTATGAGCCCGAGGTCGTCAAGGTGCGGGGACTCGGGATCGGCCCGCGGTTCATGCACGTGATGACGAGCGGACGGCGCGAGGTCGAGGAGGTCTCGGGGCAACGTGGGGTGCCGATCATGGTCGCCGACGACGGCGAGGTCGTCGTCGACTCGCGCCGGATCATCGAGTGGGCCGAGGCCCACCCCGCCCCCTGAGCCGGCGCCCGCCGCTCCCTGCCGCTCGGCCCACGAACGTGCACGAGCCGCTCTGGATGGCCTTCTCGCCCAACTCTTAAAAGGTCCAGTTTGCAGGGATTCGAAGGTGGGGCGACGAATCTATGAGCATTGTGTGAGCAAACGTCGGTTCGATGGTGTAGGGTCCCGCGCCATCGATAACCGGTAAAGCCGAATCCCCGTCGACCAACGGCGGGGAACGGGGGAACCACAGATTGGGGCGAACCCACCCCCTCGGCGCCCGGCCAGCGAGGCCAAGGCCTCTCAGGACGAGCGCGAGGAACAAGGGTGGGAGCGCAGGCTCCTTTAGCGCTAGCCCGACAGCTAACCCCGTAGGCCGACGAAGGAGAACTGGTCTTGCAATCAGATGACAAGTCTCATCCCGGCTACAGGAAACTCAAGGCAATAGCGGCAACCGCGGCGGCCGTCGCGTCCCTCACGGCGCTCTCGGCGGCTCCCGCCCAAGCCCAGAACGGTGGCACCGGCGCCTCGGCGTCCAACGCCCCCAAGGGCCACGCGAAGCTGGTCCACGGCAAGGCGATCGCCCCGTCCGACGCCCCGCGTCGGATCGTCAAGGTGATCAGGGCGGCCAACCACATCCGCAACAAGCCCTACAAGTGGGGCGGCGGGCACGGCAGGTGGAACGACAGTGGATACGACTGCTCGGGCTCAGTCAGCTATGCGCTCCATGGCGGCCACCTGCTCTCAACCCCGATGGCATCGGGCGGCCTCATGCATTGGGGCCGCGGCGGCAAGGGCCGCTGGATCACCGTCTACAGCAATCCGAGCCACGCGTTCATGGTCGTGGCCGGGCTGCGGTTCGACACCTCGATGACGGCGGGCAACGGGCCCGGCTGGAGCAAGAACGTCCACGCCGAGCGCCTGGGCGACTTCCGCAAGCGCCACAAGGCTCGTTACTAAGACCGACTGAGTAGCGCGCAAAGCGCACTTTCGGGACAGGCAAGGGCCCCGCGCGACGCGGGGCCCTTGCCGTTTCGTTTCCGGACCGGGGCACGGCCGTGGGCGGAAAGGGGGTGGAGGCGGCGGAGTCCCGAAACGGAGGCGGGTGGACGAACCGTCCAAGTCGGGGGCCGTGGCTCGAGCGCTTCCGGCGCTTGCGCCCTTCCACTCTGGCCTGCGGGGAAAGCCAAGTTTGTCCACCCGGTGACTACACCCCGGAAGGGTCTTCCTATAGCTTGCGGACGAGTCGCGGGGCGCTCCGCGACTCGTCCGAGTGGAGGAAACCGCAGCCATCACTGTTGACCACGGGGAGCGTGAGCGGCCCGCGGACCCTGCCGAGCGGCAGGCCGCAGCGTCTTCCGAGCCGCCCGACGTGCGACTCGAGCGAGTTCGCAAGGTGTTCGGCGACGTCGTCGCGGTCGCCGGAATCGATCTCGAGATCTCGCGGGGCGAGTTCTTCACCCTCCTCGGCCCGTCGGGCTCAGGCAAGACGACCACCCTGAGGATGATCGCCGGGTTCGAGGCGCCCGACGAGGGAGCGATCGCCCTCGCGGGCCGCGACATGACCGGGCTGCCTCCCTATGACCGCCAGGTCAACACCGTGTTCCAGGACTACGCGCTGTTTCCCCACATGACCGTCGGCGAGAACATCGAATACGGGATGAGGGTCGCCAAGGTGAATCGATCGGAGCGCCGATCTCGAGCCGCGGAGGCGCTGGAGATGGTCCGGCTCGGCGGCTACGAGGCGCGTAAGCCTGGGGTGCTCTCGGGAGGACAGCGCCAGCGGGTGGCGCTCGCCCGGGCGATCGTCAACCGGCCGCGCGTCCTGCTTCTCGACGAGCCGCTCGGCGCCCTCGATTTGAAGCTGCGCGAGCAGATGCAGGTCGAGCTGAAGGGGATCCAGGGCGAGGTAGGGATCACGTTCATCTACGTCACCCACGACCAGGACGAGGCATTGACCATGAGCGACCGAATCGCGGTCTTCAACCAGGGCCGAATCGAACAGGTGGGAACGCCGGCCGAGATCTACGAGCGCCCGGCGACTCGCTTCGTGGCCGGATTCGTCGGGATCTCCAACGTCCTGAGCCGCGACGGGGCGAGATTCACGGTGCGGCCCGAGAAGGTCCGCCTGATCGAAGCCGGCGAGGATGCTTCAGGGCTGCACACGGAGCGCGGCGTGATCCGGGCCGTCGCCTATGTCGGCATGGTGACCCGGTATCTGATCGAACTCGATGCCGGCGGAGAGCTTCAGGTCGTCCGCCAGAACCTCGAGACCTCCTCGTCGGAGGCACTCGAGCAGCGCGGGCGCGACGTGACGGTCGGATGGCGACCCGAACACACGGTGGCCGTTCCGGAGGATCCCGTAGACACACGAAGGGAGAACCCCCAGTGAGAGGACAACAAGCTGGCCATCCGGCGAGGGTGGCATGGATGTGCGTCGCCGGCCTGATCGCGGCGATGGCCGTGATCGGATGCGGCGGAGGAAGTAGCTCAAGCAGCGATCGAAACACTGAGACCCTGCAGAAGGTAGGAGCGCCCGAGGGACAGCTGAACCTCGTGGCCTGGGCCGGCTACGTGTCCAACCCGTGGAAAGCCGACTTCCAGAAGGAGACTGGCTGCCAGGTGAACGTCAAGGTCGCCGGGACCTCGGACGAGATGGTCCAGCTGATGCGAACTGGCCAGTACGACGGCGTCTCGGCGTCGGGCAACGCCTCCGAGCGTCTCGTCGACGCGGGCGACGTCTCCCCGGTGAACGTCAACCTGGTTCCGAACTACAAGACGATCTTCTCCGACCTCAAGGACCAGCCGTACAACACGTTCGACGGCACCCACTACGGGATCCCGCACGGCCGCGGGGCGAACCTGCTGATGTGGAACACCAACGACGTCAGCCCCGCTCCGAAGTCGTGGTCCATCATGCTGGACCCGAAGGAGGCCGCCAAGTACAAGGGCAAGATCTCGGTCTACGACGACCCGATCTACATCGCCGACGCCGCCGTCTACCTGAAAGCCCATCAGCCCGATCTCGGGATCGACAACCCGTATGAGCTGAACGACGACCAGTTCAACGCCGCCGTCGATCTGCTCAAGCAGCAGCGGCCGAACGTAGGCGAGTACTGGTCCGACGCGCTGAAGCAAATCTCGGCGTTCGCCAACGGCGATGACCAGGTCGGCACGACTTGGCAGTACCAGTACTTCGCGCTGAAGGACAAGGGCCAGCCCGTCGCATCAAGCCCCGCAAGCCAGGGGTTCGTGCCTGACGAGGGCGCGACCGGGTGGTCGGACACCTGGATGATCAGCTCGTCCGCTGCACATCCGAACTGCATGTACAAGTGGATGGACTTCATCGTCTCGCCACAGGCAAACGCCGAGGTCGCCCAGTACTTCGGCGAGGCCCCGGCCCAGAGCAAGGCATGCGATACGTCGACGCTCGAGAGCGCCGCCAAGGCGGACGGCCTGCCGCCGAACCCGGCGTTCTGCACGCAGTACCACGCGGCGGATCCGTCGTTCTGGAAGAAGGTCTATTACTGGCAGACGCCCATCGCCGACTGCGGAGACGGGAACACCGATTGCAAGGACTACAACGACTGGGTGAACGCGTGGACGGAGATCAAGGGATGACCGGAGCCACGGCCGCCTCGTGACGAAGGCGGTGCATGGAAGCAGCTGACGCGCTTGCGTCAGCATCTCGGAGGAGGTCGGTCGGCCGCTGGCTGGCCGGCCTCTTCCACAGTCGACCCAGGCTGCAGGTCGGATCACTGCTGAGCGGGCCGCTGGCCTGGCTCGTGGTCGGGTACCTCGGGTCGCTGGTGGTGCTCCTCGTCGCGGCGTTCTGGAGCGTCAACGCGCTCACGGGCGAGCTGATACAGGGCTTCAGCCTCGACAACTTCAAGACGCTGGTCGATACGCCCGTATACAGGGCGGTCGCCTGGCGGACGATCAGGACGGCCGGGCTGGTCACGCTGACCGACGCGGTGCTCGCCTTCCCGATCGCCTTCTACATGGCGAAGGTCGCGAGTCGCCGCGCCAAGGCCGCGCTGGTGGTGGCGGTGCTGATGCCGCTGTGGTCGTTCTACCTGGTCAAGGTCTACGCGTGGCGGACCATGCTGTCGACCGGCGGCGTGATCAACTGGGCACTCGGGCCACTCGGGATTCACGGGCCCGGCTACGGCACTACCGCCGTCTGGCTGGTGATGAGCTACCTGTGGCTCCCGTACATGATCCTGCCGATCTACGCAGGCCTCGAACGCATCCCGGACTCATTGCTCAGCGCCTCCGAGGATCTGGGAGCTTCGCCGCTGACCACATTCCGGCGAGTCGTACTACCGCTCGCCTTTCCGGCCGTGCTCGCCGGCTCGATCTTCACCTTCTCGCTGACGCTCGGGGATTACATCACGCCGCAGCTCGTCTCGAACAGCCAGTTCATCGGCAACGTCGTCTACAACAACATCAGCAACAACCTGCCGCTCGCATCGGCCTTCGCATGCGTGCCGATCGTGGTCATGGTGGCCTACCTGCTGATCGCCAGGCGCCTCGGAGCATTCGACCACCTATGAGGCTCTCACGACGATCGAGGCTCGCGCTTCGAATCAGCGTGGCCGTGGGACTTGCGTTCATCTACATCCCGCTGATCCTGATCGCTGTCTACGCCTTCAACGCCTCGAACCTGCTCGAGTGGCCGCCTCCGGGGCTCACCCTGTCCTGGTTTCCCAAGGCGATACAGAACTCCGACGCACGACAGGCTCTCCTGACCTCGCTGAAGGTTGGCTCGGTTGCCACCGTCGTCGCGCTCTTGCTCGGGACTCTCGCGTCGCTGGCCGTCGCCCGCCACAGGTTCTTTGGGCGGGAGACGGTCTCGTTCCTCGTCGTCCTCCCGATCGCGCTGCCGGGAATCGTGACAGGCGTGGCTCTGAGTGACACCTTCACTCAGGTCCTCGGGATCGACCTGAGCCTCCTGACCGTGATCATCGGCCACGCGACCTTCTGCATCGTGGTCGTCTACAACAACGTGATCGCCCGCCTGCGCCGCATGTCGGGCTCGATCGAGGAGGCTTCGGCCGATCTCGGGGCCGATCCCTGGCAGACCTTCCGCCACATCACCTTCCCCAACATGGCCACGGCCCTGGTTGCCGGCGGGCTGCTCGCCTTCGCGCTCTCGTTTGACGAGATCATCGTCACGCTGTTCACGATCGGGGCGGGCCAGCAGACCCTTCCGATCTGGATCTTCTCGAACCTGTTCCGGCCCAACCAGGAGCCGATCGTCAACGTGGTGGCCCTGATCGTGGTGCTGCTGTCGATCATCCCGGTCTACCTCGCCCACCGCGTGACCCGCGAGGAGGGCGGCGCGGCCGCCGGGCGCGGCGCCCGGGCTGATGCCGAGCTCGCCGAGGCGACCGCGATGCCCTAGGTAGGGCCGCCTGAGCGGTCCGGCCGGCCAGAGGCCGAGATCGCCGCCCGAGCCGCATGGCGCCCGCTTCGAAGCGCGCCCTCCATCAGCGACGGGAACTCCTGGGCCGTGTGCTCGCCGGCGAAGGCGATCGGGCCGATGGGCTTGGCCAGGGCACGTGCCGCGCTCGCGGGCCGCCCGACCGAATAGGCCCCGCCCGCCCACGGATCATCGCTCCAGGTCGAGAGCACGGCGCCCGACCTGGCGAGCTCGAGATCGGGCCGCAGCCTGGCGAGCGAGGCCAGCCAGTCTCCCGGTCCCTCGGTGACCCGAAGCCGCTCCAGTGCCTCGCGCGAGCCGGCGAATGAACTGACGACCGGCTGCACCCGGTCGGCCTTGCCGGTCGCGGTCCAGGTCCAGTAGCGCTCGGGGACCGACAGCACCGCGCTGATCGGGGCCGGCTCTCGCAGCGGCACGAACAGCTTCGCCGCGTGCCCGTAGGCGATTCCGGCGAGGGCGGCGGCGCGGTCGGCGGGAAGCGCGGGCTCGAACTCGAGCGCATCGAGCACCGCGGCCGGCACCGCGACCACGCAGGCGTCGGCCTCGAGGTCGGCGTCATCGACGTGAACCACGGCCCGGCGGGCGCGCCAGGAAATGCCCCTCGCGGGGGTGTCGAGCCACACCGATGACCCGAGGGGCGTCGCGAGCGCCTCGGCGAGGCGCTGGTTGCCGCCGGCGATCCCGGGGGAGGGCTCGGCGTCGAGGTGGGCGACGCCCGCCAGGTCGGCCGCCGGGACCCGGTCTGCGGGGCTGGCGGCCGACACTTCGACCCGGGCCATGATCGCCTCCCGTGCCGCCGGGCGCAGGTCGAGCCGCTCGAGCAGATCGCGGGCCGACCCCGACTGCGCCGCCCCGCCGGCGAGCGCCTCGTCGATGCTCCGAGCCGCCCGCCCGAGCTCGCCATCGCTGAGGCTCGCGGTGCCCCGCGGCTCGCGCTGCCCGTAGCGCACGCCCTTGTCCCAGAGGCCGAGGCCGAAGCGCTCCACGAGCTCGCGGATCAGCGAGTTGCCGGGGAGGATGAACTCGGCGCCCATCTCGACCACGGCGCCGTTGTCGAGCCGCTTCGACCACACGCGTCCCCCGACCCGCCCGCGCGCCTCGAGCACCGTCACCTCCGCCCCGCCTCGCAGGAGCTCATCAGCTGCCGCCAGCCCGGCGAGGCCGGCGCCGATCACGATGGCGCGCACGTCAGCCGAGATTCACCATCACGTGCTTGATCTCGGTGTAGTCCTGCAACGCGTACACCGACATGTCCTTGCCGTAGCCGGACTCCTTGTAGCCCCCATGGGGCATCTCCGAGCAGAAGGTGATGTGGTCGTTGATCCACACGACCCCGAACCGCAGCGCGTTTGCAACCCGGTGGGCGCGGCCCACGTCGCGGGTCCAGACCGACGAGCCGAGGCCGTAGCGGGTCCCGTTCGCCCATTCGATCGCCTTCGCCTCGTCGTCGAAGCGCTGCACCGTGATCACGGGCCCGAAGACCTCGTTCTGGACCATCTCGTCGTCCTGCGCGAGGTGCGCCACCACGGTCGGCTCGAGGAAGTAGCCGGGAAGGTCGGGCTCCGACCCACCGGTGACGATCTCGGCGTTGCCCGGCCTGCGCTCGAGGAACCCCTCGACCCGCTCGCGCTGCCGAGCCGAGATCAGCGGCCCCAGGGTGGTCTCGGGCGCGGCGGTGTCGCCCATCACCAGGCCACCCGCCTGCTCGGCGAGGCCCGCGACGACGTCGTCGTAGACCGACGCGCCGGCCAGCACCCGGCACGCGGCGGTGCAGTCCTGGCCGGCGTTGAAGTACGCGCACTCGGCGATCGTCTCCGCCGCGGCCTCGAGGTCGGCGTCGTCGAAGACGATCACCGGCGCTTTGCCGCCGAGCTCCAGGTGAACGCGCTTCAGGGTGTCGGCGGCCTCGCGGGCGATCCACCTGCCGGTCGGCGGCGATCCCGTCAGGCAGACCATGTCCACCTCGGGGTGACGGACCAGGGCGGCCCCGGCCGGGTCGCCGTGGCCGCCGATCACGTTCAAGACGCCGGGCGGGAAGACGTCCGCCGCGAGCTCGGCGAGGCGAAGGGTCGTAACGGGGGTGTCCTCGGCGGGCTTCAGGACCACGGTGTTTCCGGTCGCCAGCGCGGGGCCGAGCTTCCAGACCGCCATCGAGAGGGGGTAGTTCCAAGGCGTGACCTGGCCGACCACCCCGACCGGCTCGCGGCGGATGATCGACGTGCGGCCCTCGACGAACTCGCCCGAGGCCTGGCCGTCCAGGCAGCGCGCCGCCCCCGCGAAGAACCGCAGGTTGTCCACGTTTCCCGGCATCTCCTCGTCGATCACCGAGGCGCGCGGCTTGCCCGCGTCCGCCGACTCGAGGTCTGAGAGCTCCTCGGCGTGCTCCTCGATCACGGTGGCGAGCCGGTGGACCGCCTCGGAGCGCTCCTTGGGCGTCGTGGCCGCCCAGCCATCGAACGCGCGGCGGGCGGCACCAACGGCACGGTCCACGTCCGCGGAAGTGGAGACGGGGGCCCTGGCAAACGGCTCGCCGGTCGCCGGGTTGACGACCTCCTCGGTGGAGCCCTCGGCGCTCTTGACCGTGTCGCCGTCGATGAAGTTCCTGAGCTCTGTCAGGGTTGCCGTTGCCATCGTCTAGCGCCCTCCTTGTCGTCATCGTCGGCTTCCCGCGGCGGGAAAGGCCGCTATCGAAGTATCAGGCAGTGCTCCGGGTGCCACCCGACCCGAACCGGCGTCCCGGGCTCCCAGCGGTCGTCTGCCCTCGCCCGATAGGTCAGCTGCTCGACCGCGACCAGCCGAGCGCCGTCGCCGACCGAGACGGTGACCTGGGTCGTCATTCCCAGGTAGACGCGCTGCTCGACGACGCCATCGAGGACGACCATCCCGTCCTCGACCTCCCCCAGCGCGATCTTCTCCGGCCGGACTGCGATCCGCACCAGGTCGCCGGCCGAGCAATCGCCCGGAAGCGGCGCCGGCACCTCGGACCCGTCGCCGATCCGCACCACGCCCCCGTCCTGCGCGGTCCCCTCGATCAGGTTCGAGATCCCGATGAAGTCCGCCACGAAGGGCTCCGACGGCCGTTCGTAGACGTCCTCGGGCGCCCCACACTGAATCACCCTGCCGTCATGCATGACCGCAATCCGGTCGGACATCGAGAGCGCCTCTTCCTGATCGTGGGTCACGTAGACGAAGGTGATCCCGACCTCGCGCTGGATCTCCTTCAGCTCGAGCTGCATCTGTCGCCGGAGCTTCAGGTCGAGCGCGCCGAGGGGCTCGTCGAGGAGCAGGACCGCCGGGCGGTTGACGAGGGCGCGGGCCAAGGCGACCCGTTGCCGCTGACCTCCCGAGAGCTCCGAGGACCTGGCGCCGGCCCGGTGCGCGAGCCCGACCAGCTCGAGTGACTCGGCGACCCGCCTGCGGATCTCGTCCTTCGGGACCTTCTTTCGCTTCAGGCCGAATGCGACGTTGCCCTCGACGTCGAGGTGCTCGAACAGCGCGTAGCTCTGGAAGACCATGTTGACGTTGCGCCGGTAGGGAGGAACGTCGTCCACGGGCTCCCCCTCGAGCATGATCTGGCCCTCGGTCGGCTGCTCGAACCCGGCGAGCATCCGAAGCGTCGTCGTCTTCCCGCATCCCGACGGTCCCAGGAGGGAGAAGAACTCACCCCGATCGATCGTCAAGTTCACGTTCTCGACCGCTGCGAAGTCATCGAAGTGCTTGCTCACGTTCTCCAGGTGGATCGCCTCGTTGCCCATCAGCCCTCCTCGGCGGTGAGTACCTTGATTCCGCTCTCTCGACGCCCGAACAGCCTCGGGATCAGCACCGCCAGTGCGATCGCGCTCAGCGAGACGACCATCATCAGAGTGCCGATCGCGTTGATCTCTGGCGAGATGCCGAACCTGATCGCCGACCAGATGCGGACCGGCAGCGGCTGGACCGTCTCTCCGGTGGTGAAGAACGAGAGCACGAAGTCATCGAAGGAGAGCGCGAAGACGAGCAGTGCCGAGGCGACGATCCCGGGCCACAGCTCGGGCAGCAGGATGAGTCGAACCGACTGCCATCGGGTCGCCCCGAGATCCATCGCGGCCTCCTCCACCTCGGTGCCGATCGAGGCGAGCCGTGCTCGAACGACGATCGTCACGTAGGAGATCGAGAAGGTGATCTGGGCGAGGATCACGGTCTTCAGCGAGAGGGACACGCCGAGCTGGGAGAACAGGAGCAGGGCGGAGATTCCGGTCACGATCTCCGGGGTGACGAGCGGGACCAGCATGAGGATGTTCCAAGCCGGGTTCCAGCGGCTGCGCGACCGGACCAAACCGATCGCGAGCATCGTCCCCAGGATGCTCGCCGAGACCATCGTCACCACCGCGATCTGGAGCGATGCGAACAGCGACTGGCGCAGCGTGTCGTCGTTGAGGAAGGCCCTGTACCACTCGAGCGAGAAGCCCTTGAACACCTGAAGCGACTTCTGGTTGTTGAACGAGAACAGGATCACGACCGCGATCGGGATGAACAGGTAGAGGTAGATCAGGCCCGTGTAGACGCGCAGGAACCGCGGGCGATCGAAGCCCTTGCGACGCCTCCGCGCGGGGCGGGTGACGGCCGGCCGGGCCTCGGCGGTGGCTGCCCCGCTCACAAGTACCTCCCGTTCGCGCTCACAGCGCCGCCCTCGTGGCGCGCGAGGCCGAGCGCAGGTACCAGATCATCCAGATCGAGAGGAAGATCATCATGATCACGGTCATCGCCGAGCCGAGCGGCCAGTTGTTCGCCGAGAAGAACTGGTCCTGGATCACGTTTCCGATCATGTACGTATCCGGGCCGCCGAGCAGCTGGGCGGAGACGAAGTCCCCGACCGCGGGCAGGAACACGAGGACAAGCCCCGCGAGGATCCCCTGCCAGGTTTGCGGCAGGGTGACGTGGAGGAACGTCCGGAGCGGGCTTCCGTACAGATCCTTGCCCGCCTCGATCACCGAGGGGTCCATCCGCTCGAGCGATGCGTAGACGGGGAGGATCATGAAGACCAGATACCCGTAGGTGAGGCCGCCGATCACCGAGAAGGGCGTGTTGATCATCCGGAACCCCTGGTCGGTGAGCCCCAGCGACATGAAGAGATGATTGAGGAGGCCATCGTCGGAGAGCAGCGCGACCCAGGCATACGTCCGAACGAGGTAGTTGACGAAGAAGGGGATCACGAGCCCCGCGACCAGCAGGTTCTTGTGCCGTCCTCCGTAGCGGGCGATGAAGTAGGCGACCGGATAGCCGATCGCGAGGCAGAGGGCCGCCGTGGCGAGCGCGTAGCCGACCGAGCGGATCAGGATCGGCACGTAGATCGGGTCGAAGACGTTGCTGTAGTTGTCGAGGCTCGTCGTGTAGACGGCCCTACCGAGGTCGTCGACGCGGCCGAACGAGAGCGCGATCATGAGGCAGAGCGGGACGGCGAAGAGGAGGAGCAGCCACAGCCCCGGAGGGAGCAGGAAGCGCGCCCAGAACTCCGGTCCCCGGCGGCCCGAACCGCGTCGCGCCGCCGATGCCTCCATCAGGACGCCTTGACCTCCGTCCAGATCTGGTTCCACTCCGCGCGTCCTTCGGGCGTGGCGAATCTGTATTCGTCGCCGTTCTTGAGCGTCTCGGTCGTGATGTCGATCGAGGGCTCCGCCTTGACCAGCTTGGAGAACTCCTGCTTGGCGCCCTCGACCGGCTGGGGATAGCCGTTCCAGGCGACGTTCTGGGCGGCATGCTCGGGCTGGAGGATCCAGTTGATGAACAGGAGCGCAGTGCCCGGAGACCGCGCGTTGACCGGCACGGCCATCGTGTCCGAGCCGACCGGGACGCCCTCCTTGCAGGTCTCGAACTTGAAGAGGTCAGGGTCGTCGACCTGGTTTCGCACGTTGACGATGTCCCCGTTCCAGGCCTGCTGGACCACCGCGAGTCCCGACGTGAGCGTCTGCACGCTGTTCGTCGAGTATCCGCGCAGGCTGCCCTTCTGGTCGAGCAGCGTCTGCTTGGAGACGGCGAGCTCGCCGGCGTCTTCGGTGTTGAGGTCGAATCCGTTCAGCAGGTTCGCCTCTCCGATCGCCTCCTGGAAGTCGTCGAGCATGAATGCCCGTCCGCCCGCCGTCGGGTTGGTGATGTCCTTCCAGGACCCGGTCATCCCCGTCACGACGTCGCTTCGCCAGCAGATCCCGGTCGTGTACATCGTGTAGGGCACCGAGTAGCGCGACCCGGGGTCGTACCAGGGGTCGTCGAAGTAGGGATCGATTCCCTTCGCGTTGCTGAGCAGATCGCGATCGAACTCGTGCAGCAGTCCCTCCTGGCGGAGGCGCATGACGTACTCGGAGGTCGGGAAGGTGAGGTCGAACTGCGCGCCGGAGCGGAGCTTGGTCAGCATCGCCTCCATCGAGTCGAAATTGGCCTCGGTGACCTTGACCCGGTACTTGTCCTCGAATCCCTTCTGGAGGTCGGGGTCCATGTACTGGGCCCAGTTGAAGATCAGCAGGTCGCCGTCGATCTTCGGGACGATCACCTGGGAGGCCTCCGACTTGTCGACCGGGCGCTCGACCGTGCATCCGCCGAGCCCGTAGGCGGCGAGCGCCGTCCCGGCGCCCGCCTTGAGCAGAGTCCGACGGTTGAGGCGACTTAGGTCGACCATCAGGGCGCCCTCCCGTCGGCTTCGAGCAGCTCGCCGGCCAGCGGCGCCAGCTCGCAGTCCAGGAGGAGCTCCGCGGAGCGCACGCCCAGGTCGAGCATGCGCTGGGCCGACACACCGGGATCCGACAGGGTCGCCTGGACGGCGAGGCCGTCGAGAAGGGAGGCGAGGAGCGCCGCTGCCTCGTCGGGATCGGCGGGACCGAAATCTCCCTCGTGCTGTCCGGCTCGGATCACCGTGGCGATCTGGTCGCGCCACCTGTCGTCGAGCCGCTGGCGGGCCGCTGCGGCGCCCGGGTCGCGCATCGCGCGCCCCCACAGCTCCATCCAGAGCGTGAGGTCGTAATCCGCCGCGCAGGCCTCGATCATCAGCCTGAGCCGGTCGCGCGGTCGCTCAAGCCCCTCGAGCCGCGCGGTCATGCCCCCGTAGAAGCGGTCCTCATCGACCGTCAGGGCGTCGGTCAGGAGCTCGTCCTTGGAGCCGAACCAATAGAGCACCGCCGGCGCGCTGGTCCCGGCCCGTTCGGCTACGTCGGCGATCCTGGTCGAGGCCAGTCCCCGTTCGGAGATCACGGCCGCGGCGGCCTCGAGGATCTGAGGCTTGCGGATGTGGTCGATCTGCGGGCGCGGGCTCAAGCCGCCGCTCTCCTCCTGATGGGCGAAACCCCGGCTGGGCGAAAAACTGAACCGCTGTTCAGCTTACACCCGCCGGTCTGCCGGCGGCAAGCGCCGAAGTGTGCACGGATCCGACCCCCCACGCGCCGCGATATACACGCGGCTGCGCGGGAACGCCGATGGCCGAATTGCGTTCATCCATTCGACGAAATTCGGCCATCGATGCCTCTCGCAAGCGGGCCTCCCCTACCCAGCCTGTGGAACCCGCGTATCGGCCGGCACCCTAGCCGCGCAGCGCGGCCGCGTCCACCCCGAGCTCGGCGGCAAGACGCTCCTCGACCAGCGACCTCGCCGCCTCGACCTGCATCGCGGGATCGTCGAGGAGGGCGCGAATGCCGGCCCCGTCTAGGAGGGCCATCGCGAGGTCGGCGGCCGACTCGGCGTCCACCTCGGAATCGAACTCGCCGCTCGACACCCCCGCCCGGATCAGCTCCGCCATCCAGTTGCGGTAACGCTTGTAGAGGTCCGCCGCCACCGGGCGAAGCGCCGGATCTCGGACCGCCCGCAGCCACAGCTCGACCCAGAGGACCCATTCGCGCTCCTGTGGTCCCGGCAGGGGCAGGCAATCGGCGATCGCGGCCGCGAGCCCCGCGGTCGCGGTCTTCTCGGCTCCGGGGTCGCCGAACCGGTCCTCCCCCGCCCGCTCGAAGGAATGGATCAGGGCCTGGGCGAGCAGCTCCTGGCGGGTCGAGAAGTAGTGGTGGACAAGCGCGGTCGAGGCGCCGGCGCGGGTGGCCACGCGAGCGATCCTGACCTCGTCGATCCCGTCGACGGCGATCAGGTCGCACGCCGCCTCGAGAATCCGCTCGCGGGTGCTCTCCGAGACCGATGCGACGGCCAACCCGACCCCCCCTAGGCGGTCGCCAGCGCGACGCCGGCGTCGGCGAGCACCGCCGCGGCGGCGTTTCGGCCGTTCAGCGCGATCACACTGCCCGCGGGGTGTGTCGCCGCCCCGCAGAGGTAGAGGCCCGGCACCGGCGTCCGCGGCGCCAGCCTTCCCTCCCACATCTGATCGGGCGTCACCTCGCCCTGGAAGATGTTTCCGCCGGTCAGGCCGATCCGCGACTCGATGTCGGGAGGGCCGAGGACCTCGTGATCGACCAGGCAGTCCTCGAAGCCCGGCGCCACTCGATCGATCAGCTCGATGAACTGGCGAGCGACCTCCTCGCGTCGCTGATCCCAGCCGCCGCGCGCCAACTCGTAGGGCGCGTACTGGCCGAACACGCTCAGCAGATGCTTTCCGCGCGGCGCGGGCGAGGGGTCGTATCCCGTCTGGATGTAGATCTCGCCGAACGCGACGGCCGGCTCGCCGCGCTCGGCGGCCTCGAAAGCGCGCTGTGCCTCGTCGATCGTCCCGGTCACGTCGATGGTGGCCCGAGCCGGCCAGTCCTCGCCGGGCGCCGCGGTCCAGTTCGGCAGCCGGTCGAGCGCGGCGTTGAACTTGACCACCGGGCTTCGCACTTTCCAGCCCTCGAGGCGGTCTCGGAAGACGCCGTCGATCTCCTGGCCGTCGAGCATCTCCAGGGTCCGCTTCGGATCGGCGTTCGAGATCACCGTGGCTGCGCGAACCGACGTCCCGTCCTCGAGCGCGACGCCCTCCCCCGGGAGGATCTGGGAGACGGGAACTCCGCAGGCCAGCACCGCCCCTGCTCCGCGGGCGGCGTCGGCGATCGCAAAGCTCACCATCCCCATCCCGCCCTCCACGTAGCCCCACAGCGGGCCCCGCCCGTCCATGTCCCCTTGGAAGTGCATCAGCTTGATCGACGCGGTCCCGGGATCCCTCGGCCCGCCCCACGTGCCGATGATCCCCTGCCCGAAGAGGGCCGTCTTGAGACGCTCGTCGGAGATGTGGTCGTCCAGGACGTCGGCGATCGACGCCTCGAACAGGAGGTCGATCATCGTTTGGTCGCCGCCCACGAGCTCCTCGATTTCGGCCCTGGTCGGGGCATCCCCAACCCAGGTGTCGCGGGGTCCCTTTCGCAGCCTGCGGCGGACCTCGTCGAACAGCTCCTCGTATGCCCAATAACCGTTGATGTCACGGGCCGAGACCCCGAGCTCCTCCAGGTTCGCCTGGGTTCGCGAGTCGTCCAGCCACTGGCCGAAGGCCGTCCCGTCCTCGAAGGGAACCCATAGGTTCGGGTCGGCCATCCAGTAGCGGAGCCCGCGGCGCTCAAGCTCGAGCTCGTGAATCACGAGGTCGTCAAGCAGGCCGACGACGTATGCGCACGGGCTGACCACAAAGCCGGGATCGGCGAAGGGCCGCTCGAGCGTGCAGGCGCCCCCGAGCCGCTCCCGGCGCTCGAGCACCAGGACCGATCGGCCGGCACGAGCGAGGTAGGCGGCGGCCGTCAAGCCGTTGTGCCCACCCCCGACGACGATGGCATCCCAGTCGCGGGCCGCCAGCTCGCCGAGCGGCTCGGGCAGGCCGACCTCGCCCAGCTTCGCGGCGATCTCGTTCACCGTCCGCGGCCTCCTCGTCCCCCGCGTCCCCCGCGATCGGCGCGGCCCCTCATGCGGGCACCTCGGAGCGCTCGCGAAGCGCCTCCATGTAGCGCTCGGCGACCATCACGTCGAAGGCGTGCACGTCGATCTCCTCGGCCGAGTAGCGACCGGCCACGTAGCCGCGGGTGCGAACCCCCTGGTTGGTCAGCTCGCACACGTGCCAGTCCTCGCGGTTGACCTGGTCCCAGAACTCGATCGCGTCGGAGGGGTCGAACACCTCGGCCGCGATGGTCGAGGGCTCGAAGAACCACTCGCAGACGATCTCGGTTCGGTCGACTGCCTTGGGCCACAGGGTGTGAAGCATCGCGTAGTCGGGGTGCAGCGAGACAAGCGCGTTCGGGAACAACACGAAGTACAGGACCGAGGTCAGGTCGTCGCCCGACAGGCCCTCGATCGGCGGTCGGGTGTGGGCGTGGCCGCCCTCGCGCCCCATCGTCGAGGCTCCGTCCGTGAGGGTCATCGAGCCGCCGCACCATGCGCCCGCCCCCTCCATGACCTCGCCGCTCATGTAGTTGCTGAGGGCGTTGAGCTCCGGGTGGACACCCGGGCAGTGCAGGCACTCGCTGTAGTTCTCGGCGATCGCCTTCCAGTTGGCGGCGACCGTGTACTCAGCCCTGCCGGCGCGGCGCAGGTCGCCGACCCGGTAGCGCTCGAGGAATCCGGTCAGCTCGCCGACGTGGGGCTCGATCGGGGGCGCCTCGCCGCTCAGGTCGACGAGCACGAGGCCACCGACCGTGGCGACGCGGACACCGATCAGGCCCCAGCACGAGGAGTCGAAGCCCTCCACCCCGTCCATGTGGGGGGCCGCCTTCAGCTCGCCGTCGAGACCGTAGGACCAACCATGATAGGGACACTGGACGCGGCGACGAACGCTGCCCTCCCCCTCCGCGATCAGCCGCGCGCCCCGGTGCCGGCAAACGTTCAGGAACGCGTGCGTTCGCCCCTCGCCACCGCCCATGACGACGACGCTGTCGTCGCCGATCTCCCGCCTCAGGTAGCTCCCAGGGTCGGCGACCATCGCGGCGTGGCCGACGCAGATCCAGCCGCGGAAGATTGACTCGAGCTCCCAGTTGAAGATGCCCTGGTCGACGAACGCGCGCGGAGGCAGCATCGTCGCGCGCTCGACCGGCCGCAGGTTGGCCTCGATGTCGAGCGGGTCGAGGTTCAGTGTGGGCTGCGGTCTGTTGTTCAAGGCTCCGCCTCCTGGTCCGTGGCTCGCGCCGGTTCGGCCGTTCGTTCTTGCGCCTGCTCGGGTCTCGACGTCTCGCCGGTCGGGTGGTCATGCGCCGACGCCTGTTGACCTTGTAGTCAATCGCATGTTAGTCTGCCCACCCGATGGAGGTCAAGTCGCTCGATCGCCCCTCCGGCGCCCTCGGCGCCAACCCCCTGGAGCTGGACGATCGGGCGCTCGAGCTTCAGGAGCGGGCGCGCCGATTCGCCGAGCAGGTGCTCATGCCGCTCGAGGAAGAGGCCGAGCGACGTGGCGGACGGCTCGCCGACGACACGATCGCCGACCTGCGGCGGGAGGCGATCGACGCCCGCCTGAGCGGGGGGCTCCACGCAAGGGACCACGGCGGCCAGGGCTGGACGCGCCTGGAGTGGTGCCTGGTCGAGGAGCAGTACGGCCGGACCACCAACGCGATCCACTGGCACGTGCCGAACGCGTACAACGTCTGGGCGCATGCGAGCCCGGAGCAGATCGACCGCTACCTGCGACCCGCGCTCGCGGGCGAACTCAAGGACGCCTACGCGGTGACCGAGCGCGACGCCGGCTCGGATCCGTCCGCGATCGAGGCGCGCGCCGAGCGGACCGCCGACGGCTTTCGGCTCAACGCCGAGAAGTGGTTCGTCACCGCGGGCGACGTCGCGACCGTCTACGTGGTGATGGCGAACGTCCTCGATGGCGGCGAGGCTTTTCCCACCCTGTTCGTGGTCGACCGCGAGCGGCCAGGAGTCGAGATCGTCAGCGACCCGGACTACACGCACAACTATCCCGAGGGCCACCCGACGATCCGCTTTCGCGACGTCGAGCTCTCGGCCGACGACGTGATCGGCGGCGTGGGCGGCGGCGACGAGCTTCAGCGCTCCTGGTTCACCGAGGAGCGCCTCGGGATCGCGGCGCGGTGCGGCGGAGCGATGTGGCGGCTGCTCGACGAGACCGTCGGCTGGGCCCGTGATCGCGTTCAGGGCGGGGCGCGGATCTACGATCATCAGGGGGTCTCGTTCCCGCTCGCCGACTCGGCCGCCGACGCCGCGTGCGGCCGCTTGCTCACCCTCACCGTCGCCTCACTCGCTGACTCCGGCGCCGACCCCAAGATCGTCCACCACAAGGCCTCGATGGCCAAGCTGTTCACGAGCGAAGCCGCATGGCGCTGCGCCGATCGCTGCGTGCAGGCCTTCGGCGGGCGGGGCTACCTGCGCTCGAACGTCGCCGAGCGCCTCCTGCGCGAGCTGCGGGTGGACCGGATCTGGGAGGGAACCAGCGAGATCCAGCGGCTGATCGTCGCCCGGGGGCTGGAGCGCCGTGGCGTGGAGCACATCATCCACTAGGGCGGGCGATCCCAGAGGTGCATCAAATGGATGCAGAAATGGGGTCGGTGAGCCCGAGGCGATCTCAGTCATGCATCGCATGGGTGCAGAGGTGGAATCGGTGCCTATGAGCGCGCCGGCGGCGCCCGACCTCACTCCGCTGCTCAACCCGCGCTCGATCGCCGTGGTCGGGGCCAACGACCGGCCCGGCTCCTACGGCGACATCGTGCTCGCCAACCTGGCGCGCGCCGGGTTCGAGGGTGATGTGTGGGGCGTCAATCCCCGGCGCACCGAGGTCCATGGCCGACCGTGCGTACCGTCGGTGACCGACCTTCCCGAGGCGGTTGACGCGGTGGTCGTCGCGATTCCGGCTGCCGGGGTCGCGGGCGTGATCGCCGACACCCTCGCGCGCGGATGCGGAGGGGCGATCGTGATCTCGGCCGGGTTCGGCGAGGTCGCCGAGGGACGTGGCCTCGAACGGGAGATCCGCGACCTGGCGGTCGGCGGGGGCCTGCCGCTGTGCGGCCCGAACGGCAACGGGATCTTCGCCGGCGCGGCGCGGGCGCCAATGTGGGGTGACTCGGTTCCTCCGCTCGAGCCCGGCCCGGTCGCGATGATCTCGCAGAGCGGCAACGTGGCGGTCAACGCGCTCGGCTCGCGACGCGGGATTCGCTACCACACGGTCCTGTCCACCGGCAACCAGGCGGTGCTCGACGCGAGCGATTGGCTTCGCGCCGTGTGCGAGCTGGACGGGGTCGGCTCGATAGCGATGTTCCTGGAGGAGGACGGCGACGGCGAACGCCTCGCGCGCTCACTCGCGCGATGCGCCGAGCGGGGGATCGGGGTCGCGGTGCTGAAGGCCGCCGCCTCGGAGGCAGGCGCCCGCGCCGCGTCGGCCCACACCGGGGCGGTGGCCGGTGACCAACGGGTCTTCAAGGCACTGGTCACCGAAGCGGGGGCGGCCTGGGCACGTGACCCCCACGAGCTGCTGGAGCTCGCGCGCGTCCTGGCCGAGCCGCGAGCCCGGCCGCGAGGCGACGGGGGGCTCGCGATACTCACCTGCTCGGGCGGCGACTCGAGCGTCGCCGCCGACGAGGCGGCCCGGGTGGGGGCCGAGCTCCCGGAGCTCTCTCCCGCGACCCGTGGGCGCCTCGCCGAGCTCCTGCCGGGTGCAGCGACGGTGGGGAACCCACTCGACTACACGGCGATGATCTGGGGGGACTCGGACCTGCTTCGCCGGATCACAGTGACCGTCGGCGACGACCCGTCGATCGATCAGCTCCTGATCCTCTATGACCACCCCCAGGGCCTCGCCCCCGAGGCGGCCGAGAGCTGGGCGGCGGTTCGCGCCGGGATCATCGCCGGGGCCGCCGAGACGCGGGCCGCAACCCTGGTCGCCTCGACCCTCCCCGACCTGATCGACGATCGGGCCAGCGGCGAGCTGGCCCGCCGCGGGGTTCCCGCCGTGGCCGGGCTGCGAACTGCTCTGGCATGTACGCAGGCGCTCCGCGCGCCGGGGGCCGAACCGGGCCGGATGGTCGAGATCGCGTCCGTGGCGGCGCGGGCGAGCGGCACAGGAACCGGCCCCGCCGAAGGCTGGATGGATGAGGTCGACACCAAGGAGATCCTCAGGACCGCGGGCTTGCCCGTGCCCGAGGGCAGGATCGTGACCAGCGAGGATGAATGCGCGCGGGCCGTCGCCGAGCTGGCGCCGGCGGCGATCAAGCTGGTGTCTTCGAGCCTTCGCCACAAGTCGGAGGCGGGAGCGCTTCGACTCGACGTGCGAGCTTCGGATCAGGCACGGGAGGCATACCGGGAGCTCTCGAACTCACCAGCCGTCGACGGGGCGCGGGTTCTCGTCGAGCGGATGGTGCCGCCGGGTGTCGAGGTGCTCGTCGCCGCGCGATCCGACGCAGTCATCCCCGCCCTGGTCGTCGGCCTCGGCGGGATCTGGGCCGAGGCTCTCGACGACGTCGCGATCATCCCCCTGCCGGCGAGCCCCGAGCGGGTCCGCCGCGCAATCGAATCGCTTCGAGCGGCCGCCGCCCTGACCGGCGGGCGAGGGCGCGACCCGGTCGACCTCGAGAGCATCGCCGGGCTCGCCGCGTCGGTGGGCTCGCTGCTCTCCGATCGGCGCCTCGGGCTGATCGAGCTGAACCCGGTCGTCGTCCACCGGGATGGATGCGTGGCGTTGGATGCGCTGGCGCGTCGCGCGGTGGCAGTCGGGTGAGAAGCGCCGCGGCGCTTTCATCGAGCAAGCCGGCTGATCACGCCTGAGACCCCTCAGCGGACGACGACGCCTGGTGACCCCTTCGAGCGCCGGATGATCACGCCTGCGGCGCCTCGTTGACCTTGTAGTCAACCGTACGATATTTGATAGACTCGCGCGCCATCGAGGCCGCCACCCAAAGCCCCAGCGCCACTTCCGCATCCAGCCGCCGGACGCCGCGCTCCTACGACGCGATCGTGGTCGGCGGAGGGCACAACGGCCTGACCACCGCCGCCTATCTGGCCCGGGCCGGCCTGCGGGTGGTGGTCCTGGAGCGCCGGGGCATCCTCGGCGGCGCCTGCGTGACCGAGGAGGTCTGGCCCGGCGCCCGCGTCTCGCGGGCCAGCTACGTCGTCTCGATGCTCCAGCCCAAGGTCGTCTCGGACCTGCGGTTGCGCGACTACGGCTACCGCGCCGTGCCGCTCGATCCCGCCTACGCCGCGATGAGCTCCGACGGCCCGATCTTCTTCTTCAACGAGGCCGCCCGGACGGCCGCCTCGATCGCGAAGTTCTCGAAGGCCGACGGCGACGCGTACGAGGGCTTCGAGGACCTGCTCGACCGAGCAGCCTCGTTCCTGCGCCCCATGATGCTCCGCGAGCCCCCCGCGCTCGGCTCCCGGCATCCCGGCGACCTGCTCGGCCTGCTCCGCGAGGGGGCTCGAACGGCCGGACTCGGCCGCCGCGACATCCACGACCTGATCCGCATCTTCACGATGTCGGTCGCCGACCTGCTCGATGACCACTTCGAGCACGACGGGCTCAAGGGCTCGATCGCGTCGACCGGCGTGGTCGGGGTCTGGGCCGGGCCCCGGACGCCCGGCACCGCCTACAACCTGCTCCATCACGCGCTGGGCGAGATCGACGGCATCTCCGGCGGCTGGGGTCAGGTGATCGGCGGCATGGGTGCGATCAGCCAGGCGCTCGCACGCTCGGCCGAGGCGTCCGGTGCCGAGATCCGCACCGGCGCGGCGGTCGAATCCGTCGACGTCCGCGGCGGCCGGGTGGTCGGAGTGACGCTCGCCGACGGCAAGGAGATCCGCGCGCCGATCGTCGCCTCTGGCGCCCACCCCAAGACCACGGTCCTCGACCTGGCCGGCGCCGAGCACTTCCCCGACGACGTCGCCGAGGACATGCGCCGCTACCGAACCCGAGGCGGCTCGGTGAAGGTGAACCTGGTGCTGAGCGAGCCGCCGAAGTACGAGGGCGTGACCGAAGAGCAGCAGCACATGCTCGAGCGCACCGGGGTCAACCTCTGCCCCTCGATCGACTATCTCGAGCGGGCCTGGCAGGACGCCCTCGAAGGCAGGCCCGCCGCCCACCCCTATGTCGAGGCCGAGCTTCCCTCGTCCGTCGACTCGAGCCTCACCGACGACGGACGGTGGGTGATGACGATGTTCACGCAATACGGCCCCCCCGACGAGGACGGTTGGCCCGACGGCGCTCGGGAGGGCTACGCCGACGCCTGCGTCGAGCACCTGGCCCGCTACGCGCCGAACGTCCCCGGCGCGATCCTCGAGCGCGAGGTGCTGGCGCCCCCCGACCTGGAGCGGATCTTCGGATTGGTCGGCGGCTCGATCTTCCAGGGCGAGCAGGGACTCGACCAGATGGCCTTCATGCGGCCCGCACCGATGCTCGCCCAGTACGCGACCCCCGTCGACGGCCTCTATCTCTGCGGCGCGGGCACCCATCCGGGCGGCGGCGTGATGGCGGCCTCGGGCCACAATGCAGCGAAGCGCATCCTGCGCGACCGGCGCCACTCGCGGCTGCCCTGGCGGCGCCGAGCGATCGTCTGAGCCGAAGTCGGACACCCCTAGGTGATTGCGGTTTGTCCCCGGGGCCGGGTCGAATGTCAACCGGCATCGGCGGGCCAGGGGAGCCCAGAGAAGAGAGCGCCGCGCTCTGATGAGTGCGGCGCTCTCGCAGGGACTTCCCTGCGCCCCCGGTGGTCCTTCCCCGCTTTCAGGTGGCCTCAGGCCAGGCTCACCATCACGTGCTTGATCTGCGTGTAGTCCTCGAGCGGGTACATCGAGAGGTCCTTGCCGTAGCCGGACTGCTTGTAGCCCCCGTGGGGCATCGCGGCGGCGAGCGGAATGTGGTCGTTTACCCACACGCATCCGAACTGAAGCGCGTTCGCCACCCGGTGCGCCCGGCCGAGTCGCGGGTCCACACCGATGAGGCGAGGCCGTACTTGGTTCCGTTCCCCCAGCAGATTGCCTTTTTCTCGTCGTCGAACGGCTGCACCGTGATCACCGGTCCGAATATCTCGTCCTGGATCTCGTCGTCCTGCTCGAGGTTGGCGACGACGGTGGGCTCGAGGAAGAACCCCGTCGATGATGTTCTTCAGCTTTGTGCGAGTTGCCGTTGCCATCTCCTCCAGTTTCGGATCTCAGTCTGAGTTTTGCTCTAGGCGCCGCCGAGCGCCTCATCCGGCTCCACATAGTCCATCCCCACGCCCTCGGCAACCGCTGGATGGGTCACCTTGCCGGCGGCGATGTTGATCCCGAGCTTCAGACCGGGATCCCGACGCGCAGCCTCGGCGACGCCCAGGTCGGCAAGCGCGAGCACATAGGGAAGGGTTGCATTGGTCAGGGCATACGTGGACGAGATCGGCACCGCGCCGGGCATGTTGGTGACGCAGTAGTGGATCACCCCGTCGACCTCGAAAGTGGGGTCGCGGTGGGTGGTCGGCGCCGAGGTCTCGAAGCAGCCGCCCTGATCGATTGCGACGTCGACGAGCACCGCCCGGGAGGGCATCAGCTCGAGCTGCGATCGCTTGATCACGTGAGGCGCCCGCGCGCCGCGCAGCAGCACCGCCCCGATCACCAGATCGGTGGTGGGCAGGCGCTCCTCGATCGAGAGGGTCGAGGAGAACACGGTCGAGGCGCGCCCCCCGAACGCCACGTCGAGCTCGCGCAGGCGGTCGATCGACGTGTCGTATACGAACACGTCGGCCTCCATTCCGATCGCGATGAACGCGGCGTTCATGCCCACCGCCCCGCCACCGATCACCATCACGTTCGCGGGCGCGACACCCGGCACGCCGCCGAGCAGGATGCCGCGCCCGCCGAGCGGCTTCTCGAGCATGAACGCCCCGGCCTGGGTGGCGATCTTGCCGGCGATCTCCGACATCGGTGCGAGCAGCGGAAGGCGCCCGAACCGATCCTCCACCGTCTCGTATGCCACGCAGGTCGCGCCTGAATCCCGCAGCCCGCGGGTCAGATCGGGGGCCGGCGCCAAGTGCAGATAGGTGAACAGGGTGAGCTCGGGGCGCAGGCGGGAAACCTCTTCGGGCTGGGGCTCCTTCACCTTCAGGACCAGTTGGGCGTCGCCCCAGACGTCCTCGACCGCCGGAACGATCCGCGCTCCCTGAGCCTCGTAATCGGCGTCGGCAATCGCGCTGCCCTCTCCCGCGCCCTTCTCGATCACCACCTCGTGGCCGTGCTCGGCCAGCTCGCGTGCCCCAACCGGAGTGAGGGCAACCCGGTACTCGTCGGGCTTCACCTCGGTGGGGACGCCGACCCTCATGCGCTGACCTCCTCGGGAGTCGTCACCTCGAACCGGCAGCCTCGCTGCTCGAGCTCAGCGAACATGTCCGCCGGGTCGATGCAGCGCTCCGGGGGACGGGCGCCGCGCGCGCCGATCGCATCGCGGGCCAGCAGCCGCACGGCGGCAGCGATTGGGGCGGCGGTCGAGACGATGCCTCCACCGAGGCCCCAGGCTTCGAGCGGCTCGGTGATCGCGCGAACGCGGGACCGTCGATCTCCCGCGACCGCCTCCACGATGTGCACCGAGACCGTCCGACCCGACGGCGGGAGCGCCTCGGCGGCTCTGCGCCGGACCTCGGCTTCGGGGGCGCCGATGAGATCCCGAAGCTCGGCGAGGAGGGCGGGCGAGAGGCAGAGCCGAAAGCTCGCCTCGCGACAGCCGAAGCTCTCGCCGAACGTATTGAGCTCGGAGTGGAGCGTGTAGATCGTCTGCCCCTCGCCGATCGGCTGACCGAAGTCGACGGCTCCCCCGTCCGAGAGCGGCTCGATCTCCAGGGGGCGAGCGTCGCGCAGCACCACGGGGCGCATGGCGAGCTCGTCGAGCAGGGTCTGAAGCGCGTAGGGAATGCTGAACCCCGGGGGCGGATCGAGGTCCCGTCCGGCCGCGATCACCTGAATCGAGTCGATGCTCGTTCCGGCCTCGCCCTCCTCGGCGTCCCGGCCGTCCCCGAGCCGCCGCACCGCGGTCTCGGCCATCAGGTTGGTCTTGCCCGGCGCCGAGCCGATGCCCAGCAGGGCGAGAAGGCCGCTGCTCTCGAACTCGGGCGCGAGCTCGAGCTGTCGCGAGGTCATCCAGTAGAGGCCACCGAGGTCGAGGTAGTGGCATCCGGCAGCCAGGCAGGCCGCCATCGCCTCCAGGTTGACCCGGTAGCTCGCTGAATTGACCAGCGCGTCGGATCCCTCGAGCATCCGGGCGAGGGAATCCGGCTGATCGGCAGCGGCGCGCGCATCGACCTGGGCTGAGCGCGCCTTGCCCGCGCCGTGGGTCGACGCGACCTGCTCGGCGCGACCCAGGTCGAGGTCCAAGAGCAGCATCTGCTCGACCTCCTCCGAGACGCCGAGGTCGCGCACGATCGCCGGCGCGATCGTCCCTCCCGCTCCCAGGACCGCGACCCTCATCGTGAACCCCTGGACGAGCCGCGGGCTGGGTAGGGGTGGGCGGGCGGGAAGGGGGAACCAGCCGTTGGGGCCTCCCCGATACCGTCGCGAATCGCCGACATTGATCGTTGTCGGTGGTTCGCGATGGTTGTGGTTGGGGGCTGGGTAGGGATGGCTGTGCCGGCCGTTGGGGCCTCCCCGGTGCCGTCGCGAATCGCCGACATTGATCGTTGTCGGTCATTCGCGATGGTTGTGGTTGGGGGCTGGGTAGGGATGCCCCGGGGCCGGGGAAAACCGCCCGCTTGAGCCAGGGACGAAGTCCCGGGGAGAGCGCATACGGCCCGCCGCCCCGTAACGCGCCCGAACCCGCCGAAAACGTAGCCGCAGGCGAGGCTTTCGGCGGAGTTATTCCTCATCCCACGAGCTCCCTCGCTCGAAGCGCGAGCCACAGCTCGATCCGGTCGGTGGCCCGGGAGAGATCGCGGCCCGTCAGCTCCTCGATCTTTCGGATCCGGTACCGGAGGGTGTGGCGATGGCAGTAGAGCTGGCGCGCGGCGCGCTCCCAGTTGCCGTTGTGCTCGATGTAGGCCTCGAGCGAGCGCAGGAGCTCTCCCCCGTACTCGCCCTCGGTGCGCTCGATCGGCTCCAGCAGGCCCTCGCTGTAGAGGCGAAGCGCGTCGTCGTCCTGCAGCGAGAGCAAGAGCGTGAACGCGCCGAGGTCCTCATGGCTCGCCACCTCGGGTGCGTCCCCGTCGGCCAGCGAGGTCGCCTGCAGCGCGCAGCGGGCCTCGTGAAAGGCGCGACGAAGCGAGGCGACCGCGGTCGCCCGGCTGGCGGCCGCTCGCACCTTCCCGTGCGAGTCGGCGAGCGCCGAGCGAAGTGTCGCAGCCACTGCGATCGGGTCGCCGGCCCGCGCGTCGATCACCGCGCACAGAAGCGGCTGGCCGGCCGCTGCGCTGGTGGCGACCAGCCCCCCCACCCCGGCGTCGGCGAGCGCGAGCTCGAGCTCGCGCTCGCCTGACTGGGCGTCGTCGAGCTCGAAGACGAGCACCGCCGCCTCGGCGCCGATCCCGAACGGGCGGAGTCGACTGCGAAGCTCGTCGGGCTCGAGCCGGCCCCCGAGCGCCTCCGCGAGCAGGTCGCCGGCCAGCCGTCGCTCCGTCTCGCGAACCACGCGCTCGCGCATCAGCTCGAGCGCGATGGCCATCGAACCCTGGCGAGCGGTGAGACGCTCGAACTCGCCCAGCGGGCCCTTGTGGCTTGTCACGATCAGCCAGCCGACCGGGGCACCGCCCCGGCGGCCCGGCACGGGGACCACCAGGGCGCTGTCCGCGAGCGACGGGTGCTCGGGCTCGAAGGCCGTCACCGCGGCCGTCCCGCGGGTCGCGAGCTCGGCGCTCAAGGCCTTCAGCGCGGCCGCGCCCGGGCCCCCCTTCGCCGGATGGCGGGCAAGCTCCCGCCCGGAGGAGTCCTGGACGATCGCGGTGCCGCCGATCGCGCTCGCCAGCGATCCCAGGACCGCCTCCAGCCCGCGGCCCTCGATCACCAGGCGCTCGAGCCGCTCGTGCACCTGGGTCCCGCGCTCGAGCACCGCGTACTGTTCGTTGACGAGCAGCGTGAAGGCGCTCTTGGTGATCGCGATGAAGGGCATCTCGTAGGGCACCTCGAAGAGCGGCAGTCCACGCTTGCCAGCCTCCTCGATCAGCGCCTTCGGCATCCGCTTGTGGCCGAAGCCGGTCCCCAGGCCGAGGCCGGCGACGTCGTGGTCGGCGAGCAGCGCCACGAAGCGTCGCTGGCGAGCGGCGCCGGTGAGCTGGATCCCGGTGGTGAGGAGAAGCTCACCGCCCGAGAGCCATTGGGTCGGATCCTCGAGCTCGGTGATGTGGACCCATCGGATGCGCCGCTCCGACGAGTCCGCGCCGGCCAGCAGCTCGAGGCCGCAGTCGGCGACGAGATGACCGACCGTCAGCATCGCCTCAGTGCCACCGCGTCGACCGGCGGCTTCGGGCCGAGTTGTTCCCCTTCCTCATCTGCTTCGAGGCCTCGGTCAGGACGGGCCGCAGCACCGCCTCGATCTCCTCGAACTGCTCGGTGTCGCAGACCAGGGTCGGCGCGAGCTGGACGACCGGGTCGCCGCGGTCGTCGGCTCTGCAGATCAGGCCTCGGCGGAACAGCTCGCCTGAGAGGAACCCACGCAGGAGCCACTCGGACTCCTCGTCGCTGAACCCCTCCTTGGTCTCGTGGTCCTTGACGAGCTCGATCGCGTGGAAGAAGCCGTCGCCGCGGACGTCGCCCACGATCGGGATGTCGCGAAGCGAATCGAGCATGCTCCGGAGCTCGCCCTGCTTCTCCCTCACGTGGCCGCAGATGTCCTCGCGCTCGAACACATCGAGGTTCGCCATCGCCACCGCCGCCGCGACCGGGTGGCCGGCGAACGTGAGGCCGTGGGCGAATGACTCGTTGCCCTCCATGAACGGCGCGGCGACCCGGTCCGAGGCGATCACCCCGCCCATCGGCACATAGGCCGACGTGAGCGCCTTGGCGACGGTCATCAGGTCGGGCTGGTATCCGTAGCGCTGGCAGCCGAACCAGTGGCCGAGCCGTCCCCAGGCGCAGATCACCTCGTCGGAGATCAGCAGGACGTTGTGGCGGTCGCAGATCTCGCGGACCCGGTCGAAGTACCCGTCCTGCGGCGGGATGCATCCGCCGGCGTTCTGGAGCGGCTCGAGGATCACGGCGGCGACGGTGTCGGGGTGCTCGTAGAGGATCTTCTCCTCGATCTGGTCGGCCGCCCAGAGCGGATCGCGGTCACCGGGCCACCGGTAGCTGTCGGTGTTCGGCACCTGAAAACCACCGGGGACCAACGGCTCGAACTCGTGGCGAAGCGCGGAGATGCCGGTTGCCGCCAGGGCGCCCAGGGTCGTCCCGTGGTAGGCGATGTCCCGGCTGATGAACTTGGTCTTGCGGGGATTTCCGGTCCGCTGGTGATAGGCGCGGGCGAGCTTGATCGCCGATTCGACCGCCTCCGAGCCACCCGAGGTGAAGAAGACGCGGTTCAGGTCCCCGGGCGCCAGCGAGGCTATCCGCGCGGCCAGCTCGATCGCGCGCGGGTGCGCGTAGCTCCAGATCGTGAAGAAGTCGAGCTCGGCGACCTGGTGCGCGGCGGCATCCCCGAGCTCCGTCCGTCCGTGTCCGGCGTTGACGCAGAACAGCGCCGAGAGCCCATCGAGATAGCGGTTGCCCTTCTCGTCCCACACATAGGGACCCTCGCCTCTGACGATGATCGGCACGTCGGCATCGTCGTAGGCCGCGTGCCGGGTGAAGTGCATCCATAGGTTGCGCTTCGCGAGCGCCTGCAGATCGGCGCTGGTCGTGGTGGCCGCTGCGCTGGTGGTTGCCATCTGGGTCTCCTCCCCGTCCTGCGACTGCATGTCCAGCTTGAATCGACGTTCCGTATAACCGTATCCAGCCGGCGCCGATCGCACAACGGAGATTAGGTTCAAAGATGCTACCGCCTTCTTGTACGAACTGCACAAGGAGCTTTTTCCGTTTTGGGGATTTCGCCCCTTGCGCGCGGGTGGGGGTGTGCATACGCTGCTTGGACTGAGCGGTTAGCCTTCCGCCCGTCGCATCGACAGGAAGGCAGACCCATGGCTCGGAGGAAGTGAGGAGGAGGAGCGGAGTTTGGATCGGGGCAGCGAGAGCGGTGGTCCCGTCGGCGCGGAGGCGTCGGCTCGTTCCGGGGAACCGACCGTTCGCCTCGACGGGGTGAGCAAGCGGTTCGGCGAGCTCGTCGCCGTCCGCCAGATGGACCTCGACATCGGCACCGGCGAGTTCTTCACCATGCTCGGGCCGAGCGGCTGCGGCAAGACTACGACCCTGCGGATGGTCGCCGGCTTCGAGCAGCCCACCACGGGGCGGGTCCTGATCGACGGGAGCGACGTGGCGGGCCTGCCCTCCTACAAGCGCCCCACCAACACCGTCTTTCAGAGCTACGCGCTGTTCCCCCACCTCAGCGTGGGAGAGAACGTGGCCTTCGGGCTGCGGCGAAAGAAGGTCCCGAAGCGGGAGATCGGAGAACGGGTCGAGTCCGAGCTCGAGAGGGTCGGCTTGGCGGGCGAGATCAACCGAAAGCCGAACCAGCTCTCCGGCGGGCAGCAGCAGCGGGTCGCGCTCGCCCGGGCATTGGTCAACCTGCCGAAGGTGCTGTTGCTCGACGAGCCGCTCGGCGCCCTCGACCTGAAGCTCCGAAAGGGACTCCAGCTGGAGCTGAAGCGAATCCAGCGTGAGGTCGGGATCACGTTCGTCTACGTGACCCACGACCAGGAGGAAGCGCTGACCATGTCCGACCGCATCGCCGTGATGTCAAACGGCGTGATCGAGCAGGTGGACGCGCCCGAAGCGGTGTACGAGCGGCCCCGGACCACCTTCGTGGCCGGGTTCATCGGCGTCTCGAACCTGATGCCCGGCACTGTGACCGCGGTCAACGACGGCCGCGGGACGGTCCGCCTCGACACCGGGATCGAGGTCGAGGCGACGATCGAGGCGATCGGCACGGGAGAGCGCTGCCACGCTGTGGTGCGCCCGGAGAAGCTCGAGATCGGCCACGCCGGCGAGTCGGCGGGCAACGGCCTACCCAGCGTTGAGGGGGTGGTGGAGAGCTCGGTCTATCTCGGCACGGCCACCCAGATCGTGGTCCGCCTTCCGGGGGACGTTTCGATGACCGTGCTGGTGCCGAACGCCTCGGAGGCGGAGCGGGCACGGCTCCCCGGCGGGGGGGCGGCCGTCCGCCTGAGCTGGGCGCCGGAGCACATGCACGTCGTCCGCAAGTCCACTGCCGGCACGGTCGCGGACCTTGAAGCTGAGCAGGACGAGCAGCCGGATCAATCGGCTGCGTGAGACGAGGACACGAGGAGGCAACGGGATGGTGCTGAGCGAGCCTGGGAGTGACGATCGGGGCGGGGGCCGGGCTGCCGGCGCGTCGCTGAAGCGACTGGCGATTGCCTCATTCGCGGTTGCCGCCAGCCTCGCGATCGCCGCCTGCGGAGGAGGCGGCGGGATCGGGGGCGGGAGCAGTGACGCCAGCGTGCAGACGGTCAAGCTGACCGGCAAGCCCAGCGGCAACCTGACAATCTCGAACTGGCCTCTCTACATAGACAAGAACACGGTCCCGAACTTCGAGAAGAAGACCGGCATCCACGTCAAGTACATCGAGGACGTGAACGACAACGCCGAATTCTTCGGCAAGGTCCAGCCGCTTCTCGCCCAGGGACAGTCGGGTGGCCGATCGATCTTCGTGGTCACCGACTGGATGGCCAGGAAGATGCAGGACCTGGGCTACCTCCAGAACCTCGACAAGTCGGGGATTCCGAACGTCGAGAAGAACCTCGTTCCCTCGCTCCAGCATCCGGCGTTCGATCCCAACCGTGACTACTCGGTCCCCTGGCAGTCCGGGATGACCGGGATCATCGTCCGCACCGACCTGGCGCCGAACATCAAGTCGGTCTGCGATCTGTTCGACCCGAAATATAAGGGCAAGGTCGACATGCTGACGGAGCTGCCCGACACGGTGCCGCTTGTGATGAAGTGCCAGGGGGTCGATCTGGCCCACGCGACCGAGGACGACTGGCTGTCGGCGATCGACAAGATCAAGCAGGCGGCGGACTCCGGACAGATCCGCCGCTTCACGGGCAACGACTACGCCCGAGACCTGACCAGTGGCGACGTCGACGCGGTAATCGGATGGTCCGGCGACGCCGTCCAGCTCCAGGCCGACAACCCGAACATCCAGTTCGTGATGCCGAAGGAGGGCTGCATGATCTTCTCGGACAACATGGTGATCCCGGTCGGGGCTCCGAACCCGACCGCCGCAGAGGCGTGGATGAACTACGTCTACAACCCCACGAACCAGGCCCCGATCACCGCCTACAACAGCTATTTCACGCCGGTCAACGGCGTCAAGCCGATCCTCGAGAAGACGGACCCGGCGGCGGCGAAGAGCCCGCTCGTCTTCCCGACCAAGCAGTTCACGAAGAAATGCGACGTGGCGCCCACGCTGACTCCGGATCAGCTACAGACCGTCACTCAGGCATTCGACGCGGTCATCAACGGCTAGATGAACAACTCCGCCGGAAGCCTCGCCTGCGGCTCCGTTTCCGGCGGGTTCGGGCGCGGGCCGGGCGGCAAGGTCAGCCGCTCGACCCGCGACTTCGTCGCTAGTACCAGCGAGGGGTGTTGACCGCGCGGCGGCGGCTGGTTCCGTACTTCCTCCTCTTTCCGGGGGCGTTCTGGCTGATCGTCTTCTTCGTCGTGCCGATGTACTACATGGTGCGGCTTTCGCTCGACTCGGGCACCCTCGAGACGGGCTTCACGTTCAGCTGGCAGTGGTCCAACTACAAGGACGCGCTGTCGCTGTATGACGCCCCGTTCCTGCGCTCCTTCTACTACGCGGGCGCCGCCACGATAATCGCGCTGCTGATCGGCTATCCGCTCGCCTACGCGATCGCCTTCAAGGGCGGCAGGTGGAAGAACGCGATGCTGTTCGCGGTGGTGGCGCCGTTCTTCACCACCTACCTGATCCGCACGATCGCCTGGGAGACGATCCTCTCCGACCACGGCGTGGTGGTCAACAGCCTGCAGTCGGTGGGCATCCTCTCGTCGTCCGGCCGGTTGCTCCAGACGGCGACAGCGGTGATCGCGGGCATCACCTACAACTTCCTGCCCTTCATGGTCCTCCCGATCTACGCCAGCCTGGATCGCGTTGATGAGGGCCTGATCGAGGCGGCAAAGGACCTCTACTCGTCGTCTCGCTGGGCGTTCCTGAAGGTCACCCTGCCGCTCTCGGCGCCCGGTGTCGTGGCCGGGACGCTGCTCACGTTCATCCCGGCGGTCGGTGACTACGTCAACGCGTTCTTCCTCGGCAGCACGAGCAACCACATGATCGGCAACGTGATCCAGGGGCTCTATCTGACCCAACGGGACTATCCCGCCGCCGCGGCGCTCTCGTTCGTGCTCATGGCGGTGATCATGATCGCCGTCTTCATCTACATCCGCTTCGCCGGCTCGGAGGCCCTGATGGGCGAGGAGACGGGGGTCGCCTGATGGAGGCCGGAGCCGTCGCCGCAGCACCCTACGTTCGCCGCGAGGCGGCGCCGCGGCGCGCCTGGACCTGGTTCCGCGAGCACGCGATCAACGTCTATGCGGGGCTCGCGATCGGCTACCTGCTCCTCCCGATCGCGGTGATCATCCTGTTCTCGTTCAACAACCCGGCCGGGAAGTACAACTTCACCTGGGTCGGCTTCACGTTCAGCCATTGGGGGAACGCCTTCGGGCTGCCTGACCTCAACAGCGCCCTGCTGGAGAGCCTCAAGCTGGCGGGCGCTGCGACGCTGATCTCGACCGCGATCGGGACCCTGATGGCCCTGGCCCTCGTCCGGCACAGGTTCTTCGGGCGGCGCACGGCCAACTTCCTGATCGTGATCCCGATGGCCACCCCCGAGGTGGTCATGGGCGCGTCGCTCCTCTCGTTCTTCCTGATCCTGAATACGCCCTCGCTCGGGTTCTCGACCCTGCTGATCGCCCACGTCATGTTCTGCATCAGCTTCGTCGTCGTGGTCGTCCGCTCGCGCCTGATCGGATTCGACCGCAGCCTCGAGGAAGCCGCCCAGGATCTCGGGGCAACCCCCCTACAGACCTTCGTCAGGGTGACCCTCCCCCTGATCCTTCCCGGGGTCGTCGCGGCCGCCCTGCTGGCATTCGCGCTCTCGATCGACGACTTCGTCGTCTCGAACTTCAACTCGGGCACGACCGTCACGTTCCCCCTCTACATCTTCGGGGCCGCGCAGCGCGGCATCCCGGTGGAGGTGAACGTGATAGCGACGATGCTCTTCGCGACCACTCTGGTGGCGATGGGCTTCACCGTCGTGCAGCAGCGGCGTGCCGAACGGCTGGCCAGCATTCGGCCTCAACAGGAAGGGGAGTAGGACAGCATGGAAAGCGCAGCAGTACCAGCACCCGGCCCGACAGAGGAACACGCCCGCGAGGGCGAGAAGGGGCTGAAGAGCGGAGCGATCAACTACCTCTCGAATCTGGTCATCTCGGTGGCGTCTGTCGCGCCCGCCTACAGCTTGGCCTCAATCCTCGGATTCGTGGTCATCGTTCCCGGGATGGGTGTTCATGCGCCGGCGATCATGATCGTCGCCTTCATCCCGATGCTGCTGATCGCGGCGGCCTACTACTACATGAACAAGGCGGACCCCGACTGCGGCACCAGCTTCACCTGGGTCACTCGGGCGATGGGCCCCGACCTGGGCTGGCTTACCGGCTGGGCGATCGTCGCCGCCGACATCGTAGTCATGGCGACCCTTGCGTACATCGCAGGCGTCTACACGTTCCTGCTGTTCGGCATGGACGCAGCCGCCAGCAACCTGCTCGACGTCAGCATCATCGCAGCCCTCTGGATCATTGGGATGACGATCATCTGCCTGATCGGGATCGAGCTCAACGCCGCCACACAGCGTGTGCTGTTGACGATCGAGATCCTGACCCTGGCGGCGTTCTCAATCGTTGCTCTCGTCAAGGTCTACGCTGGCGGCGCCCCAGACGCCGCAATACACGTCGGCCTGAACTGGTTCAGCCCCTTCGGGATCAGCACCTCGGCGTTGATCGATGGTGTACTGCTCGGGGTGTTCATCTACTGGGGGTGGGACAGCGGCGTGTGCGTCAACGAGGAGTCCGAGCACTCGAGTACAGGGCCCGGAAAGGCCGCCGTCATGAGCACCTTTCTCCTCGTCTTGATCTATGTCACGGTCGCGGTCGCCGCCCAGGCCTACCACGGAACGGGGTTCTTGGGGAACCACAGCGATGACGTGCTGAAGGCGCTGGGCACGCAGGTGTTCCCGTCGCCGCTCGACAAGCTGCTGATCATCACCGTGCTCACCTCGGCTTCGGCCTCCACCCAGACCACGATCCTTCCGACGGCCCGGACGACCTTGTCGATGGCTCGGTTCGGTTCGATACCGAAAGCGTTCGGGCGCATCCATCCCCGCTTTCTGACCCCCGATGTGTCGACGATCACCATGGGCGCAGTCTCGCTGGCGTGGACGCTGTTCATCATCAATGTCAGCGGTAACGTTCTCAACGACGCGATCACTGGCCTCGGGTTTCAGATCGCCTTCTACTACGGCCTGACCGGATTCGCGTGCGTGCTCTTCTACCGGCGGGAGATCTTCAAGAGCGTCAGAAATTTCCTGCTCGTCGGGGTGGCACCTCTCTTGGGTGGGCTGATGCTCACAGGCATCTTCATCAAGGCCTTCCACGACTACAACACGACAAACACCGACATCAACTACACCGGCGGGGTCCTCGGCTTCGGCACCCCGGTGGTGATCGGAGTGGGCGGGTTGCTGATAGGCCTCGTCCTGTTGGTGTGGGCGCGCTTCGCCTACCGGGGCTTCTTCAGGCGCCGGCCGGAGACCGCTGAACCCGGAATCCTCGAGGGGACGGTACAGGGAACCGCCTCCGTGGCGTCCGAGTAAGGAGACGAGATGAGCGAGATCGTTGTCGGCTACGACGGCACGGACGGGGCCAAAGCCGCGCTGGACAAGGCGGTCGAGTTCGCCAATCTGCTCGGGGACAAGATCGTGATCGTGTTCGGCTATGCACCCGGCGGGTACGGCGGCGGGGAGGTGCCGACCCATCGGGAGGCGGTCAAGGAGCTTGGGGAGAAGATGACCAAGGAGGCCGACGAAGTTGTTTCGAGGGCGGGCATCGAGCACGAGATCCAGCTGGTCAACGAGCGTGGCGCGGAAGCGCTAAGCGATGTGGCCACGCAACGCGAGGCGCGGATGATCGTGGTCGGCAACTACGGCGAGTCGGCGTTGACCGGGGCCGTACTGGGCAGGACCGCCTACCGGTTGGTCCACGTCGCAGAACGGCCGGTGTTGGTGGTGCGAGCCTACTGAGTCAGGCGCCGAGGTCTCGGGCGATCCCCGGTGTGTGAGCGCCCAGAAACACGAAGACCGGGTGGGGGGCGCCCGCGGTTACGACTTGGATCGTCGATCCCTCGGGCGCCTCGCCCTTGATCTGCTCGGCAAGCTCGTTTGCCCGCTCCTCGCTCGCGGCGCCCACCAGGAGGTACTTCCAATGGCGGCGCACCTCGACGCCCTCGTCTTCGAGCCGTGAAGCGAGCGCCACCGTGTCGCGGCGGGTCGGCAGGTCGATCCGGACCTCCCACTGATAGGCCCAGCGGGAGCGTGGCTCCTGCTCCGCCGCCTCCTCGTGTCGCTGGCGCTCGGCGGCGCGCTCGGCATCGGTCTGCGGCATCGGCTCGGAGGCGTCCTTCCACGCGTCCTCGTCCGGATGCCAGCGGGTCACCGAGACGTCGGCGGTGAGGTCCTCGGCGGCAAGGAGCTCGCCGGCTACCTTCTCGGCCTCATGTGCCTCGGCCTCGGAGCGGGCGTAGAGGAACATCTTCGACCCGTCGCGCGTCACGATCACCCGATCGCCGAGCCGCTTGCTCGCCTCGTCGTCGAGGTCGAGGCTGCGCAACCGCTCGCCGAGCTTCAGCCCGTGCTGCTCGTCGTCGAGGTCGACCTCGACTCTCCACTCGTCGCTCATCGCCGAAGTGTGTCACCCCGTGCGAGGCGATGGCGGAGCGCCGCGGTGAGGCGAGGCGGAGCGCCGCGGTGAGGCGAGGCGGAGCGTCGCGGTGAGGCGAGGCGGAGCGTCGCCGGAGTGGGTCAACGGCCGGGATCTCGCGGACGCTCCGACGGTCGTGCCTCCGACGGTCGTGCCTCCGACGGTCGTGCCTCCGACGGTCGTGCCTCCGTGCGGGTCGGGGCGGGCAGGTTGGGGGTAATGGCCTCGACGGTGGCGCCGATGGCTTGCCCCGTCCGATCGCGTCATCTGGGAGGCACGGGCAGGTAGGAGTGACGGGCTCGCTGGTGGCGTCAAAGGCTTGCCCCGTCCGATCGCGTCATCGCCGGGGGGGCGTGGCACGTGGGGGTGACGTTTCCAAGCGGGCGCGAAGTGCGTGGCATTGGCGGTTGCCGGTGAAGCCGAGGGCAGTTATGCACCTATGTGGTGCACAAGTGAGCTCACCTCCCGGAAGCGGCTCACCGCCGGGGACGGTTTGTCCTGTCGGCACTGCGCCGCGAGCCGCTCATCTAGCATCCGCGCGGCGATGACGGACCGGGAGAGGAGCACAGCGCCGCCGGACACCCGCCTGCTGATCGGCGGCGAGCGGGTCGAGGGCGAGGGAACGGCGCTCGGGATCGAGAATCCCGCCACCGAGGAGGAGGTCGCACGGGTCGCGATCGCGTCGGACGACCAGGTCGCCGCCGCGATCGCGGCGGCCCGCGACGCCCAGCGGGGATGGGAGCGGACGCCGGGGGTCGAACGCGGAGAGGCCCTGCACGAGGTCGCGGCGCGGCTTCGCGCCGGCGCGGACGAGCTCGCCGAGCTGATGACCGGCGAGGGGGGCAAGCCCCTGATCGAGAACTCGGACGAGATCAGCTGGACTGCGGCGGCGTTCGACTATTACGCGGAGATCGGGCGCGACTCGGCGGGGCGCGTGATTCCCTCGATCGAGTCGACCCAGCTCTCGCTCGTGGTCAAGGAGCCGGTGGGGGTGGTCGCCTGCATCGTTCCCTGGAACTATCCGCTGCTGCTCCTGGCCTGGAAGCTGGCGCCGGCGCTGGCCGCCGGAAACACGACGGTCTGCAAGCCGTCCGAGCTGACGCCGCTCTCCACCCTGGCCCTGGCGCCGTGCCTCGAGCACCTGGCGCCCGGCGTCGTCAACCTCCTCGCGGGGGCCGGCGAGGTCGGCGAGCGAATCGTCGCCGACCCACAGGTCGATTGCGTCGCCTTCACCGGGTCGGTGCCCACCGGGAAGCGGATCGCCGCGGCGTGCGCCGAGCGGGTCGCTCGCATCAATCTCGAGATGGGAGGCAAGGACCCGTTCATCGTCTGCTCCGACGTCGCCGAGCGGATCGACGTCGCCGCCAAGGGGGGTGCCTGGGCGGCCTTCCTGAACGCCGGCCAGGTCTGCACGTCGGCGGAGCGCTTCTACGTCATGGATGACGTCTACGACGATTATCTGGAGGCATTCGTCGACTTCACCGGCGGCCTTCGGGTCGGTGACCCGCGAGATCCCGGGACCGACGTCGGGCCGATGGTCTCGGCTCGGCAGCGCGACAAGGTTCGTGAGCAGCTCGACGCGGCGGTGGCGGCCGGAGCCGAGGTCGTGACGGGCGCCGACGCCGCGGGGCACGACCGCGGCCACTACTTCTCGCCCGCGGTCGTGACGGGCGCCCCGGCCGAGACCGACCTCCTCCGCGAGGAGACCTTCGGCCCGGTGGCGCCGATCGTCCGGGTCGCATCGCTCGACGAGGCGATCGAGCTCGCCAACTCGACCCGCTTCGGGCTCGGCGCCAACGTCTACACCGCCGACCTGCAGAGCGTGATTCGGTGCATGCGCGAGATCAAGGCGGGGACGATCTGGTTCAACGACCCCCTGACCGACAACGACGCGGGCCCGTTCGGCGGCTTCAAGCAGTCGGGCCTCGGCCGAGAGCTGGGCCGCGAGGGGCTCGAGGCCTTCCAGGAGACGAAGCACGTCCACATCGAGACCGAGATCGCTCCGAAGGAATGGTGGTATCCCTACTCTGAGTATTCGAAGGGTCAGGGATGAGCTCGATAGAAAGCGCCGAGTCCACGCTGGACAGCCCCCGGGGCGATTCGCCCCGGACGTTGCGCAACTACGTGGCGGGGGATTGGCGCCGGGCGGAGCCCACCGAGACGCTCGACGACGTCAACCCCGCGAGCGGCGAGCTGACTGCTCTGATTCCCCTCTCCGGGCCCCCCGACGTGGACGCGGCCGTGGTGGCTGCACGCGCCGCACAGCCCGAATGGCGGGGCCTTGCCCCCCAGCGCCGGGCCCGGGCGGTGATGGCGCTCCGCGAGGCGCTGTGGGCCAATCGCGAGGAGCTCGCGCGCCTGGTCACCGAGGACATGGGCAAGACGCTCGATGATGCCCGGGGCGAGGTCCTGCGCGGAATCGAGTCCACCGAGGCGGCCTGCGCGATCCCGCATCTGCTCAAGGGCGAGGGACTGGAGGGGGTCGCCACCGGGGTCGACGTCGACCTGGTTCGCCAGCCCGTCGGTGTCGTCGCGGCGATCACCCCGTTCAACTTCCCGATCATGATCCCGCTGTGGTTCCTGCCCTTCGCGATCGCCTGCGGCAACACGTTCGTGCTCAAGCCGTCCGAGCGCGACCCGAGGCCGTCCGAGCTGATCTTCGAGCTGATCGACGGCATCGAGGAGATCCCGGCCGGCGTCTGCAGCCTGGTCCACGGCGCCAGGGACGCGGTCAACGCCCTCCTCGACCACCCGGAAGTGGACGCGGTCTCGTTCGTCGGGCAGGCCTCCACCGCGCGGTACGTCGCCGAGAGATCCGTGGCCGCCGGCAAGCGCTGCCAGGCGCTCGGCGGGGCCAAGAACTCGCTCGTCGTGATGCCCGACGCCGAGCTCGAAAAGAGCGTGCCGGCGATCATGGGGTCCGCGTTCGGCGCCGCGGGCCAGCGATGCCTCGCGGGGTCGGTCGCGGTGCTGGTGGGCGGCCGCGACCGCCAGGACGAGGTCCGAGACGCCCTCTCCGCCGCGGCCGCGAGATTGCGGGTCGGCCCGGGCGCCGACGCGGGCACCGACGTCTGCCCACTGGTCGGAAAGGAGGCACGGCAGCGAATCGAGGATGCCCTTGACCGCGCGAACGCCGACGACGTCGAGATCGTCCTCGACGGGCGCGGAATCGAGCCGGGGCCAGCGGAGACAATGCTTGGGCCGACGATCGTCGAGACCGGCGACCCTGAGTCCGAGGTGGCACGCGAGGAGCTGTTCGGACCCCTGCTGACCCTGGTCCGGGCGCCGGACCTCGACCGGGCGCTCGAGTTCGTGAACGGGTCCCGGTACGGAAACGCCGGGTCGATCTTCACCACGTCCGGCGATGCCGCGCGCCGCTACCGCTACGGGGTCGAGGCCGGGATGATCGGCGTCAACATCGGCGTCGCCGCTCCGATTGCCTGGTTTCCGTTCTCCGGCTGGAAGGACTCCCTGGACGGCGACCTGCACGCCAACGGCAACGACGCGGTCGACTTCTACACCCGCAAGAAGGTCATCACCTCGCGCTGGTGACCAACTCCGCCCTTCAGCGCGAGTACGACCTGCCGCCCGGCAACAGGCCCTAACCCGCCGGGAACGGAGCCGAAGGCGAGGCTCCCGGCGGAGTTATTGCGCTAGCGGCCGACGTGGATGCCGATCCGCTCGGGCAGCCCGGCCACGAATCGGGTCAGCGGGCCGGGGCGCCGGTCCTGCTCTTCGAGACGCTCGCGGCGGATGAGTGCTCCTCGCACCACTGTCCCGCCGACGTAGCGCAGGGGCTCGGGGGGGACGCGCCCGGGAGGCGAGTCGACGATCGCCAGGCGTGAGGGGGCGTCGCGGCGGCGGAGCGCCAGCGAGGCGAGGATCCGCCCGGCGAGATGCGAGGGCCCGACCCCGTTGCCCGTATAGCCACAGGCGTAGTGGACGCGTTGGCCCTCGAGGCTTCCGACCATCGGGATGTGGGTCGGCGAGACGTCGATCGGGCCACCCCAGGCATGCTCGATGCGCCTCCCCGCGAGGGCGGGGAAGAAGCGCACCAGGCTGCGCTCCACGTCGGCGACCACGTCCGGGTCGAGCTCGGCTCGGCCGTTCAGCCGATCGGCGCGAACGACGCGTCCTCCGCCCCACCCGAACGCGATCCGGCGGTCGCGTGTGGTGCGAAAGTAGTGGACCAGGGTCCGGGAGTCGGTGATGCACTCACCGCCGGTCCAGCCGAGGTCCTCGAGGACGTCCGGAACCGGCTCGGTGATCACCATGTGGCTCGAGGTCACGGTGAGTCGCCGCCGCAGGGGCCGCTGGCCGGCGAGCGCCGCGCCGCCCGCCAGCACCACTGAGCCAGCGCGCACCCGGCCGTCCGGCGCCCGCAGCACGAGTTTGTCGCCATCTCGGCGCGGGGCCTCGGCCCGCGTGCCCTCGAATATGGAGACGCCCCGCTCGAGCAGCGCGGTCCGCAGCCCGAGGGCGAGCCGCGCAGGGTGGACGGTCGCGGCCCCCGGGTAGAAAGCCCCGGCGCGAAAGAGCGGCGAGGCGCAGCGAGCGCGGACCTCGGCTTCGCTCATCGGGCGGCATGCTCCGGGCACGCCGAGCTCCTTGCAGGCCGTCACGGCTTCGCGCCAGGTTCCGTCCCAGGTGGGCGCGGTCGAGACCTGGAGGTAGCCGCCCCGCGTGTGCCAGGCATCAACTCCCTGCTCCTCGCACCAGCGGCCCACCCCCTCGACCGCCTTCTGGGAGGCGCGGGTGACCTCGAGCGCCGCCGCGTCGCCGAATCGTCGCCGAAGGGTCGGCAGGCTGAACCACATCTCGTTCAGGAAGCCACCGTTCCGCCCGCTCGGGCCGTCGCCGCAGCGCTCGGCCTCGACCACCACCACCCTCGCCTCCGGCTCGAGCCGGCTCACGAACCAGGCCGTCCACATGCCGGTATAGCCGCCCCCGACGATCGCGACGTCGGCGTCGAGCTCGCGATCGAGCGGCGCCGCCGGACGAGGATGGCCTGCCTCCTCCAGCCACCAGCCCCAAGGTGTGTGCCGGATCGCCATGGGGGCAGTCTGACGCCGGGGCAGGGAAGGGACTTCGAGCCGCCGCGCCCTGAAGGCAGCCGCGATCGAGACCGCGCGGAGGGCCTAGAGCGGCCCCGGCTCGGCCGCTCTGGCCTCGTGGAGCTCGATCAGCTCGTGTTGGACGTTTCGCGGCTCGCCGTTCGGGCTTCGCCTCGTCCATCCTCCGTCCGGCCCGAGGACCCAGGCGTTGGTGTTGTCGGCGAGCGAGCGATCGAGCAGGGCCTCCAGGTAGGCGCGGCTGCTGGGGTCGTCCACCGGCGCCGTCAGCTCGACCCGGTTGTAGAGGTTTCGAGGCATCAGGTCCGCGGACCCGATGAACAGCCGGGCGTCCTCGCCCGGTCGCTCGAACGAGTAGATGCGCGAATGCTCCAAGAACCGGCCGACCACCGAGACGACCTCGATGTTCTCGGATATGCCGGGGACCCTCGGCCGCAGGGCGCAGATCCCGCGTACGTTCAGCTCGACCCTGACCCCGGCCTGCGAGGCGCGGTAGAGGGCGCGGATCGCCGGCGCGTCGAGCAGCGCGTTCATCTTCATCCGGATCCGCGCCGGCCGCTCGGGCGAGTGCGATTCGATCGTCCGCTCGATCTCGCGCAGGATCCCCTCCTTGAGGTTGAAGGGGGCGACGAGGACCTTGCGGTAGCGGCGCGGCCTCGAGTAGCCGGTCAGGTAGTTGAACATCTCGGCGATGTCCGCGCCGAGCTCGGCGTCGGCCGTGAACAGCCCGATGTCGGTGTAGATGCGGGCCGTCTTCGGGTTGTAGTTCCCGGTTCCGATGTGCGCGTAATGGCGCACCCCGTCGCCCTCGCGGCGAACGACCAGGATGCATTTCGCGTGGCTCTTGAGCGCCGGGAGCCCGTATACGACGTGCACGCCCGCCTGCTCCAGCTTCTTGGCCCATCTGATGTTGGCGCGCTCGTCGAACCTCGCCTTCAGCTCCACCATGCAAACCGCCTGCTTGCCTCGCTCGGCCGCCTCGATCAGGGAGGGCACCAGCGGAGAGTCGGCGCTGGTCCGGTAGACCGTCTGCTTGATGGCCAGCACGTCGGGATCCTCGACGGCCTGGCCGACGAAGCGCTCCACCGAGCTCGCGAAGGAGTCATAGGGGTGGTGGACCAGGAGGTCGCCCTCGCGGATCTCGGCGAACACGTCCGCCTCGTCACCGTCCTCGCCGCGCAGCCGGGGAGGCGTGACACCGACGTGCGGAGGCTCCCGCAGCTCGCTGAACCCTCCCACCGCGGCCACGTCCCACAGGTCTGACATGTCGAGCAGCCCGTCGACCTCGTAGACCTGGCGCGGGTCGATCCTCAACGCGTCGCGCAGCCACTCACGAAGCCTGGGGCTCATCGCGCCGTCGACCTCGAGCCGCACGACCTCGCCGAATCGGCGGCGGCGCAGCTCCTCCTCGACCGCCTGGAGGAGGTCGTCGGCCTCGTCGGAGACGTCGTAGTCGGTGTCGCGGGTGACCCGGAAAAAGACGTAGTCGGTCACCTCCATGCCCGGGAAGAGCGACCCCAGATTGGCGGCGATCAGATCCTCGAGCGGGACCAGCGTGGCGCCGGTCTCCCCGATCGCGACGAACCGCCCGAGCAGCTCCTTGGGCACCTTTACCCGAGCGATCACCTCGGTTCCCTGATCGGGATCGCGGAGGGTCACCGCGAGGCTAAGCGACAGGTTGGAGATGTAGGGAAACGGGCGCCCCAGGCCGATCGCAAGGGGGGTGAGTGCCGGGAAGATGCTCTGCTCGAACGCCCGGTCGAGCTCAACCCGTTCGCTGGGGCTGGCGTGCTCGGGCGAGATGATCCTGATCCCATGCTCAGCGAGCGTCGGGCGAAGCTCGCGCTCGAAGCATCCGCCGAGCCGCGCCCGCTGACCCTCCACCCGCTCGCGAATGGCGTCGATCTGGTCGCTCGGGCTGATCCCGTCGGCCCCGCGGGCGTCCACCCCCGCCTCGAGCTGGTCGTGGAGGTTCGCAACCCGCACCATGAAGAACTCGTCGAGGTTCGACTCCCAGATGGCACAGAACTTGACCCGTTCGATCAGCGGGACCGACGAGTCCTCGGCGAGCTGAAGGACGCGATCGTTGAACTCGAGCCAGGAGAGCTCCCTATTGAAGTACAGGAAGGAGTCCTCGAGATCCGGGCCCGCCGCCGGCTCCGCGCGGTCGCCCGCCGCCGATGGCCGCGCCGCGCTCAGTCTGGCTTCAGTCGGCTCCATCGGGTGCCCGGGTCATGGTAGCGGCGGCTTGCCGCGCTGAATGGGGCGATAGAGCCAGGCGTGCAGGAACTTGCCGAGCTCGAGGCCGCTGTCGCCCTCGGCCAGATCGATGAATTCCGCGGTGGTGGCATTGCCGTAGCGATGCTGGGTCACCCAGTCGCGGAGGATCCGGTAGAACGTGGGGCCGCCGACCTTCTCGCGAAGCGCCTCCAGGGTCATCCCGCCGCGATCATAGATCGTGCCGTCGAACAGGTTGGCGGGCTTCCCGGGGTCACCCGGGGGCGGGTTCCAGAACCCGGTGTCGCCGGCACGCGTCGCGTACAGCCTCTTGAACACCGCCTTGGTGGTGCGCCCCCCCTGGTGCTGGGTCCACAGCCACTCCGAGAAGGTCGCGAACCCCTCGTTCAGCCAGATATCGCGCCAGAGGCTCGGCGTGACCGCGTCACCGAACCACTGATGCGAGAGCTCGTGTGCGAGGGTGACCTGGTCCGGCGCCCAGTTGAACAGGGGCCGGGTCTGGGTCTCGAGCGAGTAGCCAACCGACGGGGCACGGTCGACGATCGCTCCCGTCTGTGCGAACGGGTACTCGCCGAACCTCCGGCTGTAAAGGCGGAGGATCGCCGGGGCCTTGGCGAGCACGGGCAGCGCGGCCGCCTCCTGCGTCGGGTCGACCGCCACAAATGAGGGGGTCCCGTCCGCCGCCGAGTGGACGACTTTGAAGCGCCCGGTCGTCGCGGTTGCGAGATAGGTCGCCATCGGGACACCCTCGCTCCAAACGAAGGTGGTGTGGCGGCTGTGCCGGATCCGGCGTCGAAGCGTGCCGTTGGCGACAGCGGTCACGCCGCTCGGGACCGTCACCCGGAAGTCGTACGTCGCCTTGTCGCTGGGGTGGTCGTTGCACGGAAACCAGGTCGGGGCGCCCTGCGGCTCGTCGGCGACGAAGGCCCCGTCGTCGGTCGGGATCCACCCGTCCTTCGACCCGTCGGGGTCGATCACCGGACGCGGATGGCCGCGGTAGCGGACCCGGACCGTGAACCGCCGACCCGTGTGCAATCTGCGGGAGGGAGAGATGACCAGCTCCTGGCCGTGGCGCCGAAACCGCGCCTCTCGGCCGTCAACCTGCACCGTGGATACACGGAGCCCGCGGAGGTCGAGGTCGAAGCGACTCAGCGACTCGGTGGCGAGCGCCCGGATCCGCGCCACCGCCGAGAGGCGATTCGAGGGCGGCGCGTAGCGGAGCGCCAGGGCGTAGTGGGCAACGTCGTAGCCACCGTTCCCGGCCCGGGGGAAGAATGGATCGCCGGCCCCGGCGGCGCCATGGACCGGCGCGGCGGCGGCGGGGCCGGCAACGATCGCGACGCCGATCGCCGCGGCGGCGAGCGCCGCCGCGATCCGAGACACGCTAGGCAGAACGGGCTCCCGGGTCGCCGGCGATCTGGAGATCGAGCTCCGCGCATGCGCCCACCAACTCGTCCGCGAGCGGCCCGGGGCGAAGCGGCGGCAACCGCTCGGCGAGCGCCCGGTAATACCAGCGCACGTCGCCGGGCTCCTTCCCGGAGCGTTCCCATTGTCCCTCGCCGTGGACGCGATGCTGGCGAAGCATCGTCCGCGCATTGTCGAGCTTGTCGGCCAGAAGGACGAGCACGGCACCCGGAGAGCACCGACCCATCTCGGCGAGATGGAGCTCCTTGCGTCGATGCCAGGGCGGCTTCGGGTCGGCGAACGTGTCGGTGCACTCCTCCACGATGTCGGCGACCCGGTCGCCATAGCGGCTGCGGATGTCCTCGAGCCTGGCCAGGCCGCCCTGATCCTCGGCAGCATCGTGAAGCAACGCCGCGATCGCCTCGTCCTCGGAGCCGCCCTCCTGGATCACCAGCCCCGAGGCCCGGAGCAGGTGGGCGATGTAGGGCCGCCCGTCCGCTCGCCGGATCTGGCCGGCATGGGCCCGCGCCGCGTAGCCGAGCGCGTCGACGAAGCGCCCCGAGAGCGCGTCCTCGGACGCCTCCGAGGCTTGCGTCATCGCATGCGTCCGGGTTTCGAGCATCAGGGTCACCCACCAGGCTACCGGGCGATGGCCGCCCGCCCGCGAGAGCTTGGGAGCGAAATCCCCTGCTAACCGCCGTTTCGGTCAGGGGACAACGGGCCGGGGGCCTCACGGCGCGCGGTCTGAAGCTCGGCGGCGGCCGACGCCGCGCGGGTTGCGGCCTCACGTTCCTCGCGCTCGGCGGCGGCGAGCCTCTCTCGGGCGCGCTCCGCACGCCGGGCGGCGCGTCGGCGCTCGCTGGCCTCCTCCAGCCGCTTCTCCATAGCCCGGTCGAGGCGATCCCAGACGCCCGCGGCCTGCTGCTCACCCCATACGGCGCTGAAACGATCGAACAGCAGGCGGCGGCGGGCTCGCAGGTAGACGACCAGAATCTCGAGGCCGCGATAGGAGGTCCGGTGCGGAGCGTGCGACGCCAGCTCCGGCCCGAGGTCCTCGGCGTCTCCGGCCCACATCCGCACCGCTGTCGCGTCGGCCTCGCGCAGGCCGTCCAGGTGTCCCTCCACCCGGGGCAGCATCACGTCGCAGTCGTGGAGCTCGCCGAGCACCTCCTGGAGGTCGCGGGCCTTGCGGCGCGCCGTCTCGGCAGCCCGTCCGAAGCAGAACTCGGTCGTCTCGAGCACGTAGCGAAGACGCTTGGAGGCGATCCTCAAGTCGTGCTGCCTTCGCGTGGCCCCGGGCTCGAGCGCGCGGGCCGCCAGCGAGCGCAGCTCGCCGAGGCGCACCTGAATGATCCGCGCGGCGTTGTCGGCCAGCGGGCCGGCCGGATCGAGCTTCTTGACCCGCTTGGCCTTCACCGCATGGCCCCTGCGGCGAGCGCCTCCGCCTCGATCACGAGCTCGGAGAGCAGCTCCGAGAGCGCCGCGAGGCGCTCGGCGCTCACGAACGCCTCGAGCTCGGCATTGGCCTGTGCCTGCTCCGCGACGAGGCGCTCGAGGAGGCTCGCCACGCCGCGTCGATCAGGCGAGGCGAGGCTCTCGCCGAACCGATCGAGCGCGGCAATCGTCACGTCGCGGTCGCGCCGCTCCCCGAGCGCATCTGCAATCGCCTTGACCTCGACGAGCGCCCCAGCGAACTGCTCGGGCGGAAAGCACGGCTCGAAGACCTCGAGCGCGGCCCGCAGCCGCCTCGTCGCCACCCTCATGTCGTGGACGTGCTCGATCTCGGCCAGGTCGAGAACGCCCTCCGCGTGGTCGGCGACCTCCCGCGCCCGAACCGCAACGATCTTCGCTGCGGCCGCGGCGTAGGGCTCCTCCGCCCCCATCCCGTCGATCGCTCGCGCCCTGGCCATCCGGCCTGAGCCTACCGCCTCCCAGTCGGGTCCAGCCCCCCCGAGCGGCTAGGCGGCGAGGGCTTTCGGCGCGCCGTTTGCGGCGCCGTTCAAGAGCTCCAGGATCACGCCCTCCCGAAGGCCGCCCTTGCCGATCTGAAGCGGCTGGCCGAGGAGCTCGGAGAGCTTCTCCAGGATCAGCACCCCGGTGGGCAGGATCCGAACTCTCCGGGGGTCGAGCTCGAACCGCTTCGCCACCTCGAGGATCGGAGCGCCGGTCAGAACCCGCACCGCCCGCTCGAGGGTCTCGTACTCGAGCACGGCGCCGACCAGGGTCCGCAGCGAGGTCGCGCTTCCCCCCACCGCGACCGCCTGGCCGGGCTGCTCGAGCTCGACTCCCTCGAAGACGTCGGAGATGTGGTCGCGCACCCCGCGAAGCTCCGCGGCCGACGGAGGATCGTTGGTCAGGAACTCCTCGGCGAGCATCCCCGAGCCGATCTTGAACGACTGCACCGACCGCAGGCCCTCGCTGACCGTCCCGATGATCACCTCCGAGGAGCCGCCGCCGACGTCCACGACGCCGATCTCGCCCTCGACCGGGTGGCCGAGCGTCTTGGTGGCGCCGATGAAGGCAAGGCGCCCCTCCTCGTGCTCGCTGAGGACCTCGACCTCGACGCCCGCGACCCGGTCGATCTCGGCAACGACCTCGGCGCGATTCGCGGACTCTCGGATCGCCGCGGTCGCCACCGTGCGGATCGCCTCGGCGCCGAGCTCCTCCGCCAGCCGGACCTGGGTCGCGACGACCTCCGCGACCTCGGCGACCTTGTCGGCGTCGATCGCCCCATCGTGCTGCGAGGCCTTCCCGATCCGCGTGTAGGCCCGCTGCTCCATCACCTTGCGGAGCTGGCCCTCCTGCGGCTCGGCGACGAGCACCCGAGTGGTGTTGGAGCCGATGTCTATCGCGGCGCAAAGCACGTCGCAGCCGATCTTCTCAGACCCGACGGATAAGCCCAATTGTCGATTCCGGCCGAGCCGACACCGCCCGGCTCCATCGGAGCGCCCGTCAGGCCTCGGGCGACTCGTCGTCCCGGGGGGCGGCCTCGCCGTTCGGATGCGAGGCGTCCTCGAACTCGCGGAAAAGCCCGGTGACGAGGAAGGCGACCTGCTCGCCGACGTCGACCGAGTTGTCTCCGATCCGCTCCAGCGCGCGAGCCACGAGCATCATCGTCATCGCCCACTCTCGCCGGTCGATCTCGTCACCGATCTCGATCGCGCGCTGAAAGCACTCGCGATTGAGGTCGTCGATCACGTCGTCCTCGCGGACCAGATCCCGGGCCATCTCGACGTCACGCTCGGCGAAGGCCCGCTTGGCCTGCCGGATCTGGACCCGGATCGCCTTGCCCATCGAGACGAGGTTGCCGAGCAGCTGATCATCGGCCGGCGGATCGTGGCCGGCGATCGGGATCAGCTTCGCGATGTTGACGCATTGGTCGCCCATCCGCTCGATGTTCTTCATCACGTGAAGGAGAGCCGCGATCAGGCGCAGGTCCGTCGCGACCGGAGCCTGTGTCGCCAGCAGGGTCAGGATCGCCTGGTGAATCTCCAGGTAGCGGCCGTCGATGATGTCGTCGTCGGCGATCACGAGCTCGGCGAGCTCGATGTCCTGGTGCTGCACGGCCTCGACGGTGCGGTCGAGCGAGGCCACCACCAGGTCGAGGCCGTCGAGGGCGCGGCTCTCGAGCGAGGCGAGCTCCTCGCGATACTCGTGCCTCGTCGCCTCGAGCTCCATCAGCCGAACTTCCCGGTCACGTACTGCTCGGTTCGATCGTCATCGGGGTTGGTGAACATCTTGTCCGTCGGCCCGACCTCGACCAGCTCACCGTCCAGCATGAACGCGGTCGTGTCGGCGACCCGGCCCGCCTGCTGCATGTTGTGAGTGACGATCGCGATCGTCACCTTCTCCTTGAGCTGGGCGATCAGCTCCTCGATCTTCAGGGTGGCGACCGGGTCGAGGGCCGAGCACGGCTCGTCCATGAGCAGGACATCGGGCTCGACCGCCAGCGCCCGGGCTATGCACAAACGCTGCTGCTGCCCGCCGGAGAGCCCCATCCCGGGGCTCGAGAGCCGGTCCTTGACCTCGTTCCAGAGTCCGGCGCCCTCGAGGGCCGAGTTGACGCGAGCGGTGACCTCCCCGCGCGGCGTTCCCGTGAACCGGAGCCCCGCCGCAACGTTGTCCTGAATCGACATGGTCGGGAATGGATTCGGCTTTTGGAACACCATTCCGACCAGGCGCCTGACCGCAACCACATCGACCTTGGAGTCGTGAAGGTCGATCTCGTCGAGCATCACTCGGCCCTCCGATCGCGCGCCCGGTATCTCCTCGTGCATGCGGTTGACGCACCGGACCATCGTCGACTTACCGCACCCCGACGGGCCGATGATCGCCGTGACCCGACCGGGCTCAAACGCTAGGTCGACGCCCTTCACGGCGTGGTTTGACCCGTAGTAGGCATGAAGGTCCTCGAGCCGTACGTGGCGCGTGGCGTGCATCTCCTCGACGCCCGCCGGCTCCTGGCCCAATCGCGGGGACTCGGGAGCCGCGGGCGCCGGCTCGGCCTGGCCCGGACTTCGCGGCACCGTCGTCTCCTCAGGGTCGGCCACTTTCACATCCCTCGGCTCGTAGTTCATCACAGGGCGCTCCATTGCATTCGCGGTTCGCCTACCTCGCGGCCCCAAGACGGCGGCGCATCCGCGCCGACAGCACTCTGGCGAGGATGCTGATCACCAGCACGAAGAGGATCAGGACCAGCGCGGCCCCCCATGCCTGCGCATGCTTCACCGGCTCCGGTGACTCCGAGTACCTGTAGATGATCACCGGAATGTTCGGCAACGCCTGCGACGGATCGGTTTGTACGGTGTCCGCGAAAACACTCGTCACCAGCAGGAGGGGCGCCGTTTCGCCCACGGCACGGGCTACCGCCAGCAGGGCACCGGTCAGCATCCCGCTGAGCGCCGTCGGCACGGTGACCGACAGCGTCGTCCGCCAACGGCTTGCCCCGAGCGCGAGCCCGGCTTCCTTCACTGAGCCGGGTACCAGCGTGAGCACCTCGTGGCAGGATCGGGCGACCAGGGGCAGCATCACGATCGCCAAGGCCACCGAGCCCGCGAACCCGCTCAGCTTCTGTTGCGGCGCGACGATCAGGCCGAAGACGAAAATCCCGGTGACGATCGTCGGCACGCCGTTCAGGATGTCCAGCACGTAACGGATCACGAAGCTCGATCCCTGGCCGGCGAACTCGCTGGTGTAGATCGCGACCAGGATCCCGAACGGCACAGCCATCAAGGTCGCGATGCCCACGATGATCGCGCTGCCGACGATCGCGTTTCCGATCCCTCCCGCGCCGAAGTTCGACGTGTTCCCGGTCAGGAAGTCGATGCTGATCTCCCCCGCTCCCTTGACGACGACGCTGGCGATGACCAGTGCGAGGACCGCGACCGCCAGCAAGGCGGCGATCCAGGCGCTGATCTCCATTCCCCGATTCACGGCATGGCGCCGCCTCAGGTTGCCGCTCTGGGCAAGGAGCGGATGCGCCGCGGGAGGGCTCATGCCTCGCTCCCCCCTCCCGAGCGCTGCTGGATGGTGCGCACAAGGAGCCGCGCGACGCCGTTGAAGACCAGCGAGAGGACGAGCAGGATCACGGCCAGGTAGGCGAGCGCCGATTGGGTGTCGGGTGTTCCCCCCTGATACTGGGCGGCGATCTGGCCAGCGGCGGACTGTGCCGGCAGGAAGAGGTTCGAGTTGACGCTGGGTGCGCCGCCGATCACCTGGGAAACCGCGATCGCCTCACCCACGGCACGGCCCAGCCCGAGCATCACGGCGGCGATGATGCCCGGCCGCGAGTAGGGCAGGACGACCGTCTTGATCATCTCCCAGCGGGTGCCCCCGAGTGCCAGTGCACCCTCCTTGGCCGCGGGCGGCACCGTGGTGAAGATCTCCCTGGTCAGGCTGGAGACGATCGGCACGGTCATGATCGTCAGGATCACCATCGCGGGGAACAGCCCAACCGGCGAGTACTCGCCCGCGAACAGCTTCCCGACCCCCGGGATCCAGCCGAGTGCGGAGTGCAGCGCGGGTTCGATCGTCGACTGCATTGCGGGACCCAGCACCAGGATGCCCCAGAGGCCGAGGATGACGCTCGGGATCCCGGCCAGCAGCTCGACCAGCGTCCCGATCGGGGTGCGCGTGCCGCGCGGAGCGAGCTCGGTGAGGAAGAGAGCGATCGCGATCGACAGCGGCGTCGCAAGGAGAAGGGCACCGAACGAGCTGACCGCGGTGCCGTACAGGAACTGGGCAGCACCGAACTGCCCGTGGACGGGATCCCAGTTCGAGGTCGTGATGAACCCGAGCCCGTTGTTCGAGATCGCCCCGGACGCCAGGTCGACGACCTTGTACGTGAGGCCGCCCAGGATGACCGCGGAGCCGATCGCCGCCGCCAATGTGATCAGGTAGAGGCCCCTATCGCCGACGCGATCGAGCACCCCGCGCCGCTTGCCGCCCAATGCGGGCCCGAGCCTGGCTGTGGCGCTTTCGGTGCTCATGCCGCCTGATTCGTGACCAAGGCGAAGGACACCAGGGGCCGTCGCCCGACCCCGGGTGTCATCTCCCGCCTCATCGATTCGGCCCCGATCCTCGTCTCAGCCGCCGATCTTGCCGAGCGCCGCCTCGCTGTCGGCAACCACCTGCTTCGGCAGGGTCCCGTAGCCGAGGCCCTCCGCGAAGGATTGCCCGGGGCCGAGCGCGTAGGTGATGAACTTCTTCAGCGCATCCGCCTTGTCCGTGCTCGTCGGGACGATCACATAGGTGAACGTCGAGTCGGGCCACGCGTTCTTCGCCGAGGCGGGGGGGTCGACGATCGAGACGCCGCCGGCGGGAACCGACTTCGCCGCGGCGGCCGCCGCGTTGATCGCCGGAATGCTGGCCTTCGGGTAGTTGCCCGCCGCGTTCTGGAGCAGGGCGTAGTTGAGGCTGTTCGACGTCACGTAGGCGATCGTCAAGTAGCCGATCGCGCCGTCGGTCTTCGAGAGCGCGGCGGCGAGGCCGTCGCTTCCGTCACCGCCGACGCCGGTCGGGAACTTGACCTCGGTGCCGACCCCCACCTTGGACTTGAATTCGGGACTGACCGAGGAGAGGTAGTCGGTGAAAGCGTAGGTGTCGCCCGAGCCGTCGGTGCGGTACACGGGCCTGATCTTCGTCGACGGCAGGTTGACGCCGGGGTTGAGCTTCGCGATCTCCGGGTCGTTCCAAGCGGTGACGTTTCCGAGGTAGATGTCCGCCAGCACCTGTCCGGTGAGCTTCAGGTTGTCGGGGGCTCCGCTCAGGTTGTACGCCGGAACCACCGCGCCGAGAGACCAGGGAACCTGAATGCATCCCTTGCAGGCGGTCAGCTGGTCGGACGTCAAGGGCGCATCGGAGGCGCCGAAGTCCACGGTCCGCGCGGTGATCTGCTCGATCCCGCCGCCCGAGCCGATCGCGCCGTAGGTGACGGTGTCACCCGTCTTCGACGAGTAGTCGGACTGCCACTTCGACATCAGGGGCGCGACGAACGTGCTGCCGGCGCCGGTGATCGGGCCGCCGGAGGACGAGCTTGAATCGCTGCTGCTACTCGATCCGCAGGCGCCGACGCCCACCGCGAGCAGGGCACAGGCGCATGCTGCAAGTACGAACTTGCGTGAAATCACTTGGACTTGGCTCCTTGGTCTCGAGTTGTCGCACGCAGCCTCCCAGCACCCCCCAGCGCACCTGTTACGCCCGAGTGGCGGAGTTGTGAAAAACCCGTGAAACGTGGCCGCGTCGCGCCGTGCGAAGCGGCACAGGTGCGCTTGTGACCCGGGTCCGCGGGAAGCGGACGAGAAGCCGTCGGCCGACCGCTAGCGTGCGGCCGGGCTGGCGGTTTCTGCGTGCCCGGGCTCGGGCCGGCGGGCGGGGGACGGCTCGCCGGGCGCACCAGGCTCGGCCGGGGCCTCGGGTTCCCGCGAGACGGAATCGATCGGCTGCGGGTCGAACCGGTACCCGATCCCGAAATGGGTGTGGATGTAGTCCCACCCGGGCGAGCGCTTGTGGAGCTTGGAGCGAAGCTTTCGCACGAACACGTCGACCGAGCGGTCGCCGTGGATCATTGCGTAGCCCCAGACGCGCCGGTAGATCTCATCCCGCTCCAGCACCTTGCCGCCGTGGTCGGCGAGCGCCTGGAGCAGCTCGAACTCGCGCCTGGTCAACTCGAGGCTCTCGCCGCCGACGTAGGCCTGAAAGCGGTCGGGGCGAACCTCGAGCTCGCCGGCGACCATCGGGCCGATGTCCTCGCGCTCGCCGCCGCGACGGTGGCGCCGCACGACCGCCTCGACCCGTGCCATGACCTCGTCGGGATGGCAGGGCTTCGCGACCCAGTCGTCGGCTCCGAGACGAAGGCCCCTGACCCGCTGGGCAACCGTCGCGCCCTGGGTGCAGACGACCACGCCCAAGTCCGGAAGCATCCCGCAGACCCGCTCCATGAAGTCCCAGCCGAGCGGCCCGAAGAGCTTCGGGTCGAGGACGAGGGCGTTCAGCCTCATCGCCACCAGCTCCTCGACCGGGACCGGGCCGGAGAGCGTCCGGTGCTGGCAGCCCGCGCTCTCGAGGCGCTTGCAGAGGACGTGGACGAACCCGGAGTCGTCGTCGATGATCGCTACGCGCAGTGTTCCCGAGTTGGCGTTCATCTGGGTTGGCCGCGAGGTCGAGACCGGTCTGGCCGGCCCCGCCTCGCTGTCCGAGCCGCCACCATAGTAATCGGCTCGCGGTCGCCACCGGGCTCGTTCACAGAACTTTTACAGCGTGATTATCGGGATCTTCACCGGACGTCCGCGGGGCCGCCTCAGACTGCCCGGGCAGCGAGAAGTCCTCTCTCGTGCGGCGCGCGACCTAATCTCTGCCCCGGGTCGCGCGCCTTCGTTTTGCAAGTCCTCGCTCGTGCGGCGCGCGACCTAACCTCTGCCCCGGGTGGCGCACCTGCGTTTTTGATCAGGCCCCGGGCGGGCTCGGCTAGAAGGTCGCCGGGCGAAGTCCGGTCGCGATGATCATCAGGACTCCGACGCCGACCGCGATCCTGTAGATCACGAAGCCCTCGTAGCTGTGTCGCCGGACCACCGCGAGCAGCGCGGCGATCGCCAGATAGCCCGAAATCGCGGCAGCGACGGTCCCGATGATCATCGGCCCGGCGACCCCGTGAGGGAGCCCGTCCGACGCCGCTCGGTAGGCCTTGAACAGGACCGCCCCGGCGGTGATCGGCGCGAGCAGGAGGAACGAGAACCGGGCGGCGGCGTCGCGGTCGAGCCCCAGGAAGCGCCCGGCCGAGATCGTGATCCCCGAGCGCGAAACGCCTGGGGCCAGGGCAAGGATCTGGGCGAGGCCGATGTAGAGGCCCTGTCGCGGAACCACCTGCTCGAGTGACTCTCGCTGGGGACGCCGGTCCGCCCAGCCGAGCACGAGGCCGAAGACGATCAGCCCGATGGCGATCTGCCACGGTTGCCCGAGATGGTCCTCGATGAAGCTCTCGCCGACCCCGCCGGCGATCACCGCCGGGATCGTCCCCACAACGATCGCCCAGGCGATCCGCTGCTCGGGCTGGGCGATCGCGCGGTCACGGATCGAGCGCCAGAGCGCCCGGAGCAGGTTCGCGATGTCGGTGCGGAAGTAGGCGAGGACCGCGACCAGGGTCCCCGCGTGGAGCGCCACGTCGAAGGTCTTGTTGAACGACTCGTTGTCCTGCAGGAAGTGATAGTTCTGCAGCCAGGGCACCAGGATCAGGTGGCCGGACGAGGAGATGGGCAGAAACTCGGTGAGACCCTGCACCACCCCGAGCAACAGGGCCTCTAGGTCGGACATGAGCCGGGCATCCTAGAGCGTCGGGGCGAAGCGTCGAGGCCGTTAGTAGAGTTGGCATCCGTGCAACGCCTGCCCCGAATGCTGATCTTCGCCACGGCCGCGCTCGTGGCGCTCCTCGCCTCCGCCGCCCCGGCGCTGGGCGCCGACGGCGTCGGCCTGTGGGGCCGTACCGACGACAAGGTGGTCACCTACTGGGGATTCGGCCTGATGATCTTCTTCACCGTTTTGGTCACCGTCCTGTCCCTGATCCAGGGCCGCCTCGAGAGCCGCAAGGAGCGCATCCGCGAAGAGCTCGAGCGCCTGCGCCCACCGAGCTGAATCAATAACTCCGCCGAAAGCCTCGCCTTCGGCTCGGGAACAACTCCGTCGAAAGCCTCGCCTGCGGCTACGTTTTCGGCGGGTTCGGGCGCGTTACGGGGCGGCAGGCTGTAGGCGCCGGACCCGCGACTTCGTCGCTAGCGCCAACGGGCCGTCCCCGAGCGCATGCGGGCGGCAGGCTGTAGGCGCCTGGACTGCGGCTTCATCGAACAACTCCGGCGGCTGCTCGCCTTCGGCTCCGCTGCCGCCGGGTTCGGGCGCGTTGCGTGCGGCAGGACGTAGGCGCCTGCACCGCGACTTCGTCGCTAGCGCCAAGGGGCCGCCGCCGAGCGCATGCGGGCGGCAGGTCGTACTCGCTCGAAGCGCGACGTCGTCCGGAGCTCAGGCGGGTGGCCTCTTGGAGACGTCCAGGTCCCGGGGATTGCGTGGTTCGGGGGTCCATGGACCCCGCCAAGTCCGCGATCTCGGCGAATGCGGCCCGCCTTTGCTCCCCTACCCAGCCCGTCCACCCCCGTCGCGGACGACCGCCAAGTCCGCGACGTCGGCGATTCGCGAGGGCGCCGGGCAGGCTTGGAGCTGCCGCCCCTTCGACGAATCGGCCCCCTACCCAGCCCCATCCCGGCAATGCGCGACGGGCGCGCGCGTCGCGCGGGTCACGGCCCGCAGGCCCTGGGTTCGGCATAGGATCAGGCCGTGGCGAAGGTCGGCTACGAGCGGGTCGGGGCGGCAGCCGTGCTGGCGATCGAGCGGCCCGAGCGGCGAAACGCCGTCGACCCCGAGACCGCGGGCCTGCTCTTGGACGGCTATCGGCGCTTCGAGGCCGACGAGGAGGCCCGGGTACTCGTGCTCGCCGGCGGGGACCCCGAGGCCTTCTGCGCGGGGGCCGACCTGAAGGCGATCGCCGAGGCGGCGCCTTCGCTGACTCCCGAGGCGATCGACTCGGTGGCCTCGCGGCCCGAGGGCCCGATGGGGTTCACCCGCCTCACCCCCTCCAAGCCGACCATCGGGGCGATCTCGGGCTGGTGCCTCGCCGGTGGCCTCGAGCTCGCCCTGTGGTGCGACCTGCGGATCGCGACCGAAACGGCGCGGCTCGGGTTCACGGAGCGGCGCTTCGGCGTCCCTCTGATCGACGGCGGCACCCAGCGCCTCCCGCTGGTGGTCGGCATCGGCAGGGCATTGGAGATGATCCTGACCGGCCGGGTCCTCGACGCGCACGAGGCGTTGGGATGGGGCCTGGTCAACGAGGTCGTGGGCGAGGGCCGCCACATCGAGCGGGCACTGGAGATGGCGGAGGGCCTGGCCGCATTCCCCCAGACCACGATGCTCTCCGATCGCCGGGCCGCGCTCGAGGGATCCGGGCTGCCACTCGCCCAGGGACTGACGCTCGAGGACGAGCTCGGCCGCGCCTCGATCGAGACGGGCGCCCGAGGCGCCCAGCGCTTCGCCGCCGGGGAGGGCCGCGGCGCCGAGGGCGCAGGCGTCTGAACGCCGGCTCGCCGACGGCCCGAGGGCGCCGGCTCGCTAGCCGCCTGGGAGGCGGAACTCGGTCAGGAGGCGCTTCTCGGTCTCACCCTCGATCTTCGCCACGACCTCGACGTGGCCCTCGAGCGGCGTGCCGCGCAGCTTGGTCGCCAGCAGGTCGTCGACCTGGAAGATTCCTGCGGAGTTGTTCATCTTGATCTCGACCCTGACGGGGAGATCCTCGCCCCCCTCGATCGTGACCTCGTCGATCGCCGCCGCCGACAGCGAGTGGATCCCGACTCGGCCCGCGTCGACCGGAACGCGCGAGCGGCCCTGGGCCATGTCGAGCGCGTCGGCGACGCGGACCACGCCCGCCTCGAGCGTGTACGGGTCACCGCGGCGCCGGTGGCCGATGATCGCGTGGAGGATCTCCGAGACGACGACCGTGCGCTGCGGCTCCGGGTAGGCGTCGGCGAGCAGCTCCCTCAGCTTCCGCTCGGCGAGGAAGAGGCTGTAGGCCTCGTGGTCGGCGCGGTGGATCGACATCCCGACGTCGTGGAGGAGCGCCCCGCCGGCCACCACCACCTCGGCGTCGCGCCTGCCCATGCCGTGATCGGTGACCATCGCGGGCTCAATCCCGGCCCGGGCCAGGAGCCGAAGCAGGCGAAGGGCGATGTTGAGCACGATCTGCACATGGACCCAGGAGTGGTCGGACATCCCGAGTCGCTCCGAGACGACCTGGGCCATGTGCCACCAGGTGCGAAGCTCGGAGTCCCCGTTGACTCCCTCCAGGAGGGCCTCGAGGCGCCGATTTCCGCGGGTCGGCGCCCGAACGCGAGCGTCGGCGATCGCCGCCTCGGGCCTGACCCCTCGCTCGCCCGGCCCCGCGGCGGTCTCGGACCCGTCGACGTTCACATCCCCAGTGTTCCAGGTGGCCCAGCGACACCGGACCCAGAGCGCGACGGAGCCCAGTCCGACGGGGAATAGAGTCCGGTCCGTGGCTGCGCTTCTCTCGATCGAGCGTCACGACGACGTCGCGGTGGTGACCCTGCGGCGCCCCGAGAAGCGAAACGCGCTCTCGGTCGAGCTTCGCGTCGAGCTGGCGGAGGCGTTCAACGGCCTCTCGCGCGATCCGAAGGTCGGCTGCGTCGTATTGACCGGGGCCGGCTCGGCGTTCTGCTCAGGGATGGACACGTCCCAGTTCGGTGGCGACCTCGACCACCGCAAGCGACTGGTCGAAACCAGCACTCTGGCGTTCGAGGCGGTGGGCGATTGCCAGCGCCCGATCGTCGCCGCGGTGAACGGCCCCGCGATCGCGGGCGGGTTCGCGCTGGCGCTTCTGTGCGACCTGCGAATCGGCACGGCTCAAGCCCTCTTCGGCTATCCGGAGCTCCCGCGCGGGATCCCGCCCAGCTACGCCGCCGCCCGCGCGGTACTCCCCGCCACGATCGCCCAGGAGCTCTGCCTCACGGGCCGCCTCGTCGAGGCCCACGAGGCTCAGAGGCTCGGGATAGTCCGTGAGATCGCCGACGACGTCGTGACCAGGGCGATCGAGCTCGCGCAGCGCATCGCCGGCCTTCCACGCGAGGCGGTGCTCGAGACCAAGCGGCGAACGCTGCTCGAGCGGCGCCACCTCTGGGGCTTCCTCTTCGAGGACGAGCGGGAGGTGTTCAAGCGGGCGCTGCTCGGCGAGGCCTCGGCGCCCGCGCAGGGCAGCTCGGCGGCCTAATACGCGACGGCCCGGAGCAGCACCGGCCAGACATAGGTCTCCCACAGGGCGGTGCAGACGAGGACCGGGACCGCGAGCGCGACCGTGACCACCGTGGCGGCCAGCAGATCGCCCCATTCGCCTCGCCGGCTGGCGAGCGTCCAGGCCGCAAGCGGAAGGAAAAGAGCGGTCAGCTCGGGCAGCGCGTGGGGTAGCGCCGTGACGACCAGAACACCGGGCGAGATGTGGAGCTGAGAGGCCAGAGTCGCCCCGGTCGAACCGAGCGCGTAGGACTGGGTCGCGAGCGAGAAGCAGGTGACCGCGATCACCCACCCGAAGGCGATCGGCCGCGCCTTTTCGTGGACCCAGAGCGAGAAGCCCCGGCGCCGCGCGGTTGACAGTGGCAACGAGCTTCCGGCGATGAATCCGGCCACGCACGCGAAGGCGTGCAGGGCGAGGACGAGCGAGTTTCGCACCAGGATTTTCAACACGTCTGTCGCCTCGGGCGGCTCGCTTATCCCCGGGATGGCGATCGGCGTCAAGTCGGGCTGCGCCACCGATGCGATCAGCCAGATGACCGCCACCAGTCCCACGGCGACCGAGACACCGCCCGCGATCCAGCGCCCGATCACCGGCCACGGGTCGTTGTTCCAGCGCAGGAGCGCGCCACGGGTCCGGCGCACCCCATGCGTGAGCGCGTACTGGCTCAGGTCCACTGCCTAGACATCGGCACCCTCGACGAAAAGCGAAGGCCCGGCCAAATGGCCGGGCCTGCTCTCGCCGCTCTTCGCCTGCTCAGGATCCGCAGATCGGCCAGGGGCTCGAGCCCCCACGGCTGTAGAGAAGCGCGGCCCGATAGTCCTGCTCCTCCTCCGGAGCGGCGGCCGGGTCGCCGGAACCCCCCACCGAGGCCCAGGTGCCATAGTCGAACTGGTACTTGCCACGGTAGGTGCCATCAGGCGAGACCGCGGCGGGGTTCCCGCCCGACTCGCAGGCCGCGATCGAATCGAGGGTCCCGGTCGAGACCCCGAGTGACTCCGGGGAGGGGACTCCGGCCTGTGTGACACCGGCCTGCGTGACGCCCGAGTCCTTGGTCGCGCGAGCCTTCGCCCGCTCGGCCCGGCGATGAGCGATCCGGACCGACTTGTGGAAGTGACGGGACGGCTTGGCGAGCACGGCGAGCTCTGGCCGCCCGCCGTGGGCGGCGCCATCCCCCGCCTTGTCGGCGGCGAGCTGGGTCGCCTCGGAGCCAGCCGCCTGCGTGGCGACGCTGAGCGCCAGGGCGGCTGCGGTCGTGACGATGAGCCTTCGCTTTGCGGCGGACACGGATGAACCACCTCCAGTTCGATTCGAAGCCCGGCGCGATCACCGCATTGGCCGCGCGCAGCCGCGAAGGCGCGCGTTCGCGGCCTCCGCTCGTGCGCTCCGGTTTGCCGGGCGTCCGTCTCCCCCGGGCGGTCTCAAAGAGCGCGCCGATCGGCGGCGCGCGCCCTGGGGGCAAGGCGCGGCAGAGTCTCAGGCGAACACGCGTTTGTGTGTGACGACCATCACACATACACGATGTTGGTACGGCGCCCAGGCGGGGAAATACCTCATTTGCAGCGAGTTAGGGCGAGCGGGCGATGCCGTGCAGTATTGGCGATCGGTGAGCAGCCGCTAACGGGTCGGCCCAGGCGGCGCCAGAGCGGGCCGAGTCGGGCCGCCGAGTCCGATCAGCTGCGCGTGTCGTCGAGCACGGCCGTCGCGGCGTTTCGGCCGTTCAACGCGATCACCGAGCCGCCGGGGTGGGTGGCCGCGCCGCACATGTAGAGACCGTCGACCGGGGTGCGGGCCGCGAGCCGTCGATCCCACATCTGGCTCGGCAGGCACTGGCCCTGGAAGATGTGGCCCCCCGTGAGCCCGATCTGGCTCTCGATGTCGGGCGGGCCGAGCACCTGGCGATACTCGATGCACTCGCGCACATCGGGTGCGTGGACCGCGATCGCGTCCAGGATCATGTCCGCGACCTCGTCGCGGCGGGCGTCCCATCCGCCGGTGAGCTCGTAGGGGGCGTAATGAGCGAACACGCTCATCACGTGGCGCCCGGGGGGCGCGACCGAGGGGTCATAGGCGGTCTGGAAGTAGAGCTCGGCGAACCCGATTCGGGGCTCGCCGCGCCGGGACGCCTCATAGGCCTCCTGGCATCCCTCGAGCCCCGGGGTGACGGTCAGCATCGCCCGATGGGGGTCGACCCCGCCGGCGGCCGGGAAGGCGGGCAGTCGGAGCAGCCCAGCGTTCAGCTTGACCACTCCAGAGCCGACGTCCCAGCCCTCTAGCCGCTCCCTGAACGCGGCGGGGACGGCCCCGGGGCCGAGCATCGCCAGGGTCCGCTTCGGGTCGGCGTTGGAGACCACGGCCCGGGCCCTGATCAGCTCGCCGCTTTCGACCTCGACGCCCTCGCCGGGCACGATCCGCCCGACCTCCACGCCGGCAGCGATCTCCGCGCCCGCCTGGAGCGCTGCCTGCCCGATCGCGAACGAGACCCGCCCCATGCCGCCCTCGACGTAGCCCCATACGGACCCAAGCCCGAGCAGGTCGCCCTGGTGGTGCATGAGGTGGACCGAGGCGGTCCCGGGGTCCTTCGGACCCGCGTTCGTCCCGATCACCCCCTGGCCCATCAGCGCGTCCTTCAACCTCTGGTCGTCGACATAGCGATCGAGGGTCTCGGCGATCGATTCCTCGAACACGATCGAGACCAGCTCCGGATCGCCCCCAAGGATCTCCTCGATCTCGGGACGGCTTGGCGACGAGCCCGCCCAGGTGTCCCCAGCGGGTCCGTCGCGAAGCAGCTTTCGAAGGCGCCCGAACACCTCCTGATAGCCGAGCAGCCCACGGATGTCGCCGGCCGAGAAGCCGTTCGCCTCCATGTGGGCGACGGTGCGATCGCCGTCCAGAAACGACGCGAACGAGGACCCGTCCTCGAACGGGCACCAAAGAGCGGGGTCGGCCGGGATCACCCGGTAGCCCAGGCGCTCGAGGCCGAGCTCGCTGATCACGCGCTGATCCAGGAGGCCCACCACGTAGGCGCAGGGGCTGACCAGGTAGCCCGGATCCGCAAACGGGCGCTCGAGCGTGCAGGCGCCGCCCAGCGCCTCGCGTCGCTCGACCACCAGGACCGAGCGGCCGGCTCGAGCGAGATAGGCCGCCGCGGTGAGCCCGTTGTGGCCGCCGCCGACCACGATCACGTCCCACTCGCGGGCCGCCAGGTCGTGCATGGGAGACGTCAGCCCGATCTTCCCGAGCGCCGCGCTGACGTCGATCGAGCTCCGCCGCCCGGCCCCGCCGTCCACGATTCAGCGCTTGCGCCGCCGGCCGGCCGGACGGCGCCCTCGCGCGACCAGGCGACCCTGGCTCGACTCGCCCGCAGGGACCGGCCTCAAGCCCCGGAGCTCACCGACGAGCATCGCCTCCGCGCAGGGCCGGTGCCAGTGGTGGTGATCGGAGCCGCCAGCCCTGCGAACGTAGTGGACGACGACGTGGTCGGTGCCAATCGCGATCTCGCCGTGACACCCGGGACATCGGTAGAGCTTGCCCGCGATCGAGCGGATCAGCCAGGCCTCGTGGCCCTCCTCGGTAAGGCCCCTCAAGCTCGTCCGGGTGTCCGGCAGACCTTCGAAGCCACTCATCGCGCCAGTCAGGCTACTCGCCCGACGCGAGCACCCGGGGCGCTCGGATGCCCGAACGGCCGGCCACTACGAGCCCGCCCGCACGGTGTCGGCGCGGCGCGCCCGCGGATCAACGACCATTCGGCCGATGAGCGCCGACCAGGAGCCGAGCGCCGAGGGGCCGCCTCGCCGGCGCGCCCGCGGAACCCTCGGCGAACGGGTCCGCCGCACGGACTCCAAGCCCGGGCTGGTGGCCACGGCGAAGCGGATCCGGCAGTTCCTGCCGGGCGACGAACGCTACGGAGACGCCCTCTCGACCGCTCCCGGGCGTGGTCCCGATCGACTCGGAAGGCTGGTCCGCGAGGCCCAGGCCGAGCGGCCGAGCGCGATGCGCGAACTGGGACTCGGCGCCCTGCAGGCCTGGCAGGCGCTCTCCGAGGCCCAGGGCCGCGGTCGCGGTACCGCCGAGCTGGCGATCCTGTTCACCGACCTCGTCGGCTTTTCCTCCTGGGCCCTGGAGGCCGGCGACGAGATCGCCCTGGAGCTCCTGCGCCGGGTCGCCGAGGCCGAGGACGCCGCGGTCTCGAGCCACGGCGGAACCCTGGTCAAGCGGCTCGGCGACGGCTCGATGTCCGTGTTCGGCAGCGCAGGAGGCGCGGTCAGCGCCGCGTTGGCCGCCCAGGCGAGCGTCGGGCAGATCGAGATCGCGGGCCACAGCCCGGCGCTCCGGGCCGGGATCCACCTGGGACGCCCGCGCCGGGTCGGGCACGACTACCTGGGAGTGGACGTGAACGTTGCCGCCCGGGTCGCCGAATCCGCAAAGGGCGGAGGGGTCCTCGTCTCGCAGGCCGCGCGAGAACGGCTCGACGACGCCCGGTTTTCGTTCGGTCGCAGCAAGCGACTCTCCGCGCCGGGCGCCCCGCGGGGGCTCTCGGTCTGCCAAGTGACCGCTCGGCCGTGAAGCCGCGCACGGTTCGCCTCAACGTGCGCGACTCAGAGCGCGTTCGCGCCTTCTATGAGGTGACGATCGGCCTTCGGGCGCTGGGCGACGAGGGTGGCGTCGTGCGGATGGGCGTCGGTGACGAGACGCTCGTCGAGCTGGCCCCCGCGGAGAGCGCGCCGCCGCGGCCTCCCGGGACCACCGGCCTCTTCCACCTCGCGATCCTCCTCCCCACCAGGCAGGAGCTGGCCATCGCGCTGGGCCGCGTCGCGAGCTCGGGATCGTCACTCACCGGCGTCGCGGACCACCTGGTAAGCGAGTCGCTCTACCTGGACGACCCGGAAGGAAACGGGATCGAGCTCTACCGCGACCGCCCCTCCGAGGACTGGTCCCGGTCCGGCGGGCGGATCCAGATGGCGACCCTCCCGCTCAACCTCGACGGGCTCGCGGCCGAGGCGAGCGGGGCCGGTGACGGTGAAGTCGGAATGCCCGTGTCGACCCGAATCGGGCACGTCCACCTGAACGTCGCCGATCTCGAGCGCTCCGAGGCGTTCTATTGCGACCTGCTCGGATTCGACGCCACCGTGCGGAGCTTCCCGGGCGCGCTCTTCGTCGCGACTGCCGGCTACCACCACGACCTCGGCCTCAACACCTGGTCGAGCGCCGGCGGGCCCGCGCCGCCCGAGGGGGCGCTCGGCCTGAGCCGCTTCGAGCTCGCCGTCCAGGATCCGCTGGAGCTGAGGCGCGTCGAGGAGCGCCTCGAACGCGCCGGGGTCGAGTCGACCGCCGCCGCCGGGGCGCTCGCGGTCGCCGATCCGGCCGGGAACGGCGTCCTGCTCAGGGCCGGCTGAGCGCGGCCTGGGGCCGGGAATCCGCCTGCTCGGCCGCGAGCAGCCCACGACGACGGGGGCGACGGATCTTGAGCTCGACCGCCACGAGGTAGGAGCCGAGCACAAGCCCCGCCGCGAGCAGCTGCGCCACCAGGCCCTCGAGGGTCGGGAAGATCGCGAACCAAAGGCCGAGCCAGCCGGGGATCGCGATGTCGAGGGTGGTCGTGGGCAGCCACCCGGCGAGCTGCATCTCCTGAACGCTCTCGCCGACCATCACCACCAGCACGACTCCGAGCATCACCCCCGTGATCACCAGCAGGCGCTTGTACGGCAGCCGTCGATGGAGTGCGAAGGTCACCACCCCGACGGCTGCCGTCAGGCCCAGCCCGATCGCGACCCCCTCGAGAACGGTGGCCGACCCGTACTCGAGGCGGAGGCTCTGCAGGAACAGGACGACCTCGAATCCCTCGCGATAGACCGACGTGAAGCCGAGCAGGACGAGACCGAAGAGGACGCCCTTTCGGGCGACGTCTCCGCGGCTTTGATCGAGCAGCCGGCGACGGCGCCGATGGTGATTGGCGATCCAAGCGGTCCAATAGATGCGGTGGAAGAACCAGTTCATGACCACGAGCAGGACGACGACCGCCAGCAAGCCGGTGGCCGCCTGAACCTCGAGGCCCCGCGCGCCCAGGGCCCCCAGCAGGCCGACGGCGATGAACCAGGTCGCGACGGCGGCCGCGAAGCCCGTGGCGCCGCCCGCCGCCACCGGCCCACGCAGGGCGCGGTTGCTCCCCAGAAAGCTCGCGAGCACGGCCGCCAGGACGAGGATCGTCTCGAGGCCTTCCCGGAAGACGAGCAGCCCGCTGTCGAAGACGACCGCCCCGTGGCTGAGCCGCGCGCTCGGGTCGGTGGGATCGGGAACGCCTCCCGTAGAGGTCGCCATCTGCCAGACGAGGACCCCCAGGGCCGCAGCCCCGATCCCCCAGAAGAGGGCGGTGCGGATCGATACGCGAGAGCTCATCGGCGGAGTGGGGAGTGGCGATCCCGGCTCGGTCTGGCGGGTTCGACTTAGGGAAACCTAACACTTTTCCCGAAGCCTAATCCCGGTCCGGTCCTCGGCCCGCGGCCGCAGGGTGAATCAGGCGTTTGCGGCGCTGCCCTCGGGGTCGCTGAGACGGGCTCGCAGGCTGTGTCGCTTGGCCGTCAGCTCGCGCTCGAGACCGGCGATCTCGGCGCCGCGGCGCCGCACCAGCTCGAGCTGGCGATCGACATGACCGAGCGCCTCATAGAGCACCTCCCGGCGACGGGCCGGGTCCTCGATGCCGCGATCCCACTCCTTCCGCAGCGAGGCACGGGCCACCTCCGCCGAGGCGAGCGCACGGAGCTCATCGAGCGAAACCCCGAGCAGGTCCTTGAGACGCAACAGGTCGCGAAGACGCTCCACGTCGGCTTCCTCGTAGACGCGATGGGACCCGGGCTGCCGCGTACTGGGAGTCGGGAGCAGACCGATCTCCTCGTAGTAGCGGATCGTCCTCGCCGTGGTGCCCGTGAGCTCGGCGACCTCGCCGATCCGAAGCGTCGGCCCGCCCTCACCCATGGTGTTGGGGCCACCTGGCGACGCTGTTGACGTTCACGTTAAGATGACGTTACCAGGCACGCGGGGCGCCCCGGCCCGGGGCACCGCCAGGCTTGCTCTCCGCAATATAGCTACTATACTTTGTATAGCTATGGACCACTCAAATGAGCCGAGGAGATCAATGAGCCGTACGCGCGGCGCTGCAGGTCAGCGCAACGATTCCCCACGCCGGCGGGGCCAGCATGTCGCCGGCGCACCGGCGACCGAGCGGCGCGGCCAGGCGCACTCGACCGCTTCCCAGACCACAGACGGTCTCCAGCACCTCTACAACGAGGCCAGCCGCTATCCCCTGCTCTCCCGCGAGGAGGAGGTCGAGCTCGCGAAGCGGATCGAGCGTGGCGACCTCGACGCCAAGGACCTTCTGATCAACTCCAACCTGCGGCTGGTGATCAAGTTCGCGCGCCGCTACCAGGGCCACGGGCTTCCGCTTCAGGACCTCGTCCAGGAGGCGATGCTGGGGTTGATTCGCGCCACCGAGAAGTTCGATTGGAGACGCGGGTACAAGTTCTCGACCTACGCCGTCCTGTGGATCAAGCAGGCGCTTCAGCGTGGCCTCGACAACACGGGCCGGCCGGTGCGGATCCCCGCCCACGTCGCCCAGCGCGAACGGACCGTGAATCGCGTCTTCAGCGAGCTCAGCGCGCGGCTCAATCGCGAGCCCTCCGACAAGGAGGTCGCCGAGAAGGCGAAGCTGCCGCTCGATGAGGTGAAGGCGATCCGCGACCTGACCCGGGTCACGACCAGCCTGGACGCCCCGGTGGGCGACGGCGAGACGAGCCTGGGCGAGCTTCGCGCGGAGAGCACCGGCAGCGTTGAGGACGAGATCCTCGAGCGCCACCAGGAGAACGCGGTCGAGGGTGCCCTCGCGATCCTTCCCGACGACGAGCGGCGCGTGATCGAGCTTCGGTTCGGCACCGCCGGCGAGGCGGAGACCTCGGTCCGCGAGGTCGCCAGGCGGCTCGGCGTCACCCAGGAGCGCGCCCGAAAGCTCGAGGCGCGGGCGCTCGGCCGGCTCGCCAACGACGAGTCGCTGGCCGCCTGGCGCGCCGCAGCCTAGGCCCCTCGCGGAGGCGCGGACGGGCATAGCATTCGCGCGTGCCGTTCCACGTCGAGATCCGCCAGTCGATCCGCCGGGCCTGGGCGTTCAACCTGAGCCCGGAGCGGCTGTCGCGGATGATCGTCGAGCCGTGGCGGCACAGCCGACCCGTGGTCCTCGGGGATCGCGAGTGGGTTCCGAAGGACAGCACCCTGCGGATCCTCGAGGGTCCCCAGCTCTCGCCGCCCGATCTCGCCCACGGGGGCGGCTGGCAGAACGCCGAGCGCTCCGCGGAGGACGTGACCCACGCGGTGCTCAGCCGAGCCAACGCGCAGGCGACGTCAGTTGCAGTCCTGGCCGAGACGCCGGCGGGGCACGGCACGGTAGCCCCGCTCGTCGAACAGCTCGACGTCCAGACGGTCGAATGGGCCTCGTTGCGGGCTCGACTTTTGGCGGCGGCCAGCGTGGCCGACGCGGGGCCTGCCCCGCAGGGCGGGGACGTGGTGGTCACGATCCTGGTGGTCGAGCGAGCCGACCCCTCGCCGCAGTGGCTGTTCGAGGCGGGCCTGGCGCTCGGCGCACTCGGCAGCCGGGCTCTCGTGACGCGGCTCGGCGACGAGCCTGTGCCGGCGCCGTTGCGGGATCTCGCCCTGATTCGCGTCGACCCTGACGACCCGGCTTCGCTTCACGCGCTGGCCGACCGCCTTCGCCACGCCTGCCGCTCCTTGCGGTAGGTGGCGTCGGCTCTTCGCCGGCCCGACCGCGGCGAAGAGTCCTAACGCGGACGCGCCCGCATCGGCGGGCGCGTCCGCAGATGTCAGGTGGGTCGCTGCCTCAGCTGCTCGACAGCGCTGGCTCGGCGAACGCGACGGGGGCGCGACGCGGAACCGCGAGCACCGGGCTGGACGCCGTCTCGATTGCGTACTCGGCGCTTGCGCTGAGCTCCAGGCGCCCCTCAGGCGTCCCCTCGCGCGAGCCGAGGACCATCAGGTCGACGGGGCCCGAGTCTGGCTCCGTGACGGAGGCGCCCAGGGCGCTCGCCAGGCTGCGCGCCGTCTCCTCGGAGGCGCTGTCCCCCTCGCTCAGCACACCGATCCTCGCGACCCGGACCGAGGCGCGCGAGCGCAGGTCGGCGGGTGCGACGGCGACGGCGGTCGTGCCGCCGCTGATCAGCCGCTTGGCCGAGGTTCCGGGGATCACGGAGCCGGCTGCGGTCCGGTACTCGGACCCGAACACGACCACGTCCGCGTGCTCGCTGGCGGCCAGCTCGCCGAGGCCCTCGCCGGTCGAGGCGTGGACGACGACGTGGCGCGGCGTGTCGGGGGCGCCGATCGAGCGTGCGCCGTGGGCCAGAAGCTCCTCGGCCTGCTTCTGCTCGAGCGCCTCGCGGTCGCGCTCGTCGGCGACCTGGTGACGGACGTACGCGAGCGACAGCTCGGCGCCCGAGACCGCCAGGAGGCGCCCAAGCGCCAAGGCGTCCCGGTCGTTGTCGGTGTCGTCGTAGGAAACGATGATTCTCGGACTCATGCGGGTTTCTCCTCGCTGGGGTCGGTCCTGAAGTTCGCCGCGATCGTCGCAAACACCTGCCATCATCGCAAGGAAAGTTCGTGATCCTATAAATTAGTACTGCTAATGCTGAACGTGCAACGTCTCAAGCTGCTGCGCGAGGTCGCGGCCCGAGGCTCCTTCTCGGCCGCCGCGGAGGCGCTCTCCTACACGCAATCGGCGGTCTCGCAGGCCGTGGCCAAGCTCGAAGCGGAGGCGGGAGTTCCCCTGATCGAGCGCGATCGGCGCGGGGTCCGCCCCACTCCGGCCGGCGCGGCGCTGGTCGAGCACGCGGAAGGGATCCTCTCGCAGCTCGAGGCCGCCGAGGCGGAGGTCGCGGCGATCGCGGGAGTCCGTGGCGGCCGGCTTCGGATGGCGTCGTTCCCCACCGCGGGCGCCACCCTGATGCCGGTCGCGATCGCGATCTTTCGCGCCTCGCATCCGGACGTCGAGCTGAGCCTCGCCGAGGGTGAGCCACACGAGATCGTGCCGCGGCTCAGGGCCGGCGAGTTCGATCTCGTCCTCGTTTACGAGTTCCGCGGCGTCGGCGAGAAGCTGGGAGCGGGCCTGCGGCGCTTCGACCTGCTCGAGGACCCCCTGCGCGTCGCGCTTCCTCGCGGGCACGGCCTGGCCGGCAAGCGGACCGTCCGGCTCGAGGACCTGAGCGAGGAGTCGTGGGTCCAGACGTCCTCATCGACGCCCTATGCGCGCTATGTCGTCCGCTCCTGTCACGCGGCGGGCTTCGAGCCGCGGGTCTCGTTCGAGAGCGACGACTTCCAGACCGTGCAGGGGCTGGTGGCCGCGGGCGTCGGCGTGGCGCTGATCCCCGAGCTCGCGCTTTCGATGGCGCGCGACGACGTGGTGATCCGGCCACTACGCCCGGATGAGCCCGTACGCGGGGTCTTGGCCGCGACCCCGCGAGGAGCGGCGGTGATGCCCGCCGTCGCGACGATGGTCGACGTGCTCCGGGCGGCGGCCGGCCAGTATCGCGGCGGCGATCGCTAGGACGTTCCCCTCCCGGGGCCGCTCGGCGGCGAGGGACGACCGCCCCGGCCGGACTGGCCGAGGCGGTCGTGCGGTTCGAGCTGCGCCGCGGGTCAAGCGGCTCCAGTCGAAGGGGCCGAGGCGCTGGTGGTCTCCACTCTTATGGACGACGCGCCCTATGCGGTGCCCTCCGCCGGCGCCGGGGTCGGTGACGCCGGGACCCCGGACGGGAATCCGAGCGAGGGGACGTCGGAGGGATAGACCTCGTGGCCGTGGACCGCGACGTCTCCCTCCTCCATGTCCTTCTCGTCCATCCTCAGGGGGACGAACAGGCCGACGAGGCGCAGGACGATGTAGGTGCCGACCGCACAGAACGCGATCACCCAAGCCGCGGTCAGGAACTGCCACTTGAGCAGGTCGAATCCGCCGCCGGAGATCAACCCGTTCGCCGACACGCCGAACGCGCTGGCCATCGCCGAGTTGGCGAAGATACCGGTCAGAAGCCCGCCGGACACGCCCGCGAATCCGTGCGTGTACACGACGCCGAGCGTGTCGTCGACGTTGCGGAACGGGGCGACCCGGCTGAGGTAGTTCAACGCCAGGTAGACGATCGAGGCCGCGATCACGCCGATCGCGATCGCTCCCCAGCCGTTCACGAAGCCGGCTGCCGGCGTGATGGCGACGAGCCCGGTGATCATCCCGTTCACCGACCCGATCAAGCTGGGCTTGCGGCCGGTCGCGTAATCGAGCCCGACCCAGACCAGGAAGGCCACGGCGGTACAGAGGTTCGTGTTGAGGACCGCCGCCGAGGCGTCGGCGTTCGCCAGGTACGGGTCGCCGCCGTTGAAGCCGTTCCATCCCAGCCACAGGAGGCCCGCGCCGACCGCCACCATCGCGAGATTGTTGGGCGCGTCGACCTCGCGGTCACGCTGGAGGCGCGGTCCGATCACCGCGGCGGCCATGAAGCCGGATACGCCAGCCGCCAGGTGGATCACATATCCGCCGGAGAAGTCGAGCGCGCCCTGCTGGGCGAAGTAACCGCCGCCCCAGATCATGAACGCGTTGACCGTGTAGATCAGGCTCGACCACAGCAGCACAAACGGGATCCACGCCTTGAAGTTGATCCGGCCCAGCACCGAGCCGAGCATCAGGATCGGCGTGATCGCAGCGAAGACGAACTGGAAGTAGATGAGCGAGGCCTGCGGAAAGGCGAGCTTCCCCACGTCCCCGAGCAGGGGGATCGTCCCCTGGTGCAGGAGCGAGGAGCTGTCGAGAACCGGCCCGGGCTTGCCGATGAAGTTCCCGAAGAAGCTGCCGCCGCTGGCTCCGAAGATGTGGATCGGCGCGCCGAAGCCCATCTTGAAGCCGTAACCCACCCAGGCGACGAGAACGATCGCGAACGCGATGAAGGCCATCATCATCGAGTTCACCGACCACCGCTTCTGCATGATTCCGCCGTAGAGGACGACGAGGCCGGGCACGCTCATCAGGCCGACGAACGTCGCGGCGGTCATCTGCCAAGCGTTGTCACCAGGGCTCAACCAGTGCATGTAGTGGTTCCTTTCTGATCCAGGCAGGCGAGAGACGAGGCACGCTCCCACGCGGACGTCCTGCCCAATGGTTTGGCGCCGCAAAGGTTGCCCGCGACGGGAAGCGGTTCATACGGACAGATGTACAAAGATCGAGGGGCCGGGTTCGCCCGGTTGTCGAATTCACGAGCGTCGACGAGGGCCACGTTGTCCCTCTCGCGGATCGGTCCCGAAATCGGGCGGTAGTCTGGCCGCCATGCCCCTTGACGCACACTGGCAGCGAACGAGTCAGCCGCTTCGCAGGTTGAGCCGGCGTGAGCGAAGGGTGGTGATCGGCACGATCGTCGCCACCGCGCTCGCGATCGTCCTGCTGATCGTCGCGACGGCGGGAAAGTCGCGCCCCGAGCCCGGCCCGGGATGCATTCGCGCGACGATCGCGCACGTCATGGGCGCAGAGGAGCTCAACGCCTGCGGAACTCGCGCGAGGAGGATCTGCGCGCAGAACGCGGCCCGCGAGGACCCGAACGCGCTCTCGATCCAGGCGGGCTGTCGCGAGGCAGGCTACCTGTAGCTGAGCTGCTCGTCCCAGTCCGTCGGGCGCCCCTCAGGCGTCGCTGTCGGACAGGTTCCAGACCGGCTCGAGGGTGCCGACGTCGCGGGGATCCTGTCCGGGCTCGGTGGGCGCTTAGAGCGAGTCCTTGAGGGTCGATCCGTCCCGGAGCCTAGATTGCGCCGCGTGCGGACCTTGGATCGGGCGTCGAGGCGGGCCCTGGCCCTGGCGATGATCGTCGCCTTGCCGACCATGGCCTCGACGGCGATCGGGACGGCCCCGGCGTCGGCGGGGACGTCGTCGCGGGTCGAGGCGCTGCTCGAGCTCCGCCACCCCCACGGGCTGGCCCGCCTGGTGCGTCGCGTCTCCGACCCGGCCTCGTCCCACTACCGTGACTACCGCGGGGTCGGCGGGCTAATCCGCCGCTTCGGCGCCTCGAGCTCGACTCGCAACCGTGCGATGCGCTGGCTCGGCGCCCGCGGAGTCCATGGCCGCATCGGTCCCACCAGAACCTACCTCCTCGCCTCGATGTCGCCGGCCCGCGCAGACCGGCTCCTCGGACGCGGCGAGCCGAGCGAGCGGGGCTCGGCCCGCCGCCTCGGGCGCGACCACCGAGCGGCCCCGGGACGGGTTCCCCGCGGCCTTCGGGGCGCGGTCACCGGGGTCAGCCTGCTGAGCGACGCCCCCGGGGCGGTACATACGGGGGCCGATTCGATCCCGCCGCTGCCTCCGGCGCACGGCTCCGAGCGCGACAGGACCGGCACGCCGTCGGGCTGCAGCGCCGGGCAGAGCTCGGGCTTCGCCCCGCCCGACTCGGCCTTCACCCCGAATCAGTACCTGACCGCATACGGGCACCACAAGCTCCAGGCGCACGGCCTTCGTGGCGGCGGCGAGCGGGTTTCGTTCGTCGAGATCGACGGCTTCAAGCGCCCCGATGTCCAGACCTTCGGAAAGTGCTTCGGGATCTCCATCCCACCGATCCACGTCCACCCCGTGGGTGGCCGGGTCCTGCCCGCGGCCGACGAGGCGACGCTCGACCTCGAGGTCTTCTCAGTCGCGGCGCCCAAGGTGGACGGCATGGACGTCTACGAAGGCTCCTCCTCGGCGCCGGGCCTGCTCGAGACGATGGCGGCGGCGCTCGGCCGGAAGGGCACCCGGCCCGACGTGATCTCGATCTCGATCGAGTCGTGCGAGCCCCGCTACGTCGGCGGGCGCGTCTTCGCGGAGGCCTACGGCAACGTGTTCTCCGTCGCGGCCGCGGCGGGGATCTCAACCCTCGTCGCCGCGGGAGACCAGGGCTCGAGCATGTGCTCGCAGGGCAGCGCCGCGCTCGGTTTGCTGGCGACGAGCGTTCCCGCCACGTCTCCCTACGTGACCGCGGTCGGGGGCACCAACCTCGTCCTAAGCGCACAGAACTCGATCGCCCGCGAGCTGGTCTGGAACGACTCACCCCAGGCCTTCGCCGGAACCGGCGGCGGCTACAGCCTCTTGTTCGACAAACCGTGGTGGCAGAAGGTCGCCTCCGGCGACCGGGCTCGCACGGTGCCGGACATCGCCGGGCTCGCCGACGTGATCCCTGGATACGCCATCTACTGCACGGCTCCGGTCTGCGCCAACTTCCCGCACCAGACTCCCGGGTGGACGGCGATAGGAGGGACGAGCGCCGCCACCCCACTGATCGCCGGCGGGATCGCCCTCGCCGACCAGTCGGCCCGCCGCCACGGCCAGCGTGGCCTCGGCTTCCTGAACCCCCTCCTGTACAAGATCGGGCGCTCGTCATCGCGGGGGGCCGTGTTCGGCGACCTGAGCAAGGGCGACAACGACCTCGGCGAGATGATTCCCCCGGCGGCCGGCGGCGGCAAGCCACTCGGGTGCTGCTCTGCGAAGCGCGGCTACGACCTGGTCAGCGGCTGGGGGTCACCGAGGCTGGTGGCGCTCGACCGGGCGGCGCGGCGGGCGGGCCGGCGGTGACTGCCCGCCCGGCGGAGGTGGAATCGGGGATCGGGCCGGGTCAGTGACCCGTGTCCTTAGTCCACTTCGCGCGCGACTCGGGCGCCTCGAAAGGCTCGGCGAAGTAGCGAGTCTCACGGACGACCTTGCCGTCCTTGAACTCAATCGTCTTCACGAGGTGTGAGATGCCGCCACGCTCGGCGCCGTAGTCGAGGGTCGCCTCGAGGGTCCACTGGTCGCCGTGGCCAGTGAGCCGGTCGAGCTTTGTCTTCGGCGCCCCGCCCGGGTACTCGCGCTGCAGCCCGCGCAGGCCGTCGCGGTCGAAGACCTCGCCAGACTGGGGAAATTCGATCACGCAGTCGGGATGGCGGTCCCCATATTCGAGCTCGGCGTCACCGCCGGTGTCCCTGGTCTCGTGCCAGGCCTCGAGCATCGCCATGACCTCCACGCGCTCCATCGCCGACATCAAAGGATGCCATCAACGCGGCATGGGCGAGCGCATCGGTTCGAGCCGATCGCTACCCGCTGCCGGGAGGTGGCCGAGCACCCTAAGCTCCGGCCATGCTCGACCACATCGGATTGAACGTCTCCGACTACGACCGCAGCCGCGGGTTCTACGAGCGGGCGCTGGCGCCGCTCGGGTTTTCACTTCTCATGGAGCCGGTGCCGAGAACGGGCGGGTTCGGCCGCGACGGCAAGCCGTGGTTCTGGATCACCGACCAGCGCCGGCCCACGAACGAGAACCTTCACGTCGCGTTCACCGCCGCGGACCGGGCGACGGTGGACGCTTTCCACGCCGCTGCGCTGGAGGCCGGCGGGACCGACAACGGCGGTCCCGGAACACGCGAGCTCTACCACCCGACCTACTACGGCGCGTTCGTCCTGGATCCGGACGGCAACAACATCGAGGCCGTCTGCCACCGGCCGGAGTAGGGACCCAAACCGAGCAAGGCGCGACGCGGGCGAGTTCCCGCAGTCGACGGGATGGAGACGGCGGGAATCGAACCCGCGTCCGCGGTCGCGATGCGAAGGTGTCTACAGGCTTAGCCGGCGCTTTGATCTCGTCCTCCGGGTCCGCACCGGCGGGTGAGTCCGAAGGACCAGTCCCCTGAAAGGTCTCCCGGCGGCGAGGACCGACCGCTCGAGACGAGCCCGCTTCTGAAGCCGGGGCCCCTCCCCGCGGGCGAGGGAGGGCCGACTCCTCACCTACTTAGTTTGAGCTAAGCGGCGAGGGCGAACTCGTGGTCCGCACTTATGGTTTTTCCCGGGGTTTAACGAGGCCTCCGGGAACCTCGGCCTGCAACCGTTCGCACGGATCGACCACGTCGAAGCCTGTCGTCCCCGTGCTATGTACCCATCAAGAGTACCGCGCCGCCCACGCACGATCGCGACCGCGGGGCCTTCTCCCACTGTAGACCCAGCTTGGCGCTAGAGTCGGGGCAGGCCCCAGAGCAGCCGTCTCGCGACGCCCTTCAGCGTCGTCTTGCCGTAGGCGTGGCTCGGGCTCGACGTGGTCAGGATCGCGACGGCGACGCGGTAGCCGTGGCTCGACAGGAAGGCCACCTGGTGATCGACCGCGCCGGTTCCGCTTCCCCAGCCGCCCTTGAAGTGGAGCCTCCAGCCGTGGAGCGGCACCCGCCCGATCCCCCAGCGCTGCGGGGGGACGATCCGGGTCAGGAGCCGGCGCGCGTAGTGGCGGTGGCGCTTCGGCACGTAGTGGTCGAACCGGTACATGAACCGGGCCTGGTCGCGCGCGCTGGTGCGGCTGAGCCCCCAGACGGAGTCGTAGCGGAACTGCCTCATGTGGGCGTCGTGGGCGAGCCGTTCGATCGCGTGGCGGCCGACGATGTCCCTGACCCTGGTCGCCGCGACGTTGTCGGAGCGGCGGATCATCGGGCCGAGGAGCCGGCGCTCGCGGTGGCGGATCGACCGGTGCCGCATGGAGGGGCGCCGCAGGTAGGCGGCGAGGAGCATGACCTTGAAGGTGCTCGCCATCGGCGCGGTGCGAGCGCCGTGGTGGCCGTGGTAGTGGCCGCTGGGGCTCACCACCCCATAGCTGATCTCTCCGGCGCGGTGCCTCAGGTATCGGTTCGCCAACGCGAAATGAGGTCGCCAGTCGAGGCGTGGCCGAGCAGATGGCGCACCCGCGGCGAACGCCATCCCGGACGCCAGTACCGCCGCGAGGACCAGCGCAGCCAGGAGCGAGCGACCCGGGAGCCCCAAAGCGCGGCACGGAGCCGTAAGCCGTCGGCGCTCGTCCATCGCCACGGGCTGAGGCTACATTCCCCCGCATGAGGCGGATCCGGTGACGGCGCGGGGCGAGCGGGCCAGGCGCCTGTTCCTCCTCCGCCACGCGAAATCGAGCTGGGACGACCCCGCCCTGGCCGACCACGACCGCCCGCTCGCGCCCCGCGGCCGGCGGGCATCAAAGCTGATCTGCGAGCACATGCGCCGCGAGGCGATCGCACCCGCGCTCGTCCTGTGCTCCTCGGCGACCCGCACCCAGCAGACCCTCGAGCTGATCATGCCCGCTCTCCGGAAGCCGGAGGTGTCGATCGAGCGCGGGCTCTACGGGGCGCCGGCCGCGACACTGCTCGACCGGGTTCGAGGGATCGGCGCCGCGACGAGCTCGGCGATGCTGATCGGCCACCAGCCTTCGATTCGGGAGCTGGCGCTGGAGCTCGCCGGCGATGGGGCCGAGCTCGCGCGCATCCGGGCCAAGTTCCCGACCGCTGCGCTCGCGACCCTGGTCTTCGTCGGCGAATGGAGCGCGCTCGGCCCCGGAAGCGCGGAACTCGCGGCCTACGTCAAGCCGAAGGAGCTCACCGCCGGATGAGCCGCGCTCGCTAGAGGGTCAGCTTGGCCTTCAGGTCGACGAGGAAGGAGTGCGGGAACCCGGGGATGCTGTCGAGCTCGTCGAGCGAGTTGAAGCCGCCGACCCGGTCGCGATATGCGAGCACCCTGCCGGTCTGGGTCACCGAGAGGTTTTGCTCGCGAAGCTGCTCGTATGTCGCCTCGTTCAGGTCAAGTCCGCCGGCGGGGGCCTCAGAGGGCGGCTCGTACGCCGACGGGGCCGGCTCCGCGGGATGAGCCTCGGCGGGCTCGGGCTCGGGCTCGGGCGGCCCGGCGGGCGGAGGCGCGGGCGGGGGTGCCGCGGCTGGGAGCGGCGGGGCGGGCCGGGCCTCGGGCTCGGGCTCGGGGGCTGGCGAATCCTCTTCGGCCGCCTCCACGATCGTGTGCTCGGAGGTCGCCTCGGAGAGCCGGTCGACGGCCTCCTGGGCGCGCCCCTCGGCCTCGGCCGCGCGCTCCTCGGCGGCGGCAATCCGGTCGAGCATCTCGCGCAGGCGCTTCTCGCGGTCGCGCTCCTCGAGCTTCAGCTTCGCGATGTGCTCAGCGCGCGCGGCCCGCTCCTCGGCTTCGCTGGCGCGGGCCTCGACCTCGCGCAGGCGCGCCGAGGCGCGCTCGAGCGCCTCGGCCGTTCGCTGCTGGGCGTCGGCCAGGCGCGCCTCGGTCGCCTCGAGCTCGTTGGCCAGGTCCTGATCGGCGGCGCGATCAGCGGCCGAAGGCGCGCCCGTGGCGGCGAGCTGGGCCTCCGCGGCTTCGAGGTCCACCGGTGCGGCGGGCTCGCCGAACGTCTCGGCACCCGCCGCGGTGGCCTGCGCGGCCTCGAGCCGCCTCGCCGCCTCGGCCGCCTCGCGTTCGCGCTCCTCCGCGTCGGCCCCGATCTGAAGTGCACGCGTCTCGGCCTCGCGCTGGGTTTCCTCGGCCTCCCGGATCCGCTGCTCGGCCTCGGAACGAATCCGCTCCTCCTCGGCGACGGCCGCGCTCTCGCCGCCCTCACGCTCGGCGGCATCGAGGCGGGCCATGGCCTCGGCCTCGGCCGCCGCACGCAACGTCCGCTGCTCGTCCGTCGGCGGCTCGGGAGCGGGGGACGGGGCGCCGGCGCCGGCCTCGGCCGGCGGGGCGCCCTGCGGCGCAACCGGTGGGGGTGGCGCCGTGGCCTCGGGAGCCTCGGGGTGGGCGAGCGTCGGGGGCTCGGGTTGCTCGAAGCTGGGGGCCGCGGACTGAGCCACGGTGGGTGGCTCGGGGGGCTCGCTCGGCAACTGCTCGGGGCGGGCCGCCGGGGACTCGACGGTCGGCTCCTCCCGCGAGGATCCGGACCGGCTCAAGGAGGCGGCGCCGGCGCCGGCTGCCATGCCGGCGGCGCCGGCGGCTATCGCCGCCTCAGCGGGCGAGATGCCCTGATCGCCCTGCGGGGCGGCTACCGGGACCGTTGGTGGAGCGGCTGCGGGCGCCTGAGGCTCAGCGGGTTGCGGCTGCGGGGGTTGGGCGGTCGGTTGAGGCGGCTGCGGAGCCGAGGCGGCCTTGCCCGAGCGGCCACGAGCGGCGCGCTTTGCCTGTCGTTCCTCCTCCTTGGCGCGCTTTTGCGCCTCGCGCGCGGCGCGGCGCTCCCGAAGCGCGCGCTCGCGCTCCTGCTTGGCGCGCTCGCGCTCGGCCGCTTTCGCGGCCTTTCGCTCCTCACGTCTTTGCCGCCTCGATCCAGCGCCGGCGGCGGCTTGGCCACCACCCTGCTTCCTGGCCGCCCGCTGCTCGGCCTTCAGACGCTTTTGCTCCTTGCGCTCGGCGTCCTTTTGGGCGCGCATCTCGCGCTGGCGCTGGCGGCGCTCCTCGCGGACCCGCTTTCGCTGCTCGCTGCGGCTCTCCGGGGCGGGCGGCGCCGCCTGTGGCGCGGGCGCCTGCGCGGCCGGGGTCTGGGGGGCCGGAGGAGCCGCCGCGGGCGGGGCGGGGGTAGGAGGCGGCATCGACTGGGGCGAGGGAGAAGGTGGTGGTGCCCCACCCGGCGCGGCCTGCGGAGGCGCCTGGGGGCCGGGACTCGGCGGCGCCTCGGGCTGAGAGGGCGGCGCTTGTCCCGGGGCTTGGGGCATGGCAGGCGGGGCCTCCGCCTGATCGCCGCGGCGAGAGAGCCTGAAGGCGCGAGGCTTCTTCTTCTCTTCCCCGTCGCCGCTCCGGCTGAGCCTGAACGAGCTCATCCCCCTAATCGTCGCATGCCGGCGGCCGGAACGGTCGCCCGGCGGGCGGAGGTGGGCGGGTTGGTGCGGATCCGCGCCCGATTCGCCGCCCCCCTGACGCTCAGGCGCTCACCGGAGACGTTGACGGTGCTCGCGCTCGATCTCGCGCTGGACGTCGCGATCGCGGATCTCGCGACGGCGGTCGCGCTGCTCCTTGCCGCGTGCCAACGCGATCTCGACCTTGGCCCGAGAGCCCTTGAAGTAGATCCGCGTCGGGACCAGGGTCAGGCCGCGCCGCTCGCTGCGGCCGATCAGACGCTCGATCTCGTAGCGGTGAAGGAGCAGCCTTCGAGGCCGCTCGGGGTCGTGGTTCTGGTCTGCCGCGGGCGGGTAGGGCGGGATGTGGGCGTTGCGCAGCCAGACCTCGCCGCGGTCGATCACGGCATAGGCGTCGATGAGCTGGGCCTTCCCGTCCCGCAGCGATTTGACCTCGGTTCCCACCAGCTCGATCCCGCACTCGAACTTGTCCAACAGCTCGAACTTGTGCCCCGCGCGCCGGTTCGTCGCCACGTCTCGGGATCGCTGGCCCGCGAGCTCCGAGGCGGGCTTTCGCGGGCCCCGCTCAGCCATCATCCTCACCACCGACCGGAGTCAGGTCGACGCGACCGCGTGGGGCCTCGATCGACTCGACGCGGACCTTGACCGGGTCACCGAGCCTGACCGCCCGGCCGCTTCGCCTGCCGACCAGGGCCGTCTCGGTCTCGTTCAGATCGAAGCGCTCGCCGGGCATTAGACGGGCGGGAAGGAGCCCCTCGTAGACGTCGCCGAGCTCACCGCCGAAGCGCACGAACGCGCCTGCGCCGATCACCCCCGAAACCTCGCCGTCGAAGGCCCGCTTCCACCCCGACTCGAAGAGCTCGCGGCGAAGCAGGAAGGCGCCGCAGACGCGATCTGCGTCACGCTCGACGGCGACCGCCTCGCGCTCGCGCTCCGAGCTTCGCCATGCAGCCTCGCGGACCAGGTCGCGCCGGGGCTCGGCCTCGCCGGCGCCGATCGACGAAAGCAGCGCCCTGTGCGCGACCAGGTCCGGGTAACGGCGGATCGGAGAGGTGAAGTGGGCATAGGCCTGGCTGCCCAGCCCGGCATGGCCCAGGTTTCGGTCGCTGTAGTAGGCCTGCTTCAGGGAACGGAGCACAAGAGATGTATATGCGGCGCGGCCGTGGCCCCGCCGCTCGGCCTCGCGGGCGACGATCCGGCTGATCTCCGCGGTCAGCTCTCCGGCCTGGGTTCCCGAGAGGCGCTCCGGGATCGGGGGGGTCGGAAGATCGAGCGCCGCGAGTTGCTCGGTGAGGCGCTCGACCCGCTGCGGGTCGGGCTGCTCGTGGACCCGATAGAGGGTCGGCACGCGACGACGCTCCAGGTGCTGTGCCACCTGCTCGTTGGCGAGGATCATCAGGTGCTCGATCAGCCTGTGGGCCTCGCTCGAGGGCACCGATTCGGCCCTCACGACCGCGCCGTCGCGATCGAACTCGAACTCGGGCTCGAACGACTCGACCTCGAGCGAGCCGGGCGCCCGGCGGGCGGCGAGCGCCGCGGCGGCGCGGCGAGCCAGCGCGAGCGACGAGGCGATCGCGGGAGGCGGCTCGGCGGCGCCGCCGAAGAACCGATCGAGCTCCTCGTAGGTGAGACGGGCGTCGGAGCGAATCCGGCTGCGAAAGAACGAGGACGAGCGCGGCGCGCCGTCCTCGCCGAGCACGATCTCGGCGCTGACCGCGAGCCGCTCGACGCCGGGCGCGAGGCTGCATGCACCGTCGCTCAGCACCGCGGGCAGCATCGGCTCGACCGCGCCGGGGACGTACGTGCTGGTGCCGCGGCGCAGGGCTTCTGTGTCCAGCTCACCGCCGGGCTCCAGATGGGCCGAAACGTCGGCGATGTGGATCCAGATGCGCACCGCGTCACCATCGGCTTCGGCCGACACCGCGTCGTCGAAGTCGCGTGCGCTTGCCGGGTCCACCGTGAAGGTCGACATCGCGGTCAGGTCGCGTCGCGGCTGCGACCCCTCGCCCGCGCGGGCCGCCGCCTCGCGAGCCTCGTCCTCGAGCGCCGGGTCAAAGCCTCGACGGACACCGCGATCCCAAAGCAGCGCGGTGACCACGTCGCGGGCCGACTCGGCCGAGCCGAGAGCCCGAATTGCGCGGGCGCCCCCGCGCTGAAAGTCGACCAGGGCGATCTCGCCGGGCCCGACCCCTGCCGATCCCCGGCCCAGCGTCGCCTGCGGACCCCGCTCGAACAGCGGCTCGGCGACCGCGAACCGGCCCCTCCGCTCGACGTTCGCGACGCGGCGCCCGAGCGGTGCGGCGCCGCGAGGGCTCACCTGTTCTCGACCGCCGCCTTCTCCGCCAGAACGGCGAGCGCCTTTTCGAGCCCCTCGTCGCGGGGCGTCTTCGGATTGTCGACGGCGTGAACGTCGGGCTTGATCCCCTTGCCGGCCAGCGAGATCCCGTCGGCGGTCAGGTACTCGCCGACCGTCAGGTCGAGAGCCCCTCCGGCCGGCAGGTCGAGCACCTCTTGAAAGACCCCCTTGCCGAACGACCGCGTCCCGACGATCGTCGCCTGATGGTGATCGGCGAGCGCCGAGGCGAGGATCTCGGCCGCCGACGCGGTGTCGCGGTTGATCAGCACCACCGTGGGATGCGAGGGGAGTGGGTTGCCGAGCGCCTCGTAATCGCGGTGGCCCATCGTCCGGCTGTCCGTCGACACGACGAGCTGGCCCTTGTCCAGGAACAGGCTCGCGCAGAGCACCGCCTCGTTCAGCAGCCCCCCTCCGTTTCCGCGCAGGTCGAGCACCAGGCCCTCGGCACCCCGGCGATCGAGGCGCTTCAGCACTCGCGAGAGGTCGGCGTGGGCGCCCTCGCTGAAGGTGGTGAACCGAACGTAGGCGGCCTTCGTGCCTCCGGCCTGCTTTAGCTCCCCGGTCGCGGCCGGCACGTGCACGGTCGCCCGCTCGAGGCGGATGTTGCGCGTCCGGCCGCTCCGAGCGGAGACGACGCGGAGCCGAACCGGGGTGCCTGGCCGGCCCTTGATCCGCGCCGTCGAGACCTCGGACGAAACCCCGGCGATCGAGCGCCCGTCGACGGCGACGATCACGTCACCGGGCCGGATCCCGGCCTTCTGCGCCGGCGTGCGGGGCAGGACGGTCGCGACCCGCAGGCCGCGCTTGACCTCGGTGACGGTCAGCCCGACGCCCGAGAACTGCCCCGAGTTCGCCTCCTCGAACTGGCGAAGCTGGCGGGGGTTGAAGTAGTGGGAGAAGCGGTCGTCGAAGCGCCTTCGAAGCGCCCGGACCATCCCGTCGATCGATCCGTTGTCGAGCAGGGAGTTGTGGACGGGCTTGAAGTAGTTGTCCTGGATCACGTCGCTCGCCTGAACGGACGCGTTGTCCCCACCGAGGCCCCCGGCGAGCGCGACGACGGCCACGGCGACCGCGGCGGCCACCGCGATCCCGGCGGCGAAGCCGACGATCAGCCCCCGCCGGCGATCCGCCTTCAAGGGCGCCGGCCCCGAGCGGTGAACTGCCTGATCAAACGCGGAGGAAGCGGCGCAGCGTGATCCCGCTGCCCAGCGCGGAGACGACGACCGCCGAGCCGACCAGCAGCGCGATCAGGGTCGTGAAGCCGACGGTCGAGAAGTTGTCGATCAGGACGAAGTTCTGCTTCAGCGGATCGATGATCGCGACCTTGCCCACCCAGAGGAGGCCCACGGCGACGCCCGCCCCCGCCAACCCGACGATCAAGCCCTCGATCACGAACGGCCAGCGGATGAACCAGTTTGTCGCACCGACCAGCCTCATCACCTCGACCTCGCGGCGTCGAGCGTAGATCGAGAGGCGGATCGTGTTCGCGACCAGCATCAGCGACGCGACCAGGAGCAGCACGGCGATCACCGAGAGGACGATCTTGACCGCATTAGTGACCGTTCGGATCTGTTCGGCCTGCTGTTGGGAGTTGTTGATGAAGTCGATCGACGGGTTGATCGGCTTCGCCTTGCCATTCGCCCCAGTGGGGACGATCGCCGCCTGAATCGATCCCAGGTTGTCGGGATCGTCGGGAAAGACGTTTATCGAGGGCGGGAGGGGATTGTGCTTGATCTGATTCAGACCATTGCTGAGCGGCCCCTTGCCGACCTCGTCCTGCAGCACGCTGAGCCCTTCGCTCGGGGAGATGTACTGAGTGCGGGCGACGTGCGGGATCTTGTCGATCTTCTTCTGCGCGTTGATCGCCTGCTTCTTGGTCGCGTCGGCATTTAAGAAGACGCGGAGCGCGAGCTGGTCGCGGACGTTGTTATTGGTCGTCGAAGTCGCCTTGATGACCGGGACGAAGACCCCGAGCAGAAGCGTCGTCAAGACCACGGTCACGATCGCCGCGAGGCTCGGCGCCGCGCTTCGCCGCAGCGCGCGGAAAGCCTCGGCGATGAAGAAGATGATCCGGTTCACTGAGACGGTCCTCGAGTCCTAGCTCGGCTCGCCATTCGTATGGCCCTCGTCCCCGACCCCCATCTCGGCGCGCACCCGGACGGCGAACTCGCTGGTCGACTCGTCCATGTAGCCGGCGGTCGCCTCGTCGCGGACCAGCCGGCCCTCGTCGAGTGCCAGCACCCGGCGGCGCATCTTGTCGACCATCTCGCGGTCGTGGGTCGCGACCAGCAGTGTGGTGCCGGTGCGGTTGATCCGGTACAGAAGCTGCATGATCCCGATCGATGTCTCAGGATCGAGGTTGCCGGTCGGCTCGTCGGCGAGCAGGAGTGGCGGGTGGTTGACGAACGCACGGGCGATCGAGACGCGCTGCTGCTCGCCGCCCGAGAGCTGGTCCGGATAGCTGTGGACCTTGCCCTGGAGCCCGACGAGCCTCAGGATCTCGGGGACCTGGCGCCGGATCTCGCTGCGCGCGCCACCGGTGACCTGCATCGCATATGCCACGTTGTCGTAGACGGTCCGGTTGGGAAGCAGCTTGAAGTCCTGGAACACGGTCCCGATCCGCCGGCGCAGGTGGGGAACGCGCGACCGTCGGATCCGGTTGATGTCGTGCCCGGCGATCAGCACCTCGCCGCCGGCCGGCTCGACCTCGCGGATCAGCGCCCTGATCAGGGTCGACTTGCCGCAGCCGGTCGGCCCGACGACGAAGGCGAACTCGCCGCGATTGAGCGCGAACGAGACCCGCTCGAAACCCAGGTGGCCACCCGGGTAGACGACGGTCGCGTCGCGAAGCTCGACGATCGGCGGGCGCCGGCGGGGGGCGGAGGCCGACGGAGAGCCGCGTCGCGCGGTGCGACGGGACGATTCCGCGCCGGCGCGCCGGCGCCGTCGAGAGCCTGTTCTGAGCGAGGGCATGCGAAGCGTGTTTCTCCGACGCCCGCCGCAATCCTGCGCCGCCCGAATCGAACGACGTGCCCGGCGAAGCGTCTCGCGAAGCGTAGCGAAGACTGTGAAGGAACACTCACGAACTCGGCAAACCACATCCTCCCCGGCGTCCCGAAGCCGGGTGGCCTGAGCGCCACGCGGGCGCCCGGGAGTGCACGATGAGGAGGCTCGGCTGGGCGGCCCCGGCTCTCGCCGCGGTCGCCCTCGCGACGGCGCTCGTCGTGCTGGCGACCTCGGGCGGCGACGGGACCGAGGAGGGGGGACCGGCGGCCGCGGGGCGGACGGGCTCGCCCACCACCCCACCCCAGCCTCGATCGAAGTCCCGGCAGCGCTCACCGCAAGCCGATCACCTCCGACGCGAGGTACATCGCGCGGTTGCCGAGTCGCCGGCCCCGCGGCTCGACCGCCGCCAGCTCGGCGTCGCGAGGGTGGTTCGCGCCTACGTCTCGGCGCTCGATCACCGAGACGGCGCCCGCGTGTGCCGAAGGTTCGCCCCGGGAGCGCTCTCGTCGATCCGGCTGCCGCGTCACCGGGCCGGCTGCGGGAGCTCCGTCTCGGCGTCGATCGGATACCGCGACCCGCGCGGGTACCCGGTCTATGAGGGGTCGCGCGTCGCCCGCATCGCGTCGGTCTCGATCGACGGCCTGAGCGGTCGGGTGGTCGCGACGACGGTGACTCGGTTCGCCGGGGAGCGCGAGCCCTCGATCGAGGACGACGTCGTCTACCTGCGGCGGATCGCGGGCCGATGGCTGATCTCCAAGCCGAGCGCAGCGCTCTACCGGGCGATCGGGGTGGGCGACATCCCGCCCCGGGCGCTGGCGCCTCCTTAGGGCGAAGCGCCGACGCTCGAGCCGCGCTCAGCGGTGAACGGAGATGATCCGCGGGCCCTTGCGGCCCAGCACGGTGACGTATGCCCGGCTCGCTGTCAGCGCCGTCGTCCACAGGGTTCGCCGCCCGTGCAGCGTGAAGATCGCGCGGCCGCGGCCGCCGCCCCCGATCCGCCTGATCATCAGCGACTGCCGAAGCCGTCTGGGGTGGGTGGCGAGCGGGGGCTCGGGGCCGCGACCCACGCGGACGTAGAGCAGGTGCTTGCGGTCCGCCGCCGGGTTGAGGAGCTCGGCGGATGAGGAGCGAAGCGTGGTGCCCCCCGTGCCGGTGTTCAGGTTGAGGCGCTTGATCGAGTTGCGGTGGCGGCGCGAAACGGCATAGAAGACCGTCCCGCCGTCGAGGCTCGGGTGCCCCACCTGTGCCGGGCTCGAGGTCGAGGCGATTCCCTTCACATCGCCCGGGTGCTCCGGCCGATTGATGCGCCGCGCGCGCAGCCGGTAGCGATCCCCGTCGACCACGAGGTAGGCGAGCCAGCGAGCAGAGATCGCGAGCGCCCTGACGCCCGGCGCCGAGACCGAGCCGACCGGCTTGCGCGTGAACCGGTCGAGGATCCGGATTCGGTCCGTGCCCGAGATGACCGCCGCATAGGGGCCCCCGATGGCGGGGTCGCGACCCGGAAGCCGGTACGTGTGTCCCTTGACTCGCTCCACTGCGGCCCGGCCGGACGTCTGGAAGGCGAGCGCCTTGGCCGCGGTCGAGGGGTCGGCGCCGTGGGAGACCTCCGTGCGGGCGGCCGTGGCTGTCGCGGTCGCGGTCAGCGCGGCGGCGAGAAGGCACAGGGTCACGGCGTCGCCGAGGCGAAAGGCGCGATAGAGCGCCGGGCGCTCGGCCATCAGCTCGATGCACCGCCGACCGAGCGGGCTGTCGACGATCGGCGCCACCGCGAGCACCGGGATCGCCCGCCCGACCCCGAACGCCGCGCCGACCATCAGCCCGAGCAACGGATCGCCGAGCGCGACGCTGATCCCGGCCAGGGCCCAGACCCCGAAGCTGAGCACGAACGTGGTGAACCCGAGCCCGAGCAGGATCCCGTAGAGGCCCGCCGCGAGGGGCAGGGGCATGGTCCAGCGCCATCGCTCCGGGAGCTGGCGACGGATCTGGGGCACGATCCGCGTCCCGCGGGCCTCGGCCGCCGCCGCCACGAGTGCGATCGCCGCTGCGAGGAGGCAGGCCGTCCGCCCCCCGGCGCCATTCGCGAGGTCGCCGAGCGCCGAGAGGAGGCCGAAGGTGGTCACGCCGCCGATCACCGCCCCCGGCAAGAAGGTGGCGCATGCCGCGACCGTCGTCCCTCGCCGTGCCCCGTCACCCGCGATGCCGACCGTCTCCACCATCGAGAACCCGCACGGCGACCACGCCCCGGTCAGTCCGGCGAGGAGCGCGGCGCCCACCAGGCTCAGCTCGAGGGGGCTCATCGGAGCGCCGTCCGAGGGGCCGCCGCCTGGATCGCCCCGCTCAACACGGGACGTGCGTCTGGTAGTAGGTCACGCAGAAGACCTTGCGTCCTCCGTAGCAGTAGCCGCGCAGTGCGGCGTCGCCGTTGATCCGCCTGTCGTGGTGGGAGCAGCAGTCCCAGAGCTTCCGCACCGTTCCGCCGCAGCACCGATACCACGAGCCCTGCGGGTGAGCCTTGATGTCGTAGCGCCGCGCGGTCTCCCTGCACACCTTGGTCCGCGGCGCGGGGGGAAGGGGCAGCCCGTCGGGGTCCCGGCGCAGCCTGCCATCATCGTGGATCGGCAGCCCCCGATGGTTGACGAGGCGGCCGATGTTGTCGATCTGCCGGCCGTCGCTCGGCCGGATGGGATAGCCGCTCGAGTCGACCCGAGGCAGGCCGAGCGGGTGAATGCACGAGCCAGTCGTGTAGGTGTGGCCGCAGAAGTTCGTGTAGGCGCTGGCGCCGGCGTCGCCGGGCTTGACCACCTTGGCGACGGTGGCCCCGGCCGCGCCGGCGAGCAGGGCGGCGCCGGCCCGCGCCAAGAGGCCACGCCGCGACGTCTCGCCCGCCAGGGCGTCGAGCGCCTCGCCGATCCTCTCGCCGGGCATGCTCCTAGGCGTCCCCGACGAGCTCGGGGCGGCGCTGATCGGCGGTGGCGAGCACGCTCTCGAGCTGGGCCAGGTTGTTGAAGGTCCCCTTGGCGAGGACGGTGCCGCCGGGATCAAGGGCGACCGCGAAGGGGCTTCCCGGGATCCCCAAGACCCTCCACACCTCTTCGTCCGCCACCTCGTCGAAGACCCTGACGGCGAGGGCGGGATGGTCGGCGAGCGAGGCGATCGCCGGCTCGAGCCCCCGGCACACGCGACAGCCCTCGGAGGTGAACACGGCGAGCGCGATGGCGCGCTCGCCGAGCTCGTCGAATCGCTCGATCGCCTCGACCCGCTCGCCCAGCTCGGGGCCCTCCTCGGCGATCTCGAGGGCCGAGGAGGGGCCGAGCCGAAGGCGCAGCATGCCGACCTCGCGGGCCAGGGCGAACACCGCGATCGCAAGCCCCGCGCAAAGGAGCAGCGCAGCGACCACCCCGGCCGCGAGCCACTGCTCGGCCGAGAGGGCCTGCTCTCCGAGGAACGGAAGAGCGGCGAAGCACCCGGCCAGCGCCACGTTTCGGAGCACCGCTCCCCATCCGACCGTGGAGCGTGATCCGAAGCACGCGCAGGGGGCGCCTGCCCGGCCGCGCATCATCGCGCCGACCAGCACCGCCGCGAACATGGCGAGCAACCCGGCCGCGAGCCACGCGGCCTGGTCACTTCCGGCGGCCACCCCGGCCGCGAGGCTGAGCTCGGTGGCTACGAGGAGGGCCCACGCGATCCAGCGCAGCCGTTCCCCTTCGATCTCGAATGTGGCCAGGGCCGCGCGGCTCGACCGTGGGCTTGCGAGCTTCATCGCAGCCGACCCTGCCAAGACGAGCGCCAAGACGATCCGGGCCAACACCCCGAACACCTCCCCAAAGTACCAGCGGCCCGCGTCAGAGGCCGGGGATCACGCCGCGATCAGCCGATCGCGACCATGCGCTCGATCGGCACGCGGGCGCGGGCCGCGATCTCGGCGGGCACCCTGACCTCGTACCGGAGGTCCCGCAGCGAGTCGCGGAGCTTCGGAAGGGTGATCATCTTCATATAGCGGCAGAAGGCCATCCTGTTGGCCTCGATCAGCCTCGCGCCCGGCGCCGCCCGCTGAAGCGGATAGAGCATTCCCGTCTCGGTGGCGACGATGAACTCGCCGTCGGGGTTCTCGGCGACGCGGCGGAGCATCCCCGAGGTGGAGAGCATCTGCACGCCGTCGGGATCGACGTCGCCCGAGGCGACGTACTCGAGCGCCTGGGTCGAGCAGCCGCACTCGGGGTGGATCAAGAACTCGGCCTCGGGGTGGGCGGCGCGGGTCGCCTCGATGTCGTCGGGGCGAATCCCGGCGTGGACGTGGCACTCGCCGTCCCAGACGTGGAAGCGGCGATACCGCTCGGGATCGTCCGGCAGGCCCAGCTCGCGGGCGACGAACGAGCCGAGCCACATGTCGGGGCCGAACAGGATCTCGGTCTCGGGCCCGTGCTCGGCCCAGATGTGCTCGACCACGCCGACTGCGTTGGAGGACGTACAGCAGTAGTCGGTCTCGGCCTTGACCTCGGCCGACGTGTTGACGTACATGACGACCACGGCGCCGGGGTGCTCGGCCTTCCAGTCGCGAAGCTGGTCGGCGTTGATCGACTCCGAAAGCGAGCAGCCCGCGTCCGGATCCGGTATCAGGACCGTCTTGTCGGGTGAGAGGACCGAGGCGGTCTCGGCCATGAAATGGACCCCGCAGAACGCGATCACGTCAGCCGCGGTGCTGGCCGCCTCGCGCGAGAGCTGAAGCGAGTCCCCCGTCAGGTCGGCCGCGTCCTGGACCTCGGGCACCTGGTAGTTGTGGGCCAGGATGACGGCGTTTCGATCCGCTGCGAGCTCCCTGACCTCAGCGCGGAGCGCGCGGATCTGGGCCGCGGACAACTCGGGGACGACGGTGGGCTGAACTGTGGGCAGCTCGACTGCCATGCCGTTCCTTTCATGTTCGCCGGCTGGGCTTGACGGGCCTCGAGCGAAGCGAATGACTGACTGTGATTCTAGCTGGCCGCCAGATGGTTGAGCCCGAATCCCGGTACTCCCGGGGGCGCACGGGATCGAGTCGGGGGCGGTCAGCGGCCGAAGCCTGTGCCGGTGGGCACAGGCGAGTCCCGATGGGCGCGATCCGGCGAAGGTATCCGTGCGTCATCCGGGCGTGCGGGGGTTTGGAATCAGCCATCTAGGCTTGATCCGAGGTCCGATGCCGGAGTTGCCCGAGGTAGAGATCACAGCCCGCCGCCTTGACACCTCGATGTCCGGGGTCGAGGTCGAGTCGGCGATCGCAACCGGGATGGTCGCCCTGAAGTCGGTCGATCCGCCGCTCGGGGCCCTGACGGGGCGATCGATCTCGGGGGTGCGCCGGGTCGGCAAGATGCCCGTGGTGGGCTTCGAGGGCGGCGACGGCGAGCCACTGGCGATGCTCGTCCACATGATGTCGGCCGGCAGGCTCCAGGTGTTCGACAAGCGGGCCTCACTCCGGGACCGCGCCTCGAGGGTGCTGGTCCGGCTGGCCGACGGCCGAGAGCTTCGCCTGCGCGAGTTCGGGACCAAGCAGCGGGCCTGGGCGAAGCTGATGCCGGCCGGCGCCGTGGAGGACGACGAGATGGTCGCGACGCTCGGCCCTGAGGTCTGGCCGGCGCCTCCGCTCGACGAGCTGGCCGACCGGATCGCCCAGCCCCGCCACCTCCATCCGATGCTCCGCGACCAGAGGGTGGTTGCCGGGATCGGCCGCTCCTGGGTGGACGAGGTGCTCTGGGAGGCTCGGCTGTCGCCATTCAAGCGCGGGTCGGACCTGAAGGACGAGGAGGTCGCACGCCTCCACGAAGCGCTTGGCGTACTCGGCGCGGCGATCGACCACTACGAGGAGGTGATCGGCGAGACGGTGCCGGACAAGATGCCGATGCCCCTCCGGGTCCACCGCCGCGAGGGCGAGCCCTGCCCGCGATGCGGCACCACGCTGGCGGCGGTCCACTACTCCGAGCACATCACTTGCTACTGCCCGAGCGAGCAGACCGACGGCCGCGTCCTCAAGGACCGCCGGCTGTCGCGGCTTCTGAAGTAGGGGTCGGTGCGAGGCGGGCGTCGGTGCGAGGCGGGGTAGGGGGGCAGCGCGCTCGACCAGGTTTCATCCACATTTTGTCCGGCCCCCGGGCGAAATGCGGATCACCTCCGCATGGGGGTGCACAGTCCTTACCCAGCTTTGCCGTCACGGACGCTCGGCCAAGCCAGCCGACCATCACCGCCCGCGCCCTTGGCCTGATCTCAGCGGCGTGCGACTCGACCGAGCAGCGCCCGGCCGACGGTGACGGGGTGGTTGACTACCGTGGCGACCCGCCCTGTGACCGAGAAGGGGTCGTGAGCGACCCCGAGCTGGCGCAGGATGGTGTTCGGGTCGAAGTAGACGCGCTCGCAGACGAGCCGGTCCTGCTCGAAGACGAATACGGCGCAAAAGCGCATCTCGAACTTGCGGCCGGTGGGCGGGAGCCCTCGCAGCGGGCCCTCGTGGGTCCCGTAAAGGTTCGCCTCGACGATCACGGCGTCATCTGAGTGGTGGAGGGCGATCAACTCGTTTCGCTGGTCGGGGAAGGCGGTGCGGGTCTCCTCGAAGTAGCGCGCGACCTCCTCGGGGCCGTCGAAGACCTCGCCGGTGCCGATCAACTCGTAGCGCGGGTGGTCGAAGGTCTCGAGCGTCGTGTCGAACTCGTGTCGATTCTCGGACTCCATGTGCTCGATCACGAGCGCCTCGCGCCTGGCGCGAAGATCGTCGCTGGTCGCCATGTGCCGACTCTATCCCCGCCGGGCGGAGCTCGTCACTCGGGCTCGAGCAGGATGCTCAGATCGAGGGCCGGAGCGGAATGGGTGAGCGCCCCGACCGAGATCAGGTCGACCCCGGTCGCGGCCACCTCGGCGACGTTGTCGAGCGTCACCCCGCCGGAGGCCTCGAGCGCCACGCGGTCGGCGCCCGAGGGCTCGGCGGCGTCGCGCGCTGCGACCGCGTCCCGCAGCCCCGACGGGCTCATGTTGTCGAGCAGGAGCCGCTCGGCGCCGGCCTCGATCGCCTCGTTTACGTCGATCGCGGTTCGGCACTCGACCTCGATCGGGCCGCCGAGCTGGGCCTCGTGAGCGAGGCGAACGGCCTCGGCGATCCCCCCGGCGAGCGCCACGTGGTTCTCCTTGATCAAGACCGCGTCATGGAGGCCCATGCGATGGTTTCGGCCCCCGCCCGCGGCCACAGCCGCCTTCTCGAGGTCTCGAAGCCCAGGCGTCGTCTTGCGCGTGTCGAGGATCGCGGCGCCCGTTCCCCGAACGGCGTCGACGAACCGGGCGGTCAGGGTCGCGACGCCTGAGAGGTGGGCGAGCAGGTTGAGCGCCGTGCGCTCTGCCACCAGCAGGGCCCGCGCCGGTCCGCGCACGATCGCGACGTCGGCCGGCACCGATTCGCGCCACACGCCCTCGGCCTCGATCCCCTCGAGCGGGCCGGCGCGCGCCTGCCCGAAAGCCTCGCCCGCCACCTCGAAGCCGAAGATCGCGCCCGGCGCCTTCTGGACTATCCGGGCGACGGCGCGAGCGTCCGCGGGGACGATCGCAAGCGAGGTGACGTCACCGGTCCCCACGTCCTCGGCCAGGGCGCGGGCGACGAGCTGGCGCGATGCATCGTCCACGGCCGCGCCTAGTGCCCGGACGCCGTCTTCAGCAGGTACTCGCGGACGAACCCGTCGAGGTCGCCGTCGAGAACCCGTTGGGCGTCACCCACCTCGTGCCCCGTGCGGTGGTCCTTGACTCGCTGGGAGGGGTGAAGGACGTAGCTTCGGATCTGCGAGCCCCAGGCGACGTCCTTCTGCTCGCCGCGCTCCGCGGCCATCTGCTCGGCCCGCTTTCGCTCCTCGAGCTCGAGCAGCCGGGACCGAAGCAGGCGCATCGCCGTCGCCTTGTTCTGGACCTGGGAGCGCTCGTTTTGGCACTGGACCACGATCCCGGTGGGCACGTGCGTGATCCGCACCGCCGAGTCGGTCTTGTTGACGTGCTGGCCGCCCGCTCCCGATGCCCGGTAGGTGTCGATCCGAAGGTCCTCCTCGTCGAGCGCCACCTCGACCTGGTCGTCGACCAGGGGGCCGACGTCGACCTCGGCAAAGCTCGTGTGGCGGCGGTGGGCGGCGTCGAAGGGCGAGAGGCGAACGAGGCGGTGGACGCCGCGCTCGGCGGCGAACAGCCCGTAGGCGTTCTCACCCCGCGCGATCAGGGTCGCCGACTTGAGGCCCGCCTCCTCACCGGGGGACGCCTCTTTCAGCTCGACCTCGAAGCCACGCTGCTCGGCCCAGCGCAGGTACATGCGAAGGAGCATCTCGGCCCAGTCCTGGGAGTCGGTGCCGCCGGCACCCGAGCGCACCGTGATCACGCCGTCGCCCCCGTCGTAGCGGCCGCTGAACAGGCGCGCCTCCTCGAGCGTCGCGAGGCGCTGCTCGACGGAGCGAAGCTGCGAGTCGAGCTCTTCGACCAGCCCCGGGTCCTCGGCCGAGAGCTCGACCAGCTCCTCGAGGTCGCCGAGGTCCGCCTCGAGGGATCGAAGGGTCTGGAGGCGTCGCTTGGAGGCGGCGTGCTGGGCCGAGGTCCGGGCGGCGCCGTCGTGGTCCTCCCAGAACCCCGGCCGCTGCATCTCGGCCTCGAGCCGGTCTAGGTCGGCCTCGAGCTTGGCGGGGTCAAAGGTAGTCCGCGAGCCGCGTCAGGCCCTCGCGGGCCTGCGTGAGCCGCGCGGACACGGTCTCCTTTGACGCTGCCTCAGCCATCGAGGCAGAGCTTAGTGGCGCGGCGACGCTGGACGGCGAGCGCCGGTCAGGCCCCGTGGCACTTCTTGTACTTCTTGCCCGACCCGCACCAGCACGGATCGTTGCGGCCGATCTTGTCGCGGTCGGCCTTGACCACCGTCTCCGGGTTCTCCGACGCGCCGCCGTTGCCGGCGCCGACGCCGGACGACGCGGCGGGGATGATCCCAGCCGCCGGCGTGGTCGCGGTGGCGGACTGCGCGGCGGCCTGCTCCATCGCGGAGGGCTGCTCGGGCCCTCCCCCCGCGTAGGAGAGCTCGGACGGCTGGGCCTCGGGCGCCGGCTCGAGGTCGGCGGGCTCGATATTCACCTCGACGTGGTAGATGACCCGCGCGAACTCCTCCCAGATCGAGTTCATGAGCTCGTGGAACATCGTGAAGCCCTCGTTCTTGTACGCGACCAGCGGGTCGATCTGTGCGAAGCCCCGCAGGTGGATGCCCTCGCGCAGGTAGTCCATCTCGTAGAGGTGCTCGCGCCATCGGTAGTCGATGATCTGAAGCAGGATCTGGCGCTCGAGGTGGCGCATCAGCTCCTCCCCCAGCTCCTCCTCGCGGCGCTCGTAGGCGGCCAGGGCATCCTCGCTCAGAAGCCGCGCGATCTCCTCGCGGTCCGAGACGCGCCCGTCGAAGGAGGAGAGATCCGCGCTGACCGGCCAGAGCTGCGCCGCCTGGGTCGAGAGCCCGGCGAGGTCCCAGTCCTCGAACACCTCGCCCTCGGTGTACTCGGCGACCAGCCGCTCGACCACCTCGCCGACCTCCGAGCGCGAGACCTCCGACATGTCGCGACCCTCGAGGATCTCGCGGCGGTACTTGTAGACGACCCGCCGCTGCTCGTTCATCACGTCGTCGTACTCGAGGACCCGCTTTCGGATCAGAAAGTTCTGCTGCTCGACCTTCTTCTGGGCGTTCTCCACCGTGCGGCTGAGCATCTTCGCCTCGAGCGGGTACTCCTCGCCCTCGTCGTCGACGGGACCCAGGCGGTCGAGGATCTTGTAGATCCGATCGCCGGCGAACAGCCGGATCAGCTCGTCCTCGGCGGAGAGGTAGAAGCGCGACTCGCCGGGGTCGCCCTGGCGCCCGGAGCGTCCGCGAAGCTGGTTGTCGATCCGCCTCGACTCGTGACGCTCGGTGCCGCAGATGTAGAGCCCGCCGAGCTCCAGGACCCGCTCGCCCTCCTCGCGGCATGCCTCCTTGAGGCGCGGCATCAGCTCGGTGCGCTCCTGCTCATAGCTCTCATCGTCCGGCGTGACGCCGAGCTTTCTGAGCTCGGCGGAGGCGAGCTGCTCAGGGTCGCCACCCAGCTTGATGTCGACTCCGCGGCCGGCCATGTTGGTCGCGATCGTCACCGCGCCGATCCGTCCCGCCTGGGCGATCGTCTCGCCCTCGCGCTGCGCGTACTCGGGCTTCGCGTTCAGGACCACGTGCTCGATCCCGTCGCGGGTCAGCTCATCCGCCAGCATCTCCGATACCTCGACCGAGATCGTCCCGACCAGGATCGGCTGGCCTCGCTCGTGGCGATTCTTGATCTCGCCGGCGACCGCCTTCCACTTGCCGCTGCGGGTCTTGTAGATCTGGTCGTTGTGGTCCTTGCGGACCATCGGCACGTTGGTCGGGATGTCGACCACGGGCATCTCGTAGATCTTCATGAACTCCTGCGCCTCGGTCAGGGCGGTGCCCGTCATCCCCGCGAGCGTGTCGTAGAGGCGGAAGTAGTTCTGGAGGGTGATCGTCGCGAGGGTCTGGTTCTCCTCGCGGATTGGGACGCCCTCCTTGGCCTCGATCGCCTGATGGAGGCCCTCCGACCAGCGCCGTCCCTCGAGGATCCGGCCGGTGAACTCGTCGACGATCTTCACCTCGCCGTCGATCACCGCATAGTCGTCGTCGCGATGGAACAGGGACTCGGCCTTGAGTGCCTGGATCAGGTGGTTGACCAGGGTTCCGTGCTCGGAGACGTAGAGGTTGTCGACGCCGAGGAACCGCTCAGCCTTGGTAACGCCTCCCTCGGTCGGGGCGACCGTCTTGTGCTTCTCGTCGAACTCGTAGTCGTAGTCGACCTCGCTGGTGTCGCGGTCCTCGCCCAGCGACTTGAGCTTCTCCTTGGCCTGCACCCCGACCAGCTGCTTGGCGAGCCGGGCGAACGTGTAGTAGAGGTCGGCGGCCGCCTCCGGCGCGCCCGAGATGATCAATGGCGTTCGCGCCTCGTCGATCAGGATGTTGTCGACCTCGTCGACGATCGCGAAGGAGTGCTTTCGCTGGACGCAGTACTCGAGCGCACTCGCCATGTTGTCGCGCAGGTAGTCGAACCCGAACTCCGAGTTGGTCCCGTAGACGACGTCGCAGGCGTATTCCTGCTGGCGGACGTCGGGCTCATGCCCCGACTGGATCGCGCCGACGCTGACCCCGAGCGCGTCGTAGACGGGGCGCATCCAGTCGGCGTCACGACGGGCCAGGTAGTCGTTGACGGTCACCAGGTGAACGGGGTCGCCGGCCAACGAGTTGAGGAAGACGGCCAGGGTCGCCGTCAGCGTCTTGCCCTCGCCGGTCTTCATCTCGGCGATCGCGCCGCTGTGCAGGACCATGCCGCCGATCAGCTGGACGTCGAAGTGGCGCTGGCCGAGGGTGCGCCGCGCCGCCTCGCGACAGAGCGCGAACGCCTCGGGAAGGAGGTCGTCGAGCGACTCCCCGTTCCGGGCGCGCTCCCGCAGCGCATCGGCCTCGGCGCGGATCTCGGCGTCCTCGAGCAGCTCCATCTCGGCCTCGAACCGGTTGATCGAGGCGACCCGTCGCTCGTACTCCTTGAATTGACGCCCCTCGCCGAGGCGCAGAGCGCGATCTATCAGTCCCTTGGCCACTGGTTCCCCAGGGTACCGGCAGCCCGAATCCGCCGAAACAAGAGCGGAGCCGATCCGGTCCGGGGCGGCCCCGCGGGGCCGCGGAACACGCTCGCGCCCGACCCCTCCCCGACACCATCGCGAATCGCCGACATCGCGGATTTTCATCCGGGGCGCCGCGGTCGACTTCTGGGGAGGGAACGAATCGGGGCCAGTTCAAAGACTTTGGGGCCTTGCGGGGGCCATGACCCCCCAAACTCCCCAATCATCGGTCCCGGATCGCGCCCCGCCGAGCGTCGGCCGTTCGCGATGGCCGTGGTTTCGGGGCTGCGTAGTAAGCGACTCGGCGGGGGAACCACCCGCCCGAGTACGACCTGCCGGTCGGTAACGCGCCCGAACCCGCCGGGAACGGAGCCGTAGGCGAGGCTCCCGGCGGAGTTATTAGGCGAGGCTCCCGGCGGAGTTATTCAAGCGGGGCGGCGGCGAAGCCGCGCCATCAGGCGGCGCGTCTGGTTGCGCTTGCGGCGCTTGTCGCGGTGCTTCTTGACCTGGCGGCGAAGATCCTCGGCGATCTCGTGGATCGAGTGCAGCATGTCGGGCGATGCCTCGCGGGCGCGCAGGGTGACGCCCTTCAGGTGCAGGGTCGCCTCGGCGACCTGGCTGTCCGCGATCGAGGGGTTCCGCTCCTCGATCAGCTCGACCTCGAGCACCGCCAGGTCCGACACCTGCTTGCCGGTACGGGCGAAGCGCTTCTCGACGTGACTGCGAAGCTCGTCGGTGACCTCCGTGTTGCGTCCCCTGACCTCGATTCGCACGCTGGCCCCTTTCGTCGGATGTGGATCTCATGGTACGCCTGTCGGCGCTTCCAGCCAAGCGATCCGGGCGCGCCGCAACGACCCGCTCGGCGACCCCGAGCGCGCGAAGCTGACCGCGTCGACCCGCGAGGCGCCCGCCCTGCGAAGCGCCTCCGCGCAGGCGCGAAGCGTCGCCCCGGTGGTCACCACATCGTCGATCAGGAGCGACCGGTCGGGGGGACACCGCGCGACCCGGACTCGCGGTGGGTCGGCGAGGCGCTCCGAGCGAGGCCGCCCCACCTGTCGCCTGCCCTGGGAGCGGCGCAGGCACCGCCGGAGCTCCGATCCGCTTCGGCGGGCGAGCGCCGCCGCGATCGCCTCGGCGGGGTCGAACCCTCGCCGGCGCCGCCGCCACGGCGCGGCGGGGACCGGGACGACGACCCCCGCCAGCAGCTCGCCGGGGGCGTGCTCGGCGATCGCCGCGGCGGCCCGCCGGGCGAGCGCGGGGCGAGGGCCGAACTTCATCGCCACAACCAAGCGGCGGGCGACACCTTCATAGGGCGCCGCCGACCAGACGAGGTCGAGGCCCGGGATCGCCGAGATCCGCGGCTCGGCCGAGGCGAGCCCGAACTCGCAACGCGCGCAGAGCTGCTCGCCCGAGCGGCAATCCGCGGCGCACAGAGCGCAGCGCGGCGGCACGATCAGGTCGACCAGCCTCGAGAGCATCGCCACGGCCATGATCCGGCCGTAGGCTCGGCCGGTCACGCGCGAGCCGTGACGGGTCCCTCGACTCAGTGAGCCAAAGGCATCGCGACGGTCCTGTTCCGGCCTCCGCGCTTGGCCTCATAGAGCGCTTGATCGGCGCGCTCGACCAGCGTCGCCGGCGCCTCGTCGCGATTCCACTCCGCGATCCCCACCGAGCACGAGATGCCGCCCGGGGTCGAGACCCGCAGGCGCTCCGTGATCCAAGTCGCGTCCTCGATCCTGGCGTCGGTGAGCACAAGGCTGAACTCCTCCCCCCCGTAGCGGGCCAGAACGTCATAGGGGCGCAGGACCGTTCGCCAGGCCGCCGTCACCTCCTTGAGCAGACGGTCGCCCGCCTGGTGGCCGTGGGCGTCGTTGTAGGCCTTGAAGTGGTCGAGGTCAAGCATCGCGACGCAGATCGGCTCGTCCCGTCGCAGCGAGCGGCCGAGCTCGCGGGGGAGATGCTCGTCCCAGTGGCGACGGTTCGGCAACCCGGTGAGGTCGTCGGTCGATGCGAGCCGCTCGAGCCGCTCGAGCCGGCCCTCGCTCTCGCGGGCGCTCCGCACGAGGCGGATCACAGATCGGACGCCGACCGCGAGCGCGATCGCGACGAACACGGCGAGCAAGGCATCGGCAAGCAGCTGGGCGCTCATGGCCTCCTCCTAATCGGGAAGGGCGCCCCCGAGCTTGAACGAACCACGCTCGCCTGGCCCGCTGGCCGAGCGACCTGTGGCGGGCGCGGCGGCTGGTCAGTCGTCGCTGAAGACGGCCGCTTCCACGGCGCTCATCTCGGCCTCGCAGCCGATCACCGAGGGCGCCTTTCCGAGCGCGGTGTCGGGGTCCTTGAGGCCGTGGCCAGTCAGCACGCAGACCACCGACGCCGGGCGCTCCCCGCCTTCGGGAGCCGGCAGCCCGTGGGCGAGTATCCCGGCCACCGAAGCCGCCGACGCCGGCTCGCAGAAGACCCCCTCGCGCGAGGCGAGCAGGTGATAAGCGTCGAGGATCTGCTGGTCGGAGACCGCGGCGATCCTGCCCCGCGATCCGGTCACCGCTGCCATCGCCTCCTCCCAGCGGGCCGGGTTTCCAATCCGGATCGCCGAGGCGATCGTCTCGGGCTCGGCCACCGGGCTGCCCGAGACCAGCGGAGCCGCGCCCTCCGCCTGAAAGCCGTACAGCACCGGCGCCGCATCGTACTCGCGAAACCCGCGCCACCAAGCCGTGATGTTGCCGGCGTTGCCGACCGGCAGCGCCACCGCATCGGGGGGGCCGAGAGCTCGTCGCAGACCTCGAACGCGCCGGTCTTCTGGCCCTCGATCCGGTACGGATTGACGGAGTTGACGAGCTCGACGGGGTGGCGCCTTGCCAGCTCGCGGACGATCTCGAGTGCCTGGTCGAAGTTGCCGCGAAGGGCGATCACGCGCGCCCCGTGGATCAGGGCCTGGGCGAGCTTTCCGATCGCGATCCTCCCCTCGGGGACGATCACGGCGCCGCGCAGGCCGGCACGGGCCGCGTATGCCGCACAGCTCGCGGCCGTGTTCCCGGTCGAGGCGCAGATGATCGCCTTCACTCCCGCCCCCTTGGCGCGGGAGACGGCGACCGTCATCCCTCGATCCTTGAAGCTCCCGGTCGGGTTGGCGCCCTCGAGCTTCAGCAGGACGCGAGCCTCGACCAGCTCGGAGAGCGCGGGGGCCTCGACCAGCGGCGTCGAGCCCTCGTTCAGGCTGACAACCGGATCACCCGGCTCGATCGGCAGCCGATCCCTGTATCGCTCGATCAGTCCCGGCGGCAAGCCAAATACCTCGTTGGCGGTAAGGACGAAGTCCCGGATCACGCGAGTACGATCTGCCGGTCGGTAACGCACCCGAACCCGCCGGGAACGTAGCCGAAGGCGAGGCTCCCGGCGGAGTTATTCACGACCTGCCGGTCGGTAACGCACCCGAACCCGCCGGAAACGTAGCCGAAGGCGAGGCTTCCGGTGGAGTTGCTATTCATCACGAGAATTCCTCTTCGATCACCCGGATCGCGCGCGGCTGGGCGCGCAGGAACTCGAGGGTGGCGATCTGCTCGAGCGCCTCGAAGAAGCGCGTCTCGAGGACCTCGTGCATGACCATCACCAGGCGGGCGTCGTCTCCCATGCCGCGCTGGACCACGCTTCGCACCGAAACCTCGTTTCGGCCCAAGAGGTCGGCGATCTGGGCGAGGACGCCGGGGCGGTCGGCTACCTCGAGGTGGAGATAGAACGACGAGCTGATGTCGCGGACGATCTCGAGCGACTCGCCGGTCACGTGGACCGGGGCTCCGCCCGTCAGGATCGAGAACACGTCGCCGAGCACCGCGGAGGCCGTCTCGACCCCGCCGGCGCCGGGGCCCGACATCGTGATCTCGGTGATCGCGGGCGCCTGGACCATCACCGCGTTAAACGGGCCCTCGACCGGGGCCAGGGGGTGGTGCGGGTAGAGGAAGCACGGGAAGACGCGGACGCTCAGCCCGCCATCGCGCCGCTCGGCGATCCCGAGCAGCTTCAGCGACAGGCCGAGCTCCTTGGCGTAGGCGATGTCGTCGGGCTGGATCTCGGTGATGCCCTGACAGGAGACGTCGTCGAGGGCCACCGGTGTGCCGAAGGCGAGCCGGGCGAGGATCGCCATCTTGGCGGCGGCGTCCGCGCCCTCGACGTCGTCGGTCGGATCGGCTTCGGCGTAGCCGAGCTCCTGGGCGCGCTCGAGGGCATCCGCGTAGGTCGCGCCGGTGCTCGTCATCTCAGAGAGGATGAAGTTGGTGGTCCCGTTGACGATTCCGAAGACCTTGGATATCTCGGTCGCGGCGAGGCTCTCCTGGATCACCCGGATGACCGGTACGACCCCGGCCACCGCGGCCTCGAAGCGAAGCTGGACCCCCGCCTGGCGCGCGGCATCGAAGAGCTCGTCGCCGTGCTGGGCGATCAGCTGCTTGTTCGCCGTCACCACGTGGCGGCCGGCGCGAAGCGCCCGCAGCACGTAGTCGCGCGCCGGCTCGGTCCCACCGATCAGCTCGACGATGATCTCCGAGCCCTCGAGGATCTGCTCGAAGTCCCCCTCGCTTCGCCGAAGGACGCCGGCGATCTGGGGACGGCGGCCCGCGGTGGAGTCGATCGCGGCGGCACGCTCGACCACCAGATCGCGAAAGGCCGAGCCGACCGTGCCGGTCCCGAGCAGGCCTATCGGAGCGACGTCAGCCGGCATCGCGGGCGAGGAGGTCATCCCAGGTCTCGCGACGGACCACGAGGCGGGCGTCGCCGTCGCTGCAGAAGATCACGGCCGGCCTGGGCACGCCGTTGTAGTTGCTCGCCATCGCGTAGCCGTAGGCGCCAGTCGCGGGGGTGACGAGCAGATCGCCGGGGCGTGGCGCGGCGAGCAGCGCGTCCGTGATCAGCACGTCTCCGGACTCGCAATGCATCCCGGCGACGGTCACCTTGGCGTCGGGGACGTCCGCGGCGCGGTTGGCGATGATCGCCTCGTAGCGCGACCCGTAGAGCATGGGGCGAAGGTTGTCGGACATCCCCCCGTTCACCGACACGTACGTCCGCACTCCGGGGATCTCCTTGACCGTCCCGATCTCGTACGCGGTCAGTCCCGCGTTACCCACCAGAGAGCGTCCGGGCTCGATCAGGATCCTTGGCACCGGGTCGAAGGCGCGCTCGACTCCCCGAGCCTTGACCTCGACGTAGGACTCGATCGACGGTGCCGTGTCGCTGGAGCGGTATGCGATCCCGAGCCCGCCGCCGACGTTCAGGACCCGGCACTCCCAGCCAGGGCCCACCAGCCCGGCGAGGGCCTCGATCGCGGCGGCGAACGGTTCGAGCTCGAGGATCTGAGAGCCGATGTGAGCATGGAGTCCGACCAGGCGGAGGTGGCGCGATCCCAGCACCTCGGTCACCCCGCGCGCCGCGAGGCCGTCCTCGAGGCCGAAGCCGAACTTCGAGTCGAGGCCGCCGGTCTGGACGTAGGAATGGGTGGACGGAAGGACGCCCGGGGTCACCCGGAGCAATACGTCCTGGGGGCGGTCGAGGAGCGAATCGAGGCGCTCGATCTCGGCGAACGAGTCGACGATGACGTGGCCGATCCCGGCCTCGATCGCATAGCGGAGCTCGGCCTCGGTCTTGTTGTTGCCGTGCATGTAGATGCGGTCCGGATGGAACCCGGCCCGAAGCGCCATGTGGAGCTCGCCGCCCGAGGCGACGTCGATCGAAAGGCCCAGCTCGGCGAGCAGCCGCTCGATCGCCCTGATCGGCGCGGCCTTGCTCGCGTAGAGGACCCCGAAGTCGGCCGTATGAGCCCGAAACGCGTCCAGATAGGCCTCGGCCCTCGACCTGATCTCGTCCTCCGCGTAGAGGTAGAGAGGCGAGCCGAACTCGGCGACCAGATCGACGACGTCGCAGCCGCCGATCTCCAGGTGCCCCCGCTCGTTCACGCGGCTGCCCGCCGGGTAGGCGGGCGAGCCCTCGACTATCGACCTCTGGCCAGTCGCGCTCACGAGCCCATTATTCCGGCGCTCCTCCGGGTTCGCCGGCTGTTCGGCGAATTCGGGCGCGAACCTGCCCCGCGACGGGCCTCCGGGACGGGGCTCTGCCCGAGCGCGGCCGCTACGGTGGGCCGATGGCCAGGACGATCAGCCCGCCGAGCGAGTCCGGCGTTCACGCCGGCCGGCCCTACCTGTCCTGGCTTCCGGAGTCCGAGCCTCCGTGGCCCGGCATGGTGATCGTCCACGGAGCGGGGTCTCGCAAGGAGAACCACGGCGACTTCGCTCGCGCCTGCGCGGCAAGTGGCTGGGCGGCGCTCGCATTCGACCAGCGGGGCCACGGCGCATCGGAGGACCGGATGAGCCCCGCGGCAATGACCGACGTCGCTCGGATGGCCCGCTTCCTCGCCCGCGTCGACGGCGTCGAGGAGTCCAGGGTGTGCGTGAGAGGGTCGAGCATGGGGGCCTTCATGGCAATCCAGGCCGCGGCCACCTCGAGCGCGATCGCCGGGGCGGTCGCGATCTGCCCGGCGGGATCCGATCATCTGCGACGGGGCCTTCGAAGTGGCCGCCTCGACGTCCGGCTCGGCCCCGAAGCCCGAGAGCCGCTCCAGGCGTGGCTCGCCGAGCACGACCTGCGCGACGCGGTCCAGCTGATGGGGCCGAAGCCGCTCCTGTTGATCCACGCCCGGGGTGACGACCAGATCGCCTCCGATTGGTCCGAGGAGCTCTTCTCGCACGCCGCTGAGCCCCGCAAGCTGGTCCTCCTCCCGGGCGGCCACCACCGCTCCGCGCAGCACGACCCCGAGCTCCACGGCGTCGCGCTTCGCTGGCTCGAGAAGAAGCTCCGCTGACCGCGAGCGCGCGCCGCAGCCGGGGCGGCTTAGCGAACGCTTCCGGCCCGCGGCTCGCCGGCGGGCCTAGGGCAAGTAGCCCATCGGGTCGACGACCGAGCCGTTGACCCGGACCTCGAAGTGGAGGTGCGGGCCGAAGCACAGCCCGGTGCAGTCGCTAATCCCGATCACCTGGCCCTGGCTGACGTGCTCGCCGACCGAGACCGCGATCGACTCCTGGTGTGCGTAGCAGCTCGAGAGGCCGCCGCCGTGGTCGATACAGGTGTAGTTGCCGTAACCGCCCTCCGGGCCGGCGATCGAGACGGTGCCGTCGGCGACCGCGTGGATCGGGGTGCCCGACGGGACGCCGATGTCGATGCCGGGGTGGCACGCCTCCCAGGGGCGCGACTCGCAGAACGGCGACGTGATCGGGCCGTTGACGGGCCAGATGAAGCCAGAGGAGGAGTCGGGGGGGCCGGTGGTCACCTGACCTTGAACCGGGCCGGTCGGCGTCGCGCTGGCCTGGGCCTGGGCGGCCTGCGCCGCCTGGAGCTGGGCCTGGATCTGGCCCTGGAGGCTGCTCACGTCGCCCTCGAGCTTCTGCTGGGTGTTCTGGACCTGGCCCAGGACCTGCTGGTCCTTCTGCCTCGCGGCCGCCAGGTCGCCCTGGCGCGCCTGGAGCAGCGCCTCGGTGCGTTGGAGCTCGGCCTGCTTGGCGGCGACCTGGTCACGTGCGGAGCGGACCCTGTCCACCGTGTCCTCGGCCTGGTTTCGAAGGCCCCGGACCCGTCCCGCGATCGAGGTGTCCTGCGACTGCACCCGTCGCAGGTACTCGTAGCGATTCAGCATGTCGTCGAAGCCCTTGGAGTTGAGGATGATCGAGACGGCGTCCGGCTGGCTCGACTCATACATCGAGACGAGGCGCTGGCGGAGCACCCTGAGCGATCGCGCCAGGCGGGCGCGCAGGAGCTTCAGGCGCGCCTTGTCGGCCTTCAGCTGGGCCTTGGTCTCGGCGAGCTGGTCCTGGACGGTGGCCTCGCGGTTTCGCAGTCCCGCGACCTGGCTGCGAAGCGTGTCGAGTCGGTCACCGTAGTGCTGGATCGTGGTCGAAAGCACCCCGGCGCGCGACTTCGCGTGGGAGAGCTGGGACTGCTTTTGGTCGAGCTTCGACTGAAGATCGGCCGCCGGGGCGCCGCCGGCTACGAACAGCACCGCGAGCATCGTGGCGATCGCGGCCAGCGCGAGGAGCACCGGGCGATGGCGGACGACGGATCGGCTGTGGGCGTTGCACATATTCGCTCTGTTGCCTACGGGGTTAGCTGTCGGGCTCGCGCGGAGCAAATCGCGCTTGGTCCGGTGGCCCGTCAGGGCCGTTGGACCTCTCGCCCCGGGGAATTGGTTCCCCCGCTCCACTCGTCGATCGACGAATGGACTCGGCAAACGTGCGCCGCAGGGTACCAGCCAAGCGGCTATTGCGAGCAGTTCTTAACAGTAGTTATGCCCGCTGCAAGGATCCATTCACGGAGATCAGGCCTTTCCGGGCGGCTTGGTCTCGACCTGAAGGAGGGCGTCATCGTCGGCCTGCTCCTCCATCTGGAGGGTCGTGTGCTGGATCCCGTAGCGCTCGCCGAGCACGAATTCGACCTCGCGCCTGGCCCGGTCTCGGTCGGCCCCGCGCGCCACCACCACATGGGCTGCGAGGGCCTCGAAGCCAGCCGTCACAGACCAGACGTGAAGCTCGTGAACCTCGCGGACCCCGGGGACCTCGCCGACCGAGCGCGCGATCGCGTCGACGTCCACCCCGGTCGGTGCGGCCTCCATCAGCACGTCGAGGGGCTCGCGCACCAACCGCACCGACGAGGCGAGGATCAGCAGGGCGATCGCGATGCTGATGAGCGGGTCGATCGGCCGCCAGCCGGTTGCCAGGATGACGGCGCCGGCCACGACGACCCCGATCGACCCAAGCGCGTCGGCGGCCGAGTGGCGGAGCACCGCCTCGAGGTTGAGATCGTCCCGGCGACCGCGCGCCAGGACCACCGTGGCGGCGATGTTTCCGAGCAGCCCGAGCGCACCGAGCGCCACCACGCCCGCGCCCTCGACCGCGGGCGGGTCGCCGAGCCGATTGATCGCGGCGACGACGATCACGACCGCGACCGCGACCAGGGTCAGCCCGTTGACCAGGGCGGCGAACACCTCCGTTCGCTGATAACCGAACGTCCTCCTCGGGCCCCCTGACCGCGCCGTGAGCAGCGCCGCGAGCAGCGCCAGCGCGATCGCTCCGATGTCGGAGAGCACGTGCCCGGCGTCGGCGAGCAGGGCGAGCGAGCCGGTGACCACGCCGCCGATCGCGGTGGCCACGAGCATCGCGACGTTGATCACCAGCGCGATCAGCATCCGCCTGCGGTTTCCCTCCCGCCGCTCGGCGAGGGGATCCGCCCCTCCGTGCGCGGGGCGAAGTGGGGCGGCGTGCTCGTGGGCGTGAGCGTGGGCCATCGGCCCGAGCTTAAGCGCTCCGCGCGGCGTTCCCGGGCGCCGCCCTGCCGCTACTTCCCGACCCGCACCCGGTTGACGCAGTTGACCACCGGGTGCCAGGGGAGGGGGTCGGCCGCCCCCGCGTCGGTGGGCACGTTGGTGACCGCGACCCACCAGGTTCGCGGCGTATAGCGCTGGCGCCCGGTGGGCTTGATCGGGGCGGAGTGAGAGATCAACAGGTTGATGAACCCCGTGACCGCGCCTCCCGACATCGCCGTGTAGCCACGCGGGCAGGTAAGGCCCGTGAACGACCCCTGGTTCTTGTGGGTCATGATCGGGTTTCGCGAGATCCGTGTCTTGACCGTCTGGCGAAGCGAAATCTTTCCGCCGAGCTTCGTCAAGCCCGCTGCGGCGGCCTCGCTACTCGTGGCCGGGCGCGACGGGACGATCACGGGGTGGGCACCGGGCACCGGGCGAGCCGCCCCCGAGCCGGTGGCCCCCGCGGCCGCCAGGTAGCCGATCAGGGCCCCGCCCGCCGCCAGCATGACGCCCAGGATCAGGAGGCGAGGACGCCGCATGCGCTTGGACCCCGCCACGCCTACTGACCGTCCGGGGGGCTCGGCTGCTCGGCTGGCGGGTTCGCGGGGTCCGGGGGGATGGGCTTGTCAGGCGGGACGACCGGGACGACCGCCGGATCGGGCTGCTCGGCGACCGGTGGCGGGTCGGTGGGAGGCGGCGGATCGGTTGGAGGCGGGGTCGGGTCGGCCGCGGCCGGGTCCTCGGTCGGGTCGGGCGCCGTGGCCTCGGGGACGCCCGGATCGGGCTGCTCGGCGACCGGGGGTGGGTCAGTGGCCGGCGGGGGGGCGATGGGAGGCGGGGTCGGGTCGGCCGCGGCCGGGTCCTCGGTCGGGTCGGGTTGTGCGGCGACGGGAGGCGGGCCGGTGGCGGGAGGCGGGTCGGTGGGAGGCGGCGCCGGGGTCCCGTCGGCCGGATGGTCGGGCGGGTCGGGCTGGGCGGCGGCTGTCGCAGCGGGAGTGAGGAAGGAGGGAGCCGAGGTCCCGGTGTCCAACCCGGCGACCAGGGCACCCGGAGTCAGCGAGCCGAGCCGGCCGCCCGGGCGATCATTTCGGGGGGGACCCTGACCGGGCCGATCGGGGCGCGGCGATCGGGGGTTGTTCGGCTGGCCAGTAGGCCGGCCGGCCGGCGCCGCGAACACGCCGCTCGGGCCGGCAACGACGACGGTGGCCGCCGTGGAGCCCGAAGGGGGCGCGGGCGCTGAGCCCGCGAGACCGGTGCCTTGGGTGGCGGAGGAGCCGCCGGGCGTCGTCACCGTCCCCGCGCCACCGTTCTTGAGGGTCAGGATCCCGGGCCGCGAGGGCAGGGTCGTCGAGGCTCCCCCGGGGAGCGGGGTCTGTGACACCAGGGAGGTCATCGAGGTGAAGCAGACGAGGGTGCCGGCGATCAGTGCCCCTGAGATGCCGCCTCCGAAGAGATACGGATGATTCGTAGGCGTGAGCTTTCGCAGCGCAGACAACGCAGACAACGTCCTGTCCCGGTCTCCAGCGACTCGACCTGCTTCCGAGCACAAGGTGCTCGTGCGGACCTATCGGCAGGGATCTCGCGGAGCTTTAGCGGTGCAGACTGATTGTCGAGCCGCGTCGCCCGGGGGAGCTCAGGCCGGGCTGGGAGCGGGTCGCTCGGAGCTCGTGGCGCCGTCTTTCGCCTCGGTCGCCGGCGCCGCGGCTCCGGCGCCGTTGCCGTTCGCAGCGCTCGGCGCGGCCGACGCCGAGATCGCGTCGGCGGCCACCTTCGCGCCCTCCGCGAGCCGCTCTCGGTACTCGGCGGCCTGCATGCGCGAGACGACGAGGCGCTGGATCTCCGCCGTGCCCTCGAACAGCTGGTAGATCTTCGCGTCGCGAAACCACTTCTCGAGCGGGCATTCCGTGGTCTGAGCGTAGGGTCCGACCAGGTCCATGCAGGTTCGCGTCGCCCACATCGCGACGTCCCCGCCCTTCAGCTTCGACATCGAGCCCTGCCCGCCGGTCATCGGGATGCCGTTTCGGCCCATCCACGAGGCGCGCTGGACCAGGAGCCTTGCGGCCTCGATCTCGGTCGCCACATCGGCCAGTCGCTGCTGGACTCCCTGGCGCTGTAGCGGGGGGCGTCCCGCGGTCGAGCTCTCGTCCAGGTACTCGGCGAACGGGTCCGCAGCGACGTCTGCGTCGAGATAGGCGAGCGTCCATTCATAGGCGGCCTGCGCGATGCCGAGCGCCGAGGCGCCGACCACCGGCCGGGTGAGCTCGAAGGTCGCGAGGGCCCCCGAGGCGCGGCCGCTTGACTCGCCGGAGCGAGCCCGCTCGAGCTTTCGCTCCAGCTTGTCCATCCCACCGAGCAGGTTCTCGGCGGGGATGCGGCACTGCTCCATGATCACCTCTGCGGTGTGCGAGGCGCGGATGCCCAGCTTGGACTCCTTCTTTCCCTGCATCAGGCCCGGCGTGCCCTTCTCGATCACAAACGAGGCCTGCCCTCGGTGTCCGAGCTCGGGGTCGACGGTCGCGACGACCACGTGGACGTCGGCGATGCCGCCGTTGGTGATGAACACCTTGGTGCCGTTCAGGACCCACTCGTCCCCGTCGAGCTTCGCGGTCGTCCGCAGGCTCTTGACGTCGGAGCCGGCCTGGGGCTCGGTGACCGCGTAGGCGCCGAGCTTGATCTCATCACCGTGGCCGAAGCACTCGGGCACCCACCTGGCGATCTGCTCGGGGGTTCCGGAGGACGCAAGGCCGGCGGCTGCCAGTCCCGAGCCCGCAACCGCCAGAGCGATCCCCGCGCAGCCCCAGTGGAGCTCCTCGGCGGAGATGACCGAGAACTGGCCGTCGGGATCGCTGCCGAGGCGCTGGAGGTGCTCGACTCCGCTCATGCCCCACTCCCTGGCGGCCTTGAGGACCTCCCAGGGGGTCGACTCCTCAGCATCGTGCTTGGGGGCGACCGGTCGGATCACCTCGACGGCGAAACGGTGGCAAAGGCCCTTGAACTCCCGCTGCTCGTCGCTGAGTGCGAAATCCATCTGATGGCCCTCCGTGATGTCTGGCTGTGGGCGGACGAGTCAGGCGCGCCCTTCCCGCCCGATTGACTGGTCAGTCAACCAGTCACAAGTGTACCGGCGCGAGGGGCGCTCGGCGCCGTGACGCGGGACGGCGCCGGTATGTTCACCGCGTGTGGCTGGATTCCAGACGGCGCCTCGTCGCGCTGATCGCGGGGCTGCTCGCGCTCGGCGCGGCCGGCGTCGGCGGATACCTGCTCGCCAAGTCGAGGAGCGACGACGACCGGCAGTCGCGGCCGGCGCCCGCGCCCGAGGCGGCCGTCCACGGCAACCACCCCGCGGCGGCCGACGACCTCGGCTTTCCCGGGTTCGCGACCAAGAACACCACGCGCGTGGCCGGCGTGGATCCGATCGCCGACGCCGCCGGGGTCGCGCTCGCCGTATTCCCGTCGACCGGGAACGTCAACGGCCCCGACGCGGTCACCCTCGTCGACTCGGAGGACTGGGCGTCGGGGATCGCGGCCGCGAGCCTGGTCGCGACCCCGGTCGGAGCGCCGATTCTGCTCACCGACGCCAGCTCGATCCCGGGGCTGACCGCGACCGCGCTGGGTGCGCTGGGACCGAGCGGGTCGGCGATCACGGATGGAAACCAGGCCCTGGCGATCGGGCCCGCCGCTGCCCCACCCGGCCTGCGCATCGAGCGCGTCAGCGGCAGCGACCCCGCGCAGCTCGCCGCGGCAATCGACAAGCTCCACCAGACTCTGAGCGGCGAGCCGCCGGCCCACGTCCTGCTGGTCGGCCTCGAGCGGCCGCAGCTGGCGATGCCGGCCGCCGCCTGGGCCGCGCGGTCCGGCGATCCCATCCTCTTCGTCCATGCCGACTCGGTCCCCAAGCCGACGATCACCGCGCTTCGAAACGACCGCGGGGTCCCGGTATACGCGCTCGGCCCCCCGTCGGCGATCTCCGGCAAGGCGCTCGCCCAGCTCCACGACGTGGCGCCGGACGTGAAGCGGGTCGGCGCCGAGGACCCGGTCGCGAACGCGATCGATTTCGCCCGATACGTCGACGGCACATTCGGCTGGAACGTCAACGACCCCGGTCACGGATTCGTGATCGCCAACGATGATCGGCCGATGGACGCTGCCGCTGCCGCCGCATTGTCGGCGAGCGGCGACTGGGGGCCTCTGCTCCTCACCGACGATGCCTCCGAGCCGCCCTCGAGGCTTCGCAACTACCTGCTCGACGTCAAGCCCGGCTACGTGAGCGATCCGACCCGGGCGGTCTACAACCACCTCTGGCTGATCGGCGATCAGGATGCGCTATCGGTCGACTTCCAGGCCGAGGTCGACGATCTCGCCGAGGTGGCGCAGGTACAGTCCGGCACCGGCGGAAGCCCGGTCACCCCGCCGGGGCAGGGCTCAGAACCGCCGGCCAGTCCACCCAAGCCATGAACGTGCCACCGAGCGAGAAGCCGTGAGCGAAGCCGAGCGACCCGACCGCCTCGCGAGCGGGCACGAGGTGACGATCGAGGACATCCGGGCGCTCGCCGGGCCCTCGACGCCCCACTTCGCGCTTCAGATCCGAAATCGGATCCAGCGGCTGATCGACGGGCTGGCGGTCGACGACCCGGTGCGAATCGAAGGCGAGAAGCAGATCGCGCGCCTGACGGAGCTCGCGCGCCACTCGGGAGACCCGCGGGGACCCGGGCCGGGGCCACCGCCGGCCCGCTGATGAGGGACGACTCCACCACCGGCGCCGATCGGGCCATGGACGGGATCGCCCGCGCCCGAGGGCTGCTGCTAGATGACGCGGCGCGGCGCGCGAGCGAACCGGGTGCGGACGCGGCCGGTTATCTGGACCTCCTGGGCGACGACCTCGAGTCGACCGGGACGGTCCAGGACCTGATGAGGACCCGCCTTGTTCCGGCTATCTACGAACGGTACTGGCGCCCCGCCCTGGCGCGGGCGGCGAAGGGGTTCACCGGGCCCGGGATGACGGAGGAGGTCCGGATCGCCCGTCTTCTCCTCGGCCTCGGGCCGGGCGACCTCGTTCTGGACGTCGCCTGTGGGCCGGGGAACTTCACGCGCGAGTTCGCCCGGACGGTCGGCGAGGAGGGCCTCGTGGTGGGAATCGACGCATCGACCACGATGCTCAACCGAGGGGTCGAGGAGCTCGGCGGACGCCGCCCTCCCAACCTCGCGCTGGTCAGGGGGGACGCGGCGGAGCTTCCGTTTCGCGACCGGTGCTTCGACGGGGTGTGCTGCTTCGCCGCGCTTCATCTGTTCGCGGATCCGTTCTCGGCCCTCGACCAGATGCGGCGCACGCTGGCGCCCGGCGGGCGGATCGCCCTGATGACCTCGATCCGGCGACAGCTCAGCCTGCCCCCGCTGAAGCCCGTGATCGAGCGGGCGAGCGGGATGCGGCTGTTCGAGTCCGACGAGGTCGTCGTCGCGCTTCAGGAGCGGGGGTTCGAGAACGTTCGCCAGCGGATCGCCGGCATGGTGCAGTTCGTGGGCGGGAGGCTCCCCTAGCCGAGCCGGACGGTTCGGGGATCAGGCCGACGCGGTCGGTGCGAACCCCTCGATGATCCGCCGCTGGTAGGCGGCCATCGAACCAGGCTCGATGAAGTAGCTCGGGGGGGTGAGAAAGACACCGTCGCCCCGCTCGGCGACTTCGGCCACCCGGGCGCGGACCTTGTCCAGCGGGCCCGCCGCACAGTAGGTGTCGACCATCTCGTCCGAGACCGCGGCCGGCATCGCCGCGAAGTCGCCGGCCCGGAACGCGTCGCCGACCGCCGTCGCCTCCTCGCCGAACCCGTGCATCTCCCAGATCGGCGCATAGGTTCGCACCGTCGCGTAGAAGCAGATCGTCCTCCTCGCCGCCTCATAGGCGGCCTCCTCGTCGTCGGAGATCGCACAGCTCACGGTGGGGATGAAGTCGAAGCCGGCGCGATCTCGTCCCGAGCGACCCAGGCCCTGTTCGAAGTTGGCCACCAGGACCTCGTCGAGCCAGCGCAGCGAGCAGATCGGGTGGCCGATCAGCCCGTCGGCGACGTCTCCCGCCATGCGCGCCATCCCCTCGCGCACCGCGGCCGCGTAGATCGGCACCGATTCGCGCGCCGGCGTGTGCGGGCGCACCCAGCCCTTGATGTCGATCTCGTGGTACTCGCCCTCGTAGGAGATCGGCTCCCCGGCGCCCGCCTTTTGCATGATCAGGCGCACGGCCTCTATCGTCTCGCGAAGGTGAGGCGCCGGGCGGCCGTAGTCGACCCCGTGCCAGGTCTCGTTGAGGCGCTTGACGCCCGCGCCGAGCCCGAGGCGGAAGCGACCCTGCGACATCTCATCGAGGTCCAGCGCGGTGATCGCGAGGATGAAGGGGCTGCGGGTGAACGCCCAGGCGATCCCGGTCCCCACCCCGATCCGCTCGGTCTGTGCAGCGAGCCAGGTCGCCTGGGTCACGGAGCTTCGAAACAGCTCGGGCGTCCACACGCAGTCGATTCCGGCCGCCTCGGCTTCCCGGGCCTGCGAGGCGAGCTCATCCGCCGTATCGGCGATCGCTGCTATCGACACGCGCTCGAGGGCGCCCATCAGTCCGCCCGGGGCAGTTGTTTCCCGGCAACCAGCGCGAGCGGTCCGGCGATCGCCAATCTCTTCCTCACACGAGCTTCCTGTAAGCCGACTTCACGGTCGCGGGACCCTACAGGCTGGCGCTCAGGCGGGAGTGTTCTCGAGCGAGCGCCATAGGTAGAGGCAGGCCAGGGTTCGCTGAGGACGCCACGGCTCGGCGATCCGATTCAGGTCCGCGGGGCCCGGGAGATCGTCCAGGCCGTATGCGATCTGCACCGCGCGGCGGATGCCGAGGTCGCCGGTCGAGACGACATCGGGGCGAGCCAGGTGGAACATCAGGAACATCTCGACGGTCCATCGCCCGATCCCCTTGATCTCGGTCAGCTCCGAGATCACGTCCTCGTCGGAGAGGCTCCGCAGGCCGGCGAGGTCGACCCTTCCGTCCTCGACTCGCTCGGCCAGGTCCTTCAGGAACCCCACCTTCGACCACGACAGACCCGCCTCGCGAAGCCTCTGCGGCTCGACCTCGACCAGCTCTTCGGGGGTCGGCGTCTGGCTGTCGAACAGCTCCGTGACCCTCGCCCAGATCGATGCCGCCGCCTTGGTCGAGAGCTGCTGGCCGACGATCGCCCGCGCCAGCGCCTGGTAGGGATCCGGCCTGCTGCCCCGCCGATCGGTCTCCGGATCGATCGGCCCACCCTCGTCGATCAACCGCCGCAGGACGTGATCGACGGAGCGGAGGTGTTCATCAGCCGGGGTAAGAGGATGCATAGGAGGCTCAAGGTTGCCCGGTTGGCACTAGCGACGAAGTCGCGGTTCACCCGCCTACGTCCTGCCGCCGCGTAACGCGCCCTAACCCGCCGGGAACGTAGCCGAAGGCGAGGCTCCCGGCGGAGTTATTCCCGTCAAACGCGTTGAATGAGGGTCCCGGTACCCAGGCCGCCGCCGCAGCACATCGTTACGAGGCCCATCTCCTTGTCAGAGCGCTCGAGCTCGTGGAGGAGGGTGGTGATCAGGCGGGCGCCGGTCGATCCGAGCGGGTGGCCCAGCGCGATCGCGCCGCCGTTTACGTTCACCCGGTCCATGTCGGGCTCGAGCTCGCGACGCCAGGCGGCGACGACCGAGGCGAACGCCTCGTTGATCTCGATCAGGTCGATGTCGCCGATCTGCATCCCGTTTCGCTTCAGGATCCTCTGCGTCGCGGGGATCGGCCCGGTCAGCATGATCACCGGGTCGACGCCGACCGTCGTCTCGTCGACGATCCTCGCCCTGGGCTCGAGCCCGAGCGCGTCGGCCTTCTCGCGGGTCATCATCAGCACCGCGGCCGCGCCGTCGGAGATCTGCGACGAGTTGCCCGCCGTGATCTTGCCGTCCTCCTTGAACGCCGGCTTCAGCTCGGAGAGCTTCTCGAGGCTCGTGTCGGGGCGAATGCCCTGGTCGGTCACGTAGGCGTCACCGTTGACCGCGAACGGGATGATCTCGCGCTCGAAGCGGCCCTCCTCCGTCGCCTTGGCGGCACGCTGATGGGAGCGAAGGCCGATCTCGTCGAGCTCGGAGCGTGGGATCTCCCACTGGTCAGCGATCATCTCGGCCGAGATCCCCTGCGGGACCAGGTTGTAGTGCTCGAGGAGCTCGGGGCTGAAGGCGGCGCCGTGCTCCTTCATCACCTCCATGCTGTCGGCGAAGGAGATGTGGCCCATGTGCTCGACCCCGGAGCCGATCGCGACGTCGTGGACGCCGGACGCGATCAGGGCGGCGCCGAAGTTGACGGCCTGCTGGGCGGAGCCGCACTGGCGATCGACCGTCGTGGCCGGCGTCTCGATCGGCAGGCCGGCCTCGAGCCACGCGTTTCGGCCGATGTTGAGGCCCTGCTCCCCGAACTGCTGGACGCATCCGGCGATCACGTCGCCGACCTCGGAAGCGTCGATCCCGGTCCGCGCGATCAGCTCCGAGTAGGTCTTCGCCAGCAGGTTGGACGGGTGGACGTCCTTGTAATAGCCCTTCTCCTGGTGCCCGCGTCCGATCGGAGTCCGAACCGCATCGACGATGACCACCTCGCGCCCCTGGAACTTCCCGTTGCCACCCATCCGGATCAGCCTCCGTTCGTTGGTTTCGGCCCTCGGCCCGTGACCTCCCACCGGCCCGTCGCGGCTACCGCGCGCCTGTCGCATCTGACCATAGCCGATCGATTGACTGGCGAGTCAACCAGGCCGCGGGAGGCGCCCCTCGAAGCGGCTATTGATTCGGCAGCGGCGACCCCGCCGCGATGAAGAACCAGATCGCCAGCGCGACCGCGGCGAGCAGAACCGAGGTCAGGATCACTCCCTCGAGGACCGACATTCCGTGCGGATCGTCGCGCTCGTCGCTGAGGCTCTTCTTCCAGGCCGGCAGGTAGCGGCTCGGCAGCGTGGTCGTCCCGGTGATCCGCAGGTAGAGCAGGTTGAGCCGGGTCAGTACCCAGGCCATGACGATGATCGAGCAGACGATCCCGACGAAGACGATCATGTACGGCCCTCCCGAGGGCTGCTGCGTCTTCGAGAGCATCGAGCCGATCCAGATCCAGCCCAGCGGGATCAGGGTCCACATCGAGAACGCGCCGAGGACCATCACCGCGACCACCGCACCGGCTGCCGCCCCGCTGACAGGCCGATGTCGCCTAACCCGCTCCTCCATAGGAAGCAGGGTACGCAACCGCGTGATAGGAACCCCGACGGGTGACGATCGCCGACTCATACGCGCAGCCCGCCGTGGCGGGCAGCGGGACAATCGCCTGCGCCCTGGCCGCGGCGGCCAGCGTGCTCGGGAAGGTCCGCCTGCTCGCTCGAAGCGACACGTCGGCCTGGAAGGCCGAGGAGCGCGCCCAGGCCGAGTGCGCGAAGCTCGAGGGTGCGGCTCCCGAGCGCATCAAGGTGACGACCGACCCGGGCGACCTCGCCTCCTGCGACCTGGTGGTCGAGGCGGTCGTCGAGGAGCTCGACGCGAAGGCCGAGTTGCTCGGGAAGCTGGGAGACGCCAGCCCCCACGCCGACCTGGCGACCACCACGTCGTCGCTGTCGATTGCCGAGCTGGCGGCCCGCAGCGGGCACGCGCATCGGCTCTTCGGGCTCCACGTCTTCAACCCCGTCGATCGAATGGAGCTGATCGAGCTCTGTTTGCCCGACGGGCTGCGGGAGGGCATCTCGGAGCGGGCGCGCTCCTGGTGCCGGGCGCTTGACAAGACGGCGATCGAGGTGCCCGACCAGCCGGGGTTCGTCGTCAACCGGCTCCTGTTCCCCTACCTGTTCGACGCGGTCCGCCTCGCGGAGCGAACGGGAATGAATTTCGCCGACGTCGACTCGTGCCTGCGGCTCGGCGCCGGCCACCCGATGGGGCCGCTCCGGTTGCTCGACTTCGTCGGGCTCGACGTCGCCGCGGCGATCGGCGAGAGCCTGTTCGCGGACACCGGCGAGGAGCGCTACCGGCCTCCGGGCCGAATCGAGGAGCTGATCGGCGAGGGCAAGCTGGGCCGCAAGGCCGGCGCCGGCTTCTTCGAGTACTGAGCTACGCGGCGGTGCGCTTGCGCTTGCCCGCCAGGTCCCAGATCACGTCCGCCTCCGAGATTCCCTGACGACGCGCCGCGTCGCTCACCGCCTCCCAGGGAAGCTCCGCCTCGGGCAGCTCGTCCCAGCGCGCCAGGTCGAGGGACTCCAAGGCCCCCCGAAGCGCGGGCCCAAGGTGCTCCTCGGCGCGAAGGACGGCTCTCAAGACCTCCAGTTGCTTGTCGGTGAGCTTGACCACCCACATGCTTGCCCCTCGGGTAGATGAGCCGGAACGGTCGCAAGCTAGAGTCGCCCGCGGACGGAAGGGGGGGCGGCGTCGGCCTACTCGGAGGCCTGCGACTCGGTGGGGGCCTGGCGTGGGAACTCGCCGGTCGGCGAGCCGTGGATGCGGACCGCGACGATGCGGTTGTCACGCACCGACTCGACCCTGATCTCGTATCCGTTCGCGGTGATCCTGTCTCCTCTTCGGGGCAGCCGTCCGAGCTCGGAGAACACGTATCCGCCGATCGAGTTGAAGGCATCCGAGGAGACCGGGAGCTGGATTCCGACGTCCTCGAGGTCTCCGAGCGACACGTGGCCGCGCACGTACCAGTCTCCGTCGGTCAGGCGGCGCATCGACTCCGCGCGGGGATCGGTCTCGTCCTCGATCTCCCCGACCACCTCCTCGAGGATGTCCTCGACCGTGACGATCCCGACCGTCCGTCCGTACTCGTCGGAAACCACCGCCAACGAGCTTCGCTGACGCTGGAGCTCGGCGAGCAGGTCGTCGAGCGGCTTGGTCTCCGGGAAGATCGGGACGTCCCTGACCGCGGGCTCGACCGAGGCATCGCCGCCGACGTTCATGTAGAGGCGGGCGAGGCTGTTGTTGTGGACCACGCCGCGCACCCGGTCGGGGTTGTCGTCCTCGATCACGATCAGCCGGGTGTGGCCCGACGAGACGCAGCGCTGAAGCGCCTCCCCGACCGTCTCGGACGCGTTCACACTGACCACGGCGGGGATCGGCGTCATCACCTCGCGCGCCTGTTGCTCGTGCAGATGGAAGACGCCGGACAGCATCACCGCCTCGTCGGGGTCGAGGGAGTCGCCGGTGGTCGACCGGCCCGACTGGCGGATGATCGCCTTGACGTCCTCCTCGGTGTGCTGCTCCTCGAGCTGGCCCGGACGAACTCCGAAGAGTCTCACGGTGGCGTTTGCGAGCCTGGTCAAGGCGATCGTGAACGGGCCGCTCAGGGCGCGGAACGCGGCCAGCGGGCGTGCCAGGACGCGCGCCGTGCTCTCTGCCCGGGTGATCGCCAGCATCTTCGGCACCTGCTCGCCCATGGAGATGTGGATGGCGGTGACCAGCGTGAAGGCGATCGCGACCGAGAGCCCGACGGCGACGCCGTGCGAAAGGCCGCCGAACGCGGGCTCGAGCAGGCGCGCCAGCGAAGGCTCGCCGAGGAAGCCGATCCCGATCGAGGCCATCGTGATCCCGACCTGGGCGGCGGACAGGTACTCGTCGATCTGATCGATCTGGGTCAGCGCCTGGTCCGCTCCCCGGGCCCCCTCGCGGCTCAGCGCCTCGAGTCGCGAGCGCTTGGCTCGAACGAGCGCGAACTCGGCCGCGACGAAGAGCCCGTTCAAGACGACGAGCAGCAGCAGGATGGCTAGGAGCAGGACGCTCAAGTGCTCGCCGCTCGCCTCGCCGCGGCGGGCGGCCCCGCGCCGCGCATCCCCCCAGCGAAAGCAAGGGCGTCGCTTGCCAAATGCGGCCCGGTACTCGGAGGGTGGTCGTCGTCGCTCATCCGGCGGACGCCCGAAAAGTATCAGGGGCTAACGCGGCTTCCCCGCGAGCCGGTCGCGCCCGCCGCGCCGATCTGGAACTAGAGTCTGGTCGGATGTCCGACCAGCGACAGGCTCCCTACCTCGAGGCGCTGGTCGAGTACGCGACGCGCGGTCCCGGCCGGTTCAACGTTCCCGGCCACAAGGGGGGACGCGGAGGGGACCCCGAGCTCGTCGAGACGCTCGGAGGAAGGGCCTTCGACCGCGACATCCCGGCGGGCGTGGAGGGGATCGACGTCGGACCGGACTCCCCCTTCCAGCGGGCCCAGCGACTGGCGGCCGAGGCGTGGGGCGCGAAGCGAAGCTGGTTCTTGATCAGCGGCGGGTCTCAGGGCAATCACGCCGCGTGCCTGGCGCTGCGCCATTCTGGCCGGCCGGTCGTGGCCCAGCGAAACGTCCACTCGAGCACCGTCGACGGAATCATCCTCGCCGGCCTCGAACCCTCCTTCGTCGCTCCGGAGCTCGACGCAGAGCTCGGGATCGCCCACTGCCTGACCCCCGAAACGCTCGCCGAAGCGCTCGACGGGACTCCGGACGCGGTCGCGGCGCTGACCGTGTCTCCCACCTACTTCGGGGCGGTCGCCGACGTGCGCGGGCTGGCCCGGGTGGCGCACGAGCGTGGCGTCCCGCTGGTCGTCGATGAAGCGTGGGGGGCGCACCTTCGCTTCTCGCCGCTGTTGCCGTCGAGCGCCCTCGAGTCGGGCGCCGACCTGGTCCTGTCCTCGGTCCACAAGCTGGTCGGGAGCCTGACCCAGTCGGCGATCCTCCACCTCGGTCGCGACGAGTTGATCGACGAGGACGTCGTCGATCGGTGCGTCACCCTGACCGAGTCGACGAGCCCGAGCGCGCTTCTGACGGCCTCGCTCGACGCGGCTCGAAGGCAGGCGGTGGTGAGCGGCGCCGAGCTCCTCGCCGAGACGATCGCCGGCATCGACCGCGCGCGGGCCGCGGTCCGGGCGATCCCCGGTCTCGACGCGCTGGACGAGCGCCTGGTGGGACGGCCGGGTGTCCACGGCTGGGACCCGCTGCGGCTCTCGATCGACGTCCGCGGGACGGGCAGCACCGGCACCCGGGTCGCCGCGCTGATGCACGACCTGGATGACATCAACCTCGAGCTGGTGTCCGAGAACGTGATCGTCGCCGTATTCGGGATGGGAGAGGATGCGGCGGCCAGCGCTGAGCGGCTGGTCGCCGCGCTGCGCCACGCGATCGATGAGCTGGGGGCGAGCGGGGAGCCCGAGCGGCGCCCCTTTGCCCCGCCGCCCCCTTGGGGCAGGCTCGAGATGGCTCCCCGCCGGGCCTTCCTGGCCGCCCAGGAGGCGGTGCCATTCGCCGATGCGGTGGGCAGGCTCGCCGCGGAGTCCCTGGCCGCCTACCCGCCGGGCATCCCGAACGTGCTTCCCGGAGAGCGTCTCACCCAGGAGACGGTGGACTACATCAACGCGGTCGTCGAGCACGGCGGGTGGGTGAGGGGCGCCGTCGACCGCAGCCTGCGCACGGTCCGGGTGGTGCGCGAATGAGCGCCCATCCTCCGTGGGGGATCGACTCCGAGCACGGCCGTCTGCTCGACGTGCTCGTCTGCCCCCCGGACAACTTTCGCTGGCTCTCGACCAGCGCGATCTCTCGCGCCACCCTCGAGGCCGGCCACCGGTTCGACTCCGGCCTCGCCGCCCGCCAGCACGCCGAGATGGTCGCCACCTACGAAGCGGAGGGCGTTCGGGTGCACTGGCTGGAGCCCGATCCGGCGCTCCCCTACCAGGTCTTCGCGCGCGACTCGAGCGTCATGACCTCGAGCGGAGCCGTGATCGCCCAGCTCCACCAGTCGTGGCGCCGCGGCGAGTACGCGGCGGCGATCGGGTTCTATGAGCGCGGCGAGATCCCGATCCGCGGCATGGTCACAGCGGGGGCACTCGAGGGCGGCGACGTGATGGTGCTCGAGCCGGGCTGCGCGGTGATCGGCGCCGGCGAGGCACGCACCGAGGAGCCCGCCGCGCGCCAGCTCGCCGGTTGGATGGCCGACGAGGGCTGGGAGGTGCGCGTCGAGGCGATCCCGGAGCGCTACGTGCACATCGACGTCCTGATCGCCGTGCTCGCCGAGCGGCTGCTCGCGGTCTGCTCGGATGCCCTGTCGGGGGGGATCGTGAGCTGGCTTCGTGGACGTGGCTTCGAACTGATCGACGTCTCCGCCGAGGACGCCTTCCAGCTCGGTGCGAACGCCATCTCGCTGGGCGATGAGCGGGTGCTGTCGGTCTCGAGCGCGGGGTCACTGAACGCCGCGATGCGCGCCAGGGGGCTGACCGTCCACGAGCTCGACCTCTCGATGTTCACGCTCGGCGGCGGCGGGGCTCATTGCCTGGCCCAGGCGCTTCGCAGGGAGCGGCTTGCTCGGTGACCGGGCCGGCCATCGACGCCGCCCGGGTGATCGCCGACCTGCGTGAGCTCGACCGGCGGACGGGCGGCCAGGGTGGTGCTCGGCGCATGTGCTGGGGGAAGGAGTGGCGCGTCGCCCGCGCGTTTCTCACCGAGCTCTTGGCCGAGCTCGACCTGGAGGCCGAGATCGATGCTGCGGGGAACCTCTGGGCCCAGATGGGCGGCGACGAAGAGCCGGCGCTCGCCGTGGGCTCGCACCTGGACTCCGTGCCCGCAGGCGGGTGGCTGGACGGCGCGCTCGGCGTGATGGCCGGCCTCGGCGTGCTCCGGGCCTGGGCCGCTGGGGGCCCACCCCCGCGCCCGATCGCGCTGGTCGACTGGGCGGACGAGGAGGGCGCGCGCTTCGGCCGTAGCCTGTTCGGCAGCTCGGCGTTCTCCGGAGCCCTCGACCCCGCCGAGGTCGAGGGCCTTCACGACGCGGAGGGTGTGTCGATCGTCGACGTGCTGGCCGAAAACCAGGTCGATCTCGAGCGGGCGACGAACGCTGCAAGAGGACAGGGAAGGCTGGCGGCATATATCGAGCTCCACATCGAGCAGGGGCCGATCCTCGAGGCAGACGGCCTGCGCGCCGCCGCGGTCAGCGGGTGCGCCGGCGTGGAGCGACACCGCTTTCGGTTCACGGGACAGGCCTCACACGCCGGGACGACGCCGATGGACCGCCGCCGTGATGCCGGGTTGGCGGCGGCGCAGACGGCGCTGGAGGTCGAGCGGATCGGCCGCCAACACGGCGGCGTCTCGACTACCGGCGGGCTGATCCTCAGGCCCGGCATCGCAACGGCGGTAGCCGGCGAGGCCGACCTGCTGGTGGACCTCCGCCACCCACAGGCGGGACCGCTCGCGGCGATGCTCGGCGAGGCCCTCGAATCCGCCGAGGCGATCGCGGCCGATCGCGCCTGCGAGCTGGCCACCGAGCGCGTCTGGCGGATCGACCCGATCGCGTTCGATGACGGACTCGTCTCGACGGTGCGCCGCGCCTGCCAGGAGGCCGCCGGGTCCGATCGGATCCTGGCCAGCGGGGCCCTACACGACGCCGCCGAGGTCGCCCGGGTGCGCCCCGCGGCGATGGTCTTCTGCCCCTCGGTGGGCGGGATCAGCCACGCGGCGCAGGAGGACACCGCCGAGGACGACCTCTCGGCGGCGATCGAGGCCCTCGGCCTGGCGGCCAACCGCGTGCTGACTGGCCCGACGGTGGACTGAACAGGGCATCACAACTTCTGCCGGGTGACCGTGTTGAGAGAAGCAAGTTGAACGACCCAAGTCGAGGGAGGATCGGGCGGTCATGCTGCGGGCTCTGCTGATCGTCGTCGGGGCCGCGACGCTCGTCGCGATGACCGCGGCGATCACGGCGATCGGGGCTTCCCCCGACGCATGCAGCCCCACGAAGCCCGAGACGGTCGCCTACCAGCACCTCGGCGGCGTGCCCGTCAAGGCCACCAGCCTCGACATCTACGCGCCGAAGGCGAGCTGCCGGACCGCAAACCAGAAGGCACCGGTCGTGATGTGGGTCCACGGTGGCGGCTACCAGCGCGGCGACAAGTCGAACAAGGTGACCAACAAGCGCCGGTTGTTCAACGATCGCGGCTGGTTCTTCATCAGCGTCAACTACCGGCTTACCAGGACCGGCGACCCGAGCTCGGCCCACTACCCGGACCACTACCGTGACGTCGCGGCCGCGGTCGCGTGGACGCGCTCGCACATCGGCTCACGCGGGGGAGACCCACACCGGCTCGCGCTGCTCGGACACTCCGCCGGCGCGGACATCGTCTCCAACGTGATCACGAACTCGAAATGGCTCACTCAGCGTGGCCTGGGACTCGGGGCCGTCCACTGCGGCGGCACCTTCGACACCGAGGGCTTCGACAAGACGAGGGTCCCGAACTCAAGCGCCGAAGCAGCTCAATGGCGCGAGGCGCTCGGCAACGATCCCAACTACAAGCGCGACACGTCCGCGACGCTGCTGGCCAAGGCCCACACCGCGATTCCGAGAACGATCACCGTCAAGCGCGGCACCCCGCTTCGACAATCGATCGAGGTCGCCTTCGCAAACCGGCTGCGAGGCCTCGGCGTTGGGGTGACGGTGATCGACGCCAGGTCGCTGAGCCATGGGGAGGTCAACACCCGGATCGGCGCTCCCGGCGACAAGGTGATGACTCCGCCCCTGACGAAGTTCCTGACTGGCTGCTTGGGGTCGTAGCTCCAAGGGCTGGCTGGCTGTCCGCCATGCTGGACATCGTCGGTTGTCAGATAACTCGGCTCTAGGCCGAGTTAGGCGACAATGGACGCTCAAGGAGTGGGCCTGCAGCCGGCGTTACTCGCTCCTCGCGAACGGGCGTGAGGGGCGCCGGCGGCCCTCAGCCGGGCGAGCGTCTGGTGGGGCTGGATGACAGCCTGATCCCAGGTGACCCGAATGACCCGCTCACCGTGGGCTTCAAGAAGCGCTTGGCGGTCGGCGTCGTCCGCTCGCGCGAGCTCGTCGTCGTGCCAGGCCGCGCCATCGGCCTCCACCACCAGATGGTGCTCCGGCCACCCGAAGTCCGGGATCACGCGCCGGCCGGCGAGCCGCAGCGGCACGTTTACCTCAGGGTCTGCGAGCGCGGCATCGCGAATCAGGCCGAGCACCACATCCTCCAGCTCGCTTCGGGTCGGAGCGGGGCCCGAGGCCACGATCCGTCTTAGCTTGGCCAGGCCGGAGCGTCGGCCCGAGCGGCCCAGCGCCGCCACGAGCTGGGCGATGTTGGCTCGACCAAGCGCCTGCGCCTGGCGAACCGCACGCCGCAATGGCCTCTCGGGAAGGACGGGCGCAAGATCCACGAGCGACCGGGGCGGTGACGTGACCGGGATCATCCCGTGCCGGGTGGCATCTTGCGCGCGGAGGGCGCGTGCGGTGCACACGTATCCCATGGTGGGCGCGAGGTGTCGTGCCGACCACAGTGACCTCCGGATGGCGGTCATCCCAGGCGAGGAGGCCCCACAAGGCAGCGGCGGGGTAGTGGCTCAGGACCGCACCGGCTCCACACGCTTTGACGGCGGCCAGGAAGTGTCCCTCGAGTGGGGGTCTGGCGTGCCCCACGGCGTACACGCCCCGGTGGAGCAGGTGCAGACGGGCGCTCCGGGCTCGTGGGGCGATGGCGTCGTGGGACAGCCCGCACCCGCGACTCCTCGACCGACAGCACGCCCCACTGCTCCCCGGCCATCCGCGCAACTCGAAGGTCCGCGGCGCGCCGGCTCGATCGGTTGTCAGATAACTCGGCTCTAGGCCGAGTAAGGCGACAATGGACGCGGGCGCGAGGCACTTGCTCCCCGCCCTGCCCTCCACCCTCGCACAGAACAATGCGGTTCTGCGCCGAGAGTGTGCCGGAGTGCCGGCCCGTTCGAGCGGGCGGATAACCTCCGGACCCAATGGGCGCCTACGAGCGAATCGCCGACCTGCCGGTCGAGGTGGAGTCCTATGAGCTCGAGTCTCACGACCGCGAGTACGGGAGCTTCACCCGCGGGTCAACCGTCGTGCGCCTGCGGGGTGAAGGGCACAACGGAGTCGGGGAGGACGTCGTCTATGACGTCCTCGACCACATCGCCCACCGCGACGCGGGGGCCCTCCACGACCTGAGCGTCCCGAGCACGTTCGGGAGTCTGTGCGAGCTCCTCGGCGACCTCGACCTGTTCGACGGCGCGCCTCCGGTTCGCGACGACACCTCGCGCCTCTACCGGCGCTGGGCCTATGAGAGCGCGGCGCTCGACCTGGCGCTTCGCCAGAACGCCACTTCGCTTCACGAAGCCCTCGGCCTCGACCCCAAGCCGGTCCGGTTCGTCTGCTCCACCCGTCTCAGCAGCTTCGGCGACGACGCCGGCGGCTCGACCACCGAGCCGCTTCGAAAGCGCCTGGCCAAGCACCCTGAGCTGCGCTTCAAGCTCGACCCCGAGAACGATTGGGACGCCGCGCTGATCGACGAGATCCGAGAGCTTGCGGGGGTCGACGTGCTCGACCTCAAGGGGCTCTACCGCGGCACCCCCGTCGACGTCGAGACGGACCCCGAGCTCTACGAGGCGGTCGCCGAGGCGTTCGGTGACGCCTATCTCGAGGACCCCGACCTGAACGAGGAGACCCGGGGGGTGCTCGAGCCTCGAGCCGATCGGGTGACCTGGGACGCGCCGCTTCACTCGGTGGCGGACATCGAGGGGCTCGAGTGGCATCCGAAGGCGATCAACTCGAAGCCTTCACGGTTCGGCTCGGTGCGCGAGCTGTTCGCCGTCTACGAGCACTGCGAGCGGGAGGGGATCGAGATCTACGGCGGCGGCCAGGGCGAGCAGAGCGTCGGCCGGGGCCAGATCCAGTACCTGGCCTCTCTGTTTCACCACTCGACGCCGAACGACGTCGCCCCCTCGGGCTACAACGATCCGAGCGTCCCCGACGGCCTCCCTGACAGCCCGCTGGACCCGACGCCATCCGAGACGGGCTTTCGCTGGGACGAGTAGGCCGCCGAGCGGATCGGGTCGTGTAGCGTCGTCGCCGAAACCACCGACGACAAAGGGGACGCATGGCCGACAAGTCCTTCGCAGCAGCGCTCAACGAGCAGATCGCCAACGAGTTCGGCGCCCACCAGCAGTACATTGGCGCCGCCGTCTACTACGACTCCGAGACACTGCCGCGGCTCGCGGCCTTCTTCTACAGGCAGGCGGTCGAGGAGCGAAACCACGCGATGATCATGGTCCAGTACCTGCTCGACACCGACGAGGAGGTGCGGATCCCGGACATCGAGTCCAAGCGCACCAGCTTCGACGACGCCGTCGCCCCCGTGCGTATGGCGCTCGAGCAGGAGGAGCGGGTCGGCGAGGAGATCAACGCCCTCTTCAAGCTCGCCCGCGAGAACGGCGAGTACCGCGCCGAGCAGTTCATGCAGTGGTTCGTCAAGGAGCAGGTCGAGGAGGTCGCCCTGATGCACGACCTCCTGAACGTCGTCGAGCGCTCGAGTGAGAACCTCCTCCAGGTAGAGGACTATCTGGCCCGCGAGCGCCCCGGCGAGGATCAGGACCCGACCACGCCGCCGGCCGCCGGCGGGGCGCTCTAGACACCGAGCGCGACCCGGCCGTTCGGCGAGACGATCCGCGTGTCGTCGGGACCGGGGCGCAGGATCACCACCTCGGCAGGCGCCTGCTCGAGCACCCAGACGAGGTCCTGTCCGGAAAGGCCGTTCCGGAGAAGCGAGGTTGCCGGAACCACGACTCGGTCGAAGCTCTCCTGTTCGAGCAGGCGTGTCAGCGCGTGCCTGTAGGAACGTCCCCGCTCGATCCTCGAGTCCACGGGAACACCCTGGGCGGCGGCCCGCTGCTCGATCGCCTCCAGGAGCGGCATGCTCCTGGACGCCACCTTCGGAAGCGACGTATCGAGCGGAAGGTGCATCGGGACGATCGCCAGGTAGGCGGGCATCAGGGTCGCGTCCTCGGCCTTGGCCAGGCGCAGCGCAGCGTCGAGCGTCCGGCGCGAGATCGCCCGGCCGGTGAAGGGCAAGAGGATTTGATGGACGGTCGCCGGAGGCGAGCCGCCCAGCAGCCGGCGGGCGATGAGGAATCCGCCAGTCCCGGCGATCACCAGCCCGAGCAGAATCAACATCGCCTCCAGCGGGCTCACTCTTCACCCGCCTCCTTGTCCTTCTGACCCCGACGCGCGACGATTCGAACGTCGACCCCGGGCGGCGTCCTGCGCATCAACCGCTGGGGCAACGGCTCGCGCAGGCGGGCGAGCGCCCGCCTGGGGTAGGACTCGCCGACGAAGATGTAAGTGCTGCCACGGCGCCTCACGACGTCGGCCGTCGCCTCGACGACGTCGTCCTTCTCCTCGACCAGCAGAGTGGCGCCGAGCACCGAGGCGAGCTGGCGCATGGCCGTCAGCTGCCTCTCCTTGCGCTCCGTCATCCGCTCCTGGGGCTTCTTGACCCAAAGCAGGTCGAGATCCGTCCCCAACCGCTGCGCGGAGCGCCAGGCGCGTCGCACGAGGCGTTGAGAGCTCCGCCGGGGCCGGATCAGCGCCAGGATCCGCTCGCCGACCGCCTTCGGCACGTCGGATTGGACCCCCTCCCCCTGCGTCTCGGGCGTCCGTGTCTCGATCACGAGCCGCTTCGACTCGACGCTCTCGGCCACCTGCCGCAGTGAGACCTCCCGCAGCGCCGCGAGGTTCTCGATTCGAAAGAAGTTGTTGAGCGCCGCGTCGATGTTCTGATTCGGATAGACCTTGCCGGCGCGCAGGCGCCCAATCAGCGCCTCGGGAGTGAGGTCGATCAGCACCACCTCGTCGGCGGTTCCGAGCACCGAGTCAGGGACCGTCTCTCGAACTCGAATGCCGGTCAGCTCCGCGACCTGGTCGTTCAGCGACTCGAGGTGCTGGACGTTGACGGTCGAGAACACGTCGATGCCCGCGGCGAGCACGTCGGCGATGTCCTCGTAGCGCTTGCCGTGCTCGACCCCAGGGGGGTTGGTGTGAGCCAGCTCGTCGATCAGCGCCAGCTCGGGGCGGCGGCGCACCACGGCGGCAAGGTCCATCTCCTCGAGCACCGTGTCGCGGTAGTCCACCGCGCGCCGTGGCACGACCTCGAGGCCGCGGGCCAGCTCGATCGTGTCGCTTCGCTCATGCGGCTCCAGGTAGCCGATCGCCACGTCCCGTCCCGCCTCGCGCTCGGCCCGGCCGTCCTGGAGCATGCGGTAGGTCTTGCCCACGCCTGCGGCCATCCCGAGGAAGATCTTGTAGTGGCCGGCCGCCGCCATCTCATGCCCCAAGCAGGTTGTGGATGATCAAATCGATCAGCTTGATCCCGACGAAGGGCGCGACGATCCCGCCGAGCCCGTAGATCAGCATGTTGCGGCGAAGCAGCGCCGTGGCGCCGATCGGCCGGTACCGCACCCCGCGCAACGAGAGCGGGATCAGCAGGGGGATGATGAGCGCGTTGAAGATCACCGCCGAGAGAATCGCCGACTGGGGGGTGCCCAGCGACATGATGTTGAGCGCGTCGAGCGGCCCGCTTTGGCCCTCCGCGGCATAGGTGGCGGCGAACATCGCCGGCAGGATCGCGAAGTACTTGGCGATGTCGTTGGCGATCGAGAACGTGGTCAGCGCGCCGCGGGTGATCAGGAGCTGCTTGCCGACCTCGACGATCTCGATCAGCTTCGTGGGGTTCGAATCGAGATCGACCATGTTGCCCGCCTCTCGGGCTGCCTGCGTGCCCGTGTTCATGGTCACCCCGACGTCGGCCTGGGCGAGCGCCGGGGCGTCGTTGGTCCCGTCTCCGGTCATCGCGATCAGCCGGCCGTCCGCCTGCTGCTCCTTGATCAATGCGAGCTTTCGCTCCGGCGTGGCCTGGGCCAGGAAGTCGTCGACTCCCGACTCCTCGGCGATCTTCGCCGCCGTGAGGCGATTGTCCCCGGTGACCATCACGGTTCGGATTCCCATCGATCGAAGCTGCTCGAAACGGGTTGCCATCCCCTCCTTGACGATGTCCTTCAGGTAGATCACGCCGAGGACCTGGTTGTCGCGTGCGACGGCGAGCGGGGTGCCGCCCTCGCGGCCGATCCGGTCGAGCTGCTCGGAGAGCTCGGGCGGTGCGTTTCCGCCCTCAGCCGCCACCCAGGTTCGGATCGCGTCGCCCGCGCCCTTGCGGAGCCGCGTGCCGTTGAAGTCGACCCCGCTCATCCTGGTCTCGGCGGTGAACGGGACGAAGCTCGGCTCATGGCCCGAGAAGTCGTGCGCGCGGATCCCGTACTGCTTCGCCAAGACGACGATCGAGCGCCCTTCCGGCGTCTCGTCGGCGAGCGAGGACATCTGCGCGGCCTCCGCGAGGTCCGCGTCGGTGACCCCGGGCATCGGGATGAAGTCAGTCGCCTCGCGGTTTCCGAGCGTGATCGTCCCCGTCTTGTCGAGCAGCAGGACGTCGACGTCGCCCGACGCCTCGACGGCGCGACCGGAGAGGGCGAGGACGTTGCGGCGCACCAGCCGGTCCATGCCGGCGATCCCGATCGCCGACAGCAGGGCTCCGATCGTGGTCGGGATCAACGCGACGAGCAGGGCGATCAGCGTGGTCACCGAGACGTTGGTGCCGGCGAAGGTCGCGAACGGGCGAAGCGACATGACCACGAGCATGAAGACGAGCGTCAGCGCCGCCAGCAGGATGCCGAGCGCGACCTCGTTCGGAGTCTTGCGGCGCTCCGCCCCCTCGACCAGGGCGATCATCCGATCCAGGAATGACTGCCCGGGCTCCTGGGTGATCTCGACCACGATCCGGTCCGAGAGGACCTTCGTGCTGCCCGTCACCGCGCTGCGGTCGCCGCCGGCCTCGCGGATCACCGGCGCCGACTCGCCGGTGATCGCCGACTCGTCGACCGACGCGATGCCCTCGATCACCGTGCCGTCGCCCGGGATTGCCTCCCCGGCCTCGACCACCACGACGTCGCCACGGACGAGCTCCGAGGACGGCTTCGTCCCGCCGTCGCGAAGCCGCGCCACGGTCTCGGTCCGCATCGCCCGCAGGGTGTCTGCCTGGGCCTTTCCGCGGCCCTCGGCAAGCGCCTCGGCGCCGTTTGCGAAAACGACCGTGAGCCAGAGCCACAGCGCCACGCTGAACGTGAACCAGGCAGCCTCGTCGCCGCCACCCAGCGGAGTCCCGCCGAACGCCTGGATCAGCCAGGCCCCGGTCGTGATCACCGCGCCGATCTCGACCACGAACATGACCGGGTTTCGGATCTGCACCCGTGGGTCCAGCTTGCTGAGTGACTCGATCAGTGCCGGCCGAAGGATCTCGGGGTCGAACAGCGATCGGGCCTCGGTCTCGATCATCCGGGCGCCTCCCGGTCGAGCGCGAGGTTGAGCTCGAGCACGTTCACGCCGGGCTCTCCGAACAGGCCGAGGAAGCGGCCGTCGGTGTGATCAGAGATCAGGCTCGCGACCCGCGACGCAGGAAGGTGGCGGACCGCCGCGATCCGGTGCGCCTGGATCCGAGCGTTGGCCTCGGAGATGTCCGGGTCGACCCCCGAGCCCGACTGCGTGATCGCGTCGACCGGGACACCGGCGCCGGTCAGTCCCCGGTCGTAGGGCCGGTTGAGCCTCAGGTAGCCGGCGAGGCGCAGCTTGACCCTCTGCTTCTCCGCCAGGCTGTTGGGGCCAAGGTTGCTGAAGTAGGTGACGGATGGGTCGTAGCCGGTCTGTGAGGGACGCGGCTGGAAGTAACGGCGGTCGGGCCTTCCGTCCCTGGTGAAGCCCTGGGCGATCAGGCTCGAGCCGACCACCGTCCCGTTCTGGGTGATCTTCGATCCGTTCGCCTTGCCGGGGAAGACGACCTGAGCGACTCCGGTCACCGCCAGCGGGTAGGCGATCCCGAACAGCACGGTCGCCAGGACGACGGCGATCAGCGAAGTCACGAGGTCGCGCCGCATCTCAGAACAGCCTCGTGGTCAGGCTCTGGACGATCGGGCCGAGGAGGAGCGCCGGGAAAAAGGTCAGGGCGCCGACCAGGACGATCACCCCGATCAACAAGATGACGAAGGTCGGGTTGTCCGTCCGCATCGTTCCCAGCCCGGCGGGGGCCACCTTTCGGCTCGACAGCGACCCGGCGATCGCGAGGACGAAGAGGATCGGGATGAACCGCGCTGTCAGCATGGTCAGCCCGCCGACCAGGTCGGCGAAGGTGATCCCGTAGGCGCCGTGGTTGCCCGGGGCGTCGGGCTGGACGAAGCCCGTGTATCCGCCGAACGCGGACCCGTTGTTGTTGGCCTGCGACATGTAGGCATAGAGGGCCTCCGAGAACCCCTGCGGCCCGCTCTTTGCGAACAGCGACGACCGGCCCCACTCGCCGCCGATCGCCGCCCCGGTCGTGATCAGGACCGCGAGCGGCGTGAACAGCGCTCCGAGCGCGGCCAGCTTGATCTCGCGCGCCTGGATCTTCTTGCCCAGGTACTCGGGGGTCCGCCCGACCATCAGCCCGCCGATGAACACGGCGATGATCACGTAGAGGAGCATCGAGTAGAGCCCCGTTCCGACCCCGCCGAAGATCACCTCGCTGGTCCCGAGGCCGGTCATCGGCACCGCCGCGCCGAGGCCGGTCAGGGACTCCATCGAGCCGTTCACCGACCCGTTCGAGGTCACGGTGGTGGTCGTGGCCCACAGCGAGGAGTCGGCGATCCCGTTGCGCTGCTCCTTGCCCTCCAGGTTGCCACCGGTGGACCCGTCGATCGCCGCGGTCGGGCTCCCGGCGGCGTGCTGGGCGGGTGTGCCGTGCTGCTCGGCCGGGTAGATCACCGCGATCAGCGCCACCCAGATGATCAGCATCGCCGCGAAGATCGCCCAACCCTGGCGCTGGCGGCCCACCATCCGTCCGTAGGTGTAGGTGAGTGCCGCCGGGATCAGGATCAAAGAGAGCATCTCGAGGAAGTTGGAGAGCGTGGTCGCGTTCTCGAACGGCATCGCCGAGTTGACGCCGAAGAACCCGCCGCCGTTGGTGCCGATCTGCTTGATCGCGACCTGGGAGGCGACGGGGCCGAGCGCGAGGGTCTGATTGGCGCCTTCGACGGTCGTCGCGGTGGCGGCGCCCCCGATCGTCTGGAGGACGCCCTGCGAGATCAGGACCAGGGCGAGGAGGACCGAGAGCGGCAGCAGGACGTAGTAGAGGGAACGGACCAGGTCCTGCCAGAAGTTGCCGAGGCCCTCGCCGCTTCGGGCGATGATCCCGCGGGTGATCGCCACCAGAGCGCAGATCCCGACCGCGGGGGTGACGAAGTTCTGGACTGTCAGCCCCGCCATCTGGGCGAAGTAGCTGAGCGTCGTCTCGCCGCCGTAGTACTGCCAGTTGGTGTTGCTGACGAACGACGACGCGGTGTTGAAGCTCAGGTCCCAGGGCCCCGAGTGAAAACCCGCCGGGTTGAGCGGCTGGATTCCCTGGGTTCGCAGGATCAGATAGAGCGCCAGCCAGGAGACGAGCGAGAAGGCGATCAGGTTGCGGGCGTAGACCTTCCAGCCCAGGTCTCGGCCGGGATCGACCCTGAGGGCCCGGTAGGTGAGGCGCTCGAGTGGGCCGAGGACCGGGGTCAGGAGGACCCGCTCGTTTCGGAACACCCCGGCCATGTAGGCGCCGAGCGGCCGGGTGAGCGCGACCACGATCGCGACGAACAAGGCGAGCTGGAGCCAGCCCTGCGCCACTACAGCCGCTCACCGCGAAGCAGGGCGTAGACGAGGTACGCGCAGACCAGCGCCCCGACGACCAGCCCGAGGGCGTCGGCGACGCTCAACGGATCGGCTCCCCCGGAATCCCCGAACGGCACCGGCATGTTGCGGCGCCGGCGCGTCCGCGCGCCCGGCTGGCTGTTGCGGATCGGCTTCGGCGCCGCGCTCTCATATTCGATCGATCAGGTCGATCGCCCACCAGAGAAAGGCGAAGGTCGCCACGGCGATCACCACCGCGACCAGGTCCGCCAGCGGGGTGCCTCCGCCGCTCAGAAAGCTCGCGAGGAGTGCCATGCCGTGAGCATGGCCGCCGGGTGTGGAGGCGAGATCAAGGTTTCTCGCCGCCGCATCAAGATCCCGTCAAGGCCCTTCGACGAAGCGGTACCCGATTCCCGATTCGGTCCTGATGTGGCGCGGCGCGCCGTCAGGCTCGACCTTTCGCCGCAGGTTGGCGATGTGGGTGCGAAGCGTGGCCACGTCGTCGGCATAGGCCGGCCCCCAGACCTCGGTCAGGAGCGCGCCGTGGGTGAGGAGCCGTCCGCGGTTGACCATCAGCGCCCGCAGGAGCTCGAACTCGGTCGGGGTGAGGTGAACGGCGGCGCCGTCGAGGCTGACCGAGTGCGCGGCTATGTCCAGGGCGAGGCCGTCGGCCGACAGCATCGGCTCGTCCCTGCCGGCCCCGGCGCGCCGCAGCGCCGCCTCCAGACGGGCGACCAGCTCGCGGGGGCCGAACGGCTTGGTGACGTAGTCGTCGGCGCCGGCCTCGAGCGCGCGCACCTTCTCCTCCTCGTCGCCGACCGCCGAGAGGACGATGATCGGCATCTCGCTCCAGGAGCGAAGCCGGGCGCACACGTCGACTCCGTCCCCGTCGGGCAGGACCAGGTCGATGATCGCCGCGTCCGGGCTCTCGAGCGCCGCGGCATCGAGGGCCTCCTTGGCGGTGGCGGTCGCGAGGATCTCGAAGCCGCCGTCGCGCAGGATCACCTTCAGGGCCCGGATGATTCGTAGCTCGTCGTCGCAGACGAGCACTCGGCTGCGACCGTTCACCTGGGGGCCGCCTCGCGTTCGGGAAGCGGCAGCTCGATCACGAAGGTGGTCCCCTGGCCCGGCAGCGACTCGGCGAACAGGCGTCCGTCGTTGGACTCGACGAAGCCGCGGGCGATCGCCAGCCCGAGGCCCGAGCCGGCGTGGTCGCCGTCGTCCGGGCGGCGATAGAACGGCTCGAAGATCCTGGTCAGCTCCGCGTGCGGGATCCCGGGCCCGCGATCGACGATCCGGATCGTCAGCCGAGTCCCGATCGCGCCCACTCTGACCTTGACCGGGTGCCCGGCGCCATAGCGACGGGCGTTCTCGAGCAGGTTGACGAGCGCCCTCTCCAGCTGTGCCTCGTCGAGCTCGAGCAGGGGGAGGTTGGCGTCGATCGAGATCGCGAACCCGGAATCGCCGCCCGCCTGGTCGGCCGCGGCCCGCACCAGCTCCTCGATCGAGGTCCAGTCGCGGTGCGGAGGGGCGGTTCCGGCCTCGAGGCGGGAGAGGTCGAGGAGCTGATCGACGAGGCGAGAGAGCCGCCGTGCCTCGTCGGCGATGCTCTCGCCGAGCTCTCGGCGCTCCTCGGCGCTGGAGCTCGGCGAGCCCATCGCGGCGCCGGCCGTGACGATCGTCGTCAACGGGGTGCGGAGATCGTGGGAGACCGCCCGCAGCAGCGCCGTCTTCACGGTGTCCGAGCGCCGCAGGGCCTGGGTCTCGACCACCTCGGCCTGGAGCGCCTCGCGGTCGCAAGCCGCCGCCAGGAGCGCCTCGAGCGGGGGCAGGACTCGCTCGCGAAGCCGCGCAAGCACCTGGGGATCGACCGCCACCGGGATCAGGAGCGTCCCAACCCGACCCTCGCCAAGGGCGAGCGGAAGGGCCACCCGCCGAGGCTCCCCCTCTACGGCGCGGAGCTCGAGCGACGCCCAGGGCAGCTCGAGAGCCTCGGCGAGCTGTTTGGCCGTCACCCCGAGCGCCGCGTTCAGATCGGCGCCGCCGAGCAGCAGGCGCGCCAGGTCGGCGGCCAGGTCGGCCTCCTCGCGGCGACGCTCGGCCTCCTCGGCGCGCGCCCTGGCCAGATTGGCGACCGTCGATGCGCTCAGGGCCGCCGCCAGGAAGACGCCGAGCGCGACGTAGTTCTGCGGCTCGGCGATCAGGAACCGCCCGGTCGGCGGGATGTGGAAGAAGTTGAAGGCGAGCGCGCTGGCGAGCGCGGTGAGCAGGCCGAGGCCGAGTCCCCAGTAGGTGGACACGAAAAGCACCGCGAGCATGTAGAGGACGCCGTTCGAGACCGAGGGCGTGATCTGGCGCAGGGGATAGATCAGAGCCGTGGTCGCCAGCACCGCGACGGCCGCAACCAGCAGGCCGACCCACGGGGAGCGCGGGCGATCGCGCAGCAGAAACGAGCTCCGCCTCGAGTCGTGCGCGGATCGACCTGTCGTGGGGTCGGCCACCCCGATCACGGTAGCTCGCCTCTCAGGCGAGGGTGACGAGAACGAGCCCGACCAGGACCGAAAGCTCGTCGGGGGTCTCGCCCGACTCGACCAGGGCGCGGACCCGCTCGAGCGTCTCGGTGCGCTCGGAATCCGACATCGCGGCGACCCAGCTCATCGAGGCCAGATAGTCGACGATTCGATCGGTGGACGCGGGCTGGGATCCTGCCACGTGGATCTCCCGTGGCTCGGTCCACCAGCCCGTCCGCGCCGCGGCGTCCTGCCAAGGCGGTCCGTCGAAGAACGGGTGCACCGGCCGCGATCCCTGGAGCAGTGCGCCGAGCTCGTGCGCCCAGCTCGCGCCGCTCCAGTCGGGGATCATCGTCACCACGGCCAGACCGCCTCCGGGACGCAGAACGCGGCGGGTCTCGGCGAGCGCGGCGGCGTGGTCGAACCAGTGGAAGGCATCAGCCACGGTGACGGCGTCCACCGACCCGTCCGCGAGGGGGATCGCCTCGGCGAACCCGTCGCTGACCCGCTCGGCTCCGATGCCCTGGGCCAGCGCGTCTCGCATCGATTCCTGGGGCTCGACCGCGATCACGTCGAGTTCCGCGGCGAGCAGAGCCCGAGAGAGCTTCCCGGTTCCGGCGGCCAGGTCGAGGACCGGCGCACCGCGGTCGATCCCCAGCTCGCCGATCAGGGCCTCGGCGACCGCCGGCGGATACTCGGGCCTGCCGCGCTCATAGGCGCCGGCGACCGATGCGAAGCGCTCCGCGAGAGGATGTAGCTGGGGACCGGTCCGATCGCCCGCGGGCTCGCTCATCGCCGCCCCGGCTGTCTGCTGGGCGCACGAAGCGCCAGGCCGTCTGGATTCCGGGGTTGAGGCCCGCTCATTCCGGGCAAATGATGCGGTATTGATAGATTCTGAAACTTGACTGTTTTGGTCAAGATAGCGACTGATCGGAGCGACACATGAACAACACCGACGACCTGCTTCAAAACAACGCGGCCTTCGCGGCGGCCTTCGACAAGGGCGACCTGCCCCTTCCGCCGGCCAGCAAGCTCGCCGTCGTCGCGTGCATGGACGCACGACGTCAACCCGTACGCGATCCTCGGGCTCGAGCTGGGAGACGCCCACGTGATCCGAAACGCGGGCGGGGTGATCACGGACGATGAGATCCGCTCGCTGTCGATCTCGCAGCACCTGTTCGGCACCGAGAAGATCGTCCTGATCCACCACACCGGCTGCGGGATGCTCGCGTTCGGCGATTCCGAGTTCGCCGACCGGCTCGAGGCCCAGACCGGCGAGCGGCCTGCCTGGGGCGCCGAATCGTTCGGGGAACTCGATCAGGACGTCCGCGACTCGATCCGCCGGATCGCCGACAGCCCGTTCGTGCCCCGCAAGGACAGCATCCGCGGGTTCGTCTACGAGGTCGAGACCGGCATGCTCCGCGAGGTGAGCTGAGCCGGCAGCGCCAGGCGACAGATCTTTCTGACCACGCTTCCGAACTGCTTGCCCAGCGGCCCGCTGTTGTAGGGGATCCCGTAGCGTCCGCAGATCTCGCGCACCTCGGTTGACAGTTCCCCATAACGGTTCGCCGGGAGGTCGGGGAAGAGGTGGTGCTCGATCTGGTGGCTGAGGTTCCCGGACAGGATATGGAACACCTTTCCGCCCTCCAGGTTGGCGGAGCCGAGGACCTGTCGGAAGTACCACTCGCCTCGGGTCTCGTCTTCGGTCTCCTGCTCGGAGAACTCCTGGGTCCCCTCGGGGAAGTGGCCGCAGAAGATGATCGTGAACGCCCACAGGTTGCGGGTCAGGTTCGCGGTCGCGTTCCCCGCCAGGGTGAACGCGAACCCCGGTCCGGCGAGGGCCGGGAAGAGGACGTAGTCCTTCAGGGTCTGGCGGCGGACCTTGCGCCAGATCCGCTTCAGCATCGCGCGCTTTGCCTTCAGGGTCGTCTCGCCGGTGGCGATCCGGTCGAACTCGACGTCATGCATCGCCACCCCGTACTGGAAGAATGCTGCGAGCGCCGCCGCGTAGAGCGGATTGCCGAGATAGTAGGGGCGCCACTCCTGGTCCTCCGACATCCGCAGGACCCCGTATCCGATGTCGCGATCCTTGCCGACGATGTTGGTGTGGGTGTGGTGCATGTAGTTGTGCGAGTGGCGCCACTGATCGCCGGGGCACGCCGTATCCCACTCGAACCCCTTGGCCGAGAGCTTGGGATCGTTCGTCCAGTCGTACTGCCCGTGCATGACGTTGTGCCCGATCTCCATGTTGTCCAGGATCTTCGAGAGAGACAGGGCAGCGGTGCCCGCGAGCCACGCCGGGGGCAGGAAGCCGAAGAAGAGCAACCCTCGGCCCCCGACCTCGAGGGCCCGCTGGACCTTGATCACGCGGCGGATGTAGTCGACGTCGCGAGCGCCGCGATCCTCGATCACACGCTGGCGGATCGCGTCGAGATCGGCGCCGAAAGCCTCGAGTTGCTCCGCGGTGAGCCGGATCCTGCCGGTGTTGTCGGCGGCGCCCTTGACGGCGGCGACGGGCTCGGGAATGGCGGTGATGGTGCTCATCTGGTCTCTCCTCGTTGTTGAGTGGTTCAGAGGTCGACGACGACGTCGCCGAGCGGCGCCGATATGCAGATCTGGATCTCCTCGTCGTCGGTCGAGGAGACCTCGCCGGTGGAGAGGTTCTTGACCCTCCCAACGGTCTTTCGGCACGAGCAGGTGTGGCAGATGCCCATCCGACAGCCGAACCGGGGGGCGAGGCCTGCCTGCTCGGCCTGCTCGAGCAGCGTCGCTCCGCTGTTTTGAGCCCGAACGCCGGATCCCGCGAACTCGATCGATCCCTCGGGGTCGCCGCTCGGGGCCGCGAGGGTCGGGGGGACGAAGCTCTCAGTGTGGAGCCTGAGGCCGATCTCCGCCTCCCGCCACGCCTCCTCGACCGAGGAGAGCAGGGCGGGCGGGCCGCAGGCGAAGGTCTCGGCCTCGGCGAAGCGCGGCTCGACGGCCGCGGCCTGGGAAAGGCTGAACCGACCGTCGATCTCGCCGGCGCCCGCAGAACGAGTGTAGGAGCGGACCACCCGCAGGTTGGGATGGGCCGCGGCGAGGCGATCGAGCTGGTCGCGGTAGATCGCGCGCTCGGGGTCGGGGGCGTAATGCACGAACGTGATCGGGGCGCGGTGGCGCTCCGCCAAGAGCGTCCGCAGCATCGACATCACCGGGGTGATGCCGCTTCCCCCGCTGATCAGCAGGACCCGGTCGGGTCGCCGGTCCGGGAGGCGGAAGTCGCCCTCGGCCTGCCGAAGGCCGACGACCATGCCGGGCCGCGCGCTCTCGAGCAAAAAGCTCGAGACCAGTCCCTCGGGATGCGACTTGACGGTCAGCTCGAGATCACGGCTCAAACCGGCCGCCGAGGCCGGCGAGTAGCAGCGCTCGCGCCAGGCGCCTTCGATCTCGACCGCAAGCTGGATGAACTGCCCGGCGCGAAAGCCCTCCCAGGCGCTGTTGGCGCGAACTCCCAGGGTGATGCTGTCGGGCGTCGAGCGCTCTGCCCGCACGACCTCGGCTCGGCAGGCGCCGACTACCCAGGTGGGCCGGATCTGCTCGAGATAGCCGTCCACCCCGGGAGGTCCCGCGAGGAGGTCGAGGACTCCCGAGCCCAGGATGCGTCGCTTGAGGCGGCGCGATCTTCCACGCCTGGCGGGGATCTGGATCGGGGGCGCCTCGCTCGTCATCTGGGTCTCTCCTCGCTCGGTACAGGCTCAGTGACGCCTGGTTGCCATGATTACCCGTTGCGGCAAACAACGTTACAGTAATCAATGGCACGATGGTAGATGGGACGGACTTCCGTGATAACCTGCACACATGGGCACCGAGGAGCTCGAAGCGCCCGCCGACGGGTCCGAGAGGTCCGGCAACGGCCTTGCGAATGACCTGACGATCGAGCAGCTCGCCGCGAGCTCCGGGATGACGGTGCGGAACATCCGCTCCCATCGCGCGCGCGGCCTCCTGCCCGCCCCCGAGGTCCGCGACCGGGTCGGCTACTACGGGCCGCAGCACCTGACGCGCCTGCGGATGATCCAGGAGCTTCAATCCGAGGGCTTCAACCTGAAGGGAATCGAGCGGCTGCTCGAGCGGAGCCCCGGTCCCGCCGAGCAGTTCCTGTCGTTCAAGCGGACGCTCGGAGCCTCGTTCGAGACCGAGGAGACGCAGGCGTTCACCCGCGAGGAACTGGCGGAGCGGTTCCCTTCCGAGAACCCGGACGCGACCCTGAGGCGCTCGATCGAGGCGGGCGCGCTGATCCCGGTCGGCGATGGGCGCTACGAGGCCCGCGCCCCCTCCCTGCTCGACGCGGCCGAGGGCGTGATCCAACAGGGCGTCCCACTCGAGCATGCGCTCGCGGTGATCGCCAAGGTCCAGGATCGCTGCCGGTCGGTCGCCCGGGAGTTCGTGAAGCTGTTCATGGAGGACGTCTGGAAGCCGTTCGAGGAGGCCGGCTACCCCGAGGACCGCTGGCCCGAGGTACGCAGCTCGATCGAGCAGCTCCGCCCCCTGTCCACCCAGGCGCTGCTGGCCGTCTACGCGATGACCATGTCCGACCAGGTCGACAGCGCCTTCGGCAAGCAGCTCGAGCGGCTCTCGAAGGGCAAGGGCTGACGTCCGGCCCGATCACCGGGCTCCGGGGCCCGCTTCCGTCGCGACGCTTCCCGCCTTCATCCTGGAAGCGCCGGGTGGAAGAGTTGGAGAAGGCCGACCCGCCTGCGCCAGGGGCCGACCTTCTCCACCCGTCCTCGTAAATGAGACTGTGATCAGGGCGACGGCTGAGAGAGCAGCCCTCTATGTGCGGCCAGTCTCGTACATGCGGAGCCGCGCGTGTGAAGATTCAGAGGCTAGGTGTGAATCGGATCGCTGGTTCCGCCCTTGCAACCGGGGATCTTGCGGGTGTGCGCGTAGAACGTCCCGTGGATCTGGCCTGAGTTCCCGGTGTTCCAGCGGCCGTCGCGATCGCTGGTGTCGCTGTAGAGCTTTCGGCCGTCGCGTTTACGGATCACCTTCACGGTCCGATTCCGAACGCACTTCCCCTTTGAGCTCTTGAGCTTGCCTTGGAAGCCGTCGCCGTTGTAGTGAATGGAGACCCTCGTCTTCGCGGCGTCGCGAGCTCCGGCGACCGCGGCCAGGCCGACCACGCTGCACAGCGCCAGCACCCCGATGATCACGAGCAACTTCGTCCTCAAGTCCTGCTCCTTTGTCTAGCCTGCGTGGCGCCCTGGGCGGGATCGCTTCACGGGCGCCTTTCGAAACCCTCACACAGGCAACGTCGAGAGTCGAGTCGTCCTTTCATCGAGATCCGGGTCATAGGCGCCCGAGTAGACGGTGGGCTCGCCGTCATTCCAGTCCCTCTGGAGGCGCTGCAGAAGCTCAACGTACTCCCGCGACATTGCGTTGCTGTATCTCGCGTCGGGGGCTCTGGCATCACGACCGGCGGCGCGTGTCGCTTACTCCTTTGGCTCAGCCGCGCCGAGCGTGCCAGTGACGCTTGCCCGAATCGCAAGCCCCATGCCGGGGATCGTGGAGCCTGATCCTGATCCTGCCGTGAGCCCTATGTCGGGTTATCCGACCGGCGAAGCGAGTGTTCACGTTCGTGCCGCCACCCGATTCCCCAAGGATGAGGCTGAATCGGTGCGAGCGCCGACTGATGACGATTCCCTGCCCGAAGAACGGGTCGAAGCGGAAGTGCCACTTCGTATTCCCGTTATCGCATCGGAGCCGCACGGCTCCGGTAAGGACGTATCGGAGTCGCCGGGTCTCACGATTCTTGGGTGTCACCACCAACCCGATTCGCGCCCGCTCCTGGCCGGAGACGTGCCCACGATAGAAGTGGGCCGCCTGGGCGCTCGTCGCTGCCCATCCCAGCGTAACCGCGATGACGGCGAGCAGGATCGATCCTATGACTCCCTTTTTCACCCCGAGGGCATCCTATGTCTTTTGCCGTCGGCGGCGGGGGGCCTGTCGCGTCCCGACCGGCGCCGCGTGCCGCTCACTCCTTTGGAGGGCACTCGCCTGGCTACGCGGAACGGGCCGTGGTCGCAGATAGGCTTGGCGCGCTATGCGACGGTGGCCGACCCGGAGCGTCCTCGCGCTTCTTTGCCGCAGTTGCGCTGGTCGGGTGCGGGAGCGACGACGCGAATACAGCCGTCGAGCGGAAGCTCATCTCACGAAGACGTGCGTACGTGCACGGCGCCATCCCGATAAATCGCCCCGACGACCTCACCACAAGGTCACGGATTGCCATGAGGACAGATCGACCCGAAAGGTCACTTACTACGCCAGGGTTCGATAGGGGGTCACCGCATTCACGACCGGCGGTGCGTGCCGGTCACGCCGGGCGACGGTCAGAATGCCTTGTAGCCCACGTGGCAGAACGGGATCGAGATATATCCCAGAATCGCCAGCACCACGGCGGCGGCAAACGGGTAATAGAGCGGGTAGCGCCGTCGAGTCGCAACGGCGGTTGCGCCGCCCCCGATCACAACGAGCGCCGGCAGGAGAAACAACACGCCAAGGATCAGGGCGCTCGTCAGCGTGTTCGGAAAGCCGGGGAGATGGCTTGCCTTGCAAAAAGCGCTGGGCCGGGCCGAGGGATCGTCAGGGGTGAATGACCCGTCCGACTTGCAACCCTCGTTGGCCATGGCCGCCCCGAACGTCGAAATGAAAGCGACCACGCCGGTCGCAGCGAGGCCCTGGACCAACAGCACGATTCGTGAGGGTTCGGGGTCAGCGAGGTGGACCGGCGGCCGAGCGAGGCTCTCCACGTTCTCCTGCGACATCCCCCACGCAGTATCTCGCCTCGGCAACGAGCCCGCAGGGGTCCCCGAAATCACGGCGACGGGCGTGTGCCGATCACCCTGGCAAGCAGCGCCGCCCCCGCCGAGGTCGGAATCCGAGGGACGTCGCGGTTCGGTCTCGAGACGCTCGGCGAGCAGCTCGGTGAGCTGGCTCATCGCGATGCCACCGCAGTGGTGTCTCGCGGCTCGTCGCTCAGGAGCTCCAGGTAGCCGTCATAGCGAAAAACTCGCCGACGCCGGCCGCCGGTGATCTCGGTCACGATCCCCGCCTCCTCGAACTGGGCGACGAGGTTGTTGGCGGTCACGTAGGCGACGCCAAGAGAGTCCTTGACCAGGTTCACGTTGACCAGGGGGCGATCAAACAGCAGGTCGAGGAGTTTGCCGCCGTTCAGACCGCCTCGCTCGTGGGCCAGATCCCGATCCCGTTCGCGCAGGTCGAGGATCGCCTGCGCGGTCGCGGTTGCCTCCGTTGCGGTTTCGGCCACACCCTGGAGGAAGAAGCGCAACCAGCCCTCCCAATCGCCTCGCCGACGGATCGCCGAGAGACGGTCGTAGTACTCGGCGCGGTTTCGCTTCAGGTAGTGGCTCAGGTACAGGAGCGGGCGCTGGAGGGCGCCGCGATGGACGAGCAGAAACGTGATCAGCAGCCGACCGACGCGACCGTTGCCATCCATGAACGGATGGATCGTCTCGAACTGCGCGTGGGCAAGGCCGACGTGGACCAGGACCGGGAGCTCCTCGTCGTGGAGGAAGCGCTCGAAGTCGTCGAGGGCCGCCCGCATCTCGGGCACGGGCGGCGGCACGAACGTTGCCTTCTCGATCGGCCTGCCCTCCGGACCGATCCAGTTCTGGTTCTGCCGGAATTCGCCCGGCATGCGGTGCGATCCGCGCCCGCTGCGCATCAACTCGGCGTGGATCTCGCGAATGAGTCGCTGTGATAGGGGGAGCGAAGAGAGGCGCTCGAGCCCGCGATTCATGGCCCGCACGTAGTTGACGACGTCCTCGACGTCGTCGGGCAGGCCGGCCACCTGCGGTTCGAGCTCGACCGCGAGCAGATCCTCGAGCGTGCTCTGAGTACCCTCGATCTGCGAGCTGAGAACCGCCTCTCTCCGGACGTACATGGCGGCGAACAGATCCGGGTTGGGGACAGTTTGGATCACGCCGTCGAGGCGCCCCAGAGCGAGGTCGGCGTCGGAGAGGACGGCGAGCATCTCGGCGTCGACCTCGACCGGCGGGTCGGGTGGAAGCGGCGCAGGGACGAAGGCTCGGTACCCGTCGCCTTGTTCTACGAATGTGCCTGCGCGCGAAACGCCATTCGCCATGGCCTCTCCTTGTCGCCGCGAGCCTGAATATGGCCTCCTGGGCGGAGAGCTTATTTTATTGACAGGCCTCTTGGCAACATAAGCCGCGCCGCTCAGGCAGGGTCCTGTTGCCGATTCGTGGAGCGTCCTCGCGATGAGCGCGCGGTTGTGTGCCAGTAGTGCAACAACGGCTCCCTCGGATGACGCTCCGCGTTTACACCGACGTCACCGGGATTAAGCCGCGAACGCGCATGGGAGGCCTCCTCATCGACGCTGAATGGGCACCAATGGGCGCTGGCGACCCCGAGGCGGCTGCGGCGTCCCGGAGGCCGCGGACGGCGACCCACCCAGAACCCGCACCGCTACACGGCATCCGCGAAACGGGAGCGACGGGACTCGAACCCGCGGCCTCCGGCGTGACAGGCCGGCGCTCTAACCAACTGAGCTACGCCCCCGGTGATGCGCGGGCGATCAGCCCACGCGGGTTGATTCTAGGTCCGGATAGTCTGCGGCGCGATGAAGATCGTGACCTACCGCTCGCAACAGGGGGAACGAGCGGGCCTGCTTCGCAACGGAGGGGTGGTGGACATCTGGAGCTCGCTGGGCGGTGGCGGGGCGAGCGTTCGCGAGCTGCTCGAGTCGGGTCGGCTGTCCGAGCTGGCGGAGCTGTCCGATGCCACCGTGACGGAGATGGACGCGGTAGAGCTCGCCGCGCCGGTGCCCGACCCGGACAAGATCATCTGCGTCGGGCTGAACTACACGGCGCACGCCGCCGAGGCCGGCATCGAGCTGCCCGAGGCGCCGACCTTCTTCGCCAAGTTCCGAAACGCCCTCGCAGCGCCGGGGACGACGGTCGCGCTCCCCGCCGCGAGCAACAAGGTCGACTTCGAGGCCGAGGTTGCCGTGGTGATCGGAGAGCGGTGCTCGGCGGTCAGCGCCGCCGACGCGCCGGGGTTCATCGCCGGGTTCACGCTTCTCAACGACCTCTCGGCACGCGACCTTCAGTTCGCGACCCCGCAGTGGATGCCGGGCAAGGTGTTCGACGGATCGGCGCCGTGCGGGCCTGCTCTGGTCACCCCCGAGGAGGCGCTCGCCGACGGCGCGGTGCCGTTCGAGCTGACCCTGAACGGGGAGCGGATGCAGTCGGCCTCGACCGACGACCTGATCTTCGGCACCTCGGAGCTGGTCGCCCGGCTCTCGGAGCTGATGACCCTGGTGCCCGGCGACATCATCTCGACCGGCACGCCGTCCGGGGTGGGCTCGACCCGCGAGCCGCCGGTCTGGCTGAAGCCCGGCGACGAGATTCTGATCAGCTCGCCGACCCTGGGGTCGCTCGAGACCCGGATCGGCTGAGGCCGGCCCGCTGGGCGGCGAACAGCGCCGCGAGCACGAGGGGCAGAAACCAGACGACGTAGAAGTAGAACCAGTGGGTGGCTCCCAGCTGGACCGCGATCAGCACCGCTGCGGCGAGCGCCGCGACCTGCGCGGGCGCCTTCCTGCGGGGCCACAGGGCGACCGCGATGGCCAGCGCGACGGTCGCCGCGCGCTCGAAGGGCCTCAGGAAGTCGAGCGAGGGCGCGAGGCCCCAGACGCTGAACGGTGAGCTCCGCGACGCCTGGTAGCCGAGCGTGTGATCGTAGAACTGCCGCCAGCTTCCGTGCGGGAGGAAGGGGACGACGAGGAGCGCGATGACCGCTCCGAAGGCGAGCGTGAACAGGATCGCCGAGCGCCATCGCCGCTCCCCGGTCCCGCTCGCAAACAGCGGCGCGAGGGCGCCCGAGCCGAACTTGGCCGCGGTGGCGAGGGCCAGGAGCGCCCCCCGGCCGGGCGGTGACGCCAGAGCAAGCATCGTCGCCACACCGAGCGCCGCGATCAGCGAGTCGTTCGCGTTGGCGTTCATCGTGTAGAGGGTGAACGGGTAGGCGAGCCAGGCGAAGGCGAGCGCAATCCCGAGCGTGGTGCCATCGCCGCCACGCAGAAGCCGTCGCCCCAGGGCGAGGAGGCCGAGCGCGGTCAGGAGGTCGAAGACGATCGCTGCCGCGTGCGCGGCGGGAACGTCGCCCCAGTGGCCGTTCCAGGGGAAGATCGCCTCGAATGGCAGGTAGGCCAGATAGTTGAACGGTCCGTAGACGTCGCCGCGGATCCCCACCCCGGGGGCGAAGCCTCCCGAGTAGAGCGACTGGCCATGGGCGATGTGATCGGCGCCGATCACGCCGGCGACGCCGATGTCGATCACGTGTGAGTCGACCAGGTTGAGGGCGATCCGACCGACGGCGAGAAGGATCGCCGCGGCGGCGAGCCAGCGAATCGGCACCACCGGGACCAGCGGCCCGTCTCGTTCACGGGGGCGCAGCCCGGACCACAGCATGCGGGCGAACACGTAGCCGAGAACCGGGTAGGTGAGCGGGACCGACGTCGTGACCTCGCCGCGATTGAAGAAGAGCAGCGAGACGCCGAGACCGAGCAGCACGAGCAGGTCGAGGTGCAGGAGGCGGAACGGGCGGCGGGGATCGAAGAAGGGCAGGATGAAGAGGAGGCAGAGGGGCAGCCAGACGTAGGGGGCGTTGACCTTCTGGGCGATCGCCCCCGAGTAGCCGCGGGCCAGGGGGGCGTCGAGCTGCTGGTCGTGCCAGGCGCCGAGGACCTCCCCGGTGCGTCCGTCGAGAATCGCCTCGGCGACCTCGACGCGGCCGGGTCCCGAGCCGGTGAAGTAGCTCACCTGCCATTCGGTCCCGCGCTCATAGGCGATCGGCCGCATGCCCGGGCTCTGGTCGCGCTCGTCGCGAACCGCGGCGGCGGCGCCCGCGGCCCGGATCGCGTCGCGGGCGCTCAGGGTGAACCCCGCAGGAGGACGGTCCTGGGACGGAGGGCGAACCAGGGGCGGGGGCAGCTGTCCGCCGAATGGCGGCTCGTCGGCAAAGCTCTCGTCGGCGAGCGCGGGGGACGGCGCCACCAGCGCCAGGGCGAGCGCGCAGAGAAAGATCAGCAAGTCAGGTGGAGGGCCGCCGCGACGACCGCCGGGTTCCGGGCCTCGAGCTCCTCGAAGCGGGTCACGGCGTCGGGGGTCGGAAGGGCCTCGACCTTGACGCCCCGCCGGGCGAGCGCCTCGATCACCGACGGATCCGGCTCGAGGCGGCCCGAATGGCCGCACCCCAGGATGAGGCGCTCGGGAAGGTCGTCGATCACGTCCTCGAGGTCCTCGATGACCAATGAGTGCCCGTCGCGTCGCCACCAGTTCTGGTGCACGCGGTCGGGGAGGACGATCACGTCCCGCTTCAGCTCGACGCCGTCGACGACGACGTGTCCGGGGCTGTAGTTCTCGATCCGCGCCAAACCGGCCGCCTCCAGGGGCGATCGTAACCGTTGACCGTCCCGCCGCGAAGGCCGCGGCCGGACGCCTCGAGGCTGGTGCCGCGCGAGTGGCCTAGCGGCGCCGGGGCGGTGGGATCTCGTTCGCGACGGCGGGCAGCGACGCGGACCGCGGGGCGGCGGCCGACGTGCCGGTCTTGCCGTGCGAGCGGCGCGACCAGTTGACCATCTTCGGCTTGGAGCGAAGCAGGCGGCGCCAGGTCGCAGGGCCGATCTTTCCGTCGACCGACAGCCCGTGGCGGCGCTGGAAGTGCTTCGTTCGCCGGACCGTCTTCGTGTTGTAGACGCCGTTGATCCGAAGCGACTCGCCGGAGCCCTTCAGGTGCTCCTGTGCCCAGACGACCAGGTCTCCGCTGCTGCCGCGGGCGAGGGTCGGGTACCTGGTCGGGCGCCGGGCGCCCTTCACCCCCCGGTTGATCTTCTTGCCGAGCGCCTTCCACTCGCCACTGCCCGTCTCCTGCCAATCCCACCAGCTGACCCCGGGGAACCGGTAGGTGACCGCCAGCTTTCGGAAGTGCTGTAGCTGGCGCACCGGGGGGTTGTCATAGGTCTGGCCGATCGGCGCGATCGGCCGCCGGAAGACGCGGTTGTAGATGAAGGTGTGCTTGTAGGCCTGGCCGACCGAGACGCCGATCGCGTGCCAGTAGACCTGCGGGAGGTTGAAGCGGGCTCCACCGGGGCCGAGGAAGACGGAGTAGGGAAGGCCGGGGTGGTAGTCGACGTAGGGGAAGCTCGCGAGCGAGGTGGGGAACTTACGGCCGATCCGGCGGCGGAGCTTGTCGATGTACTTGTCGGCGGCGGCGTAGCGGCCCTCGTAGGAGGACTCGGCGTCGATCACCAGGCACTGGGCCCCCTTCTTGACCGCCTGGGCGCCGCGCTTGGCCTCGGCCGACGGATGGTTTCCGTAGACGAACTGCCAGGCGCAGACCCGCAGGCCTCGATGCTTGAGGTTGGAGATAAGGCCCCGGTTGAACTGGCTCCATGCATTGCCGCCGTCGGAGCTCTTGATGTACACGGTTCGGATCCGGTGGCGGTGGGCCTTGCGGGCGATCCGGCTGGGGTCGCCGCCGCTCGAGCGGCTGACGTACCAGATCCACATCCCGTTGCCCCGATAGGGATTCTTGGCGTGGCTCCCGCCGGTGCCGCCGCCGGCGGCCGAGCCGGTCCCGCCGTGGGTGCCCGAAGCGGCGGTGGCGAAGAGCGCGGTCGCGCAGGCGCCGAGCAGCGCGAGGGCGAGCGCGAGCAGGCGTGACCGACGCGCGCCGCGACGCGCGTGCGGGATGGATCCGGGCCGCCTGCCTGCGGGCCCTCGATTGGCTCCAAGAACGCGCATATGAAACGGGCGTCGGAGCGAGGTCTCCCACGCTCCGGCCGCCTCAGTGAGAAGTAGTATCGCGCCAACCGGCGTCGGATGCGGTCCCACCCGGAGGGCGACAAGACAGGATGCGCAAGGCGTGGTTAGTCGGAGCGGCGGCCCTGTGGACCCTGGCCATCGTCGCAATGGGAGCGGGGGCGGCGGCGCGCCCGCATCGGCACCGCGACGGAGCGGACGCCTCGGGGCCCCTCGACATGAGACGGGTCGCAGTGGGCCAGGACAAGCGCGAGATCAGGCTGGCGGTCCGAAGCCAGGGGAAGTTCGGGCTCGGCCAACTCAACAGACGCCCCGATACGGCCCGCCCGACGGCGCGTTACCTGTGCCTCCATATCCACCGCGCCGGGGCCACGCGGGTGCGCCAACTCTGCTTCGGGCCGAACGGGCACGGAGGGGGCGAGCTCGGGTATGCCCACCTTCGCCACAACGGATCGATCAAGTCGTTCGAGCGAATTCCGGCCCGCGTGGAGCGGCACGGGCCGCGGTCGGTCGTGGCGAGGTTTCGGGCGTCGGCGGCCGGGTTCGGCCCTCACGTCTACTTCTGGCGCTACCTGAGCCACTGGCGGGGGCGCGCCTGCCGCAGGGACTCCGGGGGCGAAGCGAACGGGGGCACCACCCCGCCCGGTTCAGGGGGACGAGACCGGTGCCTCGATGAGGCGCCGGACCACAGGTGGGCTCGGTTTCGGCTCCGCCGCGTACAGCCCGTGGGCTGCGTCGACAGCGGGTCGACGCCGCGGTTCAACGGATCGAGAGGTCGAAAGCGGGTCGCGCTGACCTTCGATGACGGGCCGAGCGCCTATACGCCGAAGGTGCTCAAGGTCCTCGAGCACAAGCACGCGCGAGCGACCTTCTTCGAGATCGGAGCGCAGGTTCCCGGGCTCGCGTCGGCGTCGCGCGCCGTAATCGAGTCCGGCGACGAGCTCGGCAACCACAGCCTTCACCACGAATCGCATCCGGGCAGCGCGAGCATGGCCGAGACGAGCCGGAGGATCAAGCGGGCGAGCGGCTTTGAGCCCTGCCTGTTTCGCCCGCCGGGGGGCGCCTTCGACTCGCGGGTGGTCACCGACGCGCACAGGCTCGGAATGACGACGATCGTCTGGGACGTGGACCCGGCCGACTGGTCCACGCCGGGAACCGACGCCATCTACAGCCGCGTGGTCAGCCATACCCGTCCCGGCTCGATCGTCGTCATGCATGACGGCGGAGGGAACCGCAGCCAGACGGTGGCCGCGCTGCCGCGGATCATAAACACGCTGCGGGGGCGCGGCTACAGGTTCGTGACGGTGAGCAAGCTCCTCGGCCAGCGGACGATCTGGGGCTCGCCCGGCTGAGCATCGGCGGAAGGGAGGGCGTCGTGATGAGCCCGGCCGGACTCGAACCGGCGACCCCCGCGGTGTAAACGCGATGCTCTCCCAGCTGAGCTACGGGCTCGCGGGTAAGGCTACGCGGTGGATCCGCCCGGCGGGCTCGACGGGTTCTCGACCTCGACCCCGAGGCGCCGGTAGGCCGACACGGAGTAGGCCCTGGCGCGCGCGTGGAGGATCGGGTCGTCGGAGAGCTCGATCCCGTCGGGGACACGGGTGGGATCGAAGACGTCGATGTGCTCGCCGGACTCGGGGTCGTCGACCAACTCGGTGATCTCGAGCCGACCGGCGAGGGCGCGCTCGCGCTCGTCTGGCCAGACCGCCGTGGGGTCGTCGAGAGGATCGCCATCCTCGCGAATCTGAAGCCGGAGGTCGAAGGCGGCGGGGGCGTCGCGAAGCCGGTTCTCTAGCTCGGAGCGCAGGTAGTCGCGGCCGAGGTCGCGCGCCTCGTCGTCGGGGAGGGTCGCCTCCCCCGCCTCGGGCCGCCAGCGGTAGCGGACCCAGGTCTCCGCGCCGTCGGCGGCGAGCAGCTTGAAGGCGTGAGGCGAGTGGTAGGTCGCGGTCGCGTAGCTGGCCGGCGGCTCGGTATTGAGGGTCGCCTGGACGGCCGTCTGGGCCTCGGGGTGATCCCCGAGGAAGGCGCCGAGCTTCGCCATGTCGGGCTGGCCCGTCTCGGGGTCGGGGCGGCGGAGTTGCATCAGCTCCAGGAAGGCCTCAAGCGTGCGCACGACGAACGCCGGCGTGGTCACCCCGAGGATGTCCCACTCTTCGCCGCCGGGCGGCCGAAGCTTGACGGCCATCCCCCGAGACTCGCGCTGGGCGTCGTGGCCCTCGGGATCGCCGCCGCCGTTGGAGAATCGGATCAGCGCGGGAATCGGCTCGCCCTGGAGATGGGTGGCCCCGGAGAGCGCCGACGCCTCGGGAGTTGCGGTGAAGGTGCCCGAGCAGAAGAAGCCCTTCGCGTGGAGCGCGCGCCGGTTGGCGTGGGAGCCGTAGATCGCGTTAGCCGCATCGACTATCTGCTCGTAGCGGTCCTCCTCGCTCATCCCGACTGGGACCGTATCCGACCCGCGGGCCGGCCGGGACGGATGCGGCGCCGCGCTCCCCACGCGGAGCGTGGCGATGATCTAGCGTGCGGGCGGATGGACCTCGGGATCTCGGGACGAACGGCCTTGGTGATGGGAGCGAGCCGCGGGATCGGGTTTGGGATCGCGGGGGCGCTGGCGCGCGAGGGAGCGCGCGTGGCGATCGCTAGCCGTTCGGGTGAACGGCTCGCCGAAGCGGTGGATCGGATCGACGGCGAGGTGGTCGCGTTGGAGGCCGACACCTCGGACCTCGATCGGCTGGCGGCTCTGCGGCGAGAGGTCGGCGAGGCGATCGGCCCCGTGGAGATTTTGGTGGCGAACACCGGAGGGCCGCCGCTCGGCGGGTCGATGGACAATCCGCGCGAGGAGTGGGAGCAGGCCTACCGCTCGCTGGTGCTGGCTCCCAGGGTGCTGGTCGAGGGGGCGCTGCCGGGGATGCGCGAGCGGGGATGGGGCCGGATCGTCAACGTGAGCTCCACCTCGGTGGTCGAGCCGATTCCGCATCTGACCCTCTCGAACGCGCACCGGATGGCGGCGGTCGGATTCATGAAGACGTTGGCAACCGAGGTGGCCTCGGAGGGAATCACCGTCAACACGGTGGCGACGGGCCGTTTCGCGACCGATCGGCTGGCATCGAACTGGGGATCGTGGGAGGAGATGGAAAGCCAAGCGCACCAGGGCGTTCCGGCGGGCCGGCTGGGACGCGCCGAGGAGTACGGTGACCTGGTCGCCTTCCTGTGCTCGGAGCGGGCCGGGTACCTGACCGGGACGGTGATCCCGCTCGACGGCGGCCTGGTTCGATCGGCCTGATCGGCGTGATGGTCAGGCAGTCGCGCGGGCGAGGCCGCCCCGGCGCGACGCGACCGCGAGGCAGGTGCCGCCGACGGCGATCATCACGACGCTCACGAGCTGCGGCTGGGTGAGCCCCAGCAGGACGTGGTCGTTTCGGCGGATGAACTCCACCAGCAGCCGCTCGACTCCCGCGAGGACCAGATAGATGCAGAAGAGGACGCCGGCCCGGTAGCGGTCGCGGAGGCGCCACAGCAGGTAGGCGAGCAGGCCCATCGCCAGGGTCTCGTAGATGGGCGTCGGCTGGACGGTCGTGTCGATCGGCTTCGTGCCGTGCGGGTAGGCCATCGCCCAGGGCCCGTCCCAGGCCTTGCCGTAATCGCCGTCGCCCGAGACCTGGCAGCCGATCCGCCCGATCGCGTAGCCGAGCGCGAGCGGGGCGGCGCAGAGGTCGAGCAGCGCGAGCTGGAGCATTCCCCGCCGCCAGGCCCAAAGGGCGACGCCGATCGCACCGCCGATCGCGCCCCCGTACCAGACGAGGCCGGCACCCGAGAAGATGTTGCCCAGCAGGTCGTGCTTGACCTGGTCGTAGTTCTCGATGATGAAGTCGAGTCGGGCCCCGACGATTCCGCCGACCAGGGCGGCGAGAACCATCTCGTAGGCCCAGTCGACCGGCTTGCCCAGCTCCTGCAGCCGGCGGCCGACCAGCGCGCCCGCGGCGAGGAAGGCGATCGCGAACGCGATCCCGAAGGTCTGGAGGGTGAGCGGGCCTAGCTGGATCTCGGGTTGCACGTGACCGCTTGGCGCTCCATTCCTACGGTACGGCTACGCGCTCGGATAGCCCCGACGCGGATCGAACGCGCGCTTCCAGGACGAAAACCTGGCGTGCTTCCACTACACCACGGGGCCGCATCGAACTGAAGTCTAGGTCTCGGTTCACAACGCGGTCCGAGGAAATCCGTCCGCCTGCGTTCGTAGCGTACGAACATATGTTCGATGCCGAGGCGAAGAGCCATGGGCAAGCACCCTAAGCCCGCCGAGCGGGAACTTGCCAGGAGGCTGCGCCGCGAACAGGGCATGCCGATGAAGCGGATCGCAATCCGGCTTGGTGTTTCGGTAAGCAGCGTGAGCGGTTGGACTCGCGATATCGAGCTGACGCCGGAACAGCGCGAGCGGAACCTGAAAGGGCCAGGTGGCCCACAGGATCCGCAGTGGATCGCGGCCCGCGTGGCATCGATCGTCGAGACCTACCGAGACAGACGGCGGACCTACCAGGAGGAAGGCCGCGGACGGGCACGACAGCGGGACCCGCTACACATGGCGGGATGCATGCTCTACTGGGCCGAGGGAACGAAGAACCGAAACCAGGTCAAGTTCTGCAACTCCGACCGGAGCATGGTCGTCTTCTTCCGGCGATTCCTCACGAGCTGCTTTGACGTCCAACCAGAGCGATTCGCCCTCTGCCTGAACGTGTATCTCGGGAACGGAGCGTCGATCCGCGAGATAGAGGACCACTGGCTCGTCGCGCTTGAGATACCACGCTCATGCTTGCGGAAGCACTCCATCAACGCCCTGCCAACCTCAAGCAGCGGGCGCAAGAAAAACCAGCTTCCCTACGGCGTGGGCACCCTATCCGTCGGTGACACGCGCATCATCCAACACATCTACGGAGCGATCCAGGAGTACGCGGGCTTTGAGGAGCCGAGATGGCTCGACGGCCCGTCTCGCAAGCCCCGGTCGAAAGCCGGATCTGCGCCTTCAGGACAGAAGTAGCTCGAGCAGGGCCTTCTGGGCGTGGAGGCGGTTCTCGGCCTGGTCCCAGACGGCGGAGCGCTCGCCGTAGAGGAGGTCCTCGGTGATCTCCTCGCCCGGGTGGGCGGGCAGGCAGTGCATGACGATCGCTCGCTCGGCGGCGAGGGCGAGCAGGTCGGCGTTCACCTGATAGGGGGCAAGGTCGGCGCGCCGCCGCGCCGCCTCGTCCTCGTCGCCCATGCTCACCCACACGTCGGTGTAGATGACGTCGGCGCCCTCGGCGGCCTGGCGGACGTCCTCGGTGGTGAGCGCCGCCAGGCCCGGCTCCAACGCGTACCCCGGGGGCGAGGCGACCCTGACGTCCACCCCGGCGATCCGACCAGCGATCGCGAGGGACCGCGCCACGTTGTTGCCGTCGCCGACGTAGGCGAGCCTTCAGGCCATCGAGCGCGCCGAACTGCTCCCGCATGGTCAGCAGGTCGGCGAGCGCCTGGCAGGGGTGATGGTCGGGGGTCAACCCGTTCACCACCGGCACGTCGGCGCCCTCAGCCAACTCCAGCGCGACGGCGTGGGAGCCGGCCCTGATCACGATCGCGGCGACGTACCGGGACAGGACGCGGGCCGTGTCCGCCACCGACTCGCCCCGGGCCAGCTGAAGCTCCTCACCCCGGAGCACCAGCGGCGCGCCGCCGAGCTCGGAGACCCCGACCTCGAACGAGACCCGGGTGCGGGTCGACGGCTGCTCGAAGATCAGCGCGACGCTTTCACCGACCAGAGCTTCAGCGCCCACCCTCTCCGGGCGCCCCGCCTTCAGCTCGAGGCCGCGATCGAGCAGCGATGCGAGCTCGTCGCTCGAGAGCTCCTCGCCGGTGATGAACGCACGGGTCACGTGAAGCGGGGGATGGTACGCCCCCGCGAGCGCGAGACTTGACCCGTGCAGTTCGACGCCATCACCTGGAACCTCTTCAACGGCCGCGACTTCCCGCCCGACCCCTCGCTCTCCACGCGGCGCTCCCTTCTCCTCGGAACCGAGGAGCGCGGCGACACGCACCTCCAGGTTAATCGTGACCTGCTCGGTGAGTTCGCCTCCGTGTTGTCGCGGGCCAGGTGGGACGTCGCCCTGCTCCAGGAGTGCCCACCCCGCTGGGCCACGGCGCTGGCCCGCGAATGCGGCGCCGAGCTGCACCGCTCACTCACGGCGCGAAACTGGCTCGGCCCGATACGGAGCGCGATCGCGCGCCGCAATCCCGACCTGATGGGCTCCTGGGGCGGCGGCTCGAACCTGACCCTGGTGAGGCCGGGTCCGCTGGGCCCGATCACGGAGCAGCGCGAGTCGATGCTGCGGCGCCGCCCCGAGCGGCGCAAGGTGGCGCTCACCTCAATTGAACCGGGACTGTGGGTGGCGAACCTCCACGCGAGCGGCCCCCTCCACCTCGCCGAGCCCGACCTGCGGCGGGCCATCGAGGCCGCGCTCGTCTGCGCCGGCGACGGCCCGCTGCTTTTGGGCGGCGACCTGAACCTCCGCCCACGGCAGACCGGCCTCTACGGCGAGCTCGCCGACACCATCGACCTCGCGGGGCCGACCGGGCCCGACTCCCTCGACCACCTCCTCGTCCGGGGGCTCGACGTGATCGACCCACCTCGTGCATGGCCGGCTGCCGCGCGCGAGGTGAGGTGCGAGGGTCTCGCGATCCGACTTTCCGACCACGCTCCAGTCAGCGCGCGCTTCTCGCTGGCCGATCGCCGACCGCGGCCTCGCGACCTGAGATAGTCACCTCACACACCCCGCGACCAGGAGGAGTTTTCATGGCCAGCAGATCAGGCGGTTCGAAGGCGGGCGGCGCGCGCGGCTCGAAGTCGACCGCGCGCTCCAAGCCGCGCGCCTCGGCCCGCTCCAAGCCGGCCGCCCGCTCGGCGGGCCGGTCCAAGGCCTCCGCGAGGCGAAAGGCGGCCTCGGAGCGCACCGACAAGAGCGTCGAGGCGTTCCGCGACGCGCTCGAGCGCAGCGTGACGCTCTCGCGGGATCGCCTCCAGGAGGTGGTCGACGACGCGGTCGGGCGCGGAAGGATGACCCGAAGCGACGCCAACGAGCTGGTCAGCAACCTCGTCACCCGCGGTCGCTCCTACAGCGACGACCTGGTCAAGGAGCTCGAGCGGCTGCTCGACCAGGCCAGGCAGGAGCTCGACACCCGCACCGCCCCCGCGCGGCGTCGTGCCACGGCGGCCGCCGAGCGCGCAGCCCGGGCGGCCAGGGACGCCGCCGACGCTCCACTCGCTCAGGCGGACCGAATCCGCCGGCGCGCCGGCGTGTCGACGGGCGGCCCGATCACGGCCTACGACCAGCTGACCGCCACCCAGGTCAAGTCGAGGCTGCGAGACCTGAGCCCGGCGGAGCTCCGCGAGGTGCGCACCCGCGAGAAGCGCGGCAAGGCGAGAAAGAGCGTCCTGGCCGACATAGAGCGGCGCCTCAAGTAGCGGAAAGGGGCTCCGGACACAAGCCCTCGCCGACGGGGCTCATGCCTCCCGGGCAAGCTCCGCGACGTCGAGCGGTTCGGCCCCCGCCTGCTCGGCCAAGAGCTCATCCGCATCGAGCCGCTGACCCTGGCGCCACACGCCACGCAGCCAGTCGCCCGCCCGCTCCTCCTCGAACCAGGCCTCCCCGAACCGCTCTCGCAGCGCCCGGCGCCATCGCGCCTCCAGGGCCCAGGCGCGCAGATAGCAGGCCGCGTAGAACCCCTCATCCACGTCGGCCAGCCAGCTCTCGGCCGGCCAGGGGATCCCGACCGCGTCGCCGAGCAGTGCCCGATACCGATCGGGCATGTCGGCGATCGCGCCCGATCCACCGTGGAGCTCCAGCTCGTAGGCCAGCTTGGCCGAGTAGCGGCGGAGCATCAGCAGCTTGACCGCCCGCGAGTGCCCGACCGCGGATTCGGGATCCTCGACCCCGAGCCGCCCGCGCAACCAGCGGGGCTCGTCGATCAGTCCCTCGATCAGGAAAGCGAACGACTCGGTCACCGAGTTGTCGCCCAGCATCCGGAACTCGAACGCCAGATCGGGGTCGGTGTGGGCGTAGTGCTCCGCGTGGCCGCCCTCGTGGAACAGCGCGCCGTAGTCATCGCGCCCGCCGCGCGGCGAAATCACGAGGTGGATCTCGCCGGGCACGCGGGGCACCGAGCAGAAGGCCCGCGGCGACTTGGTCGGCCGCGGCTCGGCGTCGAGGTGGATGTTGGGCTGTCGATCCACCTCGACGCCCAGGGCACCCATCGCGGAGCGAAACGACCCGACCACCTGGCCGGCGTCGAAGATCGAGTCGAGGCTCTCGGCGCGAAAGAAGCGCGGCAGATCGCAGCGCCGAAGCTCTGACAGGGGCGCCACCCCGGCCCGACCGAGCTCGGCGTCCATCGCCTCGGGATAGGCGTCCTCAGTCCCATCGCAGAAGCGCGCCGCCTGGCGCGCCAGCGCATTCAGTTCGATTCCCCGAAGCTCGCCGTAGGCGGCCGCGTAGCTCGGCCATCCGAGGTCGCGGCAGATCTCGTGGCCGCGCTCCAGCGCGGCTCGGTGAAGCGGGTTCAGACGCTCGGCGAGCACGGCGTCACGCGCCTCCTCGAGCCCAGCCCGTCGCGCCGGGCCCGGCTCGTTGGCCTGCTCGATCTGGACCGCTCTGTAGGGCACCGGCCCATCGCCGGGGTCGACCTCGAGCGAGGCCTCGAGCGAGGCCAGCTCCTCCGACTCGCGCCACGTGGCGACCCCGATCAAGCCGTCGAGCGAGAAATGGAGCAGGTAGCGGAGCCGCCGCCGCGGGTCACCCTCCGCGGCATCGCCGGTCAGCTCACGCAGGCGGCCGACCGCGTCCTGGCTGAACAGTTCGGCGAACCGCCGATAGATGGGCTCGATCTCGAGCTCGCGCTTTCGACCCGAAAGGTGGAGGTAATGCTCGCGGCTCAACTCCTCGCAAAACGTCTCCGCCCGCTCCCGGTATCGATCGAGGTCGAATCTCACGGGCTGCAACGATAGGACGCGTGGCCGCGCCGGCGAACGAGCGACCCCGCCCGCCGCGTCGCGGAGAGGACCTCGAGCTCGAGATCGAGTCCCTCGCCCACGGCGGACGCGGGGTGGCCCGAGCCGACGGCTTCGTCGTCTTCGTCTCCGGAGGCCTCCCGGGGGACCGGGTCCGAGCCCGGCTTGAGAAGACGAAGCGGGCCTTCGGCGAGGCGCGTGCGATCGAACTGATCGACGCCAATCCGGATCGCGTGCCCGATCGCTGCCTCCACGGCGGCGAGCCCTGCCCCGGGGCTCCCTGGCAGGGATTGCCGTACGAGCGCCAGCTGGCCGAGAAGACGAGCCAGGTGGACGACGCCCTTCGCCGGATCGGCGGCCTCGACGGCTTCGAGCTCGAGCCGATCGAGCCGGCGGTCGACGCGTGGCGCTACCGAAACAAGCTCGAGTACTCGTTCGGTCGCCGCGAGGGCGAGCTGGTGCTCGGCTTCCACCCCCGCGGGAGCTGGGCCGAGGTAATCGACGTGGACGATTGCCACCTGGCCTCGGCGCGCAACAACGCGGCGCGAAACGAGGTGCGCGAGTGGGCCCGCCGCGAGGGCCTCGCTCCCCGCGACCCGCGCTCCGAAGGCGGGGTTCTCCAGAACCTGGTGGTGCGCGAGGGGGTGCGCACGGGGCAGATCCAGACCCGGCTCGTGACGGCCCCTGCGAGCATCGCCAAGCCGCCGGTTGATCTCCACACGGTGGTCAAGGGCCGGGGCGATACCGCCACCGGGGCGCTCGGCAAGGAGCATCTGTCGGAGGAGCTGGCCGGACTTCGGCTTTCGATCTCCCCAACCGCCTTCTTTCAAACCAACACCGTGATGGCCGAGCGGCTCTGCGGGTTCGCGGGGGACTACGCGGGACTGTCCGGACGGGAGCGCGTATTCGACCTCTACTGCGGCATCGGGACCATCGGGCTAACCCTCGCCGCGCGCGCCAACGAGGTATGGGGAATCGAATCGGTCCCCGAGGCGGTCGCCGACGCGGAGCGAAACGCCCTAGCCAACGGGATCGCCAATGCCCGGTTCGTCGCCGCCGACGCTCGCCTCGGGGTCCGCCCCCTGATCGAGCGAGCCGGTCGGCCGGACGTCGCGGTCGTCGATCCGCCACGCGCCGGGCTCTCGAAGAAGGTGGTGCGGAGGGTGATCGAATGCGGCGCGCGCCGAATCGTCTACGTGTCGTGCAATCCGACGACGCTCGCTCCGAACGCCGCCCAGCTCACGGAGGCCGGCTATAGGCTGCGGCGCGTGAAGCCGCTCGACATGTTTCCGCAGACGCCCCATGTGGAATGCGTCGCGCTGCTGGAGAGGGCGTGAGAGGCCAGGCCCGCGGCTTCGGGGTCGCCGCCGGGCTCGATCCGCAGATCGCCGCGTCGCTCGCCGCCCGGTGCGAGGAGCTCGGCTATGCCTCCATGTGGTCGAACGACCACCCGGGCGCCCAGGGCCTCGACACCGCTTCGGCGTTTGCCGAGGGCACCGACCAGCTCGAGCTCGGGATCGCGGTGATCGCCCTCGACCGCCACCAGCCGGCGGAGATCAACGCGAGGATCGACCATCTGGGCCTCGACCGCGAACGCCTCTGGATCGGGCTCGGAGCGGGGTTCTCGTCCAGGCCATTGACCACGATGCGGGCCGCTCTGCCCGAGCTTCGCGAGGCCCTTCCCGGAGTGCGGCTCGTCCTGGCGGCCATGGGGCCGAAGATGTGCGGTCTCGCCGGCGCCGGATTCGACGGAGCGTTCTTCAACTGGATGACTCCAGGCTTCGCCGCCGGTGCACGCGAGCACGTGCACGCGGGGGCGGCCGGGGCCGGACGCGAGCCACCCCCGGTGTTCGGCTATGTCCGCACCGCGGTCGGCGACGGCGCCTCGGAGCGCCTGGCCAGGGAGGAATCCTTCTATCGCGACCTCCACGACGGCTACCGAAACCACTTCTCGCGACTCGGGGAGGCGGCCGGGACAGTGGGCGTCGCCGCCGCCGACCCGGGATCCGCGGGCCCCGAGCTGGACCGCTACGAGGCGCTCGACGTCGTGGTGGTCCGGGGCCTGGCCAGCGCCAGCCTCGAGGGGATGGGCGCCGTCGCCGAGGCCGCCGCCCCGGCCTGAGCGCCACCGCGTTCGGAGCCGCGGCCGATCAGTACGGGGGAAGCTCCGCGTACCACTCGCCAAGGGACCGCAGGGCGCCCCAGAACGCCCGCTTGGACTCCTCGGAGTCGAGCGAGTCGTCGATGTCCGGGACGTAGAGCGCGTCGATCGTCGGTGTGAGCTGCTGGATCGACCCAAGGCGCGGCTCGAGCGTCCGCCCCAATGGGACCCCCACCTCGTTCAGCGCCTCGAGCGCCTGCTCTCCCATCACCACGACGATGCGTGGCTGCACGATGTCGAGCTCCTCGGCGATCCGCTCCACGCACTCGCCCCCCGCCAGGCTGGGATCCGAGACCGGGCACTTGACACAGAGCGTCCCGTAGACGGCCAGCGGATCGATGTTGAGACGCTTGAAGCTCTTTTGAAGCGCGTTCCCGCCCCGCCCGTAGAACGCCACCCCCTCCTCGATCTCGGCGGCGGTCGGGGCGTACTTGAGCAGCATGATGTCCGCCTGCGGATGACCCGAGCCCAGAACCGGCATCAGGTTGCCTCTCGGGCAGTGCGAGCACTCCTGAAGGCGATGGGTGAGCTGGTTGAGCTCGCGGATCGCCCGCTCGAGGTACTTCTCCTGGATCTCGTCGTCGGTGGTCGGCAAGCTCGGTCTCCGTTCGGGGCCGCTGGTCGAGCGGTCAGCCTGCGCCTTCTTTGACGGGTCGGCCGCCGCTCCTTCAGGGTGCATCAGCGCTTGCCTTCCGCACGGCGGCGCCCGGTGGCCGAACGGCGGGTCCGCGGACGGCCCCCCTTGACGGGTCTCGCGTCCTTCTGGCGGCTCGTGCGGCGGGCTGCCGACGGACGAGTTGTCGTCTGGAGCAGCTTCAGCGCCTGGACGTAGACGAGGTTCTTGTGCTTGCGAACGATGTCGGCATCCCGCATCGCCTCGAGGAACTCCTCGGGGCCGTCGAAGTCGTGCACCCTGATCATCACGCTCCCCAATCCCTGCGCGACGTGGCTGTCCGACCCGGCGCCGGGGACGATCCGGTACTTGGCGGCGAAACGCTCCGCCTCCTCGTTGAACGCCGTCAGGGCGACCCGGGGGTTGAAGACCTCGAGGATGTCGATCTCATCGACCATCTCGAGCAGGTGCTCGTAGTCGGGCACCGAGTGGAGGCGATCGAACGGATGCGGCACGTAGACGAGGCCGTTTTGGCGGCGGATCTCGGCGATCGTGTTCTCCATCGTCAGGCCCTTGGGGATCTTCTCGGAGAGGAAGAGGCCGATCACCTCGCCCTGGCCGGCGGTCTTCACCTCCTCGGCGACGATCACCTTGATCCCTCCCATCTCCTCGGCCACCTCGCGGGCCGCGAGGGCTCCGGAGATCTCGTTGTGGTCGGTGATCGCGATCGCGCCCAGGCCCCGGTCCCGGGCGGTCGCCAGGAGGACCTCGACCGGGGTCGCGCAATCGGGAGAGTGGTCGGTGTGCATGTGCAGATCGACGTGGATGCTCGGGCGCTTCGCCAGGCGACGCCGAATCACCCGATCGGAGTCCGGGTCGTGGCGACGGGCGCAAAGGAGCCGGTAGATCTCCTCCACCTCCTCGACGGTCGCATCCCAATCGCGGACCGAGTCGCGGCCCGCTCGGGCCAGCTCCCTGCGAAGGCGCGGCTCGCGGACCAGGCGCTCCACCTGGCCGGCGAGGGTGACCGCATCGCCGGGCGGGAACAGGAGCCCCCGCTGGCCGTCGCCGGTCAGCTCCTCGTACAGCGACAGCTGCGAGGCCACGGGCACGGTGCCTGACGCGAGCCCGCTCCGCACCAAACCCGGCGCGACCCGCGGGCCACCCGAGGCCACGCAGAGGACGTCGGCGGCGGCGATCAGGTCCTCGGCCGAGGACTCGCGCGGCCCGAGGACCCGCACCCGGTCGCGGAGGCGTCGCGAGATCCGAACCTCACCCGCGTCGCGCAGCCAGATCGCCGCCTCCCAGTCGAGGTCGAGCGGAAGGCGGCGAAGGGCTCGCAGGAAGAGGCGAAGCGCGCCCCGCTCCTCGTCCAGGCAGAAGGCGATCCTGACCGGACGCTCGTCCTCGGCCGGCGCCGGCGCCGCCCCTACGGGCCAATCGATCGGCGCGCCGGGCGCGGCGCCGGGCGCAACCAGCTCGTAGGTGCCCGGGAAGAAGCGCTCCATCAGCCTCGAGGTCGCCTGGGAGCTCGTGGTGCGCGCGTCGAGCCGGCCGAAGAAGATCTCGACCAGCGGCCGCGCCACCTGGGTGGAGAGAACCCGCTCGCTCGGCTCGTGGAAGCTCCCGACGTTCAGCGACCTGGAGTGGCGAAGCGCAACCGAGGAGGCGCTCGGCGCGAAGGGGTCGTGGACGTGGACCAGATCGAACGCCACCCCCCCGAGGAGCTCGTCGAGGGTGCGGCTGAGGTCGAGCGGAACCGGTGCGGCGCGCGGGCGCGGGCCGTGCGGCATCGCAAGGCCCGATCCCACCGCCAGCACGGCCGGCCCGGAGGCCCCGCCGCAGCGCGTCCCCTTCCAAGAGGCATCGAACAGGGCGCTCGGCCGCCCGCGCGCGGCACGGATCAGGCGGCGTGACTCTCGCACCTCGGCTCGCGAGCCCGCCGGCGTCGCCACCACGATCCGGTGGCCGCGCTCGACCAGCCCGGACGAGACCCGCTCGACGAACTCGTTGACCTCGTGCGGCGACCCCCACGGATGGGGGGTCGCCTGGGCGATCGTCAGGCGTTGGCCGGTACTCGGCGTCACCGCGGTCGGCGGCGGAGCTAGGCCTCGGCCTTGATCTCGGTGGCCCGCTTGCCCGCGGGCTTGCGGGCATTCCGGCGGATGAACTCCTCGGTCAGCTCGCGAGCCTCGTCGTCGGGCCGCTGGGTATGGGGCGACTTCATCAGGTAGCTCGACGGGCCGTCCAGCTGGCCGGCGATTCGGTTGTTCAGGGCCAGCTTCACGATCCGCGCGGCGTCGATCACGATCCCGGCCGAGTTGGGCGAGTCCCAGACCTCGAGCTTCAGCTCGGCGGTCAGTGGCACATCGCCGAACGAACGGCCCTCGAGCCGGATGTGTGCCCACTTGCGGTCGGTGAGCCAGGGCACGTAGTCGGAGGGGCCGACGTGCACGTTCTCGTCCGCCAGCTCGTGGCCCATGATCGAGGTCACAGCGTTGGTCTTCGACTCCTTCTTCGAGGCCAGCCGCTCGCGCTCGAGCATGTTGTAGAAGTCCATGTTGCCGCCGACGTTCAGCTGCGAGGTCCGCTCCAGCCGCACGCCTCGATCGTGAAACAGGCGGGCGAGCTGCCGGTGGACGATGGTGGCGCCAACCTGTGACTTGATGTCGTCGCCGATGATCGGCAGGCCGGCCTCCGTGAAGCGGCCGTTCCAGTAGTCCTCGCGGGCGATGAACACGGGCAGGCAGTTGACGAAGCCGACCCGGGCGGCGAGCGCCTGCTCGACGTACCACTTGGTCGCCTGCTCGGACCCGACCGGCAGGTAGCAGACCAGGACGTCGGCCTTCGTGTCCTTGAGGATCCCGACAACGTCGTCGGTGGGCCCGGGCGCCTTGGTGATCTTCTCCTTCAGGTACTTGCCGAGGCCGTCGTGGGTCATTCCGCGATGGACCTCGACCCCGAGCTCGGGGACGTCGGCGAACTTGATCGTGTCGTTCTGACCCGACCAGATCGCCTCGGAGAGGTCCTTGCCCACCTTCTCGGAATCGATGTCGAAGGCAGCCACGAACTCGATGTCGCGAACGTGATATCCGCCGAGGTCGACGTGCATCAGCCCCGGAACCTGCTCGGCCGGATCCGCGTCCTGGTAATACGTAACGCCCTGGATCAGCGAGTTGGCGCAGTTGCCGACTCCGACGATCGCGACGCGGACCTTGCCGTCGTCGACCACGTGGCCGTTTGCGGCGGCGCTGTCGTGCGTTGAACCGTTCTCGGTGCTCATGCTTGAAGTCCTCCTAGCCGCGGGGCCCGAGCCTGCTAATACGCCGAAGGCCCGCCCCGGTTACATGTGTGGGCGCCGGTCCCGAGGCCTGCGATCACACATCCATTGCCTGGAGCTCTTGCCGCACGTGCCAGGCTCGCTGCCCGACCGTGACGGCCGTGAGCGCGGCCATAGCGTAGATGGACGGGGCGAGCAGCTCAACGTCGAACACCCCGGCTCCCTTCGCGAACACCAGCCCGATCGACAAGATGGTGACCCGTACCGGCCTCGTGGCGATGCCCACCTTGCACTCCAATCCAAGCGCCTCGGCGCGAGCTCTCGTGTAGGAGACCATCAGCGAGCCGAGCACCGCGATCACGCAGGCCGCCGCCGCCACCGCGTCTCCGCTGTCGGCGAAGTACCAGGCGACCGCGGTCAGCACGATGCCCTCCTCGATCCGGTCCAGGGTCGAGTCGAGGAAGGCCCCGAACAGGGTCCCCTTCCCCGACATCCGCGAGTAACGGCCGTCGAGCGTGTCCATCACCGATCCGACGATGAACGCCACCCCGGCGCAGAAGAAGAGGCGCTCGACGACCAGGACGGCGGCGGCGAGGTTGAGGATGAATCCCGTGAGCGAGATCGCGTTCGGCGTCAGACGCGACTCGATCAGGCGCCCGCGCGCGTAGGAGCGCAGCCCGTCCGCCGTTCGCACGTCGCGGAGCTGTCCACCCCCCGGAGCCTCGACTGGCATGTGGGGAAGCTAGATGATCGCTTCCTCACCCGGCGTGGCGGCTCGCCGCAGGCTACGCGGGCGCTTCGTCGATCGCGTCGTCGCGCCACGACCAGGCCTCGGGCCGCAGCCGTGCGAGCTGATGCGCCGCGACGGCGGCCATGCAGGCGACGGCCGCACCGGCGGCGGCGTCGAACCAGAAGTGGTTCGCGGTCACGACGATGACGAAGAAGACGACCAGCGGATACAGGGACCACAGGGCCCGGGCCCAGGCGCTTCGGACCAGGTTCATGGCCGGAACGGCGATCATCAGCGAGAAGGCGATGTGCATGCTCGGCACCGCGGCGTACGGATTCACCAGCAGGCTGGTGAAGGACGAGTCCTGGTGGGTGTTCGTGAAAGCGCTGATCGTGTCGGTGAACCCGGCATTCGGGAACATCCGGGGCGGCGCCGTGGGGAACAATCCGTATCCGAGCAGCGCCAGCCCCATCGCGACCAGGAACATGTTGCGGACGAAGTTGAAGTTGTCGTTCCGGAACAGGTACAGCCAGACCAGGAACGCGGTGGTGATCACGAAGTGGCTGTTGAAGTACATCCAGTTCGCGGCGTCGATCACCCATTGGTGGGCCATGAACGCCTGCTGGAAACCGGGCTCGAAGAAGGTCCCGAGGGAGCGCTCGAGATGGATCACGTGAAGGCCGTTGGCGATCGCGGTCGCGTGACGCCCGTCGGCGATCCCGCGCACGACCTGGTACCCGTTATAGGCGGCGAAGAAGAGCAGGGCCTGTCGCAGGAGGTCGCTCCAGCCATGGGGCAACCGACGACCGAGGATGTGGACGAGGCGAGCCACGGGCGTTGCGAGATTGTAAACAGAGGCCGGCGGCAGACGGGGGCTCGATCGCCCATCGCAAATATCCTCGACCAGTGGCTTGGAAGCGCCCTGACAGGCGACGCGTGCGGGCGATCCGCGACCGGCTGCGCGAGCTCTACGGTCGCCCCGTCAACGAGCCGCACGGCGATCCGATTGCCGAGCTGGTCCGAACGGTGCTGTCGCAGAACACCTCGGACCGCAACCGCGACGTCGCATACGAGCGACTCACCACCCGCTTTGCGACCTGGGAGGAGGTCCGCGACGCCGACCCGGTCGAGGTGATCGACGCGATCCGTCCCGGAGGGCTCGCCAACACGAAGGGACCGAGGATCCAGGCGATCCTCGGGGAGCTCGGAGGCCACCCCGACCTCGAGTGGCTCGCCGGCGCGCCCCGCGGTCGCGCGATCGAGTTCCTCACCGCTCTGCCGGGGGTGGGGAGAAAGACGGCGGCCTGCGTGCTGATCTTCTCCTTCGACCGTCCTGAGATCCCGGTCGACACCCACGTCTACCGGGTCGGCGGCAGGCTCGGGCTCTTTCCGGAGCGCGCCTCGCTCGAGAGGGCCCATGACGAGATGCTGAGGGTGGCCGATTCCCAGGACGCCTACGAGCTCCATATGAACCTGATCCGCCATGGCCGCGAGGTGTGCCGCCCGCGACCGCGGTGCGGAGAGTGCGGCCTTCGCCGCGTGTGCCCGTGGTGGAGGCGGCACAAGGCGGGCTAAAGCCTCGGGCCCTTGCCGCCGATGAACGAAGCGCAGTAGTGTTGCCTGAGCGGCGGCCTGCGGCCGGGGCTCGTCGTTTCGACAGGATTGACCAAAGGGAGGCCAGTTGAGTTTCACGTCCGTCTGCCCGGTAGGCTCGCGCCTCTCGGCCCGGGTGGTCGTGTCCATGCCGCTGAGCTTGCCGTGGCGCCGCCGGCGCGGGCTCCGCGCCGAGGATCGTTTGGGGTTGACGACGCCTCCTCCAGCCCCATCGCCTCGGCGCGGAGCCCGGTCGGACCGCAGAGGCGAACCCGGCGAGGGACCAGCGACCTCCCTCGAGGGCCAGCTGAGGGGCCCGCCCCGCGGGTGCCGTTAGTATCTCGGCGCCGCCGCCCTCGACCCGCGACGGCGCAAGGGAATGAGCAAGCGCCCCCTCGTCATCTTCCTCCTCCTCGCGGCCGTCTGCCTCGTCGCGCTGCCGGCTTGGGCGCTCAGCCAGAAGGGCGGCAGCGACGCGTCGCCGGGCAGCTCGGTGCCCGGCGATCAAAAGCAGGGGATGCAGCTCTTCCAGATCAACTGCGGCGCATGCCACACGATGGCCGCCGCGGGCACCGACGGGCAGGTCGGGCCGAACCTGGACGAGCTGCTGGCGGCCGGCCCGAAGAGCGCCGACGCGGTGAAGGGCAACGAGACGCGGGTCCTGAGCGCGATCGAGGGTGGGATCAAGGGCCGGATGCCGAAGGGCATCCTGCAGAAGGCCCAGGCGAAGATCGTCGCCGAGTTCGTCGCCAACAACGTCGCCTACATCCAGCCCTGAGCAGGGCTCGCGCCGGTCCAAGCCAGGCGGCGGCACGGGGGCGCCGATAGCCGGGGCCGACTCGGCCCGGACGAATGGTCCTACCTGAAAATGAGGATGGGCGGCGATCCCGGCCTCAAGCCGGCTGGTACTGTCGCTCCGCACAACGTTGAAAGTCAGCCGGTTTCTCCGGTTGCCAGGGAAGGAGCTGGATTGTTGGAGAGAGCCAGGAGTGCGACCCGCCGTCCCTGGGGTCGGTGGATCATCGCCTCGGCCGCGATCGCGGCCTTCGCGCTGATCGCGCCCACCGCGTCCGTCGCCAAGAAGCCCGAGCGGGTCAGGGTGATGTCGCGGAACCTCTATCTGGGGGCGGACCTGTCGCCGGGAACGAGCGCGACCAACTTCCAGGACCTGGTCGACGCCGCCGGGCAGATCCTCAACCAGGTCGACGTCAACGACTTCCCGACCCGGGCCAAGGGCCTCGCGCAGGAGATCATCAACCGAAACCCGGATCTGGTCGGCCTCCAGGAGGCGGCGCTGTGGCGGGATGCGCCCTGCTCGGATAACCCCGTGCCGCCCTCGGCGACCCACGTTCACCCGGGTGGCAACTTCCTGAGGCTGCTCATGAACCAGCTCAATTCCGGCCACAAGCGGTACCGCCTCGTGATCGCAAAGCCCGAGTTCGATTTCCAGACCTGGGCCAACACCGACGGAGACGAGATGACCGGCAGCCCGCTCGGGTGCGATATTGAGGGCCGGCTGACGATGCGCGACGCGATCCTCACGAGGGTCGGCAGAGTTAAGACGACGGACGCCAAGAGCGGGACCTTCGACACGCTGCTCCAGGTGACCCCCGGCGGCTACCCACTCAACGTGACGCGGGGCTGGACGAGCGTCAACGCCAAGGTCAACGGAACCAGCAAGCTCAGCGATACGCGGTGGTTCCGTTTCGTCAACACTCACCTCGAGGCGTTCGACAGCCAGTCGAGCAACCACACGAACAAGGGCACCGACGTCGGCAACGGCGAGGTGCGCCAGGCGCAGGCCAACGACCTGATCTCCAAGGGCGGCCCGGCAACGAGCCGACTGCCGGTGATCCTCGTCGGAGACCTGAACTCCGACACCCGGACGCCGATCATCCCCGGCGACGAGCTGGCCGACCAGGATCTGCTCGGCGCGGGTTTCAAGGAGAGAAGCACCTACAACCCGTTGGGCTGCTGCCTCGACACCGCCGTGCTCACGGTGGGCAGCGGCGGCAACGCGTCGCAGTTCGACCACAAGGTCGACCACGTGATGACCAACGACCCGCGCCATATCAAGCTGGTCGACTCGCTGACGACCGGTCGGAGGCCGCACAACGGGTTCTGGGACTCCGATCACGCCGGTCTGTTCAGCAACCTGCGCTTCAAGTAGCCGAGGGGCCCAGGGGGCTTGCGAACGACTCGCCCCGCTCGCTGCGAGCGGGGCGAGTCGTCTGCGTGCGCACCGTATCCGCACGCGTCCCCGCGATGCCCGCAGCCGGCGCGACGGTCGCGGGCGCGCGGGCCAATGCCGAAGCTCCTCGCACGAACCTGCTAGTCTCTGACTTAGATTTCTTGGCATTCATGACTCAATGACTCAACAGGAGGATCCATGGGAAAGACGATCGGGATCGACCTCGGAACGACCAACTCTTGCGTCGCCGTTCTGGAGGGCGATGACGCCACCGTGCTCGAGAACGCCGAGGGAGGTCGCACGACGCCCTCGGTGGTCGCATTCACCGACTCGGGCGACCGGCTGGTGGGAACGGTCGCGAAGCGCCAGGCGGTGATGAACCCTGAGAACACCGTCTTCTCGATCAAGCGCTTCATGGGCCGTAAGGAGGCTGAGGTCAAGGAGGAGGAGACGATCGTCCCGTACAAGGTCGTCGCCGGCCCGAACGGCGACGTCCGCGTCGACGTTCGCGGCAAGCAGTACTCCCCGCCGGAGATCTCGGCGATGATCCTGTCCAAGCTCCGCGCCGACGCCGAGGCGAAGCTGGGCGAGACCGTCGACTCGGTCGTGATCACCGTCCCGGCCTACTTCAACGACGACCAGCGGCAGGCCACCAAGGACGCGGGCAAGATCGCCGGCCTCGACGTGAAGCGGATCATCAACGAGCCGACCGCGGCGTCGCTCGCCTACGGGCTCGACAAGGAGTCCGACCAGACGATCCTCGTCTTCGACCTCGGCGGCGGCACCTTCGACGTCTCGGTTCTCGAGATCGGCGACGGGGTGTTCGAGGTGAAGTCGACCGCCGGCGACAACCACCTGGGCGGAGACAACTGGGACAAGGCGATCGTCGAATGGATGGTCGCCGAGTACAGGAAGGACCAGGGGATCGACCTCTCGGCCGACAAGAACTCCCTCCAGCGGCTCTACGAGGCCGCCGAGAAGGCAAAGATCGAGCTCTCCACGACCCAGGAGACCCAGATCAACCTGCCGTTCATCACCGCGGACGCGAGCGGCCCGAAGCACCTCGAGATGAAGCTGAGCCGCGCGAAGCTGAACGAGCTGACCGCCGAGCTGCTCGACCGGATCGTCGCGCCGCTCAAGCAGGCGCTGTCGGACTCGGGCGGCGCGGACATCGACCACGTGGTGCTGGTCGGCGGGATGACCCGGATGCCCGCCGTCCAGGAGAAGGTCAAGGAGGTGACCGGCGCGGACCCGCACCAAGGGGTCAACCCCGACGAGGTGGTGGCGATCGGAGCCGCGATCCAGGCCGGAGTCCTGGCCGGCGACGTCAAGGACGTTCTGCTCCTGGACGTGACACCTCTCTCGCTGGGGATCGAGACAAAGGGCGGCGTGTTCACGAAGCTGATCGAGCGCAACACGACGATCCCGACCCGCAAGTCGGAGATCTTCTCGACCGCCGACGACAACCAACCCTCGGTCGAGGTCCACGTCCTTCAGGGCGAGCGCGAGATGGCCGTCTACAACAAGTCGCTGGGCAAGTTCCAGCTCACCGGGATCCCGCCCGCGCCGCGCGGGGTCCCCCAGATCGAGGTGGCTTTCGACATCGACGCCGACGGGATCCTGAACGTGTCGGCCAAGGATCTCGGCACGGGCAAGGAGCAGAAGATCGAGATCAAGGGCGGCTCCGGCCTCTCCGAGGACGAGGTGGGGCAGATGGTCAAGGACGCCGAGTCCCACGCCGACGAGGATCGCCGCCAGCGCGAGCTTGCCGAGGCCCGCAACGTGGCCGAGAACGCCGCGTATCAGGCCGAGAAGCAGCTCGAGGAGATGGGCGACAAGGTCGAGGGGCCGGCCAAGGAGGAGATCACCAAGGCGATCGCCGATGTCAGGGAGACGCTGACCTCCGACGACGCCGAGCAGATCAAGTCCAAGACCGACGCGCTGCAGGCCGCCTTCCACGCGGTCTCCGAGCAGATCTACCAGGCGGCGGCCGAGCAGCAGGCCGCGGCGCAGCCCGGCGGTGACGCTGCATCGGGCAACGGCGCGGCATCAGAGGCCGACGAGGAGGTCGTGGACGCCGAGGTCGTTGATGACGAGCGCTCGTAGGCCCGGCGACGGAGAAGGGCGCCGGCCGGCGGGCTCCTGGGAGGAAGGGCACGCGGAGGAAGCAGGCCGCGAGGGGTTAGCGCCTATCGGCGAGTTCTCGCCGGATAGCGGCGATAACCCGTCCAAGGAGGGGGAGAGCGAGTCGGCTGCGGTTGTCGATGCCGACTTCGATGCCCTGCTCGCAGACGTCAAGCGGGAGCGCGATGAGTACCTCGAGCTCGCGCAGCGCGCCCGCGCCGACTTCGACAACTACCGTAAGCGCGCCGGTCGCGATACCCGGGAGGCCGAGCGACGCGGCAAGGTGATCGTCGCTCGCGAGCTACTTCCGGCGCTCGACAACCTCGAGCGCGCCCTCCGTGCCGCGGGCATCGACCCGGATGCCGGGCCGGCGGCGGACCGCGACGGAGAGCCCGTGAGCGAAGAGGTGTCCGCCCAGGAGGCCCTCGCCCGCGGGGTGGCTCTCGTCCACGGCGAGCTGCGCTCCGCCCTGGAGCGCGCGGGGGTGGAGACCTACGATCCGACCGGCGAGCGTTTCGACCCCGTCCAGCACGAGGCGCTGTCGGTCCGCCCGGGCGAGGACGGAGTCGACGCCGGCATCGTCCTCGAGACGCTCGAGAAGGGCTACCGGCTCGACGGCCAGGTGTTGAGGGCCGCGCGAGTGGTGGTGAGCGAGTAAGGGGTCCCCGTGGCTGATCGCGACCTGTACTCGGTCCTCGGCGTGCCGCGCAAGGCGGACGCCGACGAGATCAAGAAGGCCTACCGCAAGCTGGCGCGCAAGTACCACCCGGACCGAAACCCCGGTGACGAGGAGTCCGAGGAGCGCTTCAAGGAGGTTCAGGAGGCGTACGACACGCTCTCCGACCCCGAGAAGCGGAAGCAGTACGACGCCGGTGGGATGTTCTCGGGCTTCGGGCCGCGCGGATTCAGCGGCGGGGGCTTCACGTCCGACCTCGGGGACATCTTCTCGACCGTCTTCGGGCGTCGCGGCGACCCGCATGGGGCGACGGCTCGGGGTCGCGACCTCGAGACGGATGTCCGGCTGACCTTCGAGCAGGCGATGCAGGGAACCGAGGTCAGGGTCACGGTGCCGAAGCAGTCGACCTGCGCCACATGCGGTGGCAGCGGGGCGAAGCCGGGCACCTCCCCGACCGTCTGCCCGCGCTGCAACGGGCGGGGCATCGACTCCGAGAGCCAGGGCTTCTTCTCGATCAGCCAGCCGTGCCCCAGGTGCGGAGGCCGGGGCGAGGTGATCGAGAGCCCTTGTCCCACCTGTGCCGGCTCGGGCCTGACCATGCAGCGAAAGCGCTACCGCGTCAAGGTGCCGGCCGGGGTGCGGGACGACAGCCGGATCAGGGTCGCCGGGAAGGGCGAGGACGGACCCCGCGGGGGGGCCCCTGGTGACCTCTACGTGGTGACCAGGGTGAGCCCCTCGCCCGTCTTCTCCCAGCGCCCCGACGGCACCCTCGAGGTACTCACCCCGATCACGATCGCCGAGGCGATCGAGGGCGCGACGATCGAGGTCCCGACCCTGAACGGAACGAAGCGGATCCGGATCGCGCCGGGAACGCAGCACGGGACGATCCAGCGGCTACGGGGGGAGGGGGCGCCGAGGCCGGGAAGCGGCACCCGAGGGGACATCCTCTACCGGCTGGAGGTCGAGGTCCCGAAGGAGCTGACCGAGGACCAGAAGGCCGCCCTGGGCGAGTTCTCCGACGCGATGAACGATCACGACCCCCGCGAGCGGCTTCTTCGTGACGCGTCCGGGCGGAGCGGGAAGGTGGACGCGTCGTGACCCATTCGCGCAACCGAAAGCCACGCGCGACGCGGGTCGAGCTCGAGGCCCGGTTCGACGAAGGGCGCGCCGTCTTCATGATCTCGGTCGCCGCCGAGCTCGCCGAGATGCACCCGCAGACGCTTCGCATGTACGAGGCCCGCGGGCTGATCACACCGAAGCGCTCACCGAAGAACACCCGCCTGTACTCGCTGGAGGACGTCGAGCGCCTGCGGCGGATCCAGCAGATGACGGCTGGGGAGGGCCTCAACCTGGCGGGCGTCGAAACCGTCCTCGAGCTCGAGGAGAAACTCACCCGGCTCCGCGGCGAGCTCGGAAAGATGCGCGCCCGAGCCGCGGAGCTGGAGCGCCAGATGCTCACCGAGGTGGAGCGGGTGAAGCGCTCCGCGCGCGCCGAGATCGTTCCCTACGGCGTATACGACGCCGATCGCATCATCCCCGGTCGCGACGGCCCACCGATTCGGATTCCGGTCGAGCGGCGAAGGCGCCGCTCCTCGGGCGAGGCGGAGGGATAGGAGCTCGATGCAGCCGGACCGGTTCACGATCAAGTCCCAGGAGGCGGTCGCATCCGCGCAGCGGCTCGCCGCCGAGCACCGAAATCCCGAGGTCGCGCCGCCCCACCTGCTCCTCGCGCTGCTCGACGCCGAGGACGGCCTCGTCGCGCCCGTCCTCCAGAAGCTCGGAGCTGACGCGGCCGGAGTCCGGCGGGGCGCCGTCGCGGAGGTCGAATCGCTGCCGACGCTGGGTGGGGACTCCGAGCCCGAGGTACGGCCCGCCCAGAGCTTCGTCCGAGCCCTTCAGCGTGCCGAGAAGGAGATGGCGGGCCTCGCGGACGAGTACATCTCGACCGAGCACATCCTGCTGGCGCTCGCCGACGAGTCCTCGGGGGTCTCGTCACTGCTGCCCGACCGCGGCGAGCTCGCGACCGCGATCGCCGAGGTCCGGGGGCCGCATCGGGTCACCTCCCCGACCCCGGAGGACACGATGCAGGCGCTCGATAAGTACGGGAGGGACCTGACCGCGGAGGCCGAGCAGGGAAAGCTCGACCCGGTCATCGGCCGCGACGAGGAGGTCAGGCGGGTGCTCCAGGTGCTCTCCCGCCGAACCAAGAACAACCCGGTGCTGATCGGCGATCCGGGCGTCGGCAAGACGGCGATCGCCGAGGGGCTCGCCCAGCGGATCATCGCGGGCGACGTCCCCGAGAGCCTTCGCGACCGCCGAGTCATTGCGCTCGATATCGGCGCCCTCCTGGCCGGCTCCAAGTACCGGGGTGAGTTCGAGGAGCGCCTGAAGGCCGTGCTGAAGGAGGTTCAGGCGGCCGAGGGCCAGGTGGTCCTGTTCATGGACGAGCTGCACACGATCGTCGGCGCGGGAGCGGCCGAGGGGGCGGTGGACGCCGCGAACCTGCTCAAGCCGATGCTGGCCCGGGGCGAGCTACGCGCCGTCGGAGCGACGACGCTGGACGAATACCGCAAGCACATCGAGAAGGACGCGGCGCTGGAGCGTCGCTTCCAGCCGGTGTTGGTAGACGAGCCGGACGTCGGCGACACGATCGCCATCCTTCGCGGCCTGAAGGAGCGCTACGAGGTGCATCACGGCGTTCGGATCACCGACGCCGCGATCGTCGCCGCGGCCACCCTGTCGGAGCGCTACATCGCCGACCGCTTTCTACCCGACAAGGCGATCGACCTGATCGACGAGGCGGCTTCGAGGCTGAAGATCGAGATCGACTCGATGCCGACCGAGATCGACGAGGTGGAGCGGCGGATCCAGCAGCTCGAGATCGAGCGTGAGGCGCTCAAGAAGGAGACCGACGATGCTTCCGCGGCACGACGGGAGGCGATCGAGGCCGAGCTCGCCGAGCTCGCCGAGCGGTCGGCCGAGATGAAGGCCCGCTGGCAGAACGAGAAGGGGGCGATCGAGGCGATCAAGGAGGCCAAGGCGCGGCTCGAAGAGGCCAACCGCGGGGCCGAGCGCGCCGAGCGCGATGCCGATCTCGAGCGCGCCGCCCAGCTCCGCTACGGCGAGATCCCCGAGCTCGAGGCCACGGTGCGCGAGCAGCAGGAGCGGCTCGCCGAGCTTCACGAGCACGGTGGATCGATGCTCACCGAAGAGGTCACCGAGGAGGACGTCGCCGAGGTGGTCGCGAAATGGACCGGCATCCCGGTCTCGCGGCTGATGGAAGGCGAGGTCGAGAAGCTGATCCACATGGAGGAGCGCCTGCACGAGCGGGTCGTCGGCCAGGAGGAGGCGACCGAGGCGGTGTCGAACGCCCTGCGCCGCTCACGGGCCGGGCTCGCCGACCCGAACAGCCCGATCGGCGTCTTCCTGTTCTGTGGCCCGACCGGGGTCGGCAAGACGGAGCTCGCGAGGGCGCTCGCCGAGTTCATGTTCGACTCCGAGCAGGCGATGGTGCGGATCGACATGTCCGAGTACATGGAGAAGCACACCGTCGCCCGACTGATCGGGGCGCCGCCCGGGTACGTCGGCTACGAGGAGGGCGGTCAGCTCACCGAGGCGGTCCGGCGGAGGCCCTACGCGGTCGTCCTGCTGGACGAGATCGAGAAGGCCCACCCGGACGTCTTCAACGTCCTGCTCCAGATCATGGACGAGGGGCGGCTGACCGACGGCCAGGGCCGCACGGTCGACTTCAAGCACTCGATCCTGATCATGACCTCGAACGTCGGCGGCCAGTACATCGCCGACGCCTCGACCGCCAACGGCGCCGGAAGACTCGACGCCGCCACCCGCGACAGGATCGAAGGCGTTTTGCGGGAGACGTTCAAACCCGAATTCCTGAACCGAATCGACGACACGGTGATCTTCCACCGGTTGAGCCGGGCGGACCTCGGCCGAATCGTCGAGCTTCAGCTCGACCAGCTCGAGGGGCGCCTGAGCGAAAGGGGGATCGAGGTGACGTTGACCGACGACGCGCGCACCCTGCTCGGCAACCTCGGCTACGACCCGACCTACGGGGCGAGGCCGCTGAAGCGGGTGATCCAGCGAGAGCTGATCGACAAGCTCGCCATGAAGATCCTCGAGGGAGAGTTCCACGAGGGCGACCGGGTCATGGTCGACGTCCGTGACGGCGAGTTGGCCTTCGGCGCGGCGGAGCGGGTCGCGGCGAGCGGCTGACCCGGGCGGCATTCAGCCGGACGGTTGTCTTGCGACGGCGATCACCCTCACGCGGCGGTCGAGCCGGCGACGCACCCGCTCGATCTGGCGCTCATACCCGGGCTCGGTGACGAAGGTCACCTCCTGGGCTCCGAAGGTGCGCAGGCTGTCCTCGACCGCCTGAACGAGGTCGGGGTCGCCGACCTGTCCCCGACCTCCGAGCTGGGCCGCGGCGAGCGAACCGAGGGAGATGGCGAGCCGCCGCTGGGCGTCGAAGCGCGCGCCGTCCACATCGGACAGCCAGTGGGCGACCGGGGTGTTGACGGCGGGCGCGAGCAGCAGGATCTCGGTGTCCGATGCCCCGGCCGCCGATGCCCCGGCCGCGGCGATCTCGGCGATCGTTCCCACCGCGACCGGATCGTCGAGGGTGGCGGTCAGCACGACGAGAAGTGCGTAGCGGCCCGCCGGCCCGCGCGCGACCTCGATCGGCTCCTCGAACACCGCAACCGCTGCGGCGATCAGGATGGCTGCCGCCGCCATCGCCCCCGCGGCCAGGCCCGCCCCCGGGCCGCCGAACATGAACGCGGTGACGATCGGCACCGCGATCGCGGTGACGATCACCGGGAGCATCCACGGCTTCAGTCGAAGCGGCTCCAGCTTCTTCACGCCGGCCCCCCCACGGCGCGGCGATCAGCCCGGGTCTGGGCGCCGAGCGGCGCCCCGGACCATCGGGCGCACGATCGGGACGGTCTTGGGCATGCGGGCGGGGCCGAGCGAGCTGGTGTCGAGTCCCGCGGAGCCGAGCGCCCGCGTCGTGTCCCGGTTCGGATGGCAGCCCCCAGCCAGCCAGCCCCAGGGCCGTTCGAGTCGATCCTGCCAGCGGGCCAGGCTCGCCTGCCCGCTGCGAACGTGCTCGAGCACGAGCAGGCGGCCGCCGGGTCGCAGGACCCGGACGATCTCCCGGGCGGCCCGTTCGGGGTCTTCGACCGTGCACAGGACCAGGGTCGCGACGAACGAGTCGAAGCTCGCGTCATCGAACGGGAGCGCCTCCGCCGGCGCCTCGACGACGGTGGCCGAGACCCCGTCCGGGGGCAGCGCCGCGAGCCGCCGGCGAAGCCGGCGCGCCATGTGCGGGTCGGGCTCCGTGAGGACGAGCTCGGAGACCGAGCCCGGGTAGTGGGCGAGGTTGTGGCCGGTCCCGGCTCCCAGCTCGAGCGTTCGACCGCGCGCCTCGCCGAGCAACTCCGCGCGCATGTCCGCGAGACCTCCCCGCTCGACTTCACGGGTCATCAGGTCATACGCGGCGGCGAAGATCGGGTGCCCTCGCAAGGTAGGCTCAGGCTAACCGAGCGGACCGGGCGCCGAGGGTGACTTTCGCCGGTTCGCCTTGCCGCGAATCGAATAGGAGGAGGAGATGGCCGTATTCATCATGCTGACCCGCCTCAACTCCAACGGAGTGAAGACGCTGAAGGACAACCCGGGCCGGGTGCACGAGGTGAACCGTGAGGTCGAACAGCTCGGCGTCAAGGTGCTGAACCAATGGGCGACGCTCGGCGAGTACGACTTCGTGAGCGTGGTCGAAGCTCCCGACGAGCGGACGATGGCGAAGGTCTCGGTCGAGCTCGGCTCGCGCGGAACGACGACGAACCAGACGATGTCGGCGATCCCGGCCGAGGAGTTCACGAACTCGCTGTGACGGACCCCGATCTCGGTTGAGAGTGCCGCCGCGATGAGGGTTCTTGTGGTCGGAGGCGGGGGGCGCGAGCACGCGCTCATCCGCTCCCTCGCCCGGTCGCGCCCGGGCTCCGAGCTCCTGTGCGCGCCGGGGAACGCGGGCATCGCCGCCGACGCCCGATGCATCGATCCGGGCGACGGCGCGGCCGAGGTCGTCGAGGCCGCCGCCGCCGAGCGGGTGGACCTGGTCGTGGTCGGGCCCGAGGCTCCCCTCGTGGCCGGGCTCGTCGATGCTCTCGAGGCGAGCGGGATCCCGGCGTTCGGCCCCAGCGCGGAGGCGGCGAGGATCGAGGGGTCGAAGGTCCATGCCAAGGAGCTGATGGCCGCGGCCGGCGTGCCGACCGCGTCCCATGCCGTCCTGCGCTCACGTGAGGAGGCGCTGGACCACCTCGCCCGCGCCACCTACCCGGCGGTCCTGAAGGCCGATGGCCTCGCGGCCGGGAAGGGCGTGGTGATAGCGGCCGGCGAAGCCGAGGCCCGCGAGGCGGTCGAGGTGTTCTTCGTCGAGCGGCGGTTCGGGGAGACCGAGGTGGTGCTCGAGGAGCACCTCGAGGGGGAGGAGCTGTCGCTGCTCGCGCTCTGCGACGGCGAGAACGTCGTCCCGCTCGCCCCCGCCCAGGACTACAAGCGGATCCATGATGGTGACCTGGGCCCGAACACCGGCGGCATGGGGAGCTACTCGCCGGTTCCGGGGTTCGAGCAGGCTCGAGCGGAGCGCATCGCGGATGCGGTGCATCGGCCGATCGTCGACCTGATGAGCCGCCGGGGCACCCCCTATCACGGGGTCCTGTACGCCGGGCTGATGTTCACCGGTGATGGCCCGAAGGTGCTGGAGTTCAACTGCCGCTTCGGGGACCCCGAGACACAGGCCGTCCTGCCCCGCCTGCGCTCCGACCTCGCCGACCTCTGCCTCGCGTCGCGCGAGGCCGGCGGCCTCGCCGCGACAGATGCCGAGTTCAGCGACGATTGGGCGGTGAGCGTGGTGATCGCGTCGGCGGGTTATCCGGCCGCCGCGTCGACCGGGGACCTGATCAGCGGCCTGGCGGAGGCGGAGGCGCTCGACGGGGTCGAGGTCACGCACGCGGGGACGGCGCGCTCACCCGAGGGGATCGTCACCGCCGGAGGGCGGGTGTTGAACGTGACGGCGCTTGGATCGACCCCGGGCGCGGCGCGCGATCGGGCCTATGAGGCCGCGGCGCTGATCTCATTCGACGGAATGCAGATGCGAGCCGACATCGCCGCGCGGGCGGTCGAGGCGGTGGCGAGCTAGCTCCGGGAACGGCCGGGTCCCGCGCGAGAATCCTCCCAGCAACCCGAAACGAGAGGGATCGATGGAGACAACCGAGCCGGAGGGCACAGCGAGCGAGGAGACGGAGACGGCGACCATGCCCTCCGAACCGGAGCTCGAGGCGCTGTTCGAGGAGATCGAGGTCGACGCGCCGCTGGTCGGGATCATCATGGGCTCCGCCAACGACAAGCCCAAGATGCACGGGGCCGGGAAGGCGCTCGAGGAGAGGGGCATCAGCTACGAGGTCCGGGTGATGAGCGCGCACCGCGACCCGGAGAAGGTTCGCGAGTACTGCTACGCGGCGCGGATGCGCGGCTTGAAGGTGATCATCGCGGGGGCCGGCATGTCCGCCGCGCTGCCAGGGGTTGCCGCCGCCCACACGGACCTGCCGGTCCTCGGGGTGCCGTTGACGGGTGGCAGCCTCGGCGGGATGGACGCGCTGCTGTCCGCGGTGCAGATGCCTCCGGGCGTGCCGGTGGGCTGCGTGGCGATCGACGGCTCCAAGAACGCCGGGATGCTGGCGGCGCGGATCATCGGCACCTGATGGCCGGCGGAAGGGCAGGGAGCGCGGCCAGGACGCTCACGGGGAGGCTCGGTATCCGTGGTTGAGCGCTACACCCGCCCCGAGATGGGCGCGGTGTGGACCGCCCGGCGGCGGATGGAGGCCTGGCTGGCGGTCGAGCTCGCGGCCCTTGACGCCTGGGCCGCCGAGGGACGAGTGCCGGGCGACGCCGCCGCGGCCTGCCGGGAGCGAGCGCAGTTCACCGTCGAGGCAGTCAACGAGCGGGAGCGCGAGACCGGCCACGACCTGGCGGCGTTCGTCGATATCCTCGCCGCGTCGATCGGCCCCGAGGGGCGCTGGGTCCACTACGGGCTCACCTCCTCAGACATCCTCGACTCGGCGCTCGCGATCCAGCTCGCCGAGGCGGGGAAGCTGCTGTTGGCCGGGGCGCGCGACTATCGCGACGCCCTGATCGAGCGGGCTCTCGAGCACCGCGAGACCCTGACCGTGGGCCGCACCCACGGAGTCCATGCCGAGCCGACGACCTTCGGCCTGCGCCTCGCGGGGTTCGCCTTCGAGGCCGATCGCAACCTGCATCGCCTGGAGGGGGCGATCGAGAGCATCCGGGTCGGCAAGCTTTCAGGCGCGGTGGGCACCTACGCCTCGGTGCCCCCCTCGGTCGAACGCTGGGTGATGGAATCGCTCGGGCTCCGTGCCGAGGACGTCTCGACCCAGGTGGTCCCCCGCGATCGGCACGCCGAGCTCACCTCGACGATCGCCCTCGCCGGCGCCGGGCTCGAGCGCTTCGCGACCGAGGTCCGCAACCTCCAGCGAACCGAGGTCCGCGAGGTCTCCGAGCCGTTCGGGCCCTCCCAGAAGGGATCGTCGGCGATGCCGCACAAGCGCAACCCGATCCTCTCGGAGCGGCTCTCGGGTCTGGCGCGAGTCCTGCGCGGCTACGCGCAGACGGCGACCGAGAACGTCGCGCTTTGGCACGAGCGCGACATCTCCCACTCCGGGGCCGAGCGGATCGTCCTGCCCGACGCGACCATCCTGCTCGACTACATGCAGGGCCTGGCGGGACGGCTGGCGCGCGAGATGACGATCGATGAGGCACGGATGCGCGACAACCTCGAGCTGACCCACGGCGCCATCTACAGCCAGCGCGCCCTGAGCGCGCTGGTCGAGTCCGGGATGGACCGCGATGCCGCATACCGAGTCGTCCAGGAGTCGGCCCAGCGCGCCTGGAGGGAGGGGACGAGCTTCCGCGAGCTCCTCGCCGCCGACGCGGAGGAGGCCGGTGTCGAGCTCGAAGCGGTCTTCGACCCCGGCGCCTACCTCGCCCACCTGCCCGAGGTGTTCGAACGCCTCGAGGCGCTTCGAAGCTAGGACCACCGGGGTTCCGTCGCCGGCGAAGGGTCACGTTTCGCCGCACGATCCGCTGGGGGCGATCTGATGCCGGCGCCAGGGTGGCCCGGCTCAGGATGGCGTTCAGCGCCGTCCTGATCTTGCCGAGGGCCTCGAGACGGTACCCGGGTCCGCTCCGCGCCGGTTGTTAGCATCGCCTCGCTTGATGACCGTCGCCCTGGCAGACCTTCCCCTTCACTCCACCGGCAAGGTCCGCGAGATGTACGAGGTCGACGGCGATCTGCTGATGGTCGCCTCGGATCGGATCTCGGCGTACGACGTGATCATGCCCAACCCGATTCCCGACAAGGGGCGGGTGCTGACCCAGATTTCGCTGTTTTGGTTCGACAGCACCTCGCACGTCTGTCCCAACCACTTCATCTCCGAGCAGGTCCCTGAGGAGGTCGCCGGACGGGCGATCCGCGTCAGGCGCCTCGACATGTACCCGATCGAGTGCGTGGTCCGGGGATACCTGTCGGGCTCGGGTTGGCGCGAGTACCGCGAGTCGGGGTCGGTTTGCGGGATCCAGCTGCCCGCCGGCCTGGTCGAGTCGGACCGCCTCCCGGAGCCGATCTTCACCCCCGCCACGAAGGCCGACGTCGGCGACCACGACGAGAACATCGACTTCGACCGCGCCGCGGAGACCATCGGCGATCGCCCCCTGGTCGAGGAGCTTCGTCGGATCTCGATCGACCTCTACGAGCATGCCGCGGCGCACGCGGAGGCCCAGGGGATCATCCTGGCCGACACCAAGTTCGAGTTCGGGTCCTCGCCCGGAGCCGAGGTGGTGCTCGGCGACGAGGTCTTCACCCCCGACTCCTCACGCTTCTGGCCCGCGGACGACTACGCGCCTGGCCGGGCTCAGCAATCGTTCGACAAGCAGTACCTGCGCGACTGGCTCGACCGAGCCGGCTGGGACCATCGCCCGCCGGCCCCCGAGCTGCCCGACGAGGTAATCGAGAACACCCGCGCCCGCTATCTGGACGCCTACACCCGAATCACCGGCAACCCCCTCGTTTGAGCTAGGGACGAAGTCCCGGTAGGGTCGAGTACGACCTGCCGGCACGTAACGCGCCCGAACCCGCCGAAAACGTAGCCGCAGGCGAGGCTTTCGGCGGAGTTATTCGAGGTCGTAGCCGAGCTCGAGCAGGAGCTTTCCGGCGACGCCCTCGAATGCGGCGCGGTCCTCGGGGGACATCTCAGTTCGCCAGCGACCCACGCGGCTCGAGCTGGGAGGGCTCTTGACGAGCTCGTGCTGTCGCTGGCGCTCCCCGGCGGTGATCGTACCCCCGCCGAGCGGGTGGAAGTCGCGGATCACCTCCTTCATTCGCTCCTCGGCGCCCCGGTGGTACTCGAGCATGCTCGGGCTCCACGGCAGGTCGACGAAGTCGGCGATTCGGCGCAGCAGGGGCTCGGGATCGCCGACCAGGTCCTCGTAGCGGACCTCCATGTAGGTGCCGGGCGCCAACCGGCGCGCGCGATGGCGCGCCCTGCTCAGCTCGTCCACCCATTTCGCCGCCGCCGCCTGGACGTCTCCCGGGCCCCAGCTCACCTCGCTCAGCGACATGGCGACGTCGCGGCCGTCGCGGATCAGGTGGATGAAGTGGGCCTCGGGCAGAGCGCGCTGGATCCGCTTCGCCTTCCAGGTGTACGGCGGAGACTTGTCGCCCCAGCGAGGCTTTCCCTCGTGCGCCGCGTAGGCCTCGAAGAACGAGCGTGCCGCGTCGCCCGCGGTGAGCGGGTCGTGCTCGGCCATCCGCGCCCGGATCTGTTCGGGATCGATGTCGATGTCTCCCCACCGGGGATGGCTCGTGATCAGCTCCATGGCGCGCTTGCAAAGCTCGTCCCCCTCGACGCCGTCGGCGACCCAGCGGTCGAAGTGGGTGAAGAGCCTGGGCAGGAAGTGCGTCTCGGGCGGAATGGTCAGCTCCGGATGCGCGTCGAGCATGAGGCGCAGGAGCGTGGTGCCCGAGCGCGCGATGCCGACCACGAACGGTGCCGGCGCTCGCCCCGAGTCAGGCGAACGGCCACGCCTGGCGCCTGATGGCCAGCGAGTCACCCGCCGGCGAATGCCATCGAGCAATCCCATCGGCGCCGATACTCTTTCACGTCTTGTGGACCGGCTGAGGCCCTGGAACGCCCCGCTCGAGATCCCCGACTGCCCGCGGGGGTGGGAGACGGGACCCCCGACCTACGTGGGAATCGGCGCCCAGCGCTGCGGCACCAGCTGGTGGTACGACTCGATGCGTCGCCACCCGCGGATCCGCCGGTCTCCGCTGGGCAAGGAAGTCCACTACTTCGACCGCTTCTGGCGCGGCGACGAGCCCGACGACATCGCCGCCGAGTACGCGTCGCTGTTCCCACGCCCCGGGGGCCAGCTCGTCGGCGAGTGGACCCCACGCTATCTGGCGGACTTCTGGTCGATTCGCCTCCTGCGCAAGGCAGCCCCCGAGGCGCGCATCCTGGTCATGCTCCGAGATCCCGTCGCCCGCTACCGCTCCGCCGCGGCGCGCCTCGTGCGGATGGCCGAGGAGCAGGGGGATCGGGTCCGGCTGCCCTCGATCGGGGATGCGACCTGGCGCGGGTTCTACTTCGAGCAGCTTCGCCACGTGTTCGAGTTCTTCCCCCGCGAGCAGGTGCTGGTCCTCCAGTTCGAGCGCTGCGTTACTGACCCGGTCGGCGAGATGGAGCGGACCTGGCACTTCGTCGGCGTCGAGCCGCCCGACGAGCCGCCCGAGCGCCTCCTCAAGCATCGGCAGGCAGGCAGCGGCACCCCACAGCTCGCGCCGGAGCTGAGCGCCGAGCTCGCGGCTCGCTATCGCGAGGATTCGGCGAGGCTCGCCGATCTGTGCCCCGAGATCGACCTCTCGCTGTGGACCAACGTGGCCGGAGAGGGCCCTCCCCGCGACCGCGCCCCCGCCGACGCCGCGGTCAGCTGAGCGCGCCGGCGCGAAGCCCGCGAAGCCGGTCGCGAAGACGAGCGTCCTCGACCAGGCCCTCGTCGTCGCGCCCGGCCACCACGACCTGCTGCTCGTAGTGGGCCTCCAGGCCGCCCTCCTGGAAGACCTCATAGAGCCGCCTCCAGGTTCGCCCGGTGCGCTGCGGCAGCTCCTGGTTGCGGGCATAGGCACGGCCGCCCTTGACGATCTTGTTCTCGAACTGGGCGTAAGTCCGCAACGGGAAGTGCAGGATCTCGATCTGCCCGTCGTCGAGGCGCTCGCCCAGGTTCGCGCCCTCGACCCGGTGGTTGCCCTGCACGACGGTTATCCGGGGGTCCGCCCGGTGGGCGACCTTCGGTGGCAGCGGCTTGCCGAGTGGGTTCAGCGACTGGCGCTCGCGGAGGGTCATCCGCTCCCAGAAGGCCCGTCCGTCCTCGGGGCGGGGCACGAAGTTGGAGCGGTGCGCGACCACGACGCCGACCTCGCCTCCGACCTGCTCGAGGGTCGACTTGAGGGTTCCAGAGCGGGGCCACCAGAACTCGTCGGCGTCGTTGTTGATCACCCAGTCGGCGCCCTCGGCGGCCGCCATCCTCGCCATCCTGGTCACCCACCGGCCCTGTGAGTAGTCGTCGGTCGGCTCGAGCAGAAGCGTGACCACGCCGCGAGCCTCGTAGCCGCGGAGGATCTCGAGTGTACGGTCGGTCGATCCGTTGTCGGTGACTATCACCCGGTCGACGCCCTGGGCGAGGTGAAACTCGAGGTTCTCACGGACGATGTCCTCCTCGTCGCGCAGCAACAGGGTCATGAACAGCTTCACGGCGGTGATTCCTAGCACCTCGATCGGGGGCCCGACGCGTCCATACAATGCCGCCCTTGCCCGAGGCCGGACCCGAAACCCCGCCGGTGCGCGTCGCGATGGCCTACAAGATCAGGGACGAGGGCGACGTCCTCGAGCACAACCTGCGGTTTCACCACGCGCTCGGCGTCGATCACTTCATCGTCACCGACAACGGGTCCACCGACGAGACCCTGGACATCCTGGCGCGATACGAGAGCGCCGGCCTCGTGACCGTGATCAGGGCGCCGAACATGGACTACCGCGAGGAGGGCGCGCGATGGATGACCGAGATGGCCCGGCTGGCGGCGACCGACCTGGGGGCCGACTGGGTGGTCCACACGGACGCTGACGAGTTCTGGTGGCCGATCGAGGGCTCGCTGAAGAGCGTCCTGGGATCGGTGCTCGATGCCTACGGGGTGCTGGTCGCCCCGAGATGCGAGTTCATCGGCCGCCCGGACGGGGAGGGCTCGTTCGCCGACCGCCTGACGATTCGCGAAGTCCGCGCCCGCTACCAGCCGAAGGTGGCCCACCGGGCCGACCCCGACGTCGTGATGCTCGACCGCGGCCCGCACGACGTCGCGGCGCTCGGTCCCTCCGGCGACGTGGCCGACAGCGTGCGTCCCCCAGGCCGGCCGGTCCACCGGGTGATCCGAAACCGGGAGCTCGGGGCGAGTGCATGGCCCGACGACGAGACGCGCCTTTTGTGGGCGCCGTGGTGGCCGGTTCGGATCCTCCACTTCCCGGTGCGCTCATCGGCCCAGTTCAGGCGACGAACCCAGATCGCGATCTTCGAGGGCATGTTCCCCGACCGGGGCCGGTTCCGGAGGCTTCGAGAGCATTACGAGCAGGGTCGCTTCGGCGACCTCTACCGAGAGCTGATCTTCGACCAGGCCGAGGTCAACGAGGGCCTCGAACAGGGGCGCCTCGTGGTCGACGAGCGCTTCGCTCGCCTGCTCGCAAGATGCCCCGACCCACTCGATGGTGGGCGATCCGGCACCGTTCGCGTGGAGCCCTCGCCCGAGGAGCTCGAGAGCGACCGGGCCGCGCTCGAGTTCGACGCGATGCAAACGCTCGCCCGGACCAGTCGATGGCTGATGGTCAACCGCGACCGAAATCGCGAGCGGCTCGCCAAGGCAATCGAGCAGCGCGACGAGGCACAGGCTCAGGCCAAACGGCTAGGAGGGCGTGGCAAGGCCGGCCCGCTGACTCGATTGAGGCGCGCGTTGGGAAGGTTTCGCCGCTAGGTCACCCTGGCCCCGTCCCGAGCGGGTGGGTTGGCTGGGCAGCGGATGCCAGGTTCGACCTCTCGTCTTGCTGGTCGACATTCGTCCCGGCCCCGGGAAGAACTGCAACCAGCGGCCGGGGACACCCCTCATCCCGCTTCGCCCCTCATCCCGCTCGCATCCGTCCGTCGCGGGGATCACGCCACGGCCGCCCGCCGGCTTGTGGCTATGGTTCCGCCGATGTCACGCTACCTGGTCACGGGGTGTGCGGGCTTCATCGGCTCGACGCTGGTCGACGCGCTGCTCGCCGACGGCTGCGAGGTCGTCGGCATCGACGCGTTCACCGACTACTACCCGCGGGTGCGAAAGGAGGCCTCGATCGCCGAGGCGCGCTCGAACCCGTCCTTCGAGCTGATCGAGCACGATCTGGGCGAGGCGCCGCCGCCGCCCGAGGCCCTGGAGGAAACGGCCGGGGTCTTCCACCTCGCCGCGCGGCCTGGGGTCCGCGCCAGCTGGGGAGACGGCTTCGACCCGTACCTCCACGACAACGCCCTGGCGACCCATCGGGTCGCCGAGGCGGCCACCCCCCGGGGCCTGCGACTCGTCTTCGCCTCGTCCTCGTCCGTCTACGGCGACGCGCTCAGCTATCCAACCAGTGAAGATGCTCGTCTGGCGCCCGTGTCGCCGTACGGAGTCACCAAGCTGACCTGCGAGCACCTGCTGCGCGCGCATTCCCGCAACTTCGGGCTCGACTACGTTGCGCTGCGCTATTTCACCGTCTACGGACCCCGCCAGCGACCCGACATGGCGTTTGCCCGGCTGGTGGAGACGGCGACGCGTGGAGCCGCGTTCGACGTCTACGGCGACGGTGCGCAGTCCCGTGACTTCACCTTCGCGGGCGACGCGGTCGCGGCGACGATCCTCGCGATGCGAAGCGGCGAGTCGGGGGGCACCTACAACGTCGGGGGCGGCACCGAGGCGTCGCTGCGAGAGGCGGTGGCGATGCTCGAGGAGCTCAGCGGGCGCGAGCTCGAGGTGCGCTACGGGAAGGTCGCCGCCGGAGACGTACGGAGGACCCTCGCGGACACGACGCGAATCCGCGAGGCGGTCGGCTGGAAGCCCGAAGTCGGGCTTCGCGAGGGGCTTGGCACCATGCTCGACGCAGCCGAGGCGATCGTGCCCGCGGGCCGGGACAACGCCTAGAGAGGGCGGGCTCCATGCGCCTCGCGATGACAATCCTCGTTCGGGATGCCGAGGACCTGATCGAGACGAACCTGCGCTACCACCGCGCCCAGGGGGTCGATCTGTTCCTGATCGGCGACAACGGCTCGACCGATCGCACCCTCGAGATCCTCAAGCCCTACCGCGAGGCCGGGCTGGTCGAGCTCCACCACGTGGAGGGTGACGCCCGCCAGGTCTGGTCGGAGGGGCGAACGATGCTGGCACGGAAGGCGCACGAGCGGGGCGCCGACTGGGTGATCCACGACGATCACGACGAATTCTGGTGGCCCCTGAACGGCACCCTCAAGGACGCGCTTGCGGCGATCCCGGACCGATTCGGGCTCGTCTCCGCCCCTCGAACGGAGTTCGTGGCTCGGTCGGGCGAGGAGTTCTGGCCGGAGCGCCTGACAGTGCGAGAGGCGCGCTTCAGGCGGCCCCCCAAAATCATCCATCGCACTCATCCTCAGGTGCGGATCAGGCAACCACACCCGGTCGACATCTGGATCGACCAGGGCGGCTCGCCGCGAGATGGCCTCGTCGGCCGGCCCGTCCGGCGCGCTCGCGAAGCGCACTCCGAGGCGACCGAGCTCGAGCTGCTGCTGTCGCCCTCGTTTGAGATCGGCGTCCTCCACTTCCCCGTCCGCTCCCTGGTGCAGTACACCCGACTCGTGGGCATGGCGGTCGCCAACGGCGACATGAGTCGAGACGAGGACTCGCGCCGGGTGCGCGATGCGTACCAGGACGGACGGCTCGACGAGTTCTATCGCGACATGGTGTTCGCCGACGACGAGATCGCCGGCGGCATCGAGGCCGGCCACCTGGTACGGGACCCGGGCTTTCGCGACTACCTGAAAGAGTGCCCCGATCCGCTCACCGGTCAGGCGGGGCCGGGTGGGTTGGCCGACGTCCTCGGCTGGTCCTCCGAGCGACGCGAGCACGAGCTGGCGGAGCTGGAAGCCGATGGCATGTACACGCTCAGCCGCTACCTCCAGACGATTGCCTACCGACGGTTGAGCGACCGCGAACTGCGCAGGGAGGCGCGCGGCGCCCAGGAGCGACTGGAGGCGATCGAGGGAAGCGCATGGTGGCGCATGCGGCCCCGGTATCGGTTCATCACGAACCGGTTGCGGAGGGGGGGCAAGAAGTGGCGGCGGCGCCTACGGCGAGCCGAGGGTGCCGCTGCCGGAGACGACCCGGTCGCATGAAGCTCGCGATGACGCTGATCGTCCGCAACGAGGCCGACATCATCGACGACAACCTGCGTTACCACGTCGCGCAGGGCGTCGACTTCTTCGTCGTCCTCGACAACGGCTCCACAGACGGGACGCTCGAGATCCTCGAGCGCTACGAGCGCGAGAAGCTTCTGAAGATCGTCCGGATGGCCGGCACGATGCTGATGATCCAGCGGAAGGGCAACACGCAGATCGCTCGCCTCGCCCACGAGATGGGGGCCGACTGGGTGCTGCATAACGACGCGGACGAGTTCTGGTGGTCGGTGGACGGCGATCTGAAGGAGGCACTGGAGGAGATTCCCAACGACTACGGCATCGTGCTCATCCCGAGGACCGAATTCCTCCCGCGCCCCGACGGCCCCGGGTCGTTCGCGGAGCGGCTGACAATCCGCGAGGCTCGCTTTCGGCGGCCGCCGAAGACCGCCCACCGCACCCATCCCATGGTCAAGCTCTGGTCGACTCACCCAATCGACCTGTGGGTGAAGGGGGAGGGCGCGAAGCCGAGCACGCTGGTCGGCAAGCCGATCCTTCGCACCGCGCCGACCCACCGCGAGGAGACGGGCCTCGAGCTCGTTCTGGCGCCCGAGTTCCCGATCGGGATCTTCCACTTCCCGCTGCGGTCCTTCGAGCAGTACCGCAAGAAGATCGCGATCACCGACGACAACCGGATGTGGGATCGAAACGAGGAGACCCGCGCCCTCCACGCGGCATTCGAAGGCGGCAGGCTGGAGGAGGTGTTCCAGAACCTGGTCCTCGACGACGACGGCATCTCGACCGGGCTCGAGGAAGGGTGGCTGGTGGAGGACACGTTTCTTCGGGACTACCTCGAGGCCTGCCCCGGGGTCTTCGAGGACCGAGAGGCGCCACCGGGGTCGAGCTCCTGGCCCGAGTCGCGACGTGCCGAGGCCCGGGCGGCGCTTCGCGAGGACGGCATGTACGTGATCAGCCGCTACCTGCAGACGGTTGCGTCCAAGAAGCGAAAGCGGCACCTGCAGGTCCGCGACCTGAAGCGCCTGAGGGGAAAGCTCAAGGAGCAGCGCGGCCAGATCCGCACGCTTCGAGAGCGGGAGCGCCACCTGAAGAGGCGCGCTCGGCGCCTGGAGCGGGTCCAGGCAAGCCGCTGGTGGCGCCTTCGCCCGCGCCTGCCGCGGCAGCGCCGCCGCGGCCACTAGCTTGGTCGGGGTGAAGGCAAGGATCCTGATCCGCCCGAAGCAGGGCATCCTCGACCCGCAGGGCAAGGCGATCGAGCGCGCCCTCCCCGCGCTCGGGTTCGAGGGGGTGTCCGGCGTCCGGGTGGGCCGGCTGGTCGAGCTCGAGGCGCCCGGCGCCGACCGGCTCGCGGAGCTGTGCGAGAAGCTGCTGGCGAATCCCCTGGTCGAGGACTATGAGATCGAGCTGGACGACGGCGGGAAAGAGGGTGGGGGGCCCCCGGCCTGACCGGCGGGGGCCCAGAAGGAGGGGCGGACGCCTTGTTCGGCGTGCTCCAGTTCCCGGGTAGCTGCGACGAGCGCGACGCGCTGCTCGCCTGCCGGCGGGTGGGCGACGCGCGCCTCGTCTGGCACCAGGATGCCGACCCCGGCGACGTCGACGTCTTCGTGATCCCCGGCGGCTTCTCGTATGGCGACTACCTGCGGGCCGGGGCGATCGCCCGGTTCGCGCCGGCGATGGAGGCGGTCGCCCGCCACGCGGGCGAAGGTGGGGCCGTGCTGGGCATCTGCAACGGCTTTCAGGTCCTCTGCGAGGCGGGGCTCCTGCCCGGCGCCCTGTTGACCAACGACTCGCTTCGATTCGTATTCCGCCAAGTGGAGCTGGTGGTCGAGAGCGCCGCGGCGCCGTTCACCTCCACGTGCCGGCCCGGCGATCGCCTCTCGATTCCCGTCAAGCATCGCGTCGGGCGCTACTTCGCGCCTCCCGAGCAACTCACCGAGCTCGAGGCGCGGGGGGGCGTGGTCCTCCGCTACGCGCCGGGGCACAACCCCAACGGCTCGGCCCGAGAGATCGCCGGGATCGTCAACGAGCGTGGCAACGTCATGGGGCTGATGCCGCATCCCGAGCACGCCGTCGACCCGGCGACTGGGTCAGCGGACGGGCTGCGGATCCTCGAGTCCCTCGCCGCCTCGGCGGGTGAGCGCTCGGCCGAGCCGCTCAGCGCCTAGAGCGAAGCGTGGCGGCATCCTCGAGCAGCACAGGCGCCTCGAGGCGAGCAAGCTCGCCCCCGAGCCCGGGCTCGAGCAGCTGCCGGTAGAAGCTTTCGTCGCGCTGGATCAGCTCGAAGACCTGCTCGTTGACCCTCGCCAGCTCGGCGCCGAGCGTCCGGCGATAACGCCGCAGCGGATCGATTCGCTTCCTGACTCGTCCTCCGAGCCCGTCTCGCGGCAGCCGGGCCGCGAGACGGCCGCGAAGCGAGGAGTTGAGCCGGTCCTCCATCGACGCCCGCCACAGCCGCCCACCCGCCGTGAGCCGAAAGCCCCCACCGTGGTGGTAGAGGAGATCGTCGTAGACGCCGAACTGGAGCGGATGAGGATTGACCTTGTTCGTGCGCAGCATCGGGTACCAGTCGCTCCCGGCCCGCTCGAGCAGGCCGAGCAGGTTGCCCCCCACGTCGGTGACCTCCTTGCCCTGCGGGTTGGTCCAGGTGTGGCCGCGGCGCCAGTCGCCGGGAAGCCGGCGCCAAAAGCCCGCGGTCGTCGCGCAGAAGCAGGGGTGGGGCTGCGGATCGCCGTTGTTCTCGTCGCGTCGAACCGCGACCAGCGGGTGGCGCTCGAGCTTGTCGCGCAGGAACGGGACGATCGGGCCGATCGGGAACGCATCGCCGTCGATGAAGATGATCATCTCATCGTCCGCCGCGGCATGGGCGACCAGGTCCCCGAGCAGGGTCAGCTTGAGCTCGTGTGGGTCCACCGCGGCGTCGGTCGCATAGAAGAACTCTCCCGCGTGATCTCGGAGCTCCTCACCGAGCCAGGCGTAGGTGCGATACGGCTGGTCGACGCCTCGCTCCAGATATCGGCGCTGGATGTCGATCCAGCGGTCGGAGCGCCAGTGGACCGTGGCTATGTGGATCATCGGCTGTGTTGACGGCACGCGGCTCGCGAGCCCGGGGTGGCGGAGTTGGCGAGTCGAGGCCCCCGGCGGCCCGCCCGTTCGGGCGCTAGATTAAATCCGATGTCCCTCGTTGGCGGCGTCACGGCGTGACGACCAAACGAGGGCGGCGAGGCCTCGCCGCCCTCGGCTCCACGCTTCCGCGGGCGGGCAGGCGGAAGGGTCCGAGGACCCTGCTGGCGGTGCTGGGAATGCACCGAAGCGGGACGTCGGCGACCGCCGGGATCCTCCAGGAGCTCGGGATAGAGCTGGGCCCGGTGTCCGAGCAGGCTCGGTTCAACGCCCGCGGAAACCGTGAGATCCGCGAGCTCAACCAGCTTCACAACAAGATCCTCGAGCGCAGCGGCGGCTCGTGGTGGGACCCTCCCGCTGTCCCCCGGCTGAAGCGTGCCGACTTTCGCAGGCGTGACGAGATCCTCGACTCGATCGCCGGTTCGACGATCGGGGTCAAGGACCCCCGGATGTTGATCATTCCCGAGCTCTGGCGCGACCTGGATCCCCTGTCGATCGGCGTGATCCGAAACCCGGTCGCGGTGCGAAGGTCGCTCGAGCGCCGCGGCCGCGAGCGCGAGCGCCACCCCGAGCTCCCCCCGGCCCGCTGGGAGGAGCTGTGGACGATCTACAACCGCGCCCTTCTCGAGGAGCTCGAGGCCGGCCCGTTCCCGGTGATCGACTTCGACCGCCACTCCGAGCTCGACCGTCAGATCCGGGCCGGGCTCGCCTTTCACGGCCTCAAGGACGGAGGGGAGTCGAGCTTCTTCGACCGTGGGCTGGTGGAGAACGAGGTCGACGAGTGGCGCTCCCAGGTCGAGTCCGCCGAGGCGCTCGAGCTCTGGGACGCGCTGGCCCGGCTCGCGCACCGTGGGCCCGAGGTCGCCTAGGCCCGCCGCGCCAGTCACGATACTGGCGCGATGAGCGTCGCAGGAGAGGAACCGCACCGCGAACTCGGGCTGACCGATGACGAATACGCGCGCATCCGAGAGCTCGTGCAGCGCGATCCCAACGGAGTCGAGCTCGCCATGTTCTCGCTCCTTTGGTCGGAGCATTGCGCGTACAAGCATTCGCGAAAGCTCCTGCGAAGGCTTCCGACCGAGGGCCCGCGGGTCGTGATGGGACCCGGCGAGAACGCCGGCGCCGTCGACGTCGGGGACGGGCACGCCGTCGCCTTCAAGGTCGAATCACACAACCATCCGAGTGCCGTGGAGCCGTTTCAGGGCGCCGCCACCGGCGTGGGGGGAATCCTGCGCGACGTCTTCGCTCTCGGGGCGCGGCCGATCGCCCTGCTCGACTCGCTGCGCTTCGGCGAGCTCTCCTCGCCGCGAACGAGATTCCTGCTGGAGCGGGTGGTCGAGGGAATCGGCCACTACGGAAACTCGATCGGGGTCGCGACGGTCGGGGGGGAGATCTACTTCGAGGAGCCCTACGAGCACAACTGCCTGGTGAACGCGATGTGCGTCGGCCTGGCCCGCGAGGACCGGATGGTGCGCTCCGCGGCCGCGGGGACGGGCAACGCGCTGGTGCTACTGGGGGCGTCGACGGGCCGGGACGGGATCGGCGGGGCATCGGTGCTCGCGTCGGCGGAGCTCGCCGAGGGCGTGGAGAAGCGGCCCTCGGTCCAGATCGGCGACCCGTTCGAGGAGAAGAAGCTGATGGAGTGCTGCCTCGAGTTGCTCGACCGCGGCCTTTTGGTCTCACTCCAGGACCTGGGGGCCGCCGGGCTCACCTCCTCGGCGGCCGAGATGGCGGCCGGAGGGGGGGTGGGGCTGGAGATCGCCCTCGACCGGGTCCCGCTGCGCGAGGCGGACATGGAGGACTACGAGATCATGGTCTCCGAGTCGCAGGAGAGGATGCTCGCGGTCCTCGAGCCCGCTCGGGTCGATCAGATGATGGCGGTCTGTGAGCGCTGGCAGACGGGCGCCGCGGTGATCGGCGAGGTGACCGACACCGGGCTGCTCCGCTGCACCCGTGACGGGCACGTCGTCGCCGAGGTCCCGGTCTCGGCCCTGGTCGACGAGTGCCCGCTGTACGACCTCGCGCCCGAGCCGCCGGACCGCTGGATGTACAGCAATCGCGCGACGCTCGCGGCGGGGGCTGCGCCGGAGCACATCCTGGGCGCGCTGCTCGGCTCGCCCAGCGTAGCCTCGAAGCGGTGGGCGTTCGAGCAATACGACGCGATCGTGGGATCGCGGACCGTTCGCCGGCCCGAGTCGGCTGACGCCGCAGTTCTGAAGATCGAGGAGTCGGGGCGGGCGATCGCTCTGGCGATCGACGGGAACGGGCGCCGGGTGGCCTGCGACCCCTACCTCGGAACGGTCGAGGCCGTCCTCGAGTGCGCGCAGAACCTGGCATGCGTGGGCGCCGAGCCGCTCGGGCTCACCAACTGCCTCAACTTCGGCAACCCGGAGAAGCCGCAGGTCGCCTGGCAGCTCGACCGCTCCGTGGAGGGGCTCGCTGATGCGTGCCGGGCCCTCGGGGTTCCGGTCGTCGGAGGCAACGTGTCGCTCTACAACGAGAGCGAGGCGGGACCGATCTATCCGACCCCGGTCGTCGGGATGGTCGGCGAGCTCCCGGACCCCGGCCGCGCGGCCGGGGTCTCGTTGCACCCCGGAGACGCGATCGCCCTGGTGGGGCCCTTTGCGCCCTCGCTGGCCGGATCGGAGCTGGCGAAGCTGCGGGGCGACCTCGACGCCGGACTGCCATCGACCTCGACCGAGCGAGTCCGGGGGGCGATCGAGCTGGTCCGCGAGCTGGTCCGCGAGGGGGAGGTCGGTTCCGCCCATGACGTCAGCGACGGTGGCCTCGGATGCGCGCTCGCCGAGTGCGCGCTCGCGGGAGGAATCGGCTTGCGCGTCGCGCTCGACGGCCTGGTCGAGCTCCGCGGCGCTTCGGGTGAGACCTGCCTGTTCGGCGAAGGGCCGGGCGGTTTCGTCGTCGGGCTCTCGCCGCAGGCGCTCGCGCGGCTCAGCTCACGAGCCAGGGAGCGGTCGGTGGACGTGGTCGCGATCGGGGAAGCCGGAGGAAACCGGCTGGAGATGTCCGCCGCCGAGCTCGAGCTCGAGCTTCCGCTCGAGGCCGCCCGACGTGCATGGCGGTCCCTGACGCCTGGGTGAGCAGCCCGTCGTTCGCTAGGATCGGCGCTCGCGGGCGAGATCACAGGGGACCTTCATCCGCCCGGGTCGCATGGCAGGCAAGCGTCGCTGCCGAGAATCGAATCGCCAGTCGATGTCACTTCGCTCTGATCACAGGCTCATGCTCGCCGCCGCCGCCCTCGTGGCGACCGCGACGCTCGCGCTCGCCTGGGTGGGCCATGCTGGCGCGGGCGAGGTCGCGGCGCATGCGGCGAGGGGCGCGCGGCCGAACATCGTGCTGATCCAGGCCGACGACCAGACGCTTCGCCAGTTCACGCCCGAGGTGATGCCGAACACGAAGCGGCTGCTCGCCCACCATGGAACGAGCTTTCGCGACTACGTGGCGACGACCGCCCAATGCTGTCCGTCGCGTGCCTCCCTGATCACCGGCCAGTACGCGCACAACGACGGGGTGACCTCGAACCGGGTCGGCTATGGCGGCCTCGTCGACAAGACCAACGTCCTCCCCGTCTGGCTCCAGCGCTCGGGCTACAACACGATGCACGTGGGGAAATTCATGAACGGCTACCAGACGGTGACCGAACCTCCCTCCAAGGTGGCCCCCGGGTGGGACCAGTGGTACACGCTGCTCGGCAAGACCAGGTACTACAACTACAACCTGTACGCGAACGGCAGCGTCTCCCATCGCGGCCAGGACGCCGCCGCCAACGCGACGCGGGTGGCGACCAGCAAGGCGGTGAAGCTGATCCGCGACTACTCGTCGCCCGCCGCTCCCTTCTACCTCCAGCTCGATGAGCCCGCTCCCCACATCGGGACCCAGGACGACCCGTACGGGGGCTGCGCCCATGCGCCGATCCCGGAGCGACGAGACGAGCATGCGTTCACGAACTCCCCCCTTCCGCGCCCGCCGTCATTCAACGAGGCGGACATGCGCGACAAGCCCGGCTTCCTGCAGGACGCGCCGAAGCTGGGCCCCGCCGAGGTGAACGAGGTCCGGCGGCGGTACCGGTGCGCTCTCGCCTCGTTGCGAGGGGTCGATCGCGCGGTCGCCCAGGTGTACAACGCGGTCAAGAAGGCGGGACAGCTTCAGCGCACCGTGTTCATCTACATCTCCGACAACGGGCAGTTCTACGGCGAGCACAGGATCGAGAAGGGCAAGGTCCTCCCCTACGACGAGGCGATCCACCTGCCCCTGGTGATGAAGGTCCCGAGCCGGTACCTGAACGGCGCGTCGCGGGTCAAGAAGGTGCGGCGGCCGGTCGCCAACATCGATCTCGCGCCGACCATCCTCCGGCTCGCCCACGCCGACCCGTGCCCCGACACGGGCGCCTGCCGCACGATGGACGGACGCTCGTTGATCCCGCTCCTGAAGCGGCGCGGAAGCTGGCAGAGCAATCGCGCGGTGCTCACCGAGTACCAGGCCCAGCGCCCGGGCAGGTTCGCCACCTGCCAGTTCGGAGGGATCCTCACCCGCGGGGTCCTCTACGTGGAGCATTCGCGGGTCTACGACCCGGGAGCGGGTCAGTGCGTGCCCACCGACGACGTCGAGCGCTACGAGCTCAGGAAGGACCCGTTCGAGCTTCACAACCTGTGCTTCGGGGGCGACCCGGGCGAGTGCCCCGCGGACGAGGCGCAGGCAAACCTCGAATCCCGCCTCGCCCGGCTCGAGGACTGCGCGGGAATCGAGGGGCGTGATCCCCGCGTCGGCGACCGGCCGTACTGCGAATAGCCGCCGGCGAGCCCGATCCGGTGCCGTTGCTACCCTGCCTCTTGCGGGCGGTTCCGCCTGCCTCGCAAGCTCGATCTCCGCTAGCAGCGAAGGCCTCATGACCATCACCGAGCGGCCTCTTCCGGACCGCGACGGCCCGCGCGATGAGTGCGGGGTGTTCGGCGTCTACGCGCCTGGCCACGACGTCGCCCGGCTCGCCTACTTCGGCCTCTACGCCCTCCAGCACCGGGGACAGGAGTCGGCGGGGATCGCGACCTGCGAGGGCGGCCACATCACGACGCTGCGCGAGACCGGGCTGGTCTCGCAGGTGTTCGACGAGCAGAAGCTGCGCGCGCTGGAGGGCGACATGGCGATCGGCCACGTTCGCTACTCGACCACGGGCGGCGGCTCGTGGGAGAACACCCAACCCGTCTGGCGCGACGACGGGCGTGAGGTCGCGCTCGCCCACAACGGCAACCTGACCAACGCGGTGGAGCTCCACAACGAGCTGCGGGAGCGCGGCGTGCGGTTCCGCGGGACGTCCGACTCCGAGATCATCGCCGCCCTCCTCTCGGTGGAGGAAGCGCGGCCGATCGAGAACGCGGCTGCGGCGGTGATGCCCCGCCTGCGGGGTGCCTATTCGACGGTAGTCATGACGAAGCGCGCGGTGGTCGCCTTCCGGGATCCCGCCGGCGTGCGCCCACTCTCCATCGGCACGCTGGGCGACCGCTACGTGATCGCCTCCGAGAGCTGCGCCTTCGACATCATCGGCGCCGAGCTGATGCGTGAGGTGACCCCGGGCGAGCTGATCTCGTTGACCGAGGACGGGATCGAGGCCCGGCAGGTCGTTCCGTCAGGGCGACCCGCCCAGTGCGTGTTCGAGCACATCTACTTCTCCCGCCCGGACACCAGGCTGGAGGGGCGGGTGCTCCAGCACGTGCGGGGGCGGATGGGCGAGATCCTCTGGCGAGAGGCCCCGTTGGATGCCGACCTGGTGATCTCGGTGCCGGACTCCGGCAATCCCGCGGCGAACGGCTTCGCCAGGGCTTCCGGCATTCCCCAGGACGATGGCTTGATCAAGAACCGGTACGTCGCCCGGACCTTCATCCAGCCCGGGCAGGAGCTCAGAAAGCGCGGCCTGCGGATGAAGTTCAACCCGCTGCCGGAGATCGTCGCCGACCAGCGGGTAGTCGTGGTGGACGACTCGATCGTCCGGGGAAACACCACCCGCCAGATCGTCGGCATGCTCAAGGACGCGGGGGCGAAGGAGGTGCACCTGAGGATCTCCTCGCCGCCGATTCGGCACCCCTGCCACTACGGGATCGACATGTCGACCCGCGAGGAGATGGTCGCTCACGGGCGCTCCATCGACGAAGTCGCCGCCGAGCTCGGCGCGGACTCGCTCGCCTATCTCTCGATCGAGGGCGTTTACGAAGCGGTCGGAACGCCCGCGGAGCACCACTGCGACGCGTGCTTCACGGGTCGCTACCCGCTTGGGGACGGCGGCGAGGGGAACGGCAAGTTCGCCCTCGAAGAGATCGCAGTCGTGCCCGCGGCACCGTGACCGGCTCGCCGGCGTAGGTGTCCCGCGAGAATGTAGAGCTCGTTCGGCGTCACTACGAGGCGTGGAACCGCGGCGACCTCGACGTGGTGGTCTCGGTGTTCGCTCCGAACATCGAGTGGCACGGCCATCCTCGACTCCCGGAGCCGGGCCCCTACCGGGGGCGGGATCAGGTGGAGCGCTGGATGAAACAGTTCCGCGAAGCATGGGGGGAGCTGTCGGCTGACCCAGTCGAGCTGCTCGATGCCGGCGACAGCGTGGTGGCCCTCGTGCACATGGCCGGGCGGGGTCGCGGCAGCGGGGTCGAGGTGCAGGGCGGCGTAGACGTTCACGTGCTGACCATGGGCCGCGATGGGGTCACGTTCTTTGCCATCTATCCGGCGGATGTCGCCGCCAGCCGAGCCGGGCTGAGCGAGAGAGAGATGGAGGCCCTGGTCCTCCGCGTCCAAGAGCGACTCGACAGCGCGGCGATCGCCCGTCGCCTGGGCACTTCCGAGGCCGAGTCGTGGTCCACTCTGGAGAGCGCGTTCGAGAGACTGCGCGGGCTCGCGCCCAGCGAGGTGGCGGGGTGAGCGCGTTCCGCCTCGCAGTCCTCGCCTCGGGCACCGGCACCAACCTGCAGGCGATCCTAGATCGGCTGCACGGCCGCGACGGAATCGAGGTCGTGGCCGTGGCCTCGAACAAGGCCGACGCGATGGCGCTGGAGCGGGCGCGGGCGGCCGGCGTGGAGACCGGCGTGTTCGAGCGAGCACAGCATGCGGATCGGGACGCGCGAGACGCCGCGATCGCCGAGTGGCTGGACAGGGTCGGGCTCGATTTGGTCGTCCTCGCCGGCTACATGGAACTGCTCTCGCCCGGATTCGTGCTGCGCTTTCGCGACCGAATCGTCAACGTCCATCCGGCCCTGTTGCCCTCGTTCCCGGGTCTCGATCCGATCGGGCAAGCACTCGAGCACGGCGTCAGGGTGACCGGCGTGACCGTCCATTTCGTCGACGAGGGCGTTGACACCGGGCCGATCATCCTGCAGCGCGCGATCGAGGTGCCATACACTCGCGACCGCTCAGCGCTGGAGGAGCAGATCCACCGAGTCGAGCACGAGCTCCTTCCAGAGGCGATCCGAATCATCGCCTCCGGCGCCGCCAGCGTCGACGCCCGTAACCCGAGAATCGTTCACTTGGATGAGCAATAGGAATGGCTGACCCAGCGACCGCGACGTCCAGCGAGAAGACGCCCCAGCCCGGGGCGGGGGCCGTCAGGGTCAGGCGAGCGCTGATCTCAGTGTCGGACAAGAGGGGGGTGGTGGACTTCGCGCGCGGCCTGTCCCGGCTCGGGATCGAGCTTGTCTCGACCGGCGGGACGGCGACGGCGCTGCGCGAGGCCGAGCTCGAAGTGCGCGACGTCGCCGAGCTGACAGGCTCGGCGGAGATCCTCGACGGGCGGGTGAAGACGCTCCACCCCCGGCTTCACGCGGCGCTGCTCGCGGTCCGCGACGACCCTGACCATCTGGCGACCCTGGAGGCGGACGGGATCGAGCCGATCGACCTGGTGTGCGTGAACCTCTACCCGTTCGAGCGCACGGTGGCACGCCAGGACGTGAGCGAGGAGGAGGCGGTCGAGAACATCGACGTCGGGGGGCCGACGATGATCCGGGCCGCCGCCAAGAACCACCGCTTCGTCGCCGTCGTGGTGACGCCCGAGAGCTACGACGCCGTCCTCGCCGAGCTCGAGGAGTCGGATGGCGCCGTCTCGTCTGCGACCAGGCACTGGCTCGCCAACGAGGCATTCGCGCTCACCGCCCGCTACGACGCAGCTATCAGCCGGTGGTTCGGGGCGCGGTACGAGTCTTTTCCCGGCCACTGGGTGAGTGCGCACGAGAAGTTCCTCGATCTCTCATACGGCGAGAACCCGCACCAGAACGCGGCGCTCTACGTCGAGGTGGGAGCGCGATCCCACGTCCTCTCGCGGGTCGCGAAGCTGCACGGCAGGGCGCTTTCGTTCAACAACGTCCTCGACCTCGACGCGGCGAGGCGCCTACTCGACGAATTCGACCAGGCGGCCTGCGTGATCGTCAAGCACAACAACCCGTGTGGCGTCGCGATCGCCGACGCGGCGGGTGAGGCCTACGAGAAGGCCCTCGCGTGCGACCCGCTCTCGGCCTATGGCGGCGTGATCGCGCTCAACCGCGGGGTCGATCAGGCCCTCGCTGAACGCCTGCACGAGCACTTCCTCGAGGTGGTGATCGCGCCCTCCTACGAGCCGAAGGCACTCGACGTCCTGACCCAGAAGGAGGCCGTGCGGATCCTCGAAGCCGCCGAGCAGCGCGGGCACGAGCCTCGCGAGCGTGACGTCAAGCGCGTGCGCGGCGGCCTCCTCGTACAGGACCCCGATCGAATCGACGAGGAGCGCGAATCGATGCGGGTGGTGACCGAGGCGAGGCCCGGCGACGCACAATGGGAGGATCTGTGGTTCGCGTGGAAGGTTTGCCGCCATGTTCGTTCCAACGCGATCGTGATAGCAAAGGACGGCGCGACTCTCGGAATCGGCGCCGGACAGATGAGCAGGGTCGACTCGGTGAGGATCGCGATCGACAAGGCCCACCAGGCCCGTGGCGCCGAGGCGCGGGGGCTGCTCGGTGGATCGGTGACGGCGTCGGACGCGTTCTTTCCGTTCCCGGACGGGCCCCAGCTCGCGATCGACGCCGGCACCACGGCCCTGATCCAGCCCGGCGGATCGGTTCGCGACTCCGACGTGATCGCCGCCTGCGACTCGGCCGGCGCGGCCATGGTGCTGACCGGTCGCCGACACTTCCGTCACTGAGGTGCAACGGCTCCACGTGCTGCGCGTGTTCTGCGCCGAGGGAGGGGGTGGCGGCAATCCTCTCGGGGTGTTCCTCGATGGCGCCTCGATCGAAGGCGCTCGCCGCCAGGCGGTCGCCCGCGAGCTCGGCTACTCCGAGACGGTGTTCGTCGACGATGCCGAGCGTGGCGAGATCCGTATCTTCACCCCCCTCGCCGAGGTGCCGTTCGCAGGGCACCCGACGGTCGGAGCCGCCTGGTTGCTGGGGCGGGAGCTCGGGCCGATCAGGGAGCTTCATCCTCCCGCCGGCGCCGTTCGGGTGCGCGAAGCGGACGGGCTGACCTTCGTGGCCGGGCGTCCGGAATGGACCCCGGAGTGGAGGTTCCTCGAGCTCGAGTCGCCGACCGTCGTCGATGCGCTCCGAGGCGCCCCGGATGGCCATGGGGCAACCAGCGCGTGGTCGTGGATCGATCGCGACGCCGGCCTGGTTCGGGCGCGGGTGTTCGCCGGCGACTACGGGATCGCCGAGGACGAGGCGACCGGCTCCGCGGCACTTGGGCTGGCGGCCCGGGTGGGACGAGAGCTGGTCATCCGGCAGGGAGCGGGTTCGCGAATAGTTGCTCGTCCGCTCGATGGAGGGATGGTCGAGATCGGCGGGCGGGTCGAGCTAGACGAGGTGCGCGAACACCGGGTCGCGAGCCCGTAGTCGCGGCACGCCCCCGCTCGAGCCGAGCGCAGATGCCCCCGGCGGGACTTGAACCCGCGACCGTCGCGTTAAAAGCGCGCTGCTCTAGCCAGCTGAGCTACAGGGGCTTGCCCATGGTAGATGCCTAGGATCCATGGTCGGCGATGTCCGGGGAGAGGCCCACCGAGTACGAGCGAAAGCGCTCCTTTGAGAGAACCCCCGAGCCAAACGCGCGCCCCGGGAGGGCGCTGCCCGCGGCCGGCGGGGACCGATCGCGGTTCGTCGTCCAGGAGCACCATGCGCGCCGGCTCCACTGGGATCTGCGGCTCGAGCGAGATGGCGCCCTTGCCTCGTGGGCGCTCCCGCGGGGGATCCCTCAGGACCCGAAGCGCAACCGGCTCGCCGTTCGCACCGAGGACCACCCCCTCGAGTACCTCGACTTCACGGGGGAGATTCCGACCGGGGAGTACGGTGCCGGGCCGGTAACGATCTGGGACCGCGGCACCTACGTGGCCGAGAAGTTTCGCGACGGAGAGGTGATCGTTACGCTCGCCGGGGAAAGAATCCGGGGACGCTACGCGCTGTTCGCGACCGCCGGCGACAACTGGATGATCCATCGAATGGACCCGCCGGCGGACCCGGATCGCGAGCCGATGCCGAAACGGGTGAAGCCGATGCTCGCCGTTCTCTCGGGCCTTCCGAGCGACGAGGACGGGTGGGCCTTCGAGATCAAATGGGACGGACTCCGGGCGATCGCCTACTGCGATGGCGGACGCCTTCGCCTTCAGAGCCGCAATCTTCGAGACATCACCTCCCGCTACCCAGAGCTGCGCGCGATGGCAGCCCAGCTCGGGTCCCGAGAGGCGGTCCTCGATGGCGAGGTGGTGGCCTTCGACGAAGGGGGCCGGCCGAGTTTCGAGCGACTCCAGAGCCGGATGAACCTTGCCTCCGAGAGCGCGGTCCGGCGACGCATGGGGGACATTCCGGTCACCTACCTCGCCTTCGACCTGCTCTACCTCGACGGTCGCTCGATGTTCGATGAGCCATACACGGAGCGGCGGAGCCGGCTGGACGAGCTGGCGCTGGACGGCCCGAGCTGGCAGACGCCGGGAGAGCATCTCGGCGAGGGCTCCAAGCTCTTGGAGCTGAGCGCGGCGCGGGGGCTCGAGGGCCTGGTGGCGAAGCGGCTCGACGGCCGCTATCTCGCCGGGCGGCGAAGCACGGCGTGGCTGAAGGTCAAGAACACGCTGCGCGAAGACCTGGTGATCGGTGGGTGGCTGCCGGGGCGAGGGCGGCGCGCCGAGACGCTCGGGGCGCTCCTGGTCGGCTATCACGACTCCGATGGCGCTCTGCGATATGCGGGCCGCGTGGGAAGCGGGCTCACAGAGGCTGAGCTCGGCCGGCTGACCGGCGCCCTCGACCCGCTCCGTCGCGCCGAGAGCCCGTTCGAGGGCCGCCAACCCCCCAGGGAGAGCATCTTCGTGGAGCCCCGGCTCGTCGCCCAGGTGGAGTTTCGAGAATGGACCCGTGCGCGCACCCTCCGCGCCCCGGTGTTCAAGGCACTCCGGGCCGACGCCGACCCGGGCGCCGTCGTTCTTGAGCGCCTGGGTTCACCCGCGCCCGACGCTTAGGGCAGAATGGCCGCGTGAGGGTATCCGCGAAAGCCGACTACGCGGTGCGGGCAATGCTCGAGCTGGTCGAGAGCGCCGAAGGACGTCCGATGAAGGGGGAGGCCGTCGCCGATGCCGAGGACATCCCCGTGCGGTTCCTCGAGAACATCCTCGCCGAGCTGCGCCACGCCGGCCTGGTTCACAGCCGCAGGGGATCCGACGGCGGCTACTGGCTCGGCAGGGCGCCGGCGGAGATCTCGATCGCCGACGTGATCCGAGCAGTCGAGGGGCCGCTGGCCACGGTCCGCGGCGAGCCCGCGGAGGAGCTCGACTACCCGGACGGCGCGAAGCCTCTAAAGGACGTCTGGGTCGCCCTGAGGGCCAACATCCGGGAGGTCCTCGAGTCGGTCACGCTGGCCGATCTCGCCGGCGCCGAGCTCCCTGGCCAGGTGCGCTCGATCACCGGTCGGGCGAGCCTGGGTGGGACGCGCAACTAGCTGACGCGGGTGGGATCCCCGCCCGCGTCCCATGCGTGGCGGTTGCCTGGAGGCCTCTGCTATCTTGAGTGGTTCACTCAAGAAGTGTTCCCTGCGAAAGGACTCGGATGACCCCGGTCTGGATGTTCGAAGGCACGAAGGAGCTCGACGGCGAGGGCCAGCGAAGGGCAGCCGAGCGGCGGTTCTCGGCGCTCGCCGAGGCGGTCCGCCATCACGAGGCCTCGACCAGGCGAGAGCTCCCAGGGGTGCGCGCCGCCGACACGGCCCTATACCGGCGCCTTACGACAGATCTGCGGCGACCCCGCGGAGCGCACCGCGTAGCCGGGACCGAGTCCAGGTAAGAGTCACGGTAGATGCGCCTACGTCCTGCCGGACGGTAACGCACCCTAACCCGGCGACAGCGGAGCCGAAGGCGAGCAGTGGCCGGAGTTATTCCTCAGGCTGCCGGGGCGAGCTCGTCGGTCGCCTGGGAGTCCCCGTTCGGCTCGAAGAACTTTGCGCGCCGAGGGCGCACGTAGACGATCTCGCCGTTTGCGACCTCCAGCAGGTCCGCGTCGTCGCGCGTCATCTGCGCCCAGATCTGCGCGCCATCTGCCAGCAACATCTCAATCCGGGTCTCGAAGCCCAGATTGACGATCCGCTCGATCATCGCCTCCTCGGCCTCGGGCGCCGGGACGTGGAGGATCTCCAGGTCGTGCGGACGCACGAACATCGCGCCCCGCTGGTTGACGGGTCCGATGAACCCCATTACGAACTCGGTCTTCGGGTGCTCATAGAGCTCCGCCGGCGGGCCGGTCTGTTCGACCCGGCCCTCGTTCATCACCACGATCTGCCCGGCGACCTCCATCGCCTCCTCCTGGTCGTGAGTGACGAAGATCGTCGTCACGTGGACCTCCTCGTGAAGGCGGCGCAACCAGATGCGGAGCTCTTTTCGAACGTTGGCATCCAGGGCGCCGAACGGCTCGTCAAGGAGCAGGACCTTGGGCTCCACCGCCAAGGCCCGGGCGAGCGCCATGCGCTGGCGCTGACCGCCCGAGAGCTGCGACGGATAGCGATCGCCGAAGCCGTCGAGGTGGACGAGCTGGATCAGCTCCTGGACCCGGTCGGCGATCTCCTGCTTGGGGCGCTTGCGGATGCTCAGGCCGAAGGCGATGTTATTTCGCACAGTCATGTGCTTGAAGGCGGCGTAGTGCTGGAAGACGAAGCCGACCCCGCGGTGCTGTGCGGGCACCGCAGTCGCGTCCTGGCCGGAGATCTCGACCCGGCCGGAGTCGGGCTGCTCGAGGCCGGCGATCACCCGGAGCAGGGTGGACTTGCCGCTTCCGCTGGGGCCGAGGAGCGCCGTCAATGAGCCCTCGGGCACCTCGATCGAGACGTCGTCGAGGGCGACGAAGTCGCCGAACTGCTTGCGTGCTCCCGCTACCGAGATGCCCATCAGGTGGCCTCCTTGCGTTTGAACGAATTCATTGCCAGAAGCGTTGTGATCGCGATCAGCGCCAGCACGAGCGAAGCCGTGTACGCGCCGGTCAGGTTGAACTGCCCGAACTCCCGCCAGACCCAAAGCGGCGCCGTCTCGGTTTGGTCGCTGATCCGCCCGGAGACGACCGCCACGGCGCCGAACTCGCCCAGGGCGCGGGCGGTGGTGAGGACGATCCCGTACGCGACTCCCCATCGGATTGCGGGCAGCGTGACGCGGCGGAAGGTCTGCCACCAGTTCGCTCCGAGAGTCTGTGCCGCCTGCTCCTGGTCGTCGCCGATCTCATGGAGCACCGGGACCACTTCGCGCACGACGAACGGGAGCGAGACGAAGATGGTGGCGAGGATCATGCCGGGCATCGCGAACAGGATCTGGATGCCGTTGTCGAGGAAGACGCTCCCGAACCACCCCGTGCGCCCATAGAGAAGCAGCAGCGCAAGGCCGACGACGACCGGCGAGATCGCGAACGGCAGGTCGATGATCGCGTTGAGAAGCGCCTTGCCCCGAAACTCGGTGCGTACGAGCAGCAGAGCGCAGGCGATGCCGAAGATCGTGTTGGCGACCACGGCGATCACCCCGATCACGATCGTCAGATAGAAGGCGTGGAGCGCATCGGGCGTCGTGACCGAGGCCCAGGCGACCGAAACCCCGTGCTCGAACGCGCGATAGCTGATCATTCCGATCGGGATCAGGAGCAGCATCGCGAGGTAGCCGAGGGCGAAGTAGCGCAGCCCATATCTTCCGAGCCTCGCCCTAGCGGCCATGGCGAAGGCTCCAGTGCGTGAGGCGGCCGATCACGAGCAGGACGAGCAGCGCGATGACCAACAGCGCCACCGACACCGCCGCCGCGCCCTCTGTGTTGCCGCTCTCAATCTGCGCGTAGATGAACAGGGACGCGAGCTGGGTCTTGGGCAGGTTGCCGGAGATCAGGATCACAGACCCGAACTCGCCGATCGCACGGGCGAAGGCGAGCGCGGCGCCCGCCAGGAGCGCCGGCCGGAGGTTGGGGAAGATCACCCTGCGAAAGGTCGTGATCGGGCCGGCGCCCAGCGAGGCGGCCGCCTCCTCCATCTCGGTGTCGAGCTCGAGCAGGACGGGCTGAACGGCCCGCACGACGAAGGGAAGGGTCACGAAGAGCAGGGCGACGACGATGCCGATACGCGTGAACGCGATGTCAATCCCGACCGGACTGTCGGTTCCATAGAGGGCCAGCAGGGTGATCCCCGCGACCACCGTCGGAAGCGCGAACGGAAGATCGATGACCGAGTTCACCAAGGCCTTACCGGGGAACTTGTCCCTGACCAGGATCCAGGCAATCGCCGTTCCGGCGACCACGTTTACCGCGACCACGATCAGCGAGCAGACCACCGTCAGCTTGAGGGCCGAGAGCGCCAGGGGCGAGGTCACCGACGACCAGAAACTCGCCAGCCCGCCGTCCAGCGACTTGCTGACCAGGGCAGCGATCGGGATCAGGACTATGAGGCTCAGGTAGGCGGTGACCATCCCACGCCCGAGCGCGGCGCCCCCGAAGCGCGGTAACTGGACCGGCCGCGGGGGCGCCTCCGCTCGAGTTCCTGGAGCCACGGGCGTCACTCCGCGGCCACCCCCAGGAGATTCTCGACATCTTGGGTCATCCGGTCGACACCCCCAGCTGCTCCTCGATCTTGGCGACGCTGCCGTTCTCGGGATCGAAGAACTCGGTGTTGGCCTTGTCCCAGCCACCGATGCTGGGATCGTCGACGGTGAATAAGCCCGGGGGGGTCGGGAACTTGTCCTTGTTCTTGGCGAGCACCGACTTGTCCACGGGCCGGTAGCCCCCATCTGCCCACAGCTGCTGTGCCTCCGGCGTCCACAGGTATTTCAGGAAGTCCTGTGCCTGCGTGGAGGCATCGGTCGTGGTCGCCGCCGGCGTCTGGATCAGGATCGTGTCATCGGGGATGACGTAGTCGACGTCCTCGCCGGCCTTTTGGGCCTCGATCGCGTCGCTCTCGTACGAGAGCAGGACGTCCCCCTTGCCGCTCGTGAACGTGGTCAGGGCGTCGCTCGCGCTGCCCGGCTGGGCAACGGCGTTCTCGAGCAGGGACTTCAGGTACGCCAACGCCTCCGTCGGGGACTTGCCCTGCTCGATCTGGGCGCCGTAGGCGGCCAGCAGGTTCCACTTCGCGCCACCCGAGCTGAACACGTTCGGGGTCACGACCTGGACCCCCGAGTTGATCAGGTCGTCCCAGTCCTGAAGGTTCTTCGGGTTGCCCTTGCGCACCACGAACACCACGACCGAGTCCTGGACGATCCCGTGGTACTTGTTCTGGTCCCAGTTCGAGTCGACGAGTCCGGCGTCGACCACCGCCTGCATGTCGGGCCCGGTGGAGAAGTGGACGTAGTCCGCCGGCTGGCCGGCGATCACCGCACGCTGCTGATCGCCGGAGGGGCCAAACGAGGTCGAGAACTTCGCACCGTCGCCCTGCGAGGTCTTCTCGAAGCCCGGGATCAGCGCCTTGTCATAGACCGTTTCGGGGGTCGAGTAGGCAATCAGCTTGATCGGCCCGCCACTGCCACTCGATGAGCCACATGCGGCAACCCCCAGGCCGAGGGCGAGCGCCAGCGCGCAGGCGACCGCCATGCGGGCGACCCGCGGCCGTCGGCCCCGGTGGCGGCTCCCAAGCTTCCAGAGACGAGATGTCATGGGCAGTTCTTGCCTTTCCCGATTGGTTTAGTGTGAAAGCGGTCGGGACCGTAGCACAGACCGGCGCATCGGTTGCGGCTTCGGGCCGCAAAACGCCAGCGCACCAGCGGCGTCCGCGCTTCACCGCGCGGCCCGCCGCCGCCTGCCCGGAGTCAGGGGAGAGGACTAGTTCTGGGCGTGGCAGGCGGGCCGGAAGGTGGTGGCGGGGCCCCGGTTGCCGGCCTCGTCCACCGCGTATACGTTCGCCTTTCGCCCGGTCAAGACGATCGACTGGATCGATCCGGCCCTACGGCGCGCCGTGACCCGGCGCCGGGTGGTAGGCCCGCCGTCGCAAGGCTGACTGACGACCTCGTAATGGTTCGCCTTGCCGTCATACCAATCGTCGCCGGGGGCCGTGAAGCTCACCTTGCCCGTCGGGGGCTGGGTCCTCGTCTTGACCAAGATCCCGGGCGGGCGGGTGTCGATCCCGTAGGTCCCCGTGTTTCGCTCGTCGTGGCGGTAGCTCCACCACTGATCGCCGCCGCCGGGCTTGCCAGGTGTGTTCCAGGCCATCAGATAGCCCTCGCGGGTCGCGGCGACCAGCTCGTTCCTGCCGTCGCCGTCAAGGTCGCCGACCGTCGGCCCGAAAACCTCCCATCCCGTCTGGAACTTGGGGAACCCCGCCGCCTGGGTTCCGGTCGCGGTGTAGGCGTGGAGGGCCGAGGAGTCCCCGCCCTGGATGATCTCGGGCGATCCGTCACCGGTCACGTCCGCGATCGCCGGGGCGCCCAGAAAGTCGAGCCCCTGGCTTCGCGACGGGAACCCGGCGATCGGCGTCTGCGAGGAGGCGCCCCAGGCGCGGGCGTAGCTGTTGATCGGGCTCCCGCTGCCCGCCAAGAGAAGGGAGGCGGCGACCGTCGCGGCTCCGCTGCCGGGCTCCGTGTAGGCGAGCTGGCCACCGAGCCCGAACTTCCCGAACGCCCCCGAGGTCGTGAAGTTGACCGGGACGTCGTCGGGAAGGTCGCCGTTCAGCGCATCGAGGAGAGCCGCCTGGTTGCCGGCGAACAGGGCCACCACACCCCCGGGAAACGGTCCATACAGGCCGTGCAGCGATCCGTTCGGGTTGTAGAGGCTGGTCGGCGTGAAGATGCCCGCGGCGCTCGCGATCTCGGTCTTGCCGTCCCCGTTGATGTCGGCGGTGACCGGGTTGTTGACTCCCTCGGTGATGAATTCCTGTGCGGAGCCGTAATAGAAGACAAGCGCCGAGCCCGAGATCAGGAACCCGGGGACGCGGCTTCCGTTCGCGTTGTAGGCGACCACGTTGGAGACGCCCGCGTTGCCGACCTGAAGGCCTGCTCCGGTGGTGAACGAGAACTGGCTGCGCTGGATCAGCTCGGGCTGGGCGTCACCGTCGAGCTGGGCGAGGGTGGGTGGCAGGTCGAGCTTCGAGTCGTTGATCGCGACCATTCCGTTCGGCGGCTGGGTGCCCGGCGGCAGGGTCACGTGGACGGGCCACCCGGGGACCGGGCCGCCGTTCGGGTTCCAGACGTGTATCCGCCCGTCCCAGCCGGATTGAACGATCTCGAGCCCCTTGTCGCCGTCCATGTTCGCGAGCACGGGGGGTGAGCTCGCGCCCATGATCGCCGGCCGGGTGAAGGGCTCGTCAGGCCTGGGGACCGCGGGCTTGTGAACGCCCGCGTCGAGCGCCTTTGGCCACCCGGGGCGCCGCTTGCCGTGCGCATCCCAGACGTAGGTTCGTCCGGTGCTCGAGGTCGCGACGATCCATTGCCTCCCATCGCCGTCCAGGTCACCGACTGCGAGGTTGGTGAACAGCGGCTCGTGGCCGGGGTTCACACCGGCGTGCTGCTTCGTGACCCGGGTGGGGTCGGTCAGCACGGGGAATCCCGGGAGCTCCTTGCCGTGCTGATCGAGCGCATGCACACGCCCGTCGGCGTCCCCGAAGATGACCGCCTCCGAGCCGCGTCCCTGGAGATCTGCGAGCACGGGCTGGCTCTCGCCGCCAGGGCCGATCCTGACCGGGAAGCCGCTGCGAAGCGTCGGATCGTGGTGCACCGCGATCGCCCGGCGCTCGACTCCCACCCTGCCCTTGGAGTCCGTGACTCGAAGCCGGATCGTCACGGTGTACTGCTCGTTCGTTGACAGTGCCTTGTCGCCGGAGACGTGATACGCCGCCGACCAGAACGACTTCGGAACCTTCGAGAGGTCGATCGTGCCGAGCTTGCCGTTGAACGCGTGAGCACCCGACCCGCTACCGGCGTCCACGAACGCGCTGTTCGACGGCTCGGCCCCGGGCGCGAACTGCACCTGCCAGCGATAGCTGCTCGCACGGGGCGCCGCGACGTGCCCGGTGACCGCGACCTTTCGGGTGTGGGCCGGGTCGTATAGCGAGTACCAGGCGGGCGAGTTGATCCAGGCCTCGGGCGGGATGTCGCCGTCGTGAATCGCCTTCATCGCCTTGTAGACGTTGGGGCGTCCATAGCCGTATTGGAGGTCGAAGCCGGGCTTGCCCGCCCAACCGGTCGGCGGGTTGGGGTTGGCGTCGATGTCGGAGGCCGTGTCGCGCACCACCTGGACCGCCTCGTCAACCGAAAGGGCGCGGCCGATCAGACCGGCGTTGGCGGCCTTCTTGCCGTACGAGAGGACGAGCGCCATCACGCCTCCGACGGTCGGCGTCGACTCGGACGTCGTCCCTCCCTGGGTCGCGGCCGAGAACATGTTGTGGGTGCCCCACGAGGTGAAGCCGGAGCGTGCCCTGTAGGTGCTCGTCTCGGAGTTCTGAAGCGGCGCAGAGTTGGGAATGATGTCGAGCCCGTGGGAGTTGGCGACCAGCCCGTTGCCCGGGAGCACGTGGGGCCAGAACATCCCGCCCTGATGGTCAGTCGAGTCGAAGTCGTTCGACGCCTCGACCGGAAGCGTGCCGTGATTCCACACGTAGTCGACCGCCTGCCGCATGAAGGTCGAGTAGCCGAGGTCGGCGGTCACCGAGACGAGAACGTCGGCATTCATGTCGGCCGCGTACAACCACGCCTGGGCGAGGTCGTCGGTGCGATCGAGCGCCTCGGCGCCGGCCTTGATCGGAAGCAGCATGCACTTCGGGCACACCCCGGCCTCGCCGACCCCGTTGTTCGTCTGTGCGGCCGCCTGGCGCTGCTGGCCGTTCGCGTGGTCGTACTTCGAGTCAAGCGTCGCCGGGTCGTTCTGGTCGTTGTAGAAGTCCCAGCCCGAGATGTCGTCCGTGTAGCCGTTGTGATCGTCGTCTCGGCCGTTTTGAAAGCGGACGATGATGTCCTCGGGATCGACGAGCCCGTTTCCGTTCGCATCGGGGGTATCGGCGTAGTCGCGGGCGTTCAGGACGCCGTCGCTGACGGGGGTGGTCGGGCCCGGCAGCTCGCCGTCGTTAAGGAACACCTTGTCGGCCAGCTCCTCCGGAGCGTTGCGCCAGTTGATGCCGCCCTCGATGTAGGCGATCACGGTATGGCCATCGCCGGCCGTGTACTGCTGCCACGCCTTGTCGACCGACATGCCGGCGGCATCCTCCGGGTCCGTGGCGCCCGGCGTGCACTGGGGCATGAACGAATAGAGGTAGTGCTGCTCGTCGTCACTCGGCTTGGAGGCGCAGGTGGCCTGGCCACCCTGCTCGGCGGGCGCGTACTCGGGATCGTTCGGTGGATCCTGCGGGAAGGCCGCGAGCGCCGTACCAACCGCCCATGCGAGGACGACAACCGTGATCGCGGTCAGGAGCCTCCATCGTCGACCCGGACGACCCATCCCCCTCGACATCGAGGGGGACATTATCGCCACGCCGCTTCCGGCGCCGATTGGACTACCTTTGGCCCATGGATCTCCACCCCGCCGAGAACCGGGGATATCGCGAGCTCTACCTGACCGGCCGTCTGGCGATCAAGCGGCTCGGCCGCCTCGCGGTCGCTTTCGACGGCAGGCCCGCCCGGGTGCCGCTCCAGAGGGCCTCGGAGTCGATCTCGAGACTGCTCGACGAGCTCGGGCCCCTCACCGCCCGCCTCGACCTGCACGGCGGGGTGGCCGCCCAGCAGGGCGGAGCGAACCTCGGGACCGTTCGCGGCGCGGTGTTCGACCGGTTCCTGGAGCGAAACCAGGCGCTTCGCTTCGCGGTCGAAGACCTGGAGCGCGTCACCACGCTGCTCGCATACCTGGCCGCGGTCAGCGAGACTCGGGGCGACCCGGTCCTGCCGGAGTTCTGCCGCTCGTGGGAGCGGCGACTGCGCCGCCAGGTGAGCGCAACCCGAAAGGCCGCGGTCGACCTCGGGTCCGATCCGGACACGGCGATCGAGCCGGTCGACCCTTCGCCCGCGGGGCGGGCCGCCCACCGCGTCGCCTGGGCGGCGGGGACGGTTGGTGAGTGGACCGATCGCCAGCTGGCGCGACGAAAGCAGCGCTGAGTCAGCCCGGGTCGGGCAATCCCTCGTCGGGGGTGGACGCTTCGGCGTGGAGCCTGCGAGGGATTCTGCCCGCGCGGAGCGCCGCGTACCCGGCCTCGACCGCGCGCCTCATGGCGAGAGCCATGCGCTCGGGGTCCTTGGCCCGCGCGACCGAGCTCGCCAGCAGCACCCCGGCACAGCCGAGCTCCATCGCGAGCGCCGCATCGGATGCGGTGCCGATGCCGGCGTCGAGGATCACCGGCACCCGGGCTCGCTCGACGATGATCTGGACGTTGTAAGCGTTTCGGATTCCCATCCCGGAGCCGATCGGCGACCCGAGCGGCATCACCGCCGCGCATCCCAGGTCCTCGAGGCGCCCGGCGAGGACCGGATCGTCGCTCGTGTACGGCAAAACGGTGAAGCCCTGGCCGACCAGGGTCTCGGCCGCGGCCACCAGCTCCACGGCATCGGGCAGCAGGGTCCGGTCGTCCCCGATCACCTCGAGCTTGATCCAGTCGGTCTCGAACGCCTCGCGGGCCAGATGGGCGGTTCTGACCGCATCGCGCGCCGTGTAGCAGCCGGCCGTGTTGGGGAGCGCGAACCCGCCCAGGCGGTCGATCACCTCAAGAACTGAGCCACGCGCGCCCGGGTCCACTCTGCGCAGCGCGACGGTCACTATCTCGGCGCCGGAGGCGGCGATCGCGCGCTCCATCGCCGCCAGGGAGCGAAAGCCACCGCTGCCGATGATCAGGCGGGATCCCCAGGTGCGCCTCCCGAGCTCGAGCGGCTCGCCGGCCACTTCCGTGCCGGCCTGGGGCGGGGCGCCGGAGCGCAGGGGATCGCGCCCGGCGCGATCGCTAGCCGCCCTGGACGGCATGCAGCACCTCCACAACTTGATCGGCCTTCAGCTTCGTCGCTTCCCACTCGACCCTGCGAACCACCTCGCCGTCCACTGCCACGGCCACCCCCCGTGCGGACCCGTCGGCGCCGGTCGCCTCGACCGCGTCGGCGACGCTCGCACCGTCGGGGAGCTCCGCGGAGCGGCCGTTCAGCGCCACGATCATCTCGGCCGATCCGCGAGCGCCGGAGCCGCCCCGAGGCCCGGGGCGCTTCGGTCCGCGAATCGCCCCGGATGGGCAAGTCGGGCCGGGTCGCTGGGCGGCTCGGCGGCGAGCAGTGCCGCCACCGCCTCCGAGGTGAGCGGCGCCATCAGGATGCCGTTTCGGTGGTGGCCGGTGGCGAGGACCAGACCGTCCAGCTCCCCGGGCCCGATCAGCGGGAGGTTGTCGGGCGTTCCGGGCCGAAGGCCCGCCAAGGCCTCGACCAGCTCGAGCTCGCCGACATCGGGAAGTGCCCTCGAGGCCTCGCGCAGCAGCTCGTAGGCGCCGCCGGCGGTCACCCGGACGTCGAACCCGCGCTCCTCGACGGTCGCGCCGACGATCAATCGCCCGTCAGCGCGCGGGACCATGTAAACCCGCTCCGAGGCGACGATCCGATCGCACGGGCGCGCGTTCGGACTCGCTCGGAGGGTCAGCACCTGGCCCTTGACCGGCCGGACCGGCGGACGGGCCTTGGGCGGAAGCCAGGGCGCGGTCCCCGACCATGCTCCCGCCGCCAGGACCACCGCCTCGGCGCGATGCTCTCGCCCGTCGGCCGTCACGACGCCCGCCAAACGCCCGCTCTCGAACACTCCTTCGACGACCTCGGCGCCAGGGATCACCTGCCCGCCGCGGGCCTCCACCGCGCTCGACAGGGCGGCCAGCAGCATCCCCGGGTCGACCGCCGCCTCGCCTGGTGCGAGGACCCCGGCCGCGCATGAGGGGGCGAGGCCCGGCTCCAGGTCGCGGCAGCCGACGGAACCCAGCCATTCGACTCCAAGCTCGAGTGACTCCATCAACTCGAAGCGACGCTTCAGCTCGGCGGTGTCGTCGCGGTCGAGCGCGACATGCAGGGCGCCGCAGGCTTCATAGCCCGGGTCCAGGCCCCCGTCGTCGGCGAGGTCCGACGCGAACGCCCCCCATTGGCTCGCCGAGGCGGTGACCAGCCGGGTCAACCCGTCGTCGTCCCAGCTCGCCTCGCCGATCGGAGCGAGCATCCCAGCCGCGACTCCCGACGCGCCGGCACCCGGCTCGTCTCGCTCCAGCACCCGAACGCGCAATCCACGCTCGGAGGCCTTCCACGCGCACGACAGCCCTATCACCCCTCCTCCCACGACCACCACGTCGAGCGCTCGTGGCCGGTCTGCCGCCGGGCGCTTTCGCAGGGGCACGACCACGTCGTCGCCTCGTGTGTTCGGCCTTTGGGTCTCGTCGGGCACGCGTCGCCCTTTCCAAGCGTCTTCGCTCGATCGGGGAAGGCGGGTTCCGCGCCACCATTCCTGCGCCGGCATTACCCGGATCAGGTTCAGACGGTCGGCGGCCGGGTCGCCGCCCTCTCAGCCCATCGTCGCGGGCTCCCGTTGAGGATCATGGTACTCGCCGGTCCCGCGAGCGTGATACTGCGAGCGTGGACCCCAGGATGGAAGCCGCCGTGCACGCTCTGGAGGCGTCCTGGGCGACCCGGGACTTCGACCTCCTGGGCACGCACGCGGCGCCCGACCTCGTCCTCGACTGGTCGGAGTCCGTGAGCCCTAACAGGGGTGTGTACCGGGGCGTCGATGAGGCGCGCAAGTTGTTCACCGGGATGCTCGAGGCATTTTCGATCACGACCTGGGAGGCCCTGAGCATGACCTCGATCGGCCATCGCCTGGCGATCGAGGGACAGTTCGCGATCCGAGGTGGCTCGAGCGGCGTGGAGACGGCGGCGGTCGGCGGCCAGCTGTGGACCTTCGAGGACGGACGGGTGAAGTCGATCAAGGTCTTCCAGTCCGGGGCCGAGGCGGTCCGCGCGATGCGGATCGCCCGTCTCGAGGAGGCTCGTCTTTACTTCGTCTGTGAGGGGCTTCCGGGCGGGGAAGATCCCGGCCCGCTGCTCGCCGCTGCCCTTCGCGGCGGCGCCGACGTCGTGCAGCTACGGGAGAGGGGGTCCCGCTCGAATGAGGAGATCGTCGGCCTCGCCGCCCCATTTCGGCGCGCGGCCGCCGAGCACGGAGCGCTCTTCGTCCTCAACGACCGCCCCGACCTAATCGCGGCCTGCAGAGCGGACGGGGCCCATGTGGGCCAGGACGACAGGCCGGTGGCCGAGGCCCGGTGGGCCGCCGGGCCCGAGGCGCTGATCGGGCTCTCCACCCATTCCCCCGAGCAGGTCGAGGCGGCCTGCGCGGCGCCCGGCGAGGAGCGGCCCGACCAGCTCAGCATCGGGCCCCTCTGGGAGACGCCCACCAAGCCCGGACGCCCCGCAACCGGCCTCGGCCTGGTCGAGTTCGCCGCTCGGGAAGCGACGATTCCGTGGTTCGCCATCGGCGGAATCGACCCCGACAACGTCGCCGAGGTGGCCGGCGCCGGCGCCACGCGGGTGGTCGTCGTGCGGGCGATCCGCGACGCGGATGATCCCGAGGCCGCCGCCGCCGAGCTGCGGGGGGCGCTCCTCGGCACGGGCACCACCCCCAACCCGGCCGCCGACCAGACTCGGCCGCGTGGCTGACCGGGAGCGAAAGAGGGCCGAGCGCCGAAAGCGCAAGGCCCGCTCGGTAGAACGGCGGGCCCAGGCGACCGCGCGCTCGGAGGAGCGAAACCGGGAGGCGCGCGAGGCACTCGAGCCGTTGGGCCGAAGCGAGCGGCCCGTCGTGGTCACCGTCGGCGCCGCGATCTCGGCCCTGATCGCCCTCTCCGTGGTCGTCGCCTACGCGGTCGGCGCGACGGTGAACGGCAGCCGGCCCCCCGTCCTTCAGGTGATCATCCCGGCGCTCCTGATGGGGGTGATGGCGGCCGGCATGTGGCGCACCAGATACTGGGCCGTGCTCGGCTTCCAGGCGGTGCTCGCGCTGCTGATCGTCGCGGCGGCGCTCGGCCTGGTCGCCGCCGCGAGCGTCGCCCAGCTGGTCGGCAACCTGGCACTGGTGGCGGTCGCCGGGACCCTCTTCTATCTGATGATCAAGGCGCTGGCGCGAATCCAGATGCCGACGAGGGGGAAATAACTCTGATCGCAGTTGTGCACCCATACGGTGCATAACTGCGATCACACCTGGGCGCGGCGCAAGCGAGGCGCGCAGTTCGATACGCGATGGCTGATGCCCCGGACGTGATCGTGAGCGGGCGCGGGCTCCGACGGCGGCCGGCCGCTGCCCTACCCAGCCCTGACCCACCAACGGTCGCGGGTGACCTCAAGGGTCGTAAGCGATCCGCGGCGGGGTCGTAAGCGATCCGCGGCGGGGTCGTAAGCGATCCGCGGCGGGCTTGACGTGACCGGGCGTCTTATAGAGTCGAATGCATGGCCGATTCCTATGACGTGATCGTGATCGGGGGCGGGCCCGGGGGTTACGTGGCTGCGATCCGGGCCGCGCAGCTCGGCCGCTCCACGGCCGTCGTCGAGGTCGATAAGCCCGGTGGGAGATGCCTCAACTACGCCTGCATCCCCGCCAAGACGGTGCTTCACAGCGCCGAGCTCTACGACCACGCCCGACACGGCGGGGAGCTCGGAATCGAGGCGAGCGGCATCAGCCTCGCCTGGGAGGCGCTCATGGCGCGCCGGGCGAAGGTCTCGGAGACCCTCGCGCGCGGCGTAAAGATGCTCTGGGACAAGAACAAGGTGGCGCTGATCGAGGGCAGCGGCTCGCTGACCGCCGACGGCAACGTGACGGTCGGTGATCAGACCTACGAGGCCGGCGCCGTCGTCCTGGCGACCGGGTCGGTCGCGAGTCCGATCCCCGGTGTCGAGTTCGGCGACAGGGTCGTCGACACCTGGGGGGCCTGGTCGCTTGGAGAGCAGCCGAAGAGGATCGCCATCGCGGGCGCCGGCGCTTCCGGTGCTGAGATCGCCTCCGCGTACGGCCGATTCGGCACCGAGGTGATCCTGATCGAGATGCTCGACCAGATCCTTCCCGCCGAGGACAAGGACATGGCCAAGGTCGTCGAGCGGACGTTCAAGAAGCAGGGCATCACGATCTCGACCGGGACCAAGGTCGAGGCGGTGGATGCCTCCAAGAGCTCCGTCAAGGTCACCTACGGCGCGCAGGAGGCCGAGGTCGACTACCTGTGCATCGCCGGCGGGCGGGCGCCGGACACGGAGGCGCTCAACCTCGGCGAGGCCGGAGTCGAGGTCGAGGAGAACGGAAAGGTCAAGGTCGACCCCCACCGGCGGACGTCGAATCCGAAGGTCTACGCGATCGGCGACCTGGTGGGCCGCAAGGCGCTCGCCCACAAGGCATCGGAGGAGGGGGTCGTCGCGGTCGAGCATGCCGCCGGCGTCGAGACTCATCCGGTGGACGAGGATCTGGTCGCCGGGGCGACGTTCTGCCAGCCCCAGGTGGCGAGCGTCGGAATGACCGAAGCCGCCGCCAGGGAGGCGGGACGCGAGATCAAGGTCGGCAGGTTCAAGCTCGGCGGGGTGGGCGCCGCGACCGTCTACGACGATCGCGACGGGATGGTGAAGATCGTCGCCGATCCCCAATACGGGGAGATCCTGGGCGCCCACGTAGTCGGAAACCGAGCCTGCGACATGATCAGCGAACTGGTCGACACGATCGCCCTCGAGGGCGGCTACCAGGAGCTGGCCAGGATCGTTCACCCTCACCCGACCATCTCCGAGGCGGTGCTCGATGCCGCCCGCTCGGTCGACGGCTGGGCCATCCATCAGTAGCCGCCGGGTGTCCCGCTCGGCGCGCTCCCCTCTTGCGGGGATCGGGGTCGACCCGACCGGGCGGCGGCGTTGATGACCGCCTCCGGCGCGATTGATCCACCGGGACGACCCGTCTTCTACTACGACCTCGGCTCCCCCTATGCCTACCTCGCCGCCGAGCGGGTCAACCCGCTGATCGCCGAAGCCTGGGGCGAGCCTCCTGAGTGGCAGCCGATCCTCCTGGGCGGCTTGTTCAAGCGCTTCGGGAGGGATTCCTGGGGCAACGGCCCGGGCCGCGAAGCGGGGATGCGCGAGGTCGAGCGCCGGGCGTCGGCCTACGGCATGGCGCCGATCGCCTGGCCCGAGCCGTGGCCACCCAACACCCTGAGCGCGATGCGGGTCGCCACCTTCGCCAAGCAGCTTGGCCGCGCGGTGTCCTTCTCGCTCGCCGCGTTTCGCCAGGCGTTCGCGGCGGGCCGGGACCTGACCGAGACCGACAACGTCCTGCTGGCGGGGGCCGCCGCCGAGCTCCACCCGCATGCGCTGCTCGCGGCGCTCGATCGCGACTCCGTGAAGGCGGCACTTCGGGAGGCCACCGATCTGGCGGCCGACGTCGGGGTGCGCGGCGTTCCCGCGCTCGTGGTCGGTGGAGAGGTGTTCTGGGGCGATGACCGGCTCGACGACGCTGCGGAGCGGGCCGCCCGATTGAGTGGCTGATTGACTCAGGCTGAGGCCGGTTGGTCGGCTGGGGGCGCCGGCTCGGCTATCTTGGGCGGCGGTGGCGCCGGAGCGCACCCAATCCGCGGAGTCAGGCCTTGCCCCAGACGGCAGGGGCGCCGGGGCTCGCTCCCTTCCCGACTCCGAGACGTGCCGGGAGCTGCTCGAGACTATGGCCTTGATCCGCCGCTTCGAGGAGGAAGCGGGGCGCCAGTACCAGCGAGCCAAGGCGGGCGGGTTCCTCCACCTCGGAATCGGCGAGGAGGCGACGATCGTCGGCACCGCGTCGGTGATGCGATCGGACGATTACCTGATCGGCACCTACCGCACCCATGGCCACGCGATCGCCCGCGGCACGGACCCGAGGAACGTGATGGCGGAGCTGTTCGGTCGCGAGGACGGGTGCTCGCGCGGGCGCGGAGGGTCGATGCACATCTTCGACGGTGAGCGACGCTTCATGGGCGGGTACGGGATCGTCGGCGGGAACCTGCCGATCGCGGCGGGCCTGGCCCTCGCGAGCGACTACAAGGGAGAGGACTCGGTGACGGTGTGCATGTTCGGCGACGGGGCATCGAACACGGGCAACTTCGGGGAGACGATGAACCTGGCGGCGCTCTGGAAGCTGCCACTCGTCTTCCTGGTCGAGAACAACCTGTACGGCATGGGAACGGCGATCGAGCGCCACTCGGCGGTCACCGACCTGTCGCGAAAGGCCGAGGGCCTGGGGGTGCCCGGGGTCCGAGTCGACGGCATGGACGTGCTCGCGGTGAGAGAGACCGTCGCCGAGCACCTGCGTCTGGCCCGCGCCGAGCGCCAGCCCACCCTGGTCGAGGCCTTCACGTACCGCTATCGCGGCCACTCGGCCGCCGATCCCGAGGTCTACCGGTCGAAGGAGGAGGTCGCCGAGTGGCGCAAGAAGGACCCGGTCAAGGTCTTTCGCGATCGCCTGCTCGCCGACGGGGTGATCGACGACTCATATCTCGAGGAGCTCCGCGCGCGGCTCGAGGACCAGGTGACCGATGCGGTCGAGTTCGCCGACCGGTCCGCCGAGCCTCCGCTCGAATCGCTCTACGACCACCTCTACGTGGTCGGCGATCAGGTGCCGGGCTGGTACGCGGTCGACGAGAGGACACCCGAGCCGCACCGCGGCGAGGAGGAGCGCGAGGTCGGAGCAAGCGGCGAGGCCCGCAAGCTGGCCGAGGCCGGGGCGGCCTACGCCGGGCGCCAGAGCTCGGCGCCGCGCGGCGGGAGAGCCGACATCCCCCCCGACGCCGACCGGGACGCCGCCGCGGAGGCGGTCGAGGACGAGCACGATGAGTAGGCCGGGTGTGTCGCGATGGCCGTGATGCGAATGCGCGAGGCGCTTCGCGACGCGCTCGCCGAGGAGATGCGTCGCGACGAGTCGGTCCTCGTCATGGGAGAGGACGTGGGCGTGTTCCAGGGCGCCTTCAAGGTGACAGAGGGGTTACTGGACGAGTTCGGCGAGAAGCGAGTCCGCGACACGCCGATATCCGAGAACACGATCGTCGGCACGGGGGTCGGCGCCGCGATGGCGGGGCTGCGCCCGGTGGTCGAGCTGATGACGGTCAATTTCTCCCTCCTGGCGATGGACCAGATCGTCAACCACATGGCTGCGATTCCGTACATGTTCAACGGGCAGGTCCGGGTCCCGGTCGTGATCCGCATGCCGGGAGGCGGCGGCCACCAGCTCGGGCCCACCCACTCCCACTCGCTCGAAGCGCTGTTCCTCCACGTGCCGGGCCTCCTGGTCGCCGCCCCGTCGACCCCTGCCGACGGGAAGGGGCTCCTGAAGGCGGCCATCCGCGATGACAACCCGGTCATCTTCATCGAGCACGAGACGCTCTACGGCGCGCGCGGCGAGGTCGCGGACGCCGGGACCGACGACGGCACGATCAACTTCGGCGAGGCGGCGATCAGGCGGGAGGGAGGGGACGTGACCATCGTCGGGATCCTGAGGATGGCCGACGTCGCGGAGAAGGCCGCCCGGACCCTTGCCAACGAGCATCAGGTTGAGGCCGAGGTGATCGATCCCCGGACCCTCCGGCCGCTGGATCTCGACACGATCCTTCGCTCGGTCCGCAAGACGAACCGCTGCGTGATCGTCGAGGAGGGCTGGCCACACGGCGGAGTGGGCGCGAACATCTCGGCCCTGATCACCGAACAGGCCTTCGACCATCTCGACTCCCCCACCCAGCGGGTCACCGGAGCGGACGTCCCGATGCCCTACGCGAAGCGGCTGGAGCAGGCCGCGATCCCGCACCCCGAGCACGTGGTGAGCGCCGCGCTCGCCGCCCTGGAGGGCTCCCTGTGATCCCCGTCCCTTCGCCCCTTGCGATCGACCCCGACCGAGGAGGCTGAGGAGATGAGCATCGACGTCGTGATGCCGCGCCTCTCGGACTCGATGGAGGAGGGGACGATCCTCAAGTGGTTGAAATCGCCGGGCGATGAGGTCGCGCTCGGCGATGAGCTCGTCGAGATCGAGACCGACAAGGCGAACATGGTCTACGAGGCGCCCGATGCGGGCTCGCTGATCGAAGTCCTGGCCGCCGAGGGCGACACGCTGGCGATTGGCGAGGTGATCGCTCGGCTGGGGGCGGCGGGCGAGGCGCCCTCGGATGAGGCGGTCTCGGGATCCTCCGAAAGACCACGGGACGCGACCCCGGAGGGAGACGGCGACCGAGGAGGCCCCTCCCCTGGGTCGACGGCTCCGCGTCGCCCTGGCGTCCATGCTGCGGAGGCTCCCTCCGCCGCCGCATCTCAGTCCTCTGCCCAGCCTTCTGCCGGCGGCGCCGGGGGTGCCGGCGGCGCGCCCGCCGCCCCGGCCTCTGGTGGAGATGGGCGGGTCAAGGCGTCGCCGGTGGCTCGGCGGGTGGCCGCGGAGGGTGGAGTCGAGCTGGGAGCGATCTCGGGGTCGGGCCCGGGCGGGCGGATCGTCAAGGCCGATGTCGAGCGGGCGATCGCCGCGGATGCGGCCCCCAGCGCCGCCGGAGAGCCCCCGGGGGCGGGCGCATCCGCGGGCGAGCGACCCGAGACCGCCAAGGGCCGGGTCACGACCGAGGAGCTGACCAAGCTCCAGCAGACGGTCGCCCGCCGGATGGCCGAGTCGAAGGCGACGGCGCCCCACTTCTACCTTCAGGCCGAGATCGACATGAGCCGCTGCGTCGAGGCGCGGGGGGCCCTGAAGCGGGCCGCGGCCGAGGGGGATGCCGTGCCGTCGCTCAACGACATGGTCGTCAAGGCGGTGGCGATCGCGCTGCGCGAGCATCCCCGGGCCAACGGCGCCTACCGTGACGGCCGCCTGGAGATGTACGAGCGGGTAAACGTCGGCGTTGCGGTCGCAGCCCGCGACGCGCTGGTCGTCCCGACCGTGTTCGACGCCGACCGAAAGGGCCTCGCTCAGATCGCTGCGGAGACCCGGGCGCTGGCCCAGCGGGTCCGTGACGCGACGGTCACCCCTCCCGAGCTCTCGGGCGGCACGTTCACGGTCTCCAACCTCGGGATGCTCGGGATCGACTCCTTCGCCGCCGTGATCAACCCGCCGCAGGCGGGGATCCTCGCGATCGGCCGGGTGATCGAGAAGCCCGTCGTCCGCGAAGGCGAGATCGTCTCCGCGCGGATGATGTCCGTCAATCTCGCCTGCGACCACCGGATCCTCTACGGAGCGGACGGCGCCCGTTTCCTCGACAGGATCCGCGCGCTGCTCGAAGAGCCCGTAGCGCTGGCTCTCTAGGCGCCCGGGCGCCGCGTGAGACACTGAGGCGATGCCGCTCTTGCGCGAAGACCCGCGGCCCACGGCCTGGGTCGTGCGGGCCGGCCTGGTCCCCTACGAGCAGGCACGGACGATCCAGAATCGGCTCGAGGCGGCGCGCATCAAGGGGGAGGTGCCGGACGTGCTCGTGCTGCTGGAGCATCCGCCTGTCTACACGAGGGGGCGCCGATCGACGCCGCAGGAGCTGCCGATGGGCGAAGAGGCCTATCGGGGGCGCGGGATCGAGGTCTGTGACACGAATCGCGGCGGGCGGGTCACCTACCACGGCCCCGGCCAGCTCGTCGCCTACCCGATCGTCTCGCTGCCCGGCCTGGCGCCGGCCGACGGGGGCGACGCGGCTCGGGCCGACGTGGCGGGCTACCTGCGCGGAATCGAGCAGCTGATCATTCAGGCCCTGGGCGAGTGGGGCGTCCCCGCCGGCCCGCTCGACGGCCTGACCGGCGTCTGGACGCCCGAGCGGCGCAAGATCGCCTCGATCGGCGTCCACGTAAACCGAGGCGTGACGACGCACGGCTTTGCGGTCAACGTCAGCAATGACCTCGCGCCCTTCGAGTGGATCGTCCCCTGCGGCATCGAGTCCTGCCAGGTGACCTCGGTCGCGCGAGAGCTGGGCGGCGATCAGGATCCATCCGCCTTCGCGACCACGATCACCGAGCGCTTCGCAGAGCAGTTCGGGCGCGCCGCTGTGGAGCTCGCTCCCGTCGAGCTGGCCCGCCACGTCGATGGGGTCGAGGCGCTTCGAGGCGCCGTGGCGGCGATACGGTAGAGAAGGTGAAGCCGCCGGTCGAAACCGCACCGGGCCCGGCGCCGGGCGAGTTGTCGGGCTCGCCGCCCGCAACCCGCTCGCGAGCCAATCCGGGCGGAATGCAGGTGGCCGGGGGACGACCCTTTCGGGAGCGAAAGCCACCCTGGCTCAAGGTCCCCGCGCCGGGGGGTCCGACCTACCGGCGTCTCAAGCAGGCGATCGGCTCGGACAACCTCCACACCGTCTGCGAGGAGGCGAACTGCCCGAACGTCGGCGAGTGCTGGGAGCGGGGAACCGCGACCTTCATGATCCTCGGCGACGTATGCACCCGCCGCTGCGGCTTTTGCAACGTCCGGACCGGCAAGCCGACCTGGAACGACCCGCTCGAGCCGATGCGGGTCGCAGCCCAGGTCAAGCAGATGGGCCTGCGCCACGCCGTCGTCACCTCGGTCGACCGCGATGACCTGCCCGACTACGGCGCCGGCGCCTTCGTCGGCGTGATCCGATCGATCCGGATGCTCGCGCCGGGCTGCAAGGTCGAGGTCCTGACCCCCGACTTTCGCGGCCAGGAGATGCCCCTCGCCAAGGTCGTCCACGAGCGCCCGGACGTCTTCAACCACAACGTCGAGACGGTTCCGCGCCTCTACCCGAAGGCCCGGCGCGGCTCCGACTTCAGGCGCTCCGCGCGGGTACTGCAACTCGCCAAGCAGATGGGCGGCGAGCGCGTGGTGACCAAGTCCGGGCTGATGGTCGGCCTCGGCGAGAGCTTTGAGGAGCTGGTCGAGGCGTTCGGCGTCCTTCGTGCCCACGACGTCCAGATCCTCACGGTCGGCCAGTACCTGCGGCCCACCGAGCAGCACCTCCCGGTCGTCCGCTATTGGCACCCCGACGAGTTCAAGGAGCTCGAGAGGGCGGCCCACGATCTGGGTTTCGAGTCTGTCGCCGCCGGCCCCCTGGTCCGGAGCTCGTATCACGCGGACCAGAGCGCGGACGAGGTCGCCGGGCGGCGTCCGGCGGCGAAGACGCCCGCCTGAGCGACCCGGACCGGCCTGGGCGAGTGGTCGTGGCCATAGGCTTCGGCGCCCTTGATCCCGCTCCGGGACAACATCCCGACCTCGCGGTTTCCGATCGTCACGGTCGCCTTGATCGTGGCCAACCTGCTCGTCTTCGGGTGGCAGATCCACTTCTCGAGCAGCGACTACTCAAACCGGACATACGAGCGGCTCGGCGTCTCCGAGCAGGATCAGGTGACGCTCGAGTACGGGGCGATCCCCTACCGGCTCACCCACCCGGGGAAGGACTGCGCGGTAGGGGTGACGAGCTTTGAGGCCACCAGAGCCGACGTGATCTGCCAGGGAACGGCCTCCTACGCGGCCGCACGCCGGCTCGGTGCCCAGGGCGCCCCGTTCGCCCAGCTCGATTCGCCGCCCTGGTGGGCCACCGTGCTGACCTCGATGTTCATGCACGGGGGCATCCTCCACATCGCCTTCAACATGCTGTTCCTGTGGATCTTCGGCAACAACGTCGAGGACTCGATGGGAAGGCCGCGCTTCCTGCTCTTCTATCTCCTCGCGGGCACCGTCGCGGCGTACGCGCAGGCGCTCTTGTCGAGTGATGCGACCGTTCCGGCGATCGGGGCGAGCGGCGCGATCGCGGGGGTGCTGGGCGGCTACCTGATCCTCTTCCCCCGGGCGCGGGTCCTGACCCTGATCTTCATCATCTTCTTCGTGACCCTGATCGAGATCCCGGCCGCGATCATGCTCGGGATCTGGTTCTTGCTCCAGTTCGTGCCGGCGATCGGCCAGGTGGGCACCGACGCTGTCTCGGGCGGCGGAGTCGCCTACTGGGCGCACGTCGGGGGCTTCGCCTTTGGGCTCGCCGCGATCAAGCTGTTCGCGACCCGCCGCCGCGCGGTGGGCGCGGGACATGCGTAGCGCCTTCCTCATCGCGGCGTTGATCTTCTGCCTCGTGTTCGGCGGGATGACGGCGGCGGTCGCGGCTCAGTCGGGCTTCGACATCTTCACCCTGGTCGCGTTCGGGATCGTCGCGATGATCCTGATCGGGGTGTTCGGCGCCCTTCGGAACCCTCCCGACGACCGCTGACCATCCCCCGGCCGGGGCTGTTCGACCAGTGCGCCGCACGACCGAGCCGCCGGCGTCTGATCGCCGGCGGCTGGCCTTCAGCTGGTGGCTCGCCGTCTTCGCCTACGGCGCGTAGACGTCGGTGTGACAGGGCGCTCCGCCGCATTCATCCGTCACGACGCCGCCGGGCGCCAGGAAGTTGGACTTCTGCGTCCTCGCGGCCACCGTGGCCCGCGGATGGCTGTGGGGATCACTCCCCGTCATCGGGGCGGTGTTCGTGAGTGGCGGCGAGGCCACGTTGCCGGGGCCGTCGTCCCAGATCACGTACGCCGATCCGCTGTATGGATAGCTCGAGATCGGCGAGAGCCCGTAGAACAGGTTCGCGTCCTGGCTTCGGGCCGGCAGGTCGAGCGCCGGCGAGTGGTACTTGGCGCCGATCGTCCGCGCCTCCACGGTCGCCGCGTACTGGCTGACCTGGAAGTCGCCGTAGGCACCCTGCATCAGCACGACATGCGAGTGCGTGTTCGGCAGGGGCTTCGACGTCATGTGCTGGGCGTAGCCGTCCGCCTCGCCGCGATCCCACAGCTGCTGCATGAGGTCGAGGATCAGCGGATGGATGGAGGTGTCGGTGTAGCCGCCGCCGGCCGCGTTGCCGAACAGGAACGTCGCGTAGAGGGTGAAGTCGGTGCTCCGTTGGAGCAGGACGCCACCGTAGTTCATGCCCGGAACGCCGAGGGCTGCCCGGCGGAAGTCGGGCGCCAAGGCGGTCGTCATCCCGCCCATGATGCCGCCCTGGCTGTTGCCGTCGTAGTATCCGCTCGACGTGTCGAACAGCGGCACGTTGCTGCCGTCCTGGAATGCGGGGTCGGACGCAAACCCATCGGACGTCCGCATCAGGCGGCTCAGGTAGAGGGTGTTGAGGACCCCCTGCTGGAGTCGGTCGACCACCTGCGGGAACTTGTTCAGGTCCTGGAGCGCCGCGATGTCGTATGGGACGTCGCCACTCGCCAGGCCCCACCAGTCGGTGGCGCAGAACATCATGTTGTGCTCCGAGGCCATCGCCTCGACGTTCCCCGCGTGCACCTCGGTTCGCGAACCGAGGAGCCCGTGCCCGTAGAGCGACGCGCGGGCCGGCGTGGTCGCGGCGCTGGTCGGGATGATGCAGTCGTACTGCGCCGTCGCCGTGTTGCCCGGCTTCTGGGTCGGCAGCGCGTCGGGCTTGTTCGATCCGTAGTGGAAACCGCCGCCGTCGGTGCTCGAGTCCGGGGTCGGCGAGCAGCCCGTGTCTTTCAGGTAGCACGGCACGGTGAACGTCCCGGTGACCTCGCTCATGATCCCGGCGGCCGGGTTGGGGGTCACGTTGTCGACCGTGAACGGCGGCGCGCTTCCGGCCGCCGTGTTGTCCTTCAGGTTGTTGTCGCCGAGCTGGCTGAAAGCGTTGTCGCGGATCTTGAGCATCCGCGCGCTGAGGCTCTGACGGCTCATCACCGTGAAGTTCCAGGCCTCGTACAGGTTGCTGCGGTTGATCCCAGCCGCCTTCAGGGTCTTGAACATCGCCTTGTAGCGTGCCTTCTGGGACCGCTCGGAGGCGGGAAGCCTCTTGTTGTCCCTGAGCTTCTGGAACCATCTCGGGGCCTTCAGCTTGTTGCCGCTCGCGTTCTTGAGATTGCGCAGAGCGACGATGTAGCGATGCCCCTCGATGAAGTTCTTGCCGGGGTGGATGAGCAGCGTCGTGTTCGCTCTGCTCCCGGCGTTCGAGTCGAGCTCGGCCCAGATCAGGTGCCGCTGGTGGGTCACGGCGTCGATCACCACGATCGGCGCGTTCCGCTTGTAGGCCTTCGACATGTCGTCGAGCTGAACCGGGTTGGTCTTATTGAAGGCGGTCGGGTTGTCGAGCCCGGGCACGTTGACGACGATGTCGCTGCCGGGGCTGAAGCCGTCGTTGCGATTGAACTGGCTGACGCTGAGCTGGCTGTTCTGGGTGTTGGTCGGCATCGCGTTCTGGGGCAGGTGAACGCGCAGGCCGGTGGCGCTGGACCGGTCCTTGACCGTGAACAGGTTGTTCGGGAACGGCAGCAGGCAGGGCTTGTGCCCGAACGGCTGACATCTCGCGGCCGGGCCCGCGGCGAGCGCCCCCGGAGCGAAGATCGCTCCGACGACGACCATCGCCAATGCAGCTCCGACAAAGCGCCGTGGCGTCCTGCGGTTACTCGTCCGGTTCGACCAACGATCCATGCCCATGCGTGAACTCCTCCTTGCCCCTGGGTTCTCTCCTGCCAAACGTGGCTAGCGCGCAAGCGTATAACTTTGCCAGAGCCCACGTTGGCTGGCCAGCCAACGGAATTAGTCCGCTCGGACCAGGACTGCGAGCGGTGTCGCGGGTGAGTTCCCGCGGGCGGCGGGATGGAGCCAGCGGGATTCGAACCCGAGCGAGCAGGGACTGCGAGCGGTGTCGCGGGTGAGTTCCCGCGGGCGGCGGGATGGAGCCAGCGGGATTCGAACCCGAGCGAGCAGGGACTGCGAGCGGTGTCGCGGGTGAGTTCCCGCGGGCGGCGGGATGGAGCCAGCGGGATTCGAACCCGAGCGAGCAGGGACTGCGAGCGGTGTCGCGGGTGAGTTCCCGCGGGCGGCGGGATGGAGCCAGCGGGATTCGAACCCGAGCGAGCAGGGACTGCGAGCGGTGTCGCGGGTGAGTTCCCGCGGGCGGCGGGATGGAGCCAGCGGGATTCGAACCCGCGACCTCCGGCTTGCAAAGCCGGCGCTCTCCCAGCTGAGCTATGGCCCCGAGCAACCGCCAGTGTCTCACGGCCGCGGACCGCTCGCCGAACTCACGGGGTTGTGCGAGGATTGGCCCGCAGCGAGGGAACCAAGGATCCAGATGCCAGAAACCGAGATGGCGAGCGAGGCCGGGAGGGATCCCAAGCCGCAGGGGTCCGCCGTCGAGCGGACGCCGACCGGTACTCGAAGCGCCGACGGGCAGCGCGCCGAGGTGTCGAACCTCGAGATCGTCCGCCACCACTTCAACCTCGCCGCCGACCGGCTGAAGCTCGCCGACGACCTGAGGGTGGTCTTCTGGACTCCGTACCGCGAGGTGACGGTCCAGATCCCCGTCAAGCTGTCGGACGGCAAGGTCCACGTCTACAACGGCTACCGGATCCAGCACAACGGAGCCCGCGGCCCCTACAAGGGCGGGGTCCGGTTCCATCCCGAGGTCGACATCGACGAGGTGCGGGCACTCGCCTCGTTGATGACCTGGAAGACCGCGGTGGTCGGAATCCCGTTCGGGGGCGCCAAGGGAGGCGTCAACTGCCCGGCCACCGAGCTGGAGCGGTCAGAGCTCCAGGCGATCACCAGGTCGTTCATGGACAAGGTGCAGAAGGTTCTCGGGCCGACCAGGGACATACCGGCGCCCGACGTCAACACGAACGCCCAGGTGATGGCCTGGATGATGGACGAGTACGGGAAGATCCACGGGCACACGCCCGCGATCTGCACCGGCAAGCCGATCGCGCTCGAGGGCTCGCACGGCCGGGAGGCGGCCACGGGGCGGGGATGCGTCTACATGTTCCGCGAGGCGGCGCCGCAGCTCGGCCTCTCCCCCGCCGACACGACCTTCGCCGTCCAGGGCTTCGGCAACGTCGGCTCGTGGGCGGCCCGCCTCATGCAGCAGCTCGGCGCCAAGATGGTCGCTGTCTCCGATCTGAGCGGGGCGATTCGCAACGACGCCGGGATCGATGCCAACGCCCTTAGCGACCACCTCACCGAGACCGGCTCGATCACCGACTTCCCGCAGGCGGAGCAAATCGACCCGGAGGACCTGGTGGCGGTGCCGTGCGACGTCTTCATCCCGGCCGCGCTGGGCGGAATGATCCGGGAGGACAATGCGGACCGCATGGAATGCCGGATGGTCGTCGAGGGCGCGAACAGCCCTACGACCCCCGCGGCCGATCGGATCCTCCGCGAGAAGGGCACCTACGTGATCCCCGACGTGATGGCGAACGCCGGGGGCGTCGTCGTCTCGTACTTCGAATGGGTACAGAACCTCCAGCACTTCCGCTGGGAGGAGCGCGAGGTCAACGACAAGCTCGGCACGATCGTCAGGCGTGCGTACAGAGAGGTCTCAGCGCGGGGGCGCGAGGAGGGCGTCGACCTGCGCGAGGCCTCGTACCTGCTGGGTCTCGAGCGGGTGGTCGAAGCCTCCCGGACCCGCGGATACGTCTGAGTCGAAGGGTTACCTGCGGGCGCTCGAGGGGGCGACTAGAAGTCGAAGTCCTTCGGCTTGCCTTGCTCGAACCAGAGCTCGTCGTCCTCCGGCGCGTCCTTGAGGAACTCCGGCGTGTCGGCAAGGACGTCGTCGGACTCATCGTCGGCTTCCCCGTCCTCGGACAGCTCGCCCTCGGGCTCCTCGTCCTCCAGGCCCGCGTCCTCTTCGACCAGCTCTTCGTCCTCCTGAGCCTCCTCCGCGTGCCGGTCCTCCTCCGCGTGCTCGTCCTCGGGCACCTGCGCGACCTCGGCGTCGGCCTCGATCGTGTCGAACGGCGCCGGGTGCTCGACCGTGTCGAGCGACTCAACCGGAGGCTCGTCGGCGGATGGTGGCTGGGAGGCGATCTCCTCGTCCGGAGGCGCCGAGGCAGCCGTCGCGTCCTCACCCGTCGGGGGCTCGGTGTCGTCCGAGCTCGAAGGCTCCTCGTCGGGCGATTCCTCGTCGTCGGACGTGTGGTCGAAGAAGGTCGTCGGCGCCTCGGCGGCGGCCTCAGCCTCGCTCGATTCGGGCGGCTCATCGACGATCGGGTGCTCGGCGGCGGGCGCCTCGGCCCGGGGCGCGTCTTCCTCCCCAGCCGCCAGATCGCCGACGGGTTCGCCCTGATCGGAGCTCAACGGGCCTCCATTACCGTTTCCCGAATGCTCGGTCCCGGCGGCGGGCTCGGGGAAGTCGGGCTCGTCGGGGCGGGTCGGTGGGCCGAAGGCCTCGTCCTCGAGCTGCTGCAGCTCGGACTCAGCCGCGCCGTGCTGGCGCTTCAGGTCCAGGTGCTGGCGAATCGCGTCGTCAAAGATTCCCATGGCGATCAGGCTGAAAAGGGTACTGCGCCAATTCGAGCGCGCAGGCACGGATTCCTGCATGGGCGTCGCCGCCCGGGCCGGCGTCCCGCGCCTCTCACCGAAGGTTCATTCGCCGCTCGGAGCGGCGTCCCTGCGCCCTCAGGGGCGGCCCGCGGCCCTCGCCTCGGGCGCCCCGCTGACCCGGTTCTTGCCCGATCTCTTCGCCTCATAGAGCGCCGCGTCCGCCGCCGCGATCAGGGAGCGTGCGTCGTCGGCTGATCCGGGTATCGACGCCGCCCCGAGGCTCGCGGTCACGCGGACAGTCCCCTTGCCGTCGACCCGCGGTACCGCCTGGGACTCGATTCGAGCGCGAATTCGCTCCGCCAGCCCGACCGCTCCCACGAGGCCGGTCTCGGGCAGAGCCACCGCGAACTCCTCTCCCCCGTAGCGGGCCGGCTCGTCGACCCCCCTCGACTCCGAATCGAGGACGGAGCCGATCGCGCGCAGGACCTCGTCGCCCTGCAGGTGGCCGTGGGTGTCGTTGACACGCTTGAAGTCGTCGATGTCGAGCATGATCAGCGACAGTTCGTGTCCGAAGCGCTGCGCCCGCGCCGCCTCCTTGGAGATCAGCTCGCGGAAGCGGCGGTTGTTCGACAGGCCGGTGAGCTCGTCGGTGACCGCCTGTTCGGAGACCAGCTCGTGGAGCGCTATGTTCTCGATCGACGCCGACACCTGTCCAACCAGGTAAAGGAAAACGTCGCGCTCGGGTTGGCTGAACGGCTCGCCCCCGCGTGCGACCGTCATCGCGCCCACGTTCTCCGGCATCTCGCCCATGCGCCGCAGCGGGCTGGACAGGGCGCACGAGCCGTCGTCGGAGAGAGCCACCAAGTCGTCGGTTCTCAGCGCCTCCTCCTCGGCGGAGCGGGCGGCTCCGCGAATGCGGGCGGAGGTCCGGCCCGCCTCCGCCTCGGCGCCCTCGTGCCCGCTCAGGGTGATCATCCCGTACTCGGCTCGGCATGCCGCCAGCGATGTCTCGACCACCACCTGGAGCAGGGTCTTGCGATCGAGCCCGGACGCGAACGCCTCGCCTATCCGGCTCACAGATCGGTCGATTTCGATCTGCTGGCGCCGCACCTCATCCATCTGCTTGCTGAGCCGGTCACCCATCTTGTTGAACTCGCTCGCGAGCCCCGCCATCTCGTCCTTTCCGACCACCGGCACCTTCTGGCTGAAGTCCCCCCTGCCGATCCGGCGAGCCGCGTCGAGCATCGCCGCAACCTGGCCGCCGAGGGCACGAAGGAGCATCGCGACGAAGATCAGCGCGACCGCGAAGAAGGCGACCAGGACCGCGACCACCAGGGGGCTCGACGAGAAGAAGCCCCCCGACTCGGTCGGGCCGAACAGGGTGATCCTCAGGCCGCCGGGCCCCGGCAGGTCAGTCGTCGCGGCGCGAAGGGTGTGGCCGTTCACGTCGACGTCATCCGAGTGGCCGCTCACGGGCAGGCTCGCGTCGAGGGGGGCGAGCGTCGCGGCGACCGGGCCGGCCGGGCCGAGCACCGCCGCTTCGCGACCGGTCAGGCCGCGGACCCGGGCGAGGTAGGCGGACGCCGTCGTGGTCGAGACCTCGAGGGAGCCGATGCCTCCGCTCGGCCCGCGGAGGGCGAGCCTATACGCGGCGATCGCAGGCGGGGCGCCGATCGACGCGACGCTCCGGCCGTTCGAGTCACGCAGCACCAGGAACCGGACACCCTGGTTCCCGGCGGCCGCACGTGCGGCGCTCTGGATCTGAGCGCGGTCGCCGGTCTGCAGCGCGAGACCCAGGGCCGGGTCCCCACCGATCTCGTTCGCGGCACGTCTGGCGGCGCCGACGTCGCCCTGGTAAACCGAGAGCGCCGTCTCGAGGCCCGCCGCGAGCCGGGCGTCCGCCTTGCCGTTCCTGGACTGGGCCGTGACCTGAGTCACCAGCACGGCGACGGCGATCATCGGCATCACGACGATCAGCAGGAAGAACAGCGTGAGTCTGCCGCGGAAGCTCAATTGGATTCACCAGCTTAGATCGGCATATCTACGGCTATCCTTGCCTACCGGGACGCCTTACCCCTAAACAGCGTCCCGACTCGGGGCTATAGCTCAGTTGGGAGAGCGCCTGGATCGCACCCAGGAGGTCGGGGGTTCGAGTCCCCCTAGCTCCATCTCAGCTCGCCGGCGACCGGTCGGGCGGCCGGGATGCTCGGCGGGATGTTCGCTTTGAGAGCGAAGACGTTGTCGGGGTCGTACTTGTCCTTCAGCGCCACCAGGCGGACGTACTTCTCGTCGTCGTAGGACGCCCTCAGTCGATCCGCGGGGTCGTCCGGGCTGATGAAGTTGGAAGGCGCCTGGTTGACGGCCCAGGGCCGCATGGTCTGCATGAACTCGCGCGCCCAGCTGGTCTCCGCTTCCGTCTGCTGGGGGTCGAACCACATCGCCAGGCAGAAGTAGAACCACTTGGCGTCGGGGATGCTGAGCGCCATCGCGGTTCGGTCCATCCGCGCGTACGCGCCACCAAGCGAGCCGAAGATCACCTGGGTGACCGGCGAGGCGCTACCGGTGGCCTTCTCGATCGCGGCGTCGATCGCCTCGTCGGGCAGCTCTTGGAGGTAGTCGACCTTGAAGTACTCGTTGACCCCCCAGGGATTCCCGGCGTCAATCAGCTGCTGGAAGGCGACGTAGGGCATCGGCTGGACCAGCTTGAGCAGCGGCTCTCCCCAGCCGGTCAGCGACCGGAGGGCGTCCTCGCCCATCTCGGGGTCGCCGAAATAGGCGACGATCAGCCCGGCGACGGGCTTGCCCCTCGCCTCCTCGGGGACGAAGTCTCGTGCCCATCTCCCTCGCGTAGACTGCCACGGTCGCCGCGGTGGCGGGCGCCTCGAGCTTGCGATCGACCGCCCCGCGACAGGGCCGTGCCGGCGATGAGCTGAGGTGGTGAGCCAATGGACCTGATCGATCTCTCGGCGCCGATCAAGCAGGGGCCGCCGGACCAACTCGACGCGCTGCGCGTCGACGTCACCTACGAAGGCCACGCCGCCGGCGCGGAATTGATCGAGCAGTTGTTCGGAGTCGCCCCCGAGCTGCTCCGCGATGGCGAGGGCTGGTCGAACGAGACGTTCACGCGCCTCGGGACCCACAGCACCACCCACGTCGACGCCCCGTGGCACTACAACTCGACGATCGGCGACGAGCGGGCGAAGACGATTGAGGAGCTTCCGCTCGACTGGTTCTTTCGACCGGGAGTCGTGATCGACGCCGGCGACCGCGGTGACGGGGAGGCGCTGTCGAGCGCCAATCTGCGCGAGCGGCTGCCGCGCGACCTCGAGCCGCGCGACATCGTCCTCGTCCACACCGGTCGCGACGCCTACTACGCGGAACCCGACTACATGGCACGGGGCCCCGGGGTCTCGGCCGAGGCGACGCGCTGGCTCTTCGACCAGGGGGTCCGCGTCATGGGCATCGACGCCTGGGGCTGGGACGCGCCGCTCCACCTCCAGGCCGAGCGCGCGAAGGCCGCCGGGAAGCCCGGGATCTTCTGGGAGGCTCACCAGGCCAATCTCTCCTACTCGCAGATCGAGCGCCTCGTCAACCTCGGCGCGCTGCCGCCGGAGGGCTTCGAAGTCGCCTGCTTTCCGCTCCGCCTCGTCGGCGGAAGCGGCGCCCCCGCTCGGGTCGTCGCGATCGTCCCCTGAGCCGGGCGGAACCCCTCGAGCCCCCCGCTCAGCCCTGGAGCAGGCGACCGACCGCGCCCATCAGCTCGTCGACCCGGCTGCGCTGCTCGATTGATCCGGCTCGCATGCAGTTTCGGACGTGATCGTCGAGCAGCCCCAGCGCGACCGCGTTCAGGGCAGCCTGTGCCGCGTGGATCTGGGTCAGGACGTCGATGCAGTAGCGCTCGTCTTCGACCATCCCGCTGACCCCGCGGACCTGGCCTTCGATTCGGGCCAGACGCTTCAGGAGCTGTTCCTTCGAAGCCGTGTATCCGGGTGTCTCGCTCATTGGCCCAGTATACCCTGGTAGGGTATTGACCCGACGACCCGAGCGAAAGAGATGACTCCATTTCGTGAGCGAGGTTCTGAACACGATCGGCGAGGGCCTCAAGCAGTCCTTCCTGATGGCATACGAAGTCTGGTGGGCGCTGGTCCTCGGATTCGCGATCTCGGCGATCGTCCAGTCCTGGGTCCCGCGCGAGCGCATCGAAGCCGCCCTGTCCGGAAGCGGCCCTGGCCCGCTCGCCAAAGCAACCGGGCTCGGCGCGGCGTCATCGTCGTGCTCCTACGCGGCGATCGCGATCGGCAAGTCGCTGTTCCAGAAGGGGGCCTCGGCGGCGACCATGCTCGCCTTTCAGTTCGCGTCCACCAACCTGGTCTGGGAGCTTGGCCTGATCCTCTGGATCCTGATCGGGTGGCAGTTCGCGGCGGCCGAGTACCTGGGCGGGATCGTGATGATCGTGCTGATGGCGGCGGCCCTCCGGCTGTTCGTCTCGCCGCGCCTCGAGGAACTGGCCCGGCGCCACGCGCGCGAGGCCCAGGCCGGGCACGTGCACCGGGCGGTCGGTGCGGGCGGCCTCACCCTGCGCCGGCGGCTGGCCTCGGCCGAGGCCTGGTCGGACGTCGCCGACAACTTCCGCGGCGACTGGCGGATGCTCTGGAAGGAGATCCTGGTCGGCTTCCTGCTCGCCGGGTTCATCGGCCTGCTGGGCGACGATTTCTTCAACGGCCTGTTCATCACCGACGGCCCGCCGGTCGTGACCGCGATCGAGAACGTGATCGTCGGCCCGCTGATCGCGATCCTGAGCTTCGTCTGCTCGGTCGGCAACGTTCCCCTCGCGGCGGTCCTGTGGTCGGGCGGGATCAGCTTCGGCGGTGTGCTCGCGTTCATCTTCGCCGACTTGATCGTGCTGCCGATCGTCCTCGCCTACCGCAAGTACTACGGAACCGCTTTTGCCTTCAGGATCACGGCGCTGATGTTCGCCACCATGGTCCTCGCCGCGCTCATCGTCGACGCCCTGTTCAGCGCCGCGGGCCTGATTCCCACCGGGCCGCGCCCCACCCGGGGCGACATATTCGGTGGCGTGGAGCTCGACTACAAGCTGTTCCTCAACCTGTTCGGCCTGCTCGTCTTCTCGGCCCTCTTCTACCTGACATTGCGCCGCGACGCCCGAGATCGGGGCCCGGCGCACGCCCATTGAGAGAGGCCAGGTGGCCGAGAAACGCTTCCTGCCCGCCCTGCGCTTCGCGGCGTTGACCCGCTTCTACGACCCCGCGATCAGGCTGACGACGCGCGAGGGGACGTTCAAGCGCCGGCTGCTCGAGCAGGCCGCGATCGGGGATCGGGCTCGGGTTCTCGACCTGGGATGCGGCACCGGGACGCTCGCCATCATGGCCAAGCGAGGGCGGCCCGGCGCCGCGGTCTCGGGACTCGATGCGGATCCCAAGATGCTCGGCCGCGCGGTCCGCAAGGCTGGCGAGGCCGGGCTCGAGGTTCGCTTCGACCAAGGCCTCTCGAACGAGCTCCCCTACCCCGACGCCACCTTTGACCGCGTCCTCAGCACGCTGTTCTTCCATCACCTTCGGCCCGAGGACAAGGGGCTCACGGTCGCCGAGGTCGTTCGGGTGCTGAAGCCGGGCGGTGAGCTTCACGTCGCGGACTGGGGGCTTCCCTCCGACCCCTTGATGCGCCTGCTCTCGCTCCAGATCCGGTTCGGTGACGGAGACGAGTCCACCCGCGAGAACCTCTCCGGGCTCCTGCCCGGCGTGTTCGAGCGCGGGGGCCTGGAAGGCGTCGCCGAGACCGATCGCCTGCGCACCCCGTTCGGGACGCTGGCCCTCTACCGAGCGCGCCGGGCGGCCGGCTGACCGGGCTGCCGGCTCAGGACAGCGAGGCGCTCTTCTCCTTTGAGGGCTTCGTCTCGGCCTCGGCCGCCGACTTCGGGGCGTCCGGCGATACCCGGTCCTCGTAGGCCGCGCGCTCCGCCCGGTCGGGGGCGGAGAGCACCTTGTCGGCCTTGAGGAGCCTTCCGACGGCTTCGCGAGCGCGGCGCGGGAGCGGGTGGATCAGCTTGTCGATCACCGCGCTCGAGGACGGCACCCAGACGTCGAACTTGGGGAGCTTGAGCGCACCGACGATCGCCTCGGCGACGTCCTCGGGCTCGAGCTTCTTGACCCCGGGTGTGTCGGGCAGGCCGGATCCGAGCTCGGTGTTGACCACGGCGGGCATCACCACGGACAGCTCGACCCCGGTGTCCCGGAGCTCGGCGCGAACCGCCTCGCTCAGGCCGACGACCGCGTGCTTGGTCGCACAGTAGGTCGCCCCGCCGGGCAGGCCGACCTTGCCGGCCTGGGAGGCGATGTTGACCAGGTGCCCGCTGCGGCGGGTCGTCATCCCGGGGATCGCGAGCTTCATTCCGTAGATGACGCCGTGCAGGTTGATGTCGACCATCCGCTGGGCCGTGGCGTCGGTCTCGGCGGCGAACTCGCCGATCGGCATGATCCCGGCGTTGTTGATCAAGACGTCGAGCGGGCCGAGCCGCTCCGACACCTGGTCGAGAAAGTTGGCGAACGAGTCCCGCCGGGTCACGTCGAGCTCGAGCCCGACCGCTTCGCCGCCCAGCTCCGCCGCCGCCTTTTCGGCGAGCTGGCGGTCCAGATCGCCGATCGCGACTCGGGCCCCCTCGCGCGACAGCGCGGTCGCGGTCGCCTTGCCGATCCCGCGCGCGCCGCCCGTGATCGCGACGACCTTTCCTCTCAATGAACGGGGCTCCTTGGCCATCAGCTCTCCTCCTGGGTCGTGATCGAAGTCGAAGATCGCGAGTGCCGCGGCTTCCCCGACGCATGCCTCCCGACACATAGTGTCGAACGCGGGCGCGTCATGGGGTTGGCCCGCCGCCTCGGTGACCATGATCTAGCCTGGCGCCCATGGGCGAGCTCCTTGTGGCGCGTCACGGCGAGACCGAGTGGAGCGCGAACGGTCGGCACACGGGCCGCACCGACCTGCCCCTGACACAGGCCGGCCGGCGCCGCGCGCAAGGGCTCGCAGCCCTCTTGGCGGGGCAATCGTTCGCGCTCGTGCTGACAAGCCCGCTTCAGCGCGCGGTTGAGACCTGCGAGCTCGCGGGCCTCGGGGGCCAGGGACAGGTGCGCGGTGACCTTCGCGAGTGGGACTACGGCGCCTATGAGGGATTGACGACGCCCCAGATCCTCGAGCGTCGGCCCGACTGGAACCTCTGGCGGGACGGCTGCCCGGAAGGCGAGCAGGCCGACGACGTCGGCACGCGCGCGGACCGCGTGATCGCCGAGGCCAGGGCCGTCGAGGGTGCCGTGATCGCCTTCGGCCACGGTCACATGCTGCGGGTGCTCGGCGCCCGGTGGGTCGGGCTCCCCCCGCGGATGGCGGGCTCTTGAAGCTCGACACCGAGGCGCTCTGCGTGCTCGGCTACGAGCACGCCGCCCCGGTCGTGATTCGATGGAACCAGACTCCGGATGTCCCCGGCGGCGGGACGGGCGGAGTTCGACCGGCGCCCGGCTGAGTGGCGGGGGCGGACGGCGCAACTCGCGATCCGGCAAGCGAGCGCAGTGAGGGCCGGCGGCGCGGTGTTAGTGTCGATCACCTCATGGAGGAGGGGACGCAGCACCTGTCCCAGAGTCGGGCGCGCCCGCCGGCCCCGCCGGCCCCGCGCCGGGTCGCTCTACCATCATCCGACGATGCGAATCGACCAGATCCTGAACCGCGACGGCCCGGTCTTCTCGATCGAGTTCTTTCCTCCCAAGACGCCGGAGGGCGCCGATGCCCTGTTCGACCCCAGTCGAGGCCCTGAAGCTTCTCGAGCCCGATTTCGTCTCCGTGACCTATGGCGCGGGCGGGGCGACCCGGGACGGGACGGATGGATGCGCAACCAAGATCAAGCGCGACCACGGCCTCGAGGCGATGGCCCATCTGAGCTGCGTCGGCGAGACCCGGGAGGGCCTGACCGAGATCCTCGACCGCTTCGAGGCCGCGGGCATCGACAACGTCCTCGCCCTGCGGGGTGACCCCCCGCGAGGCCAGGAGAGCTTCGAGGTACCCGACGGCGGCCTGTCCAGCGCGGCCGAGCTCGCCGGCTTCATCTCCGAGGGCCGCGCCTTCGCGATCGGGGCGGCGTGCTTTCCGGAAGTCCATCCCGAGGCGGCGAGCCCGGCGGCCGACCTCGCCTATCTGAAGAGCAAGGTCGAGGCGGGCGCTGGATT